>NZ_JBASFI010000013.1:0-130741 GCF_049652925.1 Azonexus sp.
AGGCTTCCTTCGGCAGCAGGTCCTTGTCGCACTCGCAACCGGCCTTGTCGGCGGCAGCAGCGGCCGGGGTCCAGTAGCCATCACGCCAGCACAGGCCGAAACCGGACTTGGCGACGACGTCACGCTGATCAATCAAGTAAACGCGTTCTTGGGCAACAGCAGAGAAACCGATGCCGGCCAGCAGGGCCAGAACCAGAGATTTTTTGACGATATTCATTTTTGGCAGTCCCGGTGTAGTAATTAGGATGAAAGATTATTTTGAAACCTCCGAATTCTATTACGAATCGTCACATTTCAACCACTTGTCGCCCATGGCGGGCAGCCTTTATCTCCGTTACCATGGGTTCGTCCGACACCCTGACGGCCACTCCGGACCCAAAATAATATGACAAAAATCCAAGCCTTTTTCCTCTGGCTGTTTGGCCAGGCATCGCCGGTAGGCGACCCGCTGGCTGATGCCCTGAACAGCTTTCGCCATCCCCAAGCCGATACGCTCGAACTGATGCGCCGGCTGGTTGCCGCCCTGCGCCCGCAAAATCGGCGCGACGGCAGATCGCCTGAGCGTTACCAATTCATGCTCGACCGACTCGAATCCGACCCGGCCTTGCTCGCTGTCTTTCGCTGCCATGTCGTGCATTTCGTCGCGACGCGCCGGCTCGTCACCTTTTTCACCGAAAGCGGAGTTCTGCCGGGCACCGGTTTTTTCTCGGAATGGTGGCGCATCCTCGGCAGCCATCTGTTGCCGGAAGTCCCCGACGAACGCCGGCTGAAAGACTGCCTGCATGTCATCTACGACAACACCGACGACTGGCGCTGGCTCGAGGAGATTCCACCCGAGGCCTCGCAACGCTTCTGGGCGCTGCTCGCCCCAGCCGAGGAACTGCGCAATGTCGACTGGCACCGCATCCAGGAACAGATGCTCGACGCCGTACTGCTGCTCGCCCACAGGGTCAGTGGCCTGGGTATCGAAAACGAGCTGATGCGCGCCTCGCCCAATTTCGACGACGACACACCTAGCTTCGTCGCGCTCTCCGCCGAGGCGCTGGATTTCGTCAATGCCTTCCGCGCCGCACTCAACGATCCCGAACAAGTTGCTGACGACGGCAGCCAGCTACTGGTCATCGCCGACCAATGCCAGTGCACGCTCCAGCGGATACGTAAGCGGGCGCTCACTGTCGGGACCAGCCTCCATCTTTCCTACCTGTTGACGCGCGCTGAGCAAAGCCTGGACCGCCTGCGCGATCTTACCGCCATCCTCACCGCCAGCCAGCTATCGACCACCCGCAGCGAGGCCATCCAGTCCTGGGGCGAATTCGCCCACGCCGCTTTTCTCGCCGAAAACCGCCGCAACAGCCTGCGCTTTTACGTCGCCCAGCTCTCCCGCCTGCTTGCTGTTCGTGTAACCGAAAACGCGGCGCGCTCGGGCGAACATTACATCTGCCAAACGCAAGCCGATTGCCGCAACATGTGGCACTCGGCGGCTGGCGCCGGCGTGCTGATCGGACTCATGGCGCTGCTCAAGATCAAGGCCGCCGCCCTGCAGGCGCCGCTGTTCGGCGAAGCTTTCATGTTCAGCATGATCTATGGACTGGGCTTCGTCATCATCTTCCTGCTTGGCATGACGGTCGCCACCAAGCAGCCGGCGATGACGGCGCAAACCCTGGCCGGCCTGCTCGGCGACATCAAGCCAACGCGCAGCGCCGATCTCGAGCGGCTGGTCGATGTCGTTGCCGCGGTCAGCCGCAGCCAGCTCGCCGCCATTGCCGGCAACGTCATGGTTGCCCTGCCGGTCGCCATTGCCGTCGGTTTCGGCCTGAGCTATTGGGCTGGCGAGCCGGCCATCACGGTTGACAAGGGTGCCCACCTCATTGCCGATCTCGATCCGCTGTCCTGGGCGCTGCCGCACGCCGCCATCGCCGGTTTTTACCTGTTTCTGTCCGGCCTGATCTCCGGCTATTTCGACAACCGCGCCGCCTACGCCGACATCGGCCCGCGCATCGCCCGCCTGCGCTGGCTGCAGGCGCTGGCCGGCGGCGAGCGGGCCGGGCGCATCGGCAGCTACATTCAGGAACACCTGGGCGGCATCATGGGTAACTTCCTGTTCGGCTGCATGCTTGGCTCGACCGGCGTCATCGGCACCATCCTCGGCCTGCCGCTCGACATCCGCCACATCGCCTTCGCCTCGGCCAACCTCGGCTACGCGCTGGTCGGCTTCCAGTTCGAATTGCCGCTCAAGGCCATCGCCTGGGCCGCCTTCGGCATCGCCGCCATCGGCTTCACCAACCTCGCCGTCAGCTTCGCGCTGGCCATGCGCACCGCCATGCGCGCCCGGGGCATCGTTTTCGAACACTGGGGGCCCTTGCTCCGCGTCCTCTGGAGCCGAGTGATCCACCAGCCGCGCAGTTTCTTGCTGCCGCCGCGCCAAGCCATAGCTGACGCGTAAAATGACGGCGTGATCACCCGCCAACTGCCACTCCTTTTTCTGCTCGCCATAGCCACCCCGCTGGTCGCCGGCGAGCTGGCCGTGCAGGCGCCGAAGGACATCAGCAAGCTGCTGGCGCCCTGGTTGCCCGAGGAAGCCGGCAATCCGAGCCGTTTGCAGGGGCAACTCAGCGATATTCTCGCTACTGAAGGCTATTTTTCGCCGGAATTCACTTTCAGCGAAGCCGATGACGGCCTCAAGTTGGCCATCGATCCCGGGCCGCGGACGACCATCGCCAGCGTCAATGTCACGGTCGACGGGAAAATTGAGCCAATAACGAAATCGGCCCTGATTGCCGGCTGGGGCCTGCCGGTCGGCCAGCCTTTCCGCCAGGAAGACTGGAACGATGCCAAGCAGCAGATCCTTTCCGAGCTACTGGCCGTCGAACATGCTGATGCCTCGCTGCTCGACAGCGAAGCCAGCATCGACGCCGAAACCCACCGCGCCGAGCTAAGCGCTCACTACGATGCCGGCCCGCGCTACCGCTTCGGCGGGATTCGCGTCGAGGGCCTGGAAAACTACCCGCCCGACCTCATCGAACGCTACAACCGCGCCGTGCAGGCCGGCCAGCCTTACCGTGCCGACCGCCTGAGTGCACTGCAAGGCATGCTGCAATCGACACCCTATTTTTCCTCGGTGCAGACCACGCTCGACCGCGAGGCGGCCGTGGTCAACGAGGACGGCACGGCGACGGCGCCCGTCCTCGTCCGCGTCCGCGAGCGTTCGCCCCATCGCGTCTCCTTCGGCGCCGGCGCCAGCTCCAACACCGGCGCCCGCGTCGAGGTGAATTACCACACGCCCAACCTGCTCGGCCGGGGCTGGGCGCTCGACAGCGGCCTGCGCTTCGAGCAGAAAAGGCAGACCGCCTACAGCGACGTCTTCCTCCCGCCCGACGAGCGCAACCGCCGGCACAGCTTCGGCATCATGGCCGAAGCCGCCGACATCCAGGGCCTGAAAACCGAGCGCTACGCCTTCGGCGCCCAGACTGTGCAGCAACGCGGCATCGTCGAACAGCGCCTCTCGCTCAACTGGCAAGAGGAAAAGCGCGAAGCCAGCGGCGCCTCGCCGCAAACCGCCCGGGCTCTCGTCCCGAACGGCGTATGGACCTGGCGCCACATCGACAACCTGCTCGACCCGCGTGACGGCACCGTCATCCAGGTGCAGATCGGCGGCGGCGCCAAGGCCGCGCTTTCCGACCAGAATTTCGTTCGCCTGCACAGCCGCGTCCAGCACTACATCCCGCTCGGCCGCGCCGACACGCTCAACCTGCGCGGCGAAATCGGCTACACCTTCGCCGACTCGCGTCAGTACATTCCGCAGGATTACCTGTTCCGCACCGGCGGCGCCGGCTCGGTGCGCGGCTACGCCTACCAGAGCCTCGGCATCCGGGAAGGCAGCGCCATTGTCGGTGGCCGCTACCTGGCCATCGCCAGCGCCGAAGTGACGCACTGGCTGAACGACAGCTGGGGCATCGCCGCCTTCGTCGACGCCGGCGACGCGGTCGATTCGCTGCAGGATATCCGCCTCGCGGTTGGCGCCGGCCTCGGCGCCCGCTGGCGCAGCCCGGCCGGGCCAATCGGCATCGATCTCGCCTACGGCGAACGCAACAAGGAAGTGCACCTGCACTTCTCGCTGGCCATCCCCTTCTGACATGAAACGCCCTCTCACTCTTTTCGCTCTCCTCGCCAGCGCCGCCGTCATCGGCGGATTCGGCTGGCTGACGACCAGCGAAAGCGGCCTGCAAACCGCCATCGGACTGGCCCAAAACGCCACCGCCGGCCAGCTGCAGATCGAACAAGCCAGCGGCCGCCTGCTCGGCAACATGGATATCGGCCAACTGCGCTGGCAAGCCGCCAAGCAGCAAATCGAAGCGAAGCAAATTCACCTCGACTGGTCGCCGTCAGCCCTGTTCCGCGGCGCGCTGGACATCGCCGAACTGAGCATCGCCGACCTGCACATCGTCACCACCCCGAGCGACACGCCGACGCCCGCCCCGACCGACCTGCAACTGCCTGTCACGGTCAACGCGAAAAAACTCGTAATTTTGAAATTGAGCGTTGGCGACGCCTTCACCGCCACCGACCTCGCCGCCAGTTTCACCAGCGATGGCCGCCAGCACCAAATCGAAGACCTGCACGCCCTGACCGGCGGCATCGCCATTACGGGCAGCGCCAGCCTCGACGGCCTCGCCCCCCTGCCGCTCGCCGCCAGCGCCGAGATTTCCGGCCAGCTTGACGAGCGCCCGCTCGCCCTGGCGCTGACCGCCAACGGCCCGCTCGAACGCATTGCACTGACCGCCGTCGCCACGCAAGGCGTCGCCGGCACGGCCGAGGTGGCGCTCACGCCCTTCGCCGACGCCGCTTTCGCCAGCGCCCGCCTCCTGCTTGAAGACATCGACCCGGCCACCTGGCAGCCCGGCGCACCGCAGGCCAAACTCAGCATCACCGCCGACGTCGTGCCGCAAGGCGATGGCATCATCGGCAGCTTCGGCCTGACCAATCACCAACCCGGCCCCCTCGACCGCCAGCGCCTGCCGCTCACCACGCTGGCCGGCACGGTCGACTGGCAGGGCAGCAGCGCAAAATTCTCTACGCTGCACGCCACCCTGCCCGGCGGCAGCGAATTCAACGGCAGCGGCGAATGGCGCGACGGCGCCCTCAAACTGGCATTGACCGCCAGCCGGCTCGACGCCGCGCAACTCGTCTCGACCCTACGGTCGACCCGATTAAATGGCCAAATTTCAAGTCTGGTCGGCGCCGACCGCCAGCAACTCAAGCTCAATCTGAAAGACGCCACCTTTACCCTGCTCGCCGAGGCCAGCCACGCCGACCAGCGCATCGACCTGCCGCAACTGCAAGTCTCGGCCGGTGATGCCCGCCTGAGCGCCAAGGCTGAACTCAACCTCAAAACGCCGCGCGCCTTCACGGCCGAAGGCGAACTGCAACGCTTCGACCCGAGCCGCTTCGCCAAACTGCCGGCGGCGCAGATCAACGCCAGTTTCAAGGCCGACGGCCGGCTCGACCCGCGCGCCGTCGTCGACGCCAGCTTCACGCTCAAGGACAGCCGGGTCGCCGGTCAGCCGCTGAACGGCCAGGGCAAACTCGCCATCGACTGGCCGCGCATTCCGGGCATCGATATCCAGCTCATCTCCGGCGCCAACCATCTGTCGGCCAAAGGCGCTTTCGGCCAGCCCGGCGACACCGTGATCGTCGATCTGGATGCCCAGCAACTCGCTCCCTACGGCCTTGATGGCGGCATCACCGGCCGCTTCGACCTGAGCGGCTCAGCACAAAATCCGAAAATCGCCGGCCAGTTGAACGCCGCCAAAATCGGCAAGCCCGGCGTCGCCCGCCTCACCGGTCTGAGCCTGAAGGCCGATGGCGGTGGCGAAGCCGGCTCGCCGCTGAACCTCGATCTCGCCATCGCCGCCCTCGACAGGCCGGACCAGCCCGGCCTGCTGCGCGCCATCCGCCTGCATGGCGAAGGCACCAACCAGGCGCACAGCCTGACAGCCAGCGCCGAAGTGGCCGGCAAGAATCTGTTGAATATCGCGGTGGACGGCGGTTTGAGCAGCGATTTCAGCCAGTGGCAAGGGCGGCTGCTCGAAGCGAAACTGAACAGCCCCGACAAATCGCGCAATTTCCACCTCGCCGCGCCGGCCCCCATCAAGCTCGCCGCCACCGGCTGGAACGTCGGCCCGACCAAATTCGTCGGTGATCCGCTCGACTGGCAAGCCACTCTGCAGGCTGCGGCCGACGCCGGAAAACTGCACGCCAGCCTGAACGCCAGCGGCAGCCGCATCGGCCAGGTCGATGGCGAACTCACCGCCGCCATGCTCGGCGCCTGGTCGCTCAACCAAAACGCCCGCTGGCAGGGCCGCCTGAAAACCGACATCGCCGACCTCGGCTGGCTGGCCGAGCTGATCGGCGAGGGCTGGCAGAGCGAAGGCCGCCTCAACGGCGAACTGCAACTCGCCGGCACGCCGGCCGCGCCGCTGAGCAGCGGCCGCTTCCGCGGCGAAAAACTGGCCCTGCGCCTGCCCACACAAGGCCTCAACCTGGCGCGCGGCGAACTCGATGTCGATCTGCGCAACAACCTGCTGCACATCAACCGCCTCGGCTTCGACAGCTTGCTCCAGCCGATGCCCCGGGCGATCCGGCTCGATGCGCGCGACGACCTGGCGGCGCTGACCAAACAGCCGGGGCGACTTGAAATTTCGGGCGAAATTCGGGTTGACCGTGGAATGCAGAGCGACAACGCTTTTCTCGACATCAAACTCGACCGCCTAGGCGCTTTCCAGCTGCCCGATCAGTGGGTGATGGTTTCCGGCAACGGCCGGCTCAGCCTCAAAGACGGAACCCTTGGCGCCGTCGGCAAACTGGCCGTCGATGCCGGCTACTGGCAACTCGCCCCCGGCGGCACGCCGCGCCTATCCGACGACGTCGTGGTCAAGCGCCCGGGCACAGAAAAGCCCGCCGCCAGCCTGCGCCCCAAGCTCGAACTCGACATCAACACCGACCTCGGCCGCAACTTCCTCTTCAACGGCGCCGGCCTGTCGAGCCGGCTGGCCGGCAGCATCCGCATAACCGCCCACGGCCGCGACCTGCCGCGGGCCAGCGGCACCATCCGCGCCCGCAATGGCCGCTACGAAGCCTATGGTCAAAAGTTGGAGATCGAGCGCGGCATCCTGAGTTTCAACGGTCTGCTCGACAATCCCGGCCTCGATGTGCGCGCCGTGCGCAAGGGGCTGTCGGTCGAACCCGGCGTCCAGATCAGCGGCTCGGCGCAACGGCCGGTCATCAAACTGATCTCCGACCCGGAGTTGCCTGACGCCGAAAAACTCGCCTGGCTGGTCCTCGGCCACGGCCCGGAACAGATGGGCGCCGGCGACGCGACGCTGCTCTTCTCGGCGGCCGGCGGCCTGCTCGGCAACGATTCGGGGAATCTTGTCCAGCAGTTGAAAAAGACTTTCGGATTCGACGAATTCGGCCTTCGTCAGGGCAATATCGGTGACACCGGCGGGCGCCAGCCAGGCAGTCGGGTGGCCGGCGGCAACAGCATCGACACGGCCGGGACGACCGGCCAGCAGATTCTCAGCGTCGGCAAACGCCTGACGTCAAACGCGCTTGTTTCCTACGAGCAGACGCTGGGCCGGGCCGAAGGGATCGTCAAGCTGACCGTCAACCTGACCCGACAAATCGCTGTCATTGGCCGCGCCGGCAGCGACAACGCGCTGGATATTTTCTACACGCTGACCTTCGGGCGTGCAGAAAAAAAGCCCATCGTCGAGTAAGAACGAAACAATCTGGCGAATCATGCTGCGGCGATGTGGTTTTTTACGGTGTGGTGTGCGGACATATGGGCCAGACGCCGAATTTCAGCCCGCAAGGCCACCTGCTGCCCGGCCGTGATCATGCGCTGGCCATTGTGCCATTCGTAGTTGATGGCGGTATCGTCAACACCAAGCTCATAAAGCGCCTGCGCCATGGCACGCCAGTCGTGCCGCTCAACGCGCCGGCCATCGCTCAAAGCCGCGACAAATTCACTCTTGAAAAACGCTACGCTTGCAGTAATCGTCATGACAGCACCTCCTGTTGACTCAGGTTAGCGCCATCCTTTTTTGAGGTCAGTGACATATTTCACGCTTGCCATCAATGAGCCTTGAAGTTGCCCAACCACTTGCCGACCATGCCCAGCAACTCGGCATGATTGATCGGTTTGGCCAGAAAATCGTCCATGCCGGCCGCCATGCAGCGCTGCTGATCCTCGACGAAGGCTGCGGCGCTTAGGGCCACGACGGGCCGGCGCGGCAATCCCTTTTCCTGCTCCCAGTCGCGGATCAGGCGGGTAGACTCGAGACCGTCCATGATCGGCATCTGGACGTCCATCAGGATCAGATCCGGGCACAGTCCGCTGGTAATGGCTGTCAGCGCTTCCAGTCCGTTCTCGGCCACCTCGACCACGAAACCCTCTTTCTGGAGCATGGCGCTGACCACTTTGCGGTTCACCAGATTGTCCTCGACCACCAGTATCCGGCCAACCTGGCTGGCCGACGCGTTCTTGACTTCGGGCTCCCGGTTTCGGGTCGCCTGACGACTGTCCTCGCCAGCTTCGACGATCCTGGCGCGAATCCGGAACCAGAAACGCGCCCCCTGCCCGGACTGACTCTCGACGCCGACTTCCCCGCCCATCATTTCGGCCAGACGGCGGACGATGGAGAGGCCAAGGCCGGTGCCGCCAAACTCGCGGGTCGTCGAACTATCGGCCTGCGAAAACGGCTCGAAAAGCTGCGACTGCTGGCCCAAGGAAATGCCGATCCCGCTGTCGCGGACGGAAAACTCGAGGATCGCCCCGTGCGCGTCACGGCTGACCTCGCTCGCCTCGATATCGACAAAGCCGTGCGCCGTAAATTTCACTGCATTGCTGACCAGATTGGACAGCATCTGGCGCAACCGGATCGAGTCGGCACGGTAGCGTGTGCCCGCTTCGCCCCGCCAGCTCGCCCGAACCTCGAGTTCCTTGTCGTGAACCGGCCCGGAAAAAAGCATGGCGGTTTCGTCGATGATTTGCTTCGGATCGAAGACCGCGTCGGACAGGGCCAGCTTGCCGGCCTCGATCTTCGACAGATCGAGGACATCGTTGAGCAGCGCCAGCAAGGTCTGGCCCGAATTGAGGATGATGCGCGCGTAGTCATTGCGCTCGTCATTCGACACCCCTGGCATCAGCAGCAGTTGAGCCATGCCCAGGATGCCGTTCATCGGCGTGCGGATTTCATGCGACATCATCGCCAGAAAACTGCTCTTGGCCCGATTGGCCGCCTCTGCCGCCTCCTTGGCAGCGTAAAGCTCGGTCACGTCAATGCGAAAACCGACAGTGAATCCTTCCGGTGTCCGGCGCTCGAGAATCCGCAGCCAGCGGCCGTCATCAAGCTGCTGAATGATCTCAGTATTGCCGCCGCGATGAGCGGCCAGACGCTCGGCTATCCATTCGTCTTCGCGGCCGATGGCCTCCTTGTACTGGCCGCGTTCAGCGCCCGTGCGAATGATTTCCTCGAAGCTTTTTCCGGGAACCAGCAGGTCGGAAGAGCTCCGGTAATACTGACGATACTGCTCATTTGAATAAGCCAGTCGGTCATCCTGATCGTAAATGACAAAGGCCTCGCCGATGGTATCGACCGCCGAAGCGAGCATCGCCTGGCTATCATGCAGACGCCTCCCCATGTCGGCCCGCAACGCCAGCGAACGGAACAGAAACAGCATGAAGGCCGCAAAAACGATGCTGACCCCCGAAGCTGCGCCAAGCACGACCCGCCGGTGACTATAGAAAGGCATCAACACCTGTTCGACAGCATGCCCGATGACAAAATTCAGGCCGTAGTCCGGCAGTCGGTAAAACCCGTAGACCCGCTCGACACCATCTACCTGGGCCTGTCGCGTGAAACTGCCGGACAAGGGCGCACCTGGCGGCAGATAAGGGGCCCCGACAATTTTCTTACCCATGGCGTTTTCG
This sequence comes from Azonexus sp., assembly GCF_049652925.1. Lineage (GTDB taxonomy): Bacteria > Pseudomonadota > Gammaproteobacteria > Burkholderiales > Rhodocyclaceae > Azonexus. The sequence continues at coordinate 9,992 of NZ_JBASFI010000013.1, forward strand.
AAACCAGGCTCGCGCGCGACAATGTCGCCGCTATCGGCAACCACGGTGCTGCTCGCCTCCGGGGCGATTTTTTCACTGTAGGCCGCCACCGAACCCGGGCTGACGGAAGCCACTATCACCCCCGTCAAACGCCCGTTGACCAGGATCGGCCGGGTGAACTGGATGGACCATTTGCCGGACACCTTGCCCTTGATCGGCTTGCTGATGAACAGTCGGTCGCCACCATCAAGGTGTGCCCGAAAATGCTCGCGTTCGCCAAGAAACACGCGCTCACTGGCGACCGACAGATTGGAATAAGCCAACCAGCCCTCGGCATCGATAACGGCCACCTGAAAGGCCATGTCGGCCATGTATTGCTGGCGACGTTTTACCTGTTCGGCGAAGCGCTCGGGGCGCCCATCCCACTGGGTTCGCAGATCGAGCAGCATCTGGTCAAGGCGTTTGATGGCCGAAAATGCGCTCTCGGCAAAGGCCTGCGCCTGAAACCGGGTTGAGTTCTCGACTTCACGCAGATAACCCGCCCGGCTTCGCTCGAGCTCATACCAGGCCATCGCCCAGACGAGCCCCAGACCAAACACCAGCATCAGCCAGAGTTGCGGCCTGAGTGACAAAACGGAGTATTTTTTTGCAGGAATTTCGCTCACCAACTGGCGCATCTGTCATCGCACGGCATCAGGCGGCGAAAAAAGCACGGCACCTGCCGATGAATAAGGAGCGTGATGCTCGCCTCGCCCATTACCAAAGTCAAGACCGTCCCGACAGGAATGACTCTATAACCGCGATCTGACGATCATCTCCATGGCGATGGCGCCTCGCGACTCATTCAGATTTTCGCCAAAACCCTCCGTCCGCACCCCATCTGCCGCGACGCTTAGTGCGGCTTGAGCCCCAGGCGAGCCCGAACCAGCCCGATCAGGTCATCGACGTAGGTAAACACCACCGGGATGACGAGCAGACTCAGGAAGGTCGAGGTAATCAGGCCGCCGATGACGACGATGGCCATCGGCGCCCGGAAGCTCGGGTCGGTGCCGATACCGAGAGCAATCGGCATCATGCCGGCGCCCATGGCGACGGTGGTCATGACGATCGGCCGGGCCCGCTTGCGGCAGGCATCGAGTAGCGCGTGCCAGCGATCCAGCCCGTGCTCGCGACGGGCGAGAACGACGTAGTCGATGAGCAGAATGGAGTTTTTGGTGGCGATGCCCATGAGCATGATGAGGCCGATCATCGACGGCATCGACAGCGCCGTGCTGGTGATGAACAGCGCCAGGAAAGCGCCCGGCACGGAGAGCACGAGGGCGGCGAGGATGGTCACCGGCTGGACGAAGTCCTTGAAGAGCAGGACGAGCACGATGTAGATGCACAGTACGCCGGTCGCCATGGCCAGCGCGAAACTGGCGAACAGTTCGCCCATGGCCTCGGCGTCCCCGACCGTGGTCTGGATGACACCGGGTGGCAGATTGGCGAGGCTGGGCAGCTTGAGGGCGGCAGCCTCGACGTCGCCGAGCGGCTGGCCGTTCAGCTCGATTTCGAAATTGATGTTGCGCAGGCGGTCATAGCGGTCGATCTCGGCCGGGCCGCCGGCAATGCTCACCGAAGCGACGTTGGCGAGCATGACCGGGCCGTGCTTGCCGGGCACGGTCAGGCGTTCGAGCAGAGCAAGATCGGTGCGCGCCTCAGGCGGCAGCTTGACGACGATGGGCACCTGGCGCTGGGCGAGGTTGAGCTTGGCCAGCCCTTGGTCGTAGTCGCCGGCGGTGGCGATACGCAAGGTGTCGGCGATGGCCGCCGAGGTCACGCCGAGGTCGGCCATGCGGGCGAAATCGGGGCGAATGACCAGTTCCGGGCGAACCAGGCTGGCTGTCGTCGTAATGCCGCCGATGCCGGGAATGGTCCGCAGGTTGCGCTCGACGAGGCGGGCGTGCTCGGAAAGCAGCGGCCCGTTTTCGCTGGCCAGGACAAGAACGTATTTGGCGTTGCCGGAGGCCAGGCCAACCTTGATCTGGGCGCCGGGGATCACCGTCAGCGCCTCGTGCAACTGGTCTTCGATGACCTGCTTGCTGATGCCCGAACGTTCGCTGCGTGGCGTCAGGTTGATGGTCAACGTGGATTTCCGTACCTCGGCAGCACCCGAGGCTGCGAATGGATCGCTGCCGGCCTTGCCACCGCCGACGGCGGTATAGACCAGCTTGACGTGCTCGTTGGCCTCGGCAATGTGGCGGGCCTGCTCGGCAATGGCGACCGATTCCTTGAGCGTCGCGCCGGGCGGCAGGGAGAGATAGATCTGGGTTTGCGAAACGTCGTCGGCCGGGACGAAGCCGGTGGGCAGCAGAGGGACGAGCATGAAGGAGCCGACGAAGAAGAAGGCGGCGCCGAGCATGGTCAGGATGCGGTGCTTGAGACACCAGGTGGCCCAGCCTTCGTAATACTTCAACCAGCGTGGCGTCGGCTCGTCGTGACTGACCGGCTTGAGAATGTAGGCGGCCATCATCGGCGTCAGCATGCGGGCGACGACGAGCGAGAAGAAAACGGCGACGGCTGCGGTCCACCCGAACTGGACGAAGAATTTGCCGGCAACGCCGCCCATGAAGGCCGTCGGCAGGAACACGGCGATCAGCGTGAAGGTGGTGGCGATGACCGCCAGGCCGATTTCGTCGGCAGCTTCCATGGCTGCCTGGTAGGGCGTTTTGCCCATGCGCAGGTGGCGCATGATGTTTTCGATTTCGACGATGGCATCATCGACCAGAATACCGACGACCAGCGACATCGAGAGCAGGGTGACGACGTTGAGCGTGAAGCCCATGAGGTACATCGCGGCAAAGGTCGGGACCGCCGAGAGCGGCAGCGCAGCGGCCGAAACGAAGGTGGCCCGGGCATCGCGCAGGAAGAGCCAGACGACGAGCACGGCGAGCAGCGCGCCTTCGATGAGCAGCTTCATTGAGCCTTCGTAGTTTTCGATGACTGGATCGACGAAATTGAAGGCTTCAGTGATTTCGATATCGGGATGATCGGCTTTCAGCTTGTCGAGGACGACCTTGACGCTGTCGGCCACCTCGACCTCGCCGGCGCCTTTGCTCCGCGTGATCTCGAAGCCGACGACCGGCTTGCCGTTGAGCAGGGCTTCGGTGCGCTGCTCGCCGACGGTATCGCTGATCGTCGCCACCTGATCGAGGCGGATACGCCGACCGTCGGAGAGCACGATGTCCATGCCACCCAGTTCATCGGCACTCTTGACGGTGGCGATGGTGCGCACCGACTGCTCGATGCCGCCAACGTCAGCCCGGCCGCCCGAGGCATCCTGCTGAATCTGCTTGAGCTGGCGTGAGATGTCGGCCGCAGTGACGCTCAGGGCGAGCATTCTGGCCGGATCGAGTTCGATACGGATTTCGCGCGTCACACCGCCGACCCGCGACACGGCACCAACGCCGCGTGCCGAGAGGATGGCCTTGCTGACGGTGTTGTCGACAAACCACGACAGCGCCTCGCCATCCATCCGGCTCGACGCCACGGTGTAGGTCAGGATCGGGGCGCCGGACAGGTTCATTTTGCTGATCACCGGGTCGCGCAGATCGCCCGGCAAATCGGCACGAATGCGCGAGACGGCATCGCGGACGTCGTCGACCGCTTCCTGCGTCGGCTTTTCCAGGCGGAATTCGACGGTCACCGTCGCCGTGCCGTCCTGCACCTTGGTGTAGATGTGCTTGATGCCCTGCAGCGTCGCCACCGAATTCTCGATCTTGCGCGCCACTTCGGTTTCCATCTGGGCCGGCGCAGCGCCGGGCAGGCTGGCGGTGACGATCACGTTTGGCAACTCGATGTCCATGAACTGCTGGATCTTCATGGCCTTGAAGCCCATGATGCCGGCCAGCGTGAGGAGAACGAAAAGCAGGATGGCCGGCGTCGGATTGCGGATCGACCACGATGAAACGTTCATCGCATCACACCCTTCATCTCAATCTTCGTAGCCGCCAAGCGGAATTCCACGGTCAACCGGAAAAATCGGCTCATTTTGCAACCCCGTCGACCACCTTGACGATGTCCCCATCGGCCAGGAAGCCCGCCCCCGTCGCCACGACGCGCGCTGCCGGATCCAACCCGGAAAGAACCTCAATGCGCTCGCCAAGCCGACGGCCGAGAGCGACCTTGGCCTGCGCCACGCGATCCTCGCGCTCCATCCGGAAAACGTAGGCGAAACCTTCGCGCAGAACGACAGCTGATTGCGGCAGCGTCAGCGCCGGGCTTTGCGCCAGCGAAAACTCGCCGCGCGCGAACATGCCGGCCCGCACCGCCGAAGTCACCGGCAAATCGACATAGACCAGCCCATTGCGCGTCTGCGGATCAACGCTCGGCGAGACAGCGCGCACCGCACCCTTGACCGTTTCCCCGCCCGGCGCCGTGAGCGCCGCGACAACGCCGGCCTTGATCTTGCCGAGATCGGCCGAGGGCACTTCGGCCCGCCATTCGAGCCGACCGCCGCGAATCAGACGAAACAGCTCCTGCCCCGACTGGGTCAGCGAGCCGACCGTCGCGCTGCGCGCTGAAATCACGCCATCGTCCGGCGCCAGCACAGCAGTCTTGCTGACTTTCAGATCGGCCCCCTGCTGCCGGGCACGGGCGGCGGCGAGGCGAGCCTGCGCCGTATTCTGGGCCGTCTGGTACTGGGTGTTGAGCTGCGAGCTGTAGAAGCCCTTTTCCTTGAGCTCCTTCGCCCGCTCGGCATTGCCTTTTGCCTCGGCGGCACTGGCTTCGAGCTCGGCCACCGACGCCCGGGCCTCGGCCAGTTCACTGGCCACCGTATCGCTGGCGATGCGGGCCAGCACCTGCCCCTTTTTGACCTTGTCGCCAACCTGGACGCGGACTTCGGTGATCCGGTAATTGGCGATCTCGGCGCCGATCACCGCCTCCTGCCAGGCGACGACATTGCCGTTGGCCGGGAGCACCAGCGGCCAGTCGAGATTTTGTGGGGTAGTCAGGGTGACCGTCAGCGCCGGCCGGGCGGCGGCTGCCTTGGCAGCTTCGGCCGGTTTCGATTCATCGGAGCGCGATAAAAAGAAAGCGCCGGCCACTACCAGAGCGGCAATAGCCAGCGCAATGTGCGTTTTTCGCCCGGCAAGCGGGCCCAATATATTGGATTTCATGCAAAAACCTGTGTCGACCGCGGGAATCGTCGAATCATACCGCGGCCAATGTCACAGGCCTAATGACCCTCTGGTCATCATTGCTTTGCCAGATGCCCCTCGGCTTCATCGGCGCTCTCGAAGAGACGCGGCGAAATCCGCTGTTTCTCGAGTGCCTCGCCGAGCTTCATGCGCAGGAAAGTGCTCGAGGTATAGCGCGTCACGTCGTGGTAGTGCCGATCCATGATGCCCTTGACAACGCCAATGTACTCATCGACCAGCTCGGGCACGATGGAGAAACGGTCGTAATTGACGATGGCGTTGACCTTGTGGCCGATCGGCGCGAGTTCGTTCTCGACGGCTTCGAGAATGCGGCTGATATCCGCTTCGCTGCGTACGCTGAGCCCGGCAAAGTCGACGAAGAAGAGGTTTTGCGCCGGATCGTAGGTGAGACGTTCCGACAGCGGCCGTTCGAGCATTTCGGCCCGGAAGTTCATCGGCTCGTCGGTAAAGATCCGCGCATCCATGAGCTGCGGTTCGCGATGCATGATCGGCCGGAATTCCATCTTGTCGAGGATGTCCTTCTGCAGATCAATTCCGGGTGCGATCTCGATCAGTTCCAGTCCTTCGGCGGTCAGCTTAAAGACGCAGCGCTCGGTGATGTAGAGCACGGTCTTGCCCCACTTGGCGGCTTGCGGGCCGCTGAAGGTGCGGTGCTCGACCTCGTCGACAAACTTCACCGCCTTGCCGTCCTCGACAATGCTCAGTTTGCCGGCACTGACTGCAACCTCCAGATTGCCGGCCGTAAAGGTGCCGACGAAGACGACTTTCTTGGCGTTCTGCGAAATGTTGATGAAACCGCCCGCCCCGGCCAGCCGCGGCCCGAACTTGGAGACATTGAGGTTGCCCTGTTTGTCGGCCTGAGCCAGACCAAGAAAGGCGATGTCGAGGCCGCCGCCGTCGTAGAAATCGAACTGGCTGGGCTGGTCGATGATCGCCTGGGCGTTGGTCGCCGCCCCGAAACTCAGGCCGCCGGCCGGCACGCCGCCAATGACGCCGGGTTCGGCGGTGAGCGTCATGAGGTCGATGACCTGCTCTTCGGCCGCGACATTGGCAACGCCTTCCGGCATGCCGATGCCGAGGTTCACGATGGCATTGGCTTTCAGCTCCAACGCCGCGCGCCGGGCGATGATCTTGCGCTCGCTCATCGGCATCGCCGCGATGGCCGACAGCGGCACCTTGATCTCGCCAGCAAAAGCCGGGCTATAGGGCTCGGCAAAGGTTTGCATGTGGTATTCCGGTTTCTCGGCGACCACGACGCAATCGACCAGGATGCCGGGAATCTTGACCTGGCGCGGGTTCAGCGTACCCCGCTCGGCGATGCGCTCGACCTGGACGATGACGATGCCGCCCGAGTTGCGCGCCGCCATGGCGATGGCCTGCGCCTCCAGCGTCAAGGCCTCCTTTTCCATCGTCACATTTCCGTCGGGGTCAGCCGTGGTGCCGCGAATGATGCCGACGTTGATCGGCAGCGCCTTGTAGAACAGATATTCCTCACCGTCGATTTCCATGAGGCGGACGACATCCTTGGTCGTCATTTCGTTGAGCTTGCCACCGCCGAAACGCGGATCGACGAAGGTGCCGAGGCCGACACGGGTCAGCGTCCCCGGCTTGCCGGCAGCAATGTCGCGGAAGAGGTGGGTGATTACCCCCTGCGGCAGGTTGTAGGCTTCGATCCGGTTGGAAACAGCCAGTTGCTGCAACTTGGGGACCAGGCCCCAGTGGCCGCCGATGACCCGGCTGACCAGGCCGTCGTGGCCGAGGTGATTGAGGCCGCGCTCCTTGCCGTCACCCTGCCCGGCCGCGTAGACCAGCGTCAAATTACGCGGCCGACCGAGGCCGTGCACATCGGCCTCCTCGCCTTCGAGAAAAAGCGCCTCGAGCGCGACAGCGATATTTTCGGCAAAGCCGATGCCGACAAAACCACCGGTGGCGACGGTATCGCCATCCTTGATCAGGCGGACGGCGTCGCGTGCCGACACCACCTTGCCGGTGTCGGAAGCGCGCAGCGACGAAGCCATTGGGTGACGTGACAAGGCCATGGTTTATCTCCTCTTTGTTTTTATTGGATTATCAAACAATACCGGTGGCGTAGAACACCCCGATCACCACAAAGACCGCCATGGTCTTGATGCAGGTGATGGCGAAGATGTCCTTGTATGACTGGCGATGGGTCAGGCCGGTGACGGCGAGCAGCGTAATCACGGCGCCGTTGTGCGGCAAGGTGTCCATGCCACCGGAGGCCATCGAAGCAACGCGGTGGAAGACTTCTAGCGGGATGCCGGCGGCGTTGGCATTGGCAATGAAGGTCTCGGCCATGGCGGCCAGCGCAATGCCCATGCCGCCGGAAGCGGAACCCGTGATGCCAGCCAGCGCGGTGACGGTAATTGCTTCGTTGATCAGCGGGTTGGGAATCGAGCTCAGGGCATTGGCGACGACCAGGAAGCCCGGCAGCGCGGCGATCACGGCACCGAAGCCGTATTCCGAAGCGGTGTTCATGGTAGCCAGCAGGGCACCGCCGATGGCATTCTTGCTGCCTTCGCCGAATTTGCTGATGACCATCTTCCAGCCAAAGATGAAGACGGTGGCGATACCGATCAACAACGCCCCTTCAACGGCCCAGATGGCAGCGACGGCCTTGGTCTGTTGAACAACGGGCGCCGCCTTGCCGATAACGGCCGGAATGAACGACACGCTCTCGCCGTAGAGCGCCGGGATGGCGGTGGTGAACACCTTGTTCATGACGCCGACCATGATCAGCGGCAGGATGGCGATGGCCGGATGGACCAGTTTCTCGGTGGAGACCGCTTCCGGCTCATTGATGTGGCCTTCGCCATAACCTTCGCCGGCCTTGGCGGCGCGACGGCGGGCGCTTTCCAGATAGAGCATGCCGACGATGAAGATGAACACGCCACCGATGATCCCCAGCCACGGCGCGGCGTAGATGTCGGTCTTGAAGAAGGTGGTCGGGATGATGTTCTGGATCTGCGGCGTGCCGGGCAGGGAATCCATCGTGAAGGTGAAGGCGCCGAGTGCAATGGTGCCGGGAATCAGGCGCTTCGGAATGCCGCCCTGGCGGAACATTTCGGCGGCAAAGGGATAGACCGCGAAAACGACGACGAACAGCGAAACGCCACCGTAGGTCAGGACTCCGCAGACGATGACGATGGAGAGCATGGCCCGCTCGCTGCCGATCATCTTGATCACCGAGGCGACGATCGATTTCGAGAAGCCGGAAAGTTCAATGACCTTGCCGAAAACGGCGCCGAGCAAAAAGACCGGGAAGAAGTTTTTGACGAAGCCGACCATCTTGTCCATGAACAGACCGGTGAACATCGGTGCAACCATGTTGGGGTCGATGAAAAGCACGGCGCCCATGGCGGCGATCGGTGCAAACAGGATGACGCTGTAGCCGCGATAGGCCACGAACATCAGGAACGCCAGGGCGCCCAGAACGATCAGAAAGTCCACGTTGTCTCCTTGAATATTATTGCGGAGCCTTCTCTATCGCACGCGGCGTGCCAGCGCATTCAACTCATTGACTATTATGGAATTGAACGTTTTTTCCGGTTGACCGTGGCATCGCGAACGTCTGCCCTGGCTGACACTCTGTCCAGTCAGGCAGACACTTCAGGCCGCCTCGGCATCAACCCCCAGGCCGGCAATCTTTTCATAAAGTGCCGCCCGTGAAATACCCAGCTGCCGGGCGGCCTGAACCTTGTTCCCGGCACAGCTGCGCAAGGCAGCGAGGATCGCCTGTCGTTCTGCCTGGGCAACGACTTCGGCAATGCCGAGAACCCTGGCCAACGGCGGCACGAGCGATGCCTTGGCCTTCGGCATGACCCGGTCAAGATCGGTGCTCTCCAGCATGTCGCCATCACTCATCAACAAGGCCCGTTCGAGCACATTGGCCAATTCGCGCACATTGCCCGGCCAGTCGTGCTGGAGCAGACGATTGAGGCCCGACGTACTGATGCCGTGCAGGGGAATGCCTTGCAGGCGGCAAATCTGCTCGATCAGGTAGTCGGCCAACAGGCCCATGTCTTCCGGACGCTGGCGCAAAGGCGGCGTTTTTACAGTAATGACGTTGAGCCGGTAGTAAAGATCGGCCCGGAACTGGCCATCGGCAACCATTTGCTCGAGATCGCGACTGGTCGCCGCGATGATCCGCACATCGACGGTCAACAGCTTGTTCGAACCAACCGGCTCGAACTCACGCTCCTGCAGGGCGCGCAGCAGCTTGGCCTGAAGCGCCAGCGACATGTCGCCGATTTCGTCGAGGAACAAGGTGCCGCCATCGGCCAGCTTGAACTTGCCGTCGCGGCCGCGCTTGTCGGCGCCGGTGTAGGCCCCGGCAGCGACACCGAAAAATTCCGCTTCGAGCAGCGTTTCCGGCACGGCGGCAATGTTGACCGCGACGAACGGTCCGTTCACGCGTGGGCTGGCCGCATGGATGGCCTGGGCCAGCAACTCCTTGCCCGTCCCCGTTTCGCCGAGGATGAGGACCGAGGACGAAGTGCGCGCCGCCCGCCGAGCCGACTGTTTCAACTCGCAGCACAGCGCACCGGCGCCGACAAAACTTGAGAAGGTGTATTTGGTCCGCCGGGCATCGGCCAGCTTGCGCTCGGCCTCGGCCAGATCAGCCCGCAAGCGCTGGTAGCGCGACACCACCGGCGCCAGGTGACGCGGATCGTCGTAGAGAATGAAGCCAACCGCGCCGACCACCTTGCCGCTCGCCTCGCGCAACGGCAGCCGCGTCACGACAAAGGATTCATCGCCGAAATCCATGATGTCGAGCATGATCGGCCGGCCGCTGTCGACCACCTGCCGCATCTGGCTGTTCGGGATCACTTCTTCGATTGGCCGACCGATCGTCGCCGCCAGATCGCTGATCCCCAGACGGCCCGGATATTGATCGTTCATCCAGGCAACATTACCCAAGGCGTCGACAATCACCGCCCCCTCGCACAGATCGGCGAAGTGCGAGAGCAGGGACTGCGACGCCAACTGGCGCAAATCGTCTGGCGTGGTCATGCCGGCACCGGCATCACGGAGCCAGCGCCGCCTCGATTTCGGCAAAGGTGCTGGCCAGTTCGAAACCGAGCACCGGCACGCCGAGCTGGCGGCCGATGTTGGTCGCCGAGAAAACGCCGCGCACGCGTGGCAGACCAGTCGCCGCATCGACGTCCTCGACGAGAATATGCTGGCGGCCGAGGCGCTTCAGGGCATCGAGAATATCCACCACGCGCGCGTTGAGGACTTCCTTCAAATAGAGCGTATCGACGTGGCTGATCGACGTCATGAGCTCGGCCACCTTCAGCTCGTCACGCTTGCAGCCGCGCGCCGAGGCAACCTGCATTGGCTTCTCGCCGAGGATGTCGCGGGCGGTAATCAGCCCCTCCAGCCGGTCGCCGGCCCCCGTCACCATGAGCAGGCGAACGCCGCGCGCAATCATTTGCGCATTGGCCTCGACCACCGATGCGTCGGGCGCGATGACCACCACGCTGACTCGCAGAAAGTCAGTCATCGCCTCGATCGCCGGCGAGTCGGCGCCAATCACGTTATATCCGGAAGCACTCAGCGTAATGTTTTTGGAAATCTTGTGCGTTTGCACCTTGGGTACCAAAGTCATGTCTCGATCCTCCATCCGTTATTGTTTTGCGACCAAAGCTCTGTTGAGTCAGGCAACCTGACACGTACAAAGTATTCGGCGAATCGGATGGCAATACAAGCACCCCGAGGGAAATCCCTAATCCGGCGAGAAAACAAAAAAAGCCTGAAAAATCAGGCTTTTTGAGATGGTGGAGAGGATGAGGATCGAACTCACGACCTCCTGATTGCGAACCAGGCGCTCTCCCAGCTGAGCTACCCCCCCAACGAGGACCGATTCTAGCTCACTCCAATTTGCAGATCAAAGCGGCATTTTCATTCTGTGCCAACTTTCAATTTTGGCCGTTTTTTCCGGTTGACCGTGGGAGTCGGAATTTACGCCTGTCCGGCACCGGCAACGGCCCGGCGCAGGCGGTCGGCGACTGCGGCCCATGCTGGCTCGTCGGGCAAGGCTTCGACGGCGATCAGGTCGACGCCGGCGTGGTCCATGTCGCGCAGGGCGGCGTAGAGCTCGTGGGCGTAGCCGACCGGGTCGGCCGGCAGCATGCGCCAGGCGTGGGGCATGCCGGCGTGTGGGGGCTGGTTGGTGCTGATGACGCCGCAGCGGTCGCCTTTGTGGCGCTGGGCGTTGATGAAATCGAGCAAACGTTCGGACGACACCAGGCGCATCGGGGTTTGTGGCGCGTAGTGGGCGGCCAGCGAGCCGGAGACGCGCGGGGCGCCGTCGGCGGTTTCGATGGCCGGGCGGCGGCCGAGGACGGCTTCGAGATGGGCCGGGGCGATGTGGCCGGGGCGGAGGACGACGGGCTCGCCGCGCGAACAATCGACGATGGTCGATTCGATGCCGACCTTGCACGGCCCGCCGTCGAGAATCAGCGGCACCCGGTCACCAAGTTCTTCACGGACATGTTCGGCCGTGGTCGGGCTGATGCGGCCGAAGCGGTTGGCCGATGGGGCGGCGATGCCGGCATGTTCACCGGCGACGGCGGCAAAGGCACGCAGCAGGTCGAGCGCCACCGGATGGCCGGGAACGCGCAATCCAACCGTATCCTGGCCGCCGGTCACGACGTCGGGCACCCAAGCCTGTTTTTTGAGAATCAGCGTCAGCGGGCCAGGCCAGAAAGCTTCCATGAGTTCCCAAGCGACAGCGGGAACCTGCTCGGCCCAGTGGTCGACCGCGTCGTGGCCGGCGATATGGACGATCAGCGGATGATCGGCCGGGCGGCCCTTGGCGGCAAAAATCTTGGCAACGGCGGCCGGGTTGGCGGCATCCGCCCCCAGGCCGTAAACCGTTTCCGTCGGGAAGGCGACCAGCTCGCCGGCGCGCAGCAATTCAACAGCGCGCGTGTAGTCCTGAGTCATTGGCGAAAGCTGGTCGGAGTGGCGGTCAAGGCTGGTCGGGCAGCGTCTTGGACAGCACTTTTTCGGTCTGGCTCTGGCGGAAGCCGGCCAGCCTCTGGGCAATGGCTTCGTCGCTCAAGGCCAGCATGGCGACGGCAAACAGCGCCGCGTTGGTGGCACCGGCTTCGCCGACGGCAAAGGTGGCGACCGGAATACCGCCGGGCATCTGGACCATGGAGAGCAGCGAATCAAGCCCCATCAGGTGCTTGGACGGCATCGGCACGCCAAGCACCGGGAGTTGGGTCTTGGCGGCGAGCACGCCGGCCAGGTGGGCGGCACCGCCGGCCGCGCCGATCAGCACCTTGATGCCGCGCTCGGCAGCGGTAGAGGCATAGTCAAGTGCCTGATCCGGGGTGCGGTGGGCTGAAAGCACCTTGGCTTCGTAGGGAATATCGAGGTTCTTCAGGGCAACAGCGGCGGCGCGCATGATCGGCCAGTCGCTGTCCGAACCCATGACGATGCCAACGAGGGGCTTTGTGCTCATGTTGTAAATCCTTCAGTTAGAGATGGAAAGATGCCTTAGTCAGCCAGCGCTGCTTTTCGTTCCGCAGCTTCGATCGTATTTGCCAGCAGCATCGTGATCGTCATCGGCCCAACGCCGCCCGGGACCGGCGTGATCTGGCCGGCAACCTCAAGACAGCTGGCGAAATCGACGTCGCCACACAGCTTGCCGTCCGGAAGGCGGTTGATGCCGACGTCGATGACGACAGCGCCCGGCTTGACCATGTCGCCGGTGACGAATTTTGGCTTGCCGACGGCAGCGACCAGAATGTCGGCGCGGCTGGTGTGGAATTTCAGGTCTTTGGTGCGCGAGTTGCAAACGGTGACCGTCGCCCCGGCGTTGATCAGCAGCAGCGCCATCGGCTTGCCGACGATATTGGAACGGCCGATGACGACCGCTTCCTTGCCGGTCAGATCGACATTGCCCTTCTCGAACATCTTCATGACGCCGTAGGGCGTGCACGGGATGAAGCGCGGATTGCCCTGGGCCAGCGCACCGACGTTTTCGGCGTGGAAGCCATCGACGTCCTTCTCGGCAGCAATCGCCTCGAGCACAGCTTCTTCGTCGAAATGCTTCGGCAGCGGCAGTTGGACGAGGATGCCGTGGATGTTCGGATCAGCGTTCAGTTCGGCGATCTTGTCGAGCACCGTCGCCTGATCGACCGTGGCGTCGTAAGTGATCTTTTCGGAGTGCATGCCGATGGCCAGACAGCCATTGACCTTGTTGCGGACATAGACCTCGGAAGCCGGGTCGGCCCCAACCAGAATGACCACCAGACCGGGTTTGTGGCCCTTGGCGGTGAGCGCCTCGACGCGTGCCTTGAAACCCTGGCGCAGTTCTTCGGCCAGCGCCTTGCCGTCAATAATTTGAGCTGTCATCGTCGCATCCAACTGAAAAGAAAAAGGGGAAAGGCGGCGGCCTTTCCCTTTGAATTGGCGCGTATTTTAGCAGATTACGCCGCGGCAGCTTCCGCTTCACCGACTGCTGCGCGACCAGCTTCAAAAGCGCGGCGGTTCAGTTCTACCAGTTTTTCGCCCTTGCGCTGGAAGCGCTTGAGCACGCAATCGAGCAGCACCTCGGCGCCAAACGGCAGGTGATCGGCAATAGCGCCCAGCATTACTGTGTTGCCAAGGCGGATGTCGCCCAGATTCTGCGCGATGGTCGTGGCGTCGAAAGCGACGACCTTGTTGCCGGATTTCCTGATCTCGGCCAGCGGATCTTCCGGGTAATCGAACAGACCGAGTTCGACGACCGGCGGCACCAGTCTGGCGGTGTTCATGAGCGTGATGCCGCCCGGCTTGAGCATATGCTGCCAGCGCATCGCTTCGGCCGACTCGAAGCCGAGCAGGACGTCAGCGGTCCCTGGCGTGATCTGCGGCGACAGGACGCGCTTGCCGAAACGCAGGTGCGACGAAACAACGCCACCACGTTGCGCCATGCCGGCGACTTCGGTTTTCTTGGCGTCGTGGCCTAGCGCGATGGCCGCTTCGGCGAGGATTTCGGTCGCCGTCATGACGCCCTGGCCGCCGATGCCGACGACGAGGATGTTGGTGCAGGTGTTTTCAACAACGCTCATGCTGCGCAGCCTCCCTTGGTCACCAGCTGGATCGGCGAGGTCTGCACATGATGGACAATGGCCTTCGGCGCACAGGGCTGGACACACAGGCCGCAGCCGGTGCACACCGAGGTTTCGATGCGCACGAATGCCAGATCGACCTCGCGACCGCTCGGTTTGACTTCCTTGCCACGGCGCGTGACGTGAATGGCCGGGCAGCCGACGTCGATGCAATTGCCGCAACCCGTGCACTTGTCGTCGATGACTTCGAACGGCTTGAGCTTGTGGTAATCCTTGACCAGCACGCAGGGCTGGTCGGTGATGATGACCGACACATCGGGGACCTTGACCTCGTCGCGAATGGTCTTGAAGAGCACCGGCAACTCATACGGATTGACGACGTGGATGCGCTCATCCTTGACGCCCAGCGCACTGACCAGCTTGGCGAAATCGACGCGCGGCGCTTCTTCACCGTGAATGCCGTAGCCGTTGCCCGGATTGTTCTGGCCGCCCGTCATGCCGACGGCTCGGTTGTCGAGCAACAGCACGGTGACATTGCCCTTGTTGTAAACCATGTCGAGCAGGCCCTGCATGCCCATGTGCAGGAAGGTCGAATCGCCGATCACGGCAACGATGCGCTTGTCCTTGTCGGCCTCGCCACGGCCCTTGTCCATGCCCAGCGCGACGCCCATCGAGGCGCCCATCGAGACGCAGGTGTCGAGGGCGTTCCACGGGTGTCCTGCGCCCAGCGTGTAGCAGCCGATATCGCCCGAGATATTGAGATTGCGCACTTGCGACAGCGTGTAATAGACGCCGAGGTGCGGGCAGGCGACGCACATCGTCGGCGGCCGCGGGAAAACCTGCAGCGGGGCCAGCGCGGTCTTTTCCGGAATCGGCTCGCCGAGCAGCTTGGCGATGGCCGGCTTGAGCACGTTGGGCGACAACTCGCCCTGCAGCGGCAGGATTTCCTTGCCGATGACTTTCAGGCCTTGCGCCTTGAGTTCGGTTTCGACCAGCGGTTCAACTTCTTCGACGATGACAACCTGGTCGACCATGGCCGCCAGTTCGCGGCATTTCTCGAAAGGCACCGGGCAGGAGAAGCCGAGCTTGAGGACCGGCGCATTCGGGAAGGATTCCTTGACGTGCATGTAGGCCGGGCCGGAGGCGATGAAGCCAACGCGTTTGTCGGAGCCATCCTCGATGAAATTCAGTTCAGAGGTTTCGGCCAGCTCGCGCAACTTGATGTCGCGCGCAAACATCAGCGGAATGCGCTTGCCGGCATTGCCCGGCACCATGACGAAGCGGGCCGGTTCCTTCTTGAAACCGGCGCCGACGTACTCGTTCCGCTCGCCGACGATGACCAGCGACTTAACGTGGTTGATCCGCGTCGTCATGCGCAGGATGACCGGCACCTGGAATTTTTCGGACAGCTCGTAGGCGTACAGCGTCATCGCGTACGCTTCCTGCGAATCGGCCGGCTCGAGCACCGGGACGTGGGCGAAACGGCCCCAGTAGCGTGAGTCCTGTTCGTTCTGCGACGAGGACAAACCGACGTCGTCGGCGATGGCGATGACCAGCCCGCCGACCACACCGGTCAGGGTCAGGGTCATCAGCGCGTCGGAGGCGACGTTCATGCCGACATGCTTCATGCAGCAGAACGAACGGGAACCGGCATAGGCGGCACCGATGGCAACTTCTAGCGAAACCTTCTCGTTGACCGACCACTCGGCATAGAGATCGGGGTAGCTCGAAATGACTTCGAGCATTTCGGTAGACGGCGTGCCGGGATAAGCGGCCGCAACTTTCACGCCGGCCTCCCAGACAGCGCGGGCGACTGCTTCGTTACCGGACATCAAAACCCGGCTTGCTGCGGGTACAGGCATGACTGCCGCCATGTCGACTCCTCGATCATTTGGACTAAAGCCATACATTATAAAAGGGCATTCCTGCGGCAACTTGATACAACGCAATTCGCCGGGGTATTTTTTTCGTGTCGCATCAGGGCATGGTGAAAGCCGTTGATGAACATCAAGGCCAGCCCCGCCCGCCCCCGGAACAATGGCCGCTCATCGACACCTCGACCATGACCGCCGCCACCCTCCCCGCCGAACCGCCCCCCGCTGCCGAAACCCCATTCCGTATCCCCGGCAACAAGGGCATCTGGGCCGGCATCACCTGCGAGTTCGTCGAGTTTGGCGTACTTTTCGCGGTGTACTTCATCGCCCGCGCCCATTTCCCGGAGGCCTTCCACGACGGCGCACAACGCCTGTCGGTCACCGCCGGAACGGTGATCACGCTGCTCATGATCACCAGCAGCTATTTGATCGCCTGCTCGGTGAACGCCATCCGTCAGGACAAGCATCGCTCTGCCATCATCTGGCTGGTCGCCGGCCTGATTGTCGCGCTCGGCTATCCGCTGACCAAGGCGCTCGAAATCGGCTGGAATCTGGCGCACGGCATCAATGGCGAATCGGGCATTTTTTTCACGGTCTATTACTACCTGACCTTCACCCATCTGGTGCACGCCACCTGGGGCATCCTCGGCATTCTCTGGGTCCTCGCCCGGCTGAGTTTCCGCGGCTATTCGTCCGAAGACTACGCCGGGCTCGAAGCGCTGGCCTGCTACTGGCACGCCACAGACATCATCTGGCTGGTCATTTTCCCGCTGTTCTACGTACTGGCCTGAATGATGAATTTCAAAATTGATCATTTTTTCCGGTTGACCGTGGCATGGCTGGCGCTGGTCGCCCTGACGCTGGCCAGCCTCGGCCTCAGCGAGTGGTTCCGGGAGGTGAGCTGGCTACCTTTGCTGGTCGCCGCCATCATCTGGATCAAGGGCGTCGTGGTTGCCCGCTGCTTCATCGAATCGCAGCTTGCCCACCCCTTCATCGCCCGCGTTCTCAAGGTCTTCATCGCCGCCTCACCGCTCGCCCTGATCGCCACCGCCTTCTTCGGCGGCACGCTGGCCCGCTGGGCCACGCTCTAACCTCCCCGTTGTAAATCTGCAAAAAAACTCGTGGTACGTGCTTGTACTTATTGCACGATGCGAATTTTGTTTTTACAATGCGAAACGCGAATTAGGGTAAATACGGGTTCGCTAACAGAACTGCAAGCAGTTAAAGTTGTCTTGCTCAACAGGCAAAACAGAATCACATTCAAACCAGGAGACAAACCATGGCCGAACAACCGAACAAATTGCCTGACCCCGCTGACATAGATCCGCAGGAAACCAAAGAATGGATTGACGCCCTCGGCGGCGTCCTCGTCAACGAAGGCGCCGACCGCGCCCATTACCTGATCGAGAAGCTGATCGGCCAGGCCCGCGAAGACGGCATTGATCTGCCCTACTCCGCCAACACCGAGTACATCAACACCATCCCGGCTGACCAGCAGCCCAAGTACCCAGGCAATCCGGATATGGAAATCAAGCTGCACTCCTATATCCGCTGGAACGCCATGGCCATGGTCGTGCGCGCCAACAAGGACACCAACGTCGGCGGCCACATCGCCTCCTTCGCTTCGGCCGCCGCCCTCTACGACGTCGGCTTTTCGCATTTCTGGCGCAGCATCAATGACCCGTCCGGCGGCGACCTGATCTTCTTCCAGGGCCATTCCGTACCCGGCGTTTATTCCCGCGCTTTCATGCTCGGCCGCCTGAGCGAAGAACAGATGGACAACTTCCGTCAGGAAACCGGCGGCAAGGGCATTTCGTCCTACCCCCACCCCTGGCTGATGCCGGATTTCTGGCAGTTCCCGACCGTTTCCATGGGCCTCGGCCCGATCCAGGCCATTTATCAGGCCCGCTTCATGAAGTACCTCGATTCGCGCGGACTGGCCAAGGCAGGTGATCGCAAAGTCTGGGCCTTCCTCGGCGACGGCGAGACCGACGAAGTTGAATCGCTCGGCGCCATCGGCATGGCCGGTCGCGAGAAGCTCGACAATCTGATTTTCGTCATCAACTGCAACCTGCAGCGCCTCGACGGCCCGGTGCGAGGCAACGGCAAGATCATCCAGGAACTCGAATCCGAATTCCGCGGTGCCGGCTGGAACGTCATCAAGCTTGTCTGGGGTACGCAGTGGGACACGCTGTTCCAGCGCGACAAGAAGGGCATCATGAAGAAACGCATGATGGAACTGTGCGATGGCGAGTACCAGACCTTCAAGGCCAAGAACGGCGCCTACGTTCGCGAACATTTCTTCAACACGCCAGAATTGCGCGAACTGGTCGCTGACTGGACCGACGACCAGGTCTGGAACCTGAATCGCGGCGGCCACGACATCTTCAAGATCTTTGCTGCCTACGACCGCGCCATCAAGACCAAGGGTGCCCCAACCCTGATCCTGGCCAAGACCATCAAGGGTTTCGGCATGGGCCAGGCCGGCGAAGCGATGAATACCTCGCACCAGCAGAAGAAGATGGACAAGGAGCAGATCGGCCGCTTCCGTGACCGCTTCAACCTGCCGGTGCCGGACGACCAGCTCTACGAACTGCCTTACCTGAAGTTCGCCGAAGACTCGCCGGAATACCAGTACATGCTCCAGCGTCGGGTCGACCTCGGCGGTTTCCTGCCGCAGCGCCGCCGCAAGGCCGAGCCGCTCGCCATCCCGTCGCTCGACACGTTTGCCGCGCTGTTGAAGGCATCCGGCGAAGGCCGCGAGTTGTCCACGACCATGGCCATCGTCCGCATCATGAACATGATGTTGAAGGACAAGAATGTCGGCAAGAACGTCGTGCCCATTGTGCCGGACGAATCGCGCACTTTCGGCATGGAAGGCATGTTCCGCTCGGTCGGCATCTGGAATCAGGAAGGCCAGAACTATGTTCCGGAAGACCATGACCAGCTGATGTTCTACAAGGAGTCGAAGACCGGCCAGGTGCTGCAGGAAGGCATCAACGAGTCCGGCGCAATGAGCGACTGGATCGCCGCCGCCACCTCGTATTCCGTCCATAACGTCCAGACCATTCCGTTCTACATCTGCTACTCGATGTTCGGCATGCAGCGCGTTCTCGACCTGTGCTGGGCGGCTGGCGACCAGCGCGCCCGTGGCTTCCTGATCGGCGGCACAGCCGGTCGCACGACGCTGAACGGCGAAGGCCTGCAGCACGAAGACGGCCATAGCCTGATCCTCTCCAACCTGATCCCGAACTGTGTTTCCTACGACCCGACCTTCCAGTATGAAGTCGCCGTGGTGACCCAGGACGGCATGCGCCGTATGTTCCAGGAGCAGGAAGACGTTTTCTATTACCTGACGGTAATGAACGAGAACTACGAGCATCCGGAAATGCCGGTTGGCGCCGAAGCCGACATCATCAAGGGCATGTACTCCTTCAAGAAGGGTGGCGAATCCGCCGGCCCGCGCGTTCAGCTGCTCGGTTCCGGCACCATCTTCCGCGAAGTCATCGCCGCCGCCGACCTGCTCAAGCAGGACTGGGGTGTCGAATCCGACCTGTGGGGCTGTACCAGCATGAATGAACTGGCGCGCAACGGTATCGATACCCAGCGCAGGAACATGCTGCATCCGCTCGAAGAGCCGAAGCTGTCGCACGTCGAAGAGAAGCTGGCAGGCGCCAAGGGCCCGGTCATCGCCTCGACCGACTACATCAAGCTGTTCTCCGAGCAGATCCGTCCCTTCGTCAAGGCTCCGTACGTCACGCTGGGCACCGATGGTTTCGGCCGTTCGGATACCCGCGAGAAGCTGCGTCATTTCTTCGAAGTCGATCGTCACTGGGTGACGCTGGCCGCCCTCAAGGCGCTGGCCGACAACGGCGAAATCAAGCGCGAAGTGGTTGCTGCCGCTCTGGTCAAGTACAACCTTGACCCGAACAAACCCAACCCGATGTCGGTTTAATCAGGGAGAGACAACATGAGCCAAATCATTGAAGTCAAAGTCCCCGATATCGGCGATTTCGCCGAAGTGCCGGTGATCGAGTTGTACGTCAAGGTCGGCGACAGCATCAAGGTCGACGACGCCATTGCCACGCTGGAATCCGACAAGGCAACGATGGATGTGCCTTCCACGGTCGACGGCGTCATCAAGGAAGTTTTGGTCCAACTCGGCGCCAAGGTCGGCGAAGGTAGCGTTCTGATCAAGGTTGAAACGGGAGGTGCCGCTGTTGCCGCACCTGCCGCCGCCCCCGCACCGGCGGCCCAGGCCGCTGCACCGGCACCCGCGGCAGCACCGGTTGCCGCTGCACCGGCAGCGGGTGGTGGCGTGGTTGAGGTCAAGGTGCCGGATATCGGCGACTTCGCCGAAGTCCCGGTGATCGAGTTGTACGTTAAGGTCGGCGACAGCATCAAGGTTGACGATGCCATCGCCACGCTGGAATCCGACAAGGCAACGATGGACGTACCGTCCACCGTCGCCGGCACGGTCAAGGAAGTGCTCGTCCAACTCGGCTCCAAGGTCGGCGAAGGCACGGTTCTGATCAAGGTTGAAACGGGCGCTTCGGCTCCGGTTGCCACGCCGCAAGCTGCTGCTCCGGCGCCTGTCGCTGCTGCCGCAGCCCCGGTTGCCGCGCCCGCCGCTGCTCCGGCTGCTGCCGCACCGGCGGCACTGGCCCCGGCTCTGGCTGTCGGTTCCAAGGTTCACGCTTCGCCGTCGGTCCGCGCCTATGCCCGCGAACTCGGCGTCGATCTGAACAAGGTGCCGGCCACCGGCCCGAAGAACCGCATCGTCAAGGAAGACCTGACCAAGTACGTCAAGGGCGTCATGTCCGGCGCCGTTGCCGGCCCGGCTCCCGCTGCTGGCGGCGCCAGTCTCGGCGGCGGGCTCGATCTGCTGCCCTGGCCGAAGGTCGATTTCGCCAAGTTCGGCGAGATCGAGGTCAAACCGCTATCGCGCATCAAGAAGATTTCCGGCCAGAACCTGTCGCGCAACTGGGTGATGATCCCGGCCGTGACCTACCACGAAGATGCCGACATCACCGACATCGAGGCCTTCCGCGTGCTGCTCAACAAGGAAAACGAGAAGGGTGGCGGCGCCAAGCTGACCATGCTGGCTTTCCTCATGAAGGCTTGCGTCAAGGGCCTGCAGAAATTCCCGGAATTCAATTCCTCGCTCGACGGCGACAACCTGGTGCTGAAGAAGTATTTCAACATCGGCTTTGCGGCCGACACGCCGAACGGCCTGGTCGTCCCGGTGGTCAAGAACGTCGACAAGAAGTCGGTCTTCGAACTGGCGCAAGAGTCGGGCGAACTGGCCAAGCAGGCCCGCGACGGCAAGCTCAAGCCGGCCGATATGTCCGGCGCCTGCTTCACGATTTCCAGTCTGGGCGGCATCGGCGGCACCTACTTCGCACCGATCGTCAATGCACCGGAAGTCGCCATCCTCGGGGTCAACAAATCGGCCATGAAGCCGGTCTGGGACGGCAAGGCATTCGTGCCGCGCCTCGTCCTGCCGCTCTCGCTGACCGCTGATCACCGCGTCATCGACGGGGCGCTGGCCACCCGCTTCAACGTCTACATCGCTCAGCTGCTGGCCGACTTCCGTCGCGTCGCTCTGTAAGGGGAGATCACCATGAGCAATCTGGTAGAAGTCAAAGTCCCCGACATCGGCGATTTCGCCGAAGTGCCGATCATCGACCTGTTCGTCAAGGTCGGCGACAGCATCAAGGTCGATGACGCGATCTGCACGCTGGAATCCGACAAGGCGACGATGGATGTGCCGTCGCCGGTCGCCGGTGTGGTCAAGGAAGTGCTCGTTCAGCTCGGTGCCAAGGTCGGTGAAGGCGCCTTGCTGATCAAGGTTGAAAGTGGCGCTGCTTCCACGGTCAACCCGGAAAATGCGGCAAAAACGGAAACCCAGGCCGCGGCGCCAGCCGCCGCTCCGGTCGCCGCTCCGGTCGCCGCTCCGGTCGCCGGCAGCCATGCCGGCGGTGCCGACATCGAGTGCGAAATGCTCGTCCTCGGCGCCGGCCCCGGCGGTTACTCCGCCGCCTTCCGCTCGGCCGACCTCGGCATGAAGACGGTCATCGTCGAGCGCTACGCCACCCTCGGTGGCGTCTGCCTCAACGTCGGCTGCATTCCGTCCAAGGCGCTGCTCCACGTCGCCGCGGTCATGGAAGAAGCCCAGCACGCCAGCGATCTCGGCGTCACCTTTGCCGCCCCGACGGTCGATATTGACAAGCTGCGCGCCCACAAGGACAAGGTCGTCGGCAAGCTGACCGGCGGTCTGGCCGGCATGGCCAAGGGCCGCAAGGTCGACATCGTGCGCGGTTTCGGCACCTTCCTCGACCCGCATCACATCGAGGTGCAGGAAACCACCGGTAGCGGTCAGGACACCACCGGCAGCAAGAAAGTCATCAAGTTCCAGAAATGCATCATCGCCGCCGGTTCGGCTGCCGTGCATCTGCCCTTCATCCCGAAGGATCCGCGCATCGTCGATTCGACCGGGGCGCTCGAACTGCGCTTCGTGCCGGAGAAGATGCTGGTCATCGGCGGCGGCATCATCGGCCTCGAAATGGCCACCGTCTATTCGACGCTGGGCACCAAGGTCGATGTCGTCGAAATGCTCGACGCGCTGATGCAAGGCCCGGATCGCGACGCGGTCAAGGTCTGGGAAAAGCAGAACACGCATCGCTTCGACAAGATCATGCTGAAGACCAAGACGGTTGCTGTTGATGCCAAGGAAGATGGCTTGTATGTCACCTTCGAGGGCGAAGGCATATCAGCCGAGCCGGTCAAGTACGACATGATCCTGCAAGCAGCCGGCCGCTCGCCGAACGGCAAGAAGATCGGTGCCGAGAAAGCCGGCGTCGCGGTGACCGACCGTGGTTTCATCAACGTCGATGCCCAGATGCGCACCAACGTGCCGCACATCTTCGCCATCGGCGACGTCGTCGGCAATCCCATGCTGGCCCACAAGGCCGTCCATGAAGCCCACGTCGCAGCCGAAGTCGCGGCGGGTCACAAGGCCGCCTTCGACGCCACGGTGATCCCCGGCGTTGCCTACACCCACCCGGAAGTGGCGTGGGTCGGCTACACCGAGGATCAGGCCAAGAAGGAAGGCCGCAAGGTCGAGTCTGCCAAGTTCCCGTGGGCAGCATCCGGTCGCGCCATCGCCAACGGCGCCGAGTACGGCTTCACCAAGCTGATCTTCGATGCCGAAACGCATCGCGTCATCGGCGGTGCCATCGTCGGCCCGAACGCCGGCGACATGATCGGCGAAGTCTGCCTAGCCATCGAAATGGGCTGCGATGCCATCGATATCGGCAAGACCATCCACCCGCACCCGACGCTGGGTGAAACGGTGGGCATGGCGGCGGAAGTGGCACATGGGACCTGTACGGATGTACCGGCACCGCGAAAAAAATAGCCAGGAAACCTGATGCGGTTCTGAATCACATCAGACTCCGACAAATCGGCCGAACCCCACGCAAGTGGCGTTCGGCCGATTCGTTTCCGTCGACATCCTGAAATGGAAAAAACAGGCACGGCACTCTCGTCCGCCCGGCCCGGGACGCAAAACTGGCGGCCAGCACCGGCATCTGCAGGCCGAATATGCCAAGCCCCGCCATGCCGTGCACATACCTCGATGACACAAGGGTTTCCGGGGTTTTGCCGGAGTTGACCGTTGCCGGAACAGGGGGAGATACTGCGGCAAAAGCTTCCGGCGCGAGTTGCCAAACGCCCTGCCAGGAAACCAGAATCACCCCGGAGACATGTCGATCCATTCCCTGCACCAACTACTCCCCGGCCCGGGCAATCGCGGCATCCTGGCGCGCCTGGCTCTGCTGGCGCTGCTTGGCATACTCCTCCCGCTGCTCTGGTGGTGGGAATCGTCGTTCGTCATGCGCGGCGGTCTGGCCCTGCTCATCGCTTTCGGCGGCTACGTTGTCCAGGCTCAGTTGCGCCAGCTGTGGGCCACGCAGCGCGCCTATAGCCTGGCCATGGCAGCGGCGCATGACGGCTTCTGGTCGTGGGACCCGGTCAGCAAGCGCCTCGAAGTCGGCAAGCGGCTGCTGGAAATTCTAGGTTACCGCGACAATTTCCTGCCCGACACGCATGCCTGGCTGGAACTGGTCCATGCGGACGACCGCTCCCATTACAACCGGACCGTCGCCGAGCACCTGAAGGGCCATACCCCCTACTTTTACTGCGAGTACCGGGTCCGTGCCAGCAGCGGCCAGTACCGCTGGATCGCCTCGCGCGGCATCGCGGTGCGCGACCGTCACGGTGTCGCCTACCAGATGGCCGGCTCGGTTACCGACATCACCGAACGCAAGCAGCACGACGAGCAACTCGCCTTCATGGCCCAGCATGACCCGCTGACCGGCCTGCCCAATCGCTTGCTGCTCGCCGAGAAACTCTGCGATGCGCTGCACCAGGCAACGGCCCGGCAAGAACGTGTCGCCCTGCTGTTCATCGATCTTGACCGTTTCAAGGACATCAACGACTCGCTCGGCCACCGGCTGGGCGACAGCCTGCTCCAGGATGTCGCCGGGCGCCTGCGCGGCGGCCTCGGCCCGACCGACACCCTGGTCCGCCAGGGCGGCGACGAATTCATCGTGCTGCTCACCGGCATCAGCGACGGCGCGACCGCCGAAGCCCGCGCCCGCGATTTCCTCGAACGCCTGAACCAGCCCTTCGTCACCGATGGCAACCAGCTGCACGTCGGCGCCAGCATCGGGCTCAGCCTGTACCCGGACGACGCCGCCGATGCCGAACAACTGTTGCGCGACGCCGATACCGCGATGTACGTGGCCAAGCGTCATGGCGGCGGCCAGGTGGCCCGCCACACGCCGGCGATGAAGGAGCGCGTGCTGCAGCGCGCCTCGATCGAATTGCGCCTGCACCGGGCCATCGAGCAACAGGCTTTCTCGCTGCACTACCAGCCCAAGTTCGACACTGCCAGCGGCCGCCTGCTCGGCGCCGAGGCCCTGCTGCGCTGGCAGGACAACGGCCAGTGGATTCCGCCCGACCGCTTCATCTCGGTAGCTGAGGAAACCGGCCTGATCATCCCCATCGGCCACAGGGTACTGACCGAGGCAATCGCCTGCCTGGCCCGCTGGAACGGCCTGTCGCCAACGCCGCTGCACATGGCCATCAACCTGTCGGCCCGCCAGTTCTGGCCCGGCGACCTGACCGAGACGGTAGCCGCGCTGTGTGCCGAACACGGCGTCGCCTGCGGGCAAATCGAGCTGGAAGTCACCGAGTCGATGCTGCTGCAGGCCGAGGGCAACCACGTCGACATGCTCCACGCCATGCGCACCCGCGGCTTCCGCCTGGCCCTGGACGATTTCGGTACCGGCTATTCCTCGCTGTCCTACCTGCACCGCCTGCCCTTCACGAGCCTGAAAATCGACCGCAGCTTCGTCACCGCCCTGATCGACGATGCCGGTAACTTCGCCGGCGGCAGCGCACTGGTGCCGGCGATCATCACCATGGCCCACAACCTCGGCCTCGAAGTCGTCGCCGAAGGTGTCGAAACGGCTGAGCAACTGGTGCTTTTGCGCGACTTTCACTGCGATATCCACCAGGGCTACCTGAGCGGCCGGCCGATGCCGGAAGCCGACTTCGTCCAGCGCTTCCTCTTCCCGCCGACGCCCCCCGCCAGCCGGAACTGATGATCGACGCGGCGCACGGCACCTGCACCGACGTCCCGGCACGGCGCAAAAAGTAAGCTGCGTTAAAATTGCGTTCGACTTGGCCGACGGCAACCCCGTCGCCCGTTTTAATGTCTATCGGACCCAATGACCTCGACACCGCCCCGCCGCTCTCCTGAAGAGCAAAAGCACCTCGAAATCACGCTGCGTTATGTTTTCGAGCACCGCCTCTGTTTCAACGAACTCCTCGGTTTTCGCGTTGAATCACTCGATCCGGCAGCGCCACAAATCAGCTTTGCCATGCGCCAGGACCTGATCGGCCATTATCAGCACGGCCGCCTGCACGGCGGCGTGATCGCCACCGTTCTCGATACCGTCGGCGGCCTGGCCGTGACCGTGGCCGTTGCCGAAAAATTCAACAGCGAAAGCACTGACCAGGTCAGCCATCGCTTTGGCCGCATCGGCACCATCGACCTGCGCACCGACTACCTGCACCAGGGCGTCGGCAAGAAATTCACCGCCACCGGGCGGGTGACCCGTCTCGGCGGCCGCATCGCCTCGGTGCAGATGACGCTGGAGAACGAAACCGGCCTGCTCATCGCCACCGGCGGCGCCTCATACGTCATCAGCTAGGGCTGAACCGGCCTCGGCCGCTGCACCTGCCACGGTCAACTAGGAAAAACAGCCAAAACTGAAATGCCATTTGCAGTAACGACAAAGGCCGGAATCTTCCGGCCTTTGTCGTTACTGCAGGGCAAGCCCTGCAGCCTGGAACGCCTCTGTCGTCAGGCGCGGACGCTGCGACGACGAGCGACAACGCCCATCAAGCCAAGACCGGCGAGCAGCATGGCGTAGTTTTCCGGCTCGGGAACGGCTGCCGTGAAGGTCAGGTTGTCGAGCACGACGCCGTCGCCGGAGATACTGACGCGGGCGATATTGGCCGCATCGCTGACATAGCCGAAGCTCTGGAACTGGTCGTAGGTCGTACTGCCAAACGGCGAGAAGATGAACTTGGCCGTTTTCAGCAGGCTGTCGTTGGCATCGTAATAACGCGCCGTCAGCATGGCGGAACCATCGGTATCACCCAGCTCCTCGTAGATGCTGTAATCGAAGGCTACGCCATTGGTCGGCGCGGCAAAGCTGATGTTCATGGTCATTTGACCGACAACGTCAAACGAGACGAAATGGTTGCCGGCACCCCACGCACCGTTTTCACCAAGATCGGCAATGTTCTGGCCGACAGTGTAGTCATTGTTGGCCGTGAGCGAACCGCCGGCGAAATTGTAGATGTCGCCGCCGAGCAGGTTGAGGCCATCTTCGTTTTCGAAGTCGATGACGGTCTGCGTGGCTGGTACATCGGCGCGATCGACGATCACGGCGGCGTGCGAGGCGGCGGAAGAAATCGCCAGCAGCAGGCCGGCGATCAGGTTGAACTTGTTCATTGATTTTCCTTTATCGAATTAACCCCGGCTGGCGCCGGGGCTGGTTCAAAAACTCAGGCGCCGACGATGCCGCCGTCGTCCTTGGTGATGACCACGACGCCGCTACGCGGACGGCCGCCCGGCAACGGGGTGCCGTCGGCACGCGTCGCCCACTGGCTGGCCGGCCAGTTGGACAGCGCGGTCGGATTGGCGGCAACGGCGTCTTCACCGGGGTGCTGGATGCCGACAAACAGGGTCTTGCCATCCGGCGTCATGGTGATGCCGGTGACTTCGCACTTGTTCGGGCCGGTCAGGAAGCGACGGAACTCCTTGCTCACCGGGTCGGCACAGGACAGGCTGTTGGCGCCGATGTTGACCCAGTCGCCGGTGCCGTTGCCGGCCTGGTCGGTCTGCACCCAGAGGCGGCCGAACCAGTCGAACCACAGGCCGTCCGGCGCACCGATATCGGCTGAGCCGTTCGGATCGTCGTTGATGTTGCCCTTGTAGTCGTTGGTCGGCTTGACCGTCTTGGTCGTCGCGTTGTCGCCGCACTGAACGAAGATGTCCCAGCCGAATTCGGTGGCGAGCACCGACTGGCCGGCTTCGCGCCAGCGGATGATGTGGCCGTAGCGATTGTCTTCACGCGGGTTGGCGGCATCGACCGGCGGCCGTGCGGAAGCAGCCATCGTCGAGCCATCGGTCTTGTTGGACGAAGCGGTGGTCGTGCCACGGCGATCGTTGTTGGTCAGCGTGCAGTAGATTTCGATCTCGTCGTTGCCGTTGAGGGGCGGACGGGCGCCGGTCCATTCCGGGCGGTCCATCATCGTGGCGCCCAGGGCATCGGCCGCCATGCGGGTCTTGATCAGGATCTTGGCCTGGACTTCGGCATCGTCGGCCCCGGCAAAGTTCGGGTTGTCGCGCAGGGCAACGCCATCAAGGCCGATGCTGTCCGGCGTCAGCGGCAGCCAAGTGCCGCTCAGGTCAGCATTGAAGCGGGCGACGTAAAGCGTACCATGGTCGAGCAGATCGCGGTTGGCGGCACGGTTGCCCGGGTTGTACTTGTCGGCACAGACGAACTTGTAGATGTACTCGTTCTTTTCGTCATCACCCATGTAGAAAGCGAGATTCTGGGCGCGGTCAACGACGTATTGGGCGCTCTCGTGCTTGATGCGGCCGAGTGCGGTGCGCTTGACCGGCACGCTCTTCGGATCCGTCGGATCGACTTCGACAACCCAGCCGAAGTGGTTGCTCTCGTTCGGGTTGACCGCCAGATCGAAGCGCGGATCGGCGGTGTGCCAGCGATAACCAAAACCGGCGGCAGTGACGCCATAGCGGTTGTAGAGCTTGCCGGCTTCGGTGGTAACAGCCGGCAGGGGTGCGTTGGCGCCGAAGTTGCCGTTCCAGTTCTCTTCGCAGGTCAGGTAGGTGCCCCAGGGGGTAATGCCATGGGCGCAGTTGTTGATGGTGCCGAAAGCCTTGAAACCGTCGGTGCTGTTGCCGGTGACGACCGAGCCGGTCGGCGCGATGTTGAACTCCCGGGTCTTCATCAGGGCGTGACCGGCGGCCGGGCCGGCGATGCGCATCGGCGTGTTGGCAGTCAGCCGACGTCCGTAAACAGAGCCCTTGACGACGCTCCAGTTGCCGTTGATGCGGCGGATTTCGGTGATCGAAACGCCGTGCGCGGCCTGCGACTTGCGGCACTTTTCAATGCTGTAGCCGCTGCTGCCAACCTGGCCGTCCGGGAAGAGGACTTCTTCGTGGGTGTATTCGTTATTGGCGCACAGGATGCCGCGGTCGTTGAGGACCTGGCCACGGCTCGGGAAGGGGAAGAAATGCATGCCGTCGGTGTGCATGCCGTACTGCATGGCCTGCTCGGCGGCGGTATTGCTGGCATCAGCCTTGTAGGCAGCTGCCCCCGGCATGATCGGGTCGCCCCAGGAAACCAGGGCCTTGACGGTATGACCGGCCGGCACGGTGACCTTGTCAGCAACCGGCGCCAGGCTGGGCGGGATGCTTTCGAAACCGATGCCCACCACCGGGCCGGCCACAGCTGCCTCAACGGTACCGACAATACCGGACAGGGTCAGGCCACCGGCCGCAGCCAGCGCGCCGGCACTGGCCGAACCCTGGATGAAGCGGCGACGGCTGACTTCGACGCGGCCGATGATATCGATGATCGATTCGTTGCCTGACGGATTGATCGTCAGATCGTTCCTTGGATGCTTGCTGCCTTTCATGACATTCCTCTCAAAATTGTGACTCGACCATCTCTCATCGTCGGGTGGGGGGCGGGACCATGGCGTCACCAATGCGCCGATTCAAACCGGGAAAATCCATTGGGGGTGACCATACAATTTCGATTCTGGACAACAATTATTACCCGATCATTTCACCAAAGTTGATAGTCGGTGATCCGTTCGGACTACGCAAAGGCTTCGCGGATACGCTTGCTGTCACGCCAGGATGATGGTGATTGTAGGAATCCCGGAAAGAACGTTCGGCCGACCAGCAAGGTAGTCCGCACCACTTGATCGGCAAAAAAATACGGCCACCGGACGGAATCCATCCCGGTAGCCGTATTGCCTTGGTGCAGATGACGCTGAAAACCAAATCTGCCGGCTCAATGATGCCGGCGGCGAGAATTCCACGGTCAACCGGGCTTGCTACGGTCTACCGTAAAAATCGGCCAAAAATGAAATGTGGTTGGCCGCGCCGAAGCCTACAGAATCGGCAGTCCCTGCTGCTCGCCGCGCTCGTAAACCACATTGGCGCGGCCGACGATGAGCGGATCGAGATTGCCGATGCGGTCGGTGTCCTTGTTGTTGTACGGCAGCTTGTGCAGCACATAGCGCATGGCGTTCAGTCGCGCCCGCTTCTTGCAGTTCGACTTGATAACCGTCCATGGCGCATCGGCGGTATCCGTGTGGAAGAACATCGCCTCCTTGGCCTTGGTGTAGTCGCCCCACTTGTCGAGCGAAGCCATGTCGATCGGTGACAGTTTCCACTGCTTGAGCGGATGCACCTTGCGCTCGCCGAAACGGCGACGCTGCTCTTCCTGACTAACCGAGAACCAGAACTTGATCAGGTGCGTGCCGTTGCGCGCCAGCATGCGCTCGAATTCCGGCGCCTGACGGACGAACTCCGCATACTCCTGGTCTGTACAGAAACCCATGACCCGCTCGACGCCGGCCCGGTTGTACCAGGAGCGGTCGAACATAACGATCTCGCCATTGGTCGGCAGATGCTGCACATAACGCTGGAAATACCACTGGCCGCGCTCCATCTCGCTCGGCTTCTCGAGCGCCACGACGCGGGCGCCGCGCGGATTCAAATGTTCCATGAAACGCTTGATGGTGCCGCCCTTGCCCGCTGCATCGCGACCTTCAAACAGAATCACGACCTTCTGTCCGGTCTCCTTGACCCAGGCCTGCAGCTTGAGCAACTCGACCTGCAGGCGATATTTCTGCCGCTCGTAATTGCGGCGCTGCATCAGGTTCTTGTAGGGGTAGCCCCCGTCGCGCCAGTCCTTGACCAGCTCGTCGTCCGCATTGACCGGCAGCTCTTCTGCCAAGCCCCCCTGTTGCCTGAGCAAACCGCGAAGCAGGGCGGCGGACTCTTCCGGTGACATACCGGCAATCACATCGCGCATCGCCCCCATTTTTGATGCCTGGGCACCTTCAACCGCAGCGCGCACGGTAAACCCCTCAATTCCTTGCTCGGTCAGCACGGGCGGCACATCGCCCTGCGCTACCTGGCGCCGGCGACTGGTGCGGGGCACCGGCTTGGCTGCTTCAGTGACAAGCTTTTTCGGCTCTGCAGCTATCCTTTTTTTTCTGGTGACCATCTCTCTCTCCATCAATCGATGTAAAGAGTTTATTTCACGGCAAAGGCGCTGCCTTGTCTAGTCCAACATTTCAACCGGAATGACCGCGCGCAGCACGGTCTGCGTCTCGCCCCGACGAACGCGGTTGCTCAGCCACCACAGGGCACCCTTCTTGATGCTCCATTCGGACTCATGTCCGGCCAGCAACAAGGACGCCATACGCCCGAGCGAAGGCTGATGGCCGACGATCAGCACCGAGCCCTGGGCAGAGGGCCAGCCGGATGCCGCGATCAGCTCGGAAACGCAGGCCTCCGGCCCGATCTTGCGCATCGTTTCGAAGGGCAGCTTCAAGGCTTCGACCGTCTGCTGGGTACGCACCGAGGGACTGGAAATTATGCGCAGATCCTTGGGTTGATGGGCCAAAATCCAGGCCGCCATTGTCCGCGCCTGTTTTTCACCGCGCGAAGTCAGACGCCGCTTCAAGTCGTCCTCACCATCTTCCGCTTCAGCGTGGCGCCACAGCAGCAATTCCATGATCGCCTCCTCAAAAGTCCGCATTATGCTCATCAAGTGTTACCACCTGATTTCAATATAGCGAGTTTCCCAGAGTCACGGTCGGCAGCAAAACAATTGCCAAACAATCGCTACCTGGCCTTCAAGGCCTTCTTGGGATAAATATCATAGCGGCTGGACTTCCCCTCGAGCACATAACCCGGCGGCTGACCATCGACGCTCGGCGCCTTGCGCGGCCGCTTGACGACGACGCGATGCGTCGCCAACCCGAGCGCAGCCTGCAGCAGTTGCGCCGCATCATCGTCGCCCCCGACCAGCGGACGAAAAACGCGCATTTCCTTTTTGACCAAGGAACTCTTGTCCCGATGCGGAAACATCGGATCGAGATAAATGACCTGGGGTGGCTCAACGGACCAATCCCGGATCAACTCGATGGCATTGCCAAGGCGCAAATCCATGCGCTCAATGATCGGCGCCACCTCCGGATCGACGAGCGCCCGCCCCAGACCGTCAGCCAGCAAGGCCCCGATCAGCGGATGGCGCTCAATCAGAGTGATGGAACAACCCAGTTGGGCAAGGAGAAAGGCGTCGCGCCCCAAACCGGCCGTCGCATCAAGAACCACCGGCCGCACCCCGGACTGGATGCCGACCGCCTTGGCAATCATCTGGCCATTGCCGCCGCCATGCTGACGACGATGTGCCACCGCCCCTTCGAGGAAATCAACCCGTACCGGCCCCGCCGCATCCGGCCCCAGCTCCTGCAACTGCAAGCCATCAGCCCCCAGTTGCAAAGCAAACTCAGCCTCCCCCACCTGCGGCAAACCCAGCGCCTCGGCCAGCCCGGCAACCCGGTCGACAAACTCCGGCGCCAGGGCCTCGATGCGAACGTTTGCTGCGGTACTCAAGTCGTCCTCAGACCTTGGGCGTCCCGGCATCAGAAGGTGCAACGTCAGCCGCGGACGGGCTCAACACCGCATCCTCGCCGGAAGCATTGCCAGCCTTCTCGGCCAGCTTCTGGCGACGTTTTTCCTCCTGCTTGGTTTTCTTGGCGAGATCTCGTTGGCGCTTTTCGAACTGGTAGTTTGGTTTGGCCAAGAGGCCTCCTCTAGTCGCCAAAAATGGCGTGGAATGCAGGTTGGGAAAACAGGTGAAGAAAGAAGTCAGCGCCACGATAATAACCGGCACGAGAACCACATTCCACAATGCAAAACGCCAACCACTGAGGGTTGGCGTTTTTTCCTTGAGATCCAAGGATGAATTTGGTGGCCAATCGCGGAATCGAACCACGGACACGCGGATTTTCAATCGCGCCAATGGCCCAAAATCATACGCAACAACCAATCCATTCAATCACTTAGCGCGCACGCAACCGCATTGAAACGCAGCAGAACGCAGCCAATCGGCACCCGAAGTCTCAGAAAAGTCTCAGAAATTTCAGGCGGGCCCATTGTACCACCGGCCCCGGGAGCCGCCGCGCAAAATGCGCCCTTCAGGCGCCCCGGCACGCCTCAAACCAGACGACGGGCAGTCCTTACCAGCCGAGGAGGGTCCGGATTCTGGCCATCATCCACGCGAGTTCATCGGCATCAATATCCCACTCGCCCGTGCGCGCCTTTTTGGCCACGCCCTGCGCCATGCGCTCCAGGTTGAAGTCGTGGCTCCAGTCCGGGTTTTCGCGCTCTTTGCGAGCACAATAGAGCATCAGCTGCTGCACCAGGTCCTCGCAGTATTCGTGGCGCAACCGGAGTTCATCATCGGTCCAGCCAACGACGTACTGCCCGTCAATGTAGCGTGCCAATAGTTTGGGCTGCACACCAGCGACGGCACCCACCGGGCCGCCACGAGGAAAATTGTCAGGAATTGGAGAAGTCGACAAGGTCATAGACTCCGTTTAGCTGATAAATGCGGTATTAGAAGTGTTTCCATTTCCGCAGGACTTCAGATAAGAAATCGTCTTCGGTTGCAGCAAGGCGCTGCTCGAGGGTTAAATTGATTTCCCAAGTCTGATTGCGAATACCGAAGGCCGTCACAGTGCCGACATCCGTATGGGCGCTAACGCCTCTTCGCCGTTCAGGTCTCTTGGACCATGCACTGAGAGTGCCTTTGTTCGCACCCTTAAGCCTTCAATTGTGCGCGAAGCCTCTTGAGCACTTGTGTCATGTCCTTAAGCTCATGCTCCCACACTCGAACCACAGTCCATCCCGCCGCCTCGAGAGCTCTTGTCGCCCTCTGGTCACGGGCCACATTGCCAGAAAGTTTCTTGGCCCAGAACTCCGAGTTATGGTCTGGCTTTCGACAATGCTCCGAGCACCCGTGCCAGAAACACCCGTCGACAAACACCGCAAGCTTTGCAGCACGAAAGAGGAAGTCCGGAACAACCGATATTCTGCCCTTTGACAAGGGCGTCGCGGCAGCCCTGTCTCCGGGGCTAAGCCAAGGACGCAAGGCGACATGACGTCGCCAGCCCGTGATGCGCTCTCGTTTAAAAACGTCAGCCAGTGCCAGTTCAGTCGACCGGTTGCCCTTACCTTGTATACGAGACATCACCAATGAGCGCTTTGCAGGCTCGAAAACGTCGACCATCCAAACCCCTACGCTTGAGCAGGTTTCCTAAAGGTGTTGAGCTATAAAGCCTGGTTACTGACCTTGTCGGCCATATCCTTCAACAGAGTCGACACTGCAGCAGGGCTTTCGCTAAGCAACCATTCGTCCGCAGCATCCAATCTTAATTCATAAGACACATTACCTACCCCGACTGGGACACCTTGAATCAATGATGAGGGTATCAATCTGGGGAACCCTGGCGTGATGCGATATAAACCTTGACCGCGAATTCTGAACTTAACTTTCTCGTATTCCAAAGCGTCTGGGTCCTCATACCCAGAAGCAAGCAACATCGATTCAAACAGGGTCAAGAGTGCGTGGTCACTGGACAACGCACCTCGAATCTCATTCACGAGTTTTGGCAAGGACTCAATACCACTCGCTTCGTCCCGAACCTTCAAGCAGAACAGGAGGAGCACGCCATCAACCGGTTCAAGTAGTTGCTCCAGCCCGTGAATTACATGACTGCCGTCCAACTTACCACTCGTCTTGACCTCGATGGCAAAGCTAGGCAATTCGAAATCGTTTCTAGCACCTGCGGGTCCTCGCCACATGGCCATCCCTCGCTCCAGACCAACACTCGGAAGCAACCATCGAGAAAGGAACCAGAGCTCCCCAAAAAGGCCCAAAAGTTGCTCTTTAGTCAGTAGGTTTTGTGCAACCCCAGCCCAAAATCGACGCCACTTGGACAACACACTCTGTACTAACCGAACGCGGCCAATACTTGCGCCAGCGAGCAGCGCTTCAACGAGCTCGCCAGTGACAATGTCGAGCGCCGCGTAGCCAGCCTGTTCGAGACACGCAATCTCAACGAACACGCCATTCTTAATGCCACCATCAAGCCTCATTTCGACTGTCTGAACCGCAATCCCCCTGCTCGTACGCTCGGACAATGAGCTCGGCTCACCTTCTGGAATTCGAACCAAGATGTAACGTTTCCTAGCAGCATCCATTGCAATGAACACGTCTGCGCAGCGAGAAGGGACTGCTACACGAACCCGAAGCCGCTCGCCGCTCGGCGGGTCGGACTCCAAGAGGTCCCACCGCATGTCCATGCCATTTTGTTCTGTCACAACACCGGCTTCCATGGTGCAGTGCCCTCGACGTACGACTCTGCCGGCCTATCCTTGGCGGCCTTAGGAAACGACACCGCAAAACCGATTAAGTCTCGAGCATCGCCACCATGCGGGTCCACGAACAGAGGTTCGCGCGCCGAACCTAGCTCGACTCCATCGTGACCGGAGAAGCAGCTAATGGGATAAATTACCAGCAACCCAGAATTCGAGTCGCGCGACAGTCGGGCTGCTCTGTTCAGTGTCTTTTCAATGCCGTCCGCCACCAGCTTCTGAGCCGCTGCGAGCTGTGCTTCAGTCAGGCCAAAGGTCTCATCTCCTGCCGTAGTGATAACGCCCAACGAGTTGGAGCCTTTAAGGCGCGTCCGACCAATGTTATTGATGATGCCGACGGAGGCAGGCATCCAAGACGCGGTTCCAAGCTTCTGGTTCAAAGACTCTCGACCGCGAATGGCTATAGTCCAATTGACCAGCCCTCCGTGTAGGTTCTGTTGTTCAATCCAGTCAGCCATTTGGCCCGGCACGCATCCGCACGCGTCTGGGTCGTAATCAAAATCTCGCAAGAATTCAACAACTGAGGCAGCATCAACATCGCCCCAGACTGCTGCGTATTCCTTAGGCTTTTGACGTATGGGCACACCAAGCTTCTCGATGAAGGAGCGAGCAAGCAAGCGATTGCGCTCACACATGGTTCCCAGTCGCTCCAAGTCCTTGACCGGAAACCTGAAAGTCTGTTCCAACTGTTCGGAGTAGCTTTCGCTGACATTGGTCAAGGTAGTTGCACGCTGCTTCAGCGAACTGGTCACTTGCATCGCGGGATGACGCAGGATTCTCATGCCCACATCTTTTGGCGTTATGCCAGGAACCTGCTCATAGACCTGCATGTCCTCACGTAACCGATGCTCAACCAAGGCCAAGTCCGTGAACCATCCAATGAGCTCACCGCTACTGTAGATGCGCACAAGGTCTTCGTAGCCGGCACGATAGCCATACCAACGAGCCATTTGAAGCAGCGTGTCATACTGGGGCGAGCGACGCGCAAAGTAGCTAACCAGCAGACCTTCGAGAGTCAGGCCGCGCGACAGCTTGTTGCCGCCCACTGCAATTGCCTTCAAGGACGGCTCGCGCTCATAGTCCAGCACTTGGCCGACTTGGCTGTTGATTTCACGAACCTCCACCGCCTCCATAAACTTGCCGATGAAGGGGATAAGCTTTTCGAACTCATGGACAGGCCGACCTTGCACTGACGTCGACGTCTTGATGAAGTCTCGGTCCCACAAAAGGTTGAGGCGATTCTGCAGACCAGCTTTCCGATTGTATCGCCACTCATCCTTGAGTTCCCGCCAGCGCTCTTCGACCATGAGCCTCAGCGGCCCCTGCTTCGCCGTCAAGTGGCTAGTATGAATGAGCATGGTGCACGGTGCATCCGGCTTGCCTCGTAACGCCCTTGCCGCGCCACCTAGAACGAATGCACAGATGGCTTCGTTCAATGAGGAGGTAAGGTCATTATTTTGAATCAGCGCGGCAATCTGGTCGGGAGGGACCGGCCGCAGAACTTGGATTCCCTCAATGCTCTCGTCCGTCGATGGGTCAAACCGACCGAAGAACTCCTCCGTCCCAAAATAGCCGTGTGGCTTTGGAAGGTCGATGAAGAAGTCCTTCGGGTACAGGTCCAACCCGGCTTTGGGGTCGTACTGCTCGTGTGGAATCAAGATGTTGGCAAAAGGAGTCGCCGTGTAACCCACATACGCCCGTCGCGCGAACAAAGACAGGAGCTCACGAATCAGGCCATTGATGACAGCAGGGGGCGTGTAGTCCGGGTCTTCCGGGTCGTAAGACTCCTCTGTCTGTATCGATGCCTTGACATCAACGCTCGCTTGGTCGGCCTCGTCATCGATGAACAGAGCCGGCAACGCCTTCCGCACTTCGTCGGGAGCCTTCAAGAACCAAGCCATCAACTTTCGAAGAACCGGCCCGTTCTTTTTGACCACCAGCAGCACTGGCTGCGACCCTTGAAGGGCTGCTTGGTTGGCCTGTCCTGGATTGAAGTCGCCATTCAGGTCGTCCGTCGTATACTGGTGCCACTGCTTACCAACTGGGGGCAGACGTACTGCTCCCGGCGGATTGTGCGGATAGCCAGTCAGTTCCTTGGTCAGGCGTATCTGCGTCTGCCGTCGTAGACCGTTATCGATACCGGAAAGCACCACGATGAGCCGGTAACCTGCGTCAGCCGCCTTGGCAATGACTGCAGTGAAGTTAGCCGTCTTGCCACTTTGTACATAGCCAAGCACCAAACCACGCACGTCGAACTCAGGAGTGGAGGGCGGCCGTAACTCGCGCAACACACGGTCGGAAGCGTCGTCCAGTGAGCTAACGGTGTCCTTTGGCCAGTTCTTTGTGCCTAGCAGATACTTGCGCAGCGTAGTCCAGTAGTACCACTCACTACGGTCGACATCGGCAAGCCAATCATCATCATATGCGGCGGCAGAAATCACCTTGGCGCGCTCAAAGGTGCGATTGCGCTCCTTCTCTAGCTCAGATGCGACCCACAGTCGAAGTTCTGGCGGAATCAGAGAACTATTAAGAACATCTTCGGGGGAGTGCCCCTCCTCAATCAGAAACCGCGCCGTGCGAAGCGCCTTTTCCTCTTGGAGACTGTACATTGACATGGTTATGCCTCCACCATGGGACGCGCACGTGCAATCGCATTCTCGACTGCCTCAACCTCGCCCGGCAGAGCTACTTGGATGAGTAGGCCGGCGACGATATCTAGTTCTTGGCGCGTCGCCTTCCGCTTGCCAAATTGAGATGAGGGCGAAGGCGGAGGGGGCGCCACTTTGCCATCATCCATTGCTGGGTCGGAAGTGGGTCCAGGGGTGTTGCCTTCATCTTCATCAGGGGTCGGAGGCTGAGCCGGCGGAAGTATCTTGGGGGTCGGTTTCGGCTTTCCTGTGCGATAAACCTCTTCGGCCATTTTGACGGCAGGCCGAATCCACTTCTCGATATCGTCTCGGATGACGGAAGGTAGCAGCACTCGCATTTTCGGCACGTTAATCTTGAAATCATCATCAAGCTTCGGATTAAACGAGATAGCAATACGTGATAGCTTGCGGTGCTCGTCGATTGCGCGTAGGCCGCACCACCCGCCACTCTGAATCATCCGGTCGGCGCGGTAGATGTAGAAGCCTTGTTGCGCGTTCCACTTGCGAGGGCCAGATGCGCGATTGAACGCTTCTGGGGACGAGAATAGTGCTTGGGAAGGAAGCACAAAGGGCTCAACCAAGACATCACCCTTGCCTTTGACGCCATCGACGCGGAACGCTTTTGCTTGGGGCTGTATGGTCGCCGCTTCACCTCGCGCGAATGGGTCCCACGGAACGACCTTATTCTCATTAACGTAGAGTGCCAGTCGCTTACCTCTCACCTCTCCGGCGAGGAATCGATGGAATACCATCGCGGCGTAACCCTCCAATTCCCGGGTCAGCGCAAGTAACTGCTTACGCGCCGGCTCGCCGTCGGGATTCTTATAGTCGAGCACGCGGTCGAGCTGCTCCCAGACTACGACAGTACCTGTTGTCTCCTTCAAGTGTTGGCGTACAAGAGAAGGCAACTCGGCGGACTTGATGTTGAGAATTTCCCATCGATTCGTAGCCTCGATGTGGTCAACGTCCCAACGGTAGGCCATGATGTCTGCCCTGTTCGGATTCGAACGAGTGGCGACAGTCAAACGCATGCACTGACTTAGCGAGGCCGTCTTCAGCCCAAGTCCGAACTTGCCAAGGTCAACGTCGTCGTAGTCGCGCTCAGAACCAAATCGCAAAGCTTCCTTGAGGACTTCCGACTTCATGCCTTCGCCATTGTCCGCAATCATCACGCACGAGGAGGAGCCTTCCCATTCGACGTTGATGCGAACCGTGTTCGCCTTCGCGGCAATTGAGTTATCAATAAGGTCGGCAATTGCTGCTGCGAATTCGTACCCCATGTCCCGAAGCGAACGAATGAGACGCTTCGCGCTCGGGATGACCTCCAAACCATTTGATGTCAAATCAATGCCCCCTAGGCGTGTTTCGACCGCCTTCTCAATGTATGTGGCTAACGGCCCCTGCCATCAATGCCGCGGAAAAATAGTATTCATCCTCTTCGAGCAACCCTTCATCAAAGCGCCGCCTTGCCTCGTGTGCGATAGGAATGAGTTCGACCGGCCATCCACTCCGCACATAGTACGGCTCAACAACAAAACTGACGTCTCGCTGCGGACCTTTGCTGAGCGCACTCCCATTGTCGACAATAGCGTCAGGATGGAGCTTCGGATGAAGGAATCCCACCGCCCACCATGCCGTCAGCAGCTCATCCTTAGAGAGCAATGGGAGCGGACGTAGAAAGAGCAACTTAACAACACCCTCAAGCAGTTCGATGGCCGCCTGCCTATTGGCCGGAAGGGTGGCCCCAGCCTGCGGTGCCCACTGGTCGCTATCGACCGCGCAACTCACGTACTCCATTACCGCCAAACCCATCGCCTTGCCCACCAAAGGAGGCACCGCATTGCCAATCTGGGCGAACGAATGCGTTCGTTCTGGCGGCAGCAGAAATGTGTCAGGGAAGCTTTGCACCCGAGCCGCCTCACGTGGAGTCAGTGACCTGCACTGCACAGGATGGATGAACATCAGCCCATCCT
Source organism: Azonexus sp. (assembly GCF_049652925.1). Lineage (GTDB taxonomy): Bacteria > Pseudomonadota > Gammaproteobacteria > Burkholderiales > Rhodocyclaceae > Azonexus. The sequence continues at coordinate 49,891 of NZ_JBASFI010000013.1, forward strand.
TCTTCAAATGAGCAACGATGGTCGAGCACAGGCCATTGCGGCTTTGCCGCGTGTAGCGGTCCTTGAAGTTCTCCCGGTCGTAAGGAAACTCCATTTCCTCGCCTCTGGCAATCGCTTGCTTGCTGTTCTCACCTTCACGTAAACGAAGGAAGTCCCGCCTGTCCCGCTCACTGTGCGGCCTTGCGGCATGGCCAGTGAGCATCTTGACCTTGTTCGCCTTGAGTAAGTCGTAAATGTACCTTTTCCCATATCGCCGGATATGCGCCTTACGAAGCTCTTGGTCGTACGCGCGCTCGAACAGTTCATCTCCAGCGACAATTTCCGGGAGGTCACCGATGGCTTCACCGAGGGTGACCACTGACTCCAGTCCGCCACATGATTCTTCGCCAATCCCGGCGTGCGTATGCTTTATGTACCGGTCAGGAATGAAGAGAGGCAGTTCCCGCCTAGTGCCAATGAACAGCTGTCGGACGCGCTTCTGAGGAACGCCGAAGCGCCACGCTTCTACTTCATAGGGGATGACCCGGTAGCCCATCTCCCTGCTCTCTACCTGTACTCTGGTAAAAAACTCACCACCAGCTGCCGACCGCAGCCCAGGCACATTCTCCATAATGAAGACCTTCGGCTGGTAATACTGTACGTAGCGCAAGAACTCCTGATACAAACTGCGCCTCGGGTCTTCGACAAGACGGTCTCCATGGTTTGCCCCGTCCACCTGACGTGCCTTTGAGAACCCTTGACAAGGTGGACCACCAACGATGATGTCCACCCGATGAGGCGCAATCAACTCGTCTAGGTCCTGCGGCCTGAACTTCGTCAGGTCTTGAACCAGCGCATGCGGCACTCCCGGGTGGTTTGCCTTAAATGTCTCAATGGCATGAGCATTGAAATCGACGGCAGCAATGCACTTCACCCCAGCCCATTCGAGGCCAAGGGAAAACCCTCCGCATCCGGAAAAAAGGTCTAAACAGGTCAGCTGTCGCAGCCCCCCCTCCATATGTTGCTCAGTCTCACTTCTATTTATCTTGGTCATCGTGGTCCAGTTTACACGATTGAAATTCGGTCCGCGCTGGTTCAATCACTGCCCATTGATTCTCACGCCGGAGCCAAATGGTAGAGTGGCATACAATCCATGTCCAGCTTAGCAGCGCCACACGAGCCCGTTGTCATTATTAAATGCTTACGTCTTGGAAAAAGCTTCTGCGTAATACTGCGAGCAACCTCCCCAATTGGATGCCTAAATCCGCTGCGCAACCCTACAATGCCTCTTAATTTCCACCCCCCATGCAATCCTGTGGGAACCACATTAGCCCCCCGCCAGCGTGGCTCATGAATCCCGAGGGTAAACGTGCCAGTGACATCTGGGTTGCGCTCACCAATGGCTTGAACCGAGCCCTCTCCCCAGCAGCCCTCTGCTTACATCCGTTCAAATGCGCTTTTCAGCGCCGCATGCGCCCGCGTCGCACCGTCCGTCCCGCGCAAATGCGCATAGTGCTTCCGCACGGTGTCCTCCCGGTCGTGAAGGACCTGCGCCGCCACTTCCCACGCCCCGGGTATCGCTTTTAAGATGGCCGTGCCGTTGATATACCGGAATGCATGCGGGCCTACACCGGGGCAGTGCAAAAGGTGCCGCTTGGTCAGTTGGAAAACCCGGCTGTTCAGTGTCTCCCAACCGTTACTCTTGGCCCCTCCGTCAGCTGACAAAAAGACATAATCAGTTTCCTTTGCATTCGGCAAGAGCGACCGGAACTGTTTGAGATAGCGCTCGATATCGCTCCAGACAGTTTGCTCGACCGGCATCTCGTACGGCCGGTCTTTCGCCGCTCCTGCTTGGTTTTTAAAGAACTCAGGGGCAATTACAATCCACCACGAGCCATCCCGGGCTTGTCTCAACTGACCACTGTTGTCGGCCCTGTAGGAAAGCAACTTCATGTTCTTTGCTCGTAATGGGTTCGAAGCAAGCAGTTTGATTAGGAGGACGTCGCGCGCCCATACCGCTTCCGTTACCCCTCCCGTGCTTGGCCGAGCGGCTTTCAAGCGCTGAACCATATCGCTCACCGCCTCCATCGGTTTGGCTTGCTCCAAAATACGCCCAATCGGTTCAAAGGGGTCACGGGCACACTTCAGTCTCGGCGCGAGTTGTTGTAACGCCTTCTTGGTCCAATCAAAAGCTTTGCCACAAAGGTCTTGCCACGCCCCACTCAAGCCGAGAGCCGGATGATGAGCACCCGACAATTGCGGCGACTGCGTGAGATATCCTGTTTTAGGATGCACCAGGCCTTTCACGAGGTTTATAAAATTGATGATGCCTTGATGAACCGTGCCTTCCGCGCGAAGAGCCAGCCATTGCACGTAATTCGTCAGATGAGGTGGGGCCAAAACACAAGCAAGGCTCTGCACTGCCTCACTGGGCAGGCCCGCACCACCGCTGGCTTTTGGCAAAGAAAGCCAACCGCAGTATCTAGCAACCGCGGACCAATACAATGAGGCCGTCGGGCAATACTTATCGGCGACGAAGCAGTACCATCGTTTGTCGCTGACAACGATGGTCGTGTGTTCAGTCAGTCGCCACAGCCCTTTGGGGTGGCGCTCCAGTAGCGTCAATAGCGAGGTCTTGTAGCCCAAAAAATCCTGCCACTCCGCTTTGAAGGCATCCGATATCACGGATAGTCGAAACGAACTGTGGCGGCTTTGACGGAGTCGCTCTCGATAGCGGATAGGGGTGACGGCCGCCGTTGTCTCCTGTGAAACAACGGGTGTATAGCCCAGCAGCGAAATAAGGGCTCCGCGCTCCAAACCAAGGTAGGACTCGAGCCGTCGAACTTTGGGTCCCGATGCTGTTTGCGGGGTAACGCCTGCGGCCCAGCGTTGGAGTGCTGACTTAGAAATGCCCGAGTCGCGCGCTAGGTGACTGATGCTACTCGCTGCTGAGATGAGCTCGCGGATGGCAACCTGAAAAGGGGTAAATGAATTGGTGGTGGCCGCACTCTCTCGGTCCTGTGCAAGTAGCAACGAGCGCCAATGCCCGAGCAGGTTTTTTCGGTTTGCGACAAAAGCGGAACTTCGCCCCTCCCGGCTCAACGTCTCAACGTGTTCGTGCAGCCGTCGGTAATAGGAAGCGCGCAGGTGGGAGCCTATTGTGCACTCGGGGGTAAATCCGCGGTCAACCATAAAGCCTCGCAGCGCGGACAGGTGATTGCTGAGAACCTGGGGAGGTTTGCCACTCGTGCTTAAGGCTGCCTTCATGGCCTCTTGCAGGTGGTTGAATGTGAAATGACTAGCTGTCATGGGCTTTTTCCGGTGTGCCCGACGGCTACTCTGTACTGTCAGCGAGTCATTAAGTGACACCGTTAGGAAGTAATGAGCCATGTGCCTAATCCACTGTTTTGTCTACGATAGTATACAACTATCAACGACACAAGTCTTTTAATACCTAGGCTATCACTCTCATTATCTACATACCGGGAGTTTTTGGTCGGGCGAGGTCAACTCGCCCTTCATATAGCTAAACCAGACCGTTTTCCGGTGCCCCTCACCAACTAGATGGGCCCCATCCAGCTTTCCTGCTCGGCCACCAAGCGTCGACGCCAGACTGCGACAGCCTTTTCCGTCCAGTAGACATGCTTGCCGAGGCGGATGGGTGGAGGAAAAGAGCCATCTCGAACCATGTTTTCCAAGGTACGAAGCGAAATTCGCAGGGCCTTGCAAAGCTCGCTTTTTGCAATAAAGTGGGTATTGTCAGCAACAGTCATAACAGGCTCCGAGTTAAGTTTGGGCCTTGTATAGCGACCATGCTTGGCAAACTAGAATTTCCGCCGGTATCACCCTACATCGGGCGTCGGCATAATGGTTGGTGCGGAATATCGCTCCAATTGGCCAGCGTTTCGCATCACCCCTGACCACAAAAAATCGTATTCCTGACCACGCCCACGTCATCAGGCAACAACCGGCCATGAGCCGCCGGTCGACCTTGCTATCCAATTTGAATACCTAAGGCTTCCACCGACCCAGCCGAACGACCGGTTTTTTCAAAGTCGAAAACTCAACCTAGGCCAGGTAGCTACAATACTTCCGCTTGTGCAATTAAAGTAAAAAACGACAATATGAAAAACTGCTCATTGTCGATGGCTAGTTCTGCAAGGCATCTATCACCTGGTTCCGCCTATCCGGAGGCATTCGAAGTGCAAATTCATCCGGTATTGACACGCTTATTCGGGTAAAACGCTCATCAGCTTCGAAATTGCGCGGGCGGAACATAGCCCACGCTTGGGCAAGCCCTTTGTCCATTGTGCAGATTGCGACCTTGCCCGTGCCGGGAACTCGATGGATTTGTATCAAAAATTCCATCTGCCAGACATCAAACAGGGCGTTGTAAATATCGCCATTAAGAACTTTAACCCGTGGTTTCAGTACAGCGCGTCCAGGGGACTCCTGCTCCTTTTTTACCGGGTGGTTGTCGTAAAGGCAATCCAACGTGAGCATGTAAAGGAAAGAGCTTCGAGCCAACCCCAATTTATCAGCAAGCCTTTCCAGCGCATCGTGGACAGCCACCAGGTTTGCATCCTTAACTCTGTTGGCGAGAAATGGGTAGGCGTTGGTCAGAAATTCGGCGTCGCGCGGGTACCGTTGGCGCCGTTCCTCAACAATACGGTAGGCGCCGAGAATGCTCTCATCGGTTGGTATAAAGACCGATTGATTGGGCATCCCCTGCTGAAGGCGTGCGGCGACCTGTCGAACTTCATCTGACATCTCCGCCAGGCTGGGAAACTGGCGAGTATTCCCTTCAATCGCTATGAGCATTGGATGGATATGCTTAGCGGCACGGTCGAGATGCTCCAGCCCATCTGGTAGTAAATTCGAGCGAGCCAGCTCCCGGCTGAACTGAGGAAATTTTTTTGCGACGTTCTGGTCGGGCAACAAGTAATTTGCTTGAACCAGGAACACCGGCAGCCATCCACCCTCGGTTAGCCCGAATACTTTGACTAATGGCTTGGGCAGCAAACAAAAGCTGACATCCCCTTGTCCGTCGAAATTGTGTTCAGGACCGGACAGAGCGACTTCTGCCCCGCTTATAACAATTGGTAGCGGCGCGCCTTCCAGCAGATAGCGTCGAAGCTCGTTAACCCCGAGAGGCACTACAAGGAGCTCCCCTTTTTGGGCGTTCACCACTGCTTCGTGCCCCGCCTCCTCTACAAATTTTATTTGAATCATTGCTGAAATTGGGCCTGATGAGCATCCTTTCGAGTCTAATCGTCTGGAACGTTTATGTTGTCGTCAATTAAAGTCGAAGATTGCTCTGCCTCTTAAATAGCCGCCCATTCGTAAACCTTAGTGAGCGGCCCCCTGTACCGCCTGCGTCCAATCTGCCCTACTAGCCGCTGGTTGCTCGCTTAATTTCTGCCAATCCAATGTCGTACCCAGCGCGAAATCGGGCGAAACCGTGCCCCCATCCGTGTAGATTAGAGTTCCACCGCTGTGCATCCCAGCCTGCTTCAATGAAATCTGAAGCGGCGAAGGCAAACTCAAGCGCGTCAGTAAGGAATGGTACAAACGGTTCAACCTTTGGGAAGTCGATGTCAGACGTGCTCCCGTGAACAAAGAAATTGCGGCATCGAACTGCTACATTGGTCACAAATTGCAGTTCAGGAAACCGCTCCCCTAGCCTCGAATCAACGATTTCCACTCGGTGCGCAACTTTCTTGGGGAGCGAGGGCTTGCCGAGCCTACCAAGCGCCGACAAGGCGCCGTTCCGGTCGACTCCAGCCGGGTGCTTTCGAAACATCGCAGCACACTCATCTCTGGTTGCAGCCAATGCGGCTGGTAATTCGAAAGCCAATGGCACAGCATCTGTAGGCAGAATATCGAACATGTTGGCAGCCGCAACGAGCCGCTCGGGACCATATTTATTAACCTTCCGCATGCACTCCAAGTACCGTAATCGCGCGACTCTCCAATCATTGTGCCTGCTAATCCAGTTAGAGAGTATCGAGGCAAATTCAGCGCCGTATTGAACAGGGTTGAATGGAACGTCTCCTGGATGTGGTTTGTGCTGCTCGCTCTTACTACTTGTCTTCCAGCGATAGCTGGGATGAACAGTAAGCGCTACAGGGATATTTTCAATTACCTCCGTCGTGCTGACATGGATATGCTCAATCCCTTGAGTACGTCCCGCAGCCATCGAGAGAAATGAAGCAACGTCGTACATTCGACCCACTGCTTCGCTAAAGCACACTGGCTCCTCAGGCTCCACGGTCACCACGATGCGGTTCTTGAGGAAGACGCCCGATGGGCCGCCCATACTGTAACGTGGTCTGTGATGCACTGCCACGCGGCCAATTTCAGTGGAGATGTTGGCAATACAATCCTTTCCAGTGAAATAGAAAACTTGTGGCATCTCCCCCGCATCGACGGGCCGCATTTTGCGACGTTCTTGCAGCACTACATCGATAATAGATTTTGAGTCGACAACACCGCCGAATGCGTCAAAATCATAAAAAAGTGTTTCAAGGTCGGTGGCTGTGAAGTGAATCGACTTGATGCATCGGTCGTCGGCTTTTAGGTGACGGCGTCCGATGGCAACGTAATGTGGAAAAACATCCGCACTATAACGAGTGGAGCCCCCCAGAAAAGTGCTCCGACCTAGGCCTGGGCTAAGGCAATCGATGAGTGTGATGCATTCACCGGAATATGCGACTCCCTCAATATTGGTTGCATCCTCGACTCTCGCCAGAACCTCATCAGAGTGCAATTTGAGTAATGTGTTCGCCCCCTTCAGTCGTAGTTCGCCCACAGCAGATTGCTCCCCTGGCAACTGAAAGCTCCCGAGAAAACGACTAGCTTGTTTCTTTTTCATAACCGGAGAAATGGAGCATAAATGAGGCGATTGTACGTGGAGGTAAGGTCACCAACGGCCGTTTCGTAGAACTCCGTTCCGCAAAAAATTGGGATTGGCACAACGACGGCCATGGAGAAAGCTGACCGTCCGCAAAGGGTCGGGTGCTGCCCTTTGTTACGGCAAACAGTTGGCATCAGGCAGTTGCCGGCCAGAAGCGGCCAATGCGCGTCAAGCATTTCAATGTCTGATGACTGACTGGTAGCAGTCGTTTTCGGCTGACGGTTTACACTCAATCTAATAATCGTTAGATTGTCCACATGAAACAGACCATTACCAAGTCCTACCTCTACGAACACGTTGCCCGTATCGGCAAGGCGATTTCAAGCCCCAAGCGCCTGGAACTTATCGAACTGCTCGCGCAAGGCGAAAAGACCGTCGAGACCCTCGCCAAACAGGCCCGCATCGACATGCGACTGGCAAGTGCCCATCTTCGGTCCCTGCGTGAAGCCCGTCTGGTTGAAACACGCCGCGATGGCAAGTTCATCCATTACCGCTTGAGCGGCCCAGATGTCGCCCAGTTGTGGGTCAATGTTCGAGAAGTGGCCGAGGAGCACCTCATCGAACTGCGTGTGGCGCTCGACCAGATGGCCGCCTCGCCGGATGCACTGTCATCCGAGAGCCGCGAGTCCCTGCTGGCCAAAGCCCGCAGTGGCGACATCGTGGTCATCGACGTTCGCCCCGAAGCGGAATACGTCGCCGGTCATCTTCCGTTTGCCCGTTCGCTGCCGCTGGCTGAGCTGGAAAAGCGTCTTGCCGACCTGCCACCCGGCAAGGAAATCGTCGCCTACTGCCGTGGCCCGTTTTGCCTGATGTCCGACGAAGCCGTGAAGCTGCTGCGCCAACGTGGCTACACCGCTCACAAGATTACCGATGGTGTCAGCGAATGGAGTGCTGGCGGCCTACCCATCGAGAACTGAAGTCAAAACCACAACAGAGGAGACAACTCGTGAAACATCTATCCCTATTCGCCCTGTGCGGCACCTTGGCTTTCTCAGCCATTGCCGCCGATGTCTCGATGGCGGTCCCCGGTGCACAGACGGCCAGCGGTCAGAAGGTCCTGACCTTCATCGCCAAAGACCCACCGGGACAGCGCTGCAATGGCAACCTGCAAGTGGCCGCTGAAATCGCCAACACCTATCGGGTGCCTATCCAGTTGCTGCCGTCAACTCTTGCACCCGGATTGCCAGCTCCCGCCGTCTTCTACGGCACCCAGCTCATCGTGGCCGACGGCAAGGATTTCAACGGTGCCGCCAGCTACCAAATCGTCGCCGATGTCCTCGACCTGGAGAGCGTGCCGAAACAGGCCAAGTCAGGACTGCTATTCCAGGACGTCGTGCGCAAGGATTTCGATGCCCTGAAGGCCACTATCAAGGCCGGGGGCAAATAACTTTCTCAACAACAATAGGGAGCCCAGCATGAACACCTTGTTCGTCCTCAATGATGGCCCGTACGGCACAGAACGCAGCTACAACGCCCTGCGCCTCGCGCGCGCCCTCAGCAAGATGGAAAGCGAGACGGTACGCATATTCCTGATGGGCGATGCAGTGACTTGTGCCAAGAGCGGCCAGAAAGTCCCCGATGGCTACTACAACGCTGGGGACATGGTGCGGATGGTCGGTGGCGAAGTGGGTCTCTGCGGCACCTGCATGGATGCCCGCGGCATGGACGCTGACCAGGTGGTCGAGGGCGCTCGCCGTAGCACCCTGAAGGAACTGGCCGAATGGACATCGGCCGCCGACAAGGTGCTGGTGTTCTGATTTATCAACGTAATACAACAATCCCAATAGGAGACAAGATGCCATTCAAATTGATGCGCGCCGCTGCGCTGGCGCTCGCCGTCATTGCGGCACCGGCCATGGCTAACGAAGAAGCCGTCAAGGCCATGGAGGAGTATCTGGACTTCGTCGATTACGGCGGCGCCACTATCTTCCCGGAACAGATTCCCAAGGAGGACTGGAAGAGGTTCTACGTCATCGATGCTCGTGATAAGGACCAGTACGCCAAGGAACATATTCCCGGTGCCGTGAATATCGAATGGCGCCAAGTGCTGGCCAAGCGGACCAGCATTCCGAAAGACAAGCCGGTGCTCATTTACTGCAACACCGGAAGCCTTTCTGCTCAAGCTGGGTTCGCGCTGCGCATCGCCGGTTACGACAACCTGCGCATCCTGCAGGGCGGCTTTGCCGAATGGAAGGCCAAGGGCGGCCTCGATGCAGCTACCAAGGCCACTGGCCAGGCCAAACACTGAGGGTGCAATGAAGGGACGCGAGAGTGGCATGCCTGACGAGGCCTGTTGGGCCTCGTTTTTCGACCCGGAGGGTATTCTCGACCGTGTGCTGGTTAGCCAGGGCGGCTGCTACAACGTGGTCGAGTTCGGCTCTGGCTACGGGACTTTCACGCTGCCGGCGGCGAATCGCACACGAGGGCTGATTACGGCACTCGATATTGAGCCTGATATGGTGAGCTTGGTAGACCAGCGCGCCCATGCGACGGGTGTATCCAATGTTCGGGCAGTGCTCCGCGATTTCGTGGCGCATGGCACCGGGCTCGCGGACGGCTCGCAGGGGCATGCCATGGTGTTCAACTTGCTGCATATCGAAACGCCCATCGCCTTGCTACGCGAGGCGTATCGGAGCCTGCAGCCGGGTGGCATCCTGTCGGTAATTCATTGGCGCAGCGACATCGAAACGCCTCGTGGGCCACCGTTGGCCATTCGCCCCACTCCGGAACAGTGCACAGCCTGGTTGGCCGAGGCTGGATTCGATTCGGTGGTTCCGGTGGACCTTGGCTCAGCGGCACCATACCACTTTGGGTTGCTGGGACAACGGCTGACAAACTGAGGCAGTATAAGGGACTCCGCTATTTCGAGATAACTCATGGAACTGTTGCGTCTGAGTCTTCTGTTTGCCGTCACCGCCGTTGCCGAAATCGTTGGATGTTATCTGCCATGGCTTGTTGTGAAGCAGGGCAAGAGTCTGTTCCTGCTGGTGCCAGCCGCATTTTCCTTGGCGTTGTTCGCCTGGATGCTGACTCTGCATCCGACTGCGGCGGGGAGAACCTACGCCGCATACGGCGGCATGTATATCGCCGTTGCGCTGCTCTGGCTGCACTTTGTCGATGGCATCGCACTGACGCGCTGGGATGCACTGGGTGCGGGCATCGCCCTTGTTGGTATGGCGGTGATTGCGATGCAGCCTTCTGCTTGATGCTTACTACGGCATGTCGGCAACGCCACCCAAAGCAGTCACATAAAAGGGAGCAGCTCTACGGCTGCATTGGGTCGCGAAGCGACCGTCCTCCCTCCGGATTCATCGCCGGAAAGCGGTCAGTGAAATTCCACTTCCAGTAAGCGGCCGGTCGTCACCGATTGCTCTCGACCCATTCCCGATAGCGGCGAGTCAGCCAAAGCCAGGTTTTTCGAACCGGAGTACCAGGATGTGGCTTTAGAAGGTTGGGGGATGCAATGCGTCTCCCTGGCTTTCTTCTTCTAATAACTTGGACGTTTATTGGAAGATAGACCTATCTTTCAATATTTTGAGAAGATAGTGAGAAGATGGCCACTCTCCGCCGCGACCTCCAAGCCGAAATCCGCGAGTATCTGCACCAACCGCTGGCTGCGGGCCAAGCTGACCGATGTCGCACCAACCTGGACATGCCGGCATGAAACCCAGGACTGACCGCCAAACTAGATGCAACGCGCTAACCGTCGGCGGGTTGAGCTACCGGCAAAGGATGCGAACGCCACTATCGCTGCCGAAATCACGGGCTTGCAGAGCGGCAGCTTCGCGCGCAACCCATCGATACAGGCCTGGAGATACACGGTTTTGGGAACGGGCAAGGCTCTCGCCTGCCGCTCCTGGCCGGTATATTCATCGCGGAGGGCCAGCGTCCTGGCGATAACCTCACACTCCGGAATCATGGACGCAATCCAACAACACTCGCGAACGCTAAGCAGCCCGGCTGTTCGCACCTCGACCATCACGTCCGGCAACAGGCGAGTGCTGCCATCGGGTAACGAAATCTGCTCAGCCACCAACTCATAGCCAAGTAGGTTGAACTGCAGTGCCGCCAAAAATACACGGGCATATATTTCACAATCAGCACGAAACGTCAGGTCAACAGGTTTCATCAGCAACATCCAGTGTCTCAAAGGGGGTTTCGCCGGTTTCGCCGTGCCGCCCCATAACGTCGTACAAAACGGACGGCACGCCTACATCCGGTCCACAAAGGCGTATCAGTCTTGCGGTAGCCGGTAGTAACGCCGTGTCGGCCGTCCGGTGCCACGTGTCTGCTCCACCCGCAAGACACCACCATCAACAAAGCGCTGCAGTTGGGACTCAATGACGTTAACAAACCGATAACCCGACAAATTCAATTTGGCGACGTCACGCACGGTAAACCCGTTCAGGATTCCCGACTCAATGCGTTGCCGAAGGGGGTCATAAACCGACTCCTGACAGTCCTCTTCGCTGCAACGCAACGCTTTATGGACCGTACTCGCGTAAAAATCCGCCAACTTGATAGCACGCAGCATCGACTCGGCCGATACCGGCGGCAGTGATTGCTCTTCACCAATAGTTGCCAGGGTACTGAGATGGTCAATCAACGCCAGCGCCGGCACGAGACGGCTATGTTTCTGCAAATACGTAGCGACTTTGGGGTCCGCACAGGCCGTCTCGTTCGACAACCACCACTCCCGGTAGAGGGCAAATGCCTCGTCACTGGTTCGCAAATACGGAATATCGCCCACCAGACAATGCTTGGCGTAGTCGTAGGTACACAGCCAACGCAACACCCGCTGATACGTGGCCTTGGCTTGCGTATCTTCGGCAACATCGGCGAAGCCCCGAGGACTGAACTCGGGGAAGGCCAGGAGCAAAAACCGTTGTGCCAGTCCATCTTGCTGGTTTTTTTGCCCCAAGTAGGTTTTTAGCAACGCGGGTTGAATCGTACCAATCACGCTCAGACACAAGCGCTCAACTTGGTTGGTGCCCCGGGCAATACGCTCCAGGCGGTAGGCGTCGAGTCCATTCCACCCTTGAAGATAGAGCTGGCGCTCCCCTTCGCGACCGCTCCTATAAAACGTCGCAAACAGTCCAGAAATCTCATCCCGGACGACCAGCAGTCCCCCTTTCTGGTGGCTGAGTATCTCAACCAGTTTTTCTCCCGTCGCATCATTCGTCGTCAAGCGCGGGGCGTCGGACCAAGTCTCCAATAACTCCTTTTCGAGTTTTTGATAAGGGCTGACTGCGGCCGACATGCAGGGGCTTTTTCCGGAACTGGGCTCGCCGACGCACAGACACCAGAGGTTGGGCACGATGGTCCACGGGTCATTTTTTTTGACCGCAATCCCGCAGCGGGTCCCGATGGCCGCCCCCATCACGCACAGCACACTGCTTACGACATATTCGATGGGAGCAGGAATACGTGCGGCCACGTTGTCACAAAAAGCACGAATGGCCGGCGGTATGGCCGCCAGGTCGAGCACCGGCTGGTCGACGTTGCGCAGTATATCGTCGCTGGCCTCGAGGGCCGCCGATTCCTCCAAGGAGGTTTTCCAGCTGTCATGCCGGGGTGTAGAAAATTCAAATGCAAGTTGGCTCATCAGTTTCTCCATCAGTGAATGAAGAGACGTATAGCCACCCGCACGAACTTTCCAATCTTTTTGGCCGCTTTTGCCCCTACACGGCGAAACCGGCGAAACCGGCGTAATCCCCTGGCACTTAATGCTCTGGACTGACTGGCCTGTCACCGGCCAGAGGGGGCTTTTCCCCTTGCGACACCATATAGAGCGCGCGCAACGCCGCATCGCCGTAGGACGTGCCATGCGCCAGCACATCGTCCAGCACACAAACCACGTCGTCGCCACAGACCATAAAACTGGCGCCGGCCGCCTGAACGTCGGCCAGCGCCTGGTATAAAACAACTTCATAGGGAACGATGTCGACCTGCTGCCGCTCACTGACGTAGACACGGACCACGCCTTGCGCTGGGTCATAAACCGAAAATGCCGTCTCGGGTGCCCCGAGAACGGCAACCCCTGTCGACCTGAACAATTGGTACAAGGCGGCAAGCGGCATCAGGGGATAATTGGCCGACGCGCTGCCCTCCGCCGGCTCCGGCTGGTGCGTTGCCAACAATGCCTTTATCGCGTCCTTCAGCGCTCCCATACTCATTGCTCCCATTGATGTCTGAGCGGTATTTTCAGAGCCATTGCAAGGGCAGGCAACACACTTTGCCGCCGGAAAACGATATTAGCTGGCGGCTAAGTAGTCCTTTTCCAGCAGTAAATATTCTTTGCTCGCAGCTAAATTGCCACGAGCAAAGCCGATTTGCCGGGGGCAATCGCCCTACGGCGGTGAAGAAGTTACGCTTTGGCTGGCCGCGGGGAGTTCGGGAAACAGACATTGCTGCGCCGCGGATTCATAGAGCCGAATCACCAGCCATTGCACCGGTTTCGGCAGGCCGACGAGCTGCGCCTTGTTCACCTGCGCCACCTCTCCCCATCGCGAGCAGGCCACGATGGCCAATGCCGCCTGCATCAACTCGAGCTCACTGCACTCATCGCTAAAAAAGTCGGCCGATGTCAGGTGTCCGGACAGCACCATGCACCGAACCATCGGCTGCTGCAGAAACTCAGCACAGCGGCGCAAGCTCGCCAGGGATAACGCGGAGACCGGTTTGTCACCGGTGAACAACTGAGACAGGTACGGCGGGCTGATGTCCAGGTGTTCAGCCAACTCCCGCCGCGACAACGAACGCCGGATACGTTGCTGCTCCAGTGCTTGGAGCAAAGTCGGGCCCTCGGCACTCCCCTTTATCGTACGCGTTAGCCAGCTCATCACGCGCTCCGCCGGTACTGGGCAAACGACAGCACGTTCGCCGGCAAAGGACTGACGTCGGCCGCAAGCAAGTCCACCTTTGCCGGCGCCAACTCTTCGGACAAGGCTTCCTTGTCCATCATCCGCGCAACCATTTCGGCGGAAATCTGCACGTAGCGTGCCGCCATTTTGTCGGTCTTGTGGCCCGTGATGGTTTTGACGACGAAGATGTCGCCGTTGAACTGGATGGCATAGCGCGTCGCGGCAGTCCGGCGCAAATCGTGGATATGGGCGTTTTCGACCCCTGCCGCCGCGCAGGCCACCGTCCAGGCTTTCTTCAGGGCTTCGTAGCTCGTCCGAAAAATCCGGCCGCTCTCTGCCGCGGCTTGCCACTTTTCACGGTGCTCACGACGCGTCACGGTCTCGCTCCGCTGCCTGACCGCCGCCCGCAGTTCGCGCAAAATCCCAAGGGCGACGTTGGAAAGCGGCACTTCACGCGGTCCCGCTTTGGCATCACGGAGATGCAGGACTTTTCTATCCCAGTCGACATCCTCCCAACGTGCACGCTCAATCGGTTCGGACACACGGGTGGCAGTTTCCAGCATAAACAGGGCGAGGGGCAAGACATAGACATTGTCGTAGCGAGCCAGTTGCTCGCAGATGCGCTCGAACTCAGCATTGCTCAGAATGCGGGTCCTGACGTTATCGACCGTCGGCACATTGACGCCGGTCGCGGGGTTCACGGTATTACTGTCCCAATGCCAGACTTTTTTGGCATGGTTAAAGAACCGCCGCAACTCCGCTCGTTCCAGTTCAATGCTGGCCGGTGCGACCCCGGTGTCTTTCAACGCAATGATGAGCGCATTGACGTGATAGGTCTGGATGGCGCCCACTTTCATACACCCCAGCCGAGCTCGCGCTTGTTGGAGAGACAGCTTGCTTTTCGCCTGGCCGTCGCGATGCGCCCGCAGGCTGTTCGGTATGGCACGTTCCGGCTGGTCGACGAAAGAGAGGTCCCAGCATCGGATGCCACGCTTCGCCTTCGCGGCAGCATCAGCGGCGGTCACCTGGGAACCCGACACCGGCACAAACGGCGCTAGTTTGATTACCGGCAGGTGGCCAGCCCGGAGATAGTTATTGACGCGTTGCGCGTCCTGGCGGGCACCTTTTCTGTACGGCAGGCACTCGCGGGCATAATCGGACAGGGCGATGGCCAGCGAGGTCCGCTCGGGTCCCAAACGCGCGGGTTTGCCGTCACGGTCGATGATGGCTTGCTGTTCCCGCAGGTAATCGTCGGCTTTGCGGGTGCTGGAAAAACCGCCCTTGTAGATGGTGACGCCCTTGTATTGGGCGCGGATGGACCAGCCCTTGCCCTCACGATACGCCTTAGCCATGGTGACCTCCCAGGCGGCAAGCGAAACTGGGGGAAGACAGGGATACTTCAAAAAAGGTAACCATTACACAACTCCATAAAGTAAGGAGCTGCGTATAGCGACGTCGCCTATTTTTTCGCGGTCACGCAAAAAACTTCGTTAAGGCGCAGTCACACGCAATGGCGCACCCATAGACTTGCAGAAAAGTCGCAGATAAAAGCAAAAAGCCCACCGGAGAGGTGGGCTAAGTGCTTGAATCTGGGTGGTGGCCAATCGCGGAATCGAACCACGGACACGCGGATTTTCAATCCGCTGCTCTACCAACTGAGCTAATTGGCCAAACGAGGGCGCATTATAGCGATGTCACCGCTCCTCCGCAACCAGCACAGGCGTTTTTGAGGACTCAGGTCCCGATCGGCGGGGATTGCCGGTAGAGCTCGGAAAAATCGTCCGGCGGAGGCATTGGCGGAACCGGCGGATGCCAGGCGGCAAAAGCCACCCGCGCCACGGCACCACGGCGATTGGGATTGGGTCGCAGGCTGGCCCGCGAGTCGTGCTGCATGGCGATTTCCTGAACGATGGCTAGGCCGAGACCGCTGCCCTCGGTGGTGGCATCGTCCACACGATAGAATCGCTCGAAGACGAGTTCGGCCTGCTCTTCACTGATGCCGACCCCGTTGTCCTCGACCTCCAGCAGCACGGTCGCCTGGTTGACGAGAATGCGGCAGGTGACGTGCCCGCCGCTGGGGGTGTAGCGCAGGGCGTTGTCGAGCAGGTTCTTGGCGAGTTCCTGCAACAGGAATGAATTGCCGACAATCATCGCAGGTTTGTCGGATTCAAAGCCGAGATCGATGTTTTTCTCGATGGCGACCGGCACCCAGTCGCTGACGACGTCGCGGATCAAATCGGCGAGATCGAGTGGTTCATGCTTTTGCTGGGTAACTTCGCCGCCTTCGGTGCGGGCCAGGGTCAGCAACTGGTTGATCAATCGGCCGGCCCGGTCCACGCCGGTGGCGATCTGGCGGAGGGCATGGCGCAGGGCTTCGGGGTCCGTTTCCCGGATGGCAAACTGCGCCTGGGTCTTGAGGCCGGTGAGTGGGGTGCGCATCTGGTGGGCGGCATCGGCGACGAAGCGCTGCTGGGCCGAAACGCTGCGTTTCATGCGATCGAGCATTTCGTTGAAGGCTTCGACCAACGGCTCCAGCTCTTCGGGAACACGCCGGGTGGCGATCGGCGAGAGGTCATCCGGCTCGCGCGCCTCGATGGTCTGGCGCAGGCGGGTCAGCGGACGCAGGCCGCGCGACAGACCGAACCAGACGAGCATGACGGCAAGCGGAATGATGATGAACTGCGGCAGGATCACGCTGGCGACGATCTTGTTGGCGAGCTGACTGCGTTTTTCGGTGGTCTCGCCAACTTCGATGAGCACCCACTGCGCCTTGGCCATTTGCGGCTCGGCCAGGTAGGTGTAGGCCATGCGCAGGTCCTGGCCCTTGAAATCGGCATCGCGCATGTAGACCTCGCCGGGCATGATCGAGTCATCCGGCAGCGCTACCGCCCCCGGCAAATCCTTGTCGCCAGCCAGCAGTTTTCCGCCGCCGGCGAGCACATGAAAATAGACGCTATCGGTTTCGTCGGCCCGCAACATGGCCCGGGCAGAGGCCGGCAGGGATAGCAGAGGCTTGCCATTGACCAGTTTGACCTGCCGCGCAATGGCCGTGACGTGCTCACGCAATGCCTGATCGTAGGGGTAATTGGCGACGTTGTTGGCGAAGTAATGGGTGAAGGCAATGCTGAGCGGCCAGACAAACAGCAGGGGCGCCAGCATCCAGTCGAGAATCTCGCCAAACAGCGAGCGCTCGGTTTCGGACGCCGGGGCGTGCGGGCTACTCGCTCTGGGGTCGCTCAAGGCAGTAACCCAGGCCACGTACGGTAGCGATCTTCACGCCGCCGGCTTCAATTTTCTTGCGCAGCCGATGGACGTAGACCTCGATGGCGTTGTGACTGACTTCTTCGCCCCAGCCGCAAAGGTGGTCGACCAGTTGGTCCTTGCTGACCAGACGGCCCATGCGACTGAGTAGAACTTCGAGCAGCCCGACTTCGCGGGCCGAAAGGTCGAGCACCTCGCCATGGATCTGCGCCACCCGACCGACCTGATCGTAGCTCAGCGCACCGCACTGAATGGTCGGCGAGGTGCCAGCCGAACGACGGGTCAGCGCGCGCACTCGCGCTTCCAGTTCGGGCAGCTCGAAGGGCTTGACCATGTAGTCGTCAGCGCCAAGGTCCAGGCCTTTGACGCGGTCGCCCGTACCGTCGAGGGCGGTGAGAATCAGCACCGGCAGTTGCGAATTGCGCGATCGAATACGCTTGAGCAGGTCAAGCCCGGAAAGCTTGGGCAAGCCGAGATCGAGGATGAGCAGATCGTAGGAAACCGTGAGCAGCGCGGTGTCCGCATCGAGGCCATTGGGGGCCCAGTCTACGGCGTATCCACCCTGACGCAGCGAGCGGGAAAGTCCATCAGCGATGATGGTGTCGTCTTCAGCAATAAGAATGCGCATGTGTTGGTTTGGGCCTGTGACCGCGTAAGATTTCTGTAAGCCTGTCGCATTATTCTGTTTGGGCTGTTCTCCTTTTATGGTCTTTGGAGTACGCGGTTCAGACCGCTACTCAGGGGGTTGCCCGACCTGCACTGGGCAATCCCCTACCGTTTTTTCCTCACCCAAGCTTCGCAGTCTATCAAATAAACCGCCCTGCGATTTCCGCAGTGCACAAGCACGTCCGCGTTTTCACGATGGCTGCTTCGGCTGGTCGCGAATTATCGTTTGCCACGGTCAACCGGAAAAACCGCTCAAAATCGAAGACGAAAAAAAGCCCGGGCAAGCCCGGGCTTTTTGCTGACGATTGCTCGTCTGATTAGTGACCGCTGGCGCCGGAAGCACCCAGACCGGTTTCCGAACGCAGTTGCTGCGACGGATACAGGGCACGTTCCTTTTGGGCCTGAGCGGAGTTGTCCAGAATGGACACCAGCCAGATCGTGAAGAACGCAGCAGACATCGAGAAGATGGCAGCCGAGTTGTACGGGAACCAGGCGGAGCCCTTCGGGTTGTGCATGACAGCTTCCCAGACGCTGGCGGAGCCAATCGTCAGGACCACGGCCGAGGCCAGACCGACGAAGCCACCGACCACGGCACCACGGGTCGTGCAGTTCTTCCACAGCACGGACATGAAGAGCACCGGGAAGTTGGAAGAGCAGGCGATGACGAAGGCCAGCATCACCATGTAGGCAACGTTTTCCTTTTCGAAGGCGATACCCAGAACCACAGCCAGAACGCCGAGGCAAACGGTGGTGATCTTGGAAACGCGCAGTTCGGACTCGGAAGAGCAGCCCTTGGCGAAGACGGAAGCGTACAGGTCATGCGACACGGCGGAAGCGCCGGACAGCGTCAGACCAGCCACAACAGCCAGGATGGTTGCGAAGGCCACGGCCGAGATGAAGCCGAGGAACAGGTCACCACCAACAGCCTTGGCCAGATGCACAGCAGCCATGTTGCCGCCGCCCTTCAGACCCTTGGCCAGTTCGCCGCCGACGTAGAAGTCGCCCGGATTCTGGATCAGGTTGGTGATAGCGCCGAAACCGATGATGAAGGTCAGGATGTAGAAGTAACCGATCCAGGTGGTTGCCCAGGCAACCGACTTGCGGGCTTCCTTAGCGTTCGGCACGGTGAAGAAGCGCATCAGGATGTGCGGCAGACCAGCGGTACCGAACATCAGGGCCATACCGACCGAGATCGCGGAGACCGGATCCTTGATCAGGGCGCCCGGCGACATCAGTGCGTCATGCTTGGAGTGCACTTCAACAGCCTTGGTGAACAGCGCTTCCGGCGAGAAGCCGAATTGCAGCAGAACCGAGACAGCCATGAAGGTAGCACCGCCGAGGAGCATACAGGCCTTGATGATCTGCACCCAGGTGGTTGCAGTCATGCCGCCGAACAGCACGTACATCATCATGACGGAACCGACCAGGATTTCAGCGTAGAGGTATTCCATGCCGAAGAGCACCTTGATCAGCTGACCGGCACCGACCATCTGCGCAATCATGTAGAAGGCGACGATAACCAGGGAAGCGGAAGCAGCAAAGATGCGGACCGGGGTCTGGGCGAAACGGTAGGAAGCCACGTCAGCGAACGTGAACTTGCCGAGGTTGCGCAGACGCTCAGCCATCAGGAAGGTGATGACCGGCCAACCGACCAGCCAGCCGATCGAGAAGATCAGGCCGTCGAAGCCGTTTGCAAACACAAGACCGGAAATACCCAGGAAGGACGCGGCAGACATGTAGTCGCCAGCGATTGCCAGGCCGTTCTGGAAGCCGGTGATACCACCACCGCCGGTATAGAAGTCAGCCGCCGACTTGGTCTTGGAAGCAGCCCACTTGGTGATGTAGAGCGTGCCGCCGACGAAGATGGCGAACATGACGATGGCCGTCCAGTTGGTGGCCTGCTTTTGGGTTTCGCCGAGGTCGGCACCAGCGGCGATGGCGCCACCGGCAACGGCCAGCGCCAGAAGGCCGGCGAGAATTTGAGTGAATTTATTCATCTTACTTCTGTGCCTCCTTGATGAGGGCTTCGTTGATCGCGTCGAACTCGGAGTTGGCGCGGCGAACGTAGACCCAGGTCAGGACGATGGTGAAGGCGATAACGGCAACGCCGATCGGCACACCGATACTCATCGTGTAACCCTCGCCGATTTTCTTGGCCAGGAATTCTTTGTCGAAGGCGACCAGCAGAATGAAGCCGTAGTAAGCGGCGGCACTGACGATAGCCATAATGATGGAGTACTTGCTGCGCATGGCAACAAACTCCAGAAATTTCGGATTAGCTGTAACCCGATCAAGTACGTCTTGCATTGATTTGCTCCTCAGATTTTGTTTATAGAGGCATTGCTGCGGATCGTAATTTAGGCGCGGCGTCTTACAGCTAACTTACAGACAGTTACAAAAGCCATAGCGCAGATCAAAGCAATTTCAGGCGACAACTCAGGCCGAGCCCTGAAAGCAAAAAGCCCCGCACAAGGCGGGGCTCTTCAAAGCGGTAAGGCTTGGCGGGGAATTACATTCCCATGCCGCCCATGCCGCCCATACCACCCATGCCGCCCATGTCAGGCATGCCGCCGGCCGGCTTGTCTTCAGCCAGTTCAGCAACCATGCATTCGGTGGTCAGCATCAGGCCGGCGATGGACGCGGCGTTCTGCAGTGCGGTGCGGGTCACCTTGGTCGGATCGAGCACGCCCATTTCAACCATGTCGCCGTATTCGCCGGTGGCAGCGTTGTAACCGAAGTTACCCTTGCCACGCTGGACCTTGTCGACCACGACGGACGGCTCGTCACCGGAGTTGGCAACGATTTCGCGGAGCGGCTGCTCCATGGCGCGCAGAACGATCTTGATACCGGCATCCTGATCATGGTTGTCACCCTTGAGCTTGCCAACGGCAGCACGGGCACGGATCAGGGCAACGCCGCCGCCGGCGACAACGCCTTCTTCAACCGCAGCACGGGTAGCGTGCAGGGCATCTTCAACGCGGGCCTTCTTTTCCTTCATTTCGACTTCGGTTGCGGCACCAACCTTGATGACGGCAACGCCACCAGCCAGCTTGGCAACACGTTCCTGGAGCTTTTCCTTGTCGTAATCGGAAGTCGCTTCGTCGATCTGGATGCGGATCTGCTTGACGCGCGCCTGAATGATGTCAGCTTCGCCAGCACCGTCGATGATGATGGTGTTTTCCTTGGAAACTTCGATGCGCTTGGCCTGGCCCAGATCCTTGAGGACAGCCTTTTCCAGCGACAGACCGGTTTCTTCGGCGATGACGGTACCGCCGGTCAGGATGGCGATATCTTCGAGCATGGCCTTGCGACGATCGCCAAAGCCCGGGGCCTTGACGGCAACGGTCTTCAGGATGCCACGGATGTTGTTGACGACCAGAGTTGCCAGCGCTTCGCCATCGACATCTTCAGCGATGATGAGCAGCGGACGGCCGGCCTTGGCAACTTGTTCGAGGATCGGCAGCAGGTCGCGGATGTTGGAAATCTTCTTGTCGTAAAGCAGGACAAACGGGTTTTCCATCAGCGCTTGCTGCTTGTCGCCGTTATTGATGAAGTACGGGGACAGGTAACCACGGTCGAACTGCATGCCTTCGACGACGTCGAGTTCGTTGGCCAGGGACTTGCCATCTTCAACGGTGATGACGCCTTCCTTGCCGACCTTTTCCATGGCATTGGCGATGATTTCGCCGATGTCAGCATCGGAGTTGGCAGAAATCGAGCCAACCTGGGCGATTTCCTTGGTGGTTGTGCACGGCTTGGAGAAGGACTTCAGCTCGGCGATCGTGGCGATCACGGCCTTGTCGATACCGCGCTTGAGATCCATCGGGTTCATGCCGGCGGCAACGTACTTCATGCCTTCGCGGACGATGGCCTGGGCCAGAACGGTCGCGGTCGTGGTGCCGTCACCAGCGATGTCGGAGGTCTTGGAAGCGACTTCCTTGACCATCTGGGCGCCCATGTTGGCGAACTTGTCTTTCAGTTCGATTTCCTTGGCGACGGAAACGCCGTCCTTGGTGACCGTCGGGCCACCGTAGGAACGCTCGAGCACAACATTGCGGCCCTTGGGACCGAGGGTGACCTTGACTGCGTCAGCCAGGACATTGATGCCTTCGACCATGCGGGCGCGGGCGGAATCACCGAATTTGACTTCTTTAGCTGCCATTTAATAGCTCCTGAATTTTGATCATTTTTCCGGTTGACCGTGGGATCAACCGTCATTTCGAGGGATGCAGAAATTACTTCTGCAGAACACCCATGATGTCTTCTTCACGCATGACCAGGACTTCCTGACCATCGACCTTGACAGCCTGGCCGGCATACTTGCCGAACAGAACGCGGTCGCCAACCTTGACGTCCAGGGCGATCTGCTTGCCGTTGTCGTCGCGCTTGCCCGGGCCGACGGCCAGGATTTCGCCCTGATCCGGCTTTTCGCCAGCGGAATCGGGAATGACGATGCCGGATGCAGTGGTGCGCTCGGCTTCAACGCGCTTGACGATCACTCGGTCGTGCAAAGGACGGATATTCATAAATCTGACTCCTGAAATTGAATTGCAACACACGGAAAATAGGCCGACCACGCCTGAACGTGGATTCGGGACCGGAGCGGGCGGGTTGTTAGCACTCGTATCCGGTGAGTGCTAATAATAGGGGCGAGGAACCGCTATTTCAAGGGTGAGGCCTGATTTTTTTGTACCGACCTGCGCCGCCCCGACGACTCAGTTGCCTGCAATAACGTTGCCGACACCCTGGATTCAGTCAATACGGAATCTCGCGGCATATGCCTTTGGTAATAAAATGCTGGGCACCGCCATAGGTTTTTGGTATTTTTGCAACAATAAACAAAAAGCAATACCCCCAACAAGGCAAAACAGTGAAAAACAACCAACCAGTTACCCAAAGAGAAGTCCCCTTCCCGTCGGATTGTTATCTGGTCTCAAAAACTGACTTGAAGGGCTGCATCACCTACGCCAACGACGCCTTTGTCGAAATCAGCGGCTTTAGCCGCGCCGAACTGATCGGCAGCAGCCACAACATCGTCCGCCACCCGGACATGCCGATGGCAGCATTTGCCGACCTCTGGCAGACCGTCAAGGGCGGCCTGCCATGGCGCGGCGCGGTCAAGAATCGCTGCCGGAATGGCGACTATTACTGGGTTGAGGCCTTCGTCGTTCCGCTCAAGAAAAATGGCGAAATCACCGGCTACATGTCGGTACGCACCCCGCTGGCGGCAGACAAGAAGGCCGCCGCTGAAGCTCTTTACCGGGCCACCGGCGCGGCCGGCAAATTGCCGGTGACAACCAAGCGCAGCATCCAGCTGGCCCCTCGCCTGTGGGGTGCGATGGGCATACTGGTCGCCTTGATGGGACTGATCGGCTTCTTTGGCCTGCGCAGCCTGGCAGGGACGGATCAGGCGCTGAATGCGATGTACCGCGAGAATCTATTGCCGTCCAACACGGTCAATCGCATGACCTTCCTGCTCGCTGACAACCGCTCGCAGATCATGCTCGCCTTGCAGCACGACCCGACGAACCCTTTTGCCAAGATGCACGATCACCCGCTCGATCTGCATATCAATGCGACCCTGAAAAATCGCGATGAAATCAACGGTCTGCTCGAGACCTTGAAGAAGCAGACGCTGACCGACACCCAGAAAGCCCTGCTCGACAAATTTGGCGAAAGCCGCGAAAAGTTCTCGAAAGAGGGCGTCAACGCGGCGCGGAGCCTGCTGGCAGAAGGCAAATTCCATGAAACCAACGTGGTCCTGCTGACCAAGATCAACCCGCTATACGCCGAGTTACGGCACAACGCCGAAGCCTTGATCCAGCAATTGAGCAGCGATGCCGAGGCGCGTTACATCGCGGCAGAAACGGAATATGCCTCGGTCCGCAACATGAGCATCGGGCTGATCGCCTTTGCCCTGCTCATCACGCTGATCGGCGGCAGCCTGCTGGTCCGCTCCATCGTCGCACCGCTGCGCAAGGCCAACACCCACTTCGACCGGATCAGCGAAGGCAAGCTGACCGACGAAATCGACATTTCCGGTCGCGACGAATTGGGCTTCCTGCTCTGCAACCTGGGCATCATGCAAGGCACCATCAAGGCCATGCTCGACGAGATCAGCACGGCGGCAAGAAGCATCGACCGGCGCAGCAACCAGCTTGAGCAGCAGATGAGCCAGGTCTCGGCGCAGTCCGTACAGCAGCAGGCCAGTGTCGAAGGGGTCGCCGCGGCCACCGAAGAGTTCAGCCAGTCGGTGCAGGAAGTGGCCGCCAATGCCGAGGAAACAGCGTCGGCAGCCCGCGACTCGCAGAACCAGGTCAAACAGAGCAATGCCAACATCAGCCAGAGCATGGCGGCAACGACCCGCGTCGTCGAAGCTGTGACCGCCTCGAACTCGACGATCGACCAGCTCAACCAGTCGATTGCCAAGATCGGCGACATCACCCGCGTCATTGCCGACATCGCCAGCCAGACCAACCTGCTTGCCCTCAATGCCGCCATCGAAGCGGCCCGGGCCGGCGAACAGGGCCGCGGCTTCGCCGTCGTTGCCGACGAAGTACGCAAGCTGGCCGAACGGACGACAACATCGACCGCCGATATCAACAACACGGTCAACGAAATCCAGTCGGTCACCGCCCAGGCCGTGGCCAGCATGGATCTGGCCGCCAAAGAGGTGGAAACCGGCATCGGCAAGTTGCGCGAGAGCGTCGCCGGCCTCGAAGGCATCACCAACTCGTCCAGCCAGGTCTCGCTGATGGCCAGCCAGATCTCCGATGCCGCCCGCCAACAAGGTGTTGCCAGCGAGGAAGTAGCCGGCAGCATGCAGCAGATCACCGACCTGATCGAGCAGAACACGCAGTCGGCCCAGAGCGCGAAGTCGATTGCCGAAGAGTTGCTCAGCACCTCGCACCAGCTCGAAGTCCTGATCTCTTCCTTCGAGCTATATCGGCGCTGACCGGCTACTCGCAACGACTACAATGGGGGCTTCCGAGCCCCCATTTTTTCGCCATGACTCTGCTCCAGCCCGGCCCAGCACCACACCCGACTGCCTGTCGCAAGCTGCGGCAAGCCTTTGGTTTGCTCGCACTGCTAACGGCGTCCGGGCTGGCCAGTGCTGATCTGCCGCCAACCGTCTTGCAAGCATTGAAGGCAGCGCAGATTCCGGCCGCCAGCGTCGCCGTCGTCGTCCAGCCGGTTGATGCCGGCGCACCGCTGGTCGCCCACAACGCCAGCCGCGCTATGAACCCGGCTTCGGTCATGAAGCTGGTCACCACCTACGCCGCGCTCGACCTGCTCGGCCCGGCTTTCACGTGGAAAACCACGGCGTGGACCGAGACTTCCACGGTCGACGGGAATTTAAGCGGAAATTTGTACATCCGCGGCAGCGGCGACCCGCGCTTCGCGATCGAACACCTGACCGCCCTGCTCCGCCAGATTCAGGTGCGCGGCATCCGCCGGATCGACGGCGACGTCGTGCTCGACCGCAGCGTTTTCAACATCCTGGCCATCGACCCCGGCGCCTTCGACGACAAGCCGATGCGCCCCTACAACGTCGGGCCGGACGGTTTTCTGCTCAATTTCCGCGCCCTGCGCTTCACCTTGCAACCGGACAACGGCAAGCCGCGCATCCTCATGGAGACGCCGAGCGAGGGCCTGCGCGTCGACAATCAATTGCGCACCAGCAACAACGAGTGCGGCAGCAACTGGAAGGATTTGATCAGCGTTCGGCTGATTCCCGAAAACAACGGCAACCGGCTGGAATTCACCGGCAGCTACGCCGCGCTGTGTGGCGAAAAACCCCTGAGCCTGTCGCCGCTGCCGGCCGAAGCCCAGACCAGCGGCCTGATCCGCGCGCTGTGGAAGGAACTCGGCGGCACCTTGAATGGGCAGGTGCGCGCCGGCAGCGTGCCGGTCGGCGCCAGGCTGCTCACCCAGCACGAATCGGCGCCGCTGGCCGACGCCGTGCGCGACATCAACAAGTTCAGCAACAACGTCATGGCCCGCCAGGTTTTCCTGACCATCGGCAATGATTCCGCCCCTGCCACCGCCGAACGCGCCCGCCAGCGTATCGCCGACTGGCTGGCGGCCCGCAATCTGCGCTTTGGCGAACTGGTCCTCGACAACGGTTCCGGCCTGTCACGCATCGAGCGGATCAGCGCCGACAGCCTCAACCGCCTGCTGCTCGACGCCTGGAAAAGCCCGGTGATGCCAGAGTTCGTCTCGAGCATGCCCATTGTCGGCATCGATGGCACGATGAAAAAACGTCTCAACGGCTCCGACGCCACCGGTCGCGCCCACATCAAGACCGGCACGCTGGACGGCGTCAAGGCGGCCGCCGGCTATGCCCTCGATGGCCAGGGCCGGCGCCATGCCGTCACTTTCCTGATCAACCACCCGCGTGCCCAGGCCGGCAGCGCGGCAATCGATGCCCTGCTCGTCTGGGTCGCCCAGCGCCGGGTCGGCGAGAAAATGCCGGTACTCGAAAATGAGTGAGTGCCCGGCTTTTCCGGGCGAGGCGTTGGCCGAGGCCGGCCTCAACCGGCAGTTCGTCTTCGATCTGAGTGGTTTGCCGGAAGAAACGCGAAAAACCCTGGGCGACACGACCGGCTTCCGCCAGCTCATCTTGCTCGGCCACGCCGGCCGGCGGCTTTGGGAGCGTGTGCAGGCGGCCGGGATGGCCAGCGAACACCCTATCGACGACTACACGGTGCGCACCGTCGAAGCCTGGCTGGCCGAACAGCTGGCCGGCCGGACCTACCGCATCCTGTATCCAGGCCAGCAGCCGGTCGGTTTGCAGGCGCTCGGCAAACTGGCTGGCTGGCACCACGCCTCGCCTTTCATGGTCGGCCTCGATGCCGAGTGGGGCAGCTGGTACGCCTACCGGGCAGCCGTCCTGATCGACTTTCAATTTCAGCCGTTTTTTCCGGTTGACCGTGGGAATCCCTGTATCGACTGCGCAACGACGCCTTGCATTACCGCCTGCCCGGCCGAGGCGCTGGCCGGCGGCCGGTTCAATCTGCTAGCCTGCAGCGGCTACCGCCTGCAGGCCGAATCCCCTTGCGCCGAAGGCTGCCTGGCCCGCCAGGCCTGCCCGGTCGGTGCCGAACATCGCTACGAGGCGACGCTGATCGCCCACAGCTACCGCCGGTCGCTAGCCATGCTCCGGCAATACCTCAATCAACCCTGACCAATCGATTGGAATCCACCATGCGCTCGACACTTCTCTTTCTGCACCTCGCCGGCGTCATCGTCTGGATCGGCGGCATGTTCTTCGCCCATTTCTGCCTGCGCCCGGTGGCCGCCGAACAACTCCCGCCCCCCCAGCGCCTGCCGCTGCTGGCCGGCGTGCTCGGCAAATTTTTCAGGATTGTCGCGGTAGCGATTGCCCTGATCCTGCTCTCCGGCATCGCGCGCATGCTCAATGTCGGCTTTGCCAACGCCCCGCTCCACTGGCACGTCATGCTGAGCAGCGGTCTGGTCATGACCATCATCTTCGTCGATATCGCGCTGCGCCATTTCGCCAGGCTGCAGGCCGGCGTGGCGGCTCAGGACTGGCCAGCAGCCGGGGCGGCGATGAACACCATCCGCCAGCGGGTCGCACTCAATCTGGGTTTGGGCGTGGCGACAGTGGCCATCGCCAGTTTCGGCGTTAATTTTTAGGAAATGTCAGCCGGGCCGGGCGCCGGCCAGCCAATGCAGCAGCTTGATGTAAAGCACATCCGGATCCAGCGGCTTGGTCATGAAGTCGTCCATCCCGGCATCGAGACAGGCTTGCCTGTCCTCGGCGAAGGCGTCGGCCGTCATGGCCAGAATGGGCACGGACATGCCGTTGGGCAGGCCACGAATCTGGCGAGTTGCCGCCCGGCCGTCGAGCCTCGGTAACTGGACGTCCATCAGGATCGCGTCGTAACGGGTCTGTCTGACGCGCTCGACCGCGTTGAGGCCGTCTTCGGCCACATCGACCGAGAGCAGCACACCTTCGAGCAGCTCTTCAACGATTTCGCGATTGATCTCGTTGTCTTCGACGAGCAGGATCAATTTGCCGGCCTGAGTCTTGCGCAGGGCGGACTCGCAGCTCGAGCCGGAATCGGGAGATTCGGCGGCGGCCAGCGTGGCGGGCAAAACGCCAACGGCAAGACGGACGGTGAACCAGAAGGTGCTGCCGACGCCTTCAACGCTCTCGCAACCGGCATCGCCGCCCATCAACCGGGCCAGCCGCCGGGTGATGACCAAGCCCAGCCCGGTGCCGCCATGCACCCGGGAGGTCGAATTGTCGGCCTGCTCAAAGGCCGCAAACAGCCGCCCCTGCGCCTCGGGCGACAAGCCGATCCCGGTGTCGGACACCTCGAACCTGAGCAGCGCGCCGGCCGGCCCGTTGTCCAGCAGGCGGCAGCGCAGGCGTACCTCGCCGGCTTTGGTGAACTTGATCGCATTCGTCGCGTAATTGAGCACAGCCTGGCGAATCCGCGTCGGGTCGCCCTTCAGGGGCGGAAAGGCACCACCAGGCTCGATGACCAGCGCGAGTGACTTGGCGGCAGCGTCATCGGCAAGAACGGCGGCCACCTCGCTCAGAATGGCGGCGGGCGAAACGGTGATCGACTCCAGCGTCAGGTGATCCGATTCAATTTTGGACAGGCTCAGAATGTCGTTGATGATGCTCATCAGATGCTTGCCGGCGCTGTCGATCTTGTTGAGTCGATCCGACTGTTCGGGCGTCACGCCATGGCGCTTGAGCAGGTAAACCATGCCCGAAACGGCATTGAGCGGCGTGCGTATTTCGTGGCTCATGTTGGCCAGGAAGGCGCTCTTGGCCCGATTGGCCGATTCGGCTGCCTCCTTGGCTTGCGACAACTCCACGGTTCTGGCCTCGACCAGTTTTTCGAGGTTCTGGCGATAACTCAGCAACTCGGCCTCTGCCCGCTTGCGTTCCAGCACCTCACCAACCAGTCGGGCATTGGCTTCGATGGAAGAGCGCACCCAGCGCGAATTGAGCAGCGCCTTTTTGGGAATCATCACCCCCCAGAGCAGGGTAACGGCAAACATCAAGGCCGAGAGTGAGTCCGCCCCCTGCAGCGCGCGGGAAAGAAAATAAATGGACAGCGGCACCAGCGTCACGGCAATCATCGTCAGATAAAACGACGGAACAGCGGCGTAACCCATGGAGGCCACCGTGACCATCGAACTCATCAGCACGAACAGAAAAACCAGTGAAACGTCGCTCGGATTCTCCGGCATCAGGAAGATCGTGGCCCCGTAAGTGATCGAGATCAGAATCCCCATGCGGAAGCGCATGCGGAGAAACCCGTTCGCGTTTTCCGGGGTCAGGCCGACCTTTCTGACGTACCTTTCATAGATCGCCACGGCACTCGTCATGAGCACCAGCACGGCGAACCAGGCCGCACAAATTTCCGCCGCAGTACCGGCCTTGTGCAAAACCACGGCAAAAATGGCGCCGCCCAGCAGGATACCCACCATGTTGCCGACGGCATGACCGAAAAACGTCTCGGTACGGACCAGCCGAATGCGCTCCTCGACGCTCAGCGGCCGCGTATCGTCAGCCAGATTCTCGTCGGGCGGCAGAAAGGGCTGCATCGTCGATCAGCCGACGGGCCGCACGCCGAACAACGCAATCCAGCCACGCACGACCCGATAAGCCACCCACAGGCCGAGGATGGCGATCAACATCCAGGCTAGCGGGATGCCGATGATGGTGATGACGAGCAGTCCGTAGAAAATCAGTCCGAGGAAAGTGAACCAGAAGGTGCGGATCTGCCAGCGGAAGTGGCTTTCCAGCCAGGTGCCGTTGACGTCGCTGCGCTTGAGGTAGTTGAGAAAGACCGCGCACAGCGACGGCAGGCCGAAGACGAAACCACCTGCCACCGTCGCTGCCGAGGTAATGCCAATGAGCACGGCAATGGCGTGCAGGCCGTAGATGAAATGGGTGAGCTGGACGAGCGATGGACGAACGCCCTGCAAATCGGGCTGGGGAACGGGCTCCTGCATGGTTCAGACCTCCGGAAGAATTTTCTGCATGAGCAGCGCATTGCCGGCTGCCGGGTCGAGGACATACGGCGCGTAGCCGGCCTGTTGGTAGGAGGCCATCGCCCGCGTGTTGTTGGACAGCACTTCGAGCGTCAGCTTGCAGCAACCGAGCCGGCGGGCGCGTTCTTCGGCCCAGGCGAGCAAGGCCTGACCAATGCCCTGGCCGCGCAGACCTTTGAGCACGACGATGTCGTGAACATTGAGCAGCGGCAGCGCGGCGAAGGTGGAAAAACCGGCGAAGCAGTCGATCAGGCCGACCGCCCGGCCATCGAGCCAGGCCAGCGCGCCGTGGAAGCCGGGCACCTCGCGCATGGTGCGGACAAGATTGAGCTTGGCGTAATCGGACAGGCCATCGCCGCCACCCATCGGATCCTGAGCGTAGTGATCGAGCAGGCCGAGCCAGATTTCAGCCTGAGCCAGATCGGACAAGTCGAGCGGAACGACTTTGACGGTCATAGTCCGAGATCGCTCCACATGGCGTCGACCTTCTTCTTCACACCGTCATCCATGACTATCGGCCGCCCCCATTCGCGCGTCGTTTCGCCGGGCCACTTGTTGGTCGCGTCGAGCCCCATCTTGGAACCGAGACCGGCCACCGGGCTGGCGAAATCGAGATAATCGATCGGCGTGTTATCGACCAGCGTCGTGTCGCGCGTCGCGTCCATGCGCGTCGTCATCGCCCAGACCACTTCCTTCCAGTCGCGGATGTCGATGTCGTCATCAACCACGATGATCGTCTTGGTATACATGAACTGGCGCAGGAAGCTCCAGATGCCGAACATGATGCGCTTGGCGTGGCCGGGGTAAGCCTTCTTGATGCTGACGATGGCCATCCGGTACGAGCAGCCTTCCGGCGGCAGGTAGAAATCGACGATTTCCGGGTACTGCTTCTGCAACAGCGGCACGAAGACTTCATTGAGCGCGACGCCCAATACGGCCGGCTCGTCGGGCGGCTTGCCGGTGTAGGTGCTGTGGTAGATCGGGTTCTTGCGCATGGTCATGCGCTCGATGGTGAATACCGGGAACTCGGCCTGCTCGTTGTAGTAGCCGGTGTGGTCGCCGTACGGCCCTTCGAGCGCCATTTCGCCGGGATGAATGACGCCTTCGAGGACGATTTCGGCCGAAGCGGGCACTTGCAAAGCCGAGCCCAGGCATTTGGTCAGTTCGGTCTTGGCGCCGCGCAGCAGGCCGGCGAACTGGTATTCGGAGAGCGAATCGGGGACCGGCGTCACGGCGCCAAGGATGGTCGCCGGGTCGCAGCCGAGCACGACGGCGATCGGGAACGGCTGCCCCGGATTGGCCAGTTGAAACTCGCGAAAATCCAGCGCCCCGCCACGATGCGCCAGCCAGCGCATGATCACCTTGTTCGGCCCAAGCACCTGCTGGCGGTAGATGCCGAGGTTCTGCCGGTTCTTGTGCGGACCTTTGGTGACGACCAGGCCCCAGGTGATCAGCGGCGCGATGTCGCCCGGCCAGCAATGCTGGATCGGCAACTTGGCCAAATCAACATCCTTGCCCTCCCAGACGATTTCCTGACAGGGCGCCGACGACACCGTTTTCGGCGCCATGTTCATGACCTGCTTCAAGATCGGCAGCTTGTCCCAGGCATCTTTCAAACCTTTGGGCGGCTCGGGTTCCTTCAAGTAAGCCAGCAGCTTGCCGACTTCGCGCAGCGCCTGCACCGACTCCTCGCCCATGCCCAGCGCCACCCGTTTCGGCGTGCCGAACAGGTTGGCGAGAACCGGAATGCTGTGGCCCTTCGGTTTTTCAAAAAGGATGGCCGGACCTTCGGCGCGCAGCACGCGGTCGCAGATTTCGGTCATTTCGAGGCGGGTATCGACCTCGACGCCGACGCGTTTCAATTCGCCGGTTTTTTCCAGTTGCGACATGAAGTCGCGCAAGTCGTGATATTTCATCGGATTCGGTAAGCCTGGTGACATTGGGCACAACTGCCGGTCAATTGCGGCAGCATGGCGGTGGCGGTATGTTGGTCGCCGGTCAGGGCGACGGTGGCAAAATCGCTGGCTGCCTTGTAGCCATCGAGCGCCAGTGTTTGCATTTCCTGCGGCATGTATTGTTCGGGCTGCGCCGACTTCGGCAACCGGGAGTGGTTGCCCCATAGCGCCACACCGAGACGTATCTGGGCAATCTGGCCGGCTTCTACCACCTGGCCGTCGCGCATCCGTTGCAGGACGCTATCGAGCGCTGACATCCGGTCGCGCATTTCAGCCCGCATGGCCAGTCGCGCCGGTGATGGCATCCTGATCAGCTCGCGTTCGTCGTTTGCGTTGTCTGGCTTTGCCGGCGTGGAAACCGGCGCTGGCTGGACTTTCTTTGCCTGCACCAACTTCGGGCTCGACGGGGACGGGGATTGCGTCACCTTTTTCACCACCACTGTCTTTTTGACCGCCGCCATCTTTTTTACTGCAACCGTCTTTTTGACCGACACCGCCTTCTTGGCCGTCGCTGTCGTACCGAGCGCCCCCGGCGCCAGCACGACGCAGGCCAGGCCGAGGAAGACGGCGGCAGGTTTCATCGCGTGCGATACGAAAAGTGGCAACCGACGCAGGCTGCCGTCAAGTTGGGCAGCAGGGCCAGCGCCTTGTCGCGGTCGCCGGTCTTGGCGACGGCGGCAAATTCGCTGGCCGCCTTGTGCCCATCCATGCCGATGCCGTGCATGGCCGGCGGCATGTGCGGGCCGGGCCGGGCGTCAAAAGGCTTGCCGCGATGCTTGCCCATGGCCGCCTGGCCAAGCTTGGCCTCAGCCGCCTCGCCTGCCTCCCGGACCTTGCCGGCGGCCATCAGCAACAACACCTCATTGACCGCGACGAGATTGTCGAGCATCTCCTGACGCAGCGACTCCTGCGCCAGCTCGGGCAATTTGACCAGTTGGCGGGTGTCTTCGGCGAATGCCACGGTCGACAGGAAAAACAGGGCACAAATGAAAGCCTTCATCCAAAGCTCCTTCCCGAGACCACAAAGTCGACGACGATGCCAACGAAAATCACCAGGCCGACCCAGTTATTGTGCAGGAATGCCTTGAAGCAGAGCATGCGATCGCGGCCGCGAATCCAGGTGTAATGGACGCCCATGATGTTGGCGGCGACGACCAGTCCGGCGTAGAAGGCGAGGCCGAGATTCAGCGACCAGCCAACCCAGCCGATGATCGCCAGCGTCGCCGCATAACAGGCCATCACTGCCGCCACGTCAAAGCGACCGAAGGTTATTGCCGAGGTCTTGATGCCGATTTTCAGGTCATCCGCGCGGTCGACCATGGCGTATTCGGTGTCATAGGCGACTGCCCAAAAGACATTGGCGAGCAGCAGCCACCAGGCTTCGGCCGGCACGCCGCCGACCTGCGCCGCGTAGGCCATCGGGATGCCGAAGCCGAAGGCAATGCCGAGATAGGCCTGCGGAATGGCCAGAAAGCGTTTGGTAAATGGATAGCTGGCGGCCAGGAAAAGCGCCGGCACCGACAGCCAGATGACCAGCTGGTTGCCAAGCAGCAGGACCAGCGCGAAGGACAGCAGCGACAGCCCGGCAAAGAGTGCCAATGCCTCCTTGGTCGTCACCTTGCCGGCGGTCAGCGGGCGCTCTTTGGTCCGCTCGACATGCTTGTCGAATTCACGGTCGGCGTAGTCGTTGATGACGCAGCCGGCCGAGCGCATGAGTACGGTGCCCAGAACGAAAATCCACAACACCCACCAGTTGGGCCGGCCCAGCGCCGACAGCCACAACGCCCACAGCGTCGGCCAAAGCAGCAGCAGGATGCCAATCGGCTTGTCGAGCCGCATGAGCTTTTCGTAGAGGTCGAGCTTTTCCTTGAGGGCGGGCCAGTTCATCGCGGGATTTTACCTTGGTGACAAGGTTCAGGTGGCGCTATGCCGACTCGCCTGCTGCCAAGCCACCACCGCCTGCCCGGCGTGGGCGAGGATGGCCTGGTAGCGCTCGGCGGGCAGGGCGTGGCGCAGGGAGGCGAAAAGCTGTTGCGTACCGTCCTGGGCGAGCGGCGATTTCGGCGCCAGATCGGAGAGCAGCGAAATCTGGATATTGGCCAGCGCATCGGCCAGCAGGCGCCAGCCGAGTTCCGGCATCTGTTCGTTGAGGGCAACCATCATGCTGCCCAGCGGCAGGACGATGCCCTGCACCTGCTCGGCCGTTTCGCAAGCGGCCATGGCATGCCACAAGGCGAGGTGGATGCCGCGGCGCAGATCGACCTTGAAGTCGATGACATCGGACTCAACATCGTTGATCTGCTCGAAATACTGCTGGAAGAGCGTGTCCTCACGCGCATCGAGCCGGGTGCGCAGGCCGCCGATCAGTGCCGTCAGCGAGTGGATGGCCTCAAGATTGAACGCCTGCGTGTAGGCCAGACCCCATTGGTCGAGGCCGCTGATCAGCATGGCCAGACGCAGCGCCCGCGCCTCGTCGCTGGCCCCGGCCCGGCACCAGTCGAAGCAGTGCGCCGCCACTTCGCCGAGCACCGCCACATCCGGCGCCGCATCGACCGTCGCCGCCTGACGAAAAGCCCCGGCGAAAACATCCTGCACCATGCGCGCCGCCAGCCACTGGGTATCGGCGCTGGCCAGCTTGGCGAGTTGATCGGCGGGAATTTGGGCGGCTGTCGTCATGGCGAATCGAATTGAGGGGAAAACGCTATTTTAACGGGAGGCCACGGCCCTGAGCCGGAATGCCACGGTCAACCGGAAAAACTGACCAAAAATCAAATGCTGCGGATGGCCTCAAATATCGGGCACTATGCGAGCTAGCGAACAGACGGACATGCACAGCCGAGTAGCTTGGAAGCTATGGCGACAGCTGCACCTATCCACGACAGGCGACATCCAGCAAAGCGGACCGCCACTCGAAGGAGAAATCAATGAAGCGCGAGAACCATTACTTGACCCTGCGTGTTGATCGGTGCGCCTCGTGCGCCGAGATCAAGTCGGCTTTCCGGAGCCTCGCCCAGCGCTTTCATCCCGATGTCACCACGGACCGCGATGGCGAACGGAAATTCAAGGATGTCGCTGAAGCTTACAGAACGCTCAAAGGCCACGATTCCCGGGTGGCTTACGACCATCAGATAAAAAACCGTTGCGCCGAAAACAGGGCGCTAAAAATGGCCGCGCCGAATATGAGCGCCTTCAATTGGGGCTTGAGCCTGATGCAATATTTTTCATGGTTCTGGCTGCATCCGGGAAGCGACCCCGACTGATCATCCTGCCGGCCA
This sequence comes from Azonexus sp., assembly GCF_049652925.1. Lineage (GTDB taxonomy): Bacteria > Pseudomonadota > Gammaproteobacteria > Burkholderiales > Rhodocyclaceae > Azonexus. The sequence continues at coordinate 84,848 of NZ_JBASFI010000013.1, forward strand.
TCGTGACGAAAATCCACGACTAATCAGCCGCCCTGGCGAATTGCCGGGCGATGAAGGACCAGATCATCCGTGAGGCATCCGGGCCTTTGGGGTCGCTGTAAGAATGCCCCGCGGCGCCGCCACTCCAGGCGTGACCAAGGCGCTCGACTTCGCACAGCGTGGCAATTAGCCGGCCGCTTTTTCGATAATCGGTGATCATCGCCGCATAACGAGCCCCACGCTGCACCCGGCGCGGCGTGCTGGCCCGGGCGCCAACCCGTTCGCCCCAGCGCATGGCCGCTTCGGCGCCATTCCCCGGGGCCACCACGTGATCGGCGGCGCCGTGGATGACCAGCAAGGCGGGCAGCCTGACGTCGGGCGGAATGGCCGGCAGTGGCGAGGTCGTCACGCTTTGCCCGAACATCGCCTTGATTGCGCCGGCCGACGAGTGGGCGACGCCCGGCGCGATTCCCGAGTGCATGGCGATGGCGCGAAAGCGTTCCGGATGATGCGTCGCCAGCAACACGGCCATGCCGGCTCCGGCGGAAATTCCGGCCAGGGCAACACGGCGGCGGTCGATGGCTTGCGTCAGGCAAACCTGTTCGATGGCGGCGCTGATTGAATTGGCTTCGGCTTGCGCCCTGCCTGTGCGGGTGTCGTACCAGTTCCAGCAGCCCTGCACGTTCGACAGCCGATCCTGCTCGGGATAGAGCACGAAAAAGCGCTCGCGGGCGGCAATCGTGTTCATCCGGCTGCTGGCGGCCAGCGCTTCGGCATCCTGCCCGCAGCCGTGCAGCATGACCAGCAAGGGCAGACTCTCGTTGCGGCGCACGCCTGGCGGCTTGTAGAGCCGGTAGCGGCGCGGACCGGCGGTGCCGATGGCCAGCCCCGTCGTCCAGTTGGCCGATGGCGCAATCGTTTTCTTGGCCGGCAGTCGTTTGGCCACCAATGGCGCCGCCCGCATGCCCTCCTTGAGGGCCTTGGTGCCGACGCGCATGGCCGTCCGCGTCATGGTCTTCAATACGCTCTGGAATGATCGGCTCCAGGCCGGTTTTCGTGTGCGCCTTGCCATTGTTTTCCTCCTCGATCAGGTTCGACCTGCCGCCCGATTATCGAGCCAAGTCCTCTTTGTCTGCGTCGGCTCCCGAACATTTGGCGAGCCTGTTCGCTATGGGCGCCAGCGCACCGATTTGCGGAAGCAGCCGGCCTACTCTCGCCATTCGGGTGCCGGATTGCATTTCGACGCCCCCCACCTAAATCAATTTCAATACCAGGAGCACACCATGAACAAGGATCAAGCCAAGGGTCGTCTCGAAGAAGCCAAGGGCAAAGTCAAGGAAGTCGCCGGCAACCTCGTCGGCAACGACGATCTGGAACTGAAAGGAAAGATTCAGAAATCAGGAGGCAAAGCCCAGGCCGCCTTCGGCGATCTGAAAGAAGACCTCAAGGATGCCGTCAAGGGCAAATAAGCGTTTGAAGCCCTGGTCAAACCGACGGCCAGGGCTAATTCCAGTCTGCCCGGCAAGCTGAAACGCAATCCCACGGTCAACCGGAAAAATTGACCAAAATTGAAATCTCGCCGCCCGGGCAAAAGTCCCTCGCCGCAGCCACTACCAAAGCAAGGGCTGCTCCGTTATCGGGGTGAAGTCGGCGGCTGCAGGCAGCATGGGACTGTCGGTCGACAAGGCCTCATGGCAAAAATAGGGAAGCACCAGACCGTTGGCCGCATCCTCGACAGCCACGGCACGAATGACTGCCGGATGCGTCCCGACGCCACCAAAAACCGTCGCGAAAGACAATTCGGCAGCATCTCGCCCCGTGCCAAAACGCACGAACCCCATGGGGATTCCCGTGCCGGACGGATCGAAGATATACCAGCGGTGCCCCAGATAAACCTCGACATAGGCCTGAAAATCGGAGGGCCCAAGCGTCGGGTCAGCCCCGTAATCGGTGCCCGTGGCGAAACGGGCCGGAATATTGAGGGCGCGGCAAAGGGCAATCATCAAATGGGCGAAGTCGCGACAGACGCCGACCCGTTCGATCAGCGTATCGGCGGCCGAGGTGTTGGTATTGGTACTGTTCAGCTTGAAAGCAACGTGCCTTCTGATCCAGTCGTGGATGGCCTGCACCCGGCTGTAACCCTGGGGCAATTGTCCGAACTCGTTGTTGGCCAGCTTGATCAGGCGGTCCGACTGGCAATAGCGGCTGGGATAGATATAACCCATCACCTCGGGCGGAATGTCGCGCACGGCCACTTCGGCGATAGTCGCCGGATCGGCAAAGTGGTGAACGAGATCAATCGTCGCGCTATAAGAAACATTCAAGGGACCAGGCGCCGCGCGCACCTGAAAGTGACGGTTGCCAGTAACCGGCGTCGTATACATCCGGATCGGGAGCGACTGGCTTAGCACCAGGTTTTCCGCGAAAACACGCTGATTCGGCGTGTGCGCCGCATGGATGTTGAAGACAAAATCGGCCCCCGCGTTGTCGATTTCGTATTTCAAGTCAATATTCAATTCGATCCGGATCATGTCGTCCGCAAGCCACCGTTCAATGGTTAGAGGAGAGAGCATTCGTTTCTGCTCAATGGGACACGGTAGCGAATCTCATGCGGACTGTTGGTGCGCCAGCGTACATAACGCGTTTGCGTCACCGGCATTCGTCTTGGGCGGCCGATCAACATGGTTACGTTGCAGCCAGCTTCATTCTGCCCACATAATAAATGCATGAATATCAACCCATTTGCTGACCTGGCTGCCGGTGAGACCCCGGCCGGCCGTGAACTCGCCGGTACCGAGGCAGCTCCGCATCATGGGTTGCATGCTCCTGACCAGCGCACCGGCGGGGCCGCAATGGCTGAGCACGCTTGAAATCCATGCAGCCCGACACCACGCCGGAGCCGCCCCCCGCCCCGCGCCAGGCGCCGGACAGCCATCCTGTCCGCCCCGGCCCGCAGCCGGGCCATCGCCAGATTCAGGACGATCGGCAACTCTATCTGCCGATGCTGCTTTCACTGCTGTTTCATGCATTGCTGCTGAGCCTGGCCTTTGGCAGTGACGAATTCGGGCTGCCGGGCTTCGCCTTTCCCTGGCAAGCTCGACGGGTCGAGGTGCCAGATCTGCGCATCGTGCTCGCGCCGGTACCGGTCACAGTGGTGAAGCCAGCCATCACGCCGCCCCCTGCTCCTGCTCCTGCTCCTGCTCCTGCTCCGCCCGGAGCAGTCGAGCCAACCGTCGCTGCTGAGCCAGTGGCAGTCAAAACTCCCGAGCCGCCGGCGGCACAACCCGCCACAGCAATCCTGTCGCCGAGCGCGCCGACGGCGAATATCAGCCCGGCCACAAACAGCGCGGCCCCGGCCAACATATCGACCGTTTCGCCGCCCCCGGCCAAGCCATTTCCAGCCGTAATCGCCATGGAGGACGCCAAGGAACCCGAGTTCATCGTACCTCCCGCGCCGGTTGAGCCAACACCGGTCGCCGAAGACGCCGCGCGCGAAGAAGCCGCCCGGCAGGAGGCTGCGCAGCGGGAAGCCGCACGACGCGAAACCGAGCGACTTGAGGCCGAACGCCTTGAGGCCGAACGCCTTGAGGCCGAACGCCTTGAAAATGCGCGACAGGCAGCCCAGCAGGAATTGGCGCGCCAAGAAGCGGCCCGACTGGAGACAGCACGGCAGGAAACAACACGAGCAAACGCTGAACGACTGGCGGCCGAACGCCGGGAGAGCGAACGACAAGCTGCCGTCCGCCAGGAAGCCGAGCGACGGGAAGCGGCACGTCAGGAAGCCACCCGTGCTGAGACCGAGCGCCTAGCCGCCGCGCAGCTAGCGAATGATCGACAAGCCGCCGCCCGCCAGGAAGCAGCGCGGCGCGAGGCTGCGCGTCAGGAAGCGGCTCGGGCAGAAACCGAGCGGCTGGCCGCCGAACGTCAGCAGAACGAACGACAAGCTGCCGCCCGCCAGGAAGCAGCGAAACGGGAAGCGGCACGTCAGGAAGCCGCCCGGGCAGAAGCTGAGCGTCTCGCCACCGAGCTCCAGGAGAACGAACGGCAAGCTGCCGCCCGCCAGGAAGCAGCGAAACGGGAAGCAGCACATCAGGAAGCTGCCCGGGCTGAAACCGAGCGCCTCGCCGCCGAACGTCAGGAGAACGAACGGCAAGCTGCCGCCCGCCAGGAAGCAGCGAAACGGGAAGCGGCACGTCAGGAAGCCGCCCGGGCTGAAACCGAGCGGCTGGCCGCCGAACGTCAGGAGAACGAACGGCAAGCCGCCGCCCGCCAGGAAGCGGCACAGCGTGAGGCGCGTGAGCAGGATGCCAGACGCGACGCGGCGCGGCGGGCAATGGGCCGACAACTCGACGAGGAAGCAGCCCGCCGCCAGGCAGCTCAGGCGGCGGCCGCGCGCCTTTCACCGTCGGCGAGCTCCTTGCGCCGTGGCCGGCTCTTCGGGCGGGCCGACCCCAACGCCGAACTGATCATGTATGCCGAAGCCTGGAGCCGGAAGATCCATTTCAGCGCGGCCTTCGAATCGATACGCGAGCTGGTCAAACAGCCGCACACCAAGCCGCTGGTCACGGTAGCCATTCGCAGCGACGGCTCGGTCGAATCCGTGACCTTTGTTCTGTCCAGCGGCGTGCCCGCCATCGACAACGCGATACGGGAGATCGTGCAAAATCTTGCGCCCTATCAGCCCTTCTCGGCAGCGCTGGGCCGCGACTTCGATGTCGTCGAGATTCGCCGGACCTGGCATTTCGACTCGGCCATTCGGCTCTACTGACGGCGCAGCGGTCCCGCTGCTTGCCGGGCCGCTCAGCGCTTCGGGAAGATCTTCTGCAACAGTTTGAGCAAAGCCTGTGGCTTGAACGGCTTGATGATGTAGCCACTGATGCCGAGCTCGCGCAGGGTTTCCAACAGCTTGGGGTCGCCTTCGGCCGTCACCATGACGATGGGAATGGTCTTGTTGCGGGCGCGGATCGCAGTGACCAGTTGTGTTCCATCCATGCCCGGCATGTTCCAGTCTGACAAGACCAGATCGAACGGACGGCGGGCGAGCAGATCGAGCGCAACGCGCCCGCTGCTGACGCCCAGCGGCTCGCAACCGACGCTTTTGAGATGGGCCATGATGACCTGCCGAATCGCGGTCATGTCATCAACCACCAGCACTTTTTTGCCGACCAGATTCATTCGCTCAGGCTCCCCTCACAAGCGCGCTCCGCGCAACTCTGCCACAACGTCTTGCAAATGCGTCGGCGTCGCCGCCTCCGGAGAAATCGGCGCCCCGACATGGAGGCTGATCGACGAAAACACGCCGCGCCGGAACGGCGTTTTCATCGCCTCACCGTCGATGCGTGAGAAATAGCTGCCCCACAGCCCGGACAGCGCCATCGGCACGACCGGCACCGGGTTGGCGGCGAGGATGCGGCAGATACCCGGGCGGAAGGTCTGCAACTCCCCGTCGCGGCTGATGTGGCCTTCGGGGAAGATGCCGACCAGATCGCCGTTGGCCAGCGCCTTGCCGACTTCGGCGAAAGCCGCTTCCATCATCGCTGGGTCGTCCTTGGCCGAGGCGATGGGAATCGCCCCGCAATGGCGGAAGATGAAACCGAGCAAGGGCGTTTTGAAAATGCGATGGTCCATGACGAAGCGCACTGGCCGGGGCGAGGCGCCCATGATCACCACCGCATCGACAAAACTGACATGGTTGGCGACGAGCACGGCGGCGCCTTTCTGCGGGATGTGCTCAATGCCTTCCGTGCGCAGCCGGTACACCGCCTTGACCAGCAGCCAGGCGACAAAGCGCAGCAGGAATTCCGGCACCAGCCCGTAGATGTAGATCGCGACCAGCGCATTGAGCAGTGCCGCCAGGCCGAACAGCGCCGGCATCGACAGCCCGGCGCCGAGCAGGCTGGCCGCCCCGAGGGCGCCGACGACCATGAACAACGCATTGAGAATATTGTTGGCGGCGATGATGCGCGCCCGGTGTTCGGGCGAACTGCGCAACTGGACCAGCGCGTAGAGCGGCACGATGAAGAAGCCACCGAAAACGCCAAGCATCATGAGGTCGAACAGTACACGCCAGATGGCCGGGATGCTGAGCAAGGCGAGCAGTTCGTGCGGCGTCGTGCCGACCAGGCCGACCGGTGAGGCGAAATACAGATCGAGGCCGAACAGCGTCAGGCCAATCGAGCCGAAAGGCACCAGGCCGATTTCGACATGCTTGCCCGACATCCGCTCGCAAAGCATCGAACCGATGCCGATGCCGACCGTGAAGATGGCGAGCAGCATCGTCACCGCCGACTCGCCACCGCCCAGCACGAACTTGGCGTAGGCCGGGAACTGTGCGAGGAAGAGCGCGCCGTAGAGCCAGAACCACGAAATGCCGAGGATGGACAGGAAAACGGTGCGGTTCTGCCGGGCGAAGGCAATATTGCGCCAGGTTTCGGACAGCGGATTGAGGTTGATCGTCAGTTCGGGCGCCGGCGCCGGCGCGGTCGGAATGCCGCGGCTGGTCAGGTAGCCGGCCAGGGCCACGACAAAACCACCGACCGCGATCCAGGCCGGATGCTCGACCGAACCGGCGAGCAGGCCGCCGGCCAGCGTGCCGATCAGGATGGCGACAAACGTCCCGGCCTCGATCAGCGCATTGCCGCCGACCAGCTCATCCTCATGCAGATGCTGCGGCATGATCGCGTACTTGACCGGCCCGAACAGCGTCGAATGGCAACCGAGCAGGAACAGCGCGCCCATCAGCACGGGCAGGCTGTGCAGAAAAAAGCCGGCCGCCGCGACGCCCATGATGACCATTTCGAGCACCTTGACCAGCCGTGCCAGCATCGCCTTGTCGAACTTGTCGGCCAATTGCCCAGCCGTCGCCGAGAACAGGAAAAAGGGCAGGATGAACACGCCCGCCGCCATGTTGGCCAGCAGTTCCGGCTTGAGCGTCGTCCATTGCGCCGCCTGGAAAGTCAGCAAGACGACCAGCGCGTTCTTGAACAGGTTGTCGTTGAAGGCGCCAAGAAACTGCGTGACGAAGAAAGGCGCAAAACGCCGGGTTTTCAGGAGTCCGAATTGACCGCTCATGCGTGGCTCGCAGCAAAAAGTCGGCGGGTGTTGAAGACCGCCGGTGAAAAGGAATGGCCCTGCCAGTTGAGCAGGCGCTTGAGGGTGAAATCGAAGAGCAGCGGATTGTGCTGACGCAGGATGTCGAGATCGTTAATCGCCGCTTTCGGCAGCAGGCCGGCCCGCGCCAGGGCAGCCGTCGAGGTCAGCGGCACGATGCCGGGCAATGGGTAGTCGGAACCGTGCAGCAGGCGGACGTGCAGGTCGTTGCGTTCGAGCAGCGTGCGGATCAGGGCCGGCTTGCGGTTGCGCTGGGTGATGGCCGAGATGTCGCCATGCAGCAGGTTTTTGGCGCGCGGTTCGGCCATGAGTTTGAGGAAGAGATCGAAACTGGAGCGTACCTTCCCGTCATCATCGAGATCGTCGCCAAGCGAGGCGCAATGGGCGACGACGACCTTGACGCCGGTATCGAGCGCCCGGCGCAGGCGCAGCGGGTTGCCGAAGGCTTGGGTATCGCTGCCTTTGACGGCTTTTTCCTCGCCGCAATGGACGATGAGCGGCGTGCCGGATTCGGCCAGCACGCGATAGAAGGGTTCGCATTTGGCATCAGCCGGGTCCATGCCCATGGCGGCGGGCAGCCATTTGACGGCGCGGGCGCCGTTGGCGACGGCCAGCTTGAGGTCGTCGGCCGCTCCGACGTGGTAGGGATGCAGCGAAGCGACCCACTCGAAGCGTGCCGGGAAATCCTTCGCCAACTTGGCCGCCCAGGCGTTCGGCACATAAAAGGCCGAATGCTCGGGATGGGCGTCGCCCTTGCTGTTGTGAAATTGCTCAAAGGCGAAGAGCATGACCTTGAAGCCATCCGGCATCGCGTCGCACAGGTTGAGCAGGCGCGCGACGTAAGCCTGATCGACCTTGCCCGGCGCATCGTGGGCACAGCCGGCGTTCATGTAGAACAGGCGCTGGGCGTAGTGCAACGGATGCAGGAGCGAAGACAGTTGCGGCCCGACGACGATGCCGCTGCCACCATCGCCAATGCCGGCCAGATGGACGTGGCAGTCCCAGAGTTGCGTCGGGTCGATCCCGGCCCAAGCTTGTTGCAGCCACGGGCTATCGATCAGCCCGGCCGGAATGGCAACGCGGCATTTGTTGACCAGCAGCGGCTTGGCCAGGGCCGTGCCGCCGGCTGCCAGCGCAGCTCCGCCGGCCAGCCAGCCTATGAAGCGGCGCCGCCCCCGGTCCGCTGAAATTTCATTTTTGGGCATTTTTTCCGGTTGACCGTGGGAATCTCGAAAACGGCTCATACCGCCTCCGCCAAGCGTTTCAGCGTGACGTAATCGACCTTGCCGGTGCCAAGCAGCGGCAGCGACTCGACCTTGTGAATCTTGCGCGGCACAGCCAGTTCTGGGATGCCGGTTGCGCGGGCCTTGGCGGCGAGCAGTTCGCGGGTCAGGCTGCCATCGGTTGTGAATAGCACCAACGCCTCGCCCTTGGCCGCATCGGGCTGGCTGGAGGCAGCGTGGGGCAGCGCTGGCGAGGTCGCAGTGGCGAGCTTCTCGACGACTTCGAGGCTGACCATTTCGCCGGCAATCTTGGCGAAGCGTTTGACGCGGCCGACGATTTTCACGAAACCGTCTTCATCCAGCTCGACCACGTCGCCGGTTTCGTACCAGCCGTCACCGAGGTCGGAGACCGGCGGTTGCAGCACGCCTGGCTTGTCGGCCTTGAGGTAACCGGCCATGACGTTCGGACCGCGGACATGCAGGATGCCGCCGCCAGCAATACCGGGAACCGGCACCAACTTGTGTTCAACGCCCGGCAGCAGGTTGCCAACGGTGCCGGTGCGGTAGGCCATTGGCGTGTTGACGGCGAGCACCGGCGCCGTTTCGGTCGCGCCGTAGCCTTCAAAAATACGTAGCCCGAATTTCTCGAACCACTGATTGCGCACCGATTCCGACAGTTTTTCGGCGCCGGCCACAACGTAACGCAGGCGATAGAAATCGTAGGGATTGGCGAACTTCGCGTAGTTGGCGAGGAAGGTCGAGGTGCCGAAAAGCACTGTGCAGCCACGGTCGTAGGCCAGCTCGGGAATCACCCGGTAGTGCAGCGGCGACGGGTAGAGAAAGAGGCTGGCACCGCTCAGCACCGGCAGCAGCGCGCCGGCCGTCAGGCCGAAGGAATGGAAAATGGGCAGGGCATTGAGCACCTTGTCGTGGACCGAAAAATCGATGACCGAGCAGATCTGCGCGACGTTGGCAAGGATGGCGCGGTGCGGCAGCACGACGCCTTTCGGCTTGCCTTCGGAGCCCGAGGTGAAGAGCACGACGGCGGCGTCTTCGGGCGAGGCCGGCAAGGCAAAGGCGCGCGGGAAGTGCAGCGCGTAGCCCATCAGCCACAGCTTGTCGCCGAGGCCGATCTTTTCGCGGACATCTTCGAGATAGACCAGCTCGACGCCCTTCAAGCCGGCCAGTTTGTCGGTCAGCTTGGCCTGCTCGACGAAGGCGCGCGAGGTGACCACCGTGCGGATTTCAGCCGCATCGACAGCGGCCTGCATGGCGTCGGTGCCAGCCGAATAGTTGAGCATGGCCGGGATGCGCTTTCTTGCGGTCAACCCGAAAACCAGGCCAATTGTCGGCACGAGGTTGGGCAGCAGCAGGCCGACCTTTTCGCCGGGCTGCGTGATGCGCTCGATCTGGCGGCCGAGCATCAGCGCCATCTTGAACAGGTCGTTATACGAATACTCGATCTGCTTGACGTCTTCGAGCAGGCGACGGCCGCGGCCGTAGATGTCGGCCGCATCGCACAGCGCGGAGAACAGCGTTTGCTGCGGGCGCGAGGCGAAAATCATTTCCTGCATCAGCCGGCGCATGGCCTCGCCCGACTTGCGGCGACGTAGCTTGGCAGTGGCGCCTTCCGGCATCGGGAAATGGCGCGCGGCCAGAATGCTGAGGCGGATTTTCGGGAACAGCGTCTTCGGATGCTTGCCCGACAAGCGCGAGAAATAGCTGCGCGAAGCGCCATCAAGGCGCACCGGCACCACCGTCGCCCCCGTCTTGGCGGCAACGAAGGCCGGGCCGTCGTAGACCTTCATGAGCGAACCGGTCTGCGTGATCCGGCCTTCCGGGAAGATGACCACCGGACGGCCCGATTCGATCAGGCGGATGACCTTCTTCATGGCCATCGGGCTGGTCGGATCGACCGCCAGATACTCGACCTGCGAAAGCAGGATGCGGAAGAAAAAGCTCTCGGCGATGGTCGTATGGACGACGAAAACCGGGTCGATGGGCAGGAAAAGCCCGATCAGGAGACCATCGAGAAAGGACTGGTGATTGGCGATGATGAGCAGTCGCTCGTGCTTGAAATTGGCCTGTTGCGCCGAAATTTCGACGCGAAAAAACAACCGGGCCAGGCCGCGCAACAGCGGCCGCAACAATTTGCGCATCAGGAATTTTCCTTGAGGTAATTCAGGACGTTGGTGAACGTCGCTTCCAGCGAATCGCGGTTGATCCAGAACCAGACCTCCTTGCCGATCTTCTCGGAAGCCAGTACGCCGGATTCGTGCAGGATTTTCAGATGGTGCGAGACCGTCGACCGGGCCAGCGTCGACACCTCGGCAATGTGCCCGACATTGAGCCGCTCACCCGGCTCAAAAAGCAGCAGAATGCGCTGGCGATGCTCATCGCCCAGCGCCACGAAAATCCGGGACATCGCCTGCCATTCAGCCGGGATGGTTTGGGTGTAGTCGTTTTTCATATCGACGATCTTAGTTACGTCGATATGTGTTGTCAATACTGTTTCAGGGAGATTTTCTCCGTTGAGTTGCATGTTCAATGAATTGCAACCTTGCAAAGGTATATCTGCCCAAAGGTATTGAACGATTGTAGTGAGGAATGTTTATGGCGATTTCACCTGGCCGTCAGCCCGTAGAGCCCGTAGAACCCGACACCCCAAATCCCAAGGATCCTATCCATCACCCCCATAAACCGGACCACCCTTTTCATGATGAGCGTGAAGAAGAAGGGATCGAAACGGATGACGATGAAGATACCGGGGCAGACCCTTGGTGGACTTAGGGCTGCTACAGCCCCCGACCAGGAAAGTGTGGACGTCGTCGCCAGATAGCTGACCGAGTGGTCCCGACTTTTTGCGGGCAACGTAAATGACTATTGCTATTCCAGGCACTGTCGTTGTCTGGAGTGAAATCGAACGCCAGCGAAGGCCAACGAAGTACCTGTGACGTACGTCTAACCGCTCAGGGCGTCTTAACCAGAATATAGCCCCGGTTCTCGACCACATCCCTGGTTCGCATTCCTTTGACCAATGTGGAAACAGGCATCCAGACCCACGGGAAATGGCTGGGATTGACGTCGAGGATGAGCACCGAGTCGGTCGCGGCGTCGTAGGCGGCGAGGGGCGAAATGTGGCCGCCGCCGGATTGGCCGACGGCGGCGCGTTGGTAGTTGACGATGACCACATCGCCGGGGCGGTTGAGGTTGTCGATGAGATCACGGCGGATATCGGCCTCGGCGGTTTGCGCATCGACGATGACCAGGCGGGTGGCGAGGGCGTGGGCCTTGAGAACCTCGTCGAGCTGGCGAATCTGGTAGCCGCCGTCGCGCACGACCTTGCCGTTGACGGTAGAGGGCTCGCCGAAGACCTGGGCGCGCGTTTTCTTGCCGGTGGCAATGACGCTTTCCTGGGTGTACCGGGGCACGGTCAGTTCCAGGCTTTTGGGCAGGTAGAGGGCATCCTCCGGACGCAGGCGGCTGCGGTCGCGGGGCGTCTCGGTGGCCGATGGGCGCAGGGTGTTGAGGACGATGGCAGCGGTCGTCGGGCCGCAGAAGGCGATGGTGGCTTGGGCTTCGAACTGGTTGGCGAGCGGGGCGAAGTCGCTTTTTGCCGTACTCCGCGCCAGGCGCTCCAGGCCCTCGGTCGAGGCGAAGGGCACCAGTGGCTGGACTTGCGGCGTGGCGTCTTCTCGGGCGAGCGCGGAGGCGCTGAGCATGCAGGCCATGAACAGCGCGCTGGCAAAGCGGCCGGACTTTGACATTGATCTCTCCAGCGAACAGGGAAAGGTCATTTTAACGTCCGAAGCAACGCGAACGGGATGCCATCAAAGCATGTCAAAATGGCTTGTCCCCAACCGCCAGGGCGGGCTTGCGCCGTGTCACGCGGCAAGCCGTGCCGAACCACGATGAAACCTTCACGCTCCGAATTTCTCGACCTGCCCGACGTCCGCCTGCACATTCGGCGATGGGGCAATCCCGATGCGCCGATGCTCTTCCTGCTGCATGGCTGGATGGATGTTTCGGCCTCGTTCCAGTTTGTCGTTGATGAACTGGCCAGGGACTGGAATATCGTGGCGCCGGACTGGCGCGGCTTCGGGCAATCGGAATGGTTGAACCGGCCCTACTTTTTCGCCGAGCACCTCGGCGACATGGAGGCCATCGTCGACCGCTATGCGCCCGAAGGCAAGGTCAAGCTGGTCGGCCACAGCATGGGCGGCATTCTTTCCTGTCTTTATGCCGGCATTCGGCCCGAGCGGGTGGAGAGCGTGGTGTCGCTGGAGGGTTTCGGCATTGCGCCGACGACGCCGGAGATGGCCCCGGAGCGCTACCAGCAGTGGCTGGGCGCCATCAAAAAACCGCCGCGCATGCACGCTTATGCGGACCGCGCGGCCTTTGCCCGCCGACTGCTGCACAGCGACCGCTTTTTGACGGTCGAGCGCGCCGAGTTTCTGGCCAAGCATCTGGCCCGCGTCGGCGATGGCGAAAACCGGGCCGGCCTGCGTCATCACGGCATCATCTGGAATGGCGACCCGTGGCACAAGGCGCCGGCGCCGTATTTGTTCCGGCTCGAAGAGTCGATGGCGATCTGGAAGCAGATCACCTGCCCGGTGCTCTGGGTGGCCGGCCGGCAATCGTGGGTCATCCGTGATTTCGGCCAGCGGCCGGGCGACTGGGAGGCGCGTCAGGCGTGTTTTGCCAATGTCCGCGAAGAATGGGTCGAGCAGGCCGACCACATGTTGCACCACGACCAACCGGCCGAGGTGGCGCGCATTGTCGAGGCATTTATTGGCTGATTTGGGGGAATCCCACGGTCAACCGGAAATTTTGGCCAAAAATGAAAAAAGCCGGGAAACCCCGGCTTTCAGATGGGCGTTACCGGCTTAGTGGTAGGCCGTCTTGGAGGCCAGCTTGGCGGCCATGAAGCAGGCCAGAGCAAGAATAACCACCGTGAAAGTAATGCCGACGTAAGAAAGTTCGTCCATTTTTATAGCCTCTGTTTGGGTTGGGTCAGTTTGCAAAACAGGCTGTAAGACAAGGCTCGTGGCAAAAGTTCCCGACTGATTGAAAATTTTTTGTGCAACGCAACAAGGCCCGGAGGACGACACCGGGCCTTGTCTTTTGCAGCTGGAAAAATCAGCGGCCGACTGACCCGCTCGGCGCCGCGCGCAGATATTGATTGGGCCAGACGCCGACCTGCCGCAGCTCCTGCGCAGCCTGCAAGGGCCAGTACGGATTGCGCAGGATTTCGCGGCCGATCAGCACCATGTCGGCCTGACCGCTGCGCACGATGTGGTCTGCCTGCACGGCCGAGGTGATCAGGCCAACAGCGGCCGTCGGCAAACCGGCTTCGTTACGGACGCGGGCGGCGAATTCGGTCTGGAAGCCGGGGCCGGCGGGAATCTTTGCGGTCGGCACTAGGCCAGCGGTCGAGATATCGGCCAGATCGACGCCAAGCGCCTTGAGGCCGCGGCATAGCTCGACCGTTTCGTCGGCCGTCCAGCCGCCTTCGACCCAGTCGGTGGCCGACAGGCGGATGAGCAGCGGCAGCTTGTCCGGCCACACGGCGCGCACGGCAGTGACGACCTCGCGCAGCAGGCGGCTGCGGTTGTCGAAACTGCCGCCGTAGGCGTCGGTGCGCTGGTTCGACAGCGGTGACAGGAACTGGTGCAGCAGATAGCCGTGGGCCGCGTGCAGTTCGATGGCCTGAAAGCCAGCCACGATAGCCCGCTTGGCGGCCGCAACGAAGGCCGAAACGACCTCGCCAATCTCGGCGAGGCTCAGTTCATGCGGCTGGGCATAGCCCTCGCCGAACGACACGGCCGACGGCGCCACCGCCTGCCAGCCGCCTTCATCGGCGCGCAAGGTCCGCTGTTCGCCCCAACCCAGCCCGACACTGGCCTTGCGCCCGGCGTGGGCGAGCTGGATCGCCGGCACGCAGCCGTTTTCACGGGCCAGACGGGCGATCTTGGCCAGCGGCGCGATCTGCTCTTCGTTCCACAGGCCAAGGTCGCCCGGGCTGATCCGGCCGGCCGCCGTGACCGCCGTCGCTTCGAGGATCATGAGCCCGGCACCGCCGATGGCGCGGCTGCCGTAGTGGATGAAATGCCATTCGCCGGCCATGCCGTCCTTGGCCGAGTACTGGCACATCGGCGGGATACCGATGCGGTTCTTGAGGGTGATGTCGCGCAGTTTGAGGGGTTCGAAGAGGTGGCTCATGATTTCAATTTTTGAAGATTTTTCCGGTTGACCGTGGGAATGTGCTCGCCTACTCGCCGCGCGCCCGGCGGACGGTGATCGACTCGCCCGCCACGCCCCAGTTGTCGGTATCGACTTCATCGATGACGACGACCGTCGTTTTCGGGTTCTTGCCCAGCACATCGACGAGCAGTTGCGTCGCTCCGGCGATCAGGCGCGCCTTCTGCTCCGGCGTCGCCCCTTCGCGGGTGATCTTGATATTGACGTAGGGCATCAGCGATTCACGTCCACGACGACACGACCGCGCACCTTGCCGTCCATCAGTTGCGCTGCCGTCGGGATGGCTTCGGCCAGCGAGACTTCGTGCGCAATCAGGCCGAGTTTGCCGACATCGAGATCAGTCGCCAACCGCTGCCATGCGACCAACCGCTCCGGCCGCGGACACATCACGCTGTCGATACCGACCAGCGTCACGCCGCGCAGGATGAAGGGCGCCACCGACGACGGGAAATCCATGCCGCCAGCCAGGCCGCAGGCGGTGACGACACCGCGATATTTGGCCGTGGCGCAGATGTTGGCCAGCGTGTGCGAGCCAACGACATCGACCGCCCCGGCCCAGCGTTCCTTGCCAAGCGGCTTGCCAGGGCTGGAAAAAGCCGCCCGGTCGAGCACTTCCGCTGCGCCGAGTTGCTTGAGGTAATCCGTTTCTTCCGGCCGCCCGCTGACCGCAACGACCGTGTAGCCGAGCTTGGCCAGCACGGCAATCGCCACGCTGCCCACCCCGCCGGCCGCGCCGGTGACAACGATCTCGCCATCCGCCGGCTTGACGCCCTGCCGCTCCAGCGCCAGCACGCACAACATCGCGGTGTAGCCGGCGGTGCCAATGGAAACAGCCTGCTTTTCGGAAAACGCCGCCGGCAGCGGCACCAGCCAGTCGCCCTTGAGCCGCGCCTTCTGGGCCAGCCCGCCCCAGTGCGTTTCACCGACGCCCCAGCCGTTGAGCACGACGCGGTCGCCAGCCTTGTAGTCAGGGTGGCTGCTGCTTTCGACCGTGCCGGCAATATCGATGCCCGGCACCATCGGGAACTTGCGCACCACCGGACCCTTGCCGGTAATCGCCAGCCCGTCCTTGTAGTTGAGCGACGACATCGCCACGCGCACCGTCACGTCGCCTTCCGGCAACTGGCTTTCGGCTATGTCCTGCACGGACGCCCGGTAACCGGCGTCGTCCTTCTCGATCAGAATTCCCTTGAACATGTCTCGTCTCCGTTTCAGTGCTGCAAGCCGGGTTGAAGCGCCAGCGTGGCGTCCCGCTTTTCGACAAATTTCAGTATAACCAAGAGCACTACGCCAACCACCATGACCCCGGCGGCGATGGTCAGGCCGATAGAATAGTTGCCGAGCCGTGTCGCCAGCCAGCCGACGATGGCCGGGCCGATGATCTGCGCGACGCCGTAGGAAAGCGTCATCTTGCCCATCATTTTGGCCGGCTTGGTCGGGTAATAGCGCCCGGCCATGGTCAGCACCAGACTGACCATGCCGATGAAGGTTCCGC
This sequence comes from Azonexus sp., assembly GCF_049652925.1. Lineage (GTDB taxonomy): Bacteria > Pseudomonadota > Gammaproteobacteria > Burkholderiales > Rhodocyclaceae > Azonexus. The sequence continues at coordinate 100,916 of NZ_JBASFI010000013.1, forward strand.
CAAAAAGCAGCGCGCCGAACAGGGTGGCGTAGAGCCCGCCCACCGCCACCGGCATGATGATGCCGACGATCTGCAGCACTGCAGCAAGGATCAGTGCATTGATGTCGCCCGTATAGCGCGCGATCAGGTCCCAGTTGAAGGCGGCCGGCGTCGCCGCCAGACCGATGGCCAGGAAGGCGAGCGCCCCCTGCCCGGCCAGCCCTGGCAAGCCATCGACGATGGCGACGATGAAGGTGGCGCTGATGACGTAACCGAAACCGGCGCAAAAATACGCCGCCATGAAGATGCGCAGGAACAGCGTGCTCGGCGGGTTGTCGTGCATCGGCGCACCGCTCTTGGTCACCGTGCTGGTATCAGGCGCCGGCAACCAGGCCAGCGCCGGCACGATGAGCAGGCAGGCAATGGCCGAAAAGGCGAACCACTGTTCGCGCCAGTCCAGCCAGCCGTTGGTCAGCCACACGGCAATCGAACAGCCGGCGATGCCGAGCCCGATGCCGCCGAAATGGATGCCCAGTTCCGGCCGGTGGTTATGGCGGATCAGCCAGTTGAGGATCAGCCCGGTGCCGAGCAGCATGCCGGCCGCGCTGGAAAGCCCGGCGATGAAGCGCGAAGCCATCCACAGCCATGGATCGGCGGTCAGCCCCATCATGATCGTGCTCAGGATGGCGACCACCGTGCCGATTCGGTACAGCCGATCCTTCAGCACCAGATCGCTGATCAATGAGGCTATCAGCGCCCCGCTCAGGTAGCCGGCGTAATTGAATGCTGCCAGCCAGCCGGCTTCAGCCAGGCCAAGCCCGGCCTGTTGCTGCATGATCGGCAACAGCGGCGTGTAGGCAAAACGGGCGACGCCGAAGGTCAGCAGCAGGCTGAATATCCCGGCGCCCAGCACCTTGAAGCGTTCTCTCTGTGAGTTCATGGGATGTTCCCTTTGTTATTGATACCTGAACAATAAACAGAGTAAAGTATCAATTCAAATGATTTGTTTTGAACGAACCATTCTTATTTAGAGATACACCATGGAACTCGTCGCTCTCCGCACCTTTCAGGCCGTCGTCGAAGAAGGCGGCATCCTTGCCGCCTCGCGCAAGCTGAACACAGTCCAATCCAACGTCACCGGCCGCATCCGGCGGCTCGAAGAAGAACTCGGCGCCGAACTGTTCTTCCGCAAGGGCCGCGGCCTCGAGCTCGCACCGTCGGGCAAGGTATTGCTCGACTACGCGCGCCGGATGCTCATGCTCGAACGCCAGACGGCCAGCGCCGTCCGCCAGGTTGGCGAAAGCGCCGGCGAACTGCGCATCGGTGCCATGGAAACCTTCGCCGCCCTGCACCTGCCGAGCGCCCTGAAAGCGGTGCGGGCTGGACACCCCGGCCTCGAACTGCGCGTCACGACCGACACCACGAGCAGGCTGACTGAAAAGATACTCGACCACAAGCTCGACTGCGCCTTTGTCGCCGGCCCGGTCATCCACCCCGACCTGCAGTTCGACGAACTGGTCATTGAAGAGCTGGTTCAGGTGCACGCCGCCGGCACCGACCCGGTGCTGCTGCCGCTCATCCTTTTCCGCGAAGGCTGCGCCTACCGCACCCGCGCCGTCGCCTGGCAGCGCGCTCAGGGCCACGCCGTTTCCGACGCGATGGAATTCGGCACGCTCGAAGGCATCCTCGGCTGCATAGCAGTCGGCCTCGGCTGGACGTTGATGCCACGCCGCGTCGTCGAACAATCGAGCCACGCGGCCGATCTGGTCATTGAAACGGTGCCGGACGAATTCAGCCTGGTACCGACCGGCATGATCTACCTGCGTGAAGCGCGGGCGATGGCGGCGCTCAAGACGTTGAGCGACGGGATTACCGCTTCGGCGAACAGGAAACGCTGATTATTTGCCGCCGTCATTCCCGCGCAGGCGGGAATCCAGCTCGTCGATCTTCTGGACCCCCGCGTTCGCGGGAGTGACGGCCAGCTAAGACTTAAGCAGCTCTTCCCGCGAACCGAGCCAGCGTTTGAGGTGGCGCTCAGCCAACTCAAGGTGTTCGGTCAGCATTTCCTCTGCCACGTCGCGCGCCATTTCGACCAGATCGGCATCCATTTCCAGATCGGCGTAACGCAACAGCGGCACGCCGCTCTGCCGGGCCCCGACGAATTCACCGGGGCCGCGAATCTGCAGATCCTGCCGGGCGATCTCGAAGCCGTCGGTATTCTCAAAAATGATCTTCAACCGCTGGCGGGCAATCTCGCCAAGCGGCCCGGCGTAGATCAGCACGCAGCTTGATTCGTACTTGCCGCGTCCGACCCGCCCACGCAACTGGTGCAACTGCGACAAACCAAAACGTTCGGCGTGTTCGATGACCATGAGGCTGGCATTCGGCACATCGACGCCGACTTCGATGACCGTCGTCGCCACCAGCACGTCGATCTCGCCAGCGGCGAAGGCGGCCATCACCGCCTGTTTTTCGTCAGCCTTGAGGCGGCCATGCACCAATCCCACGGTCAACCCGGGAAATTGCTCAAAAAGGAAATCATAGGTTTCCTGCGCCGTCTGCAACTGCAGCGCCTCTGATTCCTCGATCAGCGGGCAAACCCAATAAGCCTGCCGGCCCTCCTCGACCGCTTTCCTGACAAAGCCGACCACGTCGTCGCGCCGGTTGTCGGCGACAAGACGCGTCTTGATCGGCGTCCGGCCCGGCGGCAACTCGTCGAGTACCGTCACGTCGAGATCGGCGTAATAACTCATGGCCAGCGTGCGCGGGATGGGCGTCGCCGACATCATGAGCTGATGCGGGTTGTCGCCCTTATTGCGCAAGGCCAGCCGTTGGGCGACGCCGAAACGGTGCTGTTCATCGACAATGGCCAGCCCCAGTTTGGCGAAATCGACACCGTCCTGAATCAGCGCGTGGGTGCCGACGACCAGTTGCGCCTCGGCCGCCGTCGCCGCCAGCTGCTCGCGCTTGGCCTTGGTTTTCAGGCTGCCGGACAACCACGCGACACGTATGCCCAACGGTTCCAGCCAGTCCTTCAATTTCAGATAGTGCTGCTCGGCAAGGATTTCCGTCGGCGCCATGAAAGCTGCCTGCCAACCGGCCGAGATGGCCTGACACGCCGCCAAGGCGGCGACGATGGTTTTGCCGGCACCGACATCGCCCTGCAGCAGGCGTTGCATCGGATAAGGCTGGGCGAGGTCGTCGGCAATTTCGGCCATTGCCCGCAATTGCGCGCCGGTCAGACCAAACGGCAGTTGGTCGAGCAGCCGCGCCCCAAGATCATCCCGCGCCACGAGCACCGGCGCGCCCTGCTCGCGACGGGCCAGATAAGCGCGGCGCAGCGACAGTTGCTGGGCCAGCACCTCGTCGAATTTCACGCGCCGCCAGGCCGGATGATTGCGCGCGTGCAGCGTATCGAGATCGGTGCCGGGTGGCGGCGTGTGCAAAAACCGCAGACTGCGCGCCAGCCCTGGCAATTTCAGGCGCTGGCGCAGTTCTTCGGGCAGCGTTTCGGACAGATCGCCAACGGCCAGCGCCTTGCCGATCAGCTTTTGCAGCGCCGAATTGGCCAATCCGGCGGTCGTCGGGTAAATCGGCGTCAATTCCGCAGGCAGCGGCTCGTTGTCACCGACCTTGCGAAAACGCGGGTGCACCATCTCGGCGCCAAAGAAGCCGCCGCGCACTTCGCCGAAAGCCCGGATGCGCGAACCTTCGCTCAGCGCCGCCTGCTGATTGGGATAAAAACTGAAAAAGCGCAGCGTGATCTCGCCGCTCTCATCGGCGGCCCGGACGATCATCTGCCGGCGCGGCCGGAACTGGATTTCGTTGCTCTGGACGACGACCTCGACCTGCACCGGCTCGTTCCCGAAAGCACGATTGACCGGCGTGATGCGCGTTTCGTCCTCGTAGCGCAGCGGCAGATGGACCAGCAAATCGGCCTCGCTATGGAGGCCGATCTTGGCGAGCTTCTTCTGCAACGCCTCGGAGGCGCGAATGGGCGGAGAAGCCGGGGCTGGCGCCCCCGCTATCATCATCGGGCCTTGATTAGCCGATGAACATCACTGCATCGGCCTCGACCAGCGCCCCGCGCGGCAGTTCCTTGACGCCAACAGCAGCCCGTGCCGGGAACGGCTCGCTGAAGTACTTGGCCATCGTTTCATTAACTTTGGCGAAGTTGGCCAGATCAGTCAGGAAGACGTTGAGCTTGACCACATCGGCCAGCGAACCCCCGGCAGCTTCGGCGACCGCCTTCAGATTGTCGAAAACGCGAACGATTTGCGCGTCGATCCCGTCTACCATTTGCATGGAAGCCGGATCGAGCCCGATCTGCCCGGACATGTAAACGGTGTCGCCGACGCGCACGGCTTGCGAATAGGTGCCGATGGCAGCCGGGGCGTTCGGGGTGGCGATGATGGTCTTGACCATGAGTAAGCTTCCTGTATCCAGATTGCAAAACCCTATTTTAGCCTTGGTAGCCCATGAACCCACGTATCGAATCCCTGGAAAAAATGCTCGACGGCCCGCGCGACGGCGCCCTGCTCCGCTTCTCGCTCGGCAACGAATACCTCAAGGCCGGCGATCCGGCCAAGGCCGCCGATTGCTTCCAGCATGCCGTAGACCGCGACGCCAACTACTCAGCCGCCTGGAAAGCCCTGGGCAAGGCCTTGGCCGAAGCCGGCGACCATCCCGCAGCCCTGGCCGCCTACGAACGCGGCATCGTCGTCGCCGAAACGAAGGGCGACATTCAGGCTGCGAAGGAGATGACCGTTTTTGCCCGACGCATTCGGACAGCGTTGGCCGAATAGCCTCTAGCTGTTGAAACAAAATCATTCAAGACCTGCTCTAGATCAACCATCAGCATTTCCTCTTGGCATAATATCGCCCTCTTTCATCAATATCAGGGGGTTGTATATGAGAAAAGCCATGAAACTGCTGGCCTTGCTTGGACTTGTCGTTACGCTTAGCACGGGCTGCGCGGTCAACCGTGCTACCGGCAGCGTCGATCCATCGACCAATCTCTCCTCGCTCAAGACGATGTACGTCAAGAAAGTGGCCGATGACGACAACACTTATAACCTGATCGCCGACAAACTCCGCACCAAGGGTGTCACCGTCACCACCGGAACAGGCGACCCTGCCGGCAACGTCGATGCTGTTGTCACCTACATCGACAAATGGATGTGGGATATCACCATGTACATGCTTGAGCTGACCGTCACGATTCGCGACCCGAAAACCGATTTCCCATTGGCCACCGGTAACTCATTCCACACCTCGCTCACCCGCCTGTCACCGAAGGAAATGGTCAATGAGGTCGTAGAAAACATTTACAAGGGAGCAAAGTAAATGAAAACCGTAGCAAACCGCCCCCTGAACTGGCTAGCCATCGCAGCAATCTCGCTGGTCCTGGGTGGATGCGCCTCGCCAGCTGACCGCACGGCGATGACGCCGACAGATCTGACAGTCAGCAAGCATTTCCCTTATAGCCTGAAGGTCCAGACCGGCGGAGGCGCTCAAACCGGCGCTATGGACAGCAGCAATATTGCAGACGAGGACCTTAAAGCAGCCATTGAAGAAGCCGTCGTCAAGAGCAAGCTGTTCAATACCATCGTCAAGGGTAGCGATGGCGACTACGAGCTTGGCGTAAGCGTCACCAGTCTGACGAAACCATTGTTTGGCGGCACATTTACCGTTGAGCTTGAAACCGCCTGGACTCTGACCAAAATGTCTGATCGCTCCGTAGCCATGCGCAAATCGGTAAAATCAAGCGGAACCGCCACCATGAGCGATGCCTTCGTTGGTGTAACCCGGTTACGAATGGCTGTCGAAGCGGCAACCCGTAGCAATATCTCGCAAGGCCTCAGGGCAATCGCCCTGTTGAACCTCTAACGATTTGTTACAAACTAGCCCGGCATCCGTGTATGCCGGGCGAGGACCGTCCGCGTTAATTGCTTACATAACCACCGGACACATTCCCCAATGAGCCTCAAACAAATGCTTCTTCGCCTTGGCCTCGCTACCGCACTGATCGGCAGCCTGGGTGCCTGCGCAGTGGCACCTTACCCGGCGGGCTATCACCGGCCACCGCCGGCGTATGTCGAAACATATCCGGGCTATGGCCAACCAAGCGGAACCATTTACTACAACTCCGGATCTCGGTACTACGACGACCGTGGTGGCAGGTATTACGATGATCGCGGTGGCCGCTATTACGATGATCGCGGTGGCCGCTATTACGATGACCGTCGTTATGAGGAGCCGCGTCGCCAGGCTGCGCCGCTGCCGCCACCGCTCCAGTTGCACCGCGACGTCCGGCGTAGTCTCGGCTTGCCGCGCCTGCCGGGCATGCCCTGAACGGGTTAGTTTTTACCCTTGGGCGGAACGAGGATGGTCTCGACGCCCAGTTCCTTGAGCTTGGCCTGTGCCGCCTCGGCCTCTTGCCGGGTCTTGAACGGCCCAACCTGAACGCGGGTTTCCAGCGTCGATGGAACGCCGCTCAGGGTTAGCCGGGCGTGCAGCTCCTCGGCTCGCTGGACGCTCGAGAAAACACCGGCCTGCAAGAGGAATCCAGAAAACAGTCGAGACACGGCCGGCGGCGTAACTGCCGGTGCAGGGCGGACATCAACGATCCGTGCAGCAGGCTTGGGCGGCGCTGGCTCAGTCTGAACTGCGGCGCGTGGTGGCGGCAGGATATTGGATGGTGCCGTAGTCGCCTCCGGCACCGGAGCAGGCACTGGAACAGCGGCCGGCGATGGTGCTTGCGGCTTTTTGGTCGCTTCCACGGTCAACGGCAATTTTGGCCGTTTTTCGACAACCGCCTCCGGCTTGGCCTCGACCACGGCTGGCTGATGCGTTTCGACCTGCGGCGGCGGAGGCGGCTCGACAGGAGCCTCTGCCTTTTCGGGCTCCGGCGGCGCGGGCAGGTTTTCTGCCGGTGTCACTGGCTGCGATGCTTCTTTCTTCGGTGCAACCGGGACGGGCTGGGTGAATACCTGCTCTTCCGATTCGTCCGGCGCCGTTGCCAAATAATCAAAGAATGCCAGCACGCCGAGCAAAGCAGCGACCAGCACGCCGGCCACGGCCAGGCGAGCAAGCAGTTTGCTGCGAATCTCGCCGGCCCCTGCTTCGCTTTCGGAAACTTCCGGTTCTTCTGCCATTGCCACCCTCAACGTTCCTGACTTTTGGCCAGCGCCACGACCAGTTCGGCCTCGGCGCGGGCGATACCGCAGCGTTCGGCGATCGCCGCCGGATCGTAACCCGAAACAGCCATCTGCATCGCGTCACCATAAATGGGGGAAACCGTCTGGCCAGCGCGCAGATGGGCCAGCTCTTGATGCATGTCCTGGCGCAAGGCGGCCAGTTCGCCGCGAATGGCGTCGACTTCGTCGCGCATCTGGGCCAGTTCCTGCTCAAGACCGCTGCGCAATGCATCTCCAGCCAGGCCCGCCGAGGCCTGCGCCCAGCTGTCGTCGACATCGGCGGAAGCATCAGACTGCTTCTCATCCGCTTCTTCGCCAGGCATGACCGAGGGAACTACTTTTTCTTTAACCGCCTGGCGATTGCGCAGCAGGAGCATGCGCAGCAAGACGAACAGCATGTAGGCCGCGACCAGCGCGATCAAACCAATCACGCCTTCGCGCAGCCCCAGCGTCATGCCACCCAGTTCAAGCGCCGGCAATTTGGCCTCGGCCGCGACAGCTTAGAAACCCACCGAGTACTGCACGCCGACGATATGGGCACTGGCGTCGTACTTGCCCTGCACCGCCCCTTGGGAAATAGTCGGATCGATAACATAAAGGTAGGTGTAGCCGAGATCGAACTTTCCGACGGTCCCCGCATTCCACTGGCCGCCGAGTGACAACCACAGACGATTGTTGTCCGGCACGCGGGGCGAGCGATATTCGTCACGAACCGGCGTGCGGTCGAAGGCGATGCCAAACTTCAGCTTGGCTTTATCGGTTGCCTTGTAGCCGGCACCCCAGGCAAAACGCCAAGAGTTTTCGTAGTTGAACGTTTCGCTGCTCACCAGCGCTCCGCTGGCGCTGCTCATGACATTCAGCGCCTTCATTGAACTCCAGCGGGTGTAGGAGAGATCGCCCATTGCCTCCCAGCGATCCGATACCTGCTGCCAGACCGAAAGGATGAAAGTATCAGGCAACTTGACGTCAGCATTGACCGGCAACGCGCCGTTTACCGTACCTTCAAGCTTGTGCTTGACTGCGGAACGGTAGGAAATGCCAACTCGCATGGCGGGTGACAGGGTGAACAATGCACCGGCATTCCAGCCCCAAGAGGTATCGTCGGCCTTGAGGGTAACCAGCGCCCCAGGATTCCGCGTCAACTCACCTTCGATGCTCTGGTAGTTCAGTCCAAAGCCAAGCGACACCTTGTCACTGACGCGATAGGCCAGGGAAGGATTGATGTTGATTGTCGTAATTTCCGACTTGATTGCCAGCGACTTGCCTGCCCAGTTGCTGTCATATTCCGTGGCCAACCCGAACGGCGCCGAAATACCCAAGCCAAGGAACAGGTCTTTGGTCAGCTGCCCCGAGAGGTAGGCATTGGGTACGGCAGCCCAGCCGCCAGCGTCACCCCCCGACTTTACGCCGAACTGATCGCGGTATTCATAGCTCGGGCCGACACCTGCCACACCGGCCGAAAGCTGGATCCCATTGCCCAACTGCGTCATGCCAGCCGGATTGTAGAAAATAGTACTGGCATTGTCGGCAACCGCAGCCGAGCCGGCGTAGGCGTTGCCCAGACCGCTGGCATTTTGTTCCAGAAGCTGGAAAGCAGCGGCCGAAGCGGCGCTGGAAAACGCAACCAGCAACAGGGCCGGAACGATACGCAGGGTCATTTTATTCATTGGCTTGCTCCCTAACAGGAGGGGTAATTGGATAACTGACGGATTTTAATCCATTTTCGGCAAGTTTTCGGGCGGAACCTTGCGCTTCATTCCGTCGCCATCAATGGCCACGTAAGTCAGTTCGGCTTCGGTGACCTTGACGATGATGGGCGCGGCGTAATTGCGTTCGGCATAGACCTCGACCTTTACCGTGATCGATGTCGTGCCGACACGCACGATATCGGCGTAGAGGCTGACGATGTCGCCGACTGAAACGGGCTGTTTGAACAGGAAGGAATTGACCGAAACGGTAGCCACCCGGCCACGTGCCCGGCGCATGGCGGGAATGGCACCAGCCACGTCAACCTGGGCCATGACCCAGCCACCGAAGACGTCGCCGTTCTGATTAAGATCCGCTGGCATGGGCACGACGCGTAACGTGGAGTGCTTGCCGGGAAGGGTGATTTGGTCGAGGGCCATTAGTTATCCAAAACGCTATGTATGTCAGGATTTTCCCGGAAAGCGGGCAGTTTTCATATACTCGCAGAAGTCACCTCACCCGCCAATCTCCGTCAGGCCCCGCCATGCGCCGTAGCACCGCCCTTCCCAAACCGCCCGCCGGGCAACCTCTGCCGGAAACCCATGTGTGGCTGACCTTGCGCACGCTGTTCCCCTACCTTTGGCAATACCGTCTGCGCGTTCTTGCCGCGATGGCTTGCCTGATCAGCGCCAAGGTGGCCAATGTCGGCGTGCCGCTGGTTTTCAAGGAGATGATCGACGGGCTGTCGGGCGGCGAGCAACTGCTTGCCTTGCCGATTCTGCTGCTCGTCCTTTACGGCACGCTGCGCTTTTCCACCTCGCTGTTTCAGGAACTGCGCGAAATCCTCTTCGCCCGGGTCACGCAACGCGCTGTCCGGCAGGTGTCGCTGGAAGTCTTCCGCCATCTGCACGCGTTGTCGCTGCGTTTCCATCTCGAGCGGCAGACCGGTGGCGTGTCGCGCGACATCGAACGCGGCAGCCGTTCGATTTCCAGCCTAATTTCCTACACGCTCTATTCAATCCTGCCGACGCTGGTCGAAATCGGGCTCGTCCTCGGCATCCTGTTCGTCAAGTACGACATGGGTTATGTCGTCATCACGATGATCTCGCTGCTCGCCTACGTCGTGTTCACCATCAAGGTCAGCAACTGGCGCATCGACATCCGCCGCGCCGTCAATGAAAACGACTCGGCGGCCAACACGCGCGCGGTCGATAGCCTGCTCAACTATGAGACGGTCAAGTATTTCAACAACGAAGCCTGGGAAGCCCGCCGTTACGACGAGCAACTGATCAAATGGGAAGAGGCGGCAACGCGCAGCCAGACGACGCTGGCTTTCCTCAATCTCGGTCAGCAGGCGATCATTGCACTGGGCGTCACGGCCATGATGTGGCGCGCCGCGAGCGGCGTGGTCGATGGCCGGATGACCATCGGCGACCTCGTACTGGTCAACGCCTTCCTGATCCAGCTCTACATGCCGCTGAATTTCCTGGGCATCGTTTACCGTGAAATTCGCCAGGCGCTGACCGATATCGAACGGATGTTCAAGCTGCTCAACGAGAACCGCGAAATCGCCGATGCACCTGATGCCCGCGAGCTGCCCAGCGGCCCCCTGCAGGTCAATTTCGACGCCGTCGAGTTCGCCTACGAGCCAAACCGGCAGATCCTGAAAAACCTCAGTTTCGCCATTCCGCCCGGCAAGACGGTGGCCGTCGTCGGTCATTCCGGGGCCGGCAAGTCGACGCTGTCACGGCTGCTTTATCGTTTCTATGACGTCACGGGCGGCGCCGTCCAGATCAACGGCCACGATCTACGGGCATTGAAACAAACCAGCCTGCGTGCCGCCATAGGCATCGTGCCGCAGGACACCGTGTTGTTCAACGACACCATTTTCTACAACATCAACTACGGCCGCCCGGAAGCCAGTCGCGAAGAGGTTTTCGCCGCAGCGCGGGCCGCCCAGTTGCACGACTTCATTGAATCCTTGCCGCTCAAGTACGAAACCCGTGTCGGCGAGCGTGGCCTGAAGCTGTCTGGCGGCGAGAAGCAGCGCGTCGCCATTGCCCGAGCGCTCCTCAAGAATCCGCCCATCCTGATCTTCGACGAAGCTACGTCGGCTCTCGACTCGGCGACGGAACGGGCCATACAAACGCAGCTGGAACAGGTCGCCATTGGCCATACGACGCTGGTTATTGCCCACCGATTGTCTACGGTCATGAATGCCGACGAAATCCTGGTCATGAACGAGGGGCGGATCGTCGAGCGCGGCAGCCATACCGCGCTGCTGGCCGCCGACGGCACTTACGCCCGAATGTGGACGCTGCAACAACAGGAAGATCGCGACATGGAGCCGATCACGCCGTGAAGGCAAAGCCTAACGCAACATTGAAGCGTAACCGTGGCAACTGGTTGTTGCCACTCGTCACTTTTTTGCTGCTGGTCTTGATGACGCTCGCGACTTGGCACTGGCAGCTTCGCCTGCAGACTCACGCAGAGGAACTGGCCAACAATCAGGAAAGCGCGGCGATTACGGCCGAGATTCGCGATCGCCTCAATCTGCACGGCCAGTTTCTCCGCTCGCTGCAGGCATTTGCCACTGCGGCGCCGATGCAGGATCTGGCAACGTGGCGACGTTTTGCCAAGGCCATGGAAACCGAGGGCAGCCTGACCGGCATGTTTGCCTTCGCCTATGCCCCCGCCGTGCATCGCGATGTCACGGAAACATTTCAAAAATCGGGCAAATTTCCGGTTGACCGTGGAATCCTGCGATTTTTCCCTGAAACCGACGCCCGGCTGCTCTTGCCGCTTGTCTTTATCGCTCCTGAGTCGCCAGCCCTTGAATCTGTGATCGGTTTTGACCTGTTATCCGAGCCGACTCGCCGCGAAGCGATCAGCCGCGCCATTCTTACCGGCAAAATCGCGATGACGGCACCCATCGAACTTCAGCCCGATAAAGGAAAAAAACGTCCGGGCTTCCAGATGGTCCACGCCATCTTCGATGACCGCAGCTTGGCCAGTCGCCTCGACACGAACAAGCGGGCTTTCGCCGGCGTCGTCCTGACGGCTTATCGCTTCGACGAGTTCATGTCTTCCTTCAAGCTTCCCCTCGGTAGCCGCTTCGTGCTGCAAATCTTTGACGAATCACTGGCCGGAGACAGCGCCGAGGCTTCGGTCCCGACCCTGATCTACAACTCGGACCCCAGCCACAGCATTGGCGATGCACCTTTACTGCATCACGAAATCGATTTCGGCGGACGCAACTGGGTTCTTCACTTTTATTTGAGCAGCCATGCCAACAAAGGGCTCGACACCCCGGCACTGGTCCTCTACGGCGGACTGCTAGGCAGCCTGCTGCTGGCGCTCCTCGTTCACCACCTCGCCACCCATCGCGAACGCGCTGAACGCTATGCACTCTCTCTGACACGAGAGTTGAGTGATCACCGCGACCATTTGCAAGAACTCGTCCACGAGCGAACGGCCAGCCTCGATGGCGCCTTGCAGCAGGCGCGCGCCGCCAACCAGGCCAAATCGGAGTTTCTTGCCAACATGTCGCATGAGCTGCGCACGCCAATGCATGCCATCCTCGGCTTTGTCGAACTTGGCAACCGACGCGCCGCGAATGCCAGCGATCCCAGAATCACCCAGTACTTCCAGCGTATCGACCAGAGCGGGCAACGCTTACTCACCCTGATCGATGAATTGCTCGATCTCTCGAAACTGGATGCCGGGCAAATGGCCTTACGCCCGACAACGTTCGACGTGCTTGCCTTGGTCAAGCAGGTCGGGGCTCAGCTCGAATCGCTGCTGATCGATCGCAAGTTGCAACTCGATATCAGCAGCCTGGCGGCGAGCACTCGCCTCACCGCCGACGAAGGCCGGATTACCCAGGTCATCTGCAACCTGCTCTCCAACGCCATCAAATTTTCACCGGAAGGCGGATGCATTCGCATCGAATTATCGGATGACAAACTCCCGGCGGGCCGGCGTTTCCAGGACAGCGGCTCGCAAGCGGCACTGGCCATCAGCTTCATTGATCAAGGAATTGGCATACCAAGCGATGAGCTGGAGCACATTTTCGAAAAGTTCGTACAGAGCAGTGCCACCAAGAGTGGGGCTGGTGGAACGGGACTCGGACTGGCTATTTGCCGGGCAATTGTTGCGCAGCACCGTGGTACGATTGCAGCCCACAACAATCCAGGGCCAGGCGCCTGTTTCGTCGTCACCCTGCCATTGAACTGCTGGATGGAAAAATCGGGACAACATGACTAAGAAATGCGTCTTGCTGGTGGACGACGAAGAACTCAACCTGGAAATTCTGGTCGAGTATTTCGAAGGGGAAGATCCCTTCGTCCTGCAAACAGCAGACAGCGGCGAAGCCGCCTGGCAACTACTACAAAATCCGGAAAACGACTTCAAACTTATCCTGCTTGACCGGATGATGCCAGGGCTGGATGGCATCGCTCTACTCAAAAGGATGAAGGGCGACCCGCGCCTCTCCGGTATTCCCGTCATCATGCAGACGGCCGCCAACTCCCCAGAGCAGATTCGCGAAGGTCTCGAGGCCGGCGCCTACTACTATCTGACCAAGCCCTACCGCCGGGACAGTCTGCTCGCCATCGTTCACGCGGCGCTGAGTGATGCCGAGGCGCGTAACTCGCTCAGCCGGCAGTTGCACCAGCACATCAACTCGCTGCAGTTTCTCGATCACGCTGAGTTTTCAATCCGAACCGTCGATGAAGCTGCCCAATTGGCCTCCTTTATCGCGCACGCCTGCCCGAACCCGGAAGCTGCCGTTATGGGAATTTCCGAATTGCTGATCAACGGTGTCGAGCACGGCAATCTCGGCCTGGCCTATGCCGAGAAAAGCATTTTGAAACAAGAGGATCGCTGGCACGAAGAGATCATCCGACGTGCCGCCCTGCCGGAAAATTCGGCCAAGGAAGTCCGCCTGAGCTATCGCCGTCAGCCTGATGCCATCACCCTGCGCATCTGCGACCAAGGCAGCGGATTTTCATGGCAAAACTACCTCGAAATTGACCCCGAACGCGCCTTTGACCCCAATGGTCGCGGTATTGCGATGGCCCGCATGCTGAGCTTCAGCAGCATCACCTATGAGGGCTGCGGCAGTATTGCCGTCGCCACCATTCGCAGTGGCAAGGGAAACAATGGTGAGCATCAAACATGACTTCGATTTCAAGCAAGATGAAGGTACTGGCAGTCGATGACAACCGCACCAATCTGCACATTCTTCAGGTTTTCCTGAAAAAACTGGGACACGAAGTTCTGCTCGCCGAAAATGGCGAGGAGGCCGTGCGCCGCTTTGCAGCGGAATCCCCGGACCTGGTGTTACTCGACATCATGATGCCGGTGATGGATGGGTTCGAGGCGGCACGTCGAATCAAGGCGATGCCCCGCGACCGATGGACGCCGGTCATCTTCCTCTCCGCGTTGAATCGCGACGAGAATCTGGTCGAAGGCCTTGATGCCGGAGCAGATGACTACCTGACCAAACCGATCAATTTCGTCGTTCTCGAAGCCAAGCTTCGCTCCATGCAGCGTTCGCTGGCCATGCAACAGGAGTCCATCGATTCGCTAAGACGTGTCCAGACCATTTCCGATAATGTTCTCGATGCGATTATCACCAGCGATGAACATGGCGTCATCGTGTCCGTCAATCAGTCCACCGAACGTATTTTCGGCTGGACTCCCGAAGAAATGGTGGGCAAAAACGTTTCGATGCTGATGCCCGAGGTAGAACGATCGGCGCATGAGGCACGGATCGGAAATCTCCCCACCAGCAATCCCGCCAAACCCATCGGCCTTGAACGTGAACTGGAAGCACAACACAAGGATGGGCACCGGTTTGCCGCGACGATGACCATCACCGAAATGGTGCTCGACAATCAGCGGATGATGGTCGGCGTCATACGCGATATTTCAGAGCGCAAGCAAACGGAACAAAAGCTCCGCGAAAATGCCCGCCAGTTGCAGGACTATTACGACCAGACCCAAGCCGAACAACACCTTGCATTAGGCCTAATGGAGAAGCAGCTCCACCGCAAGGGTCTGCAGGACAACCGCCTGCGCTATACGGTCATCCCGGCCGAAAACTTCAGCGGCGATATCGTTGCAGCCAATCGTTCACCGGATGGCCTTTTCTATGCCTTGCTCGCCGACGCGACGGGGCATGGTCTGACAGCTGCTATCAGCGTATTGCCCGTGCTCGCCCTGTTCTACAGAATGACAAAACTCAATCGGCCAATTCGCGAGATTGTTCTCGAACTGAACTACCAGCTCAAGGAATCCATGCCTGTTGGACGCTTCGTGGCCATTACGCTGGTTTGCCTCGACGAAACGAAAAAACAGGGCGACATCTGGGTTGGCGGCACCCCCGAAGCCTTCCTGTTCGACCGATGGGGACGGATATCCCGCACCTTCCCATCGGCGAATCTTCCGTTGGGTATCGTCAGCAATGACGAACTCGGCGGCAATCCGCAACATTTCGATTGGGCTGGAGAAAGCCAGTTAGTACTCTGCTCCGACGGCTTGCTTGAGGCGACCAACCCGGACGGCATTCAATTTGGGGTCGAGGGGCTGATAGCCGCTACCGCAAACACCTCACCAACTGACCGCTTTGCCAAAATAGAGGCCGCACTAGCGACCCACCAGAATAACGGCATCGCTAGCGACGACATCTCGCTAATGCTTATTGATTGCCCATAAGCATTAACGAAAACTAAGTGAACGAAAGAAAGGCCGGAAAACTCCGGCCTTTTTAATTACCACTGCGTTTAGGCAGCGGATTCTTCGATTTCCACAGCCTCGGTTGGCTCCGGACGATCAACCAGTTCGACAAACGCCATCGGTGCGTTATCGCCGACACGGAAACCACACTTCAGAATACGAAGGTAGCCGCCCGGACGGGTAGCATAACGCGGGCCGATTTCGGCGAATAGCTTGACCACGATATCGCGGTCGCGCAGGCGGTCGAAGGCCAGACGCTTGTTGGCCAACGTCGGGGTCTTGCCGAGGGTGATCATCGGTTCAACAACACGACGCAATTCCTTGGCCTTCGGCACGGTGGTCTTGATAGCCTCGTGCTTGAGCAGGGAAACGGTCATGTTGCGCAGCATCGCCAAGCGATGGCTGCTGGTACGGTTTAGTTTGCGAAGTCCATTGCGGTGACGCATGGTTAATCCTTTCTATATTCTGCAGGCGTCCCTTGACTGCCCGGGAGGAAAAGGCTTACGCCTTTTCCAGACCGGCGGGCGGCCAGTTTTCCAGTTTCATGCCAAGTGTCAAACCGCGAGCGGCCAACACTTCCTTGATCTCATTCAGCGACTTGCGACCCAGATTCGGAGTCTTGAGAAGTTCATTCTCTGTACGCTGGATCAGATCGCCGATGTAGTAGATGTTCTCAGCTTTAAGGCAGTTCGCAGAACGAACCGTCAATTCGAGATCATCAACCGGACGGAGCAGAACCGGATCAACCTGAGCCGGCTTGGAAGCCTCGGCGACAGGTGCGGTACCCTCCAGATCAGCGAAGACCGAAAGTTGTTCCATCAACACGCGGGCAGCGTAGCGAATGGCCTCTTCCGGCTCGACAACGCCGTTGGTTTCGATATCGACAATCAACTTGTCCAAGTCGGTACGCTGTTCAACGCGAGCGCTTTCGACAGCGTAGGCAACACGACGAATCGGGCTGAATGACGCATCGAGAACCAGCTTGCCGATGGACTTGGCATCGCCGAGGTTGCGCATGTTGCCAGGAACATAGCCGCGACCCTTCTCAACCTTGATCTCCATGGACAGCTTGCCGCCGGTGGAGAGGTGAGCGATCACGTGTTCCGGATTGATGATTTCCACGTCGTGCGGCAATTCGATATCGCCAGCGCGAACAGGGCCTTCACCTTCCTTGGACAACTTCAGGTTAACGACATCGCGATTGTGCAGCTTGAACACAATACCCTTGAGGTTGAGGAGAATGTCGACGACATCTTCCTGCACACCATCAATGGTCGAGTACTCATGGAGAACACCATCGATACCAACCTCGGTCGGTGCGTAACCAACCATTGAGGAAAGCAGGATACGACGCAGCGCGTTGCCAAGGGTATGGCCATAACCGCGCTCAAACGGCTCCATGACCACCTTGGCCTGCACGGGCGAAACGCTCTGCACGTCGATGATACGGGGTTTAAGAAGTCCACTGCTTTGCATGGGCTAGATCCTCTGCTCAGTGCTTACTTCGAGTAAAGTTCAATGACGAGACCTTCATTCAGGGTCGCCGGCAGTTCAGAGCGCTGCGGCATGGCCTTGAATGTGCCCTTGCCTTCTTTGACATCCACAGAAATCCACTCGGGGAAACCACGAGATTCTGCAGCTTCCAACGCAGCCTTACAACGCAGGGACGCGCGGGCACGATCAGTCAGCTGGACAACATCACCCGGCTTGACGATAAAGGAAGGAATATTGCAACGCTTGCCGTTGACCAGAACGCCATTGTGGCGAACGATCTGACGGGACTCGGTGCGGGAAGCGCCAAAACCCATACGGTAAGCGACGGAGTCGAGGCGAGCCTCAAGCAATTGCAGCAGGTTTTCACCGGTCTGGCCCTTACGACGGTCAGCTTCGGCAAACGTCTTGCGGAACTGCCCTTCGAGGACGCCGTAGACACGACGAATTTTCTGCTTGGCACGGAGGTGAACGCCGTAGTCAGACAGACGGGCGCCCGACTTCTGGCCGTGCTGGCCAGGAGCGTACGAACGACGCTCGATGGCACACTTGTCGGTAAAACACTTTTCGCCCTTCAGGAACAGCTTTTCGCCTTCGCGGCGGCACTGACGGCATTTCGGATCGAGATTACGAGCCACTTGTCTTTCTCCTTAGATGCGGCGCTTTTTGGGCGGGCGGCAACCGTTATGCGGCACCGGTGTCACGTCGGAAATCGCGGTGATCTTCATGCCCAGCGCGTTCAGTGCGCGGACCGAAGATTCACGACCAGGACCAGGGCCCTTGATGCGAACTTCCAGATTCTTGACGCCACATTCCTGAGCAGCCTTGCCAGCGGCTTCGGCGGCAACCTGAGCAGCAAACGGGGTGGACTTACGCGATCCGCGGAAGCCGGCACCACCGGAAGTAGCCCAAGACAACGCATTGCCCTGACGATCGGTAATGGTGATGATGGTGTTATTGAACGATGCGTGGATGTGGGCAATGCCCTCAGCAACGTTCTTTTTAACCTTTTTGCGAACTTTGGTAGCAGTCTTTGCCATGTTCTGTCCCTATTACTTCTTGCCAGCAATGGCCTTGCGCGGACCCTTGCGAGTGCGAGCATTGGTACGGGTGCGCTGACCACGGCAAGGCAAGCCCTTGCGATGGCGAAGGCCACGGTAGCAACCGAGGTCCATCAGACGCTTAATGTTCATTGTGACTTCGCGACGCAGATCACCTTCTACGGTGAATTTGCCGACCTCGTCACGCAGACGATCCATGTCCGCATCGGACAGGTCTTTCATTTTGGTAGAACGAACGATACCGGCCGCGTCACAAATTTTCTGTGCGCGGGTACGGCCGATGCCGAAAATCGCGGTCAACGCGATCTCTGCATGCTGATGGTTCGGAATGTTTACCCCTGCGATACGGGCCATCGAATCACTCCACTATTTCAAAATTAACAAATGCCGACACCAGAGCCATTAGCCCTGACGCTGCTTGTGACGCGGGTCCTTGCAAATAACGCGCACGACACCCTTGCGACGGATGACTTTGCAATTGCGACACACGCGCTTAACTGAAGGATGCACTTTCATGTTTAACTCCTCGTCTGCGAGGGCTTGGAAGCAGCCGTGATTCCTTGCCCTGCGGTTTATTGCGTAGAGAACTCTTTTACTTGACCCGGAAAACGATCCGGGCCTTGCTTAAATCATACGGCGTCAATTGCACGGTCACTTTGTCACCAGGAAGAATACGGATGTAGTGCATTCGCATCTTTCCGGAAATGAACCCAAGCACAATATGGCCATTTTCCAACCTGACCCTGAAGGTCGCGTTTGGGAGGTTTTCAACAACCTCCCCTTGCATTTCGATGTAATCCTCTTTTGCCATAGGCGATTACTTGATCATCGGTGCGCCTTTGAAATTTGCCTTCTTCAGCAAGCTTTCATACTGGTGCGACATCACGTAGGCCTGAACCTGGGACATGAAGTCCATGGTCACAACCACGATAATCAACAGAGAAGTACCACCGAAGTAGAACGGCACGTTCCACTTCAGAATCAAAAATTCGGGCAACAGACAGACCACGGTGATGTAAGCCGCGCCAATCAGCGTCAGGCGCATCAGTATCTTGTCGATATAGCGGGCCGTCTGCTCACCCGGACGAATACCCGGCACAAAGGCGCCGCTCTTCTTGAGGTTATCAGCCGTTTCCTTGGAATTGAACACAAGGGCGGTGTAGAAGAAGCAGAAAAACACGATTGCCGAAGCGTAGAGCATCACGTAGATCGGCTGCCCCGGCGATAAGGTGCCGGCGACGTCCTTCAACCAGTGCATCGACTCGCTGGCACCAAACCAGTTGGCGACCGTGGCAGGAAACAGGATGATCGACGACGCGAAGATTGGCGGGATAACGCCCGACATGTTCAGCTTGAGCGGCAGATGCGAACTCTGACCGCCATAAATTTTGTTGCCAACCTGGCGCTTGGCGTAATTGACCAGAATCTTGCGCTGACCACGTTCGACGAAGACGACGAAACCAGTCACGACGACCACCAGGACACAGATGATCAGAGCGGTCAGCGGATGCATGGCACCGGTACGAACCAGTTCAAGCAGACCGCCAATGGCGTTCGGCAAACCGGCAGCGATACCGGCGAAAATGATGATCGAAATACCATTACCCAGACCACGCTCGGTAATCTGCTCACCCAGCCACATCAGGAACATCGTGCCGGTCAGCAGGGTCGATACCGTGGTCAGACGGAACATGAATCCTGGATCGTTAACCAGCCCGGCCTGCGCTTCGAGCGCAACAGCGATACCCAAGCCCTGGAAGAGGGCAAGAACAACGGTGCCGTAACGGGTGTATTGCGTAATCTTGCGACGTCCGGCCTCACCCTCTTTTTTCAGGGCTTCGAGCTGCGGACTTGCGACACTCATCAACTGCATGATGATCGACGCCGAAATGTACGGCATGATCCCCAGGGCGAAGATGGTGAATCGCGACAAGGCACCACCCGAGAACATATTGAACATGCCCAGGATGCCGCCCTGCTGCGAATTGAAGAGATCGGCCAGCGCGTTGGGGTCAATCCCAGGAACCGGAATATGGGCGCCAATGCGGTACACGACCAGCGCGCCAAGCAGGAACCAGAGCCGGCGCTTGAGATCGCCGAACTTGCCACCCTTGCCAACGGTATTGGGATTTGCTGCCAACGTTCTAACCTTTCCCTGTCTTACTCAGCGACGACCGAGCCACCAGCGGCTTCGATAGCAGCCTTGGCACCCTTGGTAGCGCCCACACCCTTGAGGACAACCTTGCGGGCAATAGCGCCCGACAGAATGACCTTGGCGGAGAGAGCGTCACCCGGAACGATACCGGCGACTTGCAGGGCGAGGAGATCAATCTCTTCAACCGGCAGACGCTCGAGATCGGTCAGGCGGACTTCGTAGTTACGGGCACGCGTCAGCGAGTTGAAGCCACGCTTCGGAAGGCGACGCTGCAAAGGCATTTGACCGCCTTCGAAACCAACCTTGTGGAAACCGCCCGAACGGGACTTCTGACCCTTGTGACCACGGCCACAGGTCTTGCCGAGGCCCGAACCGATGCCGCGACCGACGCGCTTGGCGGCCTTCTTGGAGCCTTCACCCGGCTTGATGGTATTCAGACGCATGGCTTAACCCTCAACCTTGACGAGATACTGAACCTTTTGGATCATGCCGCGAACACACGGCGTATCCACCAGCTCAGAGGTGCTGTTCAGCTTGCGCAGACCCAGACCACGCACGGTGGCGCGGTGGTCCTGCTTGGTGCCGATGATGCTCTTGACGAGCTTCACTTTGATTTTCTTGTCAGCCATGACTTACCCCAGAACCCGCTCAATCGGCAACCCACGCTTGGCGGCGATCTCCGACGGCGTATTGACCTTCGACAGACCGTCGATGGTGGCACGCACGATGTTGTAAGGATTGGTCGAGCCGTGAGCCTTGGCCACCACATTGGTGACACCGACAACTTCGAAGACAGCGCGCATGGCGCCGCCAGCGATGATGCCCGTGCCTTCCGGTGCCGGCTGGATCATCACGGTCGTGGCACCATGACGGCCCATGACTGTGTGATGCACGGTGCCGTTCTTCAAGCTGACCTTGGCCATCTTGCGACGCGCCTCTTCCATTGCCTTCTGAGCAGCCACGGGCACTTCGCGGGACTTGCCCTTGCCCATGCCGATGCCGCCATCACCGTCACCAACAACGGTCAGAGCTGCAAAACCGAGGATTCGGCCGCCCTTAACCACTTTGGTAACGCGATTAACCGCAACCATCTTTTCGCGCATGCCGTCATCACGCTCTTCAGCTTGCTGCGGCTTCTTGTTTCTTTCAGGTTTAGCCATTTTCTAACCTTATCCTTTCGCAGCGATCAGAACTTCAGACCGGCTTCACGCGCGGCTTCCGCCAGCGCCTGAATCCGACCGTGGTACTGAAGACCGGAACGATCAAAAGCCACTTGCTCAATGCCGGCAGCTTTGGCGCGCTCGGCAATCAGCTTGCCCACCGAAGTGGCAGCAGCCTTGTTACCGCCGTTGGGGACGTCATTACGAACGTCCTTGTCCAGCGTGGAAGCCGAAGCCAAGACCTTGCCGCCACAGGGCGAGATGATCTGTGCGTAGATGTGCTGATTCGTGCGATTGACGCACAGACGCACAGCCTTGAGTTCGGCGATTTTGGCCCGGGTTTGGCGGGAACGGCGCAAACGCGCTTGTTTCTTATTAAACATATGCCACCCTTACTTCTTCTTGGTTTCCTTGATAACCACCACTTCGTCCGAGTACCGAACGCCCTTGCCCTTGTAGGGCTCCGGCTTGCGGTATGCACGAACTTCGGCAGCGACCTGGCCAACCTGTTGCTTGTCGGCCCCCTTGATCAGGATTTCGGTCTGAGTGGGGCATTCCACTTTCACACCAGCCGGCATCTTGTGCGCGACCGGGTGGGAAAAGCCCAACGACAGATTCAGGACATCGCCCTGAGCCTGGGCGCGGTAACCCACGCCGACCAACTGAAGCTTGCGCTCGAAACCCTTGGAAACACCAGTCACCATGTTGTTGATGTTGGCACGCATGGTGCCCCACATGGCAGCTGCGTTAGCGGCGCCTTCAACCTTGGAAACCTGGACGTTCTGACCTTCGACGGAAATCGTCACGGACGGATGCGTAATTGCCTTCAGGGTACCCAGCGGGCCCTTGACGGTAATGTCCGCACCAACCGAAACTTCAACGCCAGCCGGCACAACGATGGGATTTTTACCAATACGAGACATCGATATCCCCTTATGCCACGATGCAAAGAACTTCGCCGCCGACCTTGCTGGCGCGAGCCTTGCGATCAGTCATGACACCCTTGGGGGTCGACACGATGGCGACGCCCAGACCGTTCATGACGCGAGGAATGTCTTCGCAACCCTTGTAGATACGCAGGCCGGGCTTGGAGACACGCTCGATGCGCTCAATGACCGGACGACCGGCGTAATACTTGAGTGCGATATCGAGGGTCGGCTTGCCATCAGCCTGACGAACTGCGAAATCATCAACGTAACCTTCATCCTTGAGCACGGCGGCGATAGCCACCTTGACTTTGGACGAGGGCATGGAGACAGACGCCTTCTCGGCGAGCTGGGCGTTGCGGATGCGAGTCAGCATGTCCGCGATCGGATCGCTCATAGCCATTTCTGAATCTCCTTTTTACCAGCTGGCTTTAACAACACCCGGAACTTCGCCATTGAAGGCCAGTTCGCGGATCTTGTGACGGCACAGACCGAACTTACGGAAAACACCACGCGGACGACCGGTCAGCTGGCAGCGGTTGCGCAGACGAGACGGGCTCGAATTGCGCGGCAGGGCCTGGAACTTCAGACGGGCAGCGTAACGCTCATCGTCCGACAGGCTCGCGTTATTGAAAATCGCCTCGAGGGCAGCACGCTTCTTGGCGTACTGAGCCACAAGCTTGCGGCGCTTTTCTTCACGGTTGATCAGAGCAAGTTTTGCCATGATTGCCTCAATTCTTGAACGGGAACTTGAACGCCGCCAACAGAGCCTTGGCTTCTGCGTCGGATTTCGCGGTCGTGGTGATGCTAATGTTCATACCCCGCAGAGCATCGATCTTGTCGTACTCGATTTCCGGGAAAATGATCTGCTCTTTGACACCCATGTTGTAGTTGCCTTGGCCATCAAAACCCTTGCCAGAAACCCCACGGAAGTCTCGAACTCGCGGCAGCGCAACGGTGACCAGACGATCGAGGAACTCGAACATGCGCGGACCACGCAGCGTGACCATGCAACCGATCGGGTAACCGTCACGAATCTTGAAGCCGGCAATCGACTTGCGGGCCTTGGTCGTCACCGGCTTCTGACCTGCGATCTTCTGCATGTCGCCAACGGCATTCTCGAGAACCTTCTTGTCAGCCACCGCTTCACCGACGCCCATGTTCAGGGTGATCTTGGTGATGCGCGGGACTTCCATCACGGACTTGTAACCAAATTGCTTGCTCAGATCAGCAACAACGGTTTCTTTATAAAACTCTTGCAAACGCGCCATGACCACTCCCCTTATGCGTTGACTAGTTCGCCGTTCGACTTGAACACGCGAACTTTGCGGCCATCCTCGTGCGCCTTGATGCCGACACGGTCAGCCTTCTTGGTCGCCGGATTGAACAGCGCAACGTTGGAGATATGAATCGGCATATCCTTATCGACGATGCCACCCGCCACACCCTTTACGGGGTTCGGCTTGACGTGCTTCTTGGCACGATTGACACCTTCGACGAGCACATGCTCATCATCGACACGACGCAGCACGGTACCGCGCTTGCCTTTGTCTTTACCGGTAATTACGACGATTTCGTCGCCTTTACGAATCTTTTCCATGGCCAGTCCTTACAGCACTTCAGGAGCCAGGGACACGATCTTCATGAAGCGCTCGGTACGCAGTTCGCGGGTTACCGGGCCAAAGATGCGCGTGCCGATCGGCTCGAGCTTGTTGTTAAGAAGAACGGCGGCATTGCCATCAAAGCGAACCAGCGAACCATCAGGACGACGAACGCCCTTGGCGGTGCGAACCACCACGGCATTGTAGACATCGCCTTTTTTGACGCGGCCACGCGGCGCAGCATCCTTGATGCTGACCTTGATGATGTCACCAATGCCAGCATAGCGGCGCCTGGATCCACCGAGCACTTTGATACACATTACTGAACGTGCGCCGGTGTTATCGGCGACATCCAGAGTCGTCTGCATCTGAATCATTTAAATTAACTCCAACTTAATCCGCTTGCGCGGTCAGTCTTGGAACCCGTACGGGTTGAACAACTTCGCAAACCCTCAGGACGAGGGCTGCAAAAAAGAAGCCGGATTATACCGGCTTCTTTCAAGACTACGCAAGCATTTTAAGAAACTTTCGTTATACAACGATCGCCTTCTCAAGAACACTCGTCACTGCCCAAGTCTTGGTACGCGAAACCGGACGGGTTTCGACGATCTCAACGAGATCACCAGCCTTGGCCGAGTTGCCCTCGTTATGGGCATGATATTTCTTCGAACGAACCATCACCTTGCCGTACATGGGGTGCTTGACCTTGCGTTCGACGAGGACGGTAACCGTCTTTTCCATTTTGTCACTGACAACGCGACCGACGAGAGTACGTTTGATACTGGTGGTTTCGCTCATTGCTGCACCGCCTTTTCACGGATAAGCGTACGAACGCGAGCGATGTCGCGACGCACCTTGGACATTTGGCTGGTATTGGACAGCTGCTGGGTAGCGAGCTGCATACGCATACCGAACTGGGCCCTCAACAGGTCCAGCAATTCCTTGTTGAGCTCGTCCACACTCTTGGTTCTCAATTCACTAGCTTTCATGATTACCCCAGATGACGAGTCACGAAGGTGGTAGCAATCGGCAACTTGGCGGCAGCGAGAGCAAATGCTTCGCGCGCCAGCGCTTCATTGACACCATCCATCTCATAGAGCACTTTGCCCGGCTGGATCTCGGCGACCCAGTACTCCGGGTTACCCTTACCGTTACCCATACGAACTTCGGCCGGCTTCTTGGAAATCGGCTTATCCGGGAAGATACGGATCCAGATGCGACCGCCACGCTTGATGTGACGCGTCATGGCACGACGGGCAGCTTCAATCTGACGCGCCGTCAGGCGGCCACGACCGGTTGCCTTGAGACCCCACTCACCGAACGACACTTTTGTGCCGCGGGTAGCCAGACCTTCGTTGCGCCCCTTGTGTTCCTTGCGGAACTTGCGGCGATTTGGTTGCAGCATGTTAAGCACCTGCCTTTCTTACACCCGGAGCACCAGCGCCATCAGCCTTCTTGACGGTACGGGTACGCGGCTTGTCGCCATCTGGCTTACCCGGTGCACGACGCGGACGACGATCGTCGGCCACCGGCTCGACAACTTCCGGCTGCTCGTTGCGATCCAGCATGTCACCCTTGTAAACCCAGACCTTGATCCCGATAATGCCGTAGGTGGTCAGGGCTTCCGAGGTTGCGTAATCGATGTCGGCGCGCAGGGTATGGAGCGGCACGCGGCCTTCGCGATACCATTCGCTACGAGCGATTTCAGCACCATTCAGACGGCCAGCGCTCATCACCTTGATGCCCTGGGCACCTAGACGCATGGCGTTTTGCATGGCGCGCTTCATGGCACGGCGGAACATGATGCGCTTTTCGAGTTGCTGGGCAATCGAATCAGCGATCAGTTGCGCATCGATTTCCGGCTTGCGGATCTCTTCAATCGAGACATGGACGGGAACGCCCATGATGCGCTGAAGATCCGTACGCAGTTGTTCGATGTCTTCGCCCTTCTTGCCAATGACCACACCCGGACGAGCCGAGTAGATGGTGACACGGGCGTTCTTGGCCGGACGCTCGATCAGCACACGACCAACGGAGGCGTGCGCCAGCTTGCGCTTGAGATACTCACGAACCTTGATGTCTTCGTTGAGCATGCCCGGGAAATCCTTGCTGTTGGCGTACCAGCGCGAACCCCAGTTCTTGGTGACTGCCAGGCGGAAGCCAGTCGGATGAATTTTCTGTCCCATGGCTCTTCCTTAGTTACCAACGGTCAGATAGATATGGCAGGTCGGCTTGACGATCCGATTGCCACGACCCTTGGCGCGCGCCGTAAAGCGCTTGAGCACCATGCCTTTTTCAACGTAGATGGTTTTCACCGTCAGTTCGTCGATATCAGCACCATCGTTGTGCTCGGCGTTGGCGATTGCCGACTCCAGCACTTTCTTGACGATACCGGCGCCCTTCTTGGGGCAGAAAGCCAGGATGTTCAGAGCCTGGCCAACCGGCTTGCCGCGCACGAGGTCCGCAACTAAGCGGCCCTTTTGCGCAGAGAGGCGTACGCCTCGCAAATTTGCACGAGTTTCCATGTCAGCTCCTTACTTCTTGGCCTTCTTGCCGGCGGTGTGACCCTTGAACGTGCGGGTCAGCGAGAACTCGCCGAGCTTGTGACCGACCATATTTTCGGTAACGAACACCGGAATATGCTGCTTGCCGTTATGCACCGCAATCGTCAGGCCGATGAACTCGGGGAGGATCGTCGAACGACGCGACCATGTCTTGATCGGGCGCTTGTCGCTGGTGGCGCGGACTGCTTCGACTTTGTCGATCAGATGCGCATCAACAAACGGGCCCTTTTTGAGAGAACGTCCCATTTCCTACCCCTTAACGCTTGTGACGGCGCTGAACGATCATGCTGTTCGTGCGCTTGTTGCTGCGGGTGCGGTAACCCTTGGTGGGCTGACCCCACGGATTGACTGGCACGCGACCTTCGCCGGTCTTGCCTTCACCACCACCATGGGGGTGATCAACCGGGTTCATGGCTGTACCGCGAACGGTCGGGCGAATACCACGCCAACGCATAGCACCGGCTTTGCCGAACTTGCGCAGGTTGTGCTCTTCGTTGCCAACTTCACCGATGGTGGCGCGACATTCGACATGCACGCGACGCACTTCGCCGGAGCGGAGGCGGATCTGGGCATACGAACCTTCACGGGCCAGCAGCTGGACGGAGGTACCGGCGGAACGGGCGATTTGCGCGCCCTTGCCAGGCAGCATCTCAACACAGCAAATGGTCGTACCAACTGGGATATTGCGGATCGGCAGAGCATTACCCGACTTGATCGGCGCTTCCGAGCCGCTCATGATCGGCTGACCAACCACCATGCCTTTGTTGGCAATGATGTAGCGACGCTCACCGTCGGCGTAGCACAGCAATGCAATATTGGCCGTACGGTTCGGATCGTATTCCAGGCGCTCAACCTTGGCCGGAATGCCGTCCTTGTTGCGCTTGAAATCGATGACGCGGTAAGCCTGCTTGTGACCACCGCCCTGATGGCGAACGGTAATGCGGCCATTGTTGTTGCGACCAGCGTTGCCTGACTTGGCTTCGACCAGCGGGGCGAACGGCTTGCCCTTGTGCAGGTTGGGATTAACAACCTGAACAACGGCGCGACGACCCGGGGAAGTCGGCTTGACTTTAACGAGTGCCATTACGCATTCCCCCCTTCAACAAAATTCAGTTCCTGACCCGGCTTGAGGCTCACGTAGGCTTTCTTCCAACCCTTGCGACGACCGACCGCACCCTTGAAACGCTTGACCTTGCCCTTGACGTTGGCAACCTGGACGGCACCGACTTCAACCTTGAACAACAGCTCAACGGCGGCCTTGATTTCCGGCTTGGTTGCATCGGAAGCGACGCGGAAGATCACCTGGTTGTGCTTGTCAGCAACGTAGGTAGCCTTCTCGGAGATTTGCGGTGCAAGCAGCACCTGCATCAGACGCTCTTGATTCATCCCCACATCTCCTCGAACTTGGCCACGGCGTTCTTGGTCACGAGGACCTTGGGGAAGCGGACCAGGGAAACCGGATCGGCCTCCTGGGCTTCCAGCACCAGAACGTTGGGCAGGTTGCGCGACGAGAGATAGAGGTTCTCGCTCAGCGCATCGGTGATGACCAGAAGTTTGCCTTCGAGACCCAGATCCTTGAGCTTTTGCATGAAAAGCTTGGTCTTGGGCGCATCAATGGACAGATCGTCGATGACGACGAGACGGTCCTGGCGGGCCAACTCGGAGAGAATCGCAGCCATTCCGGCGCGGAACATCTTCTTGTTAACCTTCTGGCTGAAATTCTCTTCCGGAGAGTTCGGAAAAATACGACCGCCCCCACGCCACAGCGGGCTGCCATTGCTACCAGCACGGGCACGACCCGTACCCTTTTGGCGCCACGGCTTGGTGGTGGTGTGACGGACTTCGGAGCGATCCTTCTGCTGACGATCACCGGAACGTGCATTGGCCTGATAGGCAACGACGATCTGGTGAACCAGCGCTTCATTGAAGTCGCGACCGAACAGCACATCGGAAGCCTGCAGCTTGGCAGACTCCTGGCCTTGTTCGTTAATTACCTTGAGTTCCATG
Organism: Azonexus sp.; assembly: GCF_049652925.1. Classification (GTDB taxonomy): domain Bacteria; phylum Pseudomonadota; class Gammaproteobacteria; order Burkholderiales; family Rhodocyclaceae; genus Azonexus. The sequence continues at coordinate 129,486 of NZ_JBASFI010000013.1, forward strand.
TCGCCCCCTTAGCCCTTGACTGCCGGACGCACAACGACGTCAGAACCTTTGGCACCGGGAACGGCACCCTTGACCAGCAACAGCTGGCGGTCGGCATCAACGCGAACAATCGTCAATCCCTGCATGGTCGATTGCACATCGCCCATGTGGCCGGCCATACGCTTACCCGGGAAAACACGACCCGGATCCTGCGCCATACCTATGGAACCCGGCGCGTTGTGCGACAGCGAGTTACCATGGGTTGCACGGTTTGAACTGAAATTGTGGCGCTTGATACCACCTTGGAAGCCCTTACCGATCGAGCTACCGGTCACGTCAACCTTCTGCCCTTCGGCAAAAATAGTGACAGCAACCTGATCACCCGCCTTGAAAGCGGCGAGCTGATCAGCGCCAATCAGGAATTCCTTGAGCACATGCCCGGCTTCGACACCCGCCTTGGCCAGATGGCCAGCAAGGGGCTTCGAAACACGAGAGGCACGGCGCTTGCCGAATGCGACCTGGATGGCTGAGTAGCCATCGATCTCCGGCGTTTTTACTTGGGTCACTCGGTTGTTAGACACGTCAAGCACAGTCACCGGAATGGACGCGCCATCCTCGGCAAAAATGCGAGTCATGCCAACCTTGCGACCAACAAGGCCTAGACTCATGGTTATTCTCCTCATCGCCGGCTGCGATTGGCCGGTCGATGTAAAACAACAAATGGGCAGCCGTCGCCGGCCACCCCCGAAAGGCGCGGATTATATCCGCTAACCCTTATTACTGCAACTTGATTTCGACGTCCACGCCTGCCGGCAGATCCAGCTTCATCAGCGCATCAACGGTCTTGTCAGTCGGATCAACGATATCCATCAGCCGCAGATGGGTACGGATTTCCAACTGATCACGGGAAGCCTTATTGACGTGCGGCGAACGCAGGATGTCAAAACGCTGCTTGCGGGTCGGCAACGGCACAGGACCGCGGACAACTGCACCGGTACGCTTGGCAGTTTCGACGATTTCCTGAGCCGATTGATCGATCAGGCGATAGTCGAAGGCTTTGAGACGGATACGGATTTTCTGGCTTTGCATTTTTGGCTTCCAAAGAACGATGGGGTGAAGCGAACTTCACCCCGGATTTTTAAAAGAACGAATTACTCGATGATCTTGGCGACGACGCCAGCGCCGACGGTACGACCGCCTTCACGGATGGCGAAGCGCAGACCTTCTTCCATTGCGATCGGAGCGATCAGCTTGATGGTCATGGCGATGTTGTCGCC
>NZ_JBASFI010000014.1:0-196079 GCF_049652925.1 Azonexus sp.
AAGGCAAGGGCGAGAAGCAGCCGGTTACCGGCGACAAGTGCAAGGGCAACGCCAAGACCAAGGCCCTGATCGACTGCCTGCAGCCGGATCGTCGCGTTGATATCGAAGTCATCGGCACCAAGTAATCTGCCGACGCTTCAATGAAAGCCCCGCCTCGCGGGGTTTTTTTTCGGATGAAGGATTGATCTTGCTGCTCCGACGCCTTGCTGCCGTTTTCATTTTTGGCCTTTTTTTCCAGTCGACCGTGGCATTCGCCGCTGACACCGCACGACCGCGCATCGGCCTCGTGCTGGGCGGGGGCGGGGCGCGTGGGGCAGCGCATATCGGCGTGCTGGAAGTGCTGGAGAAGCTGCGCGTGCCGATCGATTGCGTCGCCGGCACGAGCATGGGGGCACTGATCGCCGGCGCCTGGGCGGCCGGCATGTCGCCGGAGAAAATGCGCGAGGCGCTGGCCGTGGCGGACTGGAGCGACATTTTCGTCGACAACCCGGAATACGCCGAGATGAGTTACCGCAACAAGCTGGTCTCGCGGAGCTACCTGCCCGGTTCGGAGAGCGGTGTTTCAGCCAACGGCATGGCCTATCAGGGCGGTGTCGTTTCCGGTCAGAAGATCAAGCTGTTCTTCAACCAGTTGGTGCGCGCCAACCAGGGCGAACGCAACATCGAGGATTTGCCGCTGCCGCTGTCGATCATCGCCACCGATATCGGCACGGGCGAGCGCGTGGTATTTCGCGATGGTGCGTTGACCACGGCGATGCGCGCCAGCATGTCGGTGCCCGGCCTGCTCGCCCCGGTCGACCATCAGGGCCACAAGCTGGTCGATGGCGGGCTGGTCGATAACCTGCCGATTTCAGAAGTGCGCGAGCGCTGCCAGGCTGACGTGGTGATCGCCGTCAATGTCGGCTCGCCGCTGCTCAAGGCCGAGGAGGTTGGCTCGCTGCTGACGGTGTCGGCGCAGATGGTCGGCATCCTGACCGAGCAGAACGTCAGTCGTTCGCTGGCGATGCTCAAGCCGGACGACATCTACATCAAGCCCGAGCTCAACGGCATCACCGCGGGCGATTTTACGAAACATGCCGAGGCCGCCGAGAGTGGCCGCTTGGCGGCCGAAGGAGCGAGTGCAAAACTGGTCCGCCTGAGCGCCGGTGAGTCGGCCTACGCGGCATGGTGGCGCAGCATCGAAGTCACCCGGCGTCCCTCGCCACGCATTGATGAAATCGAGATCGTCGGGCTGGAAAGGGCCAATCAGGGCGCTATCGAGCGCTATCTGAGCGTCCAGCCAGGCGAGGTCATCCGGCCGTCGGTGATCAACCGCGACCTGCTCCGCATGTATGGCGACGGCTATTACGAAAGCGTCGATTACACGGTGCTGGCCCAGCGCGACCGCAATATTCTGCGCGTCATGCCCATCGAAAAACGCTGGGGACCGGATTACGCCCGCTTCGCCATCAACCTGCAGGCCGACAACAGCCAGGGATCGACCTTCGGCCTGCGCGCTGCCTATCACCAGACCTGGCTCAACCGCCTCGGTGGCGAGCTGATCTACCACGGTGAAATCGGCTCGAACAACCGCCTCGGCATCAATTACTACCAGCCGCTTGACGCCCGCCAGCGCGTCTTCTTCGAAGGCACCGCCGGGGTCGGCCAAACCCGTCTCAATGTCTATGAAGACGATAAGCGAATCGCCCAGTATCGCGATAGTGAAACCAGTGTCGGCGCCTTCTTCGGCACCAACATCGGCCTGCTCGGGCCGCTGCGTTTCGGCTGGGTTCAGCGCCATCGCTATTTCGACCTTGATATCGGCGATCCATCCCTGCCCAGAGGCGACAAGAAAATGACCGGCTGGAAGGCTAGCCTCGATTTTGACCAGTTCGACCGCGTGTACTTTCCGACCCGCGGCTGGGCGGCGCAACTTTCGTGGTTCGAGTCGCCCGGCAGCAACTACGCGCGAGCTGATGCCGACCTGCGCGGCGCCTACGTCTTCGGCGGCACGGTGGTCAACGCCCGGCTGCGTTACACCGGATCGCCGCGCGGCAACCTGCCGGTTTTTGACGCCGGCACGCTGGGCGGTTTCCTCAACCTGACGGCTTTCGCGCCGGGTCAGATCATCGGCGACGACATTCGCTATCTTGGCGTGCGCGGCGAACAGATCATCGGCCGCCTGCCGCTCGGCCTGCGTGGCGACATGCGCATCGGCATGGCGCTCGAAATGGCCAAGGTCGGTTCCCCCTATTCGGAATCGACGCGGGTCGGCGTGCTCGACTCGGCGGCTCTGTACCTTGGCGGCCAGACGCCGTTCGGGCCGGCCTATGTTGGCTTCGGCTATTCGACGAGCGGCGTGTCGAACCTCTTCCTGTTTGTCGGGACGCCCTGATCCGGCGTCGAATGGCATACTGCAGCACTTACCTGTCGGGAGAAAAAAGCATGAAATCACGTTTTCTGATGTTCGCCCTGGCGAGCCTGCTTTGCGTCGGCCAGGTCATGGCCCGGGTTAACGTCAATACCGCCACCGCTGAGGAACTGCAGACCCTGAATGGCATCGGCCCGGTACGGGCGCAGTTGATCATCGACTATCGGCGCGACAACGGGCCGTTCAAGACCATCGACGATCTGCGGAAAATTCCCGAGCTACGCGGCGCGGTTGCCGAGGGCTTGAAAGGCCGAATCACCTACAGCGGCCCGACAAAAATCCCCGCGGCCGAGCGAAATGGCGGAAAAGACAACGAGGCTTCCGCCACACCGGCCAAACCGAAAGCCCTGCCGCCGCCCAGGCCAGTCGCCAAGCCTGCTGAAAAAGCCGCACAGCCCGCCGCGCCGGCCCCAATGAGTACGGCCAAACCGGCCGGCCCTGCATCCCCGGCCAGACCGGCGATGCCCGCCAAGCCCGCCAGCGAGAGCAAGCCGGTCGCTCCGCCGTCAGCGGATGAGAAATCACCCGCCGTGCATGCCCCGGCTCGTCCCGCCATGCCCGGCAAGCCGGCCGTTCCGGCCGCGGCTCCGGCCAAACCCGCCGTCGCCGAAGCCAAGCCTGCGGCGCCGTCGGCAGCCCCGGCCAAACCGGCATCACCCGTTGCCAAACCGGCCGGCCCGGCTATGCCCGGTGCGCCGGCCAAGCCCGCCGGCCCGGCACAGCCCGCTGCCGCGTACTGAAAATAACGGCGAAATCCCGAGGCCCGTTTGAGCGATAGCCTCTACCTCTGCGCGACGACCCGTCTGGCGCAAACACTGCGGGGCGAATTGCCGGCCGAGCAGGCGGTCTGGCGCACCCGCCAGGCGCTGACGCTCGGCCAGTGGTTTGCCACGCTGGCCGATGAGGCGCTGCTCAGCGGCATCGCCGAACTGCCTGTAGGGCTCGACGCTTTCTCCGAGCGCCTGCTCTGGGAAAAGGTTATCGCAGCTTCGCTGACCGACGCCGCGCCGTTGTTCGACATCCAGGGCATGGCCGCTTCGGCCGCCGAGGCGCAGGCGTTGGCCCGCGTCTGGAAAATCAGGGCGGATGGCAGCGAGTTGTCCGACGAGGCAAAACTCTTCATCGGCTGGCAGGCCGAATTCGACAAACGTTGCCGGAGCAACGGCTGGATCGACCCGGCCGGCCTGCAGCGGCAAGTCATCGAACTGATCGCGGATGGCCATTTTGCCCTGCCGGAAAGTGTCGCCTTCGTCGGTTTTGACCGCTACACGCCGGCCGAACGCGACCTCATGGCAGCCCTGACGGGGCGCGGGGTCCGTGTTCAAAATCAGCCAAAATTTCCGGTTGACCGTAGCAATCAGAAAGTCGTCGCCTGCGCCGATGGTGACGCCGAATGTGCTGCCGTGGTCGCCTGGGTGCAGGCGCAACTGGTGGCCAAACCGGCTTGCCGGCTCGGCATCGTGGCGCTCGATCTGGCTGGCGTGCGCGACCGGCTCGAATTCCTGCTCGACGACGCCTTGCATCCGGCGCTGATTCGTCCCGATGCGGCCGAAGTACCGCGCGCTTTCAATTTCTCGCTCGGCCGGGCGCTGGCCGATCTGCCGCTCATCCGCGTTGCGCTCGATTTGTTGGCGCTGGGCAGCGGCCGGGCCAAGGTCGAGCAAAGCCGGCTGTCGGCCTTGCTGCTGGCCGGCGGCTGGTCGGCGGCGGACGGCGAGGCCGATGGCCGGGCCCGGCTCGACGCCGCCTTGCGCCGCGATTTGCCCTATTTCACGAGCCTGCCGGCCTTGGTCCGTCTGGCCCGGCGACTGGCCGAAAGCGAAGCGCCGCTCTGTCCGCAAACGGTCGATGCCCTCGACGCTTTCGCTGAAACCGCCGCTGCGGCCAGCCGCAAGCTGCCGCACGGGCAATGGGCGAGTGTTTTCCGCAATTGCCTCAAAGCGGCCGGCTGGCCCGGTGATCGGCCGTTGTCCAGCCACGAATTTCAGGCCCGTCGCGCCTTCGGTGAAGTGCTCGATGGCTTCGGCCGGCTCGACGGCCTGCTCGGGCCGCTGGCCTTTGCCGAGGCCGTGCGTCGCCTGGCGCAACTTTGCCGCCAGCGCCTGTTCCAGCCGGAAACACGCGGCCGGCCGGCGATCCAGGTGCTCGGCGTGCTCGAAAGCGCCGGCCTCGATTTTGACGCCCTGTGGGTCATGGGCATGAACGACGACCTCTGGCCACCGCCGCCGCGCCCCAATCCGCTCTTGCCGGCCGAACTCCTGCGCGCCGCCGGGGCAGCGCACGCCAGTGCCGAGGTCGAGCTCGATTTCGCCCAGCGCGTCCACGAGCGCTTGTCGCTTTCGGCGCCGGAGGTGACGTTTTCCTTTGCCCTGGCCGATGGCAATCGCGTTCTGCGGCCGAGTCCGCTGATCGCCGGGATTCCGCTGGCCGCCGACGCCTCGGGCGAAGTCGTCACGCTGGCCCGGCAGATGGCTGGCGAGTCGGCCTCGGCGCTCGAGCTGATAGCCGACGCCATGGCGCCGCCTGTCGCCGAGGGCGAGAAAGTCTCCGGCGGCAGTTGGGTCCTGCGTGCCCAGGCGATATGCCCGGCCTGGGCCTATTTTCAGTACCGCCTCGGCGGCGAGGCGATGGACGAGCCGGTCGAAGGCCTCGACCCGGCCGCGCGCGGCACGCTGGTGCACGAAGCGCTGGAAGCCTTCTGGACGGCGGTTCGCTCATCCGAGGCGCTGGCCGCATTGGGCGAGCTGAGCCGCCAGCAGGCCATCGCCGAGGCTGTCACCAAGGCCCTGCAAACCTTCGAACTCGACCGACGCATCACCCTGCCGGCCCGTTTTCGTGAGCTCGAAGCGGCCCGCCTGGCCAAGTTGATCGAAGTCTGGCTGCAGGTCGAAGCCAAGCGCGGCCAGAGCTTCGATGTCATCGCCTGCGAAGCGCCGGCCGAAGTCGAGATCGAGGGCATCAAGGTCAAGATGATCGTCGACCGCATCGATCAGCTGGCCGACGGCCGGCAGGTCATCATCGACTACAAGACCGGCGCCAGCATCGACACCAAAAACTGGGCCGAGCCGCGCATCACCGAGCCGCAGCTGCCGATCTACGCCGCGCTGGTCAATGAAGATGTAGCCGCCGTCGTCTTCGCCAAGGTACTGCTCGACAAGCCGGCCTTCGCCGGTGTGGCCGACGAAAAGGACATCCTGCCCGGCGTTCAGGGCATCGGCGACGACAAGCAGAAAATCTTCGATCCGGCCGAGTTTCCGGACTGGATCGCCGTTATCACCCATTGGCGCGAACGCCTGCACGCCGTCGCCAAAGAGGTCAGGCAGGGCCAGGCCGGCGTCGTCTTTGCCGACGAAAAAGGCTTGCAATACTGCGAGGTCTTGCCGCTGCTGAGGCTGCCTGAAAGGCGTCGTCTGCTGGCGGCTGCGCAGGCCGGCTAGCAAGAGGCCATCCTCAATCTTGTACGTTTGTTATAGGTCAACCCATCTGCGTCGGGATGGGCGAAAAATAAGCTGAAGGGCTTTGCTTCGCTCACCCTTTTGTATGGAGGTGCCTCAACGTGCCATCCGATTTGATCACCCTGTTGCAGCGCCTGAAAGGGTGGCGGCTTTTTGCTGTGGCCAGCCTCGGCATCGTGGCGGTGGTGGAGTTGATCGTGTCAGCGATGGACCTTCTGCTGACGGGCTCGGTGTCGTGGGACTATCTGCTGACGGGGGCTGTGGCGGCGGTGCTGGTCGCGCCACCGGCACTGGTGGTGGTGAGCTATCTGTTGGAAAAACTGGCCGAGCAGCAGCGCATTTCTCTGACGCGGGATATTTCGAGCCTGGAAAGCCGTTTGATGACGGCGCTGCAGGCAGCCCGGATGGCCAGTTGGGAGTTCAATTTTGTCGATGGCTCGCTGAGCTATGACCCGACACTGTTGACTGTTTTGGGTATTCCGCGGGAACCGCCCCCGACGAGTTTGCAGAGCTGGCTGGCGACTGTACACCCGGACGACCAGACCAGCTTCATGGCCGCCTTTGAGGAAACGGCCAAGGTCGGCGGGGCGCCATTTTCCGCCGAGTATCGTGTTGGCCTCCAGGGTGGCGGCTGGGGCTGGATTCATTCCCGGGGGATGGTCGTCGAGCGCGATACCGACGGGCGCCCGCTGCGCGGTGGCGGCATTTCGGTCAATATCAGCGAGCGCAAGCAGAACGAAGCCGAGCTCGATCAATACCGGCATCAACTTGAAGATCTGGTGCAGAAGCGGACGGCCGACCTGCGCGAAGTGCATCGCAAGTTGCTCGATACCCAGTTTGCGATGAACAGCGTCGGCATCGGCATCCGCTGGAGCGATTTCGAAACCAAGCGCCTGATCGACGTCAATAGTTTTGCCGCCGAGATGCTCGGCTACTCGGTCGAGGAGATGCTCCAGCTGCGGGTTGAGGATATTTATCCGAAACAGGCCATGGACGAGACCGAGCAGGCGGTAGCCGTGATGCGGAAAAAGGGTTGGTTCAAGATCGAGACGCAGAACCGGGCAAAGAGCGGCGCGCTGATTCCGGTCGAGGTAACCCTGTACTACATTCCAGCCGATGATGGCCTGCCGGCCAGGATGATTTCCTTCGTGCGCGACATCAGTCAGCGCAAGAAAGCCGAAGCGGCCCTGATTGCCGCCAAGGAGGCGGCCGAGGCGGCGAATGTGGCGAAAAGCGCCTTCCTGGCCAACATGTCGCATGAAATACGGACGCCGCTCAATGCCATCACCGGCATGGCCCACATCATCCGGCGCGCCGGGTTGCCGCCGGAACAACTGGCCCGTCTGGAAAGAATCGACGCGGCCGGGCACCATTTGCTGGCAATCGTCAATGCAGTGCTCGAACTGTCGAAAATCGAAGCCGGCAAGTTCGCTATGGTGGAAATCCCGGTCAGCCCTGCCGGCATCGCCCGCAATGTCGTTTCCATGCTCCAGGAGCGGGCCATGGCGAAGAGCCTGCGGCTGTTTGCCGACGTCGAGGAGCTGCCATTCCCCCTGCTCGGTGATCCAACCCGGTTGCAGCAGGCGCTGCTCAACTACGTGGCCAATGCCGTCAAGTTTACCGAACATGGCGTGGTGATCGTTCGTGTTCTGGCGACCGAAGAAACGGATGACGATACCGTGCTTCGTTTTGAAGTCGAGGATACCGGCATCGGCGTCGATCCCGAAGCAGCTGGCCGTCTCTTTTCGGCCTTCGAGCAAGCGGACAATTCGACCACCCGCAAGTATGGCGGTACCGGCCTCGGCCTGGCCATCACCCGCAAGCTGGCCGAGTTGATGGGCGGGTCGGCCGGCATGAATAGCACACCGGGCATGGGCAGTATTTTCTGGTTTACTGTGCGCCTGAAAAAAGGCGGGCCGGGTGCCTCCCAGTACCTTGCCGGTTCGGCGGAGCCCGCCGAGGTGGTTCTCAGCCGGGAGTACGACGGCCGACGGATACTGCTGGTCGAGGACGAGCCGGTCAACCGCGAGGTGGCGACGGCCTTGCTCGAAAGTGCCGGTCTGGTGGTCGACGTCGCCGGCGATGGCCGGGAGGCCGTGCAAAAAGTTGCGCCGGGGATTTACGACCTGATCCTCATGGATATCCAGATGCCTGGCATGGATGGTCTCGAAGCAACGCGGCAGATACGCGCCATGCCCGGCCTGGGCGAGGTGCCGATTATCGCGGTGACGGCCAACATTTTTGCCGAGGACAAGGCCAATTGTCTGGCGGCCGGCATGAACGACTTTCTCGCCAAGCCCAGCCCGCCCGGTCTGCTTTTCTCGACCGTCCTCAAGGCGCTGCAGCGTCGGGAGGCCTGATTTTTAGCGGGCAGCCGGGCCGGAAAAGCCATTGATTGCTTGAGGCAAACCGTCGCCCGGCGTAGGATTTGCCGCCGCCGGGCAACATTCGTCTGCCTCGGCTCCCTCCTCGGAAAGTTCCCTGCCTGTGACTGCTGTGGTCGACCGCCTCGAAGAAGACAAAACCGCCCGGCTACGTGCCCTCGATGTTGCCTCGTTCATCGTCGAAGCGCCCGCTGGCGCCGGCAAGACGGAGTTGCTGACTCAGCGCTATCTGCGCCTGCTGGCCGTCGTCGAGCACCCGGAAGAAGTCTTGGCGCTGACCTTCACCAACAAGGCGGCAACCGAGATGCGCGACCGCATTCTCGGCAGTCTGGAGCGCGCGGCGAGTGGCAATTTGCCGGTCGAGCCGCACAAGCAACTGACTTTTGGCCTGGCGCAAAAGGTGCTCGCCCACGACGCGGCGCAAGGCTGGCACTTGCTCAGCCACCCCGGACGGCTACGCATCACGACGCTCGACGCCCTGTGCGCCAGCCTGGCCCGGCAGATGCCCTACCTCAGCCGCTTCGGCGCCCAGCCCGGCGTCGCCGAGGATGCCGAGGCGCACTACGCGACGGCGGCGCGACGGACGCTGGAAATGGTCGAGGCGGGTGGCGCCGATGCCGACATCGTGGCCGAGGCGCTGGCCTTCATGGACAACAACGCCGGCCGCCTCGACAAACTGCTGATCACCATGCTCGGCCGCCGCGACCAATGGCTGCAGCACGCTTCGCGCATCGAAAGCGGAGCGATGAAGGCCGAGGTCGAGGCTGGTTTCGCCGCCCTGATCGAGCGTGATCTGGCGGTCGTCAGCGAACTGCTCGACGGCCGGCTGCAAAGCCTGCTCATGCCGCTGGCGCGCTTCGCGGCGGCCAATGTGCCGGGAACGCTCGATTCCATTTTTGACTGGAATTTCCGGTTGACCGTGGGAATCGCCGATTTGCCCCGCTGGCAGGCCGTCGCCGCTCTGCTCATGACCGGCACCGGGACAATTCGCAAAACGGTCGATAAACGCATCGGCTTTCCGGCCGACAAGGAGTTCGCCGACCAGAAAAAGGCCATGCTCGAACTGCTCGGCGAACTGCGCGGCGTTGCCGGGCTCGAAGAAGCTCTGGCCATGCTCGTCAAACTGCCGCGGCCGGAACTGAGCGGTGGCGAATGGGCCACGGTCGAATGCTTCTCGCGCCTGCTCCGGCTGGCCGCCGGGCAGTTGTGGCTGGCCTTTCAGGAAGCCGGCGAGGTCGATTTCATCGAGATCGCTGCCCGCGCCGGGTTGGCGCTCGGTGACGACGAGGCGCCGACCGATCTGGCCCAGGCCCTCGATTATCGCATCCGCCACCTGCTGGTCGATGAATTCCAGGACACCAGCCCGACCCAGGTCGAGCTTATTGAAAAACTGACGCGCGGCTGGATGCCGGACGACGGCCGAACGCTGTTCGTCGTCGGCGACCCGATGCAGTCGATCTACCGCTTCCGCAAGGCCGACGTCGGCTTGTTCCTGCGCGTCCGCGAGCGCGGCATCGGCGACATCAAGCTCGGCCACCTGCGCCTGTTCCGCAACAACCGCTCGTATCCGGGAATCGTCGATTGGGTCAATATGGCCTTCCCGTCTATCTTTCCGGCAGAAGACAGCCCCGAGGCCGGCGCCGTGCGCTACGCCGAATCGGCGGCCACCCGGTCGGCGCGCGCCGACAGCGGCGTCGAAGTGCATCCCGTCATCGAGCGCGAAGGCTCGGATTCAGCTGACGAAGAAGCCTGCCGCATTCTGGCCATCATCCAGCAGGCGCGCCGCGAGGCCCCGGAGGAGCGCATCGCCGTCCTCGTCCGCGCGCGCAGCCATCTTAACGCGCTCGTCGCCGAAATCCGCCGCAGCGCGCCCGACCTGCGCTTCCAGGCCGTCGACATCGAAGGGCTGGACGGTCGCCAGCACGTACAGGACCTGCTGACGCTGTTTTGCGCCCTGCATCACCGTGCCGACCGCGTGCATTGGCTGGCGCTCCTGCGCGCCCCGTGGTGTGGCCTCAAGCTGGCCGACCTGCATGCGCTGGCCGCTGACGAACGCAAGTCGACGATCTGGCAGCTCATGCAGGAAGACGCCCGTGTCGCCCGCTTGTCCGAAGACGGCCAACAACGCCTGAGGCATGTGCGCGAGGTACTGCAACTGGCCTTCGCCGGGCGCGCCCGCCAGCATCCACGGCGCTGGCTCGAAGGCGTCTGGCTCATGCTCGGCGGGCCGCGCTGCCTCGAAGCACCCGAGGCGCTCAACGACGTCGACGCCTTCTTCAAGCTCGTCGACAAGCTCGTGGCCAGCCGCAACCTCAGCGCCGAAACGCTGGCCGCCCATGCCGCCGAACTCTACGCGCCGTCCGACCCGCTCGGCGATATGGTGCAGATGATGACCGTGCACAAATCCAAGGGTCTCGAATTCGACACCGTCATCCTGCCCGGCCTCGACCGCGGCACCGGCGGCAACGACAGCAGCCTGCTGCTCTGGGACGAAGTGGCCGGGGCCGATGGCGACGAACATCTGCTCGTCGCGCCGATGAAACAAAAGGGCGCCGGCAATGGCGAGCCGACGGCCTACGACTACCTCAAGAAGCTCGAAGCCGAACGCGCCGCGCACGAAGACGAACGCCTGCTCTACGTCGCAGCCACCCGCGCCATCCGCAACCTGCATCTGCTTGGCGTCGCTGTCGCCGATGACAAGAAGGATGACGGTCTCAAGCCGCCAGCGGCCGGCACGCTGCTCAATCTGCTCTGGCCCGGCGTCGCCCAGCCGGTTTTCGTCGCGGCGCTGGCTGGCGTCGACGCGGTTCCTCCGGCCAGCTCCGGCATTGATCCGGCGACCTTCGTCCCGCCGCTCGTCCGCTTGCGCGAAACCGCGCTGCCGGCCAGCCTCGGTGCTTTGCCGGAAGGCCTGCGCCCGGCCGACAACCCGCTCGATCTCGACGAGGCGGAGCTCGGCCTGTCGCTCGAAGCTTCGGTCGGTACGCTGGTTCACCGCTATCTCGAGTTGATGGCCAAGAATGGCCTGGAAAGCTGGTCGACCCCAAGAATCACCACGCTGAACCCGGCCTGCCAGCGCTGGCTGCGCAACCAGGGCCATGGCGACGAAGAGGCCGCCAGCGGGGCGGCGGAAGCCATAGCGGCGCTGCATGCCACGCTGGCTTCGGAGAGCGGTCGCTGGGTCCTTGCCGAGCATCCCGAGGCCGCCGCCGAGCAGGCGTGGAGCAGTGCGGATGGCGATGTCACGGTCAACCACGTGATCGACCGGGTTTTTGTCGCCGACGGTTGCCGCTGGATCATCGACTACAAGACGGCGCGCCTGCCCGAGGCCGAGCTGGCGCAACGCGCCGAAAGCTACCGGCCGCAGCTCGAACGCTATGCCGGCCTGTTCGCCGACGCCGGGCTGCCGCTCAGGCTGGCCGTTTTCTTCCCGGTGCAGGGGCGGCTGGTCGAGCTGGCCGGGGCGCCGTAAACGAGGGGGCTAGGGTAACGACGAGGCGCTACGTCATATTCATATCGACTATAATGCCGATCCGGTCGAATTTATGCGATAAACATGTCTCGCGCTGCGCTTGTCTTCCTGTTGTGTTGCGCGCTCCCTGCCAGCCTCGGAAGTGGAGCGCTGGCGGCGGATGAACCCGCCTTGCGCGTCCTCGTGCTCGATAATGCCCCGCCGATGTCCTTTCGCGACGAGTCCGGCCAGCTGACCGGTTTTAGCGTCGAGATTGCCCGCGCGGTGTGCAGTGAAATGCGCGTCAATTGCGCTTTCGATGTCGTTACGCAAAGCGCCTTGATTCCCACTATCAGCCAGGGCAAGGCTGACATCGCCGCGGTTGGCCTGCTTGAAACGCCTGAGCGGCGCACCAGGATGTTGTTTGCCAAGCCCTATTACCGGTCGATCTCGCTGTGGCTGGCTCGTTCCGGCATCAGCCCCGGGCAAGCCGGGGTCAAAGTCGCCGTCGTCGGCGGTTCGGCTCAGGAGGCTTATGGCCGCAAGCAGGGCTGGGAAATGCACCCGGTTGCCACCCATGGCGAACTGGGCGCGCCGCTGCTTTCCGGTGAGGCCCAGGCCGTCCTGGTGCCGATGATCACCGGCATCAGCCTGCAGAAAAACGAGGCTTTCCGGCAACTGGGCCTGGCTACGACGGTCTTGCAAGCCCCCGAGCTGGGTGGTGATGCCTCGTTCGGCATTTCGCCCTATCGGCCGGAATTGCAGAAAGAAATTAACGCGGCGCTCGATCGCATCAAGCGCAATGGGACGTATGATCGGATCAATTCCCGGTTTTTGCCCTTTCGGGTGAGTTGATGCCAGCTATCTTTCAAGTTCCAGTCCGCTATCGAGTGGCAGGTGGCTTGCCGTGATCAAGTCGCTGCAGGCGATCCAGGCCGGTCGGGCCTTTGCGTTGCTGGCTGCACTTTTCGTGACAGCCTTCGGGGCTGCTGTCGTGTTGCTGGCGCTCGACCAGCAACGTGTCATTGACGCCACCAGCCGATTGCAGGAGCAGACGGTGCCGGAAATCATCCGTTTCCAGCGTCTGGCCAGAAATCTCGAACAGCTCCGCCAGGAAGGCGAGCGCATCTTTGCCGTCAGTTCGCATGCGTCGCGACAGCAATCGATGTTTGTCGTGACCCTGATTGCCAGCCATCCGAGCATTCTCGAACATCCCGGGGCGGCCCAGCTGGCGCGCGAAACCGAGCAGTTTCTCGGCGACGTCGTGCGCCAGGCCGTCTCCGACGATCGCCGCCCGGCCATGCGCTACGACGAGTGGCAGCGCCTTGCCGCGCGCCTTGGCATGCAGGTCGACGATGTGTCGATCCAGGGGATCAATCTGGCCAATAACGATCTCGTGGTGGCGACGGGTGCGATGAAACTGGCGCGTTCGAAGCTGATGATGGCGCTGATTCTGGTCGGCGTATTCCTGCTTGGATTCATGATTCTCGTGCGCCGTCATCTGATTCAACCGCTGCAGCAGATCAACCTCGCCCTGTCGACGCTGAGTGCCGACCGTCCGGCGCCCGAATTCAAACCGTCGGCCATGCTCGAAATCCAGGCCGTTGAGGAATCGATCAGCGAACACCATGCCCTGCTCATCCAGAACGAGGAAACCCGGCAGGTGCTGGAAAAGCTGGCCAACAAGGATGGCCTGACCGGGCTGACGAATCGTCGGCATTTCATGCAGTCGGCCGAAGTCGAATTGCAGCGCGCCCAGCGCTATCGGCGGCCGGTCACCGTGGCCATGGCCGACCTCGACCTGTTCAAAAAACTTAACGACACCTACGGCCACGCCGCCGGTGACGCCGTGTTGTGCGCCTTTGCCGACCTGGTTCAGGATACTTTGCGCCAGTCCGATCAGGTCTGCCGCTACGGCGGCGAGGAATTCGCCTTCCTGTTCCCGGAAATCGGCCCGGCCGAGACGCAAAAGCTGGCCGAACGCCTGCGCGCCCGCTGTGATGCCATGGAAGTGCCGTTGCCCGATGGCCGCTCGGTCAGGGCCACGGTCAGCATCGGGCTGGCCGATGCCAGCGAATGTCCGATCGAGATTGCTCTCAAGCGCGCCGACGAGGCGCTCTACGAAGCCAAACGCCTCGGCCGCAACCGGGTCGTGTTGTCGGGCCCGCCAGCGCCCGAGTCGACATGCGAAAACGAGCCGGATACGCGCACGGCCAGCCTGTTCTGAGCATGCCCGCCGTCGCCGGAATTTGCCGCGCCCTTGTTTTCCTGATTGTCATTCTCGGCCTGCCGGCGTTTTCCCTTGAGCCGCCAAGCGGCGGGTTGGCCGATGACGATGTCGAGGTCGATTATCGCGATGGCACCTATTTCGCCAGCCTGGCCTTCCTGGTTGCCGCCCCACCGGCTGTTGTCATCGATGTGCTGACCGATTTCAACCACATGGTCGGCATCGTCCCCAATCTCGAGAGCAGCCAGATCGTCTCGCACCAGGGCAACGTTTTCGTCATCAAGCAGCGCGGCAAGGCGAATTTTGGCCCGTTTTCCTTCCCCTTCGAGTCGCTGCGCCAGATCGAGCTGCTTCCCGACGGGCGGCTGCTCGGGCGCGCCCTGGGTGGTTCGACGAAGCACATGCGCAGCGAACTTCGGGTTCAGGCGCAGGGGCGTGGCGCCCGCGTCGATTACCAGATCGAGGTCGTTCCGGATCGCTGGCTGCCGTCGAGTATCGGCGTCCGCTTCATGCGCCACGAATTGGCCGAGCAATTCACGGCCCTGATCCACGAAATGGAACGCCGTCAGGGCATCGCCCGTTCGCGCTGATTCAGCTCCAGAGCACGCAGCCCCAGACGGCAGCAGCGTTGATCAGGCTGAGCAGCACGGCGGCGCTGCCCATGTCCTTGGCCCGTTTGGCCAGTTCGCTCTTCTCGGGCGACGCCTTGTCGACCACCGCTTCAACGGCCGAATTGAGGATTTCGACGATCAGGATGAGCACGATGCTGCCGATCATCAAGGCCCGTTCGACGCCGCTTTTGCCGAGGTAAAAGGCGAGCGGAAGGGCGATGGCGGCGAGCAGGATTTCCTGGCGAAAGGCCGCCTCGTTGCGCCAGGCGGCAGCAATGCCGTCACGCGAGTAGCCGAGCGCGTTGATCAGCCGCCGCAGGCCGCGTTTGCCTTTGAGTTCGGCGGCGCTCATCGTTCCACCTCACTTCGACGTTTTGAATTTTGGCCGTTTTTTCCGGTTGACCGTGGAATCATTGTTTCAGGCTATTTCTTGTCGAGCAGCGGCTTGAGGAAGCGCCCAGTGTGGCTGGCCTTGCACTTGGCGACCTGTTCGGGCGTGCCGGAAACGAGGATGCGGCCGCCGCCGTCGCCGCCTTCCGGGCCGAGATCGACAATCCAGTCAGCAGTCTTTATGACGTCGAGGTTGTGCTCGATGACGACGATGGTGTTGCCGTTGGCGGCCAGCCGTTGGAGCACGCTGAGCAGCATCTCAATATCCTGGAAATGCAGTCCGGTGGTCGGTTCATCGAGGATGTAGAGGGTGCGGCCGGTGTCGCGCTTGGACAGTTCGAGAGCCAGCTTGACGCGCTGGGCTTCGCCGCCGGACAGCGTGGTGGCGCTCTGGCCGAGGGTGATGTAGCTGAGGCCGACATCGACCAGGGTTTGCAGCTTGCGGGCGATGTTGGGCACCGGGTCGAAGAATTCGCGCGCCTGCTCGACGGTCATGCCGAGGATGTCGTAAATGTTCTTGCCCTTGTATTGCACCTCCAGCGTTTCGCGGTTGTAGCGCTTGCCGTGGCAGACGTCGCAAGGGACGTAGATGTCGGGCAGGAAGTGCATCTCGACCTTGATCATGCCGTCGCCCTGGCAGGCTTCGCAGCGGCCGCCCTTGACGTTGAAGCTGAAGCGGCCGGGGCCGTAGCCGCGGACGCGGGATTCGGGAACCTGGGCGAATAGCTCGCGGATCGGCGTCAGCAGGCCGGTGTAGGTGGCCGGGTTGGAGCGCGGCGTGCGGCCGATCGGCGCCTGGTCGACGTTGATGACCTTGTCGAACAGTTCGAGGCCGATGATTTCCTTGTACGGCGCCGGTTCGGTCGTCGAGCCGTAGAGGTGGCGGGCGGCAGCGGCGTACAGCGTGTCGTTGATGAGCGTCGATTTGCCTGAGCCGGAAACGCCGGTGATGCAGGTGAGCAGGCCGCCGGGGATTTCGAGCGTGACGTCCTTGAGGTTGTTGCCGTAGGCGCCGACGACCTTGAGCTGCTTGTTCGTATCCTGCGGTCGACGCGATTTTGGGGCCGAAATCGACTTGCGGCCGGACAGGTAGTCGCCAGTCATCGACAGGGGATTGGCCGTCACTTCGGCCGGCGTGCCTTGCGCGACAACGGCGCCGCCATGTACCCCTGCGCCGGGGCCGATGTCGACGACGTAATCGGCGCTGCGGATGGCGTCTTCATCGTGTTCGACGACCAGAACCGTGTTGCCCATGTCACGCAGGTTCTTGAGCGTTTGCAGCAGGCGGTCGTTGTCACGCTGGTGCAGGCCGATGGACGGTTCATCGAGGACGTACATGACGCCGGTCAGGCCGGAACCGATTTGCGAGGCCAGCCGGATGCGCTGGGCTTCGCCGCCGGACAGCGTTTCGGCCGAACGTTCGAGGCACAGGTAGTCGAGGCCGACGTTGATCAGGAAACTCAGGCGGGCGGTGATCTCTTTCAAAATCTTGTCGGCGACCTGCGCCTTGTTGCCGGCCAGCGTCAGGCAGTTGAAGTAATTGCGCGCCTCGCCGAGCGGCAGGCGGCTGATTTCGTGCAGGGTTTTTTCACCAACGCGGACGTGGCGGGCTTCGGTGCGCAGCCGGGTGCCGGCACAGCTCGGGCAGGCCGAACTGCTGACGTATTTCGACAATTCCTCGCGCACGGCATTCGACTCGCTGCCGCGGTAACGCCGCTCGAGGTTGGGGATGATGCCCTCGAAGCTGTGGCTGCGGTCGAAGCGCGTGCCCTTTTCGTTGAGGTAACGGAAATTGATCTCGGTCTTGCCGGAGCCGTAGAGGATGAGCTGGCGCTGAGCATCGGTCAGTTGCTCGAAAGGCGTATCGACCGAGAAACCGTAGTGGTCGGCGATCGATTCGATGATCTGGAAGTAGAACTGGTTTTTCTTGTCCCAGCCGCGAATCGCGCCGTTGGCCAGCGAGGCGGCCGGGTTGGTGACGACGCGCTTGGGGTCGAAGAACTGGATGACGCCCAGCCCGTCGCACTTCGGGCAGGCGCCCATCGGGTTGTTGAAGGAAAACAGGCGCGGTTCGAGTTCCTGCAAGGCGTAGGAGCAGACCGGGCAGGCGAACTTGGCGGAGAACATGTGCTCCTTGCCATCGTCCATTTCAAGCGCGATGGCCCGGCCTTCGGCATGGCGCAGCGCCGTTTCGAAGGATTCGGCCAGGCGCTGGCGCATGTCGTCGCGCACCTTGAGGCGGTCGACGACGACATCGACGGTGTGCTTGTGCGTCTTGGCCAGCTTCGGCACATCGTCGATTTCATAGACCGTGCCGTCTACGCGAACGCGGGCAAAGCCCTGGGCACGCAGTTCGGCGAAGAGGTCGAGTTGCTCGCCCTTGCGGTTGGCGACGACCGGGGCGAGGATCATGAGCCGGGTTTCGGCCGGCAGGGCGAGGACCGAATCGACCATCTGCGACACCGTCTGCGCTTCGAGCGGCAGGTTGTGGTCGGGACAGTAGGGCGTGCCAGCGCGGGCGAAGAGCAGGCGCAGGTAATCGTGGATTTCGGTGACGGTGCCGACGGTGGAACGCGGGTTGTGCGAAGTGGCCTTCTGCTCGATGGAAATGGCTGGCGACAGGCCTTCGATGAGGTCAACATCGGGCTTTTCCATGAGCTGCAGAAACTGCCGGGCGTAGGCCGAGAGCGATTCGACGTAACGGCGCTGACCCTCGGCGTAGAGCGTGTCGAAGGCGAGCGACGACTTGCCCGAGCCGGACAGCCCGGTGATCACGATGAGCTGGTTGCGCGGCAGATCGAGGTTGATGTTCTTTAAATTATGGGTGCGCGCGCCGCGGATGCGGATGAATTCCATCGCTGTTTTTTCGCTGTTTGGGGAAGGGGAAACTATACGCAAAAAAGCCGGGTTAGCCCCGGCTTCGTTTGCATCCTGATGAAAATGGGGCATTCAACCGGGCTAGAGCCGATCCCACGTTCAACCGGGAAAAACGGCGAATTTTGAAATCCCGCTGATGCCGCGTGGGGCAAGCAGACTTGCCGTTCACCGGACTTGCCGTCAGAATATGCGCTAAACATTTATTATGGATTGTTCATGGCACGGAAAGTGTGTCCGCCGCTTGCCGGCGCAATCGATTTTGCGGCCAATCTCCCCTGGCAGATTGGCGGGCTGCTGGCACTGATCGCGTACTGGGTTTTTCACGACCTCGCCGCGTGGATGGTTCTCGGCAAGGGCGTCGACCAGTATCTGGCTAGCTTTCCCCAGTACATCGTTCCCGGGCTACTGTTGATCGTTGCGCTGATTTCCTTCGTGCGCCGTCGCGGCCGGGCTGCCCCGGTTGAAATGCTGAGCCCGACGTCCGATGCGCTGGCGCGGATGAGCGTTCATGACTTCGAAAAGCTGGTCGCCGAGGGGTTTCGTCGCGAAGGGTTTCTCGTCGTCGAGCGCACTGGATCGCGTCACCAGGGGTGCGTTGACCTCGAGTTATTCATGGGGCGCGACCGCTATCTCGTGCAATGCCGCCGATGGAAGGAAAAAACGGTCGATGCGCTGGCTGTGCGCGAGTTGGCTGCCGTGATCAGCGCTGAACGGGCCGTCGGCGGATTCATCGTAGCCTCCGGCCGGTTCACCGATGAAGCAAGAAAAGCCGCGCTGGGTCGCTCGATTCGCGTCGTCCCGGCCGATTCCTTGCGGCGGCTGATCAAGAAAGTGTCGGCTTCGAGCACAGGAGAAGTCACCATTTCGCCGATGTTCTCGCGGCGGCACCATGACCCGGCACCGCCGGCCTGCCCGAATTGCGGCAAGGCGATGATGCCGCGAATGAAAAAGCAGGGCGGAGCCACCGTTCAGGTGGACTGGGGCTGCACCGGTTTTCCGGCGTGTACGGGTAGCCGGGAACTCTGAAGTCGGCGCCGCTCCGCCGACGACGAACCGGTCTCGTCCGGACGGCGCGCGGCTTTCAATTTTGGCCAATTTTTCCGGTTGACCGTGGGAGCTGCCGAGTCTCGATAGCCCTTCACCAAACCTGCTAATATTGTTGTCTCGCTGCAATGCAACAATTAAAAACGACAATGGCCCCCCCAACCGACAAAATGAGTCCCGAGGAACGCCGCGCCGGCGCCTCCCTGGCTTCCATCTTTGCCCTGCGCATGCTCGGGCTTTTCCTCATCCTGCCGGTGTTTTCGGTCTATGCGAAAACGCTGCCCGGCGGCGACAACCTGGCTCTGGTCGGTTTTGCGCTCGGCGCCTACGGCCTGACGCAGGCATTTTTTCAGATTCCCTACGGCATCGCCTCCGATATTTTCGGGCGCAAGCCGGTCATCGTCGTCGGCCTGCTTGTCTTCGCGCTGGGCAGCTTTGTCGCTGCCTGGGCACCGGACATGACATGGATCATCGTCGGCCGCGTGCTGCAGGGCATGGGCGCCATTTCGGCCGCCGTGACGGCGCTGGCCGCCGACCTGACGCGCGAGGAGCACCGGACCAAGGTGATGGCCATGATCGGCTCGTCGATCGGCCTCGTTTTCGCCCTGTCGCTGGTCGGCGCGCCCATTCTCTATGGCCTGATCGGCATGGCCGGCCTGTTCATCATGACCGGTGCACTGGCGCTGGCCGCCATCATCTTGCTGCTCAAGGCCGTACCGCCGGCCCCGCCGCCGCTCGGTCACGAGAAGTTGCCACTGCGCCAGGTCGTTTTCGATCCCGACCTGATCCGCCTCAACGTCGGCATCTTCGTGCTGCATATGGTGCAGATGGCCATGTTCGTCGTTCTGCCGCATGCGCTGGTCAATCACGGCGGGCTCGAAGCTGCCGCGCACTGGAAGGTCTACCTGCCGGCCGTCCTGCTCTCGTTTGCCATCATGGTTCCGGCCATCATCGCCGCCGAGCGCAAGGACAAGATGCGGCCGATTTTCCTCGCTGCAATCGCGCTGCTCGTCGTCGTCCAGTCTGGCTTGCTCCTTTACAGCGCAAGCCTGTGGGCACTGGCCCTGTGGCTGGTCCTTTTCTTCGTCGCCTTCAACGTGCTCGAAGCGACGCTGCCCTCGCTGGTCTCGCGCACGGCCCCGCCATCCGCCAAGGGCGCGGCGCTCGGGGTCTACAACACGACGCAGGCGCTCGGGCTATTCGTCGGCGGTGCAGCCGGCGGCTATATTGCGCAGAATTTCGGCGATAATGCTGTTTTTGCTGCCTGCACCGGGCTGGTTCTGGTCTGGCTGGTGGTGGCAAACTCGATGAATTTTCCGCAACGGCGCGTCACTGCCGCTGCGACACAAACTGCTTAGGGGACATTTCATGGCATCGGTTAACAAGGCAATCATCGTCGGCAATCTGGGCAAGGACCCGGAAGTTCGCTACACGGCGAGCGGCGAGGCGATGTGCAACATTACGGTTGCGACCAGCGAAAACTGGAAGGACAAGGCGACCGGCGAGAAGAAGGAACTGACTGAATGGCACCGCATTTCCTTCTTCGGCAAGCTGGCCGAGATCTGCGGTCAGTATCTGAAAAAGGGCTCGCAGGTTTATGTCGAGGGCAGCATCCGCACCCGTAAATGGACCGACAAGGAAGGCCAGGAGCGCTACACGACGGAAATTCGTGGCGACGAAATGAAAATGCTCGGCTCGCGCCAGGGCATGGGCGCCCCGGCCGGCGGTGGCGGTTACGACAGCGAACCGACCGACTACGCCCCGGCCCCGGCCAAGAACAAGCCGAAGCCGTCCTTTGACGATCTTGGCGACGACATCCCGTTCTGAAAATGAAATTGCTTGCGCTGCCGGCGTTGCGCCGCCTCGCTGTACTGCTCGGTACTGTCTTCGGCGGCGCGCCTTGGCCGCGCGGCGCAATTCCATTTTTCGCCCAGAGGTAAACCAGCATGGCCAGTGCCGTCACTTTCAAGATTCTTGAGGACATCGCCCGGGATCTTTCCAGTAATGAAATCACTTTCCCGACCTTCCTCGACATCACCTTCCAGGTGCGTGCTGCGCTCAAGGATCCGAATCTGAGCGTCGAACAACTGGCCAAGTTGGTTGGCGCCGAGCCGCTGATGAGCGCCAAGATCATTCGCATGGCCAACTCGGTGGCGCTCAACCCGAGCGGTCGCGAAGTGGCCGACGTCAAGAGCGCCATTGTCCGGGTCGGCATGGAGGCCGTGCGTACCGTGTCGTTCGCCGTGGCCATGGAACAGTTGCTCAAGTCGAAGCAGATGCAGCCGTTCGAAGAGATTTCCCATCGGCTGTGGGAGCACACCTCGCACGTGGCGGCGTTGTGCCGTGTGCTGGCCCGCAAGCGCCGCATCAACGGCGACGAGGCGATGTTTGCCGGTCTGGTGCACGATCTCGGCGTCTTTTATTTGATGTCGCGCGCCGCCAACTTCCCCGAACTGGCCAACGACAAGGTCGAGTTGCATGCCTTGCTGGTCGGCTGGCACGACAATATCGGTCACGCCCTGCTCTCGGCCATGGGCTTGCCGGAATCCGTGCTCGAAGCGGTCCGGGATCACGAAACCGAACGCGAAATCACGGCGATCGACAACCTGTCCAACGTACTGTTCATCGCCAACAAGATCGCCAACCGGACATCGAGCTGGCGCGACAAGGAACTGGACGGCGAGATCGATACTTCCATTCTCGACACGCTGTTCGACGCCGATGCCCTGGCCGAAATCGTCGAAGAGTCGGAAGAGGAAGTGCAATCGCTGAAGGCGGCGCTCGGGGGCTAAGCCCCGGGGCCTGGGCCAGCTCGGCCAGTCGCGTGCCGGATCAGCGGAGGTCTGGATTGATGAGTCATCACGAGGCGGATTCTTCCGGCAAGCGTTTTGCCGCCCTGGCCCTGGCTGCCCTTGGCGTGGTCTATGGCGACATCGGGACCAGCCCGCTCTATGCGGTGAAGGAAGTATTCGCCGGCAACCATCCGATCCCGGTCACCGTCGGCAATATTTACGGCAGCCTGTCGCTCTTCTTCTGGGCGCTCGTTATCGTTGTCTCGATCAAGTACGTGAGTTTCATCATGCGTGCCGACAACCGCGGCGAGGGCGGCATCATGGCACTCATCGCGCTGGCCCTGCACACGGCGCAGAACAAGCCGAAGCAGACCCGGCTGATCATGATTTTCGGCGTCCTCGGGGCGGCGATGTTCTACGGCGACGGCATGGTCACGCCGGCAATTTCGGTGCTCTCCGCCGTCGAGGGGCTGGAGGTCATCACGCCGGCCTTCAAGTCCTTCGTCATTCCGATCACCATCCTCATTATTTTCGGGCTCTTTTTCGTGCAACGCAGCGGCACGGCCAGGGTCGGTGCCTTCTTCGGGCCGGTCATGGTGCTCTGGTTTACCGTCCTGGCGCTGCTCGGGTCGCACAATATCGTTGCGCATCCGGCCATCCTGATGGCGATCAATCCGCTTTATGGCATTGAGTTTCTGTTGGAAAACAAGGCCATGTCGCTGATCGCCATGGGCAACGTCGTGCTCGCCGTAACCGGGGCCGAGGCGCTCTACGCCGACATGGGCCACTTCGGCCGCAAGCCGATCTCCCGCGCCTGGTTCGCCTTCGTGCTGCCGGCGCTGGTTCTCAACTATTTCGGTCAGGGCGCCCTGATCCTGGCCGAGCCGGAAGCGGCCAAGAACCCCTTCTTCCTGTCGGCACCCGACTGGGCGCTGATTCCGCTTGTCGCACTGGCCACCCTGGCGACGGTGATCGCCTCGCAGGCCGTCATTTCCGGCGCCTTCTCGGTGACGCGCCAGGCCATGCAACTCGGCTTCGTGCCGCGCATGGAAGTGCAGCATACGTCGGACAAAGAGCAAGGCCAGATCTACCTGCCGGCGGTCAATTGGGGCCTGATGGTCGCCGTGATGATCCTCGTCCTCGGTTTCAAATCGTCGAACAACCTGGCCGCGGCTTATGGCATTGCCGTGACCGGCGACATGGTGATTACCTCCATCCTCGCCACCGTGGTCGTCGCCAAGGTCTGGAAATGGGGCTGGGTCAAGGCCGGGCTGCTCTTCGCCTGTTTCCTATCGGTCGAGCTCGTCTTCCTCGCCGCCAACATCCTGAAGATTCCCGATGGCGGCTGGTTCCCGCTGCTCGCCGGAATGGCTATCTTCATCGTCATGATGACCTGGAAACGTGGTCGCCAGTTGCTGGCCGAGCGCGTCAAGGGCGAACGTCTCGAACTGTCACTGTTCCTCGACTCGCTGGCCTCCTCGATGCCGACTCGTGTCGCCGGTACGTCGGTCTTCCTCAACGCCGACCCCAAGGGCGTGCCGCACGCGCTGCTCCACAATCTCATGCACAACAAGGTGTTGCACGAACGCGTTGTCCTGCTCTCGGTGCAGTTCTTCGATGTGCCTTACGTGCCGGACATCGATCGCGTCGAAGTGCACCAGCTCAAGGAAAATTTCTGGAGTGTCGTCATCCACTACGGTTTCATGGACGACCCCAATGTGCCCGGTGCGCTTGAGCGTTGCGCCGTTTTCGGCCTGGACTTCAGCCCGCTGGAGACCTCCTACTTCATCGGCCGCGAGACGCTGATACCGCGGCTTGGCTCGGAAATGGCGTTCTGGCGGGAGAAGATTTTCGTCGCCATGTTCCGGAATGCGGGGTCGGCGACGGCCTTCTTCAAGATTCCGAGTAATCGGGTTGTTGAGCTTGGGACGCAGGTGGTGTTGTAGTTTTTGGGCGCGTGGGGCGCTTCCCGTTTTCTGGTGGTTGTCCGGAATTTGCGTTTGGGGTTCCGCCTTGTTGGCGGGCGTACTTTCTTTTGCTTCGCCAAAAGAAAGTAGCCAAAGAAAAGGCGACCCCGGGGGCGGCGCCCTGCGGGTTCCTTCCGCTACTCGGCAGGCCGGGCGGCTGCGGAACTCGGGCTACGCCCTCAGACAGTCCTCGCCGAAGGCCCCCGGCCTACCTGCGTTGCTCAGCGCCTTCCACGGGGACCCCAAAGGCGTCCGGGCTCGACCGTTTATCCGAAAAAAATGGGTTTCCACGGTCAACCGGAAAAAAGGGCCAAAAATGAAATCTGTTATTCAGGCACCCAAGCTCAAGCACGGCTCGTTTCACCGGGCCCCTTGAGAGGTGCCGAGCAACGCAGGAAGGCCGGGGGCCTTCGGCGAGGACTGTTTGAGGGCGTAGCCCCGAGTTCCGCAGCCGCCCGGCTTTCCGAGTAGCGCAGGGTACCGGCGCAGCCGGCACCGACCCAGGGTCGCCTTCTTCTTTGGCTACTTTCTTCTTGGCGAAGCAAGAAGAAAGTACGCTCGCGCCTCAAGCGCGAAAACCTGCGCGTGCGCCGGGGCACCGGCCCCCCAAGCGCGAAACCCACCGGGTGCAGGAACCCCGGCGGCAAATCAAAGCCGCCGAATCTTCTCCAGCAACGCCGTGGTGGATTTCTGATGGATGAAGGGTATGGAGTGCACCGCTCCCCCCCAACTGCGTACCTCGGTGCAGCCAACAATCTTGTCCACCGGCCAGTCCCCGCCCTTCACGAGAATGTCCGGCCGGCATTCCAGGATGCGCTGTAGCGGCGTTTCTTCGTCGAACCATGTCACCAGCGCCACGCATTCGAGCGCGGCCATGACGGCCAGGCGGTCTTCGAGCGCGTTGACCGGTCGGTCGTCGCCCTTGCCCAGACGTTTGACTGAAACATCGGTATTGAGCGCCACCACCATGCTGGTGCCGAGGGCTGCGGCCTGCGCCAGGTAGGTGACATGGCCGCGATGCAGGATGTCGAAACAGCCGTTGGTGAAGACCAGTGGCCGGGGCAGTTGGGCGGCACGGATGGCGAGCTGGTCCGGCGGGCAGATTTTCGCTTCGAAGCGGGGGGCGGCGTAGGTCATGGCGACATCACGGATTGAGGACAGGCCGCTATTTTAGTGGCGTTTGGCTGTCGGCGCGGCCTGTCATCCCCACGTAACATCGGCTGGCTAGTGTGCTGGCACTTCATTGAACCCGGCGGAACTCAATTGCCCTTGCTCCGGCGCAGCACCTTTCTGGCTCTCGTTGCGCTGCTTGCCAGCGTTTTGCTGACGGCCTGCTCGCCGCGCCAACTGGTGGTCGGCAGCATCGCCGACGAACTGGCGGCGCAAGGTCAGGCCAGCGAAAACGATCTCGATCTGGCCCGCGAGGCGAGCGCCTTTTACCTGAAATTATCCGAGTCCGTGCTGCGCAGCGACCCCGGCCATCGCGGGCTGGCGGAGTCGGTGGCCGGCGGCTTCACGCAGTACGCCTACGCCTTCGTGGCTTTCGAGGCTGATCGTGTCGAGGCGAAGGATGCCAAGGCTGCTGAGCGCCTGCGTCGCCGCGCCGCGCAGCTTTATCGCCGGGCGCATCAGCATGCGATGGCAGCACTGGAAAAGGAAAGTCCTGGTTTCGCCGGCGCCCTGAACCCCCCGCAGGCGACTGACTGGCCGAAGCTGGCGCCGGCCCAGGTCGGCCTCGCTTACTGGGCCGCAGCCTCGTGGGGCGGCTGGATTTCGCTGTCCAAGGATGATCCGGATGTGGTGGCCGATCTGCCGCAGGCTGTGCGTCTGACGCAACTGGCCTGGCAGGCTGATCCGGCTTGGGGTCAGGGGGCGCTGACCGGGTTGCTGGCTACCTTTGAAGCCTCACGCCCGGGCGGTATTCAGGCCCAGGCACTGGTCTGGTACGACCAGGCGATAGCCCAGGGCGGGGGCAATAGTGCCGGCGCGCTGGTCGGCAAGGCCGAGGGCTATGCCCAGCCGGCCGGCGACCGCGCCTTGTTCGAGTCGCTGCTCAAACAGACGCTGGCCATCAAGGATGCGCCGGACAGCCCACAAGCCCTGCAAAACGAAGTCATGCGCCGCCGTGCGGCATGGCTGCTGGAGCAGGCGCCTGACCTGTTCTGAAATTCCCGGAGATGACAATGAAAATCAAACTGGCCGCGCTCCTGCTCGGCGCCGTGCTTGCCCTCAATTCCTTTGCCGCCGACAAGCAGTTGCGCATCGGCACGTTGGCCTCGAAGAATTCGCTCTACCACCGCCAGCTCATGGAGCTCGGCGAAGCCTGGCGCACGGCGCAGGGCGGCCAAGGCAAGTATCTGGTCTATCCAGATGGCAGCCAGGGCGGAGAGACTGACATGGTGCGCCGCATGCGTATCGGTCAGTTGCAGGGCGGCCTGTTGTCGGTGGTCGGGCTGCGCGAGATCGAGCCGTCGATTGCCGCGCTGCAGAATATGCCGATGATGTTCAAGAGCTGGGAAGAGGTCGATTACGTGCGCGAGAAGATGCGCCCGGCCATGGAAAAGAAGTTTCTCGAAAAGGGTTTTGTCGTGCTTGCCTGGGGCGACGCTGGCTGGGTGCGCTTTTTCAGCAAGACGCCAGCCTTCGCGCCGAACGATTTCAAGGGCATGAAGTTCTTTGCCTGGGGCGCCGAGGCCGACCAGCAGGAAATCATGAAGAACCTCGGCTACACGCCGGTGCCACTCGAAACGGCTGACATCCTGCCGGCCATCCAGACCGGCATGATCAACGCCGTGCCGTCGACGCCCTATTTCGCGCTGGCGACGCAGATCTACACGACGGCCAACAACATGCTGGACATGAACTGGTCGCCGATTGTCGGCGCCCTGATCATCACCAAAAAGGCCTGGGACGAACTGACGCCGGAAGGTCAGGCTATCGTTCGGGAGGCGGGCGCCAAGGCCGGTGTCCAGTTGCGCGCCAAGGCCCGGCAGGAGGTCGACGAGGCGGTCGAGGCGATGAAAAAGCGCGGTCTGACGGTCAACAAGCCCAACGCCGAGCAGATGAAGGAATGGAATGCGCTGGCCGATGGGCTCTACCCGCGCATCCGCGGCAAGCTCGTGCCAGTCGAGCAGTTTGACGAAGTCGTCGCGCTGCTCAAGGCCTTCCGCGCCGGCAAGAAGTAGGGCGGTTCGGAGCTGAAAAGGATGTATCCCCTGCGCCGTCTCGGTGAATTCGACGCGCTGATCGCCGGTGGCGCGCTGCTCGTCATGCTGCTCGTGCCGCTGCTTGAAATTGTCCTGCGCCCGTTGTTCGGTTCGGGCATCGATAATGCGCCGGTGCTCGTCCAGCACTGCGGCCTGCTGCTCGCCATGTTCGGGGCGCTGCTCGCCGAGCGCGGCCTGCACCTGAGCGCACTCGGCGCCGGTTTTACCGCCTCGCGCAATCCGCTCGTCCGCAATAGCGCTGTGGTTTTCGGCAAGGCCAGCGCCGCCGTGCTCTGCGGCATGCTGGCGCAGGCGAGCTGGACTTTTGTCGCCAGCGAAATGGAAATGCCGAGCGACATTGCCTACGGCGTCGCCGGCTGGATGTTCGAAATCGCCATGCCGGTCGGCTTCGCCCTGCTTGGTCTCAAGCTCGCCTCGCGCATCACAACCAAGCTCGCCGGCCGCCTCGTGCTGGCGCTGGCCCTGCCAGCCGCCGGCTACGTTTTTGCCCAGCATTTCGACGGCAGCACTTTGCCGGTTTTGCCCTTCGCCCTGTGGCTGACGCTGATCCTCTTCTGCGGTGCACCGATCTTTGCCGTGCTCGGCGGGCTGGCCCTGGCGCTGTTCTGGAGCGAGGGCCAGCCGCTCGCCTCGGTGCCGCTCAGCCACTACCAGATCACGGTCAATCCCTCGCTGCCGGCGCTGCCGTTATTCACCCTGGCCGGCCTGCTGTTTGCCCGGACCGGCGCCGCGGCGCGGCTCGGCGAGGTGTTCACGGCCGCTTTCGGCAGCGGTGTGGCCGGCACGGCGATTGCCGCGGCGGTGCTTTGTTCCTTCTTCACCGCCTTCACCGGCGGCAGCGGCGTCACCATCCTGGCTCTCGGCGGCCTGCTGTTGCCGCTGCTCACCAAGGCTGGCTTTCCCGAGCAGCGCGGCATCAGCCTGGTGACCAGCGCCAGCGCGCTTGGCGTGCTGTTGGCGCCGTCGGTGCCGCTGATCATGTACGCCATCATCGCCCGCGTGCCGATCAACACGATGTTCCTCGCCGGCGTGCTGCCGGCGGTGCTCATGGTCGCCTGCTTGCTGCTGGTCGGCGGCTATTTGCGGCGGGGCGGCGTTGCTACGGTCAACCGGGAAAAAGAGCCAAAATCGAAAAGTCTCGGCAGCGCGCTGTGGGGCGCCAAATGGGAGCTGTTGGCGCCGGTCATCGCCATCGGCTCGCTGATCAGCGGCATCGCGACGCCGACCGAGAGCGCGGCGTTGACGGCCATGTACGCGCTGCTCACGCAGTCCATCGCGCATCGAGAACTCGACTGGCCGCACTTCCGCCAGACGCTGGTCGATTGCGCCGAAGTCATCGGCGGCATCATGCTCATCCTCGGCATGGCGCTCGGTCTGACCAACTACCTCGTCGACGCCGGTATTCCCGATGCGGCCATCGAGTGGGTGCAGTCGGTCCTGCCCAACAAATTCGCCTTCCTCATCGCCCTCAACCTGTTCCTGCTGCTGGCCGGCGCCTTGATGGAAATCTACGCGGCGATCATTGTGCTGGTGCCGTTGCTCCTGCCCGTGGCCATTGCCTATGGCGTCGATCCGGTGCACTTTGGCGTGATTTTCCTGGCCAATATCGAGATGGGCTTTCTCTGTCCGCCGGCTGGCATGAACATCTATTTCGCCTCGGCGATGTTCGGCAAGCCGATCCGCTACGTCGCCGCCGCCGTCTTGCCGGCGGTGTTCGCCATGTTCATCGGGGCGCTGATCATTTCGGCCTTGCCCTGGCTGGCGACGTGGTTGCCAAAAATGGCCGGTTTTTACGGTTGACCGTGGGAATGCTTTTTTGTCGCCGGAGTAACCCCATCCCCACCCCGGCCCTCCCCTTGTCCCAGGGGATACCGTCCCTGCGGGACATAAAGGGGAGTGAGTGGCCTTTAGAGACTGACTATCTGGCCGCGAGCAGGCGACCGAGCAGACTGCCCGAATTTTCCTTGCCGGTCAGCACAAAGTCCAGTTCGTTGGCATTTTTGAGCGTCAGTTCGAGATCGCGCTGGGCGTGCAGCGGGCTGGCCATGAGCAATTGATCGCCGGCCTGCAGTAGGAACTCATCGTCCGGCAGCAGGTGGCAGTCTGCGCCCCGCTCGACCAGCAGCGGTACGGCGGGCAGTCGCTGACTGCGGTCGGCTCCATCGGGGAGGATTTCGCCGAGGCGGATCGTCCGTTCACGCAACAAAGCCTGCCAGATGGCTGGCGCTTCGGATGCGTTCAGGCGGATGTCCCAGACGGCCGGGGTCAGGCCGCCGCATTCGGCATGCAGGCGTTCGACCAACTGCTGACAATGGGTTTCATCGAGGCTGTGCAGGCGTTCCAGAAAGCGGGCGAGCAGCGGCGCGGTGAGGATGGCGATGCATTCCTGGGCGACGATGCGGCTGGGCAGCACGGTGAAATCCGCACCGTAGGCGGTGAACAGCGCGCTGTTGGCAGCGTGGTTCTGGCGTGTCACGACGAAGAGCTCGGGCTTTATTTCGCTGGCGGTGACGGCGATCGACAGGTTGTTCACGTCGTTGTCGCTGCCGGCGACGATGCCCGAGGCAGTTTCGATGCCGGCCTGGCGCAGGGTGATGGCTTCGGTGCCGTCGCCGACCAGTTGCTGGTCGGCATCCTTGGCGGCTGGGTCGATGATGGTCAGCGTGATGCCGGTATTGCGCAGGCGGTCGGCAACGGCATGGCCGAAATTGCCGTAGCCGCACAGAATCCAGTGGCCGCGCGGCGGGCGGTGCGGTTCGGGGATGGGGCTTTCGGGCAGGCTGGTCAGCAGTTCGATCAGGCGAAAGCGTTCGGGGGAGGCAACGGCCAGCGCCAGATGGTCGGCGAAACGCTCGAAAGGATTGATGATGTGGTCGGTGCCAAAGGAAGCCATGTTGGCCGTGGTCGACGCCGTGCGGGCGCGGGCGATGACCGGGATGTCCGGGTTGAGCAGGCGGACGGCAATGGCAATGGCCAGGTTGGTTTGCTCGTCATTGGTGACAGCGAGCACGCCACGGCATTTCGGGTGCTTGAGGCCGGCCAGCAGCAGGTTGTCGGGCAGGCTGGCATCGGCGGCGAGGGCTGGGGTGTCGGTCTTGAAATCCTGGAGGTCGATTTCCTCGACACGCAGTTCGTCCTTTTCGAGCACGACGAAGGCCTGGTCGAGGCGGTCGAAAGTGCGGGCAATCAGGTTGCCGGTTTCGCCACAGCCGCAGACGATGTAGAACGGCGCTTTCAGTTGGCGGACGCGGCGGACGAAGCGGTTTGTTGTAAGGGTGTTCTGGAAGCCCTTGTCCTGGAGCAGGGCGATCAGCGTTACTACCGAATACGACCAGCCGACGACGGTCAGGTAGATGCAGACGGTGACCCACAGGCGCTGGGCGTCGGAAAAGGCGCCCGGGATCTCGCCGAAGCCGATGGTCGTTGCCGTGTAGCTGATGAAATAGAAGGCGTGAAAGAAACTGAGTGGCGGTGCCATCCGTCCTTCGGCGTCGACGCCGGGTACCAGCGTCAGGCCGATGATCGAGATGGCGTAGATGACGATCAGGCCAATGATCGGCGCCCGCATGCGACGCAGGACGAGGAAGAAGGCGCTGTTCACGCGCGGCTCCCGGCTAACGCCGTAGCATGACGGTTTCGACGATGAGGATGATGACCGAAACGATATTGGCGAACAGCGCGCCGCCGGACAGCGAGACGACGCTGGACGTGACATGCACGGTCATTCCGACGCCCGTGATGTGTTCGGCCACCCCCCAGGTGATGGCGGCGGCGATCAGTTGCAGGTCAGCAACCAGGCTGGTGGACAGGTGGATGGCACCGATCTGCGTGCGGTCGCCGAATTTGAGGGCGGTGGCGATCAGGCTGACGAACAGCGCGGCGGCCAGTTCATAGATGTTATGTAGTTCCGGCCGCCCGATGTCGCCTATGAAGAAGCCGAAATTCAGCGTCGCGGCGAGGACGATGAAGAAACCGAAGATGACCTTTTCCAGATTCATTGTTCTTTCCCCCTTACGGCGCCCCGGCTCTTGCTGGCAGGGGAGCTACTCCCCGGGAGCCCTCACTCCCGGGAGCGGTCGCCCCGGCTTGCTACGTAACGTAAAAATCAGCGATTTTCGACTGGCGCACTGGCCGGCGGCGGATTGCGTGCACCAAGCGTCTGGTTGTCGAGGCGGCGGGTGTCGTCGTCACCAACGATTTCCAGCACATTGACCACTTTCTTGACGCCGGAAGTGGTGCGCGCCACATCGACGGCAACCTTGGCTTCGCGGGCGTTGACGATGCCCATCAGGTGCACGATGGCGCGTTCGGTGACGACCTTGATGTGGTTTGCCGAAATCTGGTTGGAGTCGACCAGCCGGGCCTTGACCTTGGAGTCGATGTACGAATCGGTGCTGCGGCTGCCCAGAGATGAGGCCGGGCCGATGCCCAACTCGTTGTACACCTCGCGGACGCCGTCTAGCTTGCGCGTTTCAGCTTCGATGGCGGCCTTGGCTTCCTCGTTCGGCACTTCGCCGGTGATCAGGACGCGCCGGTTATACGACGTGAAATTGATGTGCGAGAAGGTCTTGTACTGGTCGGGAACATGGTTGCTGGCTTTCCACTCGGTCGTCTCGTCATCGGCCTGGGTGCCGGTCGAGCGACGGTCATGGGCCGACATGACGCCAGCCGCAGCGCCGCCGACGATGACCGGGACGCAGCCCTGAAGCATCGGCAAAAGGGTGATCAGCGCCGCAGCGGCGAGGGTGAGTTTGGCTTTTTGCATCATTCGACTCCCAATAAAAGTGCATCGATCCCATCGCACAGGCAATGGATGACGAGCAGGTGGGTTTCCTGAATTCGTGCCGTCCGCTCGGCCGGCACGCAGAGTTGAATATCATCGTCACGCAGCATTTCACCGATCAGCCCGCCGCCCTTGCCGGTCAGCGCGACGATGTGCATGTCGTGCTCGTGGGCCGATTTGATGGCTTCGATGACGTTGGCCGAGTTGCCCGAGGTTGAAATGGCCAGCAGCACATCGCCGGCATGGCCGAGACCGCGCACCTGGCGCGAGAAAATCTGGCTGAACGAGTAATCGTTGGCGACGGCCGTGATGATCGAGGTGTCGGTAGTCAGCGCGATAGCCGCCAGTTCCTGGCGTTCAGCCTCGAAACGGCCGATCAGTTCGGCGGCGAAGTGCTGGGCATCGCCAGCCGAGCCGCCGTTGCCGCAGGCCAGGATCTTGCCCCCGTTGATCAGGCAGTTGGTCATCGTTTCGATCGCTGCGGCAATCGGGGCAGCCATCATTTCGACGGCATTCAGCTTGGTTTGGGCGCTGTCTTCGAAATGCTTGGCAACGCGGGCGATCAAATCCATATCGTTCAATGAGTTGGGGCTAGAAGTAAAAGCATTCTACCTCACAGCTCGACGAAGACTTCGAACGCCAGCCGTTGCCATGGATTTTTGTTGTCGCTCAAAGACGACACGCGGGCCGTCAATCGGTCGCCGGCATCCATGGCGGCAGCGACGGCCCGGTTCTGGGCGCGCGGCACGTAGCCCAGCTTGTTGCCGTGCCACTCGACGCGGATGGCGTTGCGGTCGTGCTTGTTGTCGGGTTCGCGGATCAGTGTCAGAGCATCGCCGACCTTGATCTCAGACCAGAAGATTTCCATCGCGTAAAACTGGCTGCCGGCCAGCGGCGAATTCTGGACCAGCATACGCACGCTGTCGGCGTGAGCAACCGTCAGCCACAAGACCAGGCTAATCGTCAGCAGAAAACGCATTTTTGATCCATTCGAGCTGGTCACCGTCGATCAGCACGCAGTCGAATCGGCAGTCGCAATCCCGCTTGCCGATGAGGTAGTGCTGGGCGGCGAGGACAATACGCCGCCGCTTGCTCGCCGTGATGCTGGCCCCGGCGTCGCCGAAATCGCTGCGACTGCGCTGGCGGACTTCGACAAAAACCAGCACCTTGCCGTCGCGGCAAATGAGGTCGATTTCGCCGCCGCGGACTTTGAAATTGCGCGAAATTACCGGTTGACCGTGGGATTCGAGATAACGCGCCGCCCGCTCTTCGGCTTCGCGGCCGCGCGTCGTGGTGGTATCGTTGGTCTTTGCCTGCATCTGGTTTTCAAATGACGGAAGAATCCGCCGCATTGTATGTCGTCCCGACACCGCTCGGGAATCTCGCCGATTTGACCCGTCGCGCCGAAGAAATCCTGCGCACCGTGCCCTGGGTCGCTGCCGAGGACACTCGCCACAGCGGCCCGCTGCTCAAGCAACTCGGCGCCCAGGCGCGGACCATACCGGCCCACCAGCACAACGAACACGAAGCCGCCGCCCGCATCGTCGAAAAGCTGCAGGCCGGCGAAGCCGTGGCGCTCATTTCCGATGCCGGTACGCCAGGCATTTCCGATCCCGGCGCCCGTATCGTTGCCGCCGTCCGCGCTGCCGGCTGCAAGGTGATTCCGCTGCCCGGCCCGTGCGCCGCGACGACAGCTTTGTCTGGTTCCGGACTGCTCGACGAACATTTCCTGTTTTACGGCTTTTTGCCAAGCAAGGGTGGTCAGCGCCGGCAAGCGCTTGAGGAATTGCGCGAGCATCAATGCGCGCTGGTCTTCTACGAAGCCCCGCACCGCGTACTCGAAACGGTCGAGGACATGGCGACAGTATTCGGTAACCGCACGCTGGTCATCGCCCGCGAACTGACCAAGTTGTTCGAATCGATCCATTCCCTGCCGGTGGCCGAAGGCCTTGCCTGGCTCAAGGGAGACCCCAACCGCCAGCGCGGCGAATTCGTTTTGATGTTGTCCGGCGCCCCGGCCAATGCCGAAAGCGGCGAAGGCGAGCGGGTTCTGAAGCTGCTGCTGGCCGAAGGGCTGCCGGTCAAACAGGCGGCCAAGCTGGCCTCGGCGATCACCGGCGCCGCCAAGAATGCGCTCTACGATCTGGCGCTGGCGCTCAAGGCTGGATAAGCGCGTCCGGATTACGGGCTGACGTCAGCCGATTTGAAACTCGAAAGTCTGCTCGTCATCTCCACGGCAGGAGTGGCCGAAGCCGATGCGTCCGCTGCCGCTCAGCGTAACCATGCTTTTCCGGATGATTGTTTCCGGCGCATCACCCGATTTGACGTAAGTGCCGTTCATGCTCAGATCGACGAGCACATGATTGTCCAGTCGGTAAATGATCCGGCAATGCTGGCGGGAGGCGTTGGGGGCGTTGATCACTATGTCGTTGTCCGGCGCGCGGCCGATCGTGATGACTGATTTGTCGGCGGCAAAGCGGTAGCTGCGGCCGCCATTGCGCAAGACAAGGCGGGAGACCGCCGGTGGGGCGGCCTTTGGCGTGGGTGCCGTTATCTCGGGTTGCGTGGGTGGCGCCGGTCCGGGACGCATGGGAATGGCGCCCCAGTCGACCAGATGGGCAGCGGCGCCGATGTTTTCACGGCCAAGGACGGCGCTGTTTTCGCGCAACATTTCGGGCAGGGCCTTAACCACGGACCCGGAAACGACAATAGTGCCTTCTCCAAGCAGGTTGGCCAGCCGGGATGCCTCGATTTCGGCAACATCAAAGGCACTATCCATTTCGTTCTGAAGCGTCGCCGCATGGATGCCTATCTTCAGCCCGATCTGGGTTTCCAGAATCTGTGGGATCACCGCGCAACGACGTTGCATTTCACACGCTACGAGCACGGCTGTTTCGGCCGAGTCGAAGGCAGCGAGCAGACCTTGCGGCATTTGCCGGACGAGTGAGCCGCCGTGAGTGGCGAGAACCCGCTCCAGGCGACTCAGCCGGCGGCGAATCAGTTTTCCCAAGAGCGTTGCGTCGGGTCGGGCGGCGCGTGAGGAAACTTCGAGCACCGCGGCATGGACCAGATAGGTGCTGGCAAGTCCACCGGTGGTGGGGGCCTCTGTCGAGAGATGGTGAACGATATTGTCGTGCATGATGGTCAGTGAAACTGGTTTGCATTTGCGTCGATCATTCGGAATGCCAGGCTGGCCGCGGTAGGGCGGCATCCCGCTGCTGACGCGCGGATAAGTCGACATAAACAGATTAGCAGTTTGCGTCTGTCATTTTGTAAAGCATTGTGGCGAACTTGCAAAGAACGGTTTTGTTCTGCCTCGCCGAATCGCCCCGACTAGGCTGGGCAGCCTGTTAAAATTACCGCAAACCGTACCGAGAAACGCCATGCAGATCACCATCACCCGCCCCGACGACTGGCATCTTCACCTGCGCGACGGCGAAGCCTTGGCTTCCGTCCTCGCCCACACCGCCGCCCAGTTTGGCCGCGCCATCGTCATGCCCAACCTCAAGCCGCCGGTCACCACGGTCGAGCAGGCTGCCGCCTATCGCCAGCGCATCGTCGCGGCGCAGCCGGCCGGCGCCTCCTTCGAGCCGCTGATGACGCTTTACCTGACCGACAATACTCCGGCCAGCGAAGTCGCCAAGGCTGCCGCTTCCGGCTTCGTCAAGGCCGTCAAACTCTACCCCGCCGGGGCGACAACCAATTCCGATGCCGGCCTGACCGATATTCGGAAAGCCGACGACACGCTGGCCGAAATGGAGCGCGTCGGCCTGCCGCTGCTTGTGCATGGCGAAGTGACCGATCCGAAAATTGATCTCTTCGACCGCGAAAAGGTCTTCATCGACACGGTGCTGCTGCCACTGACCCAGCGCTTCCCGAAACTCAAGGTGGTCATGGAGCACATCACGACGAAGGATGCTGCAGAATTTGTGCAAAATTCCGGGGTGACCGTGGCAGCGACCATCACCGCCCACCATCTGCTCTACAACCGCAATGCCATCTTCCAGGGCGGGGTCCGGCCGCACTGGTATTGCCTGCCTGTGCTCAAGCGCGAAACGCACCGCGAGGCCCTGGTCGCCGCGGCCGTTTCCGGTAACCCCAAATTTTTCCTTGGCACCGATTCGGCGCCGCATGCCAAGGGCGCCAAAGAAGCCGCCTGCGGCTGCGCCGGTTGCTACACCGCTTATGCCGCCATGGAACTCTATGCCGAAGTCTTCGAGCAGGCCGGTGCCCTCGACAAGCTCGAAGCCTTCGCCAGCTTCAACGGCCCCGACTGGTACGGGCTGCCGCGCAACAGCGGCAAGATCACGCTGGTCAAACAGGCGTGGACCGTACCGCCCGACTACCCGTATATCAGCACCGACACCATCGTTCCGCTGCGCGCCGGCGAAACGCTGTCCTGGAAAATGCTCTGAGGAAAATCGCCATGCGTTTGCGCCACCTCCTGCTGCCGCTGCTGGCTGCTCCGCTGCTCACTGCCTGCGTCAACGACGGTGCGACGTATGAAATCGACAACACCCGCGAGCACGTGCTGTCGCTGATTCGCGAGCAGCCGTATTTCTGGGACAGCAAGGTTGAACTTTTCCTGGTTGTTTCCCGGATGCCGGCCTGCATGCGTCGGCACAGCCTCGGTTCGGGCACGGAAAAGACCAGGGTCGAGGTTTATCAGGTGCCGTCCGGGGCTTTCATCATTAAGGCTGGCAAGAAAATGTTTGCCACCGAGACGCAGACCTGCGAGAACTTCGCCAAGATGGACGGCGAGCCGCCTGAGGGGATGGGCCAGTTCATTGGTACCTTCCGTGTCAAGAAGGGCGAACTGGTTTTCGTCAAGGAAGAAAAAGACGAATCGCCGGCTGAAGAGTGAGCCTCTACGCGTCTCCGTTATTCAATCCGCTGCGGCATTGGCTGGATCGCCTGCCACAAGAGCCTGATACTTCGGCAGTGGCCAGATTGGCCGAGCAATTTCCTATCCATACCGAAAACGGACAACGTGTTCGTTTCGTGCCGCCGCGCCCGGACGGCCTGGTGTACGAGTGTCGGATCTGGGGCAGCGGTGAGGTGGAAACCCGCCCCGACAACTGGCATGACTTCTTCAATGCCTTGGTCTGGCTCAGTTTTCCGCAAACAAAGATTGCTGTCAGCGCCGCCCACATGCGCGCCATGCAGGCGCCGGGCGAGGCGCGCGGCACAACCCGCGATGCGCTGACCCATTTTGACGAGTGCGGCATCGTTGTGCTGTCCAGTCAGCCGGAACTGCTTGATCTGCTGCGCGATTTCCAGTGGAAGCAATTGTTCGTCGAGGGACGTACCGAGGTGATTCGCAACATGCGTTTCGTGATTTTCGGCCACGCCACCTATGAGCAGATGCTCAGGCCATTTCGCGGCCTGACAGCCAAGGCAGTGCTTTACGAGGTGAGCGAGGCCTGGCTTGAAATGGGCGATTCAGCGCAGCTTGCTGCGGTCGACAAGCTTCTGGCCGCCGATTTGATCAGCGGTCGTTACACCCGGCCACGCGATTTTCAACCGCTACCCTTGCTGGGTATTCCTGGCGTTACGCCGGACAGCGAAGATCCGGCGTACTACGACGATAGCTGGCAGTTCAGGCCAGGTCGTCGGGCTACGGCAAAGCTGGCTGCTTAGTAGCGGCGGCGTTGCTGTGGCATCGGGGAGCCACGGTTCTCGATGTGGCGGAACGTGATGCGACCCTTGGTCAGGTCGTAGGGCGACAGTTCCAGCGTCACCTTGTCACCGAGCAGAATGCGAATGTGGTTTTTCTTCATCTTGCCGGCCGTGTAGGCGATCATCACGTGACCGTTTTCCAGCGTTACGCGGAAACGACCATCCGGTAGCACGTCTTCGACGACGCCTTGCATTTCCAGTAGTTCTTCTTTTGCCAAGTGTTCTTCTCCAGTAATCGTAAAAATGTTCAGGGGGTGGTGACGGCGGCGGGTGCCGCGTCGGTGGATAGCGCCTCATGCCGGTGGCGCGGTAATTCCCACGGCTGGCCGGCTTCGGTAATGGCGCTGATGGTGATCACCGGCGGTGGCGAGAGAACGCCGCCGAAGATGGTCGCAAAGGATACATCGGCGGCATCGCGGCCGGTGGCCAGACGGACAAAGCCCATCGGGATCGCTGTGCCGGACGGGTCGAACAGATACCAGCGGTCACCGAGGAAGACCTCGACGTAGGCATGGAAATCGGTCGGGCCGAGCAAGGGGTCGGCACCGTAGTCGATGCCGGTGGTAAAGCGGGCCGGAATATTCAGGGCGCGACAGATGGCAATCATCAGGTGGGCAAAGTCGCGGCAGACGCCAACCCGGTCAATCAGCGTATCGAGCGCGGCAGTGGCTGAATTGGTGGTGTTGCCCTTGAAGGTCACATGCTTGTTGACCCAGTTGCGAATCGCCTCGACCCGGCGATAGCCCTTGGGCAGATGGCCGAATTCGCTCATCGCCAGCGCAGCCAGTCGGTCGGACTGGCAGTAGCGGCTCGGGTAGATGTAAGTCAGGGCCGACAGCGGGAGCTTGGCGATCGGCGTTTCCTGGATCAGGTCGGGCTGATCTACCTGCTGCTTGATGTCGAGAACGGCCTTGTAGCTGATGTGCAGGGGGCCCGGCGCACCGGTCAGGCGCAGGTAGCGGGTGCAGGTCGCTGGATCGGTCTGGATTGTGTGCGGCACCTGCTGACTGATGACCAACTGTTCGTTGATGATCGTCTGGCTGGCCGTCTTGGCCGCGTGGATGTTGAAAACGAAATCGGCGCCCTGAAAACCCAGTTCATAGTGAAGATCGATAGTGAACTGAATGCGGACCATTTATTCCCCGAAAGTGATGATCGTCCGGTTTCCGGGTATCCGGAAGCGCTCAGACGAGCAATGAAACAGCGCTTTGCGACGGGAAATGGTGACTTCGGCGTGCCGGAAATCGTCGATTGACGGGGCGGCAGAGGAACGGCATTTACGCGGGCAGAACGGTGGAGTCGGATATTTTTACTCCGACGAAGCCCGCATCTTACGCGCCGATCCCCTGTGTGGCAAGGGACGAAAATGAAAAGGGCCGAATATTCAATCCCTTGCCGATGTTTTGGCAAGGGATTTTGGGTTGTGTCAGGCCGCCTGCGGTTGCTCTCCGCGCATCTGCACGGCACCGAGGCGATTGACGCCGCTCAACAAGGCCTTGATCGAGGCGGTGACGATATTGCTGTCGACGCCGACACCGTAGCACTCGCCGCTGTTTTTGCCGGCCACCTCCATGAAGGCACAGGCTCGGGCGTTGCCATCTTCGCCCATCGGCACCATCGAACGTTCTTCGTAGCTGCGCACCTGGATGTTGATGCCGGCGCTCTGCAAGGCGTGCACCGTAGCATTAATCGGGCCGTTGCCTTCGCCGGTGAGGATGTGCGGCGTGCCGTCGATGTCGATGTTGAGGCGGATGCCTTGGGCGTTGCCATGCTCAAAGAGATGATGTTCGCGGTAGCGGATCGGGCTGCTGGCGTCGAGGTAGGTCCGGGCGAACATGGACCAGATGCCGTCAGCACTCACTTCGCCGCCATGGGCGTCGGTGTGCTGCTGGACGACGCCCGAGAACTCGACCTGCAAACGGCGCGGCATGACGACGCCGTGCTCGGTTTCCATGAGGTAGGCGATGCCGCCCTTGCCCGACTGGCTGTTGACGCGAATGACCGAATCGTAGGAGCGACCGACATCGGCCGGATCGATCGGGAGATAGGGCACCGCCCATTGCTCGTCTGCCTCTTGAGCAGAAAACCCCTTCTTGATGGCGTCCTGGTGGGAGCCGGAGAAGGCCGTGAAAACGAGATCCCCAACGTACGGGTGGCGTGGATGGATCGGGAGCTGGGTACAGTGTTCGACGGTGCGGGCGACGGCGTTGATGTCCGAGAAATCGAGGCCGGGATGAACGCCCTGCGTGTACATGTTGAGGGCGAGGGTGACGAGGTCGACGTTGCCGGTCCGTTCGCCATTGCCGAAAAGGCAGCCCTCGACGCGGTCGGCGCCGGCCATGAGGCCGAGTTCGGCGGCAGCGACGGCCGTGCCGCGGTCGTTGTGCGGGTGGAGGCTGATCAATACGCTGTCGCGGCGGGCGAGATTCTTGTGCATCCACTCGATCTGGTCGGCGTAGATGTTGGGCGTGGCGATCTCGACCGTGGTCGGGAGGTTGAGGATGACCTTGCGTTCCGGCGTGGCGCCCCAGATGGCGGTAACTGCATCACAAACTTCAAGGGCAAAATCGAGTTCGGTGGCGGTGAAGAGTTCCGGGCTGTACTGAAGCGTGACCTTCGTTTCCGGCATTTCGTCGGCGAGCTGGCGGATGAGGCGGACGGCATCGACGGCCATGGCCATGACTTCTGCCTTGCTCATGCCGAACACATTCTCGCGGAAGGTTTTGCAGGTGGCGTTATAGACGTGAACGATGGCCTGTTTGGCGCCCTTGATCGACTCGAAGGTGCGGCGGATAAGGTGTTCGCGGGCCTGGGTGAGGACTTCGATGGTGACGTCGTCGGGAATGTGGCCACCATCAATCAATTCGCGCACGAAGGCGAATTCGGTTTCCGAGGCGGAGGGGAAGGCAATCTCGATTTCCTTGAAGCCAATGGCGCAAAGCGTCTTGAACATGCGCATCTTCTTATCGGCGTTCATCGGCTCGAAAAGCGCCTGGTTGCCGTCGCGAAGATCGGTGCTCATCCACACCGGCGGTTTCTCGATGACCCGGTTCGGCCACTGGCGGTCAGCGAGGCGGACCGGCGGGAAGGCGGTGTATTTGGTGGCGGGCTGGGTGATCATGGCGTGCTCCGGATAAGTTTTTCGATAGCGAAATATTAAGCCAAAGGCGCCGGCAGACGATTGCGAGTTGGTGCATTATTGGATATATTGTTGGCAGAAAATTGCGTATATGTATTGATTAAGGAAATATTGTGGAGATTGATCGTTACGATCGGCAAATTCTTGCCATCCTGCAAACCGATGGGCGCATCAGCAACCAGGATCTGGCCGACCAGATCGGCTTGTCGCCCTCGCCCTGCCTGCGACGGGTTCGTGTGCTGGAGGAGTCAGGACTGATTACCGGCTATCGCGCCATGCTTGACGCCAAGAAGCTCGGCCTGTCGCTGATGGCGTTGATCGGCATCTCGATGGACCAGCACACACCAGAGCGTTTCGCCAATCTTGAGGCGGCCATCGGTGATATTCCCGAGGTGCTGGAGTGTTTGCTGATCACCGGCCAGCAGTCGGACTACCAGTTGAAAGTGGTGGTCCGGGACATGGATGCCTACCAGGATCTGCTGCTCAACAAGATCACGCGAATTCAGGGCGTGACCGGTGTGCACACGAGTTTTGTCCTGCGCAAGGTGGTCGACCGAACGACCTTGCCAGCTTAGCTTTATCGCAAGACAACGGGCCCGTCAGGACCCGAATTGTGCTGCCTTAGTCGCGGACGCGTTCGAAGACCATCGACACGGTATCGGCCAGGTCGAGAATATGCGTTGGCCGCGGACTCGGTTGTGTTTGGGCGAAGTAGCGTTCCCATTGCCGGTCAGACAGCTCGACTTCGCGGACGGAGACGACTCGGCGTTCGCGCGATTGACGTCTTTCCCTGATATCGCTGGGTGGGCCGATGTCCCGCCTTCTTCGTTCGCCACGCTTGCGGCGTTCCCCTCCGTTGGCGTTCGGCAGCTCGACATCTTCAGGCACTTCGGCGCCATGGGCTATTAGTAGCTCGACGATATGAGTGTGCTGGCCGCGGCTGGCCATGCGGATGGGGCCGCCGGCACCTTGGGCGTTGGGGGCATGGATGTCAGCGCCGCGCTTGATCAGTTCGCGCACGATCTCGGCATGGCCCTTGAAACAGGCGATCCGCATCGGCAGGCCGGGGTCGCCGTGCATGTCGGCTTCCTCGATAAGGGCGCCGTGATCCAGGGCCGTTCTGACTGCATCAAGGTTTCCCTTTTCGATGGCTCGCCTGAGTGCGCTGTGCATTGACATAAAATTGTTCTCCAGAAAAAACCGGCGACTATGTATTTTGCATTGTTTTGGCCGCTCATGCCCTTAGCTTAGCCATGAGGGGTAGTAGGGGTTGTCAGATATTTCACGAATCGGCTGTTGGATGATCGAATCTGGCTACTTTTTGCCTGCCTCCACAATGCGGCCTGGGGCCGGCTTGCAGGCGCGTATAATCCGCAGCGGAAAGTTGGCCAGGCAATCGCTGGGCGTCCGGGGATAACTTCGGCGCCGGGAGGAAAGTCCGGGCTCCATTGGGCGGGATGCCAGTTAACGGCTGGGTGTTATAAGTCACAAGACGAAAGTCGAGTGACCCAAGGCAACGGAAAGTGCAACAGAGAATAGACCGCCGATGGCGTCGAAAGGCGCACAGGTAAGGGTGAAACGGCGAGGTAAGAGCTCACCGCGCTGGCGGTAACGTTCAGCGGCACGGCAAACCCCATCCGGAGCAAGACCAAATAGGGAAGCTGAGGCGTGGCCCGCGCTGCTTCCGGGTAGGTTGCTTGAGCCT
Organism: Azonexus sp.; assembly: GCF_049652925.1. Taxonomy (GTDB): domain Bacteria; phylum Pseudomonadota; class Gammaproteobacteria; order Burkholderiales; family Rhodocyclaceae; genus Azonexus. The sequence continues at coordinate 42,142 of NZ_JBASFI010000014.1, forward strand.
GTCGGTGACGGCAGGCCTAGAGGAATGATTGCCGAACCCCGCAAGGGGGGAACAGAACCCGGCTTATCGGCCGACTTTCCAATTTCGAACTGTTCTGCTTACTTCATTGCGAGCTTGTTTTCTTCCAGCCACTCTTTGGTGATTTTCCATTCGCCATTTTCGCGGGCGATCAACAAAACTTTGGTTCGCGCCGTTTCCCGATAGCTGCCTGAGGCATAGTCCTGCAGGAAAGTTGCTTTGAATTGATCGGCGTTTAGGCGCTCGATGCCGATTTCGCGTATCTGGATATCGATCGGGGCGCCGGCTGAAAGCTTCTTCGTTCTCGCGGCAACCCAGGCGTCGCGCGAGCTGCCGTCGTTGGGGGCGAAATGCTGGCCGTAGGCGTTCAGATAGCTCGCGATATCTCGTTGTACCCAGGCGTTTCGCCAGGTATCGAGGAGTTCGCCGACTCGCGTCTTGTCGCTGATTTCTGTCGTGGCGGGCGCGCTGGGTACGGGTTCACTCAGCATTGCGATTGCTGCTTGCGGGGCTGCCACTGCCAGGGGTTGGGGCGCCGGGACGGACCGAGGAGCACCTTGAGGTGCACCCAGCCACATCATCGCCGCGCCACATAGGGCCGAGATCATGGCGGTGATGATGAGCGTGCCTGTGCCGAACGATTTGATGGATTCGACCACTACCGGGCTGTTCTTGATGTTCGCTGCTTTGGCGGGGGCGACTTCCGATTCGCCGAGCGCGTTGTGCAGTTGCTCAAGGCGGCGCGCCATGGCGTGTTTTTGTTTGTTGCTCTCGGGGCTGCCTTGGTGTCTGGCTGTATTCGGCGTGCTGTTTCCGAAAAAGGCGCCAGCCGATTCAATGATGCCGCCGGCGGGGAGTGTGCTCAAAGTGGCCACGGGGCTGGTCCTATAAGTTTGGATTGCTGCAACGAATGGGTTTGATGTGCTGACATTGTTTACGTCGAGGCTGTAGTCGACTATCGAATAATTCACAATTTCAGCAATTAGGCTCTTTGCATCAAAGTGGCAGGCGGCGGGCGCTGGCTTCTGTCCTACAATGCGGGCCATGACGCGTGCACCATTTCCTGTGATCCGCTGGGCTGAGGGGGGCGAGACAAAATCCGCCCGCTGGCGCTCCGAGGCTGGCTTGCCGCCGCATGACAAGCTTGTCGTGGTCGACGACCGACTGAGTGTCGATGCGACCTGGAAACTGGCCAGCGAGGGAACGGCGATGCTGTGGCGGGGCGACTGGCAGAATGCCCGCCACCTGTTGCAAGGCTTGAGTCGCCGCGCTGAGCGTCAGCCGCGTTCGGGTAGCCAGAAAAAGGCCGTCACGCCAGCCGAGGCATTCGAGCAGCATCGTCGGAACCAGGGCCGACGGGCGCAGACGCTCGGCTTGTTGCTAGTGCCGCTTGGTGCTGATTACAGTATTCCGCTACGGCGGGCGCAGGATGTTCGGCAGGCCTGCGTCGAGGCTTACGGGCTGCCGACTGGCGAGGATTCCGTACTGTCGTTGCGCGAGTTGCTGGCGGTCGTCAGTGCCCACGAGTGGCGCAAGAAGGGTGTGCCGGTGCCGGCGGTCGAGGGGCGTATTTACCCGCATTTCGGCGTGTTTTCGCCGGTACGTGGGGAGTATGTCGATCTCGTTGCCAAGGCGCCGCTGCCGGCCAACTGTGAGCTGGCCTTTGATATCGGAACCGGTTCCGGCATCATCGCGGCGATCCTGGCTCGACGCGGCGTCAAGCAGGTGGTGGCGACCGATCTGGACGAGCGGGCACTGGCCTGCGCTTCCGAAAATGTCGAAAAATTGGGGTTGACCGCAGCAGTCCGCCTCGTGAAGACAGATCTGTTTCCAGAAGGACGAGCCAGGCTGGTTGTCTGCAATCCGCCGTGGTTGCCGGCCCAGCCGACTTCGCCGGTGGAGTACGCGGTCTACGACCCGGATTCGCGCATGTTGCGCGGCTTTCTCGGTCGGCTGGCGGCGCACTTGGAGCCGGATGGGGAGGGCTGGTTGATCATTTCGGATATTGCCGAACATCTCGGTCTGCGCTCGCGGCAGAAGCTGCTCGGGTGGATAGCGATGGCCGGGCTGAGGGTGATCGAGCATCTCGATACGCGGCCGAAACACCCGAAGGCTAGTGATGCAAGCGATCCGCTGCACGCGGCGCGGGCGGCCGAGGTGACTTCGTTGTGGCGGCTCGGCCGGGCCGATGGAATAAATTGAAGGCGTCTTCCGTATACCTTGGTGTAGCCCCCCAAAACCAACGGAGATCATCATGAAAACGAAAAACCTGCTTGTCACGCTGCTCATGTCGGCCACGCTGGCCGCCTGTTCCGGTGTCGGTACGCGTGCCGCTGCGCCGGCCATGGTGTCGGATGGCACGCTCACCGGCAGCAATGGCATGACGCTTTATGTTTTCGACAAGGACGCCGCCGGTAGCGGCAAGAGCATGTGCAACGGTCCGTGCGCCACCAACTGGCCGCCGTTGATGGCCATGGACGGCGACATGGCGAGCGGCGACTACAGTATCGTGATGCGCGACGACGGCAAGAAACAGTGGGCCTTCAAGGGCAAGCCGCTGTACTTCTGGGCCAAGGACATGAAGGCCGGCGACAAGACCGGTGACGGTTTCAACAACGTCTGGCACGTAGCTAAACCCTGACCGAACCGTGGACAGCCGCGCGATCATCGCCGAATTGCCTCGCCTGCGCCGTTACGCGCGGGCGATGCTGGGCGATCGCGCGGCGGCGGACGATCTCGTGCAGGACACCCTCGAACGAGCCTGGAGTCGCTTCGCCCAATGGCGGGCTGGGAGCGATCTGCGCGCCTGGTTGTTCGGCATCATGCACAACCTGCGCGTTGATCAATTGCGGCGTGGCAGTTTGTCCACACATTCGCTCGACGACGATGCCTGTGAAGTGCCGACGCGCCCTACCCAGAACGACCTACTGGAAGTAATCGACCTTGAATCAGCCCTCCGCCAATTGCCGGATGACCAGCGTGAGGTGCTGTTGCTCGTCGGTCTGGAAGAAATGAGTTATGCCGAAATCTCCGCTGCACTGGGCGTTCCGATCGGCACTGTAATGTCCCGCCTGTCGCGCGGACGCGAACGCTTGCGCCAGATCATGGATGGCCGGCAGGCAGGCACCAATCTAAGGGTCGTACGATGAGCCCGCTCAATATCACCGAAGACGATCTGCACGCTTACGTTGACGGCGCTTTGACGCCAGCGCGGCGGGCCGAGATCGAAGCTTATCTGGTTCTCTATCCTGAGGATGCTGAACGCGTTCGTGCCTATCGCGCCCAGAACGAGGCGCTGAAGGCGCTGTTCAATCCGGTCCTGGTCGAGGCATTGCCCGACCACCTGCATGCGTTGACCGTGCAACCTGTGAATTCCACGGTCAACCCGAAAAAATTGCCAAATTTGAAATCATGGCCGCTGCAGCAGATAGCCGCCGGCGTCGTTGTCGCCACGCTCGGCGGTGTCGCCGGCTGGCTGGGCCATGGTCAGTACCAGAGCGTCGAACGCATGGCGCAGATAGTCGTCCCGCTGTCCCGTCAGGCAGCCGTCGCCCACGTGGTATACAGCCCCGATGCGCGCCGCCCCGTCGAGGTCACGGCAGATCAGGAGGAGGCGTTGGTCAAATGGCTGACCAAGCGTCTCGGCACGCCGGTCAGTCCGCCCAAACTCGGCGCTCTCGGCTATGAACTGGTCGGCGGCCGGCTGCTCCCCGGCAACGCCGGCCCGGTCGCCCAGTTTATGTATCAGGACGTCACTGGCCAGCGCATGACGCTTTACGTGACGACCGAAAATGCAACCCAGCCCGAAACTGGCTTCCGCTTCGCCCGCGAAGGGCAGGTCAACGTTTTTTACTGGGTCGATGGTAAATTCGGCTACGCTCTGTCGGCGAGCACCGCCAAGGGCGAACTGGCCAAAGTGGCGACGGCGGTTTACGACCAACTCGAAGCAAAAAAATGAACACCCTTGTTTTGAACGAAAGCGAAGTTGAATTCACCGCCATCCGCGCTCAAGGGGCTGGTGGACAAAACGTCAACAAGGTGTCGAATGCCGTGCATCTGCGATTCGATATCTCGGCTTCAAGCCTGCCCGATGAGGTCAAGGAAAAATTGCGGGCCATGCGCGATCAGCGGATCAGTAGCGATGGCGTTGTCGTCATCAAGGCGCAAAAACATCGCAGCCTTGAGCGAAATCGGGAAGACGGACTGGTTCGCCTGCGCGAACTGATCGCTTCGGCGGCCTTTGTGCCGGCCGTCCGGAGGCCGACCAAGCCCAGCCGAAATTCCCAGCGTAAGCGCATCGAGAGCAAAATAAAACGCGGCCAGGTAAAACTACAGCGCGGCCGCGTAATTGAATAGCAGGAAGATGCTGGGCCAGCCACAGGCTGACCCTTTTCCTCAGGTCTTGACGCCCGGCTTGCGGCCCGGAGCGGCGGATGGCATGTAGCCGGAAACGCGGCAGAACATGCCTTCGGTCGGCGTGCCATTCTTGAACGTCGTCATGCTGCACACCGAAATGGCTTTTTGGGCTGACAGTTCGAGGATCGATGTACGAACATCCGACAATGCAATGCCTGTGCCTTTCGCAATATCAGCATCGAGCAATTGGCCGTGCTTCTTGAGGTGCGTGAGGATGGATTCTGTATTCATGTCGAATGCCTTTACAAAAATGCCTAAAAAACCTGCCACTTCGTCTTAGCAACGGGGCTTTCGCCGAAGTGCCTACCGGGTACTTCTAAAACATGCGACCAACCCCGGAGGCTAGGTCGCAGAACCGCTCATTGGTGGGCCTGCACGGATTTGAGCCGTGGACCAAAGGATTCTGAGAGTATTTCATTTGGCATATTTGCCTTGCGAAGTTCAAGATTCCTAAAGGATTTTCCGTGCTGTGCCGAACCCGGCATTATATACCGAACCGGCTTGCCGAGCCTGATTACTTTCATCCGCTAGTTTTTATTGGCAAAAATCGATCAAATTCAAAGCAGTGCAGAAATTTTGTGGCCGACCGAAATACCGAACCTTCAGCCGAAAAATGATTTGATGGCGATGATGGATGGCAAAGTCGCATGAGGGATAGGTGTTTTCCTGCAAGCGGGACCAATAACCTACTGCTTGGGCGGAGAGGGGTGCGACGGAATTGAAGTCTTACTGTAAGCGTGCGGTAACACCAGGTTGGCATACTGTGGCCTTGCCCATAGGCGTTGAATATGCGCGGTTCATGCATCGCAATTGTCTTGCTCCTGCTCTCGGTCGGTGCTCATGCAGATGATGGTTCTGGCTGCGCGTCGACAATTAAAGAACTCCGCATTTTGGCTGGCGACCCCATTTTTCCCAATCGCTGGGCAGAAATCTCGATGAATGATGGAAAGCCGATGGTGGTGTCGATCATCGAGCGCAATGGGAAACTATTGCTCGAATTCATCAAGACGGGCGACGGGTTATGGGCTGAAATCTCCGGTGTAATCTGCAAAACAGGGTTTGATCTTGAGGCACGGATGTCCAAAGAGCAGATAGTTTTGGGGCCTGCCGCGAATTGGATGTTAAGCCTCGCAATTGCCAACGGAGGTGTTTTTACATTGCGCCGTCGCATATCAAATCAGTTGCAAATCGAAACTCAGGGCTGGAGCGGCCGCTTCGTTCCCACAGCAATAAACTGAGGCATATTTTTCGAAAAATAGGGCGGGACGTCCCGGTCGTCACACTGAGATGAGCATAGCCTTGGAGTAGTCCTGTTGAACCGTAGGCAAAGAAAAAGGGGTTACATTTCTGTAACCCCTTATTTTTATGGTGGGCCTGCACGGACTTGAACCGTGGACCAAAGGATTATGAGTCCTCTGCTCTAACCAACTGAGCTACAGGCCCGGAAACTTAGTTGCCGTTCTGGTCCAGGAAGCTACGCAGCTTGTCGGAACGGGTCGGATGACGCAGCTTGCGCAGCGCCTTTGCTTCTATTTGACGGATACGTTCGCGGGTGACATCGAACTGCTTGCCGACTTCTTCCAGCGTGTGGTCGGTGTTCATTTCAATGCCGAAGCGCATGCGCAGGACCTTGGCTTCCCTCGTCGTCAGGGTGTCGAGAATTTCCTTGGTAACGCCGCGCAGGCTGGAGTACATGGCTGCATCGGCCGGCGCCAGCGTCAGTTGATCTTCGATGAAATCGCCAAGATGGGAGTCATCGTCATCGCCGATCGGGGTTTCCATGGAGATTGGCTCCTTGGAAATCTTCATGATCTTGCGGATCTTGTCTTCCGGCATGTCCATCTTCTTGGCCAGCGTTGCCGGATCGGGTTCGGCACCCGTTTCCTGCAGGATCTGGCGGCTGATCCGGTTCATCTTGTTGATCGTTTCGATCATGTGCACCGGGATGCGGATGGTCCGCGCCTGGTCGGCGATGGAGCGGGTAATGGCTTGACGGATCCACCACGTGGCGTAGGTCGAGAACTTGTAGCCGCGGCGGTATTCGAACTTGTCCACCGCCTTCATCAGGCCGATGTTGCCTTCCTGAATAAGGTCGAGGAACTGCAGGCCGCGGTTGGTGTATTTCTTGGCGATCGAGATGACCAGACGGAGGTTGGCCTCGGTCATTTCGCGCTTGGCCCGACGCGCCTTGGCTTCGCCGGTGGACATCTGCTTGTTGATGTCCTTGAGGTCCTTGAGCGGAATGCCGATGCGATCCTGGAGGGCGATCAGCTTCTTCTGCTCTTCCTTGATGTCCGGCGCGCTGCGGGTCAGGATGGCGAGATAGGTCTTGGGGGCGGAGGCGATTTCGCCGTCCACCCACTCGAGCGTCGTTTCCTTGCCCGGGAAGGTCTGGATGAAGTGCGGACGCGGCATCTTGACGCGGTCGACACAGATTTGCTGAATCTTGCGCTCGGAACCACGAATTTGTTCGACCATGCCGCGCACGCTGTCGCACAGGCGTTCAATCGAGCGCGAGGTGAAGCGGATGTTGAGCAGTTCATCGGAAATCTGTTGCTGCAGCTTGAGGTAGGCCTTGTCATGCGGCCCCTTGCTCGACAGCAGCTTCTGCATCTTGGCGTGCACGCTCTTGATGGCCTTGAAGCGCTCCAGGGCATCGGTCTTGAGTTGCAGCAGCGAGGCGGATGCAGCGCCGGCAGCGCCACCTTCGCCGTCTTCATCCTCGTCGTCCGCTTCCTCTTCCTCGGCTTCGGGCATTTCGGGGGCCGCGGCGACTTCTTCTGTGGCGTTCGGGTCGATCAGCCCGTCGACCAGTTCGTCGATACGCATCTCGTCATTTTCGACCTTGGCAGCCATGTCGAGAATGTCGGTAATCGTCGTCGGGCAGGCGGAAATCGCCTGGATCATGTGCTTCAGGCCTTCCTCGATGCGCTTAGCAATCTCGATTTCGCCTTCGCGGGTGAGGAGTTCAACCGTGCCCATTTCGCGCATGTACATGCGGACCGGATCGGTGGTGCGACCAAATTCGGAATCGACGGTGGACAACGCCTGTTCGGCTTGCGCTTCGACTTCTTCGTCGTCGGCAGCAACCGCGGCGGTGTCGGACATCAGGAGGTCTTCGGCAGCCGGCGCTTCGTCGAAAACCTGGATGCTCATTTCGCTGAACGTCGAAATGATCGCTTCGATACTTTCCGCGTCGACGACATCGTCCGGCAGGTGGTCGTTGATCTCGGCGTAGGTCAGGTAGCCACGTTCCTTGCCGAGCTTGATCAGCGTCTTGAGGCGCGTCTTGCGCGCTTCGGCGTCGAGCGGTTCGGGAACTTCAGCCATCTGGCCTTGCAGCAGCGCCTTCTCGGCTGCCTTCTCCTTGGCCTTGCTGATGCGAGCCTTCGGGGCTTCCTTAACGGGGTCTTTTGCCTTAGCCATGAACACGATCCATAGAATTCGAGAAAACCATAAATTTTACCACAACTTAGCTGCGATTCGCTTGCTTGCTGAGTAGCTGTATGTAAGCCATTTTTTCCGCAGCGCTGAGTCCGGCCACCCCGAATTGATGAGCTTTCGCCTGCAATTCGGCAAAGGCGCGTTTCTGGCCGCCTTCCTGCAATTTATCGAGGGTGTCGCGAAACTCTTCGTCTGCTTCATCTTCGTCAAACGGTTGGCCGAGAAGTTCCGAGGCCGCGTTTTCGATCATGCTTTCCTCGGGCTGGCCGCGCAGTTGCTCACGCAACCCGGCATAGCTGCTGGTTTCGTCGTTGGCGTTGACCAAGTCGTGCAGGCGAACCAGCGCAGCGCGCTCAGGTGTGTCGGGCAGAAGATCTATTGGCAGTTGGCTGGCCAGTTGTGGCTTGTGCAACACAATGCGCAGCAGGTTGCGGGTCAGCGACGGGGCGGTCCGCTTGGCCCGGGGCGGGGCAACTGGCGTGTAGGATTTGAGTTCGCACAGGCGTTCGACTTCGCCCTGGGCAAAGCCGCTGGCTTCGGCCAGACGCTTGACCAACTGCAGGCGGAGCAGGGGCGTTGGCAGCTTGAGCAGCAGCGGCTTGGCTTCGTAGATTAGTTGGGCTTTGCCCTCCGAACTACTCAGGTCGCAGCGTTGGCGTAGTTCGCTCAGCAGGAATTCGGAGAGCGGCATGGCCTGGATGACCTGCCGGTCGAACTGTTCCTTGCCGAATTCGCGGATGTAGCTGTCGGGGTCATGTTCCTGCGGCAGGAAGATGAAGGCCAGGCGCTTGTTGTCGGCAAGCGCTTCCAGCGAGTTTTCCAGGGCGCGCCACGCTGCTTTACGACCGGCGTTGTCGCCATCGAAGCAGAAAACGATGCGGTCGACCTGGCGCAGCAGCTTGGTGACGTGGGTGGCGGTCGTTGCCGTGCCGAGCGTGGCGACGGCATTGCCGACGCCGTTCTGGGCCAAGGCGATGACGTCCATGTAGCCTTCGGTGACGATGGCGGTATCGGTTTCGCGCAGGGCCTGACGGGCTTGCGGCAGGCCGAACAGTTCGCGGCCTTTTTCGAACAGCGGTGTTTCCGGCGAGTTGAGGTATTTCGGTTCGCCCTGGTCGATGATCCGGCCACCGAAGGCGATGATTTCGCCTTTCGGGTTGATGATCGGAATCATCAGGCGGTCGCGGAAGCGGTCGTAGCGGCGGCCGGACTCGTTTTCGATGACCAGTCCGGCTATTTTCAGTTCGTCGGCATTGTAGTCGGGGAAAACTTCCTGCAGGTTCTGCCAGCCATCCGGGGCGTAGCCCATGCCGAAGCGGGCGGCGATTTCTCCGGTCAACCCGCGTTTCTTGCAATATTCGATGGCGCGTGGCGAGGCCTTGAGCTGGTCTTTGTAATAATGGGCGGCGCGCGCCATGATGTCGATCAGCGTGCGAGTCTGGCCGGGCTTTTCATCCTTGAAGCTGCGCCCTTCGCTTTCCGGCACCTGCATGCCGGCGCGTGTGGCGAGGTCCTTGACGGCATCGACGAAACCGAGTCCCTGGTATTCCATGACGAAGCTGATTGCCGTGCCGTGCGCGCCGCAACCGAAGCAGTGGTAGAACTGCTTGGTCGGGCTGACCGTGAAGGACGGTGACTTTTCGTTGTGGAAAGGGCAGCAGGCGGCGTAGTTGGCGCCGGCTTTCTTGAGCGGCACGTAGCCATCCACCAGGTCAACAATGTCGACCCGGGCCAGCAGATCCTGGATAAAGGAATCCGGAATCACGACGTGCCTCGCTGCTTAACCGGCGAGCGCCGCTTTGACCAGTTTCGATACCTCGGCCATGTCGGCCTTGCCGGCAAGTTGCGGCTTGAGTACGGCCATCAGTTTGCCCATGTCGGCCGGACCTTTGGCGCCGGTTGCAGCAACGGCGGCGGCGACGGCGGCGGCGGTTTCCTCGGTGCTCATTTTTTCCGGCAGGTAGACGGCTAGGACGGCGATTTCAAATTTTTCCGCGTCGGCCAGTTCCTGGCGGCCGGCGGCTTCGTATTGGGTGAAGCTGTCCTTGCGCTGCTTGGTCAGCTTTTCGATGATGGCGACGACTTCTGCATCATCAAGTTCGACGCGTTCGTCGACTTCCTTTTGCTTGAGGGCGGCGAGCAGCAGACGAATTGCGCTCAGCTTGGCCGTTTCCTTGGCCTTCATGGCCGACTTCATGTCTTCGGTGATACGTGCTTTCAAACTCATTTTTGGCTTTCTTAAAGCAAAGAGCCGCCAGCTGTTGGGCGGGCGGCTCTTTTGTGCTGCGAAATTTTTCTGATTAGAAAAGTTTCGGCGGCAGGGTCAGGCTACGGAGGCGCTTGTGCTGGCGTTTGACAGCAGCGGCAGCCTTACGCTTGCGCTCGGCGGTGGGCTTTTCGTAAAACTCACGGGCGCGCAGCTCGGTCAGCAGACCCGTTTTTTCGACGGTGCGCTTGAAGCGGCGGATAGCAACTTCGAACGGCTCATTTTCCTTGACACGAACGTTTGGCATATAAATCACCCCCTTCCGTTAGGCGCCTGCCAGGTCAAGTAAAAGGCAGTGCGCGCAAATTTTGTTCCGCAGAGTTTGCGGGTAGCCCATAAGTATATGCGAGAAAACCATGTTGTTCCAAGTGTTAAAATCCGCGCCATGTTAGTTCTTGGCATTGAATCCTCCTGCGACGAAACGGGTGTTGCGCTCTACGACAGCGCCGCCGGCCTCTTGTCGCACACCCTTCATTCGCAGGTGGCGATGCATGCCGAGTACGGCGGCGTGGTGCCGGAACTGGCCTCGCGCGATCATATTCGGCGCGTTGTTCCCTTGCTGCGCGAGGCGCTGGCGCAGGGTAAGCGGACGCTGGATGATGTCGATGCCGTGGCCTACACGCGTGGCCCGGGTCTGGCCGGTGCGCTGCTCGTAGGCTGCGCCTTTGCCGAAGCGCTGGCGCTGGCCATCGACAAGCCGACCATTCCGGTGCATCACCTCGAAGGACATTTGCTGTCGCCGCTGTTGTCAGCTACGCCGCCGACCTTTCCATTCGTCGCTTTGCTGGTTTCTGGCGGTCACACGCAATTGATGCGGGTGACTGGCGTCGGCGAGTACGAACTGCTCGGCGAAACGCTTGATGATGCGGCGGGTGAGGCTTTCGACAAGAGCGCCAAATTGCTCGGCTTGCCGTATCCGGGTGGGGCCTTGCTGTCGAAGTTGGCTGAATCAGGTACGCCGGGGGTTTATGAATTGCCGCGGCCGATGCTGCATTCGGGCGATCTGAGTTTCAGCTTCTCGGGGCTGAAGACGGCCGTGTTGACGCTGGTGCGCGAGCACGCCGACGAGATGACCGATACGTTCAAGGCCGATGCGGCGCGGGCATTTCAGGAAGCCATCGTCGAGGTGCTGGTCAAGAAGTCGCTCAAGGCGATGAAGCAGACCGGGCTCAAGCAACTGGTGGTGGCCGGCGGTGTTGGCGCCAACAAGCAGTTGCGGGCGACGCTCGACGACGAGGCGAGGCGCAAGCGGTTCAGCGTTTATTACCCGGAGCTGGAATTCTGTACCGACAACGGCGCGATGATCGCGCTGGCCGGTTGCCTGCGTTTGCAGGCCGGGACGCCGGCCAAAGCGGCGGGTAGCTTCGCCATTCAGCCGCGCTGGCCGCTGAGCGAACTGCTGCGCTGATCGCCCGTTACCGGAAGGTTTGAAGGTCGCCGTCAGGCGGCGATTTGAGAATTGGCCAAAATTTCCGGTTGACCGTGGCAATGCCCTTTTTCTTGTGTTTTTTTCAGCTTCGGGCAGTCTTTACACGGCGGATGGCGCTTGCAGCATTTTTTGCCCATGGTGGCCTCCGTTCAGTTCCGACGGGCCACCCAGTAGGTAGCGCCGGCGTTGCCGTAGCGTTCGGCATGCTGCTCCTCGCGCTCCAGCGCAAAGTCGTCGCCGGCTTTGAGGTGACGTGTGTCAGTGCCGACGGTCAGCCACATGTCGCCGCGCACGACCCTGGCCTTTACGGCGAACGGATGGGTGTGCGCATCGAGCACGGCATCAGCCGGCCAGCTGCGTTCAAGCACCTCGTCGAATCCTTCGGCGAGGGCTTGTGCTTCGAATTCATCGAAGGTGCCTGAACGCATGGCTTGGCTTAGAGGGCGGCCAGGGCGGCGGCGTAATCGGGTTCGTTCTTGATTTCGCTGACCAGTTCGCTGTGGATGACCTTGTCGTTTTCGTCGAGGACGACGACGGCGCGGGCGGTCAGCCCGGCCAGCGGGCCGCTGGTGATGGCGACGCCGTAGGCTTCGATGAACTCGCTGCCGCGCAGGGTGGACAGGGTGACGACGTTATCGAGGCCTTCGGTGCCGCAAAAGCGGGCCTGGGCGAAGGGCAGGTCGGCCGAGATGCACAGGACGACGGCGTTCGGCAGCGTATTGGCCTTGGCGTTGAACTGGCGGACCGACATGGCGCAGGTCGGCGTGTCGATGCTCGGGAAAATATTGAGGATCTTGCGCTTGCCGGCAAAGCTGGCGAGGGCGATGTCGGAGAGATCCTTGGCGACGAGCGAGAAGGCGGGGGCCGTGTAGCCTATTTGCGGGAATTTACCGGCGATGGTGATGGCGTTGCCGCCGAGTGTGACTGTCTGGGTCATGCGGTTTCCTTGGTTTTGAGAACGGAGGCACCGTTTGACGGGGGCGCTCCGCTTTGGTTCATTGCTCAGAAGTTGTCGGGCAGGGTCGCCAGGATGTCGACGCAGGGTTGCCATGCCAACAGCTCGTCGAACCAGCGATCAATGAAATTCGAAATCATGGTGGCCTCCTGAAGTGATTCGGGTCGTGATGACCTGATGGACTCAGTGTAGGCAGCGCAGATTTATTGATCCAATCGATTGATCGAATGTGACGGATTGGGATTGGCTATCGCGTCGACGAAAAAAATGCCGGCGAACCGGCGTTGTTGGGGCGAGACCTTGGCCTCACGCCTTTTTCTTGCTGCCAATTTTCGATTCCTGGCCGGCCATCAGGCGCTGGATGTTCTGCCAATGCTTGCCGATCAGGGCCATGCCGAGGATGCCGACGACGACCGTCTGGCCGTTCCCGCCGTGCATCAGGACGGAAATGACCGGGGCCATGGCGGCGGCGACGACGGCGGCCAGCGATGAATAGCGGAAGGCATAGGCCATGAACAGCCAGGTGCCGGCGACGGCGAGGCCGAGCAGCGGGTCGAGCGCAATAAGGACGCCGGCCGCGGTGGCGACGCCCTTGCCGCCCTTGAATTTGAGGAAAACCGGGTAGAGGTGGCCGAGGAAGACGGCGAGCGCGACGAGGCCGATGACGGTGTTCGAAAAGCCCATCTGCTCGGCGATGAAGACGGCGGCCCAGCCCTTGAGCGCATCGCCGATCAGGGTGAATAGCGCGGCCTTCTTGTTGCCGCTGCGCAGCACGTTGGTGGCGCCGGGATTGCCCGAACCGTAGGTGCGCGGGTCGGCCAGGCCGAAGAGCTTCGAGGAAATCATGGCGAAAGGAACGGAGCCGAGAAGGTAGGCGGCAACGAGGGCGAGGGCTATTTGCATGGGTTGCTTAGGTGACTTTGGTCGCTGGGGTACAATCGCGCCAAATTTTACACCGCTGCTGCGGTCGACCGCCCTATGGACATCATTTTCCTCGAAGAACTGCGCGCCGAAACCTGGATAGGCATCTATCCGCGTGAAAAGGCGATGCCGCAGACGGTCGAAATTTCACTGCAGATCGGCGTATCGACAGCCTCGGCTGGGGCCAGCGACGATATTCGCGACACGGTCGATTATTCCGTGGTCGTCGACCGTCTGCGGACCGATCTGTCGGCTGTCCATTTCAATCTGATCGAGGCCCTGGCTGAGCATGTGGCCAGCTACGTGCTGGAAACCTTTGCCGTCCATTGGGTGCGGGTGTCCGTCGCCAAGCTCGGCATGATGCCGGGCGTCAAGCGCGTCGGCGTGATTATCGAACGCTCGCTCTGAGAGTTTTTGCCCCTTACCAGAGGGCGAGGGGCATTTCAATTTTTGAGGCTTTTTTCTGGTTGACCGTGGGAATGGCTTTTCCCGGCTAAAACCGGCTCAAAACGCCGCCGCCAGGACTGTCATCACGGCAAAACCGGCGGCCAGGCCGGCCGTCCCGGCGCCGACTCGACCCGGCTGGTGCGAGGCTGGAATCATTTCGTGGCTGACCACCCAGAGCATCGCCCCGGCCGCTGCGGCCAGTGCCATCGGCAAAGCAGCGCCGGCCATCGTGCTGGCGATGACCCCGAACAAGCCGCCGACCGGTTCGACGAGACCGGTGCCCAGCGCGATCAAGGCCGCCCGCAAGGGCGCGGCACCGAGCGCCACCATGGCGCTGGCGACGATCCAGCCTTCCGGGATGTTCTGCAAGGCGATGCCGAGGCTCATGCCGTGGTCGGCCCCGGCCGCTGCTGCGATGCCCACCGCCAAGCCTTCCGGCACGTTGTGAATGGCGATGGCGGCGACGACGAGGGCGACGTTGGGCTGCATGCCGCTGCTTTCGACTTCTTCGACATGCTCGTGCGGCAAGCGGCGATCCAGCATCTGCATGGCCGCGACGCCGGCCAGCAAGGCGCCGGCTGTGGCGATACCGAGCGACCACACGGCGTCGCTGGCCATCACCGTCTGCACGGCCGGGACGAGGAGCGAGAAAAGGCTGGCGGCGAGCATCATGCCGCCAGCCAAACCGAGCATCGGGGCCATCAGGCGTTCCGACGGACGGCGGAGCATGAGCACGGGAATGGCGCCGAGGCCGGTCGCTGCACCAGCGAGCAGGCTGGCTTCAAGCCCCTTGGCGGCCATCGGATGGGCAGCCAGCCATTGGGCCGCCTGTTCGATGCCGAAGGCGATGGCAACAACGGCCATCGCCATGCCGATCCACAGATGGCGACGGGTAGTCGGCCGGGCGTAGTGCTGGATAACGAGTTGGGTCATGGTGGCGCTCCTTTGTCTTGAGTGCCACTTTACGAACCACAGGGCTATAGTGCCAATCGATTGCTTAAATACTGACGATTGTCATTGGCAATCAGCCCTTGAGTGCTGCCTCGACCACCTTTGGCTGCAGTGTGTGCAGGATGTCGTGCGGATGGACGCCGACGAGAAAGCCGCGTTTTCCGCCGTTGATGTAGATCAGCGGCAGGTCGAGGATGGTTCTTTCGATATGCACCGGCATCGCCTTCTTGGTGCCGAACGGGCTGGTGCCGCCGACGAGAAAGCCGGTGTGGCGGTTGGCGACTTCCGGTTTGCACGGCTCGACCTTCTTGCAGCCGATCTGCCGCGCCAGCTCCTTGGTCGAAACCTTGCAGTCGCCGTGCATGAGGACGATGAGCGGCCTGGCGTTCTCGTCCTCGAAAACCAGGGTTTTGACGACTGCATGTTCATCGACGTTGAGTTCGCGCGCCGACACCTTGGTGCCGCCGTGTTCCTCGTAATCGTAGAGATGGGTCGAGAAGGCCACCTTGTTTGCCTTGAGGAACTTGGTGGCTTGCGTTTCGGGGGCGTGTTCAAGTTTGCTCATGGGGGTGTCAAGTTCAGTATCCGGGATTAATTTTATACACCGACTGAGGCTGATTTGCCGGTGCTTTGGGCTCGAAATAGAGGCAGGCTTGCCCAGAGGAGGCGATCACATCGAACTCGGGCGTGCGCCGGCTTTTGAAGTCGAGGGCGCGACAACCATAGCGGAACGGTAGTTCATGGGTGATGAAATAATGGGTGCACTGGCTGCAACGTGGCGATGACATGGGGTCCCTCTCAGCCGCGCGGGTGATGCACGGCGTGCAGCGTCTTGAGCCGTTCGCGGGCAACGTGGGTGTAAATCTGCGTCGTCGAGATATCGGCGTGGCCGAGCAAAAGCTGGACGACGCGCAGGTCGGCGCCGTGGTTGAGCAGGTGGGTGGCGAAGGCGTGGCGCAGGACGTGCGGCGAGAGTTTTTCCGGGGCGATGCCGGCGATCAGGGCATAGCGCTTGATCAGTTGCCAGAAGGCCTGGCGGGTCATGGCGCTGCCGCGGGCAGTGACGAACAGGTCGTCGCTCTGCTGGCCGTTCAGGATGTTGGGCCGTGCTTCCTTGAGGTAGCGCTGAATCCACTCGATGGCCAACTGGCCGAGCGGCACGAGGCGCTCCTTGCTGCCCTTGCCGAGCGCGCGCAACACGCCGTCGGCGAGGCTGACTTCGTGCAGGCGAAGGCCGACCAGTTCCGAGACGCGCAAGCCGGTGGCGTAGATTGTTTCGAGCATGGCGCGGTCGCGCAGGCCGAGCGGGGTGTCGAGGTCGGGGGCGTCGAGCAGGGCTTCGACCTGTTTTTCCGACATCACCTTGGGCAGGCGTGACGGACGGCTCGGGTTAGCTAGCTTGAGCGTCGGGTCGGCGACGATGCGGCCGCGGCCAAGCTGCCAGCGGTAGAAGCGGCGCAACGTGGACAGGTAGCGGGCCTGCGAGGTGGCGCGGGTTTGCTTCGAGAGGTCGGCAATGAAGCCGGTCAGCGTCGTTTCACGCAGGTCAAGCAGCGGCTCGTGGGCGTTATTGGCGAGCCACAGGGACAGTCGGCCAAGGTCGGAGCGATAGCTGTTCAGCGTCGCCTTGGCCAGACCGTCTTCCAGCCACAGGGCGTCGCAGAAATTGTCGATCTCGGCGAGGTCAGCCGGGGAGGCTGTTTTCATGGGTCAGCAGCCAGCGTTTGACATCGAGCAGGAAGCCGCCACGTTCACGGGCAAACCCGCCGAGTTTTTTGTCACCCGCGCCACCGGTGGCAACGACGCGATGGCAGGGCACGACAACCGGATAGGGATTGGCGCCACAAGCCTGGCCGACGGCGCGCGGTGCGTTTTTGAGGTTCTTCGCCACTTCGCCGTAGGTGTGTGTTTGCCCGGTCGGGATGGCCGAAATCTGTTCCCAGACGCGGCGCTGGAAAGTCGTGCCGGCCGGGCGCAGTGGCAGGCCAAAGACAAAACCCGGATCGGCGATGTAGGACTTGAGCTGGCGTACAGCTTCGACCGCCAGCGGCTTCGTCGGAGCTTGTTCCGGGCGCGGTTCGAGGAAATCTATGCCGGTGATTTCGTCGTCGCTGCACTGCACGCCGAGCGAGAATCCAGGCGCGGCGACGATGGCTTGATAGGCGTTGGTTTTCATGATGCCTCCATGGTCAATGCTACGGTCGACCGGAAAAAACGGCCAAAATTCAAAAAGCCGACATGCCTGTCTGGGCGCGGCCGAGGATCAGCGCGTGCACATCGTGCGTGCCTTCGTAGGTGGTGACCGATTCGAGATTGACCATGTGGCGGATGACACCGAATTCATCCGAAATGCCGTTGCCGCCGAGCATGTCGCGCGCGTTGCGGGCGATTTCCAGCGCCTTGCCGGTGCTGTTGCGCTTCATCAGCGAGACCAGTTCCGGCGTCGCGCTACCATCGTCCATCATGCGGCCGAGGCGGAGTGCACCCTGGATGCCCAGGGCGATTTCGGTCTGCATGTCGACCAGTTTTTTCTGGATCAATTGGGTCGCGGCGAGCGGCCTGCCGAACTGCAGACGCTCCAGCGTGTATTGCCGTGCCGTGTGCCAGCAGGCTTCCGCTGCGCCGAGGGCGCCCCATGAAATGCCGAAACGGGCTGAGTTGAGGCAGGTAAACGGCCCCTTGAGGCCGCTGGCTTTGGGCAGCTGGTTCTCGGTGGGAACAAAAACTTCGTCCATCACGATGTCGCCGGTGATCGAGGCGCGCAGGCTGACCTTGCCGTTAATGACCGGCGCCGACAGCCCGGCCATGCCCTTTTCAAGGATGAAGCCGCGCAAGGCACCGGCGTCATCCTTGGCCCAGACGATGAAAATGTCGGCCATCGGCGAGTTGGTAATCCACGTCTTGCGCCCGGACAGCTTCCAGCCACCCGGTACGCTGCGCGCCACACTGGTCGCGCTGGCCGGGTCGGAGCCGGAATCGGGCTCGGTCAGCCCGAAGCAGCCGATCAACTCGCCCTTGCCGAGCTTCTTGAGGTATTTCTCTTTTTGTTCGTCGGAGCCGAATTCGTAAATCGGCAGCATGACCAGCGAGGACTGGACGCTGAGCAACGTGCGGTAGGCCGAATCGACCGACTCGACCTCGCGTGCGATCAGTCCGTAGGAGACGTAATTCAGTCCGGCACCGCCGAACTGCGGCGGCAGCGTGGCGCCGAGCAGGCCCATGTCACCCATTTCGCGGTAGATCGCCGGGTCAGTCGTTTCATTGCGGAAGGCATCGCGGATGCGTGGCTTGAGCGCCTTTTGCGCGAAGTCGCGGGCGGCATTGCGGACTTGCCGCTCGTCGGCGGCCAGTTGGCTGTCGAGGAGGAAGGGGTCTTCCCAGGTGAAGGAGGGTTTGGCCATCTGCTTGCTCCGGAAAAAGTTGTCCCCGCCAGCGCGGGGACTTGTGGATTTCAGGGAATGCCGCGCTTGTCCGCTCAGCTTCGAACGTGTCCGTCGCCGAGCACGATCCATTTCTGGCTGGTCAGTCCTTCCAGACCGACCGGGCCGCGGGCGTGGATCTTGTCGGTCGAGATGCCGATTTCGGCGCCCAGGCCATATTCGAAACCATCGGCGAAGCGCGTCGAGGCGTTGATCATGACCGAGGCCGAGTCGACCTCGCGCAGGAAGCGCATGGCTTTCGGGTGGTTGTCGGTGACGATGGCTTCGCTGTGGTGCGACGAGTACTTGTTGATGTGGTCGATAGCTTCGTCGATGCCGGCCACGACCTTGACCGAAATGATCGGCGCCAGGAATTCGGTGTAGTAATCCTCTTCCGTCGCCGCGATTGCATTCGGCACGATGGCGCAGGTTTCGGCGCAACCGCGGATCTCGACGCCCTTGGCGCTCAGCATGTGGGCAATCGGCGGCAACAGCATGGCCGCGACCGAGCGGTCGACGAGCAGCGATTCGGCCGTGTTGCAGGTGCCGTAGCGCTGGGTCTTGGCGTTCTCGACGATTTTCAGCGCCTTGTTCGGGTCGGCTTCCTCTTCGAGGTAAACGTGGCAGTTGCCGTCGAGGTGCTGGATCATCGGTACGCGCGATTCGGCCAGCAGGCGGGCGATCAGCCCCTTGCCGCCGCGCGGCACGATGACATCGACGAACTCGCGCATGGTGATCAATTCGCCAACGGCGGCGCGGTCGGTGGTGTCGATGACCTGCACGGCATCGGCCGGCAGCCCGGCGGCTTGCAGGCCTTCATGGACCAGTGCGGCGATGGCGCGGTTGGAACGGATGGCTTCCGAGCCGCCACGCAGGATGGCGGCGTTGCCAGATTTCAGGCAGAGCGCCGCGGCGTCGGCTGTCACATTCGGGCGGGCTTCGTAGATGATGCCAATGACACCAAGCGGCACGCGCATCTTGCCGACCTGGATGCCGGACGGCTGGTATTTGAACTCGCCCATCTCGCCAATCGGATCGGGCAGCTTGGCGACCTGCTCGACGCCTTCGGCCATGCTGTCGACGCCTTTTTCGCTCAGGGTCAGGCGGTCGAGCATGGCGGTTTCAAGCCCGGCGGCGCGGGCGGCGGCCAGGTCTTCCTGGTTGGCGGCGATCAGCGCGGACTTTTCGCGGCGGATGGCAGCGGCGATGGCGAGCAGTGCGGCGTTCTTTTCGGCCGTCGAAGCCGAGGCGACGCGACGCGAGGCAGCACGGGCCTGACGGCCGACGGTCTGCATGTAGTGCTTGATGTCCATGATGTTTTTTCGTGCGGGCAAAGGAGCATTATAGCCAGACAAATAAACGGGAACTTCCAGAACCGGGTAAACTCTTATCCGCAGTGACAATAGGGCTTTCCGTCGAGGACAAGATGGCTGAAAAATTGATTTTGCCGACCGAGGTTAAGGTCTGCGCTACGTGTAGCTACTGGGATGGCGAACGCCAGGTGGATGCCGAAATGAAGCTGGTGGTGGTTTCCGAGGAATGTTCAGGCGAATGCCTGGTGCAGGAGAAAAACAAGCCTGGTCTGCATGACGTGCGTCAGGAGCACACTTGCCTCTGGGAAGATCTTGAGCCGGACTCGCCACCTGAGGACAAGGCCGCCGACCCCAAGGCGGCTTGATTATTTAACCGCGGCGAGGCGCAGGCCGAGCCGCAGGAATTCTTCCCAGATATTGCCGTGACCGATGCCTTTGGCCAGTCGGTCGATTTTTCCGGCATGTTGCAGCGCTGCTTCGAGCGCTGCGGTCGACAAGCGTTGCAGCGCTTTTTTGACCGGGTTGGCGCGCGGGCCCCAGACCTTGGCATCCTTGAGCAGCATGTCCACCGGCTTGCCGGCATCCATGCCGGCCCGAATGATGGTCAACGCCCGGATTTCCTCGCTCATCGCCCATAACACCAGCGGCGGCGCTTCGCCTTCCTGCATCAAGCCGTCCAGCGTCCGGGTCAGGCGGGCGACGTCGCCCGAGAGCAGCGCTTCGCGCAGGCCATCGATGTCGTAGCGGGCGACATTGAGCACGGCATCGCGAATCTGCGCCAGACTCAATTGGCCGGCCGGGTAGAGCAGGCCGAGCTTCTGGATTTCCTGATGGGCGGCGAGCAGGTTGCCTTCGACGCGCTCGGCAATGAACTTGAGACTTTCGAGGTCGGCGCTCTGCTGCTGTCGACGCAGCCGGCCGACGATCCAGCCCGGCAACTCGGCCAGCGGCGGCGCCATGAGCTTGATGGCGACGCCGGCATTGACCAGGGCGGTGAACCAGACGGCCTTTTCCTCGCGCCAGTCGAGTTCGGGTAGCGTGATGAGCAGCAGGTTGTCCATCGACAGGTTCTGGCACCACTGCTGCAGCGCCGCGCTGCCTTCCTTGCCGACCTTGCCGGTCGGAACGCGCAGGTCGATCAGTTTTTTATCGCCGAACAGCGACATGTTGCCGCCGGCGGCGAGCAAGGTTCCCCAGTCAAACTGCGGCAGCACGGTGAGCACTTCGCGTTCGCTGTAGCCCTGCTGGCGTGATTTGGCGCGGATGGCGTCGGCGGCTTCGATGACGAGTAGCGGGTCATCGCCGTACAGAACATAAAGCGGACGCAACTCCCGTTCGAGATGGCCCGCCAGTTGGTCGCCCTTGAGCAGCATTACTCGCTGTCTTCTGCTGCGTCGGGGTTTTTCGGCTTGATGATGCTCAACCGGCGCATGATCTGGTTGACCAGATCATTGGTCATGTCCCGCCAGAGCAGGCCTTCTTCAAGATCCTTGGCGAGAATGTTCGAGTCATCGAAGGAAATGTCGCGGGTCAGGGCCACTTCGTTGGACGGAACCAGTACCTGTCCCTTCTGGTTGACGACCCGGAAGGTGTAGGTCAGTTGCAGCCGGTATTCGCGCACCCGGCCCTGGGCATTGACGCTGAGGATGGTTTTCAGCCGGTTGTCGCCCAGTTGCTGGAAGATGGCATCGGCTGCCTTGGCGTCTTCGACAATTTCGGTGCTGCCGCTGGCCTTGATGTAGCGCTGCAGCCAGATATTGACGTCAGCCGTGTCCGGCAAGGCGATGTACATCGCCTTGTAGGGCAGGTTGCCGCTGCCGACGCCGCGCAGATGGAAACCGCAGCCGGTGAGGGCGGCGGCGATGATCAGGGCGAGCAATAGACGGAGCGGCGAACGCATGGCTGCTTTCCTCAGACGACGATATTGACCAGACGGCCCGGCACGACGACAACCTTCTTCGCCGGCTTGCCTTCCATGAACTTGACGGCGCCTTCGGAGGCCAGCGCAGCGGCTTCGATGCTCGCCTTGTCGGCTTCGGCGGCAACGCGGATGGAGCCGCGCAGCTTGCCGTTGACCTGCACCATGAGCTCGATCTCGTCCTGCTTGAGGGCGGCTGGATCGGCCTTTGGGAAGGGCTGGACGCCGGCATCCTGACCCGGCTTCAGCTCGGCGTAGAGTGCCTGACCGATGTGCGGGACGATGGGGAAGAGCAGCAGGGCGATGCTTTCCAGTGTTTCCTGGGCCAGCTGGCGGCCGGTGGCGTCGGCGAGATCGGTCTTGTCGTAGGCGTTGAGCAGCTCCATGACGGCGGCGATGGCTGTGTTGAATTGCTTGCGGCGGCCGTAGTCGTCGGCGACCTTGCTCATGGTCTGGTGCAATTTGCGACGAAGATCGGCTTGCACGGTCGACAGGGAATTTTGCTCAAATTTGGAATCGACGAGGCCGGCTTGCACGTGGTCGTAAGTCGTCTTCCACAGGCGACGCAGGAAGCGGTAGGCCCCTTCGACGCCGGCATCGGACCATTCCAGCGACTGGTCGGGCGGTGAGGCGAACATGATGAACAGGCGGGCCGTGTCGGCCCCGTACTGATCGATCAGCGCCTGCGGATCAACGCCGTTGTTCTTCGACTTCGACATCTTCTCGGTGCCGCCGATGACCACCGGCAGGCCGTCGGCCTTGAGCGTGGCGCCGGTCGGGCGGCCGCGTTCGTCGGTGACGACGTCGACATCAGCCGGGTTGATCCACAGCTTCTTGCCCGCATCGAGATCGCGGTAGAAGGTCGGGGCAACGACCATGCCCTGCGTCAGCAGGTTGGCGAACGGTTCGCCGAGGTCGCCGATCAGGCCGACGTCGCGCATGAGCTTGGTGAAGAAGCGCGAGTACAAAAGGTGCAGGATGGCGTGCTCGATGCCGCCGATGTACTGGTCGATGCCGCCCTTGCACCAGTACTGGACGCGCTCGTCGACCATGGCCGTGGTGTTGTCGGGGCAGGCGTAGCGCAGGAAATACCAGGACGACTCGAAGAAAGTGTCCATGGTGTCGGTTTCGCGTCGGGCGTCACCGCCGCACTTCGGGCACTTGCACTCGTAGAATTCGGGCATTTTGGCCAGCGGCGAGCCGGCGCCGGTGATCTCGACGTTTTCGGGCAGCACAACGGGCAATTGGTCGTCGGGCACTGGCACGTCGCCACAGGTCTTGCAGTGAATGATCGGGATCGGGCAGCCCCAGTAACGCTGGCGCGAAATACCCCAGTCGCGCAGGCGGAACTGCACCTTCTTGTCGCCAAGGTCTTTGGCGGCGAGGTCGGCGGCGATGGCGTCGACGGCGGCTTCGTAACCGAGGCCGTCGTATTTACCGGAATTGATCAGCTTGCCGCGTTGCTTGTCGGCGTACCACTCGGCCCAGGCTTCGTGGCTGAAGGCGGTTTCGCCGTCGACGGCGACGACCTGCTTGATCGGCAGGTTGTATTTCAGGGCAAAGGCGAAGTCGCGCTCGTCGTGCGCCGGCACGGCCATCACGGCGCCGTCGCCGTAGCTCATCAGCACGTAGTTGCCGACCCAGACTTCGACCTGTTCGCCGGTCAGCGGATGGCTGACGTAGATGCCAGTCGGCATGCCCTTCTTTTCCATCGTCGCGATGTCGGCTTCGGCTACGCCACCTTTCTTGCATTCCTCGATGAAGGCGGCAAGTTCCGGGTTGTTGGCCGCAGCGCGGGTGGCCAGCGGGTGTTCGGCGGCGACAGCGACGAAGGTGACGCCCATGATGGTGTCGGCGCGGGTGGTGAAAACCCAGAGCTTTTCGTCGGCGTTGTCGGCCAGCGGGAAGGCGAAGCGCACGCCGGTGCTCTTGCCGATCCAGTTCTTCTGCATGAGGCGGACCTGTTCGGGCCAGCCCGGCAAGTTGTCGAGTTCGCTCAGCAGTTCTTCGGCGTAAGCGGTGATCTTCATGTAATACATGGGGATCTCGCGCTTTTCTATGAGCGCGCCGGAACGCCAGCCGCGGCCGTCAATGACCTGTTCGTTGGCGAGCACGGTGTGGTCGACCGGGTCCCAGTTCACTGTGCCGAGCTTCTTGTAAACCAGGCCCTTTTCGTAAAGGCGGGTGAACAGCCACTGCTCCCAGCGGTAGTACTCGGGCGTGCAGGTGGCGAACTCGCGTTCCCAGTCGATGGCGAAGCCGAGCGACTGCAACTGTTTCCGCATGTAATCGATGTTGGAGTAGGTCCAGCCAGCCGGCGGCACATTATTTTGCAGTGCAGCATTTTCGGCCGGCATGCCGAAGGCGTCCCAGCCCATCGGTTGCAGGACGTTGAAGCCCTGCATCTTGTGGAAACGGGAAAGCACGTCGCCGATGGTGTAGTTGCGGACGTGGCCCATGTGCAGTTTCCCGGATGGATACGGGAACATCGACAGGCAGTAGTACTTTGGTTTGCTGGTGTCTTCGACGGCGCGGGCGGCGCCGGTCTTGTTCCAGTGGGCCTGGGCGGCGCGCTCGATGTCGGCCGGGGTGTATTTGTCCTGCATGGGCATGGCGGGGTTCATTCGCTGAGAATCGGAGAGTAACCGCGAATTATACCGGTTGATCCCGACTCGTCGGCGATGAGGGCGAGGCATGCCTCAAGCCTTTTGATTTTTGCCTTTTTTTCCGGTCGACCGTAGCAGGCCCGATGGGGCGCAACGACACGGAGCGACTGCAGCAAACAGATGGTCAGTGACCGGGTACGGCGGGTGCGGAGCCTGCACGCTCCTCACCCGCGGGTCTTACTTTATTGTCGCCCGGTCACGCCGCTTTTTTTTGCTGGTAGATGCCTTCCCAGGTGTTCTGCCAGTAACGGTAAGCGTTCTGGGTTGCTGCAAGGGAAAGCAAGGACATCCTGGACTGGTGACGCCACATCCAGGAAAGCTGGGGGGCGGGAGCCAGATTGTAGGACTGAACGTTGCCGACTTCGTCTTCGACGATGGCCAGGAAACGATCGATGGCCAGACCCCAGTAGGCGGAACCTTCGGTTTTGCCGGTGAGATACTCGGCTTCGCTGACGGCGCGGCGCCACAGCTTGAGCGCGAGCTCGTCACTGATGCCGGCTTTGCGGGCGATCCATGGCAGGATCTTCGGTGCATTCATGCTGTTCATGCTGATTCTCCTTCTCTGTGTAGCGGTAGCTACTGTTGGGTAAGACTGCCTTGTGGGCTAATAGTTTTGTGCACTGCAATATATCTGAGGCAAGTATACGTGTGCACTCGGTTCGTGACTGTGAAAAAATGCACGTAATTGTAGTTTTCGTTGTACAAACGCAACTAATTGGTCCGACCAATTGACCGGGTGTTGCCCGGTTTAACCTTGAGACTTCATGTCCGATCTCCTTGCAAACCTGAATTCGCCGCAACTTCAGGCAGTTACGCTGCCGCCTGTTCATGCCCTGATCCTCGCTGGCGCCGGAAGTGGTAAGACCCGGGTGCTGACGACACGCATTGCGTGGCTCATGTCGACCGGTCAAGTGGGGCCGCACGGCGTGCTGGCGGTGACCTTCACCAACAAGGCAGCCAAGGAGATGACGGCGCGGCTGTCGTCGCTGGTGCCGATCAATACGCGCGGCATGTGGATCGGCACTTTTCACGGCTTGTGCAACCGCCTGCTCCGGGCGCATTACCGCGAGGCCGGGCTGCCGCAGACCTTCCAGATACTCGATTCGGCCGACCAGCTGGCGATGGTCAAGCGGCTGCTCAAGAACCTCAACGTCGATGACGAGAAGTATCCGCCGCGCGAGCTGTGCCATTTCATCAACGCCCATAAAGAGCAGGGCGTGCGAGCCGCGCAGGCCGAGGTTTACGACAACTACACGCAAAAACGTGTCGAGTTGTACGCCGAATATGAAACCCAGTGCAACCGCGAAGGCGTCGTAGATTTCGCCGAATTGTTGTTGCGTTGCTACGAATTGCTGCAGCGCAATGAACCTTTGCGCAAACATTATCAGGATCGTTTCCGTTACATCCTCGTCGATGAGGTGCAGGACACCAACAAGCTGCAGTACGCCTGGCTCAAACTGCTGGCGGGTGGCGGTGCCGTGGTCTTTGCCGTCGGTGACGACGACCAGAGCATCTACGCCTTCCGTGGCGCCGAAGTGGGCAACATGCGCGACTTCGAGCGCGATTACGCGGGCGACAATGTGATCCGGCTCGAACAGAACTACCGTTCGCACGGCAATATCCTGACTGCCGCCAACGCCATCATCAAGAATAACCGCGAGCGCCTGGGCAAGAATTTGTGGACCGATGCCGGCGAGGGCGAGCTGATCCGCGCCTTCGAGGCTTATTCCGATCTCGACGAGGCGCGTTTCGTCGTCGAGGAAATTCGCGAACTGGTCCGCGACGGCATCTCGCCGACGCAGATTGCCCTGCTTTACCGCTCCAACGCCCAGTCGCGCGTGCTCGAAAACGAGCTGTTCACCAAGAATGTGCCGTACAAGGTCTATGGTGGTCTGCGCTTTTTCGAACGGCAGGAAATCAAGCACGCCCTGGCTTATCTGCGCCTGCTCGGCAACCCGGACGACGACACGGCCTTCCTGCGCGTCGTCAATTTCCCGACCCGCGGCATCGGCGCCCGTTCGCTCGAAAACCTCCAGGCCACGGCACATCAGACCAATTCCAGCCTGTACAACGCGGCCGCTTCGCTGACCGGCAAGTCCGGCCAGACGGTCGGTGCCTTTATCCGATTGATCGAGCAGCTGCGCGTCGAGACCGAAGGCCTCCCGCTGCCGGAAATGGTCGAGCACATCATCGAAAAATCCGGTCTGGCCCAGCATTACCGGACCGACAAGGAAGGCCAGGACCGGCTGGAGAATCTCGACGAACTGATCAACGCTGCCGCGACTTTCATCGACGATGAAGGCGCCATCGGCGAGGGCGGGGCGCTGGTTTCCTTCCTGACCCTGGCTTCGCTCGAAGCTGGCGAGCATCAGGCCGGCGAGGGGCAGGAGGCGGTGCAGCTGATGTCGGTGCACGCCGCCAAGGGCCTGGAGTTCGACGTGGTTTTCATCACTGGACTGGAGCAGGGTCTGTTCCCGCATGAAAACTCGATCAACGCCGGCAAGGATGGGCTCGAGGAGGAGCGTCGGCTGATGTACGTGGCCGTCACTCGCGCCCGCCAGCGCCTTTATGTGTCCTGCGCGCAAACCCGCATGCTGCATGGCCAGACGCGCTACTGCGTGCCGTCGAGCTTCCTCGATGAAATCCCCGAGCAACTGCTGCTCAAACTCAATAAGAAGGCGGCGCCGGCAGCGGCTTTTCCGGCCTTTGGCTCGTTCGGCGGCGGTTATGCCGAGCCGGCGGCGGCCGGCGGGCTGCGCATCGGACAGACGGTCGAGCACGCCAAGTTCGGCATCGGCGTCATCGTGTCGACCGAAGGGCGCGGCGCCGATGCGCGCGTCCAGATCAACTTCGGCGGCAGCGGCATGAAGTGGCTGGCGCTCGAATACGCCAAGCTGACGCCGGTTTGAGGCAATCCCACGGTCAACCGGGAAAAATGACCAAAATTCAAATCGCCGGACGGTAGATCACCGGCCGGCACGGTGATAACCTCGTTATCTCGCAAAAATAAGCAGATAACGAGGAGATCACCATGCCCTACGCCATTCGCCTTCACCAAAACGGCGGCCCGGAAGTGCTGTCCTGGGAAGCCGTCGATCTGCCGGCGCCGGCCGCCGGCGAAGCGACGGTTCGCCACCACGCCGTCGGCCTCAATTTCATCGACGTCTATCACCGTACCGGCCTCTATCCGCTCGCCTTGCCTTCCGGCATCGGCATGGAAGGCGCTGGCGTGGTCGAAGCGGTCGGTGAGGGCGTCAGCGAACTCAAGGTCGGCGACCGCGTCGCCTATGCCGGCGGGCCGCTCGGCGCTTATGCCGAGATTCGCAACATTCCGGCGCATCGCCTGCTCAAACAGCCTGACGCCATTTCGTTCGAGACCGGCGCGGCGATGATGCTGCAAGGTCTGACGGCGGCCTACCTGCTGCGCAAGACCTATCGCGTACAAGCTGGCGATGCCGTGCTGATCCAGGCAGCGGCCGGCGGTGTCGGCCTGATCGCCTGCCAGTGGGCGCGAGCGCTTGGCGCGACGGTGATCGGCACCGTTGGTTCGCCAGCCAAGGCTGAACTGGCCAAGGCGCACGGTTGCCACCATGTGATCAACTACAGCACCGAGAATTTCGCCCAGCGCGTCCGCGAAATCACCAACGGCGAAGGCGTCGCTGTGGTCTATGACGGCGTCGGCAAGGACACCTTCGCCGGCTCGCTCGACAGCCTGCGCCCGATGGGCATGATGGTTTCCTTCGGCAATGCCTCCGGCCCGGTGCCGCCGCTCGATTTGATCGTCCTCTCGCAAAAGGGCTCGCTGTTTGTCACCCGGCCGACCCTCATGAACTACACGGCGAAGCGCGAAGATCTCGTCGCGCTGGGCAGCGAGCTGTTCGATGTCGTTGTCTCCGGCCAGGTCAGGATCGAGGTCAACCAGACCTATGCCCTCAAGGATGCCGCCCAGGCGCATCGTGATCTGGAGGCGCGCAAGACCACGGGCTCAACCATTCTGCTGCCATGATGGCCAAAATCAAGGCAGGACTGCTTTCGCTGCGCGACCTGTTTGCCACCGCCTGGTGGATCGTCCTGCTTGCCGGCATCGGCTTCGCGGTGGCCTACCAGTTCGTCGAACCGGCGCCACCGACGAAAATTGCCATCAGCACCGGCGCCGAAAGCGGCGCCTACTACCAGTTCGCCAAGCGCTACGCGACCATCTTGGCCAAGAACGGCATCACGCTTGAAGTCCGGACCTCGGCCGGCTCGCTGGAAAATCTGGATCGCCTGAAAAAGGATGAGGTGCAGATCGGCTTTGTTCAGGGCGGCGTGGTGCCGCCCAAAGAAGATCCCGACGCCGAGGACGAATCCGGCCTGCTCTCGCTCGGCAGCCTTTTCTACGAACCGGTCTGGGTCTTCTATCGTGGTGACAAGGTGCTGACGCGCCTGACCGAGCTCAAGGGCAAGCGCATCGCCATCGGCCAGGAAGGCTCCGGGGTGCGCCAGTTGGCGCAGCAGTTGCTCGATGCCAACGAAATTCCCGCTGGCGCCCATCTGGTCCCGCTGGCCGGCCTGTCGGCGGCCGAAGAACTGCAGCAGGGACGGATCGACGCTGCCTTCATCATCGCCGCCGAAACGGCGCCGGTGGTTCAGGTGCTGATCCGCTCGCCCGGCGTCAAGCTCATGAGCTTCGCCCAGGACCGCGCCTATCAGCGCCGTTTTCCTTTCCTGACCAAGCTGACCTTCCCGCGCGGGGTCGCCGATCTGGTCCGCGACTTCCCGCCGGATGACATCAAGGTGCTGGCGCCGACGGCCAATCTGATCGTCCGCGACGACCTGCATCCGGCCTTGCAGACCTTGCTGTTGCAGGCGGCCAGCGAGGTCCACGGGAAGACCGGCTTCTTCCAGGATGCGGGCGAGTTCCCTGCCTACATGGACCCGATGTTGCCGTTGTCGCCCGAGGCTCAGCGCTACTTCAAGTCCGGTCCGTCCTTCCTGCAGCGCTACCTGCCGTTCTGGCTGGCTGTGCTGGTCGACCGGCTGATCGTCATGCTGGTCCCGATCTTCGTGCTGCTCATCCCGCTGCTCAAGGTGGCGCCGGCGATCTACAACTGGCGGGTGCGCTCCAAGGTTTTCCGGATCTACGGCGAGCTGAAATTCCTCGAGGACGATCTCAAACTGCATTTCGATCCGGCCAAGCTCGCCGACTACCGCGGCCGGCTTGATGCCCTCGACGATGAAGCCAGTGCACTGCATATTCCGCTCGGCTTCACCGATCTGGCCTATACCCTGCGCGAACACGTCAATCTGGTTCGCCACATCCTGGATAAAAAGGAAGTTTCGGCATGAAGGCATTTCTCGTCGCCAATCCCAAGGGCGGTTCCGGCAAAAGTACGCTGGCCACCAACCTGGCCGGCTATTTCGCCAGCCGGGGGGCCGAGGTGATGCTCGGCGACATCGATCGTCAGCAGTCGTCGCGCGAGTGGTTGAACATCCGTCCTTTCGCCTTGCCGACCATCGACACCTGGCAGGTCGGCGAGGACAAGATTTCGCGGCCCCCCAAGGGCACCACGCACGTCGTCCTCGACACCCCGGCCGGCCTGCACGGCAAGATGCTCGAGCGCGTCCTCAAATTGTCGACACGGGTCATCGTCCCGGTCCAGCCGTCGATGTTCGACATGCTGGCGACGCGCCATTTCCTGACCGAACTGCTCTCCGAAAAGGCCATCCGCAAGGGCAAGGCCGACGTCGCCGTGATCGGCATGCGGGTCGATGCGCGAACGCGCGCCGCCGGCGAACTGGAACGCTTCTTCGCCACCTTCGAGCTGCCGGTGCTGGCCTATCTGCGCGACACGCAGACCTATGTCCAGGCTACCGCCGCCGGCATGACCATTTTCGACCTGCCGCCGTCGCGTGCCGAGCGCGATATCGAGCAATGGCAGGCGATCATCAATTGGGTCGACGCCAACTGACCGACTCGGCGCAATTCCACGGTCAACCGGGAAAAACAGCCGAAAACGAAATCAGGCCGAATTGGCCGTCATGCCCAGCCATTGCTCCAGTTTGGCGTAGAGCAGTTCCGGCTTGACCGGCTTGGCGATGAAGTCCGACATGCCCGCCGCCAGGCACATCGCCCTGTCTTCGGCGAAAGCATTGGCGGTCATGGCCAGAATCGGCGTGGCCTCATAGCCGGGTAGCAGGCGAATGGCAATCGTCGCTTCCAGGCCGTCCAGGTTCGGCATCTGCATGTCCATCAGGATCAGGTCGTAGCGGTTTTTGCCGGCCTTTTCGAGCGCAATGGCCCCGTCATCGGCGACGTCGATGGTCAGCCCGGGCAGGCATTGCAGCAATTCGAGCGCCACTTCCTGATTGATCGGGTCGTCTTCCGCCAGCAGCACCAGCTTGCCGCTGAAGTCGCCGAGCCAGGCGTCGGTTGCCGTTTCGGTCGGCGTCGCGGAGAGATCCGCCGTATCCGTCTCCGCCTTGGTGAAGCAGATGGTCAGTGTGAAGGTGCTGCCAACATCCGGTGTGCTGTGCAGTTCAATGCGGCCATTCATGAGCCGGACGAGCTGGTGCACGATGGCCAGTCCCAGTCCCGTGCCGCCATGGCGCCGGGTGGTCGAACCGTCGGCCTGTTCGAACGGCGAGAAGATCCTGCCCTGCGCCTCGGGTGAAATGCCGATGCCAGTGTCCCGAATGGTCAGCTGGGCGGTCAGCGAGCTCGCCGTCTCGTCGGCCGTTGTGGCGGCGATGGAAATGCTGCCGTGCTCGGTGAACTTGACGGCGTTGTCGACTACGTTGAGCAAAATCTGCTGCAGGCGCAGCGGGTCGCCCAGCAATTTGGCATCGGCCAACCGCGGCTCGATGTCGAGTAGAAGCGGCAGGCCCTTGGCGGCCAGTTTGTCGCTGACCAGGCTTTCGATATTGGCAATGACGCTGCCCAGGCGCAGCGTCGTTTGTTCCAGCTTGAGCCGCTCGGCGTCGATTTTCGACAGGTCGAGAATGTCGTTGAGCAGGCTCAGCAGATGGCTGGCCGCCTTGTCTATCTTCCCCAGCTTGTCGCGCTGATCAGGGTCGCTGCTGCGCCGGTTCAGGATATGCGTCAGGCCGATGATGGCATTCATCGGCGTGCGCAATTCGTGACTCATGTTGGCGAGGAAAGTGCTCTTGGCGCGACTGGCCGCTTCGGCCGACTCCTTGGCCAGTTGCAGATCGGCCGTGCGTGTGGCGACCAGCTCTTCGAGGTGCAATCGGTGGCGGTTCAGTTCAGCCTCGGCCTGCTTGCGCTTGGAAATATCGATGATGATCCCGATCACGGCCGGTTGCCCTTCGTAATCGACCGCCGTGCCGAAGACTTCGACGTCCACCGTGCCGCCGTCCCGGCGCAGGCCGGTGAACCCATAGTGCAGAGCTTCGATTTCCCCGCTTTCCCGCCGGCGGACGTTGTCGGCAACCATCTGCCGGTCTTGCGGGGCCACCAGATCGATGACCGCAACGTGGTTGATGATTTCCCCCGGCGAGTCGTAGCCGAAGACCCTGGAAAACCATGGGTTAACGTAGCGGAAATAGCGCCCCTGAATAATGTAGACGCCAGCCAGCGACTGCTCGACCAGACCGCGGAACTTGTGCTCGGCTGAGCGCAACTCCTTTTCAACCTGAACACGCTTGGTGATGTCGTGGCCGACCATGACCAGCGCCTGCCGGTTGCCGTCGGGCCCGAAAAGCGGCACCTTGGCAATCTCGAAAACCTGTTCGTTGCCCTCGTGGTCAAGAAAAATCAGTTCTTCATCAAGACGGCCGCCGTTGCCCCAGGTGCGTTCATCCGAGGCATCGAGCAGCGTCAGCGGCATCGTGTTGAATTTGCCCGAGGTGGCCAACTCCTGGCTGGTCGAGCCGCGGTAGTCGGTGTTGCCCAGGCCAAGCATGCGGAGCAGGGTGCTGTTGGCTTCCGTCCAGCGGCCGGCGCCATCCTTCAGGCAAACAATGTCAGGCAAGGTGTCGATCAGCGTGCGCAGGCGTTTCTCATTCTTGCGCAGGCGATCGGCGTAGATCGTGATGTGCCGCCGGTAGCCATTGTTGCGGCGCACCCAGAAAAAGGCCGCCAGGCCGCCCAGAATGCCGCTGAAGGCGATGCTGAAGGGCAGCGCTGTCAGGGTGATGCGGTCGAACTCCGGGCTGCTGCGTAGCTGGGCGATCCACTGGTGGCCAGCATATTCGATGGGCAGGGTTACTCGCTGGCGCCCGTAGGTGCTTGCCTTGTTGCCGGGGTGCGAATCAAAAAGCAGATTTTCCGGCGCCACTGTCGTGTCGTATAACTCGATTTCGACATCCTTGTTATTCGGGTTGAAGATGCTGCCGAGCAGATCGCGGGCGCGGAAAGCGGCATAGCTGAAGCCGCGCAGTGCCGCCCGGCGTTCTTCGATGCTGTCGTGGGGCTGGCCGCTGCGGAACACCGGTACGTAAATCAGGAAGCCCGGCTGGGGCTGCCCGTCGTTTTCCTGAAGGAGGGTAATTTTTCCCGACAGGGCTGGTTCGCCGCTGTCCCGCGCCCGCGTCATGGCAAGGCGGCGAACGGGCTCGGAGAACATGTCGTAGCCGAATGCGCGCTGGTTGACATCGGAAAATGGTTCGAGAAAAACGATACTGCTGTACTGCTCGCGTGCCCCTTCGGGTTTGATGGCATAGCCCGAAAAACCTTCGTTGCGGACTGTCTGCTCATGTGCAGCCCTGTCGCGCGCCTCGACCATCAGCGAAAACCCGGTGGCCTGGATGCCGGGTAGCGTTTTGTCGAGCTGCAGGTTGCGCACATAGCGTTGCCATTCGTCGCGCCTGACGTCATCGCTCGCCTCGACGAAGGCTGCAGCGCCCCGCAGGACCTGGGCGTGGGCCTGAAGGCGAAAGAGCAGGGTGCTCCGTTCCTGTTCGGCCCGGTAGAGGAATCGCTGGTAAATCTGTTCCTCGGTGCTTTGCCGAACGATGCCGTAGAGCACCGCCGTGACGGCCAGAATGATGCCAAGGGCAATCCAGGCACCGCCTTCGTGCAGCAGAAACTGCGGGAGATAGTGGCCCCTTTGCATGCTGTCGAACGGGCTTGGGCTGGACTTTTTCATTGCTGTGTTTTTTGTCGAACGCTCTTTACGATAGCACTATATGACGCAGCTGTGGACCGGGTTAATGCCCGGAATGGAGACCTTCGGTTAATGCGTTTGTCATTGTGCTGTCGGCCAGTTCATTAATGAACCAGAGGAGCGCCTTGCCGTCCTGGCGGGTGCGCCAGGCGGTGTGCATCGGGATGGACGGGCGGGCTGTGGCGAGGTCTTTTTTCACCAGTCGTCCGTTGGCGATTTCTGGCTCGGCCAGCCAGCGCGGCAGGTGGCCAATGCCCAGTCCGGCGACCTGGGCCGCCACCTTGGCGCGAATGTCGGGAACGCGCAAAACATCCTGCCCTTCAAGCAGGCCGATGGTGCGGGCATCGAGCTCCTGCGAAGTGTCGGCGACGACGACGGCGCGGTGGTGCAGCAGTTCGCTGGCCGGGATGATGCCCGGCCAGGCGGCCAGAAGGTGCTCTGGGGCGATGGCGAAGACGAAATCGGTGTGCGTGCACAACAGGCTTGTAGCGATGCCGCTGCGTGACGGTGGGTCGCCCGGCGCCCCGATGGCCAGGTCGGCCCGGCCGGTCGCCAGGGCGTCCCAGGTGCCGCCGAGTACTTCGTTGGAGAGCCTGATCTGCGTCCCGTGCCCGGCGGCGTAGAAGCGTTTGAGCAGCGGAAAGATGCGTTCAATCGGAATGACCGCATCGAGCGCGATGCGCAGTTCGGCTTCCCAGCCGTCGGCGATGCGCTGGACGCGGCGCTCCAGTTCGCTCGCCGCGCGCAGCAGGTGGCGGCCATCGTCGAGCAGCGTGCGCCCGGCCTCGTTGAGCGTGGCCTTGCGTCCTTCGCGCCGGAACAGCGTGATGCCGAGATCGCATTCGAGTTTGGCCACGGCATGTGACAGCGCGGACGGCACACGATGCAGCGAAGCGGCGGCCGCGGTGAAGCTGCCCAGGCGTTCGATGGCGTCGAGGATGAGGAGCAGATCGAGCGAGATTTTCATGTGAAAAATATTAACCGGTAACGCCGCAATTATTCGCTGTTTATTGTTGAACACCATCAATACTATGGTGACTAATCATTACGATTCATTCACAAGGAGACTGCAATGATCCAGCTTCGCCCTTCTGCCGAACGCGGTTATGCCGATCACGGTTGGCTGCGCGCCAAACACAGTTTTTCCTTTGCCGATTATCACGACCCGGACGAAATGGGCTGGGGCGCCCTGCGCGTCATCAACGAGGACCGCGTCGCCCCGGGCACCGGTTTCGGCCGGCACGGCCATCGCGACATGGAAATTGTCACCTACATTCTCTCCGGTACGCTGGAGCACAAGGACAGTCTCGGCCACGGCGGCTTGATCCGGCGCGGCGAAGTGCAGCGCATGAGCGCCGGCAAGGGCATCCTGCACAGCGAATCCAACCCGTCGGCCGACGAAGAAACGCACCTGCTGCAGATCTGGATCCAACCGGCGCAGCACGGTACGCCGGCCAGCTACGAACAACAGGCCCTGCCGCTCGACGAAATGCGCGGCCGCTGGCGGCTCGTGGCTTCGCCGGACGGTGCCGACGGCAGCACGACCATCGGCCAGGATGCCCGGCTGTGGGCCAGCGTACTGGCGCCCGGCGAAAGCATCGACTACCGCCTGCAGGGCGGCCGGCTGGGCTACGTTCAGGTTATCTACGGTCAACTGGAAATAAACGGCAAAAACGTAAATGCCGGCGACGGCGCCAAGATTGCCGATGAAACCGATCTCAAGTTTTTGGCGAGTGAAGAAGCGGAATTTTTGCTCTTTGACCTGCCGCCTGTCGCATGACCCGACTTTCAATAATTAATAAAAGGAAAACAGCATGAGCAACACCATCCTCGTTTATCACTCCGGTTACGGCCACACCAAGCGAGTTGCCGAAGTCGTCGCCGAAGGCGCCGGCGCCGAGCTGCTGGCCATTGATGCCGAAGGCAACCTGCCCGAAGCTGGCTGGGAACAGCTGGCCGCCGCCGACGCCATCATCTTTGGCACGCCGACCTACATGGGCGGCCCGAGCTGGCAGTTCAAGAAATTTGCCGATGCCTCGTCCAAGCCCTGGTATTCGCGGGCCTGGCAGGACAAGGTCTTCGGCGGCTTCACCAACAGCGCCAGCCCGGTCGGCGATAAAGGCGCGACGATGATTCAGCTGCACACGCTGGCCTCGCAGCATGGTGGCATCTGGGTCAGCCTCGGCATCCTGCCGGCCAATAGCAAGGCCGCAACGCATGCCGATGTGAACCATCTCGGCGGCTCGGCCGGCCTGCTCGTCCGCTCGCCCTCCGACGCCAGCGTCGACGAAGTCCCGACCGGCGATCTCGATACTGCCAAACGCTACGGCCAGCGCGTCGCCGAAATCGCCACCCGCCTGCAGGGCTAAAGGCTTGAGCGGGTGGCCCCCCGGCTGCCCGCTCGCTGCTATAGTGAGATCATTCCCCTTTGCTCCGGAGTGATCGCATGGCACTGACTACCTCGCTGGCTGACCTCGCCATCATTCTCGTCGAGCCGTCGCAGATGCAGGCGCATCTGGTCACACGTATGCTGGAACACCAGGGCGTCCGCAAAGTCACCACCGTCGACACGGCCGGAGCCGCGCTGCTTTTGCTCAAAGCAGAAAGCGCCAACGTCATCGTGATCAGCAGCCTCTACCTGCCCGATCTGGCCGGCACCGAGCTGGTCGCCGCCATGCGCGCCAATCCGGATTTCGAAACCGTACCCTTCATCCTGGTCTCCAGCGAAACCCGGCCGCAGGTGCTTGAGCCGGTGCGCCAGTCCGGTGCCTGCAGCATCGTCGCCAAGCCCTTCAACGAACAGCAGTTGTCGCGCGCGCTGTATGCCGCCGCCGACTACCTCAATCCGCCGGAAGACCTTGATGTCGCCGAAATCGAAAACCTGCGCGTCCTGCTCGTCGACGACAGCCTGTCGTCGCGTCGCCATTTGCACCGGCTCTTGACTGAACTCGGCATCGAGCGCGTTACCGAGGCGGTCAATGGCAAGGAGGCCGTGGCGCTGCTCGAACAGGCCATGGTCGATCTGGTCATTACCGACTACAACATGCCTGAAATGGATGGTCGCGAACTGACCGAATATATCCGCACGCAAAGCTGGCAGGCCGAGGTGCCGGTGCTCATGGTGACCAGCGAGCAGAACATGGGCCGTCTGGCCGCCGTCGAGCGGGCCGGTGTTTCCGCCA
Organism: Azonexus sp.; assembly: GCF_049652925.1. Lineage (GTDB taxonomy): Bacteria > Pseudomonadota > Gammaproteobacteria > Burkholderiales > Rhodocyclaceae > Azonexus. The sequence continues at coordinate 78,594 of NZ_JBASFI010000014.1, forward strand.
TCTGCGACAAGCCTTTCGAGGCCGGCAGCATTCGCCGCCTGATCAGCGAAGCGCTGACCCGCTAAGCACGCTCGTGCCGTTGAAGCGCCGCGCTTCCCGGCAGGTTTTTGCGACGAAACCTGAAAAACTTCACGGTTTCGGCGCGCCAGCAATGAGGCCTTGATCCATTCGGACTATGCCGTTTGCGGCCTGTGTCACAAACCTGCAATGTGCATCCGCCAATCTCCAGAGCATTCCCCGGTGCCGGTGTCGCCACAACTCGCATTCGGCCGAGGGGTGCCATTTCCCCTATTCGGAATCGACTGGAGCAATTGTGAAGAACTCAATGCGTTACATCGCCGCGGCCATGCTGGCTGTCACTTCGTTTGCCGCTTCCGCGGCGGTCACCATTACCGAAGTCGCTCCGTGGAGCAGCGGCAATTCACCGGTCGGCGCCGACTGGTTCGAACTGACCAATACCGGTAGCAGCGCGGTCGACATCACCGGCTGGAAGGTGGATGACAGCTCGGGTTTGTTCTCCTCTGCTGCGACCCTTAACGGCATTACCAGCATTGCTGCGGGCCAGTCGGTGATTTTTCTCGAAGGCAATGCCGCCAAAACTGAACTCTTCAAGACCAACTGGTTTGGCGGCAGCGTTCCTGCCAGCCTCGCCGTTGGCTATTACAGTGGCTCGAGTATCGGCCTGAGCACCAGCAGCGATGCGCTCAATATTTTCAACGCCTCCGGCGCCCTGCAGGCAAAGGTCACCTTCGGCGCATCGGATTCGAGCACGCCCTACCAGAGCTTCGACAACGCTGCCGGCCTCAACAACGCGGCCGTTTCCCAGCTCAGCGTCGTCGGTATCAACGGCGCCTTCGTGGCCGCCAACAGTGTTAGCGAAATCGGCTCGCCGGGCAGTATTGCCGCCGTTCCGGAACCCGAAACCTACGCCATGCTGCTCGCCGGGCTTGGCATTGTCGGCGCCCTGGCGCGCAAGCGTCAGCGCTGATTCAGGAAGGCATCGACCATGAAACTCAAACATCTGATTCTCGCTCTGGCCGCCGCCAGCAGCTTTGCCGCGCACGCCGCAGATTCACTGAATCTGGCCAATTACGCGGTGAGCGGTATCTACTCGCTGGATGCGTTTAACGGCACGAGCGGCGGTATTTCCGGCCTGGAAGCCTCGGCCATTACCTACGCCCAGGATCGTGGCTCGCTGTTCTTCGTCGGCGACGAGGGCACTGGCGTCATCGAAATTTCCAAGACCGGCCAGACGCTGGGCTACATGAACTTCGAATGGGCCGGCACCGGCAGCACGAAGCACGACACCGAAGGCCTGACCTATCTGGGCGGTGGCGTGCTGGTCGTCGGCGAAGAGCGCCTGTACGACGCCTATCGCTTTTCCTACGTGGCCGGCGGTACAGCCACCTTGGCCAGCAGCAGCGTGTCGATCAGCAATGACTCTGTTGGCAATAACGGCATGGAAGGCATCAGCTACGATGCGCGCAACGGTGGCAGCTTCATCACCGTCAAACAGCTTGACCCGGAAGATGTCTTGGGCGGCACCCTCAGTTTTGCCTCGGGCGGCGGTGCGGCCAACATGACGCAACTGTTCAACCCCGGTTCCCTGGGCTTGGCGACGCTGTCTGACATCCAGACCCTCTCCGGCGTCAATTCGCTGGTCGGTACCACGGCTGCCGACAACCTGCTGATTCTCAGCCTCGGTTCGAACATGCTGGTTGAAGTAACCCGTTCCGGCGTCATCAAGAGCAGCCTCGACCTGTCGGGCATCGTTCCGCACAACGCAATCGAAGGCGTGACCATCGACGAAAAGGGCATCATCTATCTGGTCGCCGAGCAGGAACAGGATGGCAGCGTGCTCGACAGCCTGGCCCGTTCGCGGCTGATAGTGCTGGCCGCCCCGGTTCCCGAGCCGGAAACCTATGCCATGTTGCTGGCTGGTCTTGGTCTGCTCGGTGCCGTGGCTCGCCGCAGGAAACTGACGGCCTGATCCGCGGGATTTTCAGCGAGACAGACGGGGGCTTCGGCCCCCGTTTTCGTTGACTCAGCCGGCCTTGCCAATTTTTGTCGCCAGCCGGCGGATGGTGATCCGGCGGACGACGACGATCAGCGCCAGCAGCACGAGCATCGGGTCGAGCAGAACATCCCACAGGTTGGCGAAAACGCCGCTGGCGTAGCCGGCGAGGTCGATGGCGAGAATCGCCAGCCAGATATCCAGCCGCTTCCACCACAAGGCCAGACCGAGCGGCAGCAACGCGGCCAGCAGTAATGTCGGCTGATAGCCGAGGGCATACGGATCGAACGATCCCAAGCCGAGCGATGCCGCATAGAACGGTATGGCGAATACGAGCAGGCCAAGAGCTGGGCGGTAGCCAATCGGCAAGGGCGTTTTGTCAGCCAGTTGCAGGACGGCCAGCGCCACCAGGGTCAGCGACGGCGTCCCGAAAAAAGCGTGCATGCCGGGCGCAATGCCGACCACCAAAGCCAGCGTGGTCGCCGCCAGGGCGACGCGGGCGCGCATCTCGCCGAAGGGTACGAGGGCGGTCAGCGCCCCGAAAATGAGGGCGTGGGCGAGTAGACCGTAGGCGGCCAGCAGGTTCATGGCTGCCCTCCGTCGAGCCAGGCTTCGCTGAAGACGACATGCTTGATGCCTTGGCGGCGCCAGTCGTAGGCGAGGTGGATGCGTCCGTCGCGGCCGAGCAGCAGGGACGGGTTGGCGTAGTCGGCGCCACCGTCGGGGGCGGTTTCGACGGTGCGCACTTCCTGCCAGGTCTTGCCCTGATCGGCCGACAGCCAGAGCATCAAGGCTTGCCGCCCGCTGGCCGGGTTGCCGGCGAGCAGAAGCCGGCCGCTCTTCAGGCGCAGCAGGGCGACGGAGGAATTCGGGTTGGCTACGCCGAGGGCGTCGCCCGCCTGCCAGTGCCGGCCGCCATTGTCGGTTGTCGCCACGCGAACCGAACCGGGCGCCGGGCCGGCATCACGCAACACGGCTATCGCCCGCTGCTCGTCGAGGGCGGCAACGGCTGGTTGCAGCGTGGCACCAGCGCCGGGCAGGCGAGTCTTGTCGAGAATCTGGCCGGTTGCTGACAGGCGAAGCCATTCCCCATGCTGGCCGATGAAATCGTGGCTGATCGGCAGCCCCAGACTGCCATCGGCCAGCGGCACGGGGGCGGTCCGGACAGCGCCGCCGAAATTGGCGAACGGCGAGGTTTGCAGGCGGGCCGGTTTGGTCCAGCTCTTGCCGCCGTCGGTAGAAAAACTATGGTTGATCGAACTGCCCAGCGTGCTGCTGGCATACCACAGATGCAGCCAGCTCCCTTCGGCGTGCAGGACCGGATTGCCGAGTCGGCCGATCTGGGCAAAGGTGCCGCCGGCCGTGCTTTCGGCTGTGGCGACCCGCACCGGGCTACGCCAGCCGCCACGATCACGCACGCTGAAATGGACGGTCATCGCGTCCTCAGGGCCAGCCAGCCAGGCCGCGGCAATGCGGCCGTCGGGCAATTCGGTCAGATTGGGGGCGGCTGCCGCACCTGTTTCACGCCACAGCATTTCATTGACGAAGAGCGCAGGCAGCGTCGATAGCGTGGCGGCGGGGGGCGGCGCGAAAGCCGGCGCGGCAGGGCTTGGCGCCCGCCAGAAAGCCCCGGCCAGCGCGCCAATGAACAGCAGCAACAGGAGAGGGCGGGCGGCGACCGGCATGGGCCGGAATTCTAACCCGCTTTCCGGCGAGTTCCGGTCGGCTGAGATCCGCTTGGGTCAAGAGTCATTCCCGCTTTAGCGGGAATGACCACCAGCCGCTCAGCAACCCTTGTATTCCGGCTTGCGCTTCTGCATGAAAGCGTCGATGCCCTCGCCGGCATCCTCGCTCATCATGTTGCAGGCCATCACCTCGCCGGCGTAGTCATAGGCCTCGGTCAGGCCCATTTCCAGCTGCTTGTAGAACATGCCCTTGCCCATGCGGATGGCGACGGCGCTCTTGCCGAGGATGTTGCCGGCCAGTCGTTCGATTTCAGCATCCAGCGCATCAAGCGGGACAACGCGATTGACCAGGCCCTTGGCGCGGGCTTCCATGGCGTCGATGAACTCGCCGGTGAGCAGCATTTCGAGCGCCGCCTTGCGGCCCAGGTTGCGGGCCAGGCCAACGGCCGGCGTCGAGCAGAACAGCCCGACGTTGATGCCGGAAACCGCAAACTTGGCGACATCGGCCGCCACCGCCAGATCGCACATCGACACCAGCTGGCAACCCGCAGCCGTGGCGATGCCATGCACGCGGGCGATGACCGGCTGCGGCATCTGCGTGATGCTCAGCATGAGCTGGCCGCACTGCTTGAACAGCGCCTGCATGAACTCCTTGCTGTGATTGCCGCGCATTTCCTTGAGGTCATGGCCGGCGCAAAACGCCTTGCCAGCCCCGGCGATAACAACCACACGCACGCCGTTCGAGCCGGCGATGGCGTCCAGTTCAGCCTGCAGGGCGCTCAGCATGTCCTTCGACAGCGAGTTGAACTGACCGGGACGGTTCAGGATCAGTGTGGTCAGGCCGTCGGCGCGGTCGGTGCGCAGGACGAGGGGTTCGGTGGTGGTCATGGGTGTCTCCATCGTTGGTGTTATGGGGCCGGCCGTGTGGCCGATGGTCTATCAATAAACGCTGATTCTACCCCCGGAGATCGGGCTGTCGCTTGTGTGGCTTTTGGTACAGACCGCGGTTTGGCCGGTGATTAAGGTAGCTCCCGCAGCATCCCGTGATCATTCAAGGAGAACAGCCAAATGCAAGGCATGCGTTATTTTCTCGACACCCACGACCGCGCTCGCGGCACCTTCCCTGCGCAACTGAGCCCGGAGGAATTCGAAGTCTTCTTCACCCAGTACGAAACCGCCTGTCAGGCCGAGGGCGTCATTCCCCTGCGCACCCATGTCGGCTTTGCCGAAGGCCGCGCCTTCTGCCTGAATCTGGCGCCGGACGCCGAGTCGGTGCGCCGCGCCCACCAGCGCGTCGGCCTGCCCTACGACGACATCAGCGAAATCACTACAGCCACGCCGGGCGACACCTTCTTCCGTCGTCGCGCCTGATTGCCGGCCGGGCGGCGGGCCACAAGCGCCTGCCGCTGGTTATCCCAAAGGTTCCATCATGGACAACGCACTACTAGCCATCGGCCTTCCCGCCGTCCTCATCGGCTTCGCCACCCTCGCCTTCATGGTGCACCGCGAACTCGGGCCGTTCGCCGGCCTCAACGTTGCCGGGCGCTGGCTGCTCACCGGCCTGTTCGGCATGGGCTTTGTCGCCTTCGGCATCAAGATGGCCGTCGCCCTGGCCATCGAACGCCTGCCCGAACAGACAATCGCACCCTTGCTGGCCATTCAGGCCGTGGCGCCAAGGGGAGATGAACAATTCGACACCGGCTTCATCAACCCGGCGCCGGCCCGCCAAGCCCACTACGTCTGGGAAGCGCTGCCGGAAGCGGCGCCCGAGCCGGCCGACAACCCCGGCAACGCGGCCAAGGTGACCCTCGGCCAGCGGCTCTTCAACGAAAAGAAACTCTCCGGCGACGGCACGCTGTCCTGCGCCGCCTGCCACGACCTGTACAGCCATGCCGGCGCCGATGCCCGGCCGACGGCGCTCGGCATCGACCGCCAGAGCGGCCCGCGCAACACTCCCACGGTGTGGAACGCCGCCTTCATGTCGCGCCAATTCTGGGACGGTCGCGCCGCATCGCTCGAAGAACAGGCCACGGGGCCCATCCTCAACCCCATCGAGATGGGCCTGTCCACGCCGGCCGAAGCCGAACGCCGACTGCGCCAGGACGCCAGCTACCGCAATGACTTTGCCCGCGCCTTCGGCGACCGCCAGCCGATCACTTTCGAGCGCATCGCCCAGGCCATCGCCGCCTACGAACGCACGCTGATCACGCCCGACGCCCCCTACGACCGCTTCGTGCGCGGCGACGCCACGGCGCTCAACCCGGCCCAACTACGCGGCATGGCCCTTTTTGAGTCGGTCGGCTGCGTGCTCTGCCATCGCGGCCCCAGCTTCAGCGACGCCGGCCTGATCGGCGGCGAATCGGCCTTCCGCATCTTCCCTGCCAACGCCTCGCCCTACGAAAAGCAGTACGACCTGCTGCTCGACGGCCAACGCGGCACCTGGCGCATAGCCTCGCTGCGCAACGTCGCGCTGACCGGCCCCTGGCTGCACAACGGATCGGTCGACAAACTCGAAAACGTCGTCCGCATCATGGCCAGCGCCCAACTCGGCCGTTCCGGCAAACTCAACACCTGGCTCAACGATGACCGCCAGCTCGGCAAGGCCGACCGCTCACCGATAGGCGACAAGGAAGTGGCCGACCTCGTGGCGTTTCTGGAGGCGTTGAGCAGTGATCGGCTGGTGGCCGGGGCTGGAAAGGGGAGAAGCTGATTTCCGGAGGATTGGGCGCCGTTGCTACGGTCAACCGGAAAAAGTGGCTAAAAATGAAATCTGCTTGAATGAGGCCAAATTACTAATTAGGCAGCACGCAGGCGGCTTTGAAGTTCATAGGAGGGAGGTTGGATACCGAGAGGCACGTAGAAATTGTTCACAACCAGTACCGGGATGCCTCGGAACGCAATTTCAAGCAGTTCAGCTCCACTGTCGTGCGTGGTGAAAGAGGACGTTGTATGTGCCAGACCTTTGTTTGCGAGGTATGCGACATAAGCTAGAGCGGATTCGGCCTCAAGGTGTGGGCCAGGATACGAACTCACCGCTTTTTCAATTGAGAGCATGGATAACCCAGGAAAGTGTTCAACACCGATGTCATCATCTTTGGCTTTGGCTTTGGCTTTGCGCTCTAATAATTGCGTTTGATTCTTACCAGCAAGGCCAAGGAATTCCAGCAGCGCTCGACAATGAACGATAGCGGCTTCTATTGCTCCGTTTGTGAAGCCGGTGGCTTTGCCTTCGATAACCTGCTTTCCATCGAAGCACACTTGAAGGGATGGGGGCTCATCCCAAGTCATGGAGTGTCTAAGCGCAAGATGCCCAATTGCAACGGCGGTAACCCGGTGTTCGAGGAGTGCCAGGAGCTCAGGGGAAGGGGAAGACATGTGACGTCTACTAATACCAGACGACAAAACTTTTGCCCAATTCGGAAACGTGTCCAATAAGCTGGTGGATATGACAACTAAAGGTGAATGTGCAGCATTTATTTTGAGCGGGAGCTTGCATATATTCGACTGGTTCCGGATGACATACCGGACAGTATGAATTTTTGGCTGAAATTGCAAATGACATGTCTCTGGCGCAGTGTTTTGGGCGCCGTGGAAGTCCAGCAAAAGGATTCCAATTTTGGCCATTTTTTCCGGTTGACCGTAGCAATACGTCTCGCCATATCGCCGGGTTCTTGTTTGGTTAATTCCTATGGCATTAAACTCGTCGGCACTGCCGGTCGGTGGTGTATCTGATTTTCGTTGCCCGGCCGTGAGCAGGGAGGGGGTCGGTCATGCAAGGGCAGGCGATGATCAAGCTTGAGGATTTCAGTCCGTTTTCCAGCCTGACGGCGGCTGGCAAGAGCCGGTTGCGCGAGGGTGTGGTGAGTCGGCATGCGGTTTCCGAGGCGCCCTTGTTGTTCAAGGGGCAGCAGATTTCCGGGGCCTACTTCGTGCTGGAAGGGCGCTTGCGGGTTTATTCGCTGGCGCCGAACGGCACTGAGGCGACGATGTATTTGATCGATGCCGGCGAGACTTGCGTCTTTGCCCTGAACAGCCTGTTCAACGATCTGCTCTATCCGGCCTGGGTGCAGGCTGTGGCGGAAACGACGCTGGCTTTCCTGCCCGGTCCGCTGTTCCGGGCGCTTTTTGCCGAGGAGCCGGTGATTCGCGATCTGACGGTGCGCACGCTGTCGACGCTGGTCTTCCGGCTCATGGCGGAGCTTGAGGAGGTGCATTCGTTCAAGCTCAACCAGCGGCTGGCCAACCTGCTGCTGACGCACGCTTCGTCGGACGGGGTGCTGCGCATGACGCAGCAGCAGATGGCCTTCCATCTGGGGACGACGCGCGAGGTGGTGGCCCGACTGTTGGGCGAATTCGTCACGCTGGATTTCGTCGAGACGCGGCGCGGGGTTTCGTTGATTCGCGACGTGGCCGGGTTGCGGCGGGTGGTCAGCGAGGGCTAGCCTGATCATGTAATCGGGAACGCTCCGGCCGGCCGCGGTAAAATGTCGCCCATGAATTCGCCGCGTTACGTCCACCTCCGCCTCCATTCCGAATACTCCGTCACCGATGGCATCGTGCGCATCGGCGATGCTGTCAAGCGCGCGGCGGGGGATGGCATGCCGGCCATGGCTTTGACCGATCTCGGCAATCTGTTCGGGCTGGTCAAGTTCTATTCCGGGGCGCGCGGCAAGGGGGTCAAGCCGATTGCCGGGGCGGATGTGTGGATTGCCAATCCGGAGTCGCCGGACGATGCTTATCGCCTGCTGCTGCTGGCGCGCAACAACGCCGGTTACAAGCAGTTGTGCCAGTTGCTGAGCAAGGCTTATCTGGTCGAAGGCCGGCGTGACCGGGCTGAACTCAATCGCGACTGGTTTGGCGAGGTTGGCTGCGACGGCCTGATCGCTTTGTCCGGAGCGCATCTCGGCGATGTCGGCGAAGCGCTGTTGAACGGCAATTTCGATCTGGCCGGCGAGCGGGCCAAGGCTTGGGAGGCGATCTTCCCCGGCGCCTTCTATCTCGAAGTGCAGCGTTACGGCCAGGCGCAGCAGGAGGCCATCGTCCAGCAGACGGCCGATCTGGCCGGCGAAACGGGCATTCCGCTGGTCGCGACGCATCCCATCCAGTTCCTCAACCGCGACGACTTCCGCGCCCACGAAGCGCGGGTCTGCATCGCCGAAGGCTACGTGCTGGGCGATACGCGGCGGCCGAAGCTGTATACCGAGGAACAGTATTTCAAGACCCAGGCCGACATGGTCGAGCTGTTCGCCGATCTGCCAGAGGCGCTGGAAAATACGCTGGAAATCGCCCGGCGCTGCAATATCACGATGACGCTGGGCAAGAACTTCCTGCCCGATTTCCCGATTCCGCCGGGCATGACCGATGGCGAATATCTGGTCGAGGAGGCGAAGAAGGGGCTGGAAGTTCGCCTTGCCGAGTTGTACCCGGACCCGGAAGTGCGCGCCCAGCGCCGGCCGGAATACGACGAGCGTCTCGTCTTCGAGTGCAAGACCATTCTCCAGATGGGCTTCCCCGGCTACTTCCTGATCGTGGCCGACTTCATCAACTGGGCCAAGAACAACGGCGTGCCGGTCGGCCCGGGCCGGGGTTCCGGCGCCGGTTCGCTGGTCGCCTACAGCCTGCGCATTACCGACCTCGACCCGCTGGCCTACGCCCTGCTGTTCGAGCGTTTCCTGAATCCGGAACGGGTGTCGATGCCCGACTTCGATATCGACTTCTGCCAGGACAACCGTTGGCGCGTCATCGAGTACGTGCGTCAGCACTACGGTGAGGACGCGGTCAGTCAGATTGCCACCTTCGGCACGATGTCGTCGAAGGCGGTGATCCGCGACGTCGGCCGCGTTTTTGGTCTGCCCTATTCGATGTGCGACCGGATTTCCAAGCTCATTCCGATCGTTCAGAACAAGCCGGTGTCGCTGGCCGAGGCGCTCGAGCAGGAGCCGCAGCTCAAGGAAATGATGCAGGGCGACGGCGATGGCGAAACCGTCCGCGAACTGTTCGACCTGGCCAGCCGGCTTGAGGATTTGACGCGCAACGTCGGCATGCATGCCGGCGGCGTGCTCATCGCGCCGGGCAAGATCACCGATTTCTGCCCGATCTATCAGGCCACCGGCAGCGACGCGTCGACGGTGTCGCAATTCGACAAGGATGACGTCGAGAAGGTCGGCCTCGTCAAGTTCGACTTCCTGGGGCTGCGCAACTTGACGATTATCGAGCTGGCCGTCGAGTACATCCGCCGGATGACGGGCGAGAAGCTCGATTTGATGAGCCTCGGGTTCACCGACCCGGCCGCCTACCAGATTCTCAAGGACGCCAATACGACGGCGATCTTCCAGGTTGAATCGGAGGGCATGAAGAAGCTGCTCAAGAAGCTGGCGCCCGACCGTTTCGAAGACATCATCGCTGTGCTTGCGCTCTATCGCCCCGGCCCGCTCGGTTCCGGGATGGTCGATGACTTCATCCTGCGCAAGAAGGGTCAGCAGAAGATCGACTATTTCCACCCCGACCTGACCGCCTGCCTGTCGCCGACCTATGGCGTCATCGTGTATCAGGAACAGGTTATGCAGATTTCGCAGATCATCGGCGGCTATACGCTCGGTGGCGCCGACATGCTGCGCCGGGCGATGGGCAAGAAGAAGGCCGAGGAAATGGCCAAGCACCGCGAGACCATCGCGGCGGGTGCCAAGGAAAAGGGCTACGATCCGGCGCTGGCCGAGCAGCTCTTCGACCTGATGACCAAGTTCGCGGAATACGGCTTCAACAAGTCGCACACCGCCGCCTACGCGGTCGTCACCTATCACACCGCCTGGCTCAAGGCGCACCACTGCGCGGCCTTCATGGCGGCGACGATGTCGTCCGATCTCGACAACACCGACTCGGTGAAGATCTTTTACGAAGACACCATCGCCAACAAGATCAAGGTGCTCGGCCCCGACGTCAATGTCTCGAATTACCGTTTCGAGCCGGTTGACCGCGGCACCATCCGTTACGGTCTGGGCGCGGTCAAGGGTACCGGCGAGCAGGCGGTGAACGTGATCCTCAAGGCCCGCGAGACCGGCGGCCCATTCAAGGATCTGTTCGATTTCTGCCAGCGTTGCGACAAACGCATGGTCAATCGGCGGACCACCGAGGCGCTGATCAAGGCCGGCGCCTTTGACGCCATCGCACCGCTGGTTGCGCCGGGCAAAGGCGCTGATCGCGCCAAGCTGCTGGCTACTGTTGGCATTGCCATGGACTTTGCCGAGCAGATGGAACGCAACGCCATGCAGACCAGCCTGTTCGACGTCGGCGACGTGGCTGACGAGCATGCCCCGGAATACGTCAACGTTCGTCCGTGGGACGAAAAGACGCAGTTGATGGAAGAGAAGACGGCGCTCGGCTTCTTCTTCTCCGGCCACCCGTACAACACCTGCAAGAAAGAACTGTCGCGCTTCGTGCGCCGGCCGCTCAATCGGCTGGAGCCTTCCAAGGAGCTGACGACGCTGGCTGGCGTCGTGGTCGGCGTCCGCACCCAGATGACCCGCCGCGGCAAAATGCTGTTCGTGCAACTCGACGACGGCACCGGCATGATCGAGGTCACCGTCTTCAACGAGCTGTTCGAAGCCGAACGCGCCAAGATCGTCACCGACGAAGTGCTGATTATTGAAGGCAAGGTGCGTTACGACGACTTTTCCGGCGGCAATAGCGTTACTGCCGACAAGCTCATGACGCTGGGCGAAGCCCGCGCCCGTTTCGCCCGGCATCTGCTGCTCAAAATGAACGGCAATTCCGATGCCCGCAAACTGAAGTCCTTGCTGACGCCGTTCGCGCCGGGCTCGGCAGACGTGCGCGTGCGCTACCGGAATGCCGATGCCGAGTGCGAACTGCAACTCGGCAAGGATCTGCGGGTCCGGCTCGATGATGCCTTGCTCGAAGCCTTGTCAGGCTGGCTACAGCCCGAAAACGTGGAAATAGTCTATTCGTGACGAGGCTGATCGACCGGGCGCTGCTCGATAGCCTGACAGCCGAGGCCGAGCAGGCACCTCGCCGGCGTAAAAATCGCAATTTTCATCCGGGGGATGCCTATCCGGCCCACCGTTTGCTGATTGCCATCGAGCCCGGATCGTATGTCGCTCCACACCGACACCTCGATTCGAACAAGGATGAGACGCTGCTTGTCGTCCGTGGGCGACTGGGAATTGTCATTTTTCGGGCCGAAAATGCCGTTGACCGTAGCATTGTGCTGCAGGCCGGCGGCGAGGCGATCGGTATCGACATTCCGCATAGCGTTTTCCATACAGTTCTCGCGCTGGAACCAGGCACCGTCTTCTTCGAGGCCAAGGCTGGCCCCTACGTGCCTGTCGCCGAAACCGAACGCGCCCCCTGGGCGCCAGCCGAGGGGGCGCCTGCTGCTTTCGACTACCTGAAAGCGCTGCAGACACTGTTCGCCTGAGTCGCCCAATTCCGTGTGCCCGGTTCGTCTACGGACTAGATGCGCCGTAATATTTGTCGCTGACATTGTCATTTTTACAAAATATTGCGGCGCAGCATGGATTTGGCAGCTATAAAAAATACCCAATTAAATTAAATGGTTGTCGCTAAATTGCGACATGTTGCTATGCAAAAATATAATTGACATTGGAATTTCTGCTGCTAACATGACATTCCGTTTGCATTGTCTTTGCAAATACCTTTCCCTTCGCTAGTCCTTTGCAGGAGTGCTAATGTTCAATCAACTTAAACCGCTGGCCGCGCTAATCGCCACGGCCTTGATCTCAACCAGCGCGCTGGCTGCAACGCAGACGCTGGACGCCGGCAACTACACCATCACCTATGATGATGCGGCCCTTGGAAAATTCGGTCTTTTGATGCCTACCGCTTCGGGAATTTCGTTCGCTCCGAGCGGCGATGGTTTCAGCGTAGAAAGCTATTCGGGAATTAAAAACACCAGTTCCATCGTTGCGCTGACCATCACTGCAGATGCTGGTTACACCCTGACTGGTTTCAACCTGAGCGAACAAGGTTCTTACCTCAAGTTTGGTGATGGCTCCAAAGTGTCTGCAGGCGGAAATTTGACAGTGCAGGATTTGGTAAACACCGGCGCCAGCGTGACCAAGCAACTCGTGGTGTCGGCACCGCTGACTGATAGCACCACATTTGATGACTTGGTATCGTCACCTTGGACGGCTTCGGCTGGTGCCCAACTTGGTACCACCCAGGCTACGGTGAGTATCTACAATATCCTCGGTGCTTGGGCTGTTTCCGCGAACGACGGCTATGCGACTATCGGGAAAAGCAACGTCATTCTTGATGTCAGCGTTGCAGCTGTTCCGGAACCCCAATCCTTCGCCATGCTGCTCGCCGGTTTGGGTGTGGTTGGCGCCATGGTTCGCCGTCGCCGGATTGGTGTCTGAAAGATCAGTCTGATAACGCCATCCGCATGGATGGCGTAGTTGGCAGAAAGCCTCTTGCATGCAAGAGGCTTTTTTATGTACCCGTCGGGCAACCGTCGGCGGTTGCCCTTGTTTTTGCCAGACCTTGGCGTCGGATTTTTATTTGACCAGATCGGTCTTGAAACCGATGCGCACGGCGCCCCAGTGGCGGCCACCGATCAGGATGGGCATCGAGAGGTCAGCCAGAATTTCGCCGGTGTCGCGGACGTAAGTCTGGAACAGCGAGGACTTCTGGTTCTTGGCCAACTTGAGGCCGACCGGGTCGTTGAAGATCCGCTTGTGCCGGCATTTGACCAGATCCACGGCAGGGTCGCCGCTTGGCTGATTGGAAAAGACACCGTTGTGGGCTGGGGCGTAGCCGTTGGTGTCGACCGACAGCGAATAGGTCAGGCCGGGCACGTCACGTAGCAGGTCGTCGTACATGCGGGTCAGTTCGGCATCGCACTGGTTGTCGTAGGCCGTCGTGTAACGCTTCGGGTTGGAGCCGGGGATTTCCTTGTAGGCCTGATCGAAGACATTGACCCCGCGGTCAGCCATTCGCTGCAGCACGGCAACGACGTTGTCGCGGAAGCCGGCACACTTGTCGTGGAGCGTGTCGAACATGCTGTTACCGGTACGGAAATCAGCCAGCGTGCATTGCAGGTCTTCGGTCGATTCACGCAGGGTCTTGGCACTGTCCAGGCACTGTTTCATGCGGCCGGAAATGTCGCGCGAGTGGTCGCGAATGCCTTCGACTTCGTGATGTATCGTCTGATTGCTTTCGCGCAGGTTGTAAATCGCGCTCGAGATCGACGACAACTGCTCGGTGGTCTGCTTGAAGTCGGCAACCATGGTTGTCAGGTCGGCTGCCGATGTTTCGATGTAGCCGTTGGCCCGCGTCACTTCGCTGACGATGGTCTGTGTCTTGGCCGAGGTATCGGAGACGAGGTTGATCATCGACTGGGTGTTCTGGCCGATGACCTGGGTCGCGGTCTTGACCTTTTCCGCCAGTTTTCGCACTTCGTCGGCGACCACGGCAAACCCGCGGCCAGCCTCGCCAGCCCGGGCTGCCTCGATGGCGGCATTGAGCGCCAGCAGATTGGTCTGGTCGGAAATGTCGTTGATCAGCGACACGATCTGATCGATCTTCATCGAGTTGGTGTGCAACTCGGCAACCGTCGATGAGAAATGCTCGATGTGGGCGTTGGTAGACCGCATGGTCGATGCCACGGTTTCCATCTGCTCGAGCGAGCGCTGGGCGAGATCGAGGTTGTTCTGGGTCGATGCCTGGATCGCGTCCGAATTCCTCGCCACCTCGCTGACCGCCTGGTTGACCAGGTTGCTCGACTCGAAAACGTTGGCCGCCAGAGCCTCCTGGCGGCGTACTGCATCGTCGGTCTGCTGCACCTGGCTGTTCATCCGGGCGGCATCGGCGGCAATGCTGACGCTGCGTTCGCGAGCGTGCGAAATCAGGCCGCGGACGCGACTGAAAAAGCGGTTGATGTTGGCGGAAATGCGTCCGGCAGGATCATTTCCGACTTTGCCTACCGAGTACGAAAGATCAGCGCTGCCGTCAGCGATCGCCGCGATGTCGCGGTCAATCTTTTCGAGAGCGCCGCTGTTGCCAAAAAATCCCATGGTGTGTCTCCTGAACCTTTTTTAGTGAACGGGATTGCGGTGCAGTTTTTGCCGTCCGCCCGATCTCTGCAACCGGGTGGCGGCAATATTTTTTTAGCTGCTGCGCTGGCGCGCTGCTAGGCGGCCGAGGATGAATCCCTTGATCTCATGAAAGGGAATCGGTTTGCCGAAAACGGTGATGTCAGATGGCAGGCCGCGTTCGAGAATTTCGTCGCGGTCGATGGCGCTGACGACGATGATGTCCATGCGCGCCAGATCGGTATTGGCCCGCAGGCGGCGGATCATCTCGAAACCATCCATGCCGGGCATCATGAGGTCGGCAATGAGAATGTCAGGAACGCGCTGGCCGACTTGCAGCAGGCCGTCGAAGCCGTTGGCAACGATGCGCAGCTTGATTGGCAGGTTCCAGCTATCGACGGTCATCTGGTAGAGCATCTGCAGGGTCAGATCGTCCTCGGCGACGAGGATTTCAATCTGTCCACCATATTCCTGGGCGCTTGGCGTCAGATTGCGCCGACGGGCGAGCAGGGCATCAACAGATGCAACCGGAATCCGGCGATGGCCGCCGGCCGTTTTCCACGCTTCGAGCGCGCCGCTTTCAACCATGTTCTGAACGGTGCCCAAGGAAACGCCCAGACGGAGGGCTGCTTGCCGGGTGCTGAGATATTCGGAATCGGCCATGATTTTGTCTTTACTGAAATTACAAATTCGCCAAATTTTATCCTGTAATCGCGCGAAACTACAATAAAAAAAACCCGAGGCGCGTCAGCGCTCGGGTTTTTGCCGGAGATGCCCAGCCCGTGGGCAAAAGCGGTGATTACAGTTTCTTGGCGTTCTTGGCCAGATAGGCGGCGACACCCTCGGTCGAGGCAGTCATTCCGGGCTTGCCCTTGTTCCAGCCAGCCGGGCAAACCTCGCCGTGCTCTTCGAAGAACTGGAGGGCATCGACCATGCGCAGCATTTCGTCGATGTTGCGGCCGAGCGGCAGCATGTTGACGACCTGATGCATGACCACGCCGGTCTTGTCGATCAGGAAGGAGCCGCGCAGCGCAACGCCGGCAGCTTCGAGTTCGACGTCGTAGGCGCGGCAGATGTCATGCTTGACGTCGGCAACCAGCGGGTAGCCGACCTGGCCGATGCCACCGTCCTTGATCGCGGTGTTCTTCCAGGCCAGGTGGGTGAACTGGGAGTCGATGGAAACGCCGATGACTTCAACACCGCGCTGCTTGAATTCTTCCAGACGGTGATCGAAGGCGATCAGTTCGGACGGGCAGACGAAGGTGAAGTCGAGCGGGTAGAAGAACAGGACAACGGGCTTGCCCTTGAAGGAGGACAGCTTCAGCTCCTTGATTTCATTGTTGCCATACACGGCAGTGGCGGTGAAATCCGGGGCTTGCTTGCCAACGAGAACGGCCATGGGGAACTCCTTGTAATAAGTGGTTTGTCGGTTGGGGGAAACATGCAATTTAACCAAGCGGGCATATCGTGTCAAACGGGTATTCTGGTCTGAGCAGGCCGAGCGGGATGCGGCATGGCTTGTCCGGAAAGCACGGCTCGCTGGCATAATTACGGCATGAAAATAATGATAGCCGAGCAGACTGGCGGAGGGGCCGGGACTTGCTGAAGGTGCTGGTTTTTTTGCCGGTGGTGGGGGCGATCCTGCTTGCCGTGCTGCCAGTGCGTCGCGCCTTGCCGCTGTGGCAGGTGGCGATGGCTTTTGCGCTTGGGGCGCTGGGTTACGCGCTGTGGCTGGCAGGGCAGTTTGATGCGGCCGGGCCGGCGTTGCAGATGTTCGAGAGCCGGGCGTGGAATCGCCGGCTTGGTTCCTATTTCGCGCTTGGCGTCGATGGCATTTCCCTGTCCATGGTGCTCCTGACGGCGCTGCTCTCGCTGATCGCCGTGCTCATGTCGCGGCGTATGGACGCGGGGGCGCGACTTTATTTCGTGCTGGTTCTGCTGCTTGAGTCGGCCATGTTCGGCGTCTTCATGGCGCGCGACTGGTCGCTGTTTTATGTCTTCTGGGAAGCGACGCTGCTCCCGCTGTTCTTCCTGATCGACCGACTGGGCGGGCCGAACCGGCAGCGCGCGGCGCTCAATTTCTTTCTGTACACGCTGGGCGGCTCGGTGTTCATGCTCGTCGCGCTGCTCTTCTTGTATGACGCGGCGCCCGGTCACAGTTTCGCCATGGCCGACATGGCCGAAGGCGGGCGCGGCCTACCGCTCAATACGCAATTGCTGATTTTTGCCGGCTTTTTCATCGGTTTCGGCGTCAAGATGCCGGTCTTTCCGCTGCATGGCTGGCTGCCGCTGGCTCACGTCGAGGCGCCCAGTCCGGTGTCCATTTTGCTCTCCGGCGTGCTGCTCAAGATGGGCGCTTACGGGCTGATCCGCGCGGCCGAAACACTGCCTGCCGCGCTACTGGCGACGCAGGACTGGCTGGCCATCATCGCCTTCATCAGTTTGCTGTATGGCGGCATCCTGGCCTGGCGCCAGCAGGACTTGAAAGCCATGGTCGCTTATTCGTCGATTTCGCACATGGGCATCGTCCTGCTCGGCATCGCCACGCTAAACGTCACCGGCCTGACCGGTGCCGTCATGCAGATGGTGGCGCACGGGCTGACCGCCGGCCTGCTCTTTCTCGTCGTCGGCCTGCTTTACCAACGCACGCACAGCCGCGACCTGGCCGATTATGGCTCGCTGCTCGGCAAGGCACCGCGCTTCGCTTTCTTCACGGCCTTCGGGCTACTCGCCGCGATCGGCCTGCCGGGCAGCGCCGGCTTCATCGCCGAGCTGCATGCGCTGGTCGGCGGCTATCAGCGCTGGGGCGGCTGGGTGCTCATCCTGTGCCTCGCCATGCTGATTGGCGCGGCATACAGCCTGCGCGTCGTCGGTCGCCTGTGCCTGAAAGGCAAGCCCATGGACCTGCCCGACATGACGCGGACGGAAGCGGTGGCGGCCGGGATTCTGGCGGTGTGCATCCTTGGCCTTGGCGTCTGGCCGGCGCCTTTGCTTGACCTGATCGCCGGCAGTGTCGGCCAGGTCGCCCGACTGTTCGGGACATGAGATGAACGCCGAACACGACCTGCCCATCCGCCAGCGCCTGGCCCACTGGGTCGAGCATCTGACCCATGTGCTGCCGGCCCAGGCGCCGATCCGAGATTTTGTTCATCACAATACCCTGCATGGTTTCCAGCATTTGCCCTTCGCCGAAGCGCTAACGGCGGCCAGTGCGCTGACCGGGGCGACGACCTGGTGGCCGGAAGGCAAATTCCGCGAGTGTCTGGCCAGCGGACGGATCAGCGCCGACGACCTGAATGCCGCCCTCGACGATTTTGGCGTCGCCGATCTTGACGAACCCTTGATCCGCGCCCTGAGCCGGCGCGACGTCCTGCTCGCCAGCCTGATCGCCGGCAGCGAGGCGCCCGATGCCAGCCGGCTGGGCTGGCTGCAGCGCGAAACGGCGCTGACCCACGATTTCATTTTTGGCCATTTTTTCCGGTTGACCGTGGAAGTGCCGGCCGAGGCTCATGCGCGGCCTTGGCAGCCACTCGCCCAGGCCCGTTGGGCCGAACTCTGCGGCCGCATCGGCAAATCCTGGACCTGGCGCAGCCTGCTCGAACATCTGAGCGGCGAGGACGTGCTCGAGCGTGCGCGCAGCATCCTGCAGCGGCATCTCGCGGCACATCTCGATCTCGGCGTCGCGGCCTGGCGCAACCCGGCGCAAGGGCAGGGCTTCTTCGCCGCCTGGCGAGCCAGCGCCGGCCTCGATCTGGCCTGGGAAATGGACGAATTGCCCAACGTCCGCGATGAAATCCTGCATCTGCCCGACAGCCCGATCGACGTCCTGCTCGAAGAACTGCCGCGCCTGATCGCCGACGAAAACCTTTGGCCCGGCTATCTGCAACGCCTGAGCCTCGAGTTGCCCGGCTGGTCCGGCATGTTCCTCTGGCGCAGCCGCAATCCCGGCCGTGGCGACGGTACGCCGGTGGCCATGCTCGATTACCTCGCCGTGCGCGTCCTGCTCGAACGTCTGCTCACCGACGACCTCCTCCGCCGGCTGACCGGCGGCCCACTGCAACTAGCCGAATTGCCCGAACACTACGCCGCCCGACCGGAAGAGTTTCTCGTCCGCGACGCCCGGCACCAAGCCTGGCTACCCGAAGAGCTGCAAGGTCGCGCCGCCTGTCTGGTTGATCTTGCCCGCAACGGCCATGTCGATGTCGAAGACTGGCGCCATCTGGCCGAAGCCATCGCTCCGGCCATGCATAGCGCCCAGGCCGATAACGCCGCCTGGCAACTGGCCGCCCTGAGCCAGCCGCTCGGCCTGACGCTGGCTGACGTGCAGACGCTGAGCAGTGAAGAAATCGCCGCCCTGCAATTCTGCGCCGGCAGTCTGGTAGCCGAACAGCGTAGCCAGATCTGGCTGCTCGCCTACGAACGGCATTATCGCGAACAACTGTTCTCGGCACTGACCGCCAATCATCCGCGCCAGGCCGCGCCGGCCACGCCGTCGGCCCAGGTAGTCATGTGCATGGACGACCGCGAAGAGGGCACGCGCCGGCATCTTGAAGAAGTCGCGCCGGACATCGTCACCTACGGCGCCGTTGGCTTCTTCGGCGTGCCGATCTATTGGCAGGGGCTCGACGATGCCGGTCGGACAGCCCTTTGCCCGGTCGTTGTCCGGCCAACCCAGCTCGTCCGCGAACAGGGCGGTGTCGGCGCCGAAATCGAACAGGGCCAGCGCGCCGCCCGCCGGGAAAAGCGCCTGCAATGGCGCGAAAGGTTTTATCAGTCGACGCGCCGTCGCGCTGTCGCCGGGCCGATTCTGACTGCCCTCGGCAGCCTGCCGGCGCTCGCCGCGTTGACCGCCGTCACGCTGGCCCCCGGCTGGTTCGCCGAAACGGCACGGCGCTGGCGCGAACAATACGACGGCCGGCTGCCGACCCGTCTCCAGCTGACTGCCGAGCAGCAAGTCGAGGCGACACCCGAGCAGCCGCAACTTGGCCTGACCGACGCCGAGCAGATCGAGCGCGTCGAGGACTTCCTGCGCATGATCGGCCTGACCGGCAATTTCGCACCGCTCGTCCTGTTTTTCGGCCACGGCTCGGGCAGCCAGAACAACCCGCACCTCTCGGCCTACGACTGCGGCGCCTGCTCGGGCAAACATGGCGGGCCGAATGCGCGGGTTTTCGCGGCCATGGCCAATCGCCCGGAAGTCCGGGCCGGGCTGGCCGCGCATGGCCTGTCGATTCCCGACAGCTGCTGGTTCATCGCCGCCGAGCACAACACCTGCGATGACGGCGTCGAGTGGTACGACCTCGAAGCCGTGCCAGAACGCTTTCATGCCGCACTCGACACCTTGCTTGCGCAGGTCGGCGAAGCCTGTCGGGCGCATGCGGCCGAGCGCTGCCGGCGCCTGGCCTCAGCTCCCGTGCGCCCGACTCCGTGGAAAGCACGCCAGCACATGCTCGGTCGGGCCTGCGACATTTCGCAGGCGCGGCCGGAACTGGGTCACGCGACCAACGCCGCTGCCTTCATCGGCCGGCGCGAAATGAGTCGTGGCCTCTTCCTTGACCGCCGCGTCTTCCTGATTTCCTACGATCCGACGAGCGATGACGATGGGCGAATCGCCGAAGACATCCTGCTCGCCGCCGGCCCGGTCGGCGCCGGCATCGCCCTCGAATATTATTTCTCGACGGTCGACAACGAACATTTCGGCTGCGGCTCGAAAATCACCCACAACATCACCGGCCTGTTCGGCGTCATGGAAGGCGCCGACTCCGACCTGCGCACCGGCCTGCCCTGGCAGATGGTCGAGATCCATGAGCCGATGCGCCTGCTCGTCGTTGTCGAACAGACCACGGAGCGACTGACCGCCATCCTGAATCGCCAGCCGCCGCTGCAGGAGCTGATCAACAACGAATGGATCATTTTTGCCGCAAAATCCCCGTTGACCGCAGCAATCGAGCTTTACTGCCCGCGTCGTGGCTGGCTGCCGTGGTCCGGCCCGGCCGTGCTGCCGCAGGTCGCCCATTCGGTTGACTGGTTTGCCGGTGTCTCGGAAGCGCTGGCGCCGGCGATCATTCTTGGAGGCGTTCGATGACCCCGCTGCTCGCCAACCTGCCCGACTGGATCTGGCTCGTCCCCGTCCTGCCGCTGGTCGCCGTCATCATCAACGCCGCCCGCGTCCTGCTCGGCACGGCCACCGGCGATGCCGCCGAGCCGCTGACCGCCCGGCTGTCGTCGCTCGCCGCTTTCGGCGGGTTGGTGCTGCTGCTCGCCATCGACGCCCTGGCCCTGATCGACGCCCCGCCCGGCCACCTTCGCCTCGCCCACTGGTTCGGCAACGGCAACTGGGAGGCGACCTTCTCCTTCATGCTCGACCCGCTGTCGCTAACGCTGGGCACGCTGACTGCCCTGATCGGCTGGCTGGTCATCCGCTTCTCGGCCAATTACCTGCACCGCGAGGCCGGCTTTCATCGCTTTTTCATCGCCCTCAGTTTCTTCCTGGCCGGCATTCAGCTCGTCTTGCTCGCCGGCAATGGCTTGCTCGCCTTCGTCGGCTGGGAAATGTGCGGCGTCTCCTCCTTCCTGCTCATCGGCTACGCCTGGCACCGTCCGGTGGCGACCGGCAATGCGCTGTTCGCCTTTGTCACCAATCGGGGCGGCGATGCCGGCTTTCTGCTCGCCCTCGGCCTGGCCGCAACATGGCTCGGCGGTTTCGAGTGGACGCTGCTGTCGAAAGCCTCGCAGATCAGCGTCGTCAACGACCGTCTGCTGGTCATCGGATTCGTCATCGCGGCGCTCGCCAAGTCGGCACAACTGCCTTTCTCGGCGTGGATCACCAAGGCGCTCGAAGGGCCGACACCGTCGTCGGCCATTTTCTACGGCGCGGTCATGGTCCATGCCGGCGTCTATCTGATGCTGCGCCTCGAACCCTTGCTCATCCAGGTGCCCGACGTCATGTTCGGCCTCGTCGTCGCCGGCACGCTCACGGCGATCTACGCCTGGCTGTGCGGTATGGTGCAGACCGACGTCAAGTCGGCGCTGATCTTCGCGACGCTGTTCCAGGTCTCGCTGATGTTCGTCGCCATCGGCCTGGGCTGGACGACGCTGGCTCTGGTCCATCTCTGCTTGCATGCCGGCTGGCGGGTCTGGCAATTTCTCGTGGCGCCGTCGTGGCTGGTCATCACCCGTGAGCGGCCGCCACCGCCGCCGGCCTGGCTGCGCCACAATCAGTTGCTGTACACCGCCGCGCTGCAACGTTTCTGGCTCGACAAGCTGGCCGACACGCTGTTCGTCCAGCCGACCGAATCCTTCTCCCGCGATGCCCACGCCCTCGAAGAGCATTTCATCGACCACGCCATTGGCCAGCCGGGGCAGGGCAAGGCGGTCCACGCCGACCGCCCGCTGGTCGTCGCCGATGGCTTGCCGGGGCGTTTGCTGGCCTGGGCCTCGGATGTCCTGCAGCGCATCGAATACCGCCTGTTGCTGCGCGGCAAGGGCGGCACGGCCGAAAAGCTCATGCACCGGGCCGGCGCCTACCTGCGCACGCTGGAAAACCTGCTCGAACAGCCGCGCTACCTCATGATGGCCGTGATGGCGACTTTCGTGGTGATCCTGTGAGTGGCCTGACCGAAATCTTCTGGACCGAGCAGGCCAGCCTGCCGCTGCTGCTCGCCCTGCAACTGCTGCCGCTGCTCGGCGCGGCCGTGGTTTATGCCTTCGACGAGCGGCGAACCGGCGTCACGCTCGGCAAGGTCTTCGCGCTGGGCGAACTGCTGCTCTGCATCGTCGCCGTCAGCCACATCAATCCGACCCTGCCCGCCCTGCAACTGGCCGAACGCTTCGCGCCGCTGGCCTACCACGTCGCGGTCGACGGCCTGAGCCTGCTCTTTTTGCTGCTCGCCGCGCTGCTCACTTTGCTCATGACGCTGTACGGCATGAGCCGCGGCATGATCTCGCCGGGCCGGCTGTTTGCCGTGCTGCTGCTGGCTGAGGCCGGGCTGGTCGGCATGCTGGTGACGGTCAATGTGGCGTGGTTCGCCGCCTTCTCGGCCCTCGAATTGTGGGCGGTGGTTTTCCTGCTCCGGCGCTGGGCCTCGTCGCGCGCCGAAATCCACGCGCTGGCCCGCTTCGTCCAGTATCAGGCCTTCGGTTGGGTGCTCTTCGCGGCCGGTTGCCTGGTGCTCGGCTGGGGCCACGCCGAGGCGACGGGCGGCCGGTGGAGCTTCGATCTGTTTGATCTGGCCGGCGCCATTCCCGTCGGCAAATTCCAGACGGCGGCCTTTTACCTGTTGTTCTACGGGTTGGCTGTGCGCACGCCGCTCTTTCCGCTGCATGGCTGGCTGCCGAACATGGCGCAGCATGGCCTGATCGCCGTCGCGCCGGCACTCATGGTCGGCGTCAAGGTCGGCATCTACGGCATGATGCGTTTCGTCCTGCCGCTGACGCCGGCGGCGGTCGAAACCTGGCAGCCCTATGTCGTCGGCTTCGCCATGGCCGGCGTCTTTTTCACGGCAGCGCTGGCTTTCCAGCAGAGCAACCTGCGCCGGCTACTGGCCTTTGCCGTGGTCAGCCACACCAGCCTGCTCGTCATCGGCCTGTTCAGCCTGCACGAGTCGGGCATTCAGGGCGCCATGCTGCTCGCCGCCAACTTCGGGTTGGCGGTGACCGGCATGTGGTTCATCGTCGGCTTCGTTTTTCGGCGCACCGGGACGACCGAGTTGCACGAACTCTCCGGCCTGTTCGAGCGCATTCCCTTCCTCGCCATTGCCTTCCTGACTTTCGGCCTGGCCATCGTCGGCATGCCCGGCACGCCGGGTTTCGATGCCGCTCACCTGATTCTCGAAGCCTCCATCGACAAATTCGGCGCCCTGCCGACTGTGGCGACCGCCCTTGGCAACGTGGCGGCGGCCGGCTTCCTGCTCTGGGCTTTTCAGCGGGCTTTCCTGTCGCAGGCAAAAGCGGGCGGCCACGATGTCGACCGCACCTTGCCGATGGAATACGTCGTCTGCGGCATTGCGCTGGCCGCCATGCTGGCCATCGGCTTCTTCACCGAACCCTGGTTGTACCTGACCGAAACGGCCAGCCAGGCGGCGGCAGCGAGGTTCGTGCGATGAGCCTGCCGCTGCTCTCGCTGCTGATTTTTGGGTCGCTGGCCGGTATCGCCGCGATCTGGCTGTTGCCGGCGCGGGCGACCCGCCATGTCGTGGCTTTCACCATGCTCGTCACGCTGGCCCTGTCCACCGCCGCGCTGGTCGCCTACGACCCGGCCGGGGAGCGCTTCCAGCTGCTCGAGCGGGTGTCGTGGATCGCCAGCCTGAATATTCACTACCTGGTCGGAGTAGACGGTATTTCCGTGCTTTTTTTGCCCGCCACGGCGCTGCTTTTCCTCGGCTCGCTGGTCGCCAGCTGGAATGCGATTAACGACGCGCCGCGCCTGCATTTCAGCCTGCTCCTGCTGCTTGAGGCGGCGACGCTAGGTATTTTCTGCGCGCTCGATACGGCGCTGTTCTTTGTTTTCTGGGAACTGACGCTGGTTCCGCTTTATTTCCTCCTCGGCCGCTGGGGTGTCACCAGCGGCAGCGCTCAGGCCGCGGCACGTTACTTCCTGATCATGCTGGCCGGCGGCATTCCGCTGCTTATCGCTTTCGTCATCCTCGCTGCCAGCCAGCCAGTGCCGACCTTCGACCTGATGGTCCTGCTCGGCGTGCCCCTGCCGCGGTCGACGCAAACGGCGGTTTTCCTGCTCTGCCTGATCGGTTTCGCCTTCAAAGTACCGCTCGTGCCGTTCCATACCTGGCTGCCGCAGTTTGCGCTGGCCGCGCCCGGTTCGCTGACGGCGCTGCTCGTCGGCCTCAAATTGGGGGCCTTCGGGCTGATCCGCTTCGCGATCCCGCTCGCCCCGCAGGCCGCGCTCGACCTGCACTGGCTGCTCGCCGGACTGGGTACCGTGGCCATCCTCTACGGCGCGGTCGGCATGCTGGCCCAAAGCAACCTGCGCCTCGGCCTGGCCTACGCCAGCATCTGCCACGTCGGGCTGGCCGTGCTCGGTCTGGCTTCCTACACGGCGCAGGCGGCGCAGGGGGCGGTGTCGTTATTGCTCAGCTTCTCGGTGGCGACCGGCGGGGCGTTCGTGCTGCTCGAATTCCTGCGCCAGCGCACCGGCTCGACCGACGTCAATGCGCTGGGCGGCGCCGCCAAAACCATGCCGCTGCTCGCCACCGGCTTCATGATCTGCGGCCTGGCCGGCGTCGGCATGCCGGGCACGAGCAGCTTCCCCGGCGAATTCATGCTCATCATCTCGGCTCTGGAACACCATACCGGCGCCGGCATGGCCGCGCTGTTCGGTCTAGCCATCGCCGCCGGCGGATTTCTGTCGCTCTATCGAAAAGCCTTTTTCGGCCCGGTCAGCCGGGCCGCAGTCGCCAACGCCAGCGACCTCCGCCCACGCGAATGGGCCGTGCTCGTCGCGCTGATCGTCATGATCACCGGCATCGGCATCTACCCCGGGCCGTGGATAGAAATCGTCAGGCCGGCCGCCGAAGCGTGGGCGGCGGGGTTGGGGCGCTGATCCTGGGCGTACTTAAGATTTCAATTTTGGCCGTTTTTTCCGGTTGACCGTGGAAGGCTAGTTTGGCGCCCTGGCAGACAGGAGCCGAAGAAAGATGGCGCTGTATCGCAGCGGTTGAGAAGAGTGTTGGTGCTGCTGTCGGCCATGAGCCGCCGGTCGGGGTTACGTTTCAATTTCCGCTGATAGAGGCCCTGTGATCGAGGTGAGCGTCGGGTATTCGGCGAGCAAATTGATGACCCCACAGCCGCAACCTGGCCAAGTGCAGCCGTAGATCACTTTGCCCCAAAGCGGACAATCAGTTGTGCAACAGGTATGCTATCGGCGTTTTATAGCTCGGCCACTACTAAAAACGTGAGCCTAGCCTCGTTGATTTCAAAAAAATAAAAGACCAAAGTCATCAAATGAATGAAGAGCTTCAATATCCATCAGACGTTGCACAAAAGCGTCGACAGGAAGCGATCGAGCGGATTAACAAGGATCTCAAAGCGGTCGATGATGTGCCTTCCAACACAGGCAACCAGAGTTCGGGAACTGGCGTGTTAACTAAGTCTGAGTCATCCGATGGATCACCCGGATATATCGCAGCCGATGGCACGTATGTTCCAAATCGAGTGGCACTAAAGACGAGGATCGCAAACTGCCTGCTATCGCTCGGAATGATTGCATACGGGTTTTGGGGTATTCGCCGTGACGACCTAATAGTGCCGATAGCAAAGCGAACAGCATCACATTTCCATAGCATTGCCGCATGGATAATGTATGCGGCAATGCTATGCGCTTCGGTACACTTGGCGGCTGTCGTGATGGATCACTACGATCGTCGTAACAATGAACACATTTACCAGAGGCTCGGAGAGCTATCAAGAAAGATTGGTTGGGTGCTGTTTGGGATTGCATTCATCGTAGGTCTTACTCATCACCAGATAGAATTCCGATAGGCTTTGGAGCAATCTCGCTCTTCCAGGACGAGACGATGAATCAGGCAAACCGGCCATGAGCAGCCAGTCACTATGCTAGGATCATCCTTGTTTAACCACTGGGTTTGCGCAAATGGCATCTTGGGATGATCTATTGTTTTTGGGGCTTCTTGCGTTCGAAGTCCTTGGCCTTTTGCTGAGCATTCTTTGTCGAAATGACTTTCAGCAAATTGCAGAAAGCCAAGGCGGGTCATATGTTTCGATTTCAAGGGAAGTCGCCAAAAGGCGTCCCATCATTGGAAATTTGCTTCGAGGGGTACATTTGTCGCTATTACTTTTTGCGATTACTTTTGTTGCGCTCCGCTTGATCGGATCGAACTAGAACGATTGAAGTGATCAAATTCGCCTGCGGCCGCAAAGGGCACCTTGTACTAAATGACGAATGGCTGCTTTCGGGAATTTAAATTTCACTGACTGCTCTCCGGCGATGAATCCGATGGGAGGATGGCTCCCTCTGTGCCCAATGCTGCCCTTCGGCAGTTCGTCTGCTGAAAGGCAGGTAACAAAGTGGAGCAGTCGTTCCTGACGACTGGCTACCGGAAGTCCTCGGTCTGAATAGAAATTGGCTATACGCGTCGCAAATGTCTGTTACGCGTTCTTATCGGCCATTGGCAATCTCTGCAAAATTTGGTTTAGCATTGATCAAATCGCTTTGCCTACTCTCCAGATGGTAGCGGCGGCGTTCTTTCTGCTTTCGCTGCATCCGTTTTTTCCACTGTCTTGCGTTTGGATAGGGTCTTCGGATCGATCGTCACCGGAAAGTAGATTTCGACCCGATCACCAGCGCTGAGCAGGGTGTCGAGAGGTTTCGCCTTGCTGAAAATGCCGACCTTGTTTTTCTGCAGGTCGACCTGCGGCAATTGTTCGAGAATGCCTGAGGATTCGATGGCTGCCTGGATGGTAGTGCCTTCCGGCACATCGTGAACCAGCAAGACCTGGCGACCGGGAACGGCATAGGCAATGGTTATTTTCATGGCGATACCCTCACGCGGCGCTGTGGGCTCCGCCCATCCGGATTTCCTTGCCGGCGCGCAGGTCGAGCATGCGCTTGCCAACCACGACCAGACCGGCGACCAAAAAGCCGCCGGGCGGCAGGATCATGACCAGCATGTTGGTGCTTTCCGGCAGCAGGCGCATCTCCATGAATTTGAAGGATGGCCCCAGCAACAGCGAAGCATCGGCAAACAGCGTACCGGACCCAAAGATTTCGCGAACAGCTCCGATCAAGGTCAGGGCGATGGTGAAACCGACACCCATGGCAATGCCGTCGATCAGCGAAGGCAGCACCGGCTCCTTCGAGGCAAAGGCCTCCAGGCGTGCCAGCGGCAGACAGTTGGAAACGATGAGCGGGATGAACAGGCCGAGCACCTTGTACAGCTCGTGCATCCAGGCATTCATGGTCAGATCGACGACGGTCACCATGGCGGCAACGATCAGGATATAGACCGGAATGCGCACTTCCTGCGTGATGTGCTTGCGGAACAGCGCAACAAGCAGGTTCGAGGCTGCCATCACGACGGCGGTGGCCAGTCCCATACCCAGACCATTGGTGGCGCTGGTGGTCATCGCCATGCTCGGGCACAGGCCGAGCAGCATGGCCAGTACGCCGTTGTTGTCCCACAGGCCGTCCTTGACGATGCGACGGTAGTCTGAACTCATGATTTCACCTCGGTGAGTTGGGCCTTGTTGGTCTGGAAAAATTCAAGACCACGCCGCACGGCGGCAACCACGCCACGTGGAGTAATTGTCGCGCCGGCAAACTGGTCGAACTGGCCGCCATCCTTCCGGACCTTCCATTGCGCTGCCGGTGGCTGGCCAAGCGAAAGACCGGTAAAGCGCTGGATCCAGTCGCTCTTCTTGGTCTCGATCTTGTCACCGAGCCCCGGCGTTTCCTTGTGGGCGAGGACGCGCACGCCAAGGATGCGGCCGCCGGCATCGACCGCCATCATCAAACGGATTTCGCCGGCGTAGCCGGTGCCGCGGATTTCATAGGCGACACCGGTAACCTGCCCGGCCTTTTCCGCCCGGTAGACTTTGATTTCCTTGCCTTCGCTGTCGTTGACCGCAAGAACGTGGTCGAGCGGGCTGCTGTCGTAGAGTTCGGCCGGCAGCACCTGGCTAAGTGAATTCAGTCGGTCTTCGCTGGCGCGGCTGGCGATGTCGTCGGCCGTGAAACCGTGGGTTGCGGCCAGCAGCATGCCGAAGCCAAGACAGAAAATGCCGAGGACAACGGAATGACGGGAGGCGCCCTGTTTCATTCGATATTCCCGTTGAAAGCCAGCGGTCTGCCGTCGCGGGCCCGCCCGAAGACGCGCGGCCGCGTGTATTGGTCGATGATCGGCGTCAGGGCATTCATCAGCAGTACGGCGAATGCCATTCCCTCCGGGTAACCGGCGTAGGTGCGGATGACCCAGGCGAGCAGGCCACAGCCGGCGCCGAAGATCAGTTTGCCGAGCTTGGAGACCGGCGAAGTCACGTAGTCAGTAGCAATGAAAAAAGCGCCCAGAAAGGTTGCGCCGGAGAACAGGTGAAACAGCGGACCGGCATAGCGGGTCGGGTCGATGGCATGGGCCAGCGCCGCCGGTGCGATAACACCGACGATCACGGCCGCCGGGATGTGCCAGGAAATGATGCGCTGGAACAACAGGAGGAGGCCGCCCAGTACGATGAGCAGCGCGGAAGTCTCACCCAAGCTACCAGCGCGCAGGCCGAGCAGCATGTCGCCCAAGGCGGGCATGCTGGTTGTTGATTCAAGCACGGAAATACCACGCGTCAACTCGGTCTTGACGTGGCCGAGGGTAGTTGCAGAGGTCATCGCGTCGGGCAGGTTGCCGCCGAAGGTGATCGCTACCCCCTGTGCGAAACCGGGTGAATTGGCGGCAAACAGCGGGTTGGGCGTTACCCAAGTGGTCATGACCAGCGGGAAGGAAATGAGCAGTGCGACGCGCGCCACCATGGCCGGGTTGAACAGGTTCTGCCCGACGCCGCCGTAGGCTTGCTTGGTGATGGCGATGGCGGCGATGGCCCCGACCACGGCCGTCCACCACGGAGCCCAGGGCGGCAGGCTCATCGCCAGCAGCCAACCGGTGAGGATGGCCGAACCGTCGCCCAGATAAAAGCCGATTTCCTTGCCGGCCAGGTGCAGGCACAGCGCCTCAACGGCAAGGCAGGCGGCAATGGTCGTGGCAAACAGGAAAATGGCTGGCCAGCCAAACAGCCACAAATTGAACAGGGTGGCCGGCGTCAGGGCCACCATGACCAGGACCATGGCCCGAGGGACGCTATTTCCGACGTGGGAAAACGGCGCGCTTTTGCCGACTGCCATCATGCTTGTGCCTCGGAAGTTGATTGGGGAGCCGCCGTCTTGCCGGCCCGCGCTGCCTGGCGCGCCTTTTCGGCCTGTTCGGCGCGTACCGCATGGGCTTCGGAAAGTGTCTTGACACGATCATTCTTGCGGCGCTGCTGGGCCTGTTCGCTGAGAACGCCATTGGCGTAATTGAAATACTGGACGAGCGGAATGTGCGAGGGGCAGACCCAGGAACAACTGCCACAGCCAATGCAGTCACCGACGAAAATCTTCGCGGCGGCATCGAGCTTGTCCTTGCGGATCAGGGCAGCCATTTCCATCGGCGACAGCCCGCAGGGACAGACATCGACACAACTGCCGCAACGGATGCACGGCCGCTGACCGGCTTCGACCAGTTCGGCGGCGCTCATCGCCAGGATCCCCGCGCTGCCCTTGACGATGGGCACGGCAAGATCGGGCAGCGGCTGTCCCATCATCGGGCCGCCCAGTACCAGTTGTTTTGGTGTTTCGCTGAAACCGCCGCAGAAATCGACCAAGTCGCTGACCGGCGTGCCGACCAGCACATCGAGGTTGGACGGCTGACGGATGGCGCCACCCGTCACGGTAACGATGCGCGAGATTAGTGGCCGGCCGAAGCGTACCGCCTGATGTACGGCGCGGGCGGTGGCAACGTTGTGGGTGACGACGCCGACTTCGGCATTGCGATGCTCGGCCGGCGTTTCACGACCGGTGACGATCTTGGTCAGGTGCTGCGCGTAGCCGACCGGGTAGCGGATTGGCACGCCGGTGACACTGATCTCAACATGCGTCTTCGCTTTTTCCTTGAGGCGGGCGATGGCCTGCGGCTTGTTTTCCTCGACCGCGACGATAATCCGTCGCGCGCCCAGGGCGCGCGCCATGATGCGGGCGCCGTCAATGACCTCGGCAGCGTATTCGCGCATCAGACGGTCATCGCAGGTCAAATAAGGCTCGCACTCGGCGCCGTTGATAAGCAGGGTGTCGAGCTTGTATTGCTGCCCCATGTTGAGCTTGATGGCGGCCGGAAAGATGGCACCGCCAAGGCCGACAATGCCGGAAATGGCAACGCGGTCGATGATTTCCTTCGGCTCGGCAGTGAAAGGGTCGGCGATCGGTGCCGGTAGTTCACCCCAGGCGTCCAGCCCGTCGGACTCGATGATGATGGTTTCCTGCGCCAGCCCGGAGGCATGCGGCGCCAGGTACGACTCGATGGCGGCGATACGGCCCGAGGTCGGGGCATGCTGGGTGGCCGAGAAGCCCCCTTGACGCACACACAGGACCTGGCCCTTGCTGACTGTGTCGCCAACAGTGACGATGGGTACGGAGAGCGCCCCGACATGCTGCTGGAGGGGAATGTACAGCCGTTTTGGCAAGGGCTGCGGGCGGATTGCCTGTTCGCTCGACAACTCCTTGCGGTAGGCCGGGTGCACCCCGCCTGGCAGGTCAAAAATCTTCATTGCAGCTTTCCTCAGTTCGCACCGGCCAGCGCTTCGGGTTTCGGCCAATGCCAGGAGGTAACGGTGGTGGGTACCGGACGCATTTCAATGGCGACCGTGGGGCAGACCTCGACGCACTTGGCGCAGCCGTGGCAAAGCTCGGTGATGACATCATGCATTTGCTTGGTGGCGCCGATGATGGCGTCTACGTTGCATTCGGGGATGCAACGCGTGCAGCCGTAGCAAAGATCGGCGCGGATGAAGGCGTATTGCGGCCCTTTGTCTTCGTGCCCGGAAAGATCGGCAGCGATACCCATTTTCTTGGCCAGTGCCTCGGCCAGCGTTTTGCCGCCCGGCGGGCAGAGCGTGACCGGCGCTTCGCCACGTGCCAGGGCAGCTGCTGCCTGGGCGCAGCCGACATAGCCGCATTGGCCGCATTGCGAGCCCGGGAGCATGGCCTGCAGTTCGACTTCGACGGGGTTTTCTTCAACGGCCAGGCGCTGCGAGGCGAAACCGAGGAGGCCGCCCATCAACAAACCCATGACGGCAAGAATCAGGATTGCGATCATTTTGACACTCTTTCTTTTTGCGATTCCAGTCAGGCGCCGATGCCAGAAAAGCCCATGAAGGCCAGGGCGAGCAGACTCGCCGTGATAAATCCAAGCGGCGGCCCGTCGAACAGGCGGGGCGAATCGCAGACCGCGAGACGCTCGCGCAGGCCGGCAAACATCACCATCACCAGGCTGTAGCCGAGCGAGGAGAAAAAGGCGAACAGCGCGCTATCGAGAAAACTCATCTTCCCTTCGACGAGCAGCAGCGCAACGCCGAGCACGGCGCAGTTGGTAGTGATCAGTGGCAGATAGATGCCGAGCATCTGGAACAGTGTCGGCGACAGTTTGCGTACCGCCATCTCGGTGAATTGCACGGCGCCGGCAATGACCAGAATGAAGGTTACGGTGCGTAAATAAGCCAGATCGAACGGAACCAGCAGCCAGTTTTCGACGGCCCAGTCGGCCATCGACGAGATGGTGATAACGAAGGTCGTCGCCATACCCATGCCAACCGCGGTATCGACCCGCGTGGTGACTCCCATGAACGAGCACAGGCCAAGGAAGCGGGCCAGGATGACGTTGTTGACCAGAGCGGCACTGACCATCAGCAAGAGATATTCACGCATCGCACGACGCTCCAGGATGTGAAAAGTGGATTGTTTGTTGATGGCGGCGCACAATGCGCGCCTGTAAAACTCCACCAGCCTCCATGCGCTTGGCAACAAACTTCATGGCAGCAAAGCCGGCCAACAACCCGAACAGCGCTCCGAGCATCGTCACACCATCAATGCCGACAAGGCGCTGGGCCAGCCCGGCACAAAGGAGTGCCGAGAGTAGCGGCAGGACATAAGCCACCGCCGCTGCCTTTATGAGGTTGCGATTGCCGAAGGAGACTTCCACCTGATCGCCAACCCGCAGCGCGAAGCTTCCGGGGACGGAAAAACGGCGTGCCTCAAGGCGATTGGCGATGCTGCCGATTCCCTTCGTGCCGCACGCCGTAGCTGAGGCACAGCCGCCGCAGCTGCCAGTCTGTACCGGTTCGAGCCAGACCTTCCCGGCTTCGATAGCCACGATGCGAGCCTGCGCGGTGGACTCGGCGGGTGGGTGTCCGGCCCCGGGGAAGAAATCTTGTTCGTTATCGGTCACTGTACGGATATTCCTTTTCGCCACCTGCCTGCCTTTTTGTCGGTCAGGTCTGCACTCCCGTAACCCCACAACTGGCGGCAATCCGGGTGGTCCGATGTCGACGACGGGAGTCTACATTGCTCAATTGCGGGCCAACGCAATTGCTCAAAAACCGCCGGATGTTATAAAAATGGATATAAAAATTCCATCAAAAGTCCCGGTTTTCTAGATGGATTGCCAGCGGCCTTGAGTCGGGCGTAAGCGCTGTAGTTCTTGAACTAAGGTTCGAAGCGGTAGCCGACGCCCATCTCGGTCAGAATGTGGCGAGGGCGGGCCGTATTCGCCTCGATCTTCTGCCGAAGGTGACCGACGTAGACGCGCAGGTATTGATGGTTGTCGGCCGCCTGTCCGCCCCATATCTGCGTCAGGAGGTGTCGGTGGGTCAGCACACGGCCGGGATTGGCGGCGAAGAAAACGAGGAGGCGGTACTCTATCTGGGAGAGGTGCAGAGGCTTGCCGGCGTGCTCGACGACACGGCTGACGCAATTGATTTCAAACTCGCCGAAGCATATTTTCGGCTCGGATATCTGCTCCCTGACTTGGGGGCGACGCAACAGGACACGGACTCGCGCCAGCAACTCGGCCACGCCAAAGGGCTTGCTCAGATAGTCGTCCGCCCCGGCGTCAAGAGCCTCGACCTTGACCTTCTCTTGAGTGCGAGCCGAAAGTACCAGGATTGGAATCTGCGACCAGGCCCGGTAGTCGCGGATGAAATCAAGCCCATCGCGATCGGGCAGGCCGAGATCGAGAATGACCAGATCGGGCCGGCGGGCGCCTGCTTCGACAGCTGCATGGCCAGCCGTGCCAGCCTGGAAGACCTTGAAACCCTCGCATTCCAAAGAGGTTGCGACGGCTTCGCGAATTTGGCGTTCGTCTTCGACAAGTAGAATGGTCTGGTTGTCACTCATTGCGGGTTCTCCTGGGCCAGAATATCCGGTGGGTCGCCGATCGGCAGCAGAATCCGGAAACAAGCGCCACCACCAAGACGATTGGCGGCTGAAATTCGACCGTCGTGCGCTTCAACGATGGTGCGCGCGATGGATAGACCAAGACCGATGCCCGCGATGTCTGATTCCTTTTGGCCGCGTTGAAAGGCGTTGAACAACTTGCTGGCATCGAACTCGGGCAGGCCGGGGCCGGAGTCGCTGACGCAGATTTCAATCTGGTCGCCGACTTGCTGGACGGCCAATTCGATCATGCCGTCGTCGGGCGAAAACTTGATGGCGTTTTCCAGCAGATTCCACAGAACCCGCTCAATCAGGACTGCATCGATACAGATGGGAGGCAGGTTCGGAGCGATATCGAGGCTGATTTCGCGATCTTTCCATTGGGTACGTATGAGTTGCAGCACTGATCCGAGCACTTCCTCAATCGGTTGCCAGGCTCGCTGGAGTTCGATTGCCCCCGAACTCAGCTTGGCCATTTCGAGAAGATTGATCATCTGCTGGCCAATCGACATCGCCTGGTTGCGGATTGCTTCTAGCAGATGTTTCTGCCGCTCCTGCGAGACTTTGCCGAGAGCGGCCGTGTCAGCCATGCTGACCAGCGCAGCCAGCGGTGTTCGCAAGTCGTGCGACAGGGCGCTGAGAATGGAGTTGCGCAGCAACTCGGAGGCATGCTTGACGTCCGTTTCGCGGGCTAACTCGGCAAAGCGAGAGCGCTCAAGGGCGACCGACACCACAGAAGCGAGCGTCTTGATGTATTCAATTGAATCCTGATTTTTCAGCACGTCGGATTCAACATCGATGCTGAGTACGCCCTGAATGCCGCTGGTCGCGCAAAGTGGAAGCAGTGCGTAGAAACGGCCACCCGAAATCGGCTTCGAGATGAGTTCTTGACGAGCCACGCAGGCCTCGATGAGGGCCGGACTGGCGGGTGTCGGTGGTGCGGGAAAGTCCTTCGGGAAGATCACGTCGATTTGTCTGGCACTAAGCGAATCTGCGAAAAAGTGGCGAGTGATGTCAAGTACGGCCTGGCTTGTTTGGGCGCCCGACAGGGCTTGCGAGAATTCGTACAGCGTCCGGCTCTGCATCGACTTGCGCTCGGTGAAGTCGGCATGTTGCTTGAGCTTGGAGGTAATGTGGCCAACCATCAGTGCCACCACCAGCATGATGATTGCGCTGATGAAATACTGGGTCTCGGTGATGGCCAGGGAAAAGTGGGGTGGAACGAAAACGTAGGCAAACAGGAGCGAACCGAGCATCGCATTGACTACAGCCGGGCCGCGCCCGGTGCGGGTTGCCGCGACGACGACTGACAGTACGTAAAGCAGAGCGACGTTGGAAAGATCGATCGACAGGCGAAACGGCAGCACAAAAAAGGTTACGACGACCGGCATGATCGCCGACCACAGGTACGCGATAAGCAGGTTTGCGGGGACAAGCAAGGCATCGATCCTCATGACGAGCGGCGGATGCTAGGTACTTCGGTATAAAAAAGCCATCAAAACAATAGCCTTGATTCCCGCTGTTCGCTACCGAAAATATCAGTAGGGACCGGACTGTTGCCGGACCTGTCAGCCTGCGTCCATTTTCGTCTTGTCGCGGCGAGGTACCGTCTCGGGATCGCAAATGAGGGGACGGTAGATTTCCACGCGATCACCAGGCCGTAGTCCGGCATCGAGCCTGGTCAGCCGACCGAAAACACCCACCTTGTTAGTTTCCAAATTGATGTTCGGAATCATTTTCAGGATGCCCGAGGCGTCAATCGCCGTGCGAAGGTCGGCATTTGCCGGCACTTCCAGTGTCAGCCAGACTTGTTGGACTGAATCTGAATAACTGATGGCAACCTGCATGAATCTCTCTATTCGCTCAATTAGCTGGAAGTCGGCAAAGGAGCGCCCTTGCGGTCGCGACCATAGATACGGGGCTTGAAATAGGTGTCGATGATCGGTGTCAGCGAGTTCATGAGCAACACGGCGAAGGCCATGCCCTCGGGGTAGCCGGCCCAGGTCCGGATGATGTAGGTGAGCAGGCCGCAACCGGCACCGAACACCAGCTTGCCGACCGGCGAGTTGGGCGAGGTGACGTAGTCGGTGGCGATGAAGAAGGCACCGAGCATGGCGCCGCCCGACAGCAGGTGGCTGCCCATGTCGAGGTAGCGGGCCGGATCGACCGCATGCAGGATGGCCGCCGGGAGGCCGATGCCGACCAGCATGGCGACCGGGATATGCCAGCTGATGATGCGCTGGAAGAGCATGATCAGGCCGCCGGCGGCGATCAGCCAGGCCGCCGTTTCGCCCAGACTGCCCGAACGGTTGCCGAAGAACGACAGGGCTGGCGCATGGGCTGCCGATTGCAAGAGATCGACGCCGCGCGACAATTCGGTCTTGGCAAAACCCAGGGTTGTCGCGCTACTCAGCGCATCGTAGGCTGGCGTGATGCCCTTGAAAAAGATCATCAGACCGTCGATTGCCCCCGGCGCGGCAGCGCTGAACAGCGGCGCCGGGCTGACCCAGGCGGTCATCTGCACCGGAAAGGAGATGAGCAGTGCCACCCGGGCGACCATGGCCGGGTTGAACAGGTTCTGGCCGAGGCCGCCAAAGGCCTGTTTGCCCAGCGTGGTAGCGAACAGCCCGCCGAAGACGCCGATCCACCATGGCGCCCAGGGCGGCAGCGAGACGGCGAGCAGCCAGCCGGTCAGGACAGCCGAACCGTCGAGCAGGACCGGCCGCGCATCCTTGTCGCGCAGGCGCAGGAAGAACAATTCGCCGAACAGGGCGGCGGCGATGGTGATCAGCCACAGGTAGATCGACGGCCAGCCGTACAGCCAGAAACCGTAGAGCGTCGATGGGGCCAGGGCCAGCATGACCGTGGCCATGATGCGCGTGGTGTTGTTGCTTGTAGTTGCGTGCGGTGCAGCAACCGGGGCGCCGAAGTCCTGGCTCATGCGGTTTCTCCTTGGGCTTGCTGGCTGGCCGCCTCGGCTGCGGCCTTGGCAGCTTCCCGTTCGGCCTTCCGTTTTGCAGCGGCTGCCGCTTTTTCCTGGTTTTCCCGTTCGATGCGGGCCATCTTGGCCTCGGTCAGGCGCTTGGTTGCTTCGCCGCGCAGCTTGGCGCGCTCGTTATTCGAGAGTTCGCCCTTGGCGTGACTGAAGTACTGGACGAGCGGGATGTGCGACGGGCAGACGTAGGCGCAGCAGCCGCAGGAGATGCAGTCGGCGAGGGCAAAGGTTTCGGCCCCTTCGAGGTCGTGCACGCGGATGCGGGCGGCCATTTCCATCGGCAGCAGACCCATCGGGCAGGCGTCGGCGCAGGTGCCGCAGCGTATGCACGGGCCGGCGTCGGGCTTGCTGGCTTCGCGGGCATTGAAGGCAAGAATGCCGGAGGCGCCCTTGACCAGCGGGATACGGTCATGGAGCAGCGGGGTGCCCATCATCGGCCCGCCGAGAATGAGGCGGGCCGGCGTTTCCTTGAGGCCGACAAAGGCCAGCAGGTCGCCGATCATCGTGCCGAGCGGGGCGTAGATATTGCCCGGCTGGGCGATGGCGCCGCCGTTCAAAGTGACGATGCGTTCGACGAGCGGCTGACCGAGGCGGATTGCCTTATGGACGGCCGCACACGTCGACACGTTGTGCACCAGCACGCCAACTTCGGCGGCACGGGCATCGGACGGCACTTCCTTGCCGGTCAGGGTCTGGATCAACTGCTTGTCGGAACCCATCGGATAGCGCGTCGGTACCGGGCAGATTTTGACTTCGGGATAAGGCGCGGCGGCCTTGCGCATGGCGGCAGTGGCTTCCGGCTTGTTGTCCTCGATGCCGACCAGCGCTTCACGGGCGCCGATGGCATGCATGACCAGGCGGGCGCCATCGACAACCTGCTCGGCGAAGTCGCGCATGATGCGGTCATCGCTCGACAGATAGGGTTCGCATTCGCCGCCATTGACGATCAGCGTCGAGACCTTGAGGCGCTTGCCAAGGGCGAACTTGACTGCCGACGGGAAGGTGGCGCCGCCCAGACCAACGACGCCGGCCGCGGCGGCGCGCTTGGCGATGTCTTCCGGAGCGAGGGCGAAGGGGTCGGCCGGGATGTCGGCCTCGACCCAGTCGTTGCGGAAATCGGCATCGATGGTGATGGCCTTGAGCGGCAGGCCGGACGGGTGTGGCGCCGTGACGTCGCCGATGGCGAAGACGGTACCGGAGACCGGGGCGTGGATCGGCGCCGAAATGTTGCCCTGGGCTTCGGCGATCAGTTGCCCCTTGCGCACCTGCTGACCCACCAGGACGACCGGCCGGGCAGCACCGCCGACGTGCTGGTGCAGCGGCATGTAGATTCGTTCCGGGGTCGGCAGGTGGCGGAGCGGCACATCGGCCGCCGGACGCTTGTGATCGTCGGGGTGGACACCCCAGCTCGGTTGTTTCAGGAAGCGGTCGAGAAATCCCATGATCGTTCTCAGTTCGCGGCAGAAATCGGGTGGGGCCAGGTCCAGTGCTGCAGCGTGACCGGAATCGGCGTCATGCCGAGGGCTTCGGTCGGGCAGACGTCGACACAGGACGAGCAGCCGGTGCAGGCTTCGCGGATGACGTTGTGAATCTGCTTGGCGGCGCCGATGATGGCGTCGGTCGGGCAGACCTTCATGCAGCGGCAGCAGCCGATGCAGATTTCTTCGGTGACCTGGGCAATTTGCGGCCCCTTGTCCTCGACCGCCGACAGGTCGACCTTGATGCCGAGCTTGGCCGCCAGGGCTTCGGCTGTCGCCTTGCCTCCCGGCGGGCAGAGCGTGACCGCCGCTTCGCCCTTGGCCAGGGCAGCGGCGGCCTGGGCGCAGCCGACATAACCGCACTGGCCGCATTGCGAGCCGGGCAACATCGCCTGCAATTCGGCCTCGATGGGGTTCTCCTCGACGGCGAGGTAGCGTGATGCGGCCCCGAGCAGGCTGCCGAGGACCAAACCCATGGTGGCGAGGCTTCCGACGGACATCAACATGGCGGTTCTCCCTGCGTGTTTGTGTGGTTAGCTGGCGGCAATGCCGGAAAAGCCCATGAAGGCCATGGCAAGGAAACCGGCGACGATGAAGGCGATCGGTGGCCCGGCGAACAGGCGTGGCACATCGACCAGGACAAGGCGTTCGCGCAGGCCGGCGAAGATGACCATGACCAGGCTGTAGCCGAGCGACGAGGCGAAAGCGAACAGCGTGGCGTTGAGGAAGCCCATGTGGCCTTCGACGAGCAACAGCGCGACGCCGAGGACGGCGCAGTTGGTGGTGATCAGCGGCAGGTAGATGCCGAGCATCTGGAACAGGCTGGGCGACACCTTCTTGATGGTCATCTCGGTGAATTGCACGGCGCTGGCGATGACCAGGATGAAGGTCACGGTGCGCAGGAAACCGAGGTTGTAGGCATCGAGCAGGTACCGCTGGACGGCCCAGTCGGCCATCGACGAGACGGTGATGACGAAGGTGGTGGCGAGGCCCATGCCGGCCGCCGTGTCGACCCGGGTGGTCACCCCCATGAACGAGCACAAACCGAGGAAGCGAGCGAGGATCACGTTGTTCACCAGCGCCGCGCCGATCATCATCAAGGCAAAATCTTTCATGGTCTGTCCTAGCTGTTGCAGGTTTCACCGGGGCGGGCCCGGCGGATCAGGTGAGGCGTCAGGTCGCCGCGCGACGCAAGGTAATTGGCGCCGAAGCGGGCGGCGAGCAGGCCGATGGCGAGGCCGGCGACCATGCAGGCCATGGTCGTCGCGTCGTCGGCGAAAAGGTCCTGGCCGACACTGCCGCCGACGATGGCGAAGAACATGGGCACGGCGAAGGCGACGAGCGAGGCCTTGATCAGGGAGCGGCTGCTGACGGCGATGATGACGCGGTCGCCGACGCTCAGTTCCATCGTGCCTTGCGGGTTGTCGAGCGTGAAGCGGCGGGCCTGGATGCGGTTGGTTACGGTGCCGATGCCGGGTTCCTGCCCGGCCGTCCCGCAGGCTGCCGCGCCGGCGCAGGAGCCACAGCTGGCCGTCTGTTCCGGCTCCAGCCAAACCATCTCGCCATCAAGCCGGACGACGCGGGCGATGCCTTCGACGGTGTTGCTCTGGGAGTGGTGGTCTTGGCTCAATTCTTCAGCCTCAAGCGCTGTGGGCACCGGCCATCTGGATTTCCTTGCCGGCGCGCAGGTCGAGGACGCGCTTGGCGACAACGAGCAGGCCGGTGACGATGAAGCCGCCGGGCGGGAGGATCATCATCAGGACGCCCATGTTGGCTGGCAGCACGCGGAACTCGATGGCCTTGAAGGTCGGGCCGAGGAGCAGCGAGGCATCGGCGAAAAGGGTGCCGGAACCGATGATCTCGCGCACGGCACCAATGACGGTCAGGGCGATGGTGAAGCCGAGGCCCATGAACAGGCCGTCGAGGAAGGCCGGCAGCGGCGGCTGCTTGGCGGCGAAGGCTTCCAGCCGGGCGAGCGGCAGGCAGTTGGAGACGATGAGCGGGATGAACAGGCCGAGCACCTTGTACAGCTCATGCATCCAGGCGTTCATGCCGAGATCGACGACCGTCACCATGGCGGCGACGATGAGGATATAAACCGGAATCCGCACCTCGCTGGTGATGCGGTTGCGGAAGACGGCGACCAGGTAGCTCGACGCCGCCATCACCACGGCAGTAGCGATACCCATGCCGAAACCGTTGGTGGCGCTGGTGGTCATCGCCATCGTCGGGCACATGCCGAGCAGCATGCTGAAGACGCCGTTGTTGTCCCACAGGCCATCCTTGGCGATCGTCTTGTATTGGATCGACATCAGTGCGCCTCCGTCAGGGTTTGCTTGTTCTCGGCGAAGAATTCGAGTCCGCTGCGAATGGCCGCCAGCACGGCGCGCGGGGTGATGGTGGCGCCGGCAAACTGGTCAAAGTCGCCGCCATCCTTCTTGACCCTCCAGCGTTCGAGCGGCGGTTTGCCCAGCGAGAGACCGGTAAAGCGCTCGATCCAGTCGGTTTTCTTGACTTCGATCTTGTCACCGAGGCCCGGCGTTTCCTTGTGCGCCAGAACGCGCACGCCGAGCAAGCGGCCGTCGGCGGCAATGCCCATCATCAGGCGGATTTCTCCGGCGTAACCGGTGCCGAAAATTTCGTAGGCGACGCCAGTCACCTGACCGCCCTTGCTGGCGCGATAGACGGTGAGTTCCCTGCCTTCCTTGTTCTTGGTTGTGAGGGTGTCGGTTACCGGGTTGTTGTCGTGGATGTCATCCGGCAGCACCTGGCTCAGCGAGTTCTGCTTGTCCTCCATCGCCCGGGCTGCGATGTCGTCCAGGGTAATCGCGTCGGTAATGGCGAGCAGCAAGCCAAAGCCAAGGCAGAAGGCGAACAGAATCAGGCCGTGAACGTAGGGGGCGGGCTTCTTCTTCGGCGAGGCGGTAGGCAGAACAGGCAGGGCGTCCATGATTGGCTATTGGAATGGCTTGCCTGTCAATCAGCAGCATTTGTGCCAAACATCCACGGCAAAGGCCGAACGGTTGATTTGCAACGGTATTCAGCGGTTTGACGGGTGAGCGTTGGTTTGGTATTGCTGCCATGTCGCGCTGCGCTGTCGACATAAATACAGTATCAAAGCATAAAAACAACAAATCGTAAGCTACTGAAATATTGAATAATTTATGTTTTATTTATATAAAAAAGATTTGCTCTGCCAAATTGCGCTGCCGGGCAAACCCCAGCCGCCAACTCGCTTCAATCTCTATGCAAATTAGGTGGCCATACGGATGAGCGCAGTTAATGGCGAATCGTATTTAGTAGGTCTGCCGTCTACACTCATCGGTTCTTATATACATTTGGCGCGAGGTGGCGCCCGAAAAATGAATGATTGCGAGGAGTCCAATTCGGGTCGTTGGCGCGTCGGCTTAGCAAGTTGCTTCTTCATGGACGTATAAGTGGCAGGTGTCCAAACATTGCTGCCTGTGACGGCCGAACACGTGACTGCCTTCTTTTGCCGAGTTGCTCGCGTAGGCTTTCCGGCAGGTTTCTGAGTCAAGCGGTCGTTCAGATGACTGCTCTGGAGAAGTGGCGACCGGCGGCTCATGGCCGAATGGGTGAGGTCGCGAATGGCCGGTTCGGAGCATTCCACTTCAAAAACTCCGGGTTTGGCTGAGCGGCTGCTATCGGGAAACCGCGATGACCGGAATGGGCACAAAGCAGGAGTAGAGATCGGCGCCTTCGGGTGCCTTTCACATTTCTGGGAGCTACCTACTCGTCGTTATTCCCTCGAATTTCAATGCATCCCCCTCAGCGCACGCCAACGCTAATCCGGTCATAGCGCCCCTGTTCGTCCATCACCGTGATATCGACGCGGCCGGTTTCGGTCAGGCTGTGGATGAGCGGCTGGGTGGCCGGGCGGTGGGCGATCAGGCGGCCGTTGATGAGCCAGTAGACTTGCCCGCGCTGGCCGCGCAGTTCCAGGCGGATGACGGGCGGTTGGTCGGGGCGGGGGCGTTTGATGACTTCGCCGTTGCGCAGGCCGACGATACTCAGGCCGGCTTCCGGTTCGGCCTGGGTTTGGCACTTGGCATCCCAGGCCGGGGGCTGGGCTTTGGCGCGGAGGTCGGCGCTCAGCCAGGGCTCCAGCGCGGCAGGCCAGCGCACGGCTTCGACGCGGCGGCGCGGGCGGTCGCTGCATTCCGGGGTGACGCGCCGGCCGCTGGCGGCGTCGACTTCGTAGGCGTAGCGCACTTCGCCGCTGCGCAGGCGGTCGGGGAAGGTCGGCGGTGCCGTGTCGTTGAGCACCCAGGCCAGCGCCTGCTGGTAGCAGAGCGTCTGGTCGGCGGGGTCGAAACGGGTGCCGAGCGGCCAGCAGATTTTTTCCTGATGCACCGAGGCGGGCGGCGTTCGGGTTATCGCCGGCTGGCTGTCGACGGCGGAGAAGATGTCGACGAGCAGCGGCGCGGCGATGTTGGCGCCGAAGAAGCCGGGGTTGGGTGTGCCGTCCGGGCGGCCGATCCAGACGCCGACGGTGTAGCGGTCCGAGACGCCGATTGACCAGGCGTCGCGAAAGCCGAAGCTGGTCCCGGTTTTCCAGGCGATGCCGCGGCGAATGCCCGGCCCCTGCTCAACGGCACGGCCGACCGGGCCGCCCGATTCGAGCACGTCGCGGATGATGAAGGCGGCGCCGGGCGACAGCATGCGCTGCTCGACGAGCGGCGCTTCCGCCGTATAGCGAGGCTTGCCGGAGACGCCCTGGCGGGCGAAGGCGGTGTAGGCGCCGACCAGTTGTTCGAGCGTTGTGCCGGCGCCGCCGAGGATGACCGAGAGGTTGGGCGTTTCGCCCTTGGGGAAGTCGAGCTTGAGGCCGCCCCGGCGCAGGGCGGCGACGAAACGGTTCGGCTCCAGGCGGTCGAGGACTTCGACGGCCGGCACGTTGAGCGATTTGGCGAGGGCTTCGGAAACGCTGACCGCGCCGTGAAAGGATTGCTGGAAATTGCCCGGCTGGTAGCCGCCGAAAGACTGCGGCACGTCGGCGAGCAGCGATTCAGAGTGGATCAGCCCTTCATCGAGCGCCAGCCCGTAGAGGAAGGGCTTGAGCGTCGAGCCGGGCGAGCGCGAGGCGCGCACCATGTCGACGAAGGCGAAGCGGTCGGCGTCGCCGAAATCGGCTGAACCAGCGTAGGCGCGGACTTCCAGCGTTTCGTTATCGACCACCAGCGCGGCCATCGAGACGCGCGGCGGCAGGGCAGGCAGCCGGCTGGTCAGGAGCAGTTCGACGGTCTGCTGGGTCTGGGCGTCGATGGTCGTGTCGATGCGCTGACGGCCGCGCGCTTCCTTGCGCAGGCGTTCGGCGAGCAGGGGGGCGAGCAGCGGGTCGCGCAGGGTCTGGGCGATG
This sequence comes from Azonexus sp., assembly GCF_049652925.1. GTDB lineage: Bacteria > Pseudomonadota > Gammaproteobacteria > Burkholderiales > Rhodocyclaceae > Azonexus. The sequence goes on from NZ_JBASFI010000014.1 coordinate 122,191, forward strand.
ATCGGTTCCTGCAGGGCATCCTGGATTTCGCTGTCCGGCCAGACGCCGGCCATGCGGAGCAGCACCTTGTCGCGCGCCACGCGGGCGCGTGCTGGCTGACGGTCCGGGCGCAGGCGAGAGGGGGCTTGCGGCAGGACGGTGAGCAGCGCGGCATCGGCGTGGCTCAGGCGTCGGGCCGGTTTGCCGAGATAGGCCCGGCTGGCCGCCTCGATGCCTTCGAGAACGCCGCCCATGGGCGCGTAATTGACGTAGATGGCGAGGATTTCGTCTTTCGAGTAGTGCAGTTCGAGTTGCAGGGCGCGCAGGATCTGCTTGCCTTTGCCGGCCAGCGTGCGCGGCGTTGGCTCGATGATGCGGGCGACCTGCATGGTCAGCGTCGAGCCGCCGGAAACGATGCGTCCGTGGCGCAACCATTGCCACGCGGCGCGTATCAGGGACAGCGGATTGACGCCGGGGTGCCAGCGGAACCAGCGGTCCTCGTAGCGTTCCAGCGCTTGCAGGTAGAGCGGTGAAATGTCGTCGAGCGCCACCGGGTAGCGCCAGACATGGTCGCGATCCGGAAAGGCCCGCAACGGCGTGCCGTCGCGGGCGACGATGAGCAGGGCGTTGGGTGCGTCGCGGCCGGGTACTGGCGGTGGAAAGGCGAGGTCGAGGGCCGCCAGCACCAGCAGGGCGAACAGCACGCCCCACTGCCAGCGTGGCCGGCTTTTCAGCCAGCCGCGCCAGTTTTTTTGCCAGCCCGCTACGCGCACCGGGCCTTAGGGCTTGGCCGGTGCTGGTGTCGCCGCCGCGACTGGCGCGGCAGCAGGGGCTGCGGCTGGTGCCGGCGTGGCAGCCGCCGGCTTTTCCTTGCCGTCGCTTACCGTCAGCGTGGCGTCGCCAGTGGCCAGGCCATAGACGTCCGGCCGGTACATGTCCTCGGCGTAGATCGGCGGGAAGACGAACTTGCCGGGGGTGACGACGCGGGCCCGGTAGAACAGGCTGAGCTTGCCGTGCAGGCGGGCGGCAACGACGAAACGGTCATCGCGGAACTCGACGTGCTGGATGCGCGGATCGAGCATGGCTTCGGCCGGATTGACGTTGTTGATCATCGTGCCGGCCATGCCTTCACCCTGGGCGATGTTGAGATTCTCTATCTCAAGACCGGCCGGGATGTGGTCGACGACCATGCCGGTATTGACCCAGCTACGCGGATTGACGTTGATGCGGACGATGACCGATTCGCCGACCTTCAGCGTGCGGCTCTTCATCGGCTTGCCATCCGCTTCGAACAGATCGCGGCTCAGGGCAATGGCATCGTCGCGGTTGGCCGGCATTTTCGCCGGGTTGCCACTCAGGCTGAGTTGCAGGTAGAGCCTTTCCTTGTGCGTGTTCTTGATGCGGATGCCGCTCTGCAAGGCGCCCGCTGACAGCGGCCGGATCACGTTGCCGGTGCCGTTGATGGTTTCCGGCTTGTCCTTGCCAAGCACTTCGGCCGTCCAGGCCATCTCGCCTTCGGCGGCTTTGGCGAAATTGCGGCCGAGCAGGAAGAGGGCGAGTTTCTCCTGGGTGCTGGTGTAGCGGTTCCTGCCGAGTTCGGCCGCGGCGATGGCAACCAGATTGTCCTGGCCTTCGATCTTCAGCTTGTGGCGGTCGAGCAGGGCGTAGGACAGGGCCGCATCGCGCAGCGGACTGCCGTAGTCGCCCCACCAATAGCCGTTGTCGCGGCTCTTCTTGACGCCTTCGGCCAGTGCCGTCTGGGCGCGGGTTTCGTCGCCCATGAGCTTGAGGGCCAGGCCGAGATGGACCAAGGCCAGCCCGGAATGGGCCTGGGCGCGGACTTCGAACATCTGGCGCAGGGTGGACAGCGGTGCCTTGGACTCGCGGGCCAGAACGTAGGCGCCATAGCTGAGCACGCCGAAGCGGCCGGAACCACCGTAACGGTAGTCCTGCCAGCCGTTCTCGTTGTAGACCAGCTTGCCGGTAGGCAGCCCGGCGGCACCTTCCTGCAAGTTCTTGAGCAGGAATTCCTGAGCGTTCTTCTGCATCGCCTCGGGCACCTTGAAGCCCTGTTCGCGGGCGTCGAGCAGGAAGTTGCCGACGTAGGCCGAGAGCCAGTACTGGTATTCGGAAACATTGCCCCACAGGCTGAAACCGCCGTTCGGCGCCTGCATGGCGCCGAGCCGCGCGATGGCCTTCTCCAGCATGTCGGCCCGCTGTTCGCGGGTGTAAGCCTTGAGGCCGAACAGCTTGGCGCCTTCCTCGTCGATCAAGACGTGCGGGTAGGCGGTGCTGGTCGTTTGCTCGGCGCAACCGTAGGGATAGGTGAGCAGGCCCTGAATGGCGCTGCGCACGTCGATTGGCGCCTTGTCGGAAAGCACCAGATGCGACTGCACGGTGCTCCTGATGAAGCCGCCAAGTTCGGCCTCCTTGACCTCGACCGTTTCGCCCGGTCCGACAGCAAGCAGCTTGAGTATCTGCTGTTGCGGCGTCGCGGCCTGGACCTGCAGGCCGAAGCTGCGTTCGAGCTTGAGCCCGGCGGCGCTGCTGACCAGCACGCGAACGTCGGTCAGCCCGAAGGCGTTGCCGGCTTCGAGCGGGAAGCGCAGGGTTTGCTTCTGCTGATCCTTGAGATCCAGTTCGCGTTCGGCGTTCTGGATCTTCAGGCCGTCGGCGTTCTCAATGCGGACTTTGAGCTTTTGCGCGGCGCCGGACAGGTTGTGCAGGTCGAGCGCGATGGTCGCGTTGTCGCCCACGGTCAGGAAGCGCGGTGTCATGAGCTCGGCGACGAGCGGCGCCGCGACGATGGTTTCCGCCTCGGCATTGCCGAACTTGTCGGGCGCCGCGACAACCGCCATCAGGCGCAGGGTGCCGTTGAAATCGGGCACGTCGAGTGCGATTTCGGCTTCGCCCTGGGCGTTGAGCAGCACCGGACCGGAGAACAGATCAACCAGCCGGACCTTCTTCGGCAGGCTCTTGGTGGCTTTCGGCGCAGCGTCGCCACCGAATTTGAGCTTGCCTTTCTGGCCACCCATCTTCTCGATCAGCCGGCCGTAAACGTCGTACTGATCAGCGCCGTAGCGCAGCTTGCCGAAGAAATGGCCGTGCGGGTCGGGCGTCGTGAAGCGCGTGATGTTGAGAATGCCGACATCGACGGCGGACAGCGTGACGACGGCCTGCTGGCCGGCGATGCCGGGTACCTTGACCTTCACCTTGAGGCGCGTGTCGGGCAGCATCTTCTTCGGCGCGTCGAGGCTGACCGCCAGCTTGCGGTCGCCGCGTTCGAGCGGCAGGTGGGCCAGACCGAGGGCACGGGCCGGGGTGACCTTTTCGCCGGCACTGCCGGGGCGCAGCACGACGGCCGAAACGTAGAGATCGTGACGCTTCCATTCCTTGTCGACGGGAATCTCGATGGTCGTGCCGTCGAGCGACACCGAGGTGCGCTTGACCCACAGCGTCTTATCGCCTTCGACGGTGATCAGTGCCTCGCCGGCATGCGGCGGGGTGATGGTCAGCTTGGCGGTTTCGCCGTCCTGATAGGCCGGCTTGTCGAATTTCAGCGCGACGCGGTCAGGGCGGACGCCCTGCGTTTCGTCGCCACGGGCGCTCCAGCCGGCGTAGAAACGGTATTTGGTGGTGAGCTGCGTCGCCGGGTCGGTGATTTCCAGGCGATAACGACCGTATTTGACCGGTACGCCAAGCTTGCCGCGAGCGCCGTCGGGAATGCTGACGCTGGCCGTGTCGACCAGTTCGTCAGTTTCGGTGAAGCCGGAATGCCAGCCGCGTTGGTCGTCGAAACGCCAGTAATAGTCGCGGTTTTCGCGGAACAGGCGGACCGGTAGCCCGGCGCCGGCGCTCAACTTGCCGTCGGCGTTGGCGCGGATGACCTCGAACTGCGCGATGCTGCCTTCGCGGGCGTAGTCGCTGGTGAACAGCGGGCGGACGCCGACCAGCACGGGGGCCGGCCAGATCACCCGCTCAAAATTGCGCACTATCGGCCGGCCACCGCTTTCGAGCAGGCTCAGCGTGGTCCGCACGGTGAAAGGCGAGCGCTTGCCCTGGGCTGGCGAGAGGTCAACATCAAGTGCCAGGTTGCCGTTTTCGTCGAGTTGATTCTGCTCCAGTTCGACGCGCTGACGCTGGCTGTCCTCGTTGGTGTCGCCAAACTCGAAGCCGGGCAGTTTCTGGGCGAGCGGATTTTTCTGGCGCTCGAAGACGGCGACGCCGAGAAGCTGGTTGCCGGCTGCCGGGGCGCCGTAGAGATAGGCGCCCTTGATATCGATGGTCAGCGTGTCGTCGGGCGAGACGGTAGCTTGCTTGCTGGCCAGGTCGAGCTTCATGCGTTCGGGCAGGAACTCCTCGACGCCGAAGCGGTAACTGGTGGTGGCCAGCTTGTCGGCCGGGTCGGCGCGCAGTTCCAGGGTCCACGAGCCGGTCGGCGCGTCGACCGGCAGTTCGATGCGGCTCTGGAAGTAGCCGCCCAGCTTGGCGTCCGGCTGCCAGGTCGCGGTGAACTGGCTCTTGCCGTCCGGGCGCTTGAGTATGGCCTGGATCGGCTGGGCTGGTACGGAACGCCCGTCGGCGTCGCGCGCCAATACCGAGAGGTCGAAACTTTCGCCGGGGCGGTAGAGGTTGCGGCCGGAATAGGCGAACAGGCGTACCGGCCGGCCGGGCAGGCCGGCGACGTCGTATTCGGACAGGTCGAGCGCCGGTTCCTTGAGGGTGATCATCGAAATCTGCTGGCCGTGGCGAGCGACGACAACCTTGGCGGCGGCTGGCCGTTCGGCAAAGTTGGCACGTCCGCTGCTGTCAGTTTCAGCTCGGGCGACGACCTTGGCGTTCTCGTCCATCCATGCCACTTCGACGCCGGAAATAGCTTTGCCGGTGGTTAGCGAACTGACCCAGGCATCGGCGCCCTTGGCGAACAGCCGGGTGCTCAGGCCGAGATCGCTGACGTAGAAGTAAGTCACCTGATAATCGTGGCGGAAGCGGTTCGGCTGGCTCATCACGGCGATGTAGATGCCGGGTTCGCGCAGTTCCTTGATGTCCTCGACCGGAAGGAAGGTGACGTTGCGTTTGTTGGGTTTTTGTTCAGTCAGGAAACGACCGACGAAGACGCTCTCGGTCAGGTTGTGCAGCGTGTCGAGCGACCAGTTGTTGACCGCACCCTTGAGATCGGTGGCGCGCCAGTCGTAATCGCCTTCGTACTCATAGTCGTAATCGTAGTCTTCGGTGTTCTGGCGTTTGGCGCGCTGCGGGCGCGGCCCGCTGATCACCTTGTCAAGGAACCGCGGCAGCTGGTCCGGCTTGACGCGGAGGAACTGGACATCAACCTCGGGTACATTGACCGTGACCACCGGCAGCCCACCGTTCTGCTTGGCCGGCAGCACCATGCCGCGGCTGGCGAAGTAGTAGGCCGGCGAGACGATGGCGGTGAGCACCGAATAGCGGCCTTCTTCGGTGAGTTTCTCGCCGGCCAGCGAGGGCAGACCGGCGGCAACGCGGACGACGTAACGGGTCTGCGCCTTGATGTGCGGGAAATACAAGATGCGCGGGTTGTCGCCGACGACCCAGGCGCCCTTGACGAGCTTGCCGCCGTCGATGGCGACATCCTCCGGTTTTGTGCTGATTTCCGGATTGCCGCTGCCGGGCGTGCCTTCGTTGCCAGTTTCCTCGTCATCCGCATGGACGCGCGGCGTGGCTTCGCCGGAGCGGTGCGGCATCTCGAAGACCTGGATTTGTTCGTCGTAGCCTTTGCGGGCATCCATCGGATGCGTGAAGCTCAATGCCAGGGCAGGCGAGCCCTCGAAGTCGCGATTGGCAAAGTCGGCGATCTGGAATGGTCCGTCGACCGGACCGCCGCCATCACCGTTCCACGTTTTGGCGACAAACACGCCGGCTGCTATTAGCGCGGCGACAACCAGCAAAAGTGGAACAATTCCGAAACCCCGGCGCATTTGCGAACGCAACATCGACCTCTCCCTGAAGCCGGCTCAACCGATGGTTGGCAGAGACAGCAAAATGTGGAGCGCGAATTATGACATGGCGTTGCGCCGGGTTTGTTGGCTGTGGGTGGTTTTCAGGCCTTCTTGACGAATTCCGACTTCAATTGCATGGCGCCGATGCCGTCGATCTTGCAGTCGATATCGTGATCGCCGTCGATCAGGCGGATGTTCTTGACCTTGGTGCCGACCTTGACGACCGACGACGAGCCTTTGATCTTGAGATCCTTGATGACGGTGACCGAGTCGCCGTCCTGCAGCACGTTGCCGTTGGCATCCTTCCAGACGCGGGCCTGCTCGGCGCTTTCGCCGGCATCCTTGCTCCATTCATGGGCGCATTCCGGACAGACGTAGTTCGTGCCGTCCTCGTAGGTGTATTCCGATTTGCACTTCGGACAGTTCGGCAAGCCGCTCATGGTGTTTCCTTTTTCAGTAGTCTTCTTCAAAGCCGCCCATCAGGTTGGGCAGCAGGATGTAGGCGCGTTTGAGGGCTTCGCTCAGGTCGGTCAGGACGTTTTCGTCACCGAGATGATCGATGAAGCCCGAGCGGTAGAGTAGCGAGCCGGGCTGCGAGTTGAGGCCGCAGACGAGCAAGGTGCAGCCGCGTTTGGAGAGCTTGTCTCGCAGGTTTTCGAGGCCCTCCAGCCCGGTGGTGTCGAGCTGGATCAGGCGCGTCATGTCGAGAATGACGACCTCGGGGTGGCCTTCGCGCGGATCAAGCAACTCTTCGAGCTTGTTCACCGCGCCAAAGAACAGCGAGCCGAACATCTGCCAGGCCGCAACGCGCATCGTGCCGTCCGGATAGAGGAATTGCGGTTCCTGGGCTTCTTCGCTGAGCGGCAGGCGGTCGATCTTGGTCAACTCCGACATCCGGTAAATGAAGAACAGGCTGGCCAGCACCATGCCGAGTTCAACGGCGATGGTCAGGTCGAAGAGCACGGTCACAAAGAAGGTGGCGAGCAGGATGATCCGGTAGTTGTAGCTGTAACGGCGCAACTCGACGAACTGGTGCCACTCGCCCATGTTGATGGCAACGACCATGACGATGGCCGACAGCGTGGCCAGCGGCACGTATGAGGCGAGCGGCGCGGCAACGAGGACGATGCCGAGCAGCACGGCGGCGTGGACCATGCCGGCGATTGGCGTCCGGCCACCGGACTTGACGTTGGTCGAGGTGCGGGCGATGGCGCCGGTCGCAGCAAAACCGCCGAACAAAGGCGCGGCGATATTGGACAGCCCTTGGGCAATCAGCTCCTGGTTGGGGTCATGACGGTCGTCAATCTGGCTGTCGGCAACGCGCGCCGAGAGCAGTGACTCAATGGCGCCGAGCAACGCGATGGTAATGGCCGGCGAGATCAGCTTGCCGATATCGTGAATCGACAGATCTGGCAGGCCGAAGTTGGGCAGTTCCTGCGGAATGCCACCAAACCGGCTGCCAATGGTCTGCACCGGCAGGTCGAACAGATAGGAGACCAGCGTCCCGACCAGGAGTACGGCAAGTGGGCCGGGGGCCCGGCGCAGGAAGGTAATGCGCTGGGCCAGCCAGTTGTAGGACAGCAGGAAGACAAAGCAGGCCGAGGCCAGGCCGAGGGTCGGCAGGTCGACCGTATGAGCGTTGGCGGCCAGGGTCTTGATGCGATGGAAAAATTCGGCCGGCAGGCTGTCGATTTGCAGCCCGAAGAAATCCTTGATCTGGGCAAGGAAGATGACGACGGCGATGCCGTTGGTGAAACCGATGACGACTGTAACCGGAATGAAGCGGATCAATTGCCCCATGCGGGCGAGGCCCATGGCAAGCAGAAAAATGCCGGCCAGAATGGTGGCACCCATCAGGTTGGCATAGCCGTGGATGGCGACGATGCCGTAAACAATGGGGATGAAGGCGCCGGTCGGGCCGCCGATCTGTACCCGTGAGCCGCCCAGCGCCGAGGTGATCAGGCCGGCCACGATGGCTGTCCAGATCCCAGCCGTCGGCGAACAGCCCGAGGCGATGGCGAAGGCCATGGCCAGCGGCAGGGCCAGTACGCCAACCGTGATTCCCGCCGCAATGTCCTTGCCGAATTGCGCGCGGTTATAAGTAGGCAGGCAATCCAGCAGCTTGGGGTGGAAGGCGATTTTCATGACGCACGCTCGGAGGGTAAGCGCAGCATTATATGAGCACCTTGTTAATCGTCAATGTTAATCACATGTTAATATGATGCAATACGAATCAAACAAGAGTGAATCATGGAGAAACGCACAGCACGTTTGACGATCCTGATCGATCCTCAGAAAAAGAAAATCTTCGAGGAAATCTGCGCCGCCAAGGACCTGACCTCGTCGCAGGTTGTCCGTCGTCTGGTGCGCCAATACATTATCGAAAATGCCGGCGACCGCGAGTTGCCGGCGTGGCTCAAGCCAAGCGGCAAGGTCGCTGACTAGTCCTGTTCGTTTTCAGGGGCCTTCCGCACCTTGTCCGGGTGATGTGCGCTGATATAGGCATCGAACTTGGCCTGCATTTGCGGCGACTGCTTGGCCAGTTCGCGCAGAATACGCGCCACTGCCCACAGCATGACGGCAACGCCGCCGGCAGTGCAGGCTACAGCTTCCACGGTCGACGTCGGAAAATCAGCCAAAATCGCGCCCTTGCCGGCGGCAAACCAGCTGGCCCCGATGCCAACGCAGGCCAAGCCAAACATGTCGACCAGCGCATAGAGGAATATCGGGCCGGTCAGCGTCGGGCGGGGAGGGCGATTGGTTCGATTGAGCATGTGCGTGGCCGGTTCTTGATTGGTTTGTTGATATTTATCAAATGGTCTTGACAAAGCGAAAGTCAAGGCTTGACTTATGCACAGAGTTGGGGCGTTTCGGCTCTCGGCTTTTCTTTCTGACTGATAGATTTGCCAGATTGGTGCGATGAATTAAATGTCGTTTAGAATCAATGTGTTGTCATTGAGCTCAAGTTTCAGGCAGGGTAAGGAAAATCCTTGTGGAACGGTCACTTAGCGACTTACCCCTTGATTCATTCACAGACTTATCCACAGTTTTTGTGGATAGTTCCAAAAGCCTAAACGGTATAGCTAGATTGGCTAGCTAAGTTAAAGTGAAACCTTAGGTTGTGTCACAATTTTGCTGCGGCGCAGCAGGCGATTCCTTGCTGCGCCAACCGTTTCGGACGGCATCAATTTATTTCACTCGCATCCCGGGTTGAGCGCCTGAATCGGGCGACAAAAGGAAAATCCCCGGGGTGTTGCCCTCGGTGTCCGAAGCAGCCAGGACCATCCCCTCGGACAACCCGAATTTCATCTTGCGCGGTGCCAGATTGGCCACCATCACGGTCAGTCGGCCAATCAGTTGCGCCGGGTCGTACGCAGCCTTGATGCCGGCGAAGACATTGCGCGTTTCGTTGTTACCGACCTCGAGGGTCAGTCGCACCAGCTTGTCGGCGCCTTCAACGTGTTCGGCGTTGGCGATGCGGACGATGCGCAGGTCGACCTTCATGAAGTCGTCGATGTTGCAGAACGGCTCCCACGGGCTTTCGGCCTTGACTTCGTTCTGCTGATGTTCAGCATGGCGCTGGGGTGACTGCTGCTCCTGCGTCGGAGCCAGCGATTCCTTGTTGGCTTCGACCAGCTTTTCGATCTGTTTCGGATCAACGCGGGTCATCAGGTGTTCGTAGGTATTGATGCCGTGGCCGGCGGCAAGCAGGCCTTGCGCGTCGGTCCAGTTGAGCGGCGCGATGTTGAGGAATTTCTCGACCTTGCCGGCCACCACCGGCAGGATTGGCTTGAGCAGCACGGTGAGCAGACGGAACAGGTTGAGCGCATTGGTGCAGGCCGCGTGCAGTTCAACTTCGCGGCCTTCCTGCTTGGCCAGTTCCCAGGGCTTGACGCTATCGACGTACTGATTGGCGGCATCGGTCAGCGCCATGATTTCGCGCATGGCCTTGCCGAATTCGCGGGCTTCGTAAAGCTCGGCGACGCGACCGGCTGCTTCCTGGATAGCCCTGATGGCCGGCAGGTCGGCGGCAGCAGGAGCCAGTTGGCCATTGAAGCGTTTGGTGATGAAGCCGGCCGAGCGGCTGGCGATATTGACGTACTTGCCGACCAGGTCGGAATTGACGCGGGCGCCGAAGTCTTCGAGGTTGAGGTCGATGTCTTCCATGCTGGCCGACAGCTTGGCGGCGTAGTAGTAGCGCAGCCATTCCGGGTTAAGGCCAGTGTCGAGATAGCTTTGGGCGGTGATGAAGGTGCCACGCGATTTTGACATCTTGGCGCCGTCGACCGTCAGGAAGCCGTGCGCGAAGATCTTGGTCGGCGTGCGGTAGCCGGCGTGTTGCAGCTCAGCCGGCCAGAACAGCGCGTGGAAATAGAGAATGTCCTTGCCGATGAAGTGGTAGAGCTCGGTCGTCGAATCCGGCTTGAAGTATTCGTTGAAATCAAGGCCGTTCTTGCTGCATAGGTTCTTGAAGGAGCCCATGTAGCCAATCGGCGCATCGAGCCAGACGTAAAAGTATTTGCCCGGCGCGTCGGGAATTTCGAAGCCGAAGTAGGGGGCGTCGCGTGATATGTCCCAGTCGGTCAGTTTGTTCTCGCCGGGGGCGCCCAGCCATTCCTGCATCTTGTTGGCGGCTTCGGTCTGCAACACGCCGTTGTCACGGCTGGTGTATTGGCGCAGGAACGACTCGCAACGCGGGTCGGAGAGCTTGAAGAAATAATGCTCGGAGTTGCGCAGTTCCGGCTTGGCGCCGGAGATGGCGGAGTAGGGTTCCTTGAGGTCGGTTGGCGCATAGGCCGCGCCGCAGGACTCGCAGTTGTCGCCGTACTGGTCCTTGGCACCGCACTTCGGGCATTCGCCCTTGATGAAGCGGTCGGGCAGAAACAGTTGCTTGACCGGGTCGTAGTACTGCTCGATGGTCCGCGTTTCGATCAGGCCGGCGGCGCGCAGCTTGAGGTAGATGTCGTTGGCGCAGTCGCGGGTTTCGTCCGAGTTGGTGCTATAGAAATTGTCGAAGCCGACGCCAAATCCCGCAAAGTCGCGCGAATGCTCGCCATGGACACGGGCGATCAGCGCTTCCGGCGTGATGCCTTCCTTTTCGGCACGGAGCATGATCGGCGTGCCATGTGTATCGTCGGCGCAGACGTACCAGCATTCGTTGCCGGCCATCTTCTGGAACCTTACCCAGATGTCGGTCTGGATGTATTCGACCAGATGGCCAAGGTGAATGGCGCCGTTGGCGTAGGGCAGGGCGGAAGTGACGAGAATTTTGCGCGACATGGGTGGGCAAGGCTGGAAAAATAAAGGGCAATTTTACCGCGAGGAAGCAGGGAGGCGATTCACAAATCCCGCGGACACACTTTCGTGAAAATTGTTAGAGAACGTAAACCAGTGTGCTCGATTGGTAAAACATGATCGATGAATGATTGCCGAAGCTGCACGAAGGGCGCAGAATTCGCCGCGGAACGGGAGGATCTATGATTTTTGCGGTGGTTGAGGACAGTAGAAGCCAGGCCGAAGTGCTCAAGGCGCTGTTGAAGAGCGAGGGGCATCAGGTTGAAGTGTTTGTGGATGGGAAGTCCTGCGTCGAGGCGCTCCAGACCCGAAGCTTCGATTTCTTTGTCATTGACTGGGTGCTGCCTGACATTGGCGGTGACGAAGTGCTCCGCCATGTGCGCGAAAAGTGCGGTTGGGAGGTTCCTGTTGTCTTCTGCACGGGCCGCACCGATGAGGAGGCTGCTTCCGACATCCTTCGTCTCGGGGCTGATGACTATATTCCGAAGCCGATCCGCTACATGGAGTTCATGGCACGGATTCATGCCCTGTTGCGCCGCCGTCAAGTGCGTCCGGCCACTGTACAGTTCGGCAGCATCGAGATCGACATGGAAGGTCGGAGGATCAAGCTGGCCGGGGTCGATGTCGATCTGACCCAGCGCGAATTCGAACTGGCCGTCATTCTCTTGCACAACGTCGGTCGCGTTCTGTCGCGGGATGAGCTGCTGAGCAGCGTCTGGGCGCGTGATGCCGGTGTCGATACGCGTACCGTCGATACCCATGCCAGCCGTCTGCGCAAGAAGCTGGGGCTGGCGGGTGAAAGCGGGCTGATGTTGTCGTCAGTCTATGGGCAGGGCTACCGTCTGGATACTGTCCACCAAGGCTGATTTCTGCCAACGTTTTGGGTATACTGGACAAAATCACTCGGGTATTGCCCGTTGCTCACCCCAAAACCGGAGTTTCCATGAGTCTTTCAGAACAGCAAGTCAGGGCGGCGCTTTCTGCTGCGGTCGACCCCAATACCGGCAAGGATTTCGTAGCCGGCAAGGTGGTCAAGAATGTGAAAATCGATGGCGACGACGTGTCGTTCGACATCGAACTGGCCTACCCGGCAAAAAGCCAGATCGATCCGATCCGCAAGCAGGTGATCGCTGCTGTGCGCACCCTCCCTGGGGTCGGTAACGTGTCCGCCAATGTTTTCAGCAAGATCGTCGCCCATTCCGTGCAACTTGGCGTCAAGTTGTTGCCGGGGGTCAAGAACATCATCGCCGTCGCTTCCGGCAAGGGCGGGGTCGGCAAGAGTACGACGGCCGTAAATCTTGCTCTGGCGCTGGCTCAGGAAGGGGCTCGGGTTGGTATTCTCGACGCCGACATCTATGGTCCGTCGCAGCCGCAAATGCTCGGCCTGGCCGGCCAGCAGCCGGAGTCGAAGGATGGCCAGAGCATGGAGCCGCTTGAGGCCTACGGCGTGCAGGCGATGTCGATTGGCTTCATGGTCGATGTCGAGACGCCGATGGTCTGGCGCGGCCCAATGGTGGCGCAGGCGCTCGACCAGATGTTGGGTCAGACCAATTGGAACGATATCGACTACCTTATCGTCGATATGCCGCCGGGCACCGGCGACATCCAGCTCTCGCTGGCCCAGAAGGTGCCGGTGACCGGCGCCGTGATCGTCACGACGCCGCAAGACATCGCGCTGATCGACGCGCGCAAGGGGTTGAAGATGTTCGAGAAGGTGAATATTCCCATCATCGGCATCGTCGAGAACATGAGCATCCACATCTGCTCGAAGTGCGGCCACGAAGAGCATATTTTTGGCGAGGGCGGCGGCGAGCAGATGTGTGCTGATTACAACGTCGAATTTCTCGGCAGTCTGCCGCTCGAAATGGCGATTCGCCAGATGGCCGATGGCGGCAAGCCGACCGTGGTCGGCGCGCCGGATTCCCGGACAGCCGAGATCTATCGTGGCATCGCTCGCCGTGTGGCGATCAAGATTGGCGAGAAAGCCAAGGACATGACCTCGAAGTTCCCCAACATCGTCGTGCAAAACACCTAATTTTTTGCCAAATCCCCAGACAAAGGCGGGTAAAATCCCGCCTTTGCTTTTTGTGGCGCGGACGATAAAAAATGACCATCAAATCAGACAAGTGGATACGCCGGATGGCGGCAGAGCACGGCATGATCGAGCCGTTTTCGCCAGAGCTGGTGCGCGAAGCCAATGGTCAGAAAATTGTTTCCTACGGTACCTCGAGCTACGGCTACGACATCCGCTGTGCCCGCGAATTCAAGGTGTTCACGAATATCAACTCGACTGTCGTCGATCCGAAGAACTTTGATCCGAAGTCTTTCGTCGAGATTGAGTCCGATGTCTGCATCATTCCGCCGAATTCGTTTGCCCTCGCGCGCACGATGGAGTATTTCCGCATTCCGCGCTCGGTTTTGACGGTCTGTCTTGGCAAGAGCACCTACGCCCGTTGCGGCATCATCGTGAACGTCACCCCCTTCGAACCCGAGTGGGAAGGTTATGTCACGCTGGAGTTTTCCAACACGACGCCGCTGCCGGCCAAGATCTACGCTGGCGAAGGTTGCGCCCAGGTGTTGTTCTTCGAGTCCGACGAAGTCTGCGAGACGTCGTACAAGGACCGTGGCGGCAAGTACCAGGGGCAGGTCGGTGTTACTTTGCCGAAAATCTGACGTCAGATCGTAACGAAATCGTCTTATTCTGTGACCCGCTGCGGCGGGTCGCCGCATTTTAAGGACTCACCATGCGCTTCCACTTTCCCGTCATCATCATCGACGAAGACTTCCGCTCGGAGAATACCTCCGGCCTTGGCATCCGGGCGCTGGCCGAAGCCATCGAGAAGGAAGGTCTGGAAGTGCTGGGCGTCACCAGCTACGGCGACCTGACCTCGTTCGCCCAGCAGCAGAGTCGCGCCTCGGCTTTCATCTTGTCGATCGATGACGAGGAACTGGCGCTGGAGCCGGAAGAGACGCTGGCCGAGCTGCGCGCCTTCGTCAAGGAAATCCGCAATCGCAATGCCGAGATCCCGATCTTCCTGCACGGCGAAACGCGCACCTCGCGTCACATTCCGAATGACGTGCTGCGCGAGCTGCATGGCTTCATCCACATGTTCGAGGACACGCCGGAGTTCATCGCCCGCAATGTCAAGCGCGAAGCCCGCGCCTATCTTGATTCGCTGCCGCCGCCGTTCTTCCGGGCGCTGGTCCATTACGCGGCGGACGGCTCTTATTCCTGGCATTGCCCGGGTCATTCGGGCGGCGTCGCTTTCCTGAAGTCGCCGGTCGGCCAGATGTTCCACCAGTTTTTCGGCGAGAACATGCTGCGTGCCGACGTCTGCAATGCCGTCGAGGAACTCGGCCAGCTGCTTGACCACACGGGGCCGGTTGCCGCTTCCGAGCGCAACGCGGCGCGCATCTTCAATTCCGACCACCTATACTTCGTCACCAACGGCACCTCGACGTCGAACAAGATCGTCTGGCACTCGACCGTCGCGCCGAACGACATCGTGGTCGTCGACCGCAACTGTCACAAGTCCATCCTGCACGCCATCATGATGACCGGGGCGATCCCGGTTTTCCTGATGCCGACGCGCAACAACTTCGGCATCATCGGGCCGATTCCGAAGAGCGAGTTTCTCTGGGAGAACATCCAGAAAAAGATTGCGGCCAACCCGTTCATTACCGACAAGACGGCCAAGCCGCGCGTCCTGACCATCACCCAGTCGACCTACGACGGCATCCTCTACAACGTCGAGGACATCAAGCAGGAGCTGGATGGCAAGATTGATACGCTGCACTTCGACGAAGCGTGGCTGCCGCACGCCGCTTTCCACGATTTCTATGGCGATTACCATGCCATCGGCGCCGACCGTCCGCGCTGCAAGGAGTCGATGATTTTCTCGACGCAATCGACGCACAAGCTGCTCGCCGGTTTGAGCCAGGCGTCGCAGATCCTGGTCCAGGATGCCGAGAACCAGAAGCTCGACCGCGACATCTTCAACGAAGCCTATCTGATGCACACCTCGACTTCGCCGCAGTACTCGATCATCGCCTCCTGCGATGTGGCGGCGGCGATGATGGAAGAGCCGGCCGGTACGGCGCTGGTCGAGGAATCGATTGCCGAAGCCCTCGATTTCCGCCGCGCCATGCGCAAGGTCGACGAGGAGTGGGGCGCCGACTGGTGGTTCAAGGTCTGGGGTCCGGACGATTTGTCCGAAGAGGGCATCGAGGAACGCGAAGCCTGGATGCTCAAGCCGGGCGAGCGCTGGCACGGCTTCAACAATCTGGCCGACGGCTTCAACATGCTCGACCCGATCAAGGCAACGATCATCACCCCGGGCCTCGATGTCGATGGCGATTTCGCCGACGAATTCGGCATCCCCGCCGCCATCGTTACCAAGTACCTGGCCGAGCACGGCGTTATCGTCGAGAAGTGCGGCCTGTACAGCTTCTTCATCATGTTCACCATCGGCATCACCAAGGGCCGCTGGAACACGCTGGTGACGGCGTTGCAGCAATTCAAGGACGACTACGACAAGAACCATCCGTTGTGGAAGGTGCTGCCCGAGTTCGTGCAGAAGAACCCGCGCTACGAGCGCGTCGGTCTGCGCGACCTATGCACGCAGATCCACAGCGTTTACAAGCAGAACGACGTGGCCCGCCTGACCACCGAGATGTATTTGTCTGACATGGTGCCGGCCATGCGTCCGGCCGATGCCTTCGCCAAGATGGCGCACCGCGACATCGAACGGGTGCCCGTCGACGAACTGGAGGGCCGCGTCACGGCCGTGCTGCTGACGCCTTACCCGCCGGGTATTCCGCTGCTGATTCCGGGCGAGCGCTTCAACGCGACGATCTGCAACTACCTGAAGTTTGCCCGTGAATTCAATGCCGCCTTCCCGGGCTTCGAGACCGACGTGCATGGCTTGGTCAAGGGCGGGGATGGGCGTTATTACGTGGATTGCGTGCGCTGATTGGCACGAATCGTCGTCCGGCGCAGCGGGCTGACCGCTGCGCCGCGACGATGAATTACTGCTTCCGGTAGGTCACGAAAGCGCAGCCTACGCTTTTCAAATTTGACGTTTTTTTCCAGTTGACCGTAGAAATCTCGGGAAACCATGCATCGCCCTCGGGTTCGAGGTCGACTTCGGTAATTTCGAGACGGTCAGCCAGCGCCATCGCCTGCGCGTAGATCTGCTCGCCGCCGATGATGAAAACGGTGTCGGCGGACGACGCCAGTTTCAGGGCATTTTCCAGGGAATCGGCCAATTCGGCTCCGGGGGCGGGGTAGTCGGTTTGTCGGCTGATCACGATGTTACGGCGGCCGGGCAGCGGGCGAAAGCGCGGCGGCAGCGATTCCCAGGTCTTGCGTCCCATGATCACCGTGTGGCCGGCAGTCAGCACCTTGAAGTGCGCCATGTCTTCCGGGATATTCCAGATCAGCTGGTTGTCCTTGCCGATCACGCGGTTCTTCGCCACGGCGGCGATGACGACGACTTCAGTCATGGGGTTCGCTCCGGAAACGGCGTAAATGGTTGATCAGGCCGCGCGTCGACGGGTCGAGACCGTCAGTTGGTGCCTCGTCGCGAATGCAGGGGGCGAGCTTGCCGGCCAGTTGCTTGCCGAGTTCGACGCCCCACTGGTCGAAAGAATTGAGGTTCCACAGCACGCCAAGGCAGAAGACCTTGTGCTCATAGAGGGCGATGAGCTGGCCCAGCGTGAAAGGTGTCAGTTCGGGCAGAACCAGCGTCGATGACGGCTGATTGCCCGGGAAGCGGCGGAACGGCAACAAATGCTCGGGAATGCCGGCGGCCCGCGCTTCGTCGACGGTCTGGCCGAAGGCCAAGGCCGACGACTGCGCCAGGCAGTTGGCGAGCAGGCCGCTGTGGTGGCCGGGCAGCGGAAAGTCGGATTTGCCCAGCGCAATGAAATCGCAGGCGACCAGCTCGCTGCCTTGGTGCAGCAGCTGGAAGAACGAATGCTGGCCGTTGGTGCCGGCTTCGCCCCAGAGTATCGGGTTGGTCGGGTAATCGACAGCCACCCCGTCGCGGTTGGCGCGCTTGCCGTTGCTCTCCATTTCGAGTTGCTGCAAGTGCGACGGGAGCAAGGCCAGCGAGTGGCTGTAGGGGAACACGCCGTTGCTGTGGGCGCGGAGAAAATTGGTGTTCCACAGCGCGATCAGCGCCAGCGTCAGTGGCAGGTTGCCTTCGGGGGTCGCATTGAAAAAATGCGTGTCCATGGCGTGGGCGCCAGCCAGTAACTGTTCGAAATGGCGGAAGCCGACGGCCAGCGCTATTGGCAGGCCGATAGCCGACCACATCGAGAAGCGGCCGCCTACCCAGTCCCAGAATTCGAAGACGTTTTCCGGGGCAATGCCGAATTCGGCCGTGGCGGCCAGATTGGTCGATGCCGCGACGAAATGGCGGGCGATGGCTTGCTCGTTACCTGCGGCGGCTAGCACCCAGTTTCTCGCCGTACGTGCGTTGGCCATCGTTTCCAGCGTCGTGAAGGTTTTGCTGGCGACGATGAACAGCGTGCTGCGCGGGTTGAGGTGGATTAGGGTGCTGGCCAGATCGGCGCTGTCGAGGTTGGAGACGAAATGCACCGTGACGTCGGGCTGGTGAAAGGCGCCGAGCGCCCGGACGGCCATTCGCGGACCAAGGTCGGAGCCGCCGATGCCGATGTTGACGACATCGGTGATGCGATCCCCCGAAAAGCCCCGCCATTGGCCGCTGTGAATCTGTTCGCAAAAGCCGGCCAGACGGGCCAGCACGCTCTTGACCTCGGCCGGCGCGGCGCCGCCAGCACGCAGATCGGCATGGCGAACAGCGCGTCCTTCCGTGTGGTTGATCGGCTCGCCGTTACGCATCCGCTCCATCCATGTCGGCAAGCCGGCTTGCTCGGCCAGTTGCCGGAGCAGACCCATGGTGTGCTGGTCGAGTCGCTGTTTCGAGTAGTCGAGCAGGAAATTGTCAGCTTGCACCGAGAACCGGTAAAAGCGGGCTGGATCGGCTGCAAACAACTCGCGCAGGTGGCGATGCTTGATGCTGCGCGCGTGTTCGGACAGCGCGAGCCAGGCGGGGCGCAGAGGCACCTGCATGATCAGACGGCCACCTGGGCGGCGATGTGCGGATGCGGCTCGTAGCCGTCGAGACGGAAGTCTTCGAATTTGAAGGCAAAAATGTCGTTGACCGTGGGATTGATCCACATCGTCGGTAGCGGGCGTGTTTCGCGCGAAAGCTGAAGTTTGGCCTGGTCGAAATGGTTCGCGTAAATATGCGAGTCGCCGAAGGTATGGACGAAATCGCCTGGCTGATAACCGCAGACCTGCGCCAGCATCATGGTCAGCAAGGCGTAGGAAGCGATGTTGAAAGGTACGCCGAGGAAGATGTCGGCGCTGCGCTGGTAGAGCTGGCAGGACAGCTTACCGTTCGCCACGTAGAACTGGAACAGACAGTGGCAGGGCGGCAGCGCCATGCTGTCCACGTCACCCGGGTTCCATGCTGAAACGATGTGGCGACGCGAGTTGGGATTGTTCTTCAGGCTGCTGACCAGTTGCGTGATCTGATCGATCAGGCGGCCATCCGGGGTTTCCCAGCGGCGCCACTGCTTGCCGTAAACCGGACCGAGGTCGCCATTTTCATCGGCCCATTCGTCCCAGATGCGGACGCCGTTTTCCTTGAGGTAGGCAATGTTGGTGTCGCCCTGCAGGAACCACAGCAATTCGTGCACGATGGATTTCAGATGGAGCTTCTTGGTCGTCACCATCGGAAAGCCCTTGGCCAGATCGAAGCGCATCTGCCAGCCAAAGACCGAGCGCGTGCCGGTCCCCGTGCGGTCGGATTTGTCGTGCCCGTTGTCGAGAACGTGGCGCATCAGGTCAAGGTAGGGCTGCATCGAGTCGGCTGTCCGAGGCTATCAATAAGCGATCTATTTTACATGGCAGACACAATCATCGTCTGCCCGCAGAATTGTGATTATCTAATTCCAATATTTCAAAGCGTGGAAATTGCTCACGGCAGAAGGCGGTATATCGGTCTACACTGGAAAAAGAAATTATTCGAGGAGGGAGCAGTGCTTAACAAGGTTGCCAATCTGGGCGGTATGTTTGCCCAGAAAACAGATCATCCACTGGCCAATGCGCGCGAGCTGCGCCGGGTCATGAGCGAATTGCCCACGGACAACGCCTTCAAGGCGCTCGACGAAATTTCCGGCTGGCTGGAATCGCTGGACGGAGTCGGTAATTTCCCCGCCAGCACCTTGTACGAGGTGCTCGAGCAGTTCGACGAGGCGGCACAGCCGCATCTCAAACGACTTTCCCGCGAATATTTCGGGGCTACCCGTCTGTCGAAATCCGAAGAAAATCGCCTGTGGTCGATCAACTATGGCTTCTGGACCCGGCTGGCCGCAGCCTATGAGCGCTGCCTGCTATCGGTCGGCGACAAAATCCGGCCTGGCGACCTGGCGAAGGCGGTGCTGCCAAGCTTGTGCGTTCGTCTGATTGTTGCGCTCGGGCGCGCCCTCAAGTGGGAGCAATTCCACTATGGCCCGTCGCCGGATACGTCCTGGCAGAGCCTCGGGCGGGCCTTGCTGAGTGCCGAGGAGGCGGGCGTGGCGAGCCGGGCCGTGGCCTTGCCGGGCCGAAGTGGCATGACCTCGCCGCAGCAGGAATACGAAAAGGTCATGATTTTCCAGGCGGCATCGCTCGATAGTCTGCTGCCTGTCGGCATAGAGCTTGCCGAGTACGTGATCGCCCATTTTCTGCCGGGCTTCGTGTTTACGGCCGAGGCCCAGATTGACAGCGTTTACTGGGTCGACCTCAAACTGGCCCTGCCGCCACAACGTTTGGCCCGCATGCCGGCGCAAGCCGCACCGACCCAGCGTTTTCTCAAGCCCGGTGCGGCCCATGAGGCAATGCGGGCGGTGCTCGAGAGCCTCGAGCGGGGCGGCGACATGCCGGCCGAGGTCAGCCTGGGCGGGCAGTATCCCGTCAAGCTGCTGGTCACAGTGTTCCGCCATTTGACCAACTACCTGTCGCCGATCCCGCCGCAGCGCCTGCACGACCGTCATCGCGTGACGCACCGGATGTCTGTGCTGAACGGGCTGGTCAACGCTTTCGTGGTGTTCTCCGATGAGTTTGGCGGTCGCCCGGCCGGTTTGCCGACCGAGAACTGGGTTGCCGAAAATGTCAGCCGTGGCGGCTTCGGTGCCTTGCTCGACAGCATTCCCGGCGAATGGCTGAAGGTCGGTGCCCTGCTCGCCATGCAGCCCGAAGGCGGCGACAACTGGCTGCTCGGGGTGGTTCGCCGTTATCACCGGCTATCCGAAAAGGATGCCCGCGTCGGCATTCAGGCGCTGGCTACCAAGGCTGTTTCGATCGAGGTCCGGCCGCGGGGCACTTCCATCTACATGGCGGCAGCAGGCGCAACGCCAGCCTTGATGCTGCTCGATGGCAACGAACCCGACGAGTTTCGGGTAATTCTGCCGCCGATGACTTTCGATCCGCGCGACAGCATGGAGTACGCCCGGGATGGCAAGCGCTTTCAGCTGACGCCGATTTCACTGGTCGAGCAGACGGGTGATTACGAACTGGCGCGTTACCGCCGGAGCCCGCTCGGCTGATTACGGCTGTCTGGCCCGAATCGCCGATTTGGGACGGAAAGCCTTGATGACCGCTTCGTTCGTTTCGGCGTAGGGGCCGCCGATCAGGTCGATGCAGTAAGGCACGGCGGCGAAAATGCCGACATGGGCGACCGTCCCGTCAGCGTTGCGGACGCCTTCCAGCGTTTCCTTGATCGATTTCGGCTGGCCGGGCAGGTTGATGATCAGCGCCTGCTTGCGGATGACGGCGATCTGCCGCGACAGGATGGCGGTCGGCACGAAATTCAGGCTGATCCGGCGCATTTCTTCGCCAAAGCCCGGCATTTCCTTGTCGGCTATGGCCAACGTCGCTTCCGGGGTGACGTCGCGCAGGGCCGGGCCGGTGCCGCCGGTGGTCAGGACCAGATGGCAATTGCTACGGTCAACCAGAGAAATCAGCGTATTTTCAATTGTCTCGCGGTCGTCGGCGATCAGGCGCGTTTCGGCGCGCCACGGCGTGCTCAGGGCTGCCGACAGCCATTCCTGCAAGGCCGGGATACCCTTGTCTTCGTAAACGCCAAGCGAGGCGCGATCGCTGATCGAGACGAGGCCGACAATCAGTTCTTCACTCATCGCCAGTTTCCTCTTCTGCCGCCGGCGTACCCTGTTTGTCCAGTTCCTGCAGGATCTGGAAAATGGCTCGGAAGTTTTTCGGCGGCTTGTTGTTTTCCTGTTCTTTCAGCGCATTGCGGCGCAACTGGCGCATGTGCTGTTGATCGATAGACGGCCAGACGGCGGCAATTTCGGCGAGGTAGGCTTCGTCTTCGAGAAAGCGGTTGCGGAAACGCTCCAGCCGATGCAGGCGGGCCGTTTCGGCTGACGATTCGCCGCGCAGCATGGCCAGGCCGGCCCGGATTGGCTCGTCGTCGACGCCGCGCATGAGCTTGCCGAGGTACATCACCTGCCGGCGATGGGCGCCGTGGGCGGTGATCTTCTGGCATTCGCGAACGGCTTCGAAAATATTTTCCGGCAGTTTGATTGCCTTCAGTTGGCCGACCGAAAGCTCGACTAGTTCTTCGCCGAGATCGCGCAGTTCATGCATCGCCTCCTTCTTTTTGGTCTTGGAGGGGCGGCCGGTGTCTTCGGTGAAATCTTCTTCTTGCATGGGTACGTCCGGTGCAGGCAATAACGGGCTGTTATGATAGCGACTTTCCCGCTCCGACGCCGCCTCCATGTCCGAAACTGCCGCATTTTCCTATTCCCACGCCACCTTGCAGCAACTCTCCGAGGATGTGCTCAAGCACGCCAGGAGCAAGGGGGCGACGGCCTGTGAGGTCGATGTCTCCGAAGGTTTCGGCCAGTCGGTGACGGTGCGCTGCAACGAGGTCGAGACCATCGAGTTCAATCGCGACAAGGGTATCGGCATCACGATCTACTCTGGTCAGCGCAAGGGCTACGCCAGCACCTCCGATTTTTCGGCTCAGGCATTGCGCGAAACGGTTGAGGCGGCACTAGATATTGCCCGCTTCACGGCTGAAGACGATTGTGCCGGCTTGGCCGATGCGGCGTTGATGGCCAAGGATTACCCGGATCTCGATTTGTACCATCCCTGGGCCTTGACCGTCGAAGAGTCGATCGAGACGGCCCGCCGGTGCGAACAGGCCGCTTTCGAGGCCAGCCCGCTGGTCAGCAATTCGGAAGGGGCGTCGATCTCGACGCAGCAGGCCCATTTCGTCTCGGCCAACAGCCTTGGCTTCATGGGGGGCTATCCGACCTCGCGCCATTACATTTCGTGCTCGGTGATTTCCGGCGAGCAGGATGCGATGCAGCGCGACGATTGGTATACGACGCATCGCGACGCCAAGCGCCTGGATGACGCGGCGCAGGTTGGTCGCATTGCGGCCGAACGCGCCGTGGCGCGGCTGGGCGGCCGCAAGGTCAAGACTGGTGAGTTCCCGATCATCCTCGAAGCGCCGCTGGCTGGCGGCCTGCTCGGCAGTCTGGTGCATGCGGCGAGCGGCGGGGCGCTGTATCGCAAATCCTCTTTCCTGATCGATCAACTCGGCAAGAAAATCATGCCGGACTTCATCAACATCGCCGAACGCCCGCACATTCCCTGCGGCCTGGGCAGTGCGTCCTTCGACAGCGATGGTGTGGCAACGAAGGATCGCGATCTGGTCGCCAACGGCATCCTGCAGGGCTACTTCCTGAGCACTTACACGGCGCGCAAGCTGGGCATGCAGACGACAGCCAATGCCGGCGGCAGCCATAATCTGGTCATCCAGCCCGGCGAGCTCGATCTTGAAGGCCTGATGGCCAGGATGGGCCGCGGTCTGCTCGTTACCGAACTGCTCGGTCACGGTATCAATTACGTGACCGGCGACTATTCGCGCGGCGCCGCCGGCTTCTGGATCGAGGACGGAAAGATTGCCTATCCGGTCGAGGAAATCACCATTGCCGGCAATCTCAAGGCCATGCTGGCCGGCATCGTCGCCGTTGGCAACGACGTTCAGGTCCGCGGCTCGAAGCAGACCGGCTCGATCATGCTTGACCGGATGACGGTGGCTGGCGACTGACCAGTTTTGTTGGTGAGCGTGATGCGGATTGGGTGTTTTTGACTGGCAATTAGGGATTTTCCCAATCGGGTTTTCTCCAATCGCAATTTTCATTCTGTTTCCTAGAATGGGGTCTGTTGTAAAAACCTCAAAAATTCACTGTCCAGGAGACAAGATGCAACGTCGTGATTTTCTCAAAAAGGCTTCCATCGGTGCTGCCGCCGGTGCCGCCGCCACCATCGCCGCGCCGGCGATTGCCGCCGATCTGCCGAGCATCAAGTGGCGCCTGACTTCCAGCTTCCCGAAGAGCCTGGATACCATTTACGGCGGTGCCGAACAATTGGCCAATCGCCTGCGTGATTTGACCGGCGGCAAGTTCGACATTCGCGTCTTCCCGGGCGGTGAAATCGTTCCCGGCCTGCAGGCGCTGGATGCCGTGCAGCAGGGTACCGTTGAGTGCTGCCACACTGCTTCCTATTATTACGTCGGCAAGGATCGCACCTTCGCTTTCGGCACGACCATCCCGTTCGGCATGAATGCCCGCCAGACCAACGCCTGGATGTACCAGGGTGGCGGACAACAGTTGCTTGACGAGTTCTACGCCGGCTACAACTGCGTTTCATTCCCGGGCGGCAACAGTGGCACCCAGATGGGCGGCTGGTGGCGCAAGGAAGTGAAGACCGTGGCCGACCTCAAAGGCATCAAGATGCGCATCGGCGGCCTGGGCGGTGCCGTGCTGACGCCGCTCGGCGTCGTGCCGCAGCAGATCGCCGCCGGCGATATCTACCCGGCGCTGGAAAAGGGTACGATCGATGCCGCCGAGTGGATCGGTCCTTACGACGACGAGAAGCTGGGTTTCTACAAGGTAGCCAAGAATTACTACGGCCCGGGCTGGTGGGAGCCGAGCACCTGTCTCGAATTCTTCGTCAACAAGAAGGAATGGGACAAGCTGCCCAAGGAATACCAGGCTGCATTCGCCTGCGCCGCCGCCGAAGCCAACGTGACAATGACCGCCGAGTACGATCACAAGAATCCGATCGCCCTGGCCAAGTTGCTGCAAAACGGCGTCAAGCTGCATGCCTTCTCCAAGGAAATCATGGAAGCCGCCTACAAGTCGGCCCTGCAGCTCTACGCCGACGAGTCAGCCAAAAATCCGGCCTTCAAGAAGATCTACGATTCCTACTCCAAGTATGCCAAGAGCCAGCGTGCCTGGTTTGCGGTGGCGGAAATGCCGATGGACCAGTTCAATCAGGCCCATCGCTAAGCGACATTGATTGTTGTTGGGAGAAAGAGGCTGGGCAGCGTGCGTTGTTCCAGCCTTTTTATTGCTGCTTTCGGGCGTAGCCGGTCGTCGTCAATGTCATGCTGCGAGGGTTTTCCCTATGGCAAAAAGCCGGAAATTGGTAAAGAATCGATACGGCTTGTTGGCAAGATGCTCACTAACGCGAATAAGGAGACAATATGCAACGTCGTGATTTTCTCAAGAAGGCTTCTGTCGGTGCTGTTGCCGGCGCTGCCACCACCCTGGCCGCCCCGGCCATCGCCCAGGCACTGCCCAATATCAAATGGCGCCTGACCTCGAGCTTCCCGAAGAGTCTGGATACCATTTACGGTGGTGCGGAAGTGCTGGCCAATCGCCTGCGCGCGATGACCGGCGGCAAGTTCGACATCCGCGTTTTCCCCGGTGGCGAAATCGTCCCCGGCCTGCAGGCGCTGGATGCCGTGCAGCAAGGCACCGTCGAATGCTGCCACACCTGTTCGTATTACTACGTTGGCAAGGACAAGACCTTCGGCTTCGGCACCTCGATTCCGTTCGGCATGACGGCGCGCCAGATGAACGCCTGGATCTACTATGGCGGCGGCCAGAAGCTGCTCGACGACTTTTACAGCAACTACAACGTCATCTCCTTCGCCGGCGGCAATACTGGCACCCAGATGGGCGGCTGGTGGCGCAAGGAAGTGAAGACCGTGGCCGACCTCAAGGGGATCAAGATGCGCATCGCCGGTCTCGGCGGCACCGTCTTCTCGGCCCTCGGCGTGGTGCCGCAGCAGATCGCCGGTGGTGACATCTACCCGGCGCTGGAAAAAGGCACCATTGACGCGGCCGAGTGGGTTGGTCCGTACGACGATGAAAAGCTTGGCTTCTACAAGGTCGCCAAGAACTACTACTACCCGGGTTGGTGGGAACCGGGCCCGGTCATCCACTTCTTCGTCAATAAGGCCGAATGGGCCAAGCTGCCGAAGGAGTACCAGGAAGCCTTCCAGGCCGCAGCCTATGAGTCCAACGTGACGATGATGGCTGAATACGACCACAAGAACCCGGCCGCGCTGGCCAAGCTCATGCAGAACGGTGTCAAGGTCAAGGAGTTTTCGCCGGAAATCCTCAAGGCGACCTACAAGGCTGCGACCGACCTGTACGCTGATGAAGCCGGCAAGAATCCGGAGTTCAAGAAAATCTTCACCGAGTACGACAAATACCGTCGAACGCAGTCGGCCTGGTTCAGTCTGGCCGAACGACGGATGGACGGATTCCTGCAGACCGGCAAGTAATCGAATCCCACGGTCAACCGGAAATATCGGCCAAAATCAAAAACCCGCGAACTTCGCGGGTTTTTTTACGTCTGGCCGATTGAGGATTTCAAATTTGGCCGTTTTTTACGGTAGACCGTAGCGGTCTATTTTTCCAGCAGGCTGCGCAGCATCCAGGCATTCTTTTCATGAATCTGCATGCGCTGGGTGAGCAGGTCGGCGGTCGGCTCGTCGCCAACCTTGTCAACGATGGCGAAAATGCCACGGGCGGTCTTGGTGACGGCTTCCTGGCCGGCGACCAGTTGCTTGATCATGTCCTCGGCCGAAACCTTGCCTTCGCTTTCCTTGATCACCGTGAGCTTGGCGAATTCGCTGTAGGTGCCGGGGGCGGCGACGCCCAGCGCACGGATGCGTTCGGCAATCAGGTCCAGCGCGTTCCACAGTTCGGTGTACTGGTCCATGAACATCACGTGCAGCGTGTTGAACATCGGGCCTGTGACGTTCCAGTGGAAGTTGTGGGTTTTCAGGTAGAGGGTGAATGAGTCGGCCAGCAGATGGGACAAGCCTTCGGCGATTTTTTCGCGATCCTTCTTGGTGATTCCGATATCCATGATGTTCTCCCTTCGTTGATCAGGTGGGCGTTTGACCAGAAACAAACTGGTCTGGCAACGCTTGAATGATGCGCGTCTTATCTGTGCGCTGCCAATTCATTTTGGCTATGTGCAAGATAGTCTTGCCCGCCTTCCACGGTCAACCGGAAGTAATGGCTATTTTTCAACAAAGGCGCGTTCGATGACGTAGTCGCCGAGCTTGCCGGTGTGATGGTTGCCGACCTCGAAACCACGGGCGTCGAGCATGGCAGCGGTGTCTTCGAGCATGGCCGGACTGCCGCAGATCATCGCACGGTCAGTGGCCGGGTCGAGTGGCGGTTGGCCGATGTCGGTAAAGAATTTCCCGGACTCGATCAGGTCGGTCAGGCGCCCTTCGTTGCGGAAGGGTTCGCGCGTCACGGTCGGGTAGTAGATCAGCTTTTCCTTGACCCAGTCGGCAAAGTACTCGTGCTCCTTCAAATCCTGGACAATGTAGTCGTGGTAAGCCAGCTCATTGGTCCACCGGACGCCGTGGATGAGGATGACCTTCTCGAAACGCTCGTAGGTTTCGGGGTCGTGAATCAGGCTCATGAACGGCGCCAGCCCGGTGCCGGTGGCGAACATGAACAGGCGCTTGCCCGGCCTCAGATCGCGCAGAACCAGGGTGCCGGTCGGCTTCTTGCTGACCAGCAGCGGGTCGCCCGGCTTGAGGTGCTGCAGACGGGAAGTCAGCGGGCCGTCCTGCACCTTGATGCTGAAGAATTCGAGATATTCCTCGTGGTTGGCGCTGGCGATGCTGTAGGCGCGGGTCAGCGGGCGGCCATCGACCTCCAGGCCGATCATCACGAACTGGCCGTTGGTGAAGCGCAAGCCTGGGTCGCGGGTGGTGCGGAAAGTGAACAGGCTGTCGTTCCAGTGATGGACGGAGGTAACGGTTTCGGTGGCCAGATTGCTCATGCTGATGCTCCTTCTTGTACAGAATGTGACCCATCTTAGGCGGTATCGTTTATTGATAAAAGCGGGTAATTTGTATATTGGTAATCTAAAATGCAGATATGAAAATTACCCTGCGCCAGATTGAAGTCTTTGCCGCCATCGCCCGCCTGGAAAATGTTTCGCGGGCCGCGGCGCAACTCAACATGTCGCAATCGGCGGCGAGCACAGCCCTGCTCGAACTCGAGCGCCATTTCAATTGCCCGCTGTTCGACCGCATTGGCAAATCGCTGCGTCTCAATGGAAGCGGGCGCGGCCTGCTGCCACAGGCCGAGGACATGCTGGCCCGGGCCAGCGAGGTCGAGGGCTTCCTGGCCGGTGGCCGGCTGGCGCCCGTCGCCGTCGGCGCGACGCTGACCATCGGCAACTACCTGGCAACTCTGGTCGTCGTTGAATACCTGCAAAAGAACCCCGGTAGCCGGGTCGATCTCAGTGTCTGCAATACGCAGCAGGTGATCGAACGCCTGCGCCGCTTCGAGCTCGATCTCGGCCTGATCGAGGGCGAAGCGAGTGATTCCGATCTGATTTTCGAGCCCTGGCTCGATGATGAATTGGTCGTCTTCTGTGCCCCCTCGCATCCACTGGCGGCGGCCGGATTGGCGCGGTCGACCGTGCTGGCGGCACAAAAATGGATCGTTCGCGAACCGGGTTCGGGAACGCGCGCCCTGTTCGACCGGGCCGTGCGGGCCATCGGCGTCGATCCCGATGTCTGTCTGCAGCTTGAGCATACCGAGGCGATCAAGCGCGCCGTAGAATCCGGCCTGGGCGTCGGTTGCCTGTCGCGGCTATCCCTGCGCGAAGCACTGCGGCGCGGCAGTCTGGTTGAGATCAAAACGCCGGAACTGGCGCTACGCCGCCGCTTCCAGTTCGTCCGCCAGCGTCAGCGCCATGTCAGCACGGCGACCCGGATGTTCATTGAGGAATGTCGTCGCCTGTCCGGTGAAGCAAACGATACGAACGAACTGGCCTTACCCTTCATTCCCTGAGTTTGGACGAAAAAAAGCGGGGTCCGCAGACCCCGCCCTGATGCGAGCTGGCGCAATTACTTGCTGTCGCTCTGCAGGCCCTTGAGCAGAGCTGCCGCATCCGCGTCCTCGTTGCCTTCCTTTTTCTCGTCGGGCTCCTCTTCGCTTTGCTTCATCAGCGAGTCGAGATCGACGGCGGCCGGTGCCTTGCCTTCCTTCTCGAGGCGCTGCATTTCCTTTTGTGCCTCGTCGCCGTAGCTGACGATGTTCGGGAAGATGATGATCAGCGCGACCATGATGATCTGGATGCAGACGAAGGGAATGGCACCCCAATAAATGTCGGTCGTCTTGATCGAACTCGGCGCCACCGAACGCAGGTAGAACAGCGCGAAGCCGAAAGGCGGATGCATGAACGAAGTCTGCATATTGACCGCGAGCAGCACGCCAAACCAGACCAGATCTATGCCCAACTTGTCGGCTACTGGAGCGAGCAGCGGCACAATGATGAAGGACAGTTCGAAGAAGTCTAGGAAGAAGGCGAGCAGGAAGACCAGCAGATTGACCACGATCAGGAAGCCGACCTGGCCGCCCGGCAGGCCGAGCAGCAAGTGCTCAACCCACAGATCGCCATTGACCGCCCGGAAGATCAGGCCGAAAACCGTCGAGCCGACCAGGATGAAAACGACAAACGAGGACAGCTTGCCGGTCGTTTCCATGGCCTGCTTGAGCAGTTTGAAGCTCAGGCGCTTGCGGCCGATGGCCAGCGCCAGCGCACCGGCTGCGCCCATGGCGCCGCCTTCGGTCGGCGTGGCGATGCCGAGGAAGATGGTGCCGAGAACGAGGAAGATCAGCAGCAGCGGCGGCACCATCGTCGTGACGACCCGCAACATCAGCTTGAAACCGCGCAGGGTGCGGGCTTCCGGCGGCAGGGCCGGGGCGGCGTTGGGCTTGATGAAGGTGACCAGTACGACATAGCCGACATAAAGGCTGGTCAGGATAAGGCCGGGAATCATCGCGCCTTCGTACATGTCGCCAACTGATTTGCCCAACTGGTCGGCCATGATGATCAGTACCAGCGACGGCGGGATAATTTGCGCCAGCGTGCCGGAGGCGGCGATGACGCCGCAGGCCAGCTTCTTGTCGTAGCCGTAGCGCAGCATGATGGGCAGGGAGATCAGGCCCATCGAGATGACCGAGGCGGCGACGACGCCGGTCGTCGCGGCGAGCAGCGCGCCGACAAAGATGACGGCAAAGGCCAGGCCGCCACGAATCGGGCCGAACAGCTGGCCGATGGTGTCGAGCAGATCTTCGGCCATGCCTGATCGTTCGAGGATCAGTCCCATGAAGGTGAAGAACGGGATGGCCAGCAGCGTGTCGTTGGCCATGATGCCGAAGATGCGCTCCGGCAGAGCCTGGAAGAGTGCCGGGTGAAGCAGGCCGAGCTCAATGCCGATGAGGCCGAAGAGGATGCCGTTGGCGGCCAGCGCGAAGGCGACCGGATAGCCGAAGAGGAGGAATACAACGAGGGCGCCAAACATCAGCGGCGCCATGTTGGCAATCATGAACTCCGCCATTATTTGGCCTCCTGTGCTTTGGCTGCAGCAATGGCGGCGGCCAGTTCTTCTTCAGGCGTCGGGCCCTTTTCCTTGTTGTTCGGGTCGTCGATGCGCCCGGCCAGGAAGGCCATGCGCTTGATCAACTCGGAGATGCCCTGCAGGGCGAGCAGCGTAAAGCCGATAGGCAGCAGGATCTTGACCGGCCAACGAATCAGGCCACCAGCGTTGGCTGACATTTCCTGAATCTTGTATGACTCGGCAACCAGCGGTAGCGAGAGCCAGAGCACGGTGACCACCATGGGCAGCAAAAAGAAGATGGTGCCGATGATGTCGATAACGGCCAGACCGCGTGGCGACAGTTTGCCGGACAGGACGTCGATACGGACGTGCTCGTTCTTTTGCAGCGTGTAAGGCGAACAGAGCAGAAAGACGGCGGCAAACAGGTACCACTGGATTTCCAGCAGGCCATTGGAACTGTCGTCGAAAACAAAGCGGTAGCTGGCATTGCCGGCGCTGATGAGGGCCATGATCAGCACCAGCCAGAATGCGCCTTTGCCGACGCGCTCATTGAGCCAGTCGATCAGCTGCGAGAGCTTGAGCAGAAGGGTCACGAAAAGTTCTCCTCGGTTGATAGAATTCCCGGCTTCTGAGATGGCCGGGGTTAATTGAAAATCAAAGTGGGCCAAATTTACAGCGAAGGCGAGAGGCAGAGAATGGTGGAAATCCCTACAACCCAATCAACGCAAATCTGTCTGGTGCGCCACGGCGAAACCGAATGGAATGCGGAACGACGCATCCAGGGGCAGATCGACATCGGCCTCAACGAAACCGGTGTGCGTCAGGCGGTTGCCGCCGGGCGCTGGCTCAAACAGGCCGGCATTATGGCGCTCTACAGCAGCGACCTCAAACGGGCATGGGCGACGGCGCAATCGATCGGCGCCGAACTCGGGCTGGTGCCGACGCCGGTGCCCGAGATGCGCGAACGCCGTTACGGTGTATTTGAAGGACTGACCTACGACGAGGCGAAAGCCAATCATCCGGAAGGCTACGCGGCCTTCGAAGGGCGCAATGCCGACTACGATTTTGAGAATGGCGAAAGCCTGCTAGCCATGTTTGAACGCGTCACCGGCAAGCTCAAGCAACTCGCGGCAAAGCATCCGGGCGAAACCATCGCCATCGTCCTGCACGGTGGGGTGCTCGACATCATTAACCGTTTCGTGCGTGGCAACTCGCTCGAAACGCCACGCGATTTCCTGATTCCCAACGCCGGCATCAACTGGATTGCCACGGTCGACGGGCAGTGGACGCTCAAAACCTGGGGCGAAACCGACCATCTGGAGCCGGGCGCCCTTGATGAGCTTCCGGCGTGATAAAATTCGACCCCTTTTCAATGGCTTGAGGCATTTGACATGTTTTCCGCGAAAGACACCCTGGCAAAAGTTGATCCTGAACTCTGGAAGGCCATGCAGGCCGAAGTGCAGCGTCAGGAAGACCACATCGAACTGATCGCGTCCGAAAACTACGTGAGCAAGGCCGTCATGGAAGCCCAGGGCTCCCAGCTCACCAACAAGTATGCCGAAGGCTACCCGGGCAAGCGTTACTACGGTGGCTGCGAATACGTCGACGTCGTCGAGCAGATCGCCATCGACCGTTTGAAGAAGCTGTTCGGCGCCGATGCCGCCAACGTCCAGCCGAATTCCGGTTCGCAGGCCAACCAGGCAGTGCTCATGGCCTTTGCCAAGCCCGGCGACACCATCATGGGCATGAGCCTGGCCGAAGGCGGTCACCTGACCCACGGTATGGCGCTCAACATGTCCGGCAAGTGGTTCAACGTCGTTTCCTACGGTCTCGATGCCAACGAAGCCATCGACTACGACAAGATGGAAGCGCTGGCCCGCGAGCACAAGCCGAAGATCATCGTCGCCGGCGCCTCGGCCTACGCCCTGCGCATCGACTGGGAACGCTTCGCCAAGATCGCCAAGGAAGTCGGCGCCATTTTCTGGGTGGACATGGCTCACTATGCCGGCCTGATCGCCGCTGGTTTCTACCCGAACCCCGTGCCTTTCGCCGATGTCGTGACCTCGACCACGCACAAGACCCTGCGCGGCCCGCGCGGTGGCGTCATCCTGATGAAGGCCGAGCACGAAAAGGCCCTCAATTCCGCCATTTTCCCAGGCCTGCAAGGCGGTCCGCTCGAGCACGTCATCGCAGCCAAGGCTGTTGCTTTCAAGGAAGCCGCGACGCCGGAGTTCAAGAACTACCAGGAACAGGTCATCAACAACGCCCGTGTCATGGCCCGCGTGCTCGGTGAAGAGCGTGGCCTGCGCATCGTTTCCGGTCGTACCGAAAGCCACGTCTTCCTCCTCGACCTGCGTGCCAAGAACATTACCGGCAAGGAAGCCGAAGCTGCCCTCGGTCGTGCCCACATCACGGTCAACAAGAATGGCATCCCGAACGACCCGCAGAAGCCTTTCGTCACTTCCGGCATCCGCATTGGTTCGCCGGCGATGACGACTCGCGGCTTCACCGAAATCGAAGCCGAGACCATCGCCCATCTGGTCGCCGACGTGCTCGAAGCGCCGAATGACGAAGCTGTGGCCGCCACCGTGCGCGCCAAGGTCGCGGCCTTGTGTGCCAAGTTCCCGGTCTACGGCGCGTGATTGACTTCGTCATTCCGGGCTTGACCCGGAATCCAGTCCTCCATGGCTGGATTCCCGCTGGCGCGGGAATGACGATGATGGATTTGTTGCGATGAAATGCCCTTTCTGTGGCCACGACGACACGGCGGTTGTTGATACCCGCCTCTCCGACGAGGCGGACGTCGTGCGTCGCCGCAGGAAGTGCAATGCCTGCGACAAGCGCTTCACCACCTACGAGCGGGCGGAAATCCAGTTGCCGCAAGTGGTCAAGAAAAATGGCCTGCGCACCGAGTTCAGCCGGGCCAAATTGCGCGCCAGTCTCGAACTGGCGCTGCGCAAGCGGCCGGTGTCGATCGAGTCGGTCGATGCGGCGGTGGCTGATATCGAAGAAAGATTGCGTTCGGCCGGTGAGCGCGAGGTGACGACGCAGCAGTTGGGCGAACTGGTCATGCGCGAGCTCAAGAAGCTCGACAAGGTGGCCTACATCCGTTTTGCCTCGGTCTATCGCAATTTTGAAGACGTCGATGCCTTCTCCAAGGCGATCCGCGAAGTTTCACCAACCCCGAAGAAAAAATGAGCTTCTCGGCCGTCGACCACGGCATGATGGCGCGCGCCCTGCAACTGGCCGAGCGCGGCCTGTGGACGACCTCGCCCAACCCGCGGGTTGGGTGCGTCGTGGTTCGCGACAGTGAAATCGTTGGTGAAGGCTGGCACGAGAAA
Organism: Azonexus sp.; assembly: GCF_049652925.1. Taxonomy (GTDB): domain Bacteria; phylum Pseudomonadota; class Gammaproteobacteria; order Burkholderiales; family Rhodocyclaceae; genus Azonexus. The sequence goes on from NZ_JBASFI010000014.1 coordinate 155,569, forward strand.
GCCGGAGAGCCGCATGCCGAAGTTCATGCCCTGCGCGCCGCCGGCGACAAGGCCAGGGGCGCGACGGCGTACGTGACGCTGGAGCCGTGCAGCCACCACGGGCGGACGCCGCCCTGCGCCGAGGCGCTCATTGCGGCCGGTGTCTCGCGTGTCGTGGCGGCGATGACCGATCCGAATCCTCTCGTCGCCGGCAAGGGACTCGCCTTGTTGCAGGCGACTGGCATAGCAACGTCAAGCGGCCTGCTGGAAAACGAGGCACGCGAACTGAACATCGGCTTTGTCTCGCGTATGACCCGTGGTCGGCCGTGGTTGCGCCTCAAGGTGGCGGCCAGTCTGGATGGGAAGACTGCTCTGAACAACGGCGTCAGTCAGTGGATCACTGGACCCGATGCGCGCCGCGACGGCCATGCCTGGCGCGCCCGAGCCTGCGCCATCCTCACCGGTATCGGCACGGTGCGCGACGACGATCCGAGTCTGACCGTGCGTGATGTGGCGACGACGCGTCAACCCTTGCGCGTCGTGGTCGATAGCAAGTTTGAAATAGCGCCGACGGCGCGCCTTCTGCAAGGCGAGCCGGTGCTCATCGTTGGCGCCGTCGAAAACGCCGAAAAAATGGCTTTGCTACGGTCAACCGGAAATTTCGTCGAAATTCTGAATAATGGCGCCGGCAAGGTTGACCTCAAAGCCCTGCTCGAATTACTCGCTCAGCGCGGCATCAACGAGGTTCATGCCGAAGCCGGCTTCAAGCTCAATGGTTCGCTGTTGCGCGAAGGCCTGGTCGACGAACTGTTGCTCTATCTGGCGCCCTGCCTGATCGGTCACGAGGCGAGCGGCCTGTTCAACCTGCCTGAACTGACTACGCTAGACGGCAAGCGGCGCCTGAAGATTCGGGATCTGCGCCAGCTTGGCGAAGATATTCGCCTGATCGCACGTTTCCTTTAGGTCCGCACACAGCGCAATCGCTGTCCTTCTTGAAGCGAACCGTGCGCCATTCCATGGTCAATGCATCAAGAAGCAACAGGCGCCCGGTCAGCGTTTCGCCGATGCCGGCCGCCAGCTTGAGCGCCTCGGCCGCCTGCATGGTGCCGATAATGCCGGTTAGTGGGGCAAAGACGCCCATCACGGCGCAGCGCACTTCCTCGACGTCCTCGCCTTCCGGAAACAGGCAGTGGTAGCACGGCGAGTCATCGCGACTCAGGTCGTAGACACTGATTTGCCCGTCAAAGCGAATGGCGGCGCCGGACACCAGCGGTTTCTGGTGATGGACGCAGGCTCGATTGATGGCATGGCGGGTGGCGAAATTGTCGGTGCAGTCGAGCACCAGGTCGGCGCTGGCAACCAGTGCATCAAGCGCTTCGCCTGATAGGCGCATCTGTAGCGGGATGATCTCGATGTCAGGATTGATGGCGCTCAGCGCCTGCCGACCGGATTCGGCCTTGGCTATGCCGACGCGTGCCTGGGTATGCAGAATTTGGCGCTGCAGGTTGGTGAAATCGACCGTGTCATCATCGACCAGCGTGATCTTGCCGATCCCGGCCGAAGCCAGGTAGAGCGCCGCCGGCGAGCCAAGACCGCCGGCACCGATGATCAACGCGTGCGTATCCAGAATGCGCGTCTGGCCTTCGATGCCCAGCGCGTCGAGCAGGATGTGTCGGCTATAGCGGAGAAGCTGCTCGTCAGTCATTTGGGATCGAGGATCGAGTTGTCAGGGTCGAGTGGTTTTGCTAACAGCTCAATCCTCGATCCTGAGAGCTACTTATATTCCCGCCACTCCGGCGGTGTGTCGTCGTGGTCGCCGTGCGGGTGCTGTTCCCAGGCATTGACGTAGGCTTCCTGGGCCGAGCGCTTCAGGCGTTTTTCCGGAGCGCCGATGTTGTGCAATTGCGTCTCTTCGACGTAGTAGATCAGCGCCCTGGTCAGTTTCGTGTACAGCGTGTTGTCGAGGTGAAAACCCTTGTCGACCAGATGATCGTCAAGCTCCCGCAAGGTGTGTTGCTGCAGATCATAGCTGACACCCAGCGAGCGCTTTTCGAATCGGGCCTGGACCTCAAGTTCATCCAGGTGCTGCAGATCATCTGCCGCTTCGGGCACCTGGCCCGGCGGAAACTTGGAGAACAGAATTTCCCGGTTTTTCTTGAGGTCTGTGTCGGTCATCATCCCTCCCGATCGATGAACTATTGCGCCTTATTCTGCATGATCTGAAGACCCTTGAGAAGATTCAGCGCCTGCTGGAACTGGTAGTCGCCCTTGGTGGCGTACTCCAGACGTTGCGGCATTTCTTCCTCGGCATCTTCCTTCTTGTCCTTGCCGTTTTTGGGTGTCTTGGCAGCCCCCTTGGCTTCCGGCTTTGCCGCTTCCTTGGCGGCTTCCTTTTCACGGTCGTTGCTCAGGTGACGGTCGAGATCGGCTTCGCGCACGCGCATTCCGGGGCTGGCGCCGTTCGCGCTCTCTTCGACAACGATGTCCGGCGTGATGCCCTTGGCCTGAATCGAGCGGCCTTCGGGCGTGTAGTAGCGGGCCGTGGTCAGCTTGATGGCAGTGTTGCCGGGGAGCGGTAGAACCGACTGCACCGAGCCTTTGCCAAAGCTCTGGGTGCCGACGATGATGGCGCGCTTGTGATCCTGCAATGCGCCGGCAACGATTTCGGAAGCCGAGGCAGAGCCGCCATTGACCAGAACGACCATCGGCACCTTCTTGGCTTCGATGGGCATGTTCTTGAGCGGATCTTCCTTGCTGCCGCGCAGGTAATCCTGTGCCCGAGCCCGGAATTCCTGCTTGGCGTCAGCAGTGCGGCCATCGGTCGACACGACCTTGACGTCCGGCGGCAGGAACGCCGCGGAAACACCGATGGCGCCGTTGAGCAGGCCACCCGGGTCGTTGCGCAAATCGAGAACCAGACCGTTCAGCTTGTTGCCATCCTTGTAGAGGGCGGAAACATGCTTGGCCAGTTCGGCGACGGTATTTTCCTGGAACTGGGTGACGCGCACCCAGCCGTAGCCGGGCTCGACCAGCTTGGACTTGACGCTCTGCACCTTGATCACTTCGCGGATCAGGGTCAGCTCGATCGGCTTGGTTTCGCCCTTGCGGATGATCGACAGTTTGATCGGCGTCTTCGGCTTGCCGCGCATCTTCTTGACGGCATCCGACAGGGTCAGACCCTTGACTGGGGTTTCGTCGAGCTTGAAGATCAGGTCGCCAGCCTTGACGCCAGCGCGATAGGCCGGGGTATCCTCGATCGGCGAAACGACCTTGACCAGGCCGTCTTCCATGCCGACTTCAATGCCCAGGCCGCCGAATTCGCCCTGCGTGCCGACCTGCAGATCCTTGAAGGCATCTGCGTCGAGGTAGGTCGAGTGCGGGTCAAGGTTGGACAGCATGCCGGAAATGGCATTGGTGATCATCTTCTTGTCTTCGACCGGCTCGACATAGCCCTGCTTGATGGCGCTATAAACCTCGGCAAAGGTGCGAAGTTCATCGATAGGCAGGCCGGGTTTGACTTCCTTGTCGGCCATGGCCGGGAAGTTCAGGCTGATCAGTGCGCCGGCGACGAAGGCGCCAACGGTCAAGCTAATGGTTTTAGTTTTGCTCATTTCAAGCTGGCCCATTTCATCGGGTCGATCGGTTGCCCTTGGTGGCGGAGTTCAAAGTATAAACCGGATTCGGGATTGCCCCCGCTGTTACCCACAGTGGCCACCGTTTCTCCACCCTTGACGGCCTGGCCGACCTGTTTGAGCAGTGCATCGTTGTTGCCGTAGATCGACAGATAGGCATCGCCGTGGTCGACGATGAGCAGATTGCCGAAGCCGCGCATCCATTCCGAGAAGACAACGCGGCCGCCGGCAATGGCCTTGACCTCGCTGCCAGCGCCGGCCTTGATGAACAGGCCGCGCCAGGTGCCGCCGCCGTCGCGGGCCGAACCGAAACGGCCGGACACCGCGCCGCGTACCGGCAGGCGCAGGCTGCCTTTTTGGCGGGCGAAGCTGCCGTTGCTCGGGGCCGGTTCGTAGTGGTTTTCGGCTTCGACGGTTCTTGGGCGGGTGGGCTCTATGGCGGGAGTCGGGCGGGCGATTTCGCGCTCTTCTGTATGCAAAGGACGCTTGTCCTTTTCCCGTTCCTTCTCGCGCTCTTTTTCCTTTTGCCGTGCGGCGGCCTGGCGTGCTTCGGCCAGCCGTGCGGCCTCGGCTGCCTTGGCAGCTCTTGCCGCCTGGGCTGCGAGGATTTTTGACAGCCGATCAATCAGCTGGGTCATCCGTTTTTCGTTTTGTTGCAGGGTGCCGATTTCCTTGCGCTGGGCGCTGACCTTGCTGGCCAGCTGGGCGTACAGCGCCTGACGCTCCTCGCGTTGGTTCTGCAAATCGGCATGGCGCTTTTTCTGCTCAGCCTCGACCTCGGCCAATTCGGCGCTACGCTCCTTGGCGTCGGCGGCCAGCGATTTCTTTTTGTCGAGCGTGGCGTTGATTTCGCCCATCAGCTCGGCGCGGGTCAGGGCGATGGCTGACAGATAGTGCAGATCGCGCGCCATCTGGTTGGGATCGTCGCCATTGAGCAGCAGTTGCAGCGAGTCCGGCGTGCCGCGCAGGTATTGTTTGTAGATCAGTTTTTCCAGTTGGGCTTGTTGCTGGCTGAGCGTGACGCCGAGTTCCTGTGATTGTTGCTCGAGGTTTTTGAGCTTTTTTTCCAGTTGACCGCGAGAATCGTTCAGTTCGTGCAGCTCGCGTTGCAGTCGCGAAATCTGGCGGTCGGATTCGCGCAGGCGGTCGCCGGCATCGGCTTTGCTCTCTTCGCTGTTTGATAATTCCTTGCGTAACCCTTCGATGCGGCTGCGCAATTCGCCCAGATCGGCCTGTTTTTCGGCAATATCGGGCGAGGCGACGACCTGGGCGGATTTTTTTTCGGCCGCAGTTGGCTTGGCATCGGCCGGTGCTGCGCCCAGGAAAACCGTGGCAATCAGTGCCGCCATCAGCCTTTTGCCGGTGGGCCGAGGGCTGCGCTGGCCGGGCCGGGTGTGTCCAAAGGTCATCGCGGAGTGATTTCGATTAAGCGAAACGTAAAACGCTATTTTATAATGCGCCATTCACCGAAACGAGGTTTTATCTTGGAAACGCCAACCTTCAGTTTGATCGACAAGCAGGAGCACATCGAGCTGGCCGCCCGTGCGCTGAAATCCATCGCCCACCCGCTGCGCCTGAAAATCCTTTGCGTGCTTGGCGAACAGGAGGCGTGTGTGCAGGAAATCGTCGAGGCGGTGGGTACATCGCAGAGCAATATTTCCCAGCACTTGGCCATCCTGCGTGAAAAGGGCGTGCTGGTTACCCGCAAGGACGCCAACCGCGTCTATTACAGGGTTGGCGATCAGCGCACGCTGCAACTGGTCAGCATGATGCGCGAAGTTTTTTGCGGGACGGAGGTTTAAGTGATACCGATGGAATTTATCAACCAGAATATTCTGCTGGTTTCGCTGGTCGCTGTCAGCGGCCTTTCCCTGCTCTGGCCGATGGTGATGCGCCCCTCGGGCAACAGCGTCGGGCCGGCCGAGGCGACGCAACTGATCAATCGTGAAGATGCGGTCATCCTCGATGTGCGTGAAGCCGCCGAGTACGCAGCCGGGCATTTGCCGGAAGCGAAGAATATTCCGAACAGCGTGTTGGCCGGGCGTATTGGCGAGCTGGACAAGTTCAAGGACAAGCCGATCATCGTTTGCTGCGCCTCCGGCATGCGCTCGAACAAGGCATGTGGCGAGCTCAAGAAACAGGGCTTCGAGAAGCTGTATAACCTGTCCGGTGGCGTCGATGCCTGGGTGGGCGCCGGTTATCCGATCAAAAAAGGCGCCAAGAGCAAATGAGCGCCCATGTCCTGATGTATACGACGGCAGTCTGTCCTTATTGCACGCGCGCCAAGCAATTGCTCAAGGCACGCGGCGTGGAGCAGATCGAGGAGGTTCGCGTTGATCTGGATCCGGAACGTCGCGATGAAATGATGCAGAAAACTCAGCGGCGTACAGTGCCGCAAATCTTCATCGGCGAAACCCACGTGGGTGGCTGTGACGATCTCTACGCACTCGATGCATCCGGCCAATTGAAGCCGTTGCTCGAAGCCTGATTAAACCGATTCAACTTCTGAAAGAAAACCATGGAACAAAACGCCCAGCCCGTCTTCGGTATTGAAAAACTCTACGTCAAGGATCTGTCGGTCGAAGTGCCGAATGCGCCGGAAATCTTCCTCGAGCGGGAAGCCCCGCAAGTCGAGATCCAGCTCAATACCGGTGGCCGTACCGTTGGCGACAGCGTTTACGAAGTCGTGCTGACCGTGACGGTTACCGCCAAGATGGGCGACAAGACGGTTTTCCTGGTTGAAGTTGGCCAGGCCGGCATCTTCCGCATCCAGAACGTGCCGGAAGACCAGATCGAGCCGCTGATTGCTGTCGCCTGCCCGAACATCCTCTTCCCGTATGCCCGCGAAGCGGTCTCTGACTCGGTCAGCCGCGCCGGCTTCCAGCCGATCGTGCTGCAGCCGGTCAACTTCGAAGGCATGTACATGCAGCGTCTGCAGCAGGCCGAGCAGGCTGGCGCTCCGGCTGACGCGTCGATTCAGTAAGATGATCATCTGGCGTCGTGCGCTTGTCGCCCTGTCGCTGATCAGCGCTGCCGGAGCAGCGCTGGCTATCGACTACCGCTCGGTCAGTGTGCCGGCGGCCATCCTTTTTGATGCGCCGTCGCTGCAGGGCAAGAAGCTCTACCTGATCAAGGCGCAGACGCCGGTCGAGGTCGTCGTCAAGCTCGAGGGCTGGTTCAAGGTGCGCGATGCCGAAGGGACGCTGGCCTGGCTGGAGTCGCGCAATCTCGTGGACAAGCGGACGCTCGTCGTGACCGCGCCGAAGGCGGAAATCCGCCAGTCGGACAAGCCGGAATCGGCCGTTCTGGCCGAACTGGACAAATGGGTGGCTGTTGAATTCATCGAACCCGCCTCGCCGGGCTGGGCCAAGGTGCGCCATCGCGACGGCGCGACCGGCTACATTCGTTCGACGCAGGTCTGGGGCCTATGAAAGTCACACTGCTTGGCGCTGGCGCCTGGGGCACGGCGCTGTCCATTGCCTTTGCCGGCAAGCATGAGCTGACCCTGTGGTCGCGCGAAGAGGATGTCGCCGCCGACCTGACATCCACCCGAGAAAACCATCGATTTTTTCCAGGCCACAAATTGCCGGACTCGGTCGTCGTGACGACGGATTTCGAGGCGGCTGTCGCAGCGGCCGAGTTGCTCATCGTAGCAACGCCGATAGCTGGTCTGCGGCCGACGGTCGAACGGCTCAAGGCCATCGGCTGCAAGTTGCCGGTGTTGTGGGTGTGCAAAGGTTTCGAGGCGGGTAGCGGCAAGTTGCCGCATCAGGTGGTGAGCGAAGTGTTGGGCCAGCAGGCCTTGTGCGGCGCACTCTCCGGCCCCAGTTTTGCCGAGGAAGTCGCGGCCGGTCAGCCGACCGCCGTGGCGCTGGCTGGCAATGACCCGGCCTTCGCCCGCGAAGCGGCGCGCCAACTCCATACGGCGCGCCTGCGTATCTACGCCAACGATGATCTGGTCGGCGTCGAGGTCGGCGGCGCAGTGAAGAACGTGTTGGCCATCGCCACGGGCGTTTGCGATGGCCTTGGCCTCGGCCTCAATTCCCGGGCGGCGCTCATGACGCGTGGCCTGGCCGAAATTGCCCGGCTTGGTCTGGCGCTGGGTGCTGACCGGCAGACTTTCATGGGCTTGGCCGGCATGGGTGACCTGATCCTGACCTGTACCGGCGATCTGTCACGCAACCGTCGCGTCGGTCTGGCGCTGGCCCAGAACAAATCCCTGCCGCAGATTCTCGAAGAACTCGGTCACGTCGCCGAAGGCGTTTATACCGCCCGCGAAGTGGATCGTCTGTCGAGTCAGCTCGGCGTCGATATGCCGATCAGCGCTGCCGTGGCGGCCGTGCTGGATGGTCGGTTGAGTGCTGCGCAAGCCGTCGAGCAGTTGATGGCGCGCGACCCGAAAGAAGAGTTGGCTTAACTTGAGCCGCTGAAGCCGGCTTGGCGCCAGGCTTCGAAGACGGTGACGGCGGCAGCGTTGGAGAGATTGAGACTGCGCTGCCCGGCCTGCATCGGCAGGCGCAGTCGATGTTCCGGCGGAAACTCGGCGAGCACTTCCGGCGGCAAGCCGCTGGTTTCCCGACCAAAGACAAAAACATCGTTTTCCTGCAAAGCCGCGTCGAACGGACTGCCATTGCCCTTGGTCGTCATCGCGAACAGGCGTCGACCGGCCAGTGCCGCTTTGCAGGCATCCCAGTCGGCGTGACGCACGACGCGGGCGTATTCGTGATAATCCAGTCCGGCCCGCCGCAAGCCCTTGTCGGTGATGTCAAAGCCGAGCGGTTCGACCAGGTGCAACTCGGCCCCCGTATTGGCGCACAGGCGAATGATGTTGCCCGTGTTGGGCGGAATTTCGGGCTGGTAGAGAACGACGGCAAACACGCGACAGCTTTCGAGCGATGAAGGGGGCGAATTAGAGCATGGATTCAGTGTCGTAGCGCACGGGCGATGACGGCGACAGTGACCTCGGCGGCGCCATGCAGTTTGAGCACTCGGGCGCACTCGTTGGCCGTGGCGCCGGTGGTCATCACGTCATCGATGAGCAGCAGGCGTTTGCCCGTGAAGTCGGCGCGGCATTCGAAGGCGCCACGCACGTTTTTGTGCCGTTCCTTGTGCGGCATCGTGGCTTGTGGCGGGGTTACCCGCGTGCGCAGGACGTTTCCACGGTCAACCGGAATTTTTGCCCAAAATTGAAATGCCCTGGCGATCTCGGCCGACTGGTTGAAGCCTGAGGTTTCCCCTCATATTTTTACTCCTTGAGTGGCAGCCAACGCTTGGTGATGAATCAACGGCAAGGCATCCGTGATCGGTAGTCGTCGCAGCCAGTTGCCGCCTGCATCGATGATGCGGCGGGCCAGAGTCATGACAGAAATTTCCTTGTGTTTGAGACATGGGACGCTCTGGAATTGCAATTGCATCTGACGCTGCTCGGCACTTTCTCCGATCAGGCGCAGCAACCAAGAGGCCAGGTGCCCGATCAAGAGCAGTATTTCCAGCCGCTTGCCAGACCGTGACCGGGAAGCACTTAGGCCCAAACCACCCCGCTCATTTTTCAGGTCACGGAATGATTGCTCGATCTTCATTCTTTGCGCATACAGGGTAACAACGGCTTCCGGATCAAGGTGCCCAAGACCGGGAGAACTGGCCAGCAGCCACGGTTCGCAGCCACTGCGTGCCGCCTTGAGCGAGGTACGCGAGCGCGAAATTTTTCTGAGGCGGGTACGACGGCTTCGTCCTTTAGGTGGGCGCTTGACCAGCACCAAGCGACACGGTGTCGGGTTGCTGCGTACATAGAGAGCTTCGCTAAAAGCCTTCACCTGGGCGGTCGCTTCTGCGTAAACCTCAGTGCATCGCCGCCAAGGGTGGCCTACGGTGCAAACCATATCCTTGCCCCGAATTCGACCAATCCATTGCCAGCGACGCTGGGTGACCAGATCGAACCACGTTGAATGGAAACCCGCATCGGTCATGATGATCGGCATACATCCTTGAGGCAGCAATTTCGCCAGCTTGGCCAGAAAACGACGATGGATGCCTCGATCGCCATATTTTCGTTGCGGATGAATTTCTTCATAGAGCGTCACGCTGCGTCCATCAACGGCAACGCTTGCCCGAAGCAAGTGCCACTGTTGGTCCGGCGTGACCCCCGACCAGTCGACGACGATCAATAGCTGCCTGATTCCGGCCAACCAATGCGCTGCGACCGCTTGGTAGATCGACATCCGGGCGCCATAGACGGCGGCGTTGCCCAGCAATCGGTCAATCCGCTTGACCCGGTGGCGCATGGCGCACTCGGAGGAAACGGAACGGGCCAACAGACTCAGACTCAATCGCCCGCCATCGAGAGCACTCCATACCGCTGCCCTAATCGACTCTGCCCGCTTGGCATGCAAGCAGGATAGACAGCTGCCCAACAACCCGTTCACAATTCCCTTTGCATGCATGGCCCACCTCCATCAACGTTTGGTCACCGCGATGAAGGTTTTAACGGTGTCATGCATGCATTACTTGATCTTAACCAATTGATCTAAATTGGAAATCTGCGGGGAAACCTCAGGGTTGAAGCCCCTTTCCTGCAGGCGTTCAGCGTGCAAGGGCAGGGGAATGATGCAATCGAATGCTTCGGTGCTGCTTAGCTCAGCCAGCTTTTGTCCGGCCCAGTCGGCAACCGCCAGTTGGTGGCCATACTTGAGTGCATGAACGATGCGGTCGGCCGGAAAATCGTAGCAAAAGAGGGCGATGGTCCGTGCGAAGTGCGGCGTCTCGCTCAGGCAGGCGCCGCAGCGTTCGCCATGCGTCGTCGGGACGGCGCAGATCGGGCACCGGGTCTCTGGTAGCAGCGGAAGATCGTTGGTGCACGGCGGGCAAAGCAGGCTTCCCTGGCTGTCGGCGCCACAGAGCAGGCAGCTTCCCGGCAAGGCGGCATCGAGGATTTTCCGACCAAGCCGTTTGAGTCCATCGGGCTGGGGTAAAATTGACAGCCAGCCGGAGTGTCCGTGATAATCCATAATTACCGATGCGCTTCGTATCTGATTTTTATAGCATTTTTCACGCAAGGCCTTTCATGCAAGCTAGCTCCGTCGCCGCCGTTCCGTCTGTTTCGCCGTCTGCTCCCGTCCATCTCTGGTCGGTTTCCGAAGTACTCGCGCTCTACGAGTTGCCGCTGATGGATCTGATCTGGCGGGCGCAAGGCGTGCACCGCGCAAATTTCGATCCGAACGCCATTCAACGCTCGACGCTGCTTTCGGTCAAGACCGGCGGTTGTTCCGAAGATTGCAGCTATTGCTCGCAGTCGGCCCGCTACGACACCGACACCGAGCGCGAACGCCTGATGCCGCTCGATCAGGTGGTTGCCGCCGCTCAGGCCGCCAAAGCCAAGGGAGCGTCGCGCTTCTGCATGGGTGCCGCCTGGAAGGGGCCGAAGGACAACGATCTCGACCGTGTGCTCGACATGGTTCGCGAAGTGAAGGCGCTGGGCATGCAAACCTGCGTGACCCTCGGCATGCTCAAGGAAGGCCAGGCCGAAAAGCTCAAGGATGCCGGCCTCGACTACTACAACCATAATCTCGATACCGACAAGGAGTTCTACGGTCAGGTCATCAAGACGCACACCCATGACGACCGCCTCGATACGCTAGAGCAGGTCCGCGACGCCGGTATCAACGTCTGTTCGGGCGGCATCATCGGCATGGGCGAATCGCGCAAGAACCGCGCTGGTCTGCTCGTTCAGCTGGCCAATCTGCCCAAGGCGCCGGAATCCGTGCCGATCAACAACCTCGTGCCGATTCCTGGTACGCCGCTGGCCGATAACGACCGTCTCGATCCCTTCGAGTTCGTGCGTACCATCGCCGCTGCCCGCATCATGATGCCGACTTCCTGGGTTCGCCTGTCGGCCGGCCGTCAGGAAATGAGCGATGAATTGCAGGCTCTGTGCTTCCTGGCTGGGGCCAATTCGATGTTCTACGGCGATTTTCTGCTGACCACCGGCAATCCGGATATCGAACGCGACGACGCGCTGTTTGCCCGTCTCGGCGTCAAGGCAATTTGAGTACTGGCAGTCCGCATTCCGGCTTCGTCGACCGGCAGCATGTCGGTCGACGCTTTGCCCGAGTTGCTGCAACTTACGGCGAAGGCGACTTTTTCGCCCGCGAAGTCGATCGCCGGATGCAGGAGCGGCTCGATTTCGTCAAGGTCGAACCAAAACGGATTCTTGATCTGGGTTGCAGCCGCGGCGGGAGTTTTCCCGGTCTGGCAGAGCGCTATCCCGAAGCCCAACTGATCGGTCTGGATGTCGCGCCGGCCATGCTCTCCGCAGGCCGTGTCCCGCGTGTCGGCTGGCAGCGCTGGCTGGGTATTGGCCGGAATGCCGAGCCGCTTCGCCTTGCTGCCGATGCTGCCAATTTACCCCTGAAATCGCGGTCTACCGCAATCGTCTGGTCCAATCTGCTGTTGCACTGGCTGGATGATCCGATTCCGGCGCTGGCCGAGGCGCACCGTGTTCTCGAAGTCGGCGGCCTGCTGATGTTCTCGACCCTCGGCCCGGATACGCTGAAGGAACTGCGCAGCGCTTTCGCCGATGGCTACGCCCACACCCAGCGTTTTGCCGACATGCACGATCTTGGCGATATGCTGGTCGGCTGCGGTTTTGCTGACCCAGTCATGGACATGGAAGTCATCACGCTGACCTACGACGACCTGGACGCCATGTTCGCCGAATTGCGCGCTGCCGGTTCCTCATGCGCCATGAAAGCCAGGCGCCACGGGATGACCGGACGCAAGTCGTGGGCGAACGGCAAGGCCGCCTACGAAGCGATGCGCAAGGACGGTCGGCTGCCGGCGACCTTCGAGGTCATCTATGGCCACGCCTGGAAGGCCGAGCCGAAGAAGACGCCGGACGGCCGCGCCATCGTCCGCTTCGATCTGCCGCGCAAGGGCTGAGCGGCATTTCAATTTTGGTCAATTTTTCCGGTTGACCGTAGCAATCTGCGGTTGAGATCAATCCGGCTTCTGTTTGAAGAATTTCAGCGGTTTGACTCCCTGAAATTGCGGCACGGGGATCGCCTTGCGCTGGCGTTCTCGAATCCGCCAGCCCAGCAGGGCGGCGACGGCCACGGAATAAGCCATCGGCCAGAGTAGCGCCGTGGCCTTGACCAGCCAGAAATAATGCACCGTGGCGAGGATGCTGATGAGATAGATGCTGCGGTGCAACTCCTGCCATTTTCTGCCGCCCAACTTGCGAATTGCCCAGTTACTGGATGTTGCAGCGAGCGGGATCAGCAGCAAAAAGGCAGCAAAGCCGACCGTCACAAAGGGGCGCTTGAAAATGTCTTTGGCGATGTCATCGAGCACAAAGTCATGGTCGAAGCCGATGAAGCTCAGAAAGTGCAGCGTCGCGTAGAAAAAGCAGAACAGGCCGAGCATGCGCCGCAGCCGCGTCAGCCAGTGCATTTGCGTCATCGCCCGGAGCGGCGTGACGCAGAGCGTGATGAGCAGCAGGCTGAAGGTCCAGGTTCCAGTCCAGCGCTGGACGAACTCGACCGGGTTGGCGCCAAAGTCGTCGGTGTAGGCCGCCCACAGGAGGCGTAGCGCGGGGATCAGGCAGAGGGCGAAGAGGGCAATCTTGATCCAGCCAAGTTGGCGGTTGTCGGGGTTGAAGCTCATGTCAGAAATTTTTCCGTAAATCCATGCCGGCGTACAGGCCGGCGACCTGCTCGGCATAGCCATTGAAAGGCAGGGTCTTGCGTTTGAGGAATTCGCCAAGGCGGCGTTCGGTTGCCTGACTCCAGCGCCGGTGCGGGACATCCGGATTGACGTTGGAGTAGAAGCCATACTCGTCAGGCCCGGCTTTCATCCACGCTGTTTGCGGCTGTTTTTCGACGAACCGAATGCGAACGATGGATTTTGCGCCCTTGAAGCCGTATTTCCAAGGCACTATGAGGCGGAGGGGGGCTCCATTCTGTTTAGGCATGACCTCGCCGTACATGCCCACCGCCAAAAGTGCGAGCGGATGTCGTGCTTCATCGAGCCGGAGCGCTTCGAGGTATGGCCAGTCGAGCAATGGAATGCGCACGTAAGGCATTTGTTCGGGGTCGGCCAGGCTCCAGAATTCGACGAATTTGGCATTGCCGGTCAGCTCGACGCGCTTGAGCAGTTCGCTGAACGGAAATCCGACCCAAGGCACGACAGCGCTCCAGCCTTCGACGCAGCGTAGCCGGTAAATACGCTCTTCCAGCGGCGCCCATTTCAGGATGTCATCGATGGCGAAGGTTTTTGGAGCCTTGACTTCACCATCGACGGTTACCGTCCATGGCTGCGTGCGTAGACGGTGCGCATTTTTTGCCGGGCTGTCCTTGTCCGGCCCGAACTCGTAAAAGTTGCCGTAGGTCGTCATCGACTGGTAAGGCGTCAATTTGTCGTCACGCGTCGACAATGGGCTCGCGAGCAGCCCCTCGAAACGGTTGCTGCCGCGGGTTTCCGCGCCATGGGCCAGGCCCAGGCTGGCGGCGCCGAGGCCGAGGGCCAGCGTACGAACGAAGTCGCGGCGACCAGCATAAACCTGCGGATCAGTGATTTCAGAGCTGGGGAGTTCCGGGGTATGGCGAATCAGCATGATGGTTCCTGAGGGGCTGCGTATCCATTAGTCGGTATTCTTCCCGAATCCTTACGGGGAGGGCCCGGTGCAATGAATTTCAGACTGTCAGGGTGCCCGCAGGTTCAGGCAGAAAGCGCGGCGCGCAACTCAATGATGTCCTCTTCAGCGCTCTTCAGGAGATCGGCGTAGCGCACGCGGTCCGCCTCGCGTCTCGCCGCTTCCTCGGGGTCCACCACGTTGCGTTGCCACGGTAGGCTGTTGTCGGATAGTGCGATGGCAAAATAGAGAATATCGCTGATGGTGCAGGGCTTTTCGACCCTGCTCAAATGGCTTTGGTCGCGCACGGCATCAGTAATCGCCGCCGGCAGCCCCAGGATGTGCAACAGGCTCTCGCCTATCCCTTCGTGCCAGCCGGCCAGGAGTTCGATCATTGCCGGTTCGTTGTTGCGGTACTCCGGGTATTCCGCAGCACGAAACAGCAGGTAAAAAATGCCGATGTTGTGGACCAGGCCGGTCAGCATGGCGTTTTCCGGCTGAACGCGGCCCAGATTGCGCGCCAGTACGCGAGCGACTGCAGCAACCTGCAATGAGTGCTCCCAGGTTTGCCGGGAAATATCGTCGTAGGCCGCAAGATTTCTGGACCTCAGCATCTGATCCATGGCCACGGCCAGGGATGTCGTTCGGACGATGTCGAACCCCAGTCGCTTGACTACGGCATTGAGGTTGGAGACCTCCTCGCCGGAAGGGTTGTAGACGACCGAGTTGGCTAGCCGCAAAAGCTTGCTGGAGATCAGTGGCTCGACGCTGATTGCCTGAACCACTTGCTCGGTACTGGCAAATGGGTCTTTCAGCGCGTTGCGAACAAGCAAGGCCGCATCCAGGCAGGTCGGAAAATTGACATCGCCCGACAGATCGCGGGCGATGTCTTCGAGGATATGAAAGTGAATACTGCTTCCGCTGGTCATTTCAACCGGCGATGTAGTGTTCCAACTGGGTGATCAGGAATTGCTGGTCGCAGATCGTTTCCTTGACCAGATCGCCGATGGAGATGATGCCAAGAACATTTCCTTCGTCATCCAGTACCGGCAGGTGGCGGAAATGCTTTTCGGTCATCAGGGCCATGCATTCATCAAGCGAAACGCTCGGAGTCACGTAGGCAACCTTGTCGCTCATGATTTCCTTGACCAGGGTTTCCTTTGATGTCTTGCCGTGCAGGATGATCTTCCGGGCATAGTCGCGTTCGGAAAAAATGCCGACCAGTTGTTCGCCGTCCAGAACCAACACGGCACCGACCTCATGCTTGGCCATGACCGTAAGAGCGTGAAAAACGGTGTCGCCAGGTGCGACGACGGCCAATGGGCGATTCCGGCCCGCGAGAAGCTGTTTGAGCGTCTTCATTTCTTGTCTCCTACTCAGGTGGGGTGTTGTGCGGCCAGTCTAGCCCGGTCGACGTAGACTGCCAAGCGCCAGAAAAACAAAAAGGCAGCCGAAGCTGCCTTTTCCTTGCTGCGACGCTGATTAGCGAAGGCCGGCGGCGTATTCGGCGACTGCCTTGATTTCGGCGTCGGACAGCTTGGCTGCAATCATGCGCATCATCTTTTCCGGATCGTTGGCGCGTTCGTCAACACGGAAAGCCTTCAACTGGGCTTCGGTGTATTCCTGGAACTGACCTGCCAGACGCGGGTACTGGGCGGGCAAGCCGGCGCCAGCCGGGCCGTGACAGCCGGCGCAGGCGGGAACGCCTTTCTTGAAGTCACCCTGACGCCAGATTTTCTGACCCAGCGCGATCTGCTTTTCATCCTTGGCCGCAGCAGGCTTCTGCTTTTGGCTGGAGAACCAGGCAGCGACGTTCTTGATGTCGTCGTCGGAGAGGGGGGCAGCCATACCGGCCATGATCGGGTTGTTGCGCACGGGTGGCTTGTCGCCAACCGGCTTGAAATTCTTCAGTTGTTTGGCAATGTATTCCTCAACCTGGCCTGCCAGATTCGGATTGGCCGAGGTCGGGCTATTGCCATCGACGCCATGACAGGCAACACAAATTGATTCGGCGATAGCCTTGCCTTTGGCAGGGTCAGCCTTGGCATGCGCTTCTTCTGAAGCGTGGGTGACGAAACTGGTGGCGAAAAGGATCGCCAGTGCCGCTTTACGGATCATTTCGAACTCCTAGTGCGCGTTTATGGGCGCTTTGGCCGGAACGGAGGTTACAAACCTGTTATTCTATATCAGTTCGCCGCCCTCTTGGCGGGTCTTCCGAGTTTTTTATGCCTCTGTTCCAGCAGGCGGTTTTTTTGACAACCGTCGCCAATCTCCGTGATTTACCGCAGGATTCTGTTCGCGAAGTGGCCTTCGCCGGCCGTTCCAATGCCGGAAAATCTTCTGCCATCAATACCCTGGCGGGGCGTGTTCGTCTCGCTTACGTCAGCAAAACACCCGGTCGGACACAGCACCTGAATTATTTCACGCTGGCCGACGGAAAGTATTTTGTCGACCTGCCCGGCTACGGTTACGCCAAGGCGCCAGAGGCCATCCGCTCGCAGTGGGAGGGTCTGATTGGTCCCTACCTGAGCAAGCGGGATCAGCTGGCCGGGCTGGTCGTCATCATGGACATTCGCCGGCCGATGACCGACCTCGATTTGCGCCTGATCGACTGGTTCCGTCCGACCGGGCGGCCGATCCACATCCTGCTTTCCAAGGCCGACAAGTTGAGCCGCCAGGAGCAGATGAAAGCCCTGAAATCGGTCAAGGCCGAGGTGGCGACATGGGGTGATGCTGACCTGTATTCGGTCCAGCTCTTTTCCAGCCTGAAAAAGACGGGTGTCGAAGAGGCTGAGGGAGTTCTCGCCAGTTGGCTGGAGATCGAAATCAAGCCAAAAGAAAACAAAGGGCCCCCGGATAAGGGGGGTCCGGGGGCCAAAAAGCCTTAACATAATCAAGGCGCCCGCTCAGGGAGGTGAAGCGGGAGACAGCGCGTGCCATCTGCGGAATCTGACGCGCGTCATGGCGGGAAGTTCCGCCGAGTATCAAAATTTTTCTGTGTTCAATTGATTGAGGTTGAAGCATGGCTGTTGTGACTGGTGGTTTTCCCGGAACCCGGATGCGCCGGATGCGGCGTGATGACTTTTCCCGCCGTTTGATGCGGGAGTCGGTGCTCACGGCCGACGATTTGATTTACCCGGTTTTTGTGCTGGAGGGCGAAGGGCGCATCGAAAAGGTGTCGTCCATGCCCGGCGTCGAGCGCCAGTCGCTCGATGTTTTGTTGAAGACGGCTGAGCGGGCTGTAAAACTCGGCATTCCGGCTTTGGCGTTGTTTCCGGTGATTGATTCTTCACTGAAGTCGCTCGGGGCCGAGGAGGCGTACAACGCCAACGGCTTGGTGCCGCGTGTGATTAACGCGCTCAAGCGCGAATTCCCGAATCTTGGCGTGATTACCGATGTCGCCCTCGACCCCTACACCAGCCACGGGCAGGATGGATTGATCGACGAAACAGGTTATGTGCTCAATGACGAGACGCTGGCTGTGCTGGCCAGGCAGGCGCTTTGTCATGCCCAGGCCGGGGCGGATGTGGTCGCCCCGTCGGACATGATGGATGGCCGTATTGCCCGTATCCGGTCCGAGCTGGAAGGCGCCGGGCAGATTTACACGCGCATTCTGGCTTACTCAGCCAAGTACGCCTCGGCCTTTTATGGTCCTTTCCGCGATGCGGTCGGCTCGGCCGGCAACTTGGGCAAAGGCAACAAATACACGTATCAAATGGACCCGGCGAACACCGATGAGGCGTTGCGCGAAGTGGCGCTCGACCTAGAAGAAGGTGCCGACATGGTCATGGTCAAGCCCGGCATGCCGTATCTGGACATCGTGCGGCGCGTCAGGGACGAGTTCAAGGTGCCGACCTATGCCTATCAGGTCAGCGGCGAGTACGCGATGTTGAAGGCGGCGGCGCAGAATGGCTGGCTGGACGAAAAGGCTTGCGTGTTGGAGAGCTTGCTGGCTTTCAAGCGGGCCGGGGCCGATGGCATCCTGACCTATTTTGCGCTCGATGCAGCGGAGTATCTGAAGGGCTGAGCTCGGCGATTTTGGATTCAAAAATGGCGGCCTGGGCCGCCATTCGTTTTTCAGGCGCCTGGGGCGCCCGATTGCGACAGACAGGCGAAATAGAGCATTGGCCATTGTTGCGGCCATTGAGTCAGCGGCTCGCGCGTGAAGCCGCTGCGCGCGTATTGTTCCCAGCGGCCGACGACGTAGCAGCGCAACAGGTTGGCGAGAGCGCCGAAATCGGCGTCGGGCTTGAGATTTTCCTGGGTGGCGGCGATGCGCAGGGCCAGTTTGATGGCCGCTTCGACTTTGTCGAGCAGAGCGTTGATGCGGATTTGCAGGCGCTCGTTTTCATTGACCAGGGCATCACCAATCAGGACCCGGGTCATGCCGCGGTTGCGTTGGGCAAAACGCAGCAGCAGGCCGATGATCAGCTCGACTTGCTTGAAACCTTCGTTCTCCTCGGTGGTGATCTGGTTGATGACGCTGAACAGGCTTTGCTCGATGAATTCGATCAAACCTTCGAACATCTGTGCCTTGCTGGCGAAATGGCGGTAGAGCGCCGCTTCGGAGCATGCCAGCTTGCCGGCCAGCGCGGCGGTGGTGATCTTTTCCCCTTTCGGAGTTTCCAGCATTTCGGCCAGTGTCTGCAGGATTTGCAGGCGGCGTTCGCCCGGTTTTGTCGCCATGGTTTACCCCTCCTCAGATTTCATTTTTGGTCGAAATTTCCAGTCGACCGTAGCATTGTGATAGTTGTGTTGCCGAGCGGATTTTAACGTCAACAAAAGGCGACCGGCGTGAGCCAGTGCTTACCCACACGGTTTTCATGCCGAGCTTTTTGGCAGTAACCAGGTTGGCCAGACTGTCCTCGATCATGATGCAGTGGCGCGGGTCGAGGCGCTCGGCACGGAGTAGTGTGCGAAATCCGGCGAGCATGGGCTTGGGCTGAAAACGCAGATTTTCAACCGTGTAGACCGCATCAAAACAGCGGCCGAGTCCGGTGAGGTCAAGAACGGCCTCGGCGTAATGGCGTGGTGCGTTGGAGAAAATGATCTTGCGGCCTGGTAGTCGGCGTAGCGTGTGGATCAGTGGTTTGTCGAAGACGAGCATGCGCTCCAGGTCGGGAAACTGGTGGGTCTCGCGCAGGAAGTGGCGCGGGTCTGTCCCGTGGTGGCGCATCAGGCCAAGCAACGTGGCGCCGTAGCGGACCCAGTAGCCATGCCGGATGCGGGTTGCTTCATGTTCGTCCACACCGAGGTGGCGCTCGATGTACTCGCGCATCGAACGGTTGATGTGGGGGAAAATGTGCGGAGTCGCGTTGTGCAAGGTGTTGTCGAGGTCGAATAGCCAGACCGGATTTTTCATGGCAATTTCCGTTGCGGAAAGGAAAAAGCCCGCTGGCGCGGGCTTTTCGGGGAGCAATCAAGCATCAGTGCGACTTGATCATCGTGCCGACGCCATGGTCGGTCAGGATTTCCAGGAGCAACGCATGTTCGACACGGCCGTCAATGATATGGACGCCTTTGACGCCGTTGCGGGCGGCATCGAGCGCCGAGCCGATCTTCGGCAGCATGCCGCCGGACAGCGTGCCGTCCTCGACCATTTCATCGATCTGCTTGGGCGTGATGCCGGTGATCAGATCGCCGTTCTTGTCGAGTACGCCGGGTGTGTTGGTCAACAGGACCAGCTTTTCGGCCTTGAGTACTTCGGCGATCTTGCCGGCGACGACGTCGGCGTTGATGTTGTAGGTTTCACCATCCTTGCCGACACCAATCGGGGCGATGACCGGAATGAAGGAGCCCTTGTCGAGATGGTCGATCAGGGTCGGGTCGATGGAAACGATTTCGCCGACCTGGCCGACGTCGATCAGGTCGCCCGGGTGGTCCTTGTTTTCGAGCATCAGCTTCTTGGCGCGGATGAAGTTGCCATCCTTGCCGGTCAGGCCGACGGCCTTGCCGCCATGCTGGTTGATCAGGTTAACGATGTCCTTGTTGACCTGGCCGCCGAGTACCATTTCGACGACTTCCATGGTTTCAGCATCGGTGACGCGCATGCCCTGGATGAATTCCCCCTTTTTGCCGACGCGGGCGAGCAGGCTTTCGATCTGCGGACCGCCACCATGGACGACGACGATATTGAAGCCAACCAGTTCAAGCAGCACGACATCGCGGGCAAAGCAGCTTTTCAGGTGCTCGTCGGTCATCGCATTGCCGCCGTATTTGACGACGATGGTCTTGCCGTGGAAACGCTTGATGTAAGGCAGGGCTTCGGCCAGAACGGCGGCCTTGATGCCGGGGGTGAGGTCTTCGATGCTCATGGCGGGCTCCAAGTGGAATCGCCGCGGATTGTACAAAGAAAAAGGCCGGAACGGGGTCCGGCCTGTTGCGAACGGCGCAGGTGTTAAACGATGCTTAAGCGTTTGCTGGTCGTTTCAGTCCGCTTTGGCAGGGTCAGTTCAAGTACGCCATCGTTGAACTTGGCGACAGCTTTGCCATCGTCAATTTCCTGCCCCAATTGGAACGACCGGGACACCTTGCCGAAATAGCGCTCGGAACGAAGTACGCGCTCCCCTTCCTTGGTTTCCTTCTCCTGTTTGACTTCGGCGCTGATCGATACCTGACTGCCATCAACGACGACATGGATGTCTTCCTTCTTGACGCCCGGCAGGTCGGCATGGATCAGATAGCTGTCGCCCTGTTCCTTGACATCCATCTTGATGGACGGAGGTTGGGCTGGGGCGCCTTCAAAATCCATGGGACGTACGAAAAAGCCGCGAAACAGGTCGTCGAATGGGTCGATTCGGGTAATGTTTGCCATGGTTTTCTCCTTGGTTGATGAAGCTTTCGTGGACCAAATATAGGAGAGGTTTTGGCAGTTTCAAGCCCGCGAAGAGCGCCTTTTTGGCAACAGAAGAATGGCGTCTCGATTGGTCCATGAGAAGCAGCGCTCGGCGGCTTCTCGCCAGGGAAGCCATTGCCAGTCGCGGTGTTCATCAGGTGCAGTGACGATGGGCGGTCGATCAGCCAACTGCAGGCTGAATACATGTTCAACGTTATGGGTCACCCCTGGGGCGTAGCGGTGCCGCCATTCAGTGAATATTTCGAAGGTGTTGGTCATCTGCCAGTCAACAAGCTGCCCTTGGGCAGTGTCGATCCCGGTTTCTTCGAGGACTTCGCGGCGTGCGGTGTCGATCAGTGCTTCGCTACCTTCGCGGCTTCCCGTCACCGATTGCCAAAATTCCGGGTGGGCAGATCTTTCCAGCAGGAGTACGTCAAGGGCCACCGTGTGAATGACGACCAGAACGGAAACTGGCTGTTTGTGGCCGGTGGTCATGCCTCGGCAAGCATCGAAATGCCGCGGGCCGGGGCATCGATCAGCACCCAGAAAGGCACATGCGTTTTGCGTCTGTCTTCGGCGGCAGCCTCCAAGACCTCGATCAAGGTGGCGAAATCGGCCGGCTGCGATGCACGCAAGCGGGTTATGCCGTTGATGAACAGAACGTGCCCCTTGGCAGGGTGCCAGTCGGGATCTGTCAGGCAGTCGTAGAGCGCATCGAAATTGTTGCCGTACCAGCTCGGAAAATCCAGCGCGGTACCGAGTTGAAGCAAGACGTCCTGTGTTGACGCTTGTTTTGCGATGTCGGCCTTCAGTACACACAAATCTGCTTGGTGGGCAGCCATCTCGATGGTCGACTGTTGTGTTGCTTCCAGATGATAGACCCCGGAAGCACTAGCGTTTTCCAGCAGGTTATCGCTCATGGGTAGGTCCCTGTTCGACAATCCGCCGAAAGGTCCGGTAATGATCGTCGGTGTAATAGTAGCTGCTGTCGCGACTGGTGATGATCCGGCGAGGCCCGCGATCCTTGCGCCACGGGGTTTTTACCGTGTACTCGCGATAGTAGCCACGCGGATGTAGCGGCAACCGTTTCTCAAAGTTACCGAATACGATGCCATCGCGCTCATAAGGAAAGGGGCCACCTGCCTTGATCAGGGCGAGTGTTTGCCGGGCTTCGGCCGGCAAATTTGCCGCAAGAATCGTGTCGACCGCAGCATCGCGGCCGAAGCTGAAACCGAACGCACTCCCGATCGCCAGCCAGGCGACGATCAGGAGGCGCAGGCAAATCTGCATCAGCGTTTAGGTCGGGCTGACTTCGACTTGCGTTTCGACCTTCTGGCGCAAGCGGATGTGCAGTTCGCGCAGTTGCTTTTCGTCGACGCCAGATGGCGCATCGGTCAGCAAGCACTGGGCGCGCTGGGTCTTCGGGAAGGCGATCACGTCGCGGATCGATTCGGCACCGGTCATCATGGTGACGATACGATCCAGACCAAAGGCCAGGCCGCCATGCGGGGGCGCGCCGTACTTCAATGCGTCGAGCAGGAAGCCGAACTTGGCCTGTTGTTCTTCCGGGCCGATGTTGAGGGCCGAGAAGACTTTTTCCTGCACGTCGGCACGGTGGATACGGACCGAACCGCCGCCCAGCTCCCAGCCGTTGAGCGCGAGGTCGTAGGCCTTGGCCAGGCACTTGCCAGGATCGCTGAGCAGCAGGTCGAGATGCTCGTCCTTCGGGCTGGTGAACGGGTGGTGGCAGGCCGACCAACGCTTGTTTTCGTCGTCGTATTCGAACATCGGGAAGTCGATGACCCACAGCGGCGCCCACTTGGCACCGGTGACGAAGCCCTTTTCGTGGCCAATCTTGATGCGCAATGCGCCGAGGGCATCATTGACGATCTTGGCCTTGTCGGCACCGAAGAAGATCAGGTCGCCGGATTGGGCTCCGGTGCGTTCGATGACAGCCTTCAGGGAGGCTTCGGAGAGGTTCTTGACGATCGGCGATTGCAGGCCGGTTTCGTTGATCTGGGTGACGTCATTGACCTTGATGTAAGCCAGGCCGCGAGCGCCATAGATGCCGACGAATTGCGTATAGGCGTCGATCTCGCCGCGAGTCAGCGTGGCGCCGCCCGGAATGCGCATGGCGGCGATGCGGCCGCCCTCGCTGTTGGCAACACCGGCGAATACCTTGAAGGCGACATCCTTGAAGGCATCAGTGACTTCGGTCAGCTCCAGCGTGACGCGCAGGTCCGGCTTGTCGGAGCCGAAGCGGTGCATAGCTTCGGCGTAGGTCATGCGCGGGAAGTCGGGCAGATCAACGTCGATCGCTTCCTTGAAGACGGTACGGATCAGTTTTTCCGTCAGCGCCATGATCTCGGCCTCGCTCATGAACGAGGTTTCGATATCGACCTGGGTGAATTCGGGCTGACGATCGGCACGCAGGTCTTCGTCACGGAAGCATTTTACGATCTGATAGTAGCGGTCATAGCCGGCGACCATCAGCAGCTGCTTGAAAAGTTGCGGCGATTGCGGCAGGGCGAAGAACTGGCCCGGATGGACGCGTGAAGGCACCAGATAATCGCGGGCCCCTTCCGGAGTCGACTTTGTCAGCATCGGCGTTTCGATATCGATGAAACCATTGTCGTCAAGGAAGCGGCGGAAGGCGCGGGAGGTCTTGTAGCGCAGCATCAGGTTGTTCTGCATCTGCGGACGGCGCAGGTCGATGACGCGATGCAGCAGGCGAACGTTCTCCGAGAGATTGTCTTCATCCAGCTGAAACGGTGGCGTGACGGATGGGTTCAACACCTCGATCTCGTGGCAGAGGATTTCTATCTCGCCGGATGCCAGGTTGGCATTGGTCGTGCCGGCCGGGCGCGGACGGACTTTGCCGGTGATCTTCAGGCAAAACTCATTGCGGACCGATTCGGCGATGGCGAACGTGGCGGCGCGATCAGGGTCGCAAACGACTTGAGCCAAGCCTTCGCGATCGCGCAGGTCGATGAAAATAACGCCGCCATGGTCGCGCCGACGATGGGCCCAGCCACACAGGGTAACGATTTGCCCGTCGAGGGCGGCATTAAGTTGTCCGCAATAATGGGTACGCATGAAACTTTCCGGTTGATTCAGGTGTTGGTGATGACGCGGGGGTGCGGCTGGGGAGCCACCACGCCCATCGAGATGATGTATTTGAGTGCTTCGTCGACGGTCATTTCGAGTTCAATGACGTCTTTGGCCGGTAGCATCAGGAAGAATCCCGAGGTCGGGTTTGGTGTAGTCGGCACGTAGACGCTGACATGCTCGCCATCAAGATGATTGACGATATCGCCACCTGGATGTCCGGTCTGGAAGGCGATGGTCCAACTTCCCTGATGGGGGTAGTGAATCAGCAGCGCTTTGCGAAAGGCATTGCCGTTCGGTGAAAAAAGCGTGTCGGAAACCTGCTTGACGCTGTGGTAGACGGAGTTCACGACTGGAATACGGGCCAAGACCTTTTCCGACCAGACCACCAGTTTTTGGCCAATGAAATTGGCGGCCAGCAGGCCGGTAAATAGAATCATCGCCAGCGTCAGGACCGCCCCGGCGCCAGGAATGGCAAAGCCCACCAGACTTTGCGGATGCATGCCCTCTGGTAGCAGGCGCAAGGACTGGTCGAGCGTGCTGATGATCATTGACAGAACCCAGCCGGTGATAACCAGCGGGACCCAAATCAGGAGGCCCGTGATGAAATAGCGTTTGATCAGTTGGCCACGCACGACGAGCAGCTTCCTTCTCCGGTCTGGCATGGGGGCGCGGCATCAGTCTTCTTGCTGCCACCCTTGAAGTCAGTGGCATACCAGCCATTGCCCTTGAGCTGAAAGCCGGCGGCGGAAAGTAGCTTGCTGTAGCTTTCCTTGCTGCATTCCGGGCAAATCGTGAGCACAGGATCGCTCATTTTTTGCAGATGTTCTTTCTGGAAGCCGCAGGAGTCACAGCGATATTCGTAAATCGGCATGGGAGTCCTCCAAAACCTTGAATTATAACCGAGAGTCGGAGTTGGCTATATCGGGGCGAGGGCAGCTTTTTTCAACCGAGCAGACCAAGATAGCTGCGTGTAATGGATTCACCCCAGAAAAGGGCTATGCCTCCCGCGGCTGCAAGGTAGGGGCCAAATGGAATAGGCACGTTGCGACCATGACGCGTTGCAACGATCAACGTGATACCGACAATGGCGCCGACAACCGAAGAGAGCAGAATAATCGCGGGCAGCATTTGCCATCCCAGCCATGCACCGAGCGCGGCAAGGAGTTTGAAGTCGCCGTAACCCATGCCTTCCTTGCCGGTTGCTAGTTTGAATAGCCAGAATACGCTCCACAGGGCCAGATAGCCGAACATCGCTCCGACGACTGCAGAAGGGAGATCGGCATAAGCTCCCCACAGGTTCAGGCTGAGCCCCAGCCACAGCAGTGGCAAGGTGATCGAATCCGGTAATAGTTGGGTATCAAGGTCGATGGCGGCGAGCGCTATCAACGCCCAGACCAAAATCAGCCCCCCGGCGGCTTGAAGCGTTGCGCCAAAATGCCAGGCAACATACGCTGACAAGAGTCCCGAAAGAGCTTCGATGATCGGATAGCGAGACGAAATTGGCGCCTCGCACGCCGAGCATTTTCCCTTGAGGACGAACAGGTAACTGATCAAAGGAATATTCTCGATGGCCGTGATCTGATGACCGCAAGCAGGACAGCGTGAGCGAGGCTTTGCTAGTGACAGGGGTTCCGCTGTGGTGGCAAGTGTATCACCACGTAATTCGGCGCATTGTGCCAGCCACTCTTGCTCCATTATTTTGGGCAGACGGTGAATGACCACGTTGAGAAAACTGCCAACACACAAACCGAGCAGTCCTGCCATGGCGGCCAGGCCACCCAGTGATTCGGGGAACATCAAACAACCGCCCCAATCTTGAATATAGGTAGGTACATGGCGACAACCATGCCCCCAATCAGCGTGCCGAGGACGACCATGATGATGGGCTCCATTAGGCTGGACATGGCATCTACTGCATCGTCAACCTCTGCTTCAAAGAAATCGGCAACCTTTGAAAGCATGGAATCGAGTGCCCCGGACTCTTCTCCAATGGAGACCATTTGAGTAACCATATTGGGGAATATATTTGCGTTTTGCATTGCAGTGGTCAGGTTGATGCCTGTCGATACTTCACTTTGAATTTGTCGGGTCGCAACTTTGTATACATGATTACCAGCCGCGCCACCTACAGACTCAAGCGATTCGACCAGCGGTACGCCTGCAGCAAACATTGTCGCCAAGGTTCTGGTCCAGCGAGCAATGACCGATTTGCGGACGATATCTCCAAAAATGGGCATGCGCAGAAGCAGTCTGTCCATTGCCATCTGGATTTTTTCAGAGCGCTTCCAACTCTCCAGAAATGCATAAAGGCCACCGCCGAGAATGCCGAATATCGCCCACCAGTAGGCAACGAAAAAGTCAGACAACGCAATGACAAATAAGGTTGGTGCAGGTAGGTCCGCGCCAAAGCTCTGGAATACCTCCTTAAAGGCAGGAATGACAAATATCATGATCACGGCTGTGATGATGAATGCGACAACTAAAACTGCAATCGGGTAAAAAAGCGCCGATTTGATTTTTCCTTTGATTGCTATGATCTTTTCCTTGTAGGTAGCAAGACGGTCTAGCAATGTGTCTAGAATACCGGCCTGTTCGCCAGCAGCCACCAGGTTGCAATACAAGGCATCAAATTGCAGCGGAAATTTGCGGAATGCTTGAGACAGAGAACTTCCTGTTTCTACATCGGACTTTATGTCGAGCAATAGCTTGCCCACAGCGGGGTTGGAGTGTCCACGGCCAACAATGTCGAACGACTGTAACAGTGGAACCCCGGATTTCATCATGGTCGCCAATTGACGGGTGAAAAGGGAAATATCCTTTTCGGTGATCTTGCCACCTGTCTTAAAGCGGACTTTTTTGACCTTGGTGTTGGTCACGCCTTGCCTGCGCAGCGTTGTTTGCACAACGGAGTCGCTGGCCGCGCGCATTTCGCCGCGAATGGATTTTCCATCCTTGTTTTTACCTTCCCAGAGGAAGGTGCTTTCCTTGACTGCCGAGGCCCTAGATCTTGCGGCGGTAGCCATATCTTTTCCTTTTCATTAGGCGTTGGTAGTGCTTAAAACTTCGTCAAGCGACGTCATGCCTTGTTTTACTTTCAACAACCCTGATTCGCGGAGGTTTTTTATGCCTTCAACCTTCGCCTGTGCTTCCAGGTCTAGAGCGGAGGCGCCGCTCAAGATAAGGCGCTGCATGGCTTCCGAGATTGGCATGACTTGATAAATGCCGACTCGTCCCTTGTAGCCGGTGCCTTTGCAGCGATCACAGCCTCCTGGGCCAAACAATGTCCAGGATCCATCGAGGTCGGCCTCCGTATAACCCGCATCAAGAAGCGCCTGTTCCGGAACGGTGATGGGTTTTTTGCAATTGCAGAGTCGACGGGCCAAACGTTGTGCGGTAATCAGGAGAACGCTGGAGGCAATATTGAACATGGGAACTCCCATGTTCATGAGGCGGGTCAGCGTTTGCGGCGCGTCGTTGGTGTGTAGCGTCGAAAGTACAAGGTGGCCAGTTTGCGCCGCTTTGATCGATATTTCGGCAGTTTCCAGGTCGCGGATTTCGCCGACCATGATGATGTCCGGGTCCTGGCGAAGAAAGGCTTTCAGTGCGACGGGGAAGGTCAAACCAGCGCGATCATCGACATTGACCTGATTGACGCCCGGCAGATTGATTTCAGCTGGGTCTTCGGCCGTTGAAATGTTGATGCCGTCCTTGTTCAGGATGTTGAGGCAGGTGTAGAGCGACACTGTTTTGCCAGAACCGGTAGGGCCGGTCACCAAAATCATTCCATACGGCCTGCTGATGGCTTCCATCAATACTGCTTTTTGTTCCGGCTCATAACCAAGGGCCTCAATGCCCAGGGTTGCTGAAGTGGGGTCGAGAATCCGCATGACGATCTTTTCGCCCTGCAGTGTCGGCAGGGTGCTGACCCGGAAATCGATGGCTCTTGTTTTGGAAAGAACCAATCGCATGCGTCCGTCCTGTGGCACACGCTTTTCGGCGATGTTCAGCCGTGAAATGACCTTGATGCGTGAAGCTATTTTTTCCTTGATGGCTAATGGCGGGGTGGCGACTTCGCGCAAAATGCCATCGACGCGAAAACGGATGCGATAGAATTTTTCGTAGGGCTCGAAATGGATATCCGAAGCGCCGTCGTTGATGGCATCAAGCAGCATTTTCTGGATGAATTTGACAACTGGTGCGTCATCGATCTCTTGGCCTGCTACTTCGTCGGCTTTGCCGGCCGCCTCCTCGTCGAGAAAGTCGAGGTTGATGTCTTCGCTGGTGAAACTCTTAAGGGCATCTGCGGCGGATTCGGCGTACTTGGCGACCAGTGGGGCTAGTTTCGATTGCTCGACGACGATGGGATCGACAGCGAGTCCGGTCTGAAAGCGGATTTCGTCGAGTGCGCGCAGATTGGTCGGGTCGGCAATGGCTACCGAAAGGCGATTGCCGCGCTTGTTGAGTGGGATGACTTTGTGGGTGGCGATCAGCTTCCGGTCGATTGCATCTGACGGAATGTGCGCCTCGTCGAAGGCAGCGAGGTCAAGCAACGGATAGCCAAAGGTGTCCGCTACAAAACGCGCAATATCCAACGCGCCTGCTTTCTGACTGGCGATGATCTGCTCAATCAGCGATGTCTTGCTGCTGTGGGCCTGGGCCAGCAATTGTTCTGCCTCAGCCTCCTTGAGTTGCCCGGCCTGTACAAGCGCTCGTGCCAGGCCGCCGAGTGGAGGATTTTGAGGTGTTGCCGCCATTGATCAATATGAAATGCTGATTAGATCGCTTGATGATGCTACGCAGGCGCCCGTTTGTAAAGGACAGGTCAGGTACTAGGTGCTTTCTGGTCGAAAGATACGGACTGTTACGACGCTTCTATCTTGGGTTTGGAGAACCTCAACGGCCACCCCGGCCAGTTTGATGCTCGTGCCGGACTCGGGGATATCCTGAAAGTGTTCGAGAATCAGACCATTTAGCGTTTTGGGACCATCGATCGGGAAATCCAGGCCAAGCATCCGGTTCAGATCGCGCAGCGCGCGGGAGCCTTCAACAATCGCATCGCCGGCATCTGACCAGCCGAGTTCGTGGCCAAGGCCGGGTAAAGAGGTGGTGAAATCACCGACAAATTCTTCAATGATGTCTTCAAGCGTCAAAAGGCCGAGGATCTCACCGTATTCGTCCACAACGAAGCCGATTCGTTGGCGGTTTTCCTGGAAAAAGGCGAGTTGCGAGAAAACCGGTGTGCCCGGGGCAATGTAATAAGGTGGTTGCAGCTGTTGCAACAGGGCCGCTTCGTCAAAGTCGGGGTCGCCAAGGTTGGTTAGAAGGCGGCGAACGGGCAGTACGCCGATCAATTGGTCCAGTGATTCACGGCAGACTGGAAGTCGGCTGTGATGGCTGGTGGCGAGTTGGGCGTGTACCTCATCCCATTCTTGGTCGAGATCGAGAATTTCAATGCTGCCGCGAGGCGTCATGACGTCTTCGACGGTGATGTTGTTGAGCTCAAACAAGCTCGAAAGAATCGCGTGGTGCTTGTGGGGCATCAGGTGCGATGACTCGAGCACCAGGCTGCGCAACTCTTCTGGCGATAGCTTGGCTGGGCCGTCGGTGCTTTTGGGCGTCAGGCGAAAAAGTCGAAGCAGGCCGCTGGCGAACAGGTTGATGAACCAGACCGCCGGGTAAAAGAGCCGGAGCAGCGGGGTTAGCACGTAGCCGAGGCGGCCGGCCAGGCGGTCTGCGTGGGTGGCACCGATGATCTTGGGGGTGATTTCCGAGAAGACGAGGATGGCAAAGGTGACGGCGAGCGTGCCTGCGGCGAGGGCCCACTTCTCTTCGCCGAATAGTGCGATGGTGATTACGCCAACGAGTGTTGCTGCTGCGGAGTTGACCAAATTGTTGCCGAGCAGGATGACGCCGAGCATCTTGTCGGTCTGGTCGAGCAGGGCGATCGCTTTTTGTGCGCCGTGATGTCCCGACTTGGCCAGATGGCGAAGACGGAAGCGGTTGCTGGCCATCATGGCTGTTTCGCTGAGCGAAAAAAAAGCCGACAGAGCCAGCAGGACAACCAGCACTATAAGCAGTGCCGATAGCGGAATTTCATCCACGGCTCAGACTCGTCCCAGGATGACTTCGGCGACGAAACGGCTGCCGACGTAGGCCAGAATCAACAGCGCGAATCCGGTCAGGGTCCAGCGCAGAGCGCGTTTGCCGCGCCAGCCCCATGCGTGGCGGCCGACCAGCAGGGTGGCGAAGATGCCCCACGAAGCGAAGGCGAATAGAGTTTTGTGATCCACTGTCAGCGGCTTGCCAAACAGGGCTTCGGAGAAAAGCACGCCGCTCCCGACGGTCAGGGTCAGCAGAATGAAGCCGACCAGCAGCATCCGGAACAGCAGCTTTTCCATGGTCAGCAGCGGCGGCAGACTGCTCAGGCTGCGTGTTAGAGAGCGCTTGTGCAGGGCATTTTCGGTAAAGCCCATGAAGATAGCGTGCAGCGCCGACAGGGTGAGCAGGCTGTAGGCCAGCATGGCGGCGAGGAAGTGCAGCTTGAAGCCGGTGGCGCTGGCGTGGGCGACCAGATGAACGTTCGGAAAGAAGGCTGGAAGCACCGTACACAGTGCGGCCAGCGGCAGCACCATGGGTTGCATACCTTCCATTCTGGCCATGAAGCTCTCTAGCCAATAGATCAGCACGGCAAGCCACATCATCAGCGACAGGGCGAAGCTGAATGAGAAGCGCATGCCGACTTCGGCAAACAGGGCGTCGTAGAGGCCGGTGGCGTGAATGACCAGCGCCACGGCAATGGCGATGCGCTCCCAGGTTTGCATGGGACAGGCGACGCACTGGTTTTCTCCCTCGCGCCAACGGGTGTTCCAGAAATGGAAGCCAAGTGCACCATAAAGCAGAGCGGCGAGAATGTGCGGCAGAAGCTGAATTACAATATCAACCATCCTTAGATTCTACTAGAAGCCCAAACGACATGCTCGATAACCTGACCAATCGCCTTGCACGCGTCATGAAGACGCTCAAGGGCGAAGCTCGCCTGACTGAAACCAACATTGCTGACGCACTGCGCGAAGTGCGCATGGCGCTGCTCGAGGCTGATGTGGCCTTGCCGGTGGTCAAGGATTTTATCGCTGCCGTGAAGGAAAAGGCGGTGGGCGAGGCGGTGATCGGTTCGCTGAGCCCCGGCCAGGCGCTGATCGGCGTTGTGCACGCCGAGCTGACCAAGATCATGGGCGACGCCCACGAAGGCATCAATTTCAATACCCAGCCGCCGGCGATCATCCTGATGGCCGGCTTGCAGGGCGCCGGCAAGACGACGACGGTCGGCAAGCTGGGCAAGTTTCTCAAGGAAAATCACAAGAAGAAGGTGCTGGTGGTTTCCTGTGACGTTTATCGTCCGGCGGCTATCGAGCAGTTGAAGTCGGTGGCCGGGCAGGCTGGTGTCGACTTCTTCCCGTCGACCATCGGCGAGAAGCCGGAGGCGATTGCCTTGGCCGCGCTGGATTGGGCCAAGCGTCATTACCACGATGTTTTGCTCGTCGATACGGCCGGCCGTCTGGCTATCGACGAAGAAATGATGGCCGAAATCAAGCGGCTGCATGCGGCGATCAATCCGATCGAAACGCTGTTCGTCGTCGATGCCATGCTGGGTCAGGATGCGGTCAATACGGCCAAGTCCTTCAACGAAGCGTTGCCGCTGACCGGCGTCGTGCTGACCAAGCTCGATGGTGATTCGCGTGGTGGTGCCGCCTTGTCGGTGCGTCATGTTACCGGCAAGCCGATCAAGTTCTCGGGTGTGGGCGAAAAGCTCTCGGGCCTCGAAGCGTTCCATCCGGAACGGATGGCCTCGCGGATTCTCGGCATGGGCGACGTGCTGTCGCTGATTGAAGATGCCAAGAAGGGGCTGGACGAGGAAAAGGCGATTGCTTTCGCCAAGAAGCTGAAATCCGGCAAGGGCTTCGATCTCAACGATTTCAAGGAACAGATTGGCCAGATGCGCAACATGGGCGGCCTGTCGGCGCTGATGGACAAGATGCCGGCGCAGATCGCTCAGATGGCTGGCCAGATGCCGGCCGGTGCCGAGAACAAGATGGTCGGTCGGGTCGAGGGCATCATCAATTCGATGACGCCGCTTGAGCGGTCAAAGCCTGAGTTGATCAAGGCCAGCCGCAAACGCCGCATCGCGATGGGGGCGGGTGTTCAGGTGCAGGAAGTCAATCGACTGCTCAATCAGTTTGAGCAGTCGCAGAAAATGATGAAGATGATGACCAAGGGCGGCATCGGCAAGCTGATGCGCGGCATGAAGGGCATGATGCCGGGAATGCGCTGATTTCAATTTTGGCCGGTTTTTCCGGTTGACCGTGGCAATCACACGGTCAACCGGAAAAAATGCCGAAAATCAAAGTCCTGACTGGGCCAGGCGAGCAGGCTTCTCGTAGCCCCACTGGTTCTGCCAGGCGGCGCGAACCATGTTTGGGTATTCCGGTTTGCCCAGGCTGCCGTTGTAGCGGCCAAGGGCGCGGAACAGATCGCCCTTTTCGATATCCAGATAATGACGCAGGATGGTGCAGCCGTAGCGCAGGCTGGTGCGCAGGTCGAACAGCGAGTCGTCCGGGCGGCCGATCACCTTGACCCAGAACGGCATGACCTGCATGTATCCCCGCGCGCCAGCCGACGATACAGCGTATTTGCGGAAGCCCGATTCGACCTGCATCAACCCGAGTACCAGTTGCGGATCCAGCCCGGCCCTGGTCGCTTCGTAATGCACGCTACGCAGAAGATCGATGCGGTATTCGCGGTTCGGGATGCGTTTTTCCAGCCGACGCGACATCTCGCCCAGCCAGTCAGCCGCCTCCATCGGTGTCTTGAACGAACTGACCGTCGGGCGGGAGTCTGAGACAGCTTTGTGCAGTGCAGCCTGGACGCTGGCCGACAGTGGTTCATACTTTTGCGCGCCGGCGAAGGCCGCCGACGCGCTACACAAACAAATCGCCGCAATCAGCCGGCGCACAACTTTCCTTTGAGGACGCTGAGGGCATCGGCTTGGGCGATCATCGTTGCTTCTGCATCGCGGCGGCCCTTGTATTCGAGCTGGCCTTCCTTCAGGCCACGCTCGCCGATGACGACGCGATGCGGAATGCCGATCAGTTCCATGTCGGCAAACATGACGCCTGGACGCTCGTTGCGGTCATCGAGCACGACATCAACGCCCGCTGCCTTCAGCTCACCGTACAATTGGTCGGCAGCCGCCTTGACCGCCTCGCTCTTGTGGTAGCCCATCGGCACCAGGCAGACTTCGAACGGTGCAATGGCCGGCGGCAGGATGATGCCCTTGTCGTCGTTGCCCTGTTCGATGGCGGCGCCGACGATGCGCGACACGCCAATGCCGTAACAGCCCATTTCCATGATCTGGCTCTTGCCGTTTTCGTCGAGGTAAGCGCAGTTCAGTGCTTCGGCATACTTCTGGCGAAGCTGGAAAATGTGGCCGACTTCAATGCCACGCAAGATTTCCAGCTTGCCTTGGCCATCAGGCGATGGATCGCCAGCGACGACGTTGCGGATATCTGCAACTTCCGGTTCCGGCAAGTCGCGGCCGAAATTCACGCCAGTCAGGTGGAAGCCGGCTTCGTTGGCGCCGCAGACGAAATCGCTCATCGCGGCAACGCTGCGGTCGGCAAAAATAGCCACTTTTTTCCGGTTGACCGTGGAAGGGCCGATGTAACCGGGCTTGCAGCCCAGATATTCCTCGACCTCTCCTTCCGTGGCAAAACGGAAAGGGTTGATGGCGGCGATCTTGCTCGCCTTGATTTCGTTCAGTTCGTGGTCGCCGCGTAGCAGCAGGAGGGCGAAAGTCGTGCTGCCATCTTCCTTTTCGCTGAGTACGGCAATCGACTTGACGATTCTTTCCAGCGGCACGCCCAGGCATTCAGCGACGTCGACGCAAGCCATCTTGCCCGGTGTGGCGACCTTGGTAATCGTTTGCGTCGCGGCGCCGCGCGCGGAGGAGGGCGCCACGGCCTCGGCCAGTTCAACGTTGGCCGCATAGCCGGAGTCCGGGCAGAAAGCGATGTCGTCCTCGCCGGAGTCGGCCAGCACATGGAATTCATGCGAGCCGGTGCCGCCAATCGAGCCGGTATCGGCCGCCACGGCACGGAACCGCAGGCCCAGGCGCGTGAAAATCCGGCTGTAGGTGTCGTACATGTTGCCGTATTCGCGTTTCAAATCCTCGAAAGACGAGTGGAAGGAATACCCGTCCTTCATCAGGAATTCACGGCCGCGCATCACGCCAAAACGCGGGCGAATTTCGTCGCGGAACTTGGTCTGGACCTGATACAAGTGAATCGGCAGTTGCCGATAGCTCTTCACGTCGCGACGCACCACGTCGGTAATCACTTCCTCGTGTGTCGGGCCGATGACGAATTCGCGCTGGTGGCGATCCTTGAAACGCAGCAACTCCGGGCCGTACTGCTCCCAGCGGCCGGATTCCTGCCACAACTCGGCCGGCTGGACTGCAGGCATCAGCAATTCCAGCGCGCCGGCATTATTCATCTCTTCGCGCACGATATTTTCAACCTTGCGCAGTACGCGCAGGCCAAGCGGCATCCAGGTATAAATGCCCGCCGCAGCGCGCTTGATGTAGCCGGCGCGCAGCATCATTTTCTGGCTGATAACTTCAGCGTCGGCCGGGGCTTCCTTGAGAGTCGTAAAAAAGAACTGCGAAGTGCGCATGGGATGCTCTTGAATTCGTTGCGAAACCTCGATTTTACACGGTCCAGCTTCTTTGCATGCGGGAGCCCTTTGTGAAAGAATCCGCCTAACTATTAATTTTTCAGGATTTCTATGCTCGACCGCGAAGGCTATCGCCCGAACGTCGGCATCATTCTTTGTAACGCCAAGAACGAGGTTTTCTGGGGAAAACGCATACGTGAACATTCCTGGCAGTTTCCGCAAGGTGGCATCAAACGCGGCGAAACGCCGGAAGAAGCCATGTTTCGAGAACTGCACGAAGAGGTCGGGCTCCTGCCCGAACACGTGCGTATCCTTGGGCGAACCAAAGGCTGGTTGCGTTATGAAGTGCCGACACACTGGATCAAGCGCGAATGGCGCGGATCCTACAAGGGGCAGAAACAGATCTGGTTCCTGCTTCGCCTGGTAG
The DNA here is from genome assembly GCF_049652925.1 of Azonexus sp. Classification (GTDB taxonomy): domain Bacteria; phylum Pseudomonadota; class Gammaproteobacteria; order Burkholderiales; family Rhodocyclaceae; genus Azonexus. Next base: position 190,905 of record NZ_JBASFI010000014.1, read on the forward strand.
GGCGCGACAGTGATGTCAGTCTGCGCGCCACCAACAAGCCGGAATTCGATGCCTGGCGCTGGAACGATTACTGGATTCCGCTTGACGCGGTGATTGAGTTCAAACGGCTGGTTTACGAGCAGGCGCTCAACGAGCTCGTCCGCTTTATCGATTTCGACCGCAAAGGGGCGAAGCATCGGCGGCTTTCTAGTGAACCGTCGGATTTCGATGTTTCCGCCCAGCACGAGGATTAGCCATGTCATTGTTCCGTAGTGCGCCTCTCCTGTTGGCTGCCATGCTGGCATCCGCCGCGGTCTTCGCTGATTTCGAAGAAGATTACGAAAGCAAGGAATGGCAGGAAATCGAGGTCCAACTGCCGGCGGCGCCCAAGCAAGAAACTTTGCTACCGTTTTACGTCAGCGCGGCCACTGAAAATCGCTTTTTTATTGATGGGGCGACGCTCACCGTCGGCAGCGATGGCGTCGTGCGCTACGTCCTACTTGTCTTGACGCCGCAGGGCGCGCGCAACGTGACCTATGAAGGGATGCGTTGCCAGACCCGTGAGCGTCGTATCTATGCCTCGGGGCGGCAGGATGGAAGCTGGTCGAAGGCGCGGAAAAACGAATGGGTGCGCATTCAGGATGCCTATGCCAATCGCCAGCATGCAGCGCTCTTTCTTGAGTATTTCTGCCCAATTGGAAATATCGTGCAAGACGCCGCCGAAGCTCGGAATGCCTTGATCAAGGGTGTGCACCCGGATAACAAACGTTGAAACTCATGTCCCCGGATCAATTGATTCTCGAATTTGACCGTGCCCTGCGCACGGTGCTGGCACCGGCCCGCAGCATTCGTTCAACGCCTGGCGAAGTGCTGCCGGAGGCCGATCTTGATGCCGAGCAAAAGCGCCATGTTGTCGGCCTGATGCGCGTTAATCACTGTGGCGAAATTTGCGCCCAGGCCTTGTATCAGGGACAAGCACTTACGTCCCGGGATCCGCAAATCCGCAATGCTTTGCGCGGTGCTGCCAACGAGGAAACCGAGCATCTGGCCTGGACAGAACAGCGCATCACCGAATTAGGCGGGCACAAGAGCCTGCTAAATCCGCTCCTGTATCTTGGCTCTTTGGGCCTGGGTCTTGCCGCAGGTGCTCTGGGTGACAAGTGGAATCTCGGCTTCCTGGCCGAAACCGAGAGGCAGGTCGAAGCCCATCTGGATGGGCATTTGCTCAGCTTGCCCGTGGATGACGGTCGTTCGCGGGCAATAGTCGACCAGATGCGCCGGGATGAGATTCAGCATGCCGAAACGGCCATTCGGTACGGGGCTGCAGAACTTCCCGTGCCGGTAAAGATTGCCATGAAAATGGCGGCCAAGGTGATGACCGGGGTCGCCTACCGCATTTGATTTGTCGCGGCTGAGCTCAGGCTTCTTCGATAATTTCGAAGTCGTGAGTGATCTCCGCTGTCTTGGCGATCATGATCGATGCCGAGCAGTATTTATCTTTCGATAACTCGATAGCGCGCGCAACTACGTCGGGCTTGAGCTGCTTGCCCTTGACGCGGTAATGAAAGTGGATGTGCGTAAAAATCTTGGGATCGCTCTCCGCTCGCTCAGCTTTCAGGCTGACATCGCAAGCGCTGATGGCATGTCGCCCTTTCTTCAGAATCAATACGACATCAAATGCCGTGCAGCCGCCGGTCCCGGCTAGAACCATCTCCATTGGCCGCAGGCCCAGGTTTCTTCCACCCGCCTCCGGCGCGCCATCCATGACCACGGCGTGACCGCTGCCGGTCTCCGCGACAAACGACATTCCGGCGTCGTTACCCATCCATCTAACGGTGCATTCCATATTGATCTCCTTGCAAGATCGTGAATTCTAACGGATGTGATGCATTCGGGTTTGGCTTGGGGCGTTGTTGCGGCGCAGCAAATTATTGTTTGTTTCTTGTGTTTAATGGAGCTGTCATGTAATTCCATAATGATCAATTACGTCATAACATCTAATATTTAATATTTATTAACATTGTGTTAGAGTTGATAAATAGTAGTTATTTAATCATAAGAACAATAATGGTGCGTTGCACAAACAAGCTCTTGCGCTCAGGTTGCTGTTCGTGGAGAATGCAAAGCGTACGAACTGAAGTGACTTAACAGCGATAAGTTCTCCAGTTCAGATTTGTCTCCTCCACCCTCCTCCTTTGGTGTGGATTTAACGCGGCTCAGCGAGCCGCGTTTTTTTTGTCCTTTTGTTGAAATGAGTCGATAGGCATTGACACCTGTAGCAGGAGTCGACTAGAATCCGCGCCTTTCTCCAATCTGCGCCCAAATTTTTCAGGACGGCACACTTATATGAAAACGTTTTCCGCCAAGCCACATGAGGTGAAGCGCGAGTGGTTTGTGGTAGACGCCACAGACAAGGTGCTCGGCCGCCTCGCAACCGAAATTGCCCGCCGACTGCGTGGCAAGCACAAGGCTATCTATACTCCGCACGTTGATACCGGCGATTTTATCGTCGTCACCAATGTCGAAAAGCTTACCGTGACAGGTAACAAGGCCGAAGATAAAAAGTACTACCGCCATTCCGGTTATCCGGGCGGTATTTACGAAACCAACTTCAAGAAGATGCAGCAGCGTTTCCCGGGTCGTGCCCTGGAAACCGCCGTTAAGGGCATGCTGCCCAAGGGTCCGCTGGGCTATGCCATGCTCAAGAAGCTTAAGTGCTACGCTGGCGAACAGCATCCTCACACTGCCCAGCAGCCGAAGGCTCTGGAAATCTAAGGGGTTATCATGGCTGAAGGTTATTTTTACGGTACCGGTCGTCGCAAGAGCGCCGTTGCTCGTGTGTTCATGAAGCGTGGTTCTGGTGCCATCGTTGTCAACGGCAAACCGGTTGATCAGTTCTTCTCTCGCGAAACGGGCCGCATGATTGTGCGTCAGCCGCTGGCGCTGGTTGAGCAATTGAGCGGTTTTGATATCAAGGTAAATGTTATCGGTGGTGGCGAATCAGGCCAGGCTGGTGCGGTCCGCCACGGTATTACCCGTGCGCTGATTGAATACGATGCTGCACTGAAGCCTGCGCTGTCGAAAGCCGGGTTCGTTACGCGTGATGCCCGTGAGGTCGAGCGTAAGAAAGTCGGCTTCCACAAGGCCCGTCGCCGGAAGCAGTTCTCCAAGCGTTAATACGCTGCAGGATCAAAAAGCCGCCTTTGGGCGGCTTTTTTGTTTTTGGGGCGCGCGGAGTATCATGCTCCAGTCTGGCCTCGCCTATGTTAAGTGCAGGGGGGGGGGGCTTCCTGATGTCGGCGATGCTATGAGATCTAAAGGGTTTTGCCAGCGATGGTTAGCTGGTGCGAAGGGGAGTGGTCTTTATTTTGTATCGAGTTGAAGAATCAAGGTTATGCCAACTCCAGCTATTGCTCTGAAGGTGAGGCGGTTTCGCCGCCGTTTCGGGGTTGCCGCGCCTAGGGTGGTTGTGCGAAGCCATTTTTCGTGGCGGTGGCTTGCTTTGCTTGTGCTCTTGTTGGTGGTCTTTGCGTCCTTTGTAGGGGCGCTTGTTGCCCGGAGTGGTGAAGCCAGGATGTCGGGCCAGGAATTGGATGGATTGCGCAAGCAAATACAGGCTCAGCGAGAAGAATTGAATGTTCTGCGGTCGACTGCGGGAACGGGGCAAAATGCGGTCAGTATCGAGCGGGCGAGCCAGCAGCAATTGTTGGGGAGAATTCAGGAGCTGGAGGCGCAAAACGCAGCGTTAAAGGAAGATATTCTTTTATTTGAGCGTTTGATGCCGGTAGTTGGTGATGGGGCTACCGTTCGTGTCGAGAGTTTTCGTGTTGTTCAGAGGGGGGCGGGGCGTTTCCAATATCGAATGCTCCTTGCGTTTCAGCCCGATAGGCTGACTCCGGACTTTCGGGGGCGTCTTCAGTTGGTAATTGGTTATGCTCAATCTGGCAAAAGTGTTCAGTTGGTGCTACCGGATAAACGCGAAGCGCTTGCGGAGTATCAGATTGATCTAAAACGTTTTCTGCGTCGCGAAGGCGAGTTTGAGTTGCCCGAGTCGGCTACCTTGTTGGGTGTAGAGGCTAGGATTTTGCAGGGTGATACACTTAAGTCAAAGTTATCGGCTCAACTCTAGGAGTGGATCAAGTGTTCGGAAAAAAAAATGAAAGCAAGCCCTTGGGGCGGATCGATAGCCTGATCGGCGCGGGAACCCGCATTGAGGGGAGTATTCACTTTACCGGTGGTTTGCGGATAGATGGAGAGGTAAAGGGAAGTATTCTTGCGGCCGAAGGCGCGTCTTCTTCTGTGTTGGTGATAAGCGAGCACGCGCGCATTGAGGGGGCTGTAAACGTGGCGCATGTGGTGACCAATGGGACTGTGGTTGGTCCTGTTGTTGTGACTCAGTCGCTCGAGATGCAATCAAAGGCACAGATTGTTGGCGATGTCGAGTACGCGGTAATTGAAATGCATCAAGGGGCGGTGATCGAGGGCCGCCTGCTTCATTCGGCTAATAAGCCGGTGGAACTAAAGTTGGCTACCTCTGCCTAATTAGATTGACCGTGATATCGCCGGCTTGCATAATCTTGCACGAATTTTCTCAGGAGTTTGCCTTATGAATGCAGTTACCGAAACGACTACGCCATTTGTTTTTACCGATAGTGCCGCTGGCAAGGTAAAGGAATTGATTGAGGAAGAGGGCAATCCGGGGCTCAAGTTGCGAGTCTTTGTTACGGGTGGGGGTTGTTCCGGTTTTCAGTACGGCTTCACTTTTGATGAAGAGGTCAATGAAGACGATACGACTATGGAGAAGAATGGCGTTACGCTGTTGATCGACCCTATGAGCTATCAGTATCTGGTTGGTGCCGAGATTGATTACAGCGAGGGGCTTGAAGGCTCTCAGTTCGTCATTCGTAATCCGAATGCGACTTCCACCTGCGGTTGTGGCTCCTCCTTTTCTGCCTGATCGGTTCGGGAGTAAGGAAAAGGGCGGCGAAAGCCGCCTTTTTTACGTTCAGGTTAATCAGATAGGGGGTGAGGCGCAGTGTGGGTAGTTAATTCGCAGTAGGCATGGCCCCAGCCTTGATCAAGAGTCGAGAAGGGGATTCGATTCGTTTTCAGAGTCCTGTTGGGGTGCGTGAGATTGAAATACTTGAAGTGAGCTACGAAGTAATAGGCTGATTTCAGGGGTTTTGCGGTGTGTGC
>NZ_JBASFI010000015.1:0-107495 GCF_049652925.1 Azonexus sp.
ATGCGGCAAAAATCGAAAGCATCACTGCCGCTGCCGACACCGCCCAAAGCACGCTCACCAACCGCGAACTGACCAAGTCCGAACGTCCCGAACTTGGTGCCGCCAAGATCATCGTTTCCGGTGGTCGTGGTCTGGGCAGTGGCGAGAACTACCACAAGCTCCTTGAGCCGCTTGCCGACAAGCTCGGTGCGGCGCTCGGTGCATCCCGCGCCGCCGTCGATGCCGGCTTCGTCCCAAACGACTACCAGGTGGGTCAGACCGGCAAGATCGTTGCGCCGCAGCTTTACATCGCGGTCGGCATCTCCGGTGCCATCCAGCACCTGGCCGGCATGAAGGAGTCGAAAGTCATCGTCGCCATCAACAAGGATCCCGATGCACCGATCTTTCAGGTGGCGGATTACGGCCTCGTCGCGGATCTGTTCGAGAGCGTACCGACGCTGGTCGCTGCCATCTGATAAACCGTCCATTTCGCCCGTTCAGGCGGGCGCAGTAAATCAAAAGGAATCCCCATGAGCACCTATATCGCCCCGATTCGCGACATGCAGTTCGTCCTCAACGAAGTGGCCGGCCTCGAAGAAATCTGCGCCCTGCCCGGTAACGAGGAATGCACTGTCGATCTCGTCGAGTCCATCCTCGACGAAGCCTCCAAGTTCGCCACCGGCGTTCTCGACCCGATCAACAGCGTCGGCGACCGCACCGGCCACGTCTGCAAGGACGGCGTCGTCAAGACGGCGCCGGGCTTCAAGGAAGCCTACAAGTTGTTCGCCGAAACCGGCTGGAACTCCATGCCCTTCTCGCCGGAATTCGGCGGCCAGGGCCTGCCAGCTGTCGTTTCGATGGCTGTAAACGAAATGTGGAAGGGCGCCAACATGGCTTTCGGCCTGTGCCCGATGCTGACCGGCGGTGCCATCGAAGCCATCGCCCACCACGCGTCCGACGAACTCAAGCAAAAGTACCTGCCGAAGATGGTCGAAGGTACGTGGACCGGCACGATGAACCTGACCGAGCCGAACGCCGGTTCCGATCTCGCCGCCATTTCGTCCAAGGCCAAGGCCGTCGGCGACGGCACCTATCTGGTCAGCGGCACCAAGATATTCATCACCTGGGGCGAGCATGACGTCGCCGAGAACATCGTTCACCTCGTGCTGGCCCGTCTGCCGGATGCACCGCCGGGACTGAAAGGCATTTCGCTGTTCCTCGTGCCGAAGTTCCTGGTCAATGACGACGGTTCGCTCGGCAAGCGCAACGACCTGATCTGCGCTTCGATCGAACACAAGCTCGGCATCCACGGCAGCCCGACCGCTGTCATGTCCTACGGCGAGAACGAAGGGGCAGTCGGCTACCTGATCGGCGACGAGAACAAGGGCATCGGCTACATGTTCACGATGATGAACCACGCCCGCGTCAACGTCGGCCTGGAAGGCGTCGGCATCGCCGAGCGCGCCTACCAGCACGCGCTGTGGTACGCCCGCGAACGTGTTCAAGGCGCACCGGTTGGCGACAAGTCCGGCGTCAAGAAAACAATCCTGCATCACCCGGATGTCCGCCGCATGCTCATGGACGTCAAGTCGCGTACAGAAGCCATGCGCACGCTGGCCTACTACACGGCCGCCAACATTGACCGCGCCCATGCCGGCAATGCGGCAGCACAGTCCCGCGTCGATCTGCTGACCCCGGTGGTCAAGGGCTGGAGTACCGAGCAGGGCGTCGAGCTGACCTCGACCGCGCTGCAGGTCTTCGGTGGTGTCGGCTTCGTCGAGGAAACCGGTGCGGCGCAGTACTACCGCGATTCGCGCATCACGACCATCTACGAAGGCACGACGGCGATTCAGGCCAACGACCTGGTCGGCCGCAAGCTGGCCCGCGAAAAGACTCCTGGCGCTGCCATGCAGGCGCTGATCGCCGAAATGTCGGCCGATGCCGACGTCTTCGCGGCCAACGCCCAACTGGCCGGCATCGCTGCCCATTTGAAAAATGGCATCAAAGCCCTGTCGACCGCAGCAGACTGGATCGTTGCCAACTACGAGAGCAATCCGCAGGCCGTCCATGCGGGTTCCGTACCTTTCCTCAAGCTGACCGGCATCGTGGTCGGCGGCTGGCTCATGGCCAAGTCGGCAGCGATTGCCGTCAAGCACATCGCGGCCGGCACGACGGACGACTTCTATCAGGCCAAGCTGGCCACGGCGAACTATTTTGCCGCGCACCAGCTGCCGTTCGCCGCTGCCTACTCCGCCGAAATGACCGGCGGCGCAGAGTCGGTGTTCGCCTTGCCTGAAAACCTGTTCTGATCATGACCACGCGTACCGATCGCGATGCGATGGAATACGATGTCGTGATCATCGGCGGCGGCCCTTCGGGGCTGTCGTCGGCGATCCGCATCAAGCAACTGGCCGAGCAGGCCGGCAAGGAAGTTTCCGTCTGCCTGTTGGAAAAGGGCTCCGAAATCGGCGCCCACATCCTGTCCGGCGCTGTCCTTGAGCCGCATGCTCTGGCCGAACTTTTCCCCGACTGGCAGGAACGCGGCGCGCCGCTCAACACGCCGGCCGGTGAAGACAGGCTGTTGTTCCTGACGGAAGCGGGCACTTACAAACTGCCAACGCCGCCGCAGATGGGCAACCACGGCAACTACATCATCAGTCTGGGCAATCTGGCCCGCTGGCTCGGTGAGCAGGCCGAGGCGCTGGGCGTTGAAATTTACCCAGGCTTTGCCGCCGCCGAAGTGCTCTATCACGAGGATGGTTCGGTCAAGGGCGTCGCCACCGGCGACCTCGGCATCGGCAAGGATGGCCAGCCCGGCCATAACTTCCAGCCCGGCATGGAGTTGCACGCCAAACAGACCATCTTCGCTGAAGGCTGTCGTGGTTCGCTGACCAAGGAACTGTTCGCCAAGTTCAACCTGCGCGATGGCGTCGATCCGCAAACCTACGGCATCGGTATCAAGGAGCTTTGGGAAATCGATCCGGCCAAACACCAGCCGGGGCTGATCGTGCATACCGTTGGCTGGCCCTTGGCCTCGGATACCTATGGCGGTTCCTTCCTCTATCACCTGGAAAACAACCTCGTCGCCATCGGCATGGTTGTCGGTCTCGATTACAAGAATCCGTGGCTGTCGCCCTACGAGGAATTCCAGCGTTACAAGACGCACCCGGCCATTCGTGGTTTCTTCGAAGGTGGTCGGCGCATTTCCTACGGCGCCCGCGCGCTGTCGGAAGGCGGCTACCAGTCGGTTCCCAAGCTGACCTTCCCGGGCGGCCTGTTGATCGGCGACACGGCCGGCTTCCTCAACGTGCCCAAGATCAAGGGCACGCACATGGCGATGAAATCGGGCATGGTCGCCGCCGAAGCCGTCTTCGAGCATCTCGCCAAGGACAACGCTGGGACGGAAGCCACCGAGTACGCCGAGCAGATCAAGAAATCGTGGTTGTGGGACGAGCTCTATCAGGTCCGCAACATCCGTCCTGCCTTCAAGTGGGGCCTATGGGGCGCGCTGGCTTACGGCGCCATCGACACCTATGTCTTCAAGGGCAAGGCGCCGTGGACCCTGCATCACCACGACGACCACACCCAGCTTGGCGACAAAAACAGCCATCCGAAGATTGCCTATCCGAAGCCGGATGGGCAGCTGACCTTTGATCGCCTGTCCTCAGTCTTCCTCTCGGCCACCAACCACGAGGAAAACCAGCAGACGCACCTGCGCCTCAAGGATGAAAGCGTCGCCATCAGCGTCAATTACGCCAAGTACGGCTCGCCGGAAACGCGTTATTGCCCGGCCGGCGTATACGAAATCCTCGGCGAGGATGAAGGCAAGCCGCGCCTGCAGATCAACGGGCAGAACTGCCTGCATTGCAAGACCTGCGATATCAAGGACCCGACCCAGAACATCAACTGGACGGTGCCGGAAGGTGGCGGTGGGCCGAACTATCCAAACATGTAGTTCAAATTGAGCCGACCGGGAAAATTCCACGGTCGACCGGAAAAACATGAAAACCCGAGAACAGCGCAGCAACACAAATTTATCGGAGTTTCCAGGAGGTCTTATGTCACAACCCAATATCCAGGCGAAGATTCGGAGCAATCCGCGATTCGCCGAACTGGTCGGCAAGCGCACGCGCTTCGCCATCATTCTGTCGCTCGTCGTGCTCGTGCCTTACTACACGTTCATGCTGCTGGTTTCGCTGCAGCCGCAACTCTTCGCGGCCAAGATCGGCGAAGGCAGCGTCATCACCATCGGCTGGCCCATCGCCGCCCTGATCGTGCTCGGCGGCTGGCTGCTGACTGGTGTTTACGTCAACCGCGCCAATGGCGAGTTCGACGAAATCACTGCTGAAGTGCTCAAGGAGGCCAGCAAATGAAACGTTCCCTCACCGCATTGTTCGCCGGCAGCCTGCTCGCCGTTTCCTTCGCCGTCTTTGCCGGCCCGGGCGCCATCGAAGGCGTCGAGAAGCAACCGATCAACGTCAGCGCCATCGCCATGTTCATGGTCTTCGTGCTGGCAACGCTCGGCATCACCAAGTGGGCGGCCGGCAAGACGAAGTCGACGGCTGACTTCTACACGGCTGGTGGCGGCATCACCGGCTTCCAGAACGGCCTGGCCATCGCCGGTGACTACATGTCGGCGGCGACCCTGCTCGGTCTGACCTCGATGGTCTATTTCAAGGGCTACGACGGTTTCATCTACGCCGTCTGCTTCTTCATCGGCTGGCCGATCATCCTCTTCCTGATGGCTGAACGCCTGCGCAATCTCGGTAAATTCACCTTTGCCGACATCGCCTCCTACCGTCTCGACCAGAACCGCATCCGTACCTTTGCGGCGATCGGTTCGCTGACTGTCGTCTGCTTCTACCTGATCGTCCAGATGGTTGGTGCCGGCCAGTTGATCCAGTTGCTCTTCGGCCTGGAATACAACTATGCCGTGGTGGTCGTCGGCCTGCTCATGATGGTCTATGTCACCTTCGGCGGCATGACGGCAACGACCTGGGTGCAGATCATCAAGGCCTGCCTGTTGCTCGGTGGCGGCATCACGCTCATGCTGCTGACCCTGGCGCAATTCGGCTGGTCCTTCGAGAACCTGTTCACCAAGGCTATCGAATCGCACAAGATGGGCGAAAAGCTCATGGTTCCGGGCTCGTTGATGGCTGACCCGATCTCGGCTCTGTCACTGTCGCTCGGTCTGCTCTTCGGTACTGCCGGCCTGCCGCACATCATGATGCGTTTCTTCACCGTGCCGAACGCCAAGGAAGCCCGCAAGTCGGTCTTCTACGCCACCGGCTTCATCGGTCTGTTCTTCCTCGTCACGATGATCCTCGGCGCCGCTGCGATCACCATCGTCGGCACCAACCCGGCCTACTTCGAAGGTGGCATCGTCGGCGGCAAGCTGATCGGTGGCGGCAACATGCCGGTCATGCATCTGGCCAAGGCTGTTGGCGGTGACGTTTTCCTCGGCTTCCTGTCGGCCGTCGCCTTCGCCACCATCCTGGCCGTCGTTTCCGGTCTGGCTCTGGCTGGCGCTTCCGCCATCTCGCATGATCTGTACGCCCGCGTCATCAAGAAAGGCACGGCAACCAGTGCGCAGGAAATGAAGGTTACCCGCTTCGCTTCCGTTGGCCTCGGCATCACCGCCATCCTGCTCGGCATCGCTTTCAAGGATCAGAACGTGCTGTTCCTCGTCGCGCTGGCTTTCGGTGTCGCATCGTCGGTCAATTTCCCGATCCTCATCCTGTCCATGTACTGGAAGGGCCTGACGACGCGTGGCGCGCTGTGGGGCGGCATTGCCGGTCTGGTTTCCTCGGTCGGCCTGGTTGTCCTGTCGCCGACCGTGTGGGTCAAGATCCTCGGCAACAAGGCCGCCATCTTCCCGTACGACCACCCGGCCATCGTTTCGATGACGCTCGCCTTCTTCGTCACCTGGCTGCTTTCGGTGACCGACAAGAGCGCCCGCGCGGCCAAGGAAAAGGAAGCCTACGAAGAGCAGTACATCCGTGCCCAGACAGGGCTCGGTGCTTCGGGTGCGCACGCGCACTAAGTCACTCTGCGGGTGAGATACGGGAGAACAGTGCCCGCCGTCTCATTCTTTACAGGGGCCTTCGGGCCCCTTTTTTTTGGAGTTGGCATGAATCCGGATATCGATATTCCCTTTCGCGGCATCGTAGAGCAATCCCTGGCCGGCATGTATGTCATTCAGGATGAAGTCTTCCAGTATGTGAACGCGACCTTTGCCGGCATGCTGGGCTATACGCCGGAAGAAATGACCGGCATGCATCTTCGCCAGGCGGTCGTTCTGGAAATGCAGGAAGCGACCATCGCCAATTTCCATCGCCGGATCAGTGGCGAAGAGCCCAGCATCCGTTACACAACCATCGGTCGGCACCGGACTGGCGAGTCGGTGCACCTTGAGGTGCATGGTTCGAGCGTGTTGTTTCGCGGACGACCGGCGGTGGTTGGCGTCGGCATCAACATCACCGACCAGTTGCAGCAACAGGAAGCGCTGCGCCTGTCGCGCGAGCGCCTGCGGGAACTGGCGGCGTACATCAACACGGCACGCGAGGAACAACGGGCACGCATCGCCCGCGAACTGCACGATGTGGTGGGGGGCATGCTGACTTCAATGAAGCTCGATATTCACCGGATCAATCGGCGTATCGATGATCCTGAGCTCCTGGAAATCACCGCCGATCTCTCGCAATTGGTTCAGGAGAGCATCGATACCGTGCGCACCATTTCGGAAGACCTGCGCCCGGGCGTGCTGGATCATCTCGACCTGCTGGCCGCCTTGCAAAGCGCCCTGCGCGAGTTTGCCGAACGGACCGAGATAGCGTGTGAACTCGATGCCGACAAGTTCGCCGTGTGCCTGTCGCAGCCTCGCGAAACGGCCGCCTATCGGATTTGCCAGGAAGCGCTGACCAATATCGCTCGTCACGCCCAGGCCACACGGGTGGTCGTTCGCGTCAGAGTGGCCGATGCTTGCCTGCATATGGAAATCGAAGACAACGGTCGCGGCATGCCAAGCCCGACGCCGACTGGCAAGAGCATTGGCCTGGTCAGCATGGCCGAAAGGGCAAGGGAGTTTGGCGGGCAACTGTCGCTACTGCCGAATGCCGCAGGAGGCACATGCCTGCAGGTCGTGATTCCGCTGGAGGATGCAGCATGATCGAAATCCTGATGGCCGATGACCATGCGATTTTTCGCAGTGGCGTTCGTCGCCTGTTGTCGGACGAGCCGGACATGCGCATCGTCGCCGAGGCCGCGAACGGGCAGGAAGCACTGGAGTGCCTGCGCCAGCGAACATTCGGACTGGTCCTGCTCGACGTCAATATGGGCGGCCGCAGCGGCCTTGATACCCTGCGCCGCATCCATGCTGAATGGCCCGCCCAGCCGGTCATTCTGCTCTCGATGTACCCGGAAGCGCAGTACGCCCCGATTGCCCTGCAGGCGGGCGCGCACGGGTATCTTTCAAAGGATCGTGACGCTGCCGAACTGGTTGCCGTCATCCGCATCGCCGCCGGTGGTGGCTACTACCTGCCACCGGGCATGGCACCGGGAAACCTGCTGCGTGGTTCCACCGCCGACGCGCCGCCTGCCTGGAAGCGCCTCACCGAAAGGGAGTGGCATATCCTGCGTCTGATCGTCAAAGGTGTTTCGCTGACCGACATCGGCGAAGAATTGTGCCTGAGCGTCAAGACCGTCAGTACCTATCGCGGGCGTGTGCTGGAAAAGCTCGGCTTGCACAGCAATGCCGATTTGGTGCGCTATTGCCTCGAACATGGCATCAGCGAATGAATGAATAGCCCGCCCGACTGCAATATCAGAATTTTCTGACAGCGAAGATGGAAATATCCGGCAGGAATTGACCGCCAGGCGGCCTACGCTCCTTGTTCTAAGCCAACAACAAGGAGACAAAAGAATGCCGTTCGAGCCTATCGTCACGACCCCGTCGGCCTACGCCTATCCGCTGCTGATCAAGCAACTGCTGCATTCGGCCCGCGCCACGGCGGGCGAGCAGGAAATCGTCTATCGCGACCAGTCCCGCTACAGCTATCGCCAGTTCTTCGAGCGTATTTCCCGCCTGGCCAATGCGCTGTCCGGGCTCGGCGTCGGTCCGGGCAGCACGGTGGCGGTCATGGACTGGGACAGCCATCGCTATCTGGAAGCCTTCTTTGGCGTGCCGATGATGGGTGCGGTGCTGCAAACGGTGAATGTGCGCCTGTCGCCGGAGCAGATCTTGTACACGCTGAATCACGCCAAGGCTGACATTGTTGCGGTCAACGTCGAATTCATCCCGATTCTGGCGATCATCAAGGATCAGCTCGAGACGGTGAAGAAGTTCATCCTGATCACCGACGATGGCGCGACGATGAGCAGCTTCAAGGTGCCCTACGCCGGCGAGTACGAAGCCCTGCTGGCGGCGGCGCCGAGCAGCTACGACTTCGCTGATTTCGACGAAAACACCCGCGCCACGACCTTCTACACCACCGGCACCACTGGTCTGCCGAAGGGCGTCTATTTCAGCCATCGGCAACTCGTGCTGCACACGCTCGGCGTCGCGACAGCCCTCGGCACGGCTGCCGGCCAGGGGCGACTGCATCGCGACGACGTCTATATGCCGATCACGCCGATGTTCCACGTGCACGCCTGGGGCATACCGTACGTCGCCACCATGCTCGGGCTGAAGCAGGTCTATCCCGGCCGCTACACGCCGGACATGCTGTTGCAGCTGATAGCCAAGGAAAGCGTGACCTTCTCGCATTGCGTCCCGACGATCCTGCACATGCTGTTGAGCAACAAGGCCGGCGAGAACATCGACCTGTCGCGCTGCAAGATGATCATCGGTGGCGCCGCCTTCCCCAAGGGCCTGGCTGCGGCCGCGCTGGCCCGCGGAATGGACGTCTTCACCGGCTACGGCATGTCGGAAACCTGCCCGATACTGACCATCGCGCATGTCCGCGAGGAGCTGCCGGATGCCGAGGCCGAGGCGACCGAACGCATCAAGACCGGCTACACCATTCCGCTCGTCGATCTGCATACGGTCGATGCCGAAATGCTCGATGTCGAGCGCGACGGCAAGGCGACCGGCGAGATCGTCGTGCGCGCCCCGTGGCTGACCCAGGGCTACCTGCACAACCCGGACGCCTCGGAAGACCTGTGGGCCGGCAGCTACCTGCACACCGGCGACATCGGCACCCTCGATCCGCGCGGCATGCTGACCGTCACCGACCGCCTGAAGGACGTCATCAAGACCGGGGGCGAATGGGTGTCCTCGCTCGAACTGGAGAGCGTCATTTCGCAGCATCCGGCGGTCAATGAAGTCGCCGTCATCGGCATCAAGGACGACAAGTGGGGCGAGCGGCCGCTGGCCATGATCGTCCTGCGCGCCGAACACACGGCGACGGTCGACGACATCAAGCAGCATGTCCTGCGCTTTGCCGAGGAAGGCCATATTTCCAAATTTGCCGTGCCCGAGCAGGTTCGTTTTGTCGACAGCCTGAGCCGGACCAGCGTCGGCAAGCTCAACAAGAAGGCCATGCGTGAGCAACTGGCCTGATAACGTGATTCAGGAGAATCAGCAATGAAACTAGTCGTCAATAGAGCGGCCGTTCTCGGTGCTGGCGTCATGGGAGCGCAGATTGCCGCCCACCTCGCCAACGCCAACGTGCCGGTGGTGCTGTTCGACCTCCCGGCCAAGGAAGGTGACAAGAACGGCATCGTCAAGAAGGCGCTCGATGGCCTGAAGCGTCTGCAACCGTCGCCACTGGTGACGCGCGACAAGCTGCAGTACATTGACGCCGCCAATTACGAGGAACATCTGGAACTGCTCTCCGGCTGCGATCTGGTCATCGAAGCCATCGCCGAGCGGATGGACTGGAAGAACGATCTTTATTCCAAAATTGCCCCGTTTTTGCCGTCGACCGCCATCATCGCCTCCAACACCTCCGGCCTGTCGATCAACGCGCTGGCCGAAGGCCTGCCGGAGGCGCTGCGTCCGAACTTCTGCGGCATCCACTTCTTCAACCCGCCGCGCTACATGCCGCTGGTCGAAATCATCGCCACCCGCAGCACCGATCCGGCCGCCCTCGACAATCTCGAAACCTGGCTGACCTCGCGCCTCGGCAAGGGCGTTGTCCGTGCCCTCGATACGCCGAACTTCGTCGCCAATCGCATCGGCGTCTTCTCGATTCTCGCGGTCATGCATCACACGGCTGCCTTCGGCCTCGGCCTGGATACCGTCGACGGCCTGACCGGTCCGAAGATCGGGCGTCCGAAGAGCGCCACCTTCCGGACCGGCGATGTCGTCGGTCTCGACACCCTGGCCCATGTCGTCAAGACCATGCGCGACACCCTGCCGGGCGATCCCTGGCATGGCCACTTCAATGTCCCGGCCTGGCTTGATGACTTGATCGCCAAGGGGGTGCTCGGCCAGAAAACCAAGGGCGGCATCTTCCGCAAGCTGGGCAAGACCATTCAGGTGTTCGATCCGGCCAGCGGCGATTACCGCGACAGCGACGACAGCCTGGCGCCGGAAGTCGACGCCATGCTCAAGATGAGCGACCCGGCGGCCCGCCTGAGCGCCTTGCGCACCTCACACCATCCGCAGGCCCAATTCCTGTGGTCCATCTTCCGCGACCTGTTCCACTATTGCGCCGTGCAACTCGAAAATGTTGCCGACAATGCGCGCGATGTCGATTTCGCACTGCGCTGGGGCTTCGGTTGGGCGCAGGGGCCGTTCGAACTGTGGCAGGCCGCCGGCTGGGCCGAAACGGCACAGGCGATTGCCGCCGACATCGCCGCCGGCAAGGCCATGAGCAGCGTGCCGCTGCCGGCCTGGGTGATGGCCAAGGAGCGCACAGGTGTGCACGGCCCGGCCGGATCGTGGTCCGCCAGCCGCCAGGACAATGTGCCGCGCTCGACCCTGCCGGTCTATGGCCGTCAGCTCTTCCCGGAATTGTTGCTGGGTGAAACCCTGGCCCAGCCGGAGAGCAGCGGCCAAACCCTGTTCGAGAACGACGGTGTCCGTTTGTGGACGCTGCCGACGGTCGACGCCGGCATTGGCATCATTTCCTTCAAGTCGAAGATGCACGCCATCGGCGACGAAGTCCTCGACGGCGTACTGGCTGCACTCAAGCAGGCAGCCGGCAGTCTCGATGGCCTGGTCATCTGGCACGACGCGCCGTTTGCCGTCGGCGCCAATCTCAAGCAGATCAACGATGCCTGCGTGGCCGGTGATTTCGATCGTCTTGAACAGACGGTCGCCAAGTTCCAGCAGGCGACGATGGCAATCAAGTATGGGCAACTGCCGGTGGTGGCTGCCGTGCAAGGCATGGCGCTCGGTGGTGGTTGCGAGTTCGCCATGCACGCCGCCAAGCGTGTGCTGGCGCTGGAAAGCTATCTCGGTCTGGTCGAAGTCGGCGTCGGGCTGATCCCGGCCGGCGGCGGCTGCAAGGAACTGGCGCTGCGCGCGGCCCGTTGGGCGGCACAGTCCGGCACTTCGGGCGAAGTACTCGGCAACCTGTCGCCAACCTTCATGACCGTGGCCATGGGCAAGACCAGCAAGAGCGCCCATGAAGCAATCGATCTCGGTTTCGGCAAGCCGAGCGACACGATCCTGTTTAATGCCCGCGAACTCTTGTTCGTCGCCCTCAAGGAAGCCCGCCTACTGGCCGATGCCGGTTATGCCCCGCCGGTCCCGGCGCGCGGCGTACCGGTGGCCGGTCGGGCCGGCATCGCCAGCATGGAGATGACGCTGATCAACATGCGCGAAGGCGGCATGATTTCGGCCCACGACTACCGCGTCTCCCGTGCCGTGGCCGTTGCCCTGTGCGGCGGCGAAGTCGAATACGGCAGCCTGGTTGACGAAGCCTGGCTGCTGGCCGTCGAACGCCGGCAATTCCTCGAACTCCTCAAAACCCCGGAAACCCAGGCACGCATCAAGCACATGCTGGACACCGGCAAACCCCTGCGTAACTGAGACGGCGGAGACAGAAAATGAACAAACAGATTCAGGACGCCTATATCGTCGCCGTGACCCGCACCCCGGTCGCCAAGCGCAAGGGCATGTATCGCAACGTGCGGCCGGACGACCTGCTCGCCCACGTCCTCAAGAGCGTCATGGCACAGGCACCGGGGCTCGACCCGGCGCTGATCGGCGACGTGATCGTCGGTTGCGCCATGCCGGAAGCCGAGCAAGGCATGAACGTCGCCCGCATCGGCGTCTTGCTGGCCGGACTGCCGAACAACGTGCCGGGCATCACCATCAACCGCTTCTGCTCATCCGGTTCGCAGGCGGTGGCCGATGCGGCCAACCAGATCCGCCTCGGCCAGGCCGACGTGATGATCGCGGCCGGCACCGAGTCGATGACGGTGATGACCAACATGATGGGCAACAAGGTGGTGGTCAATCCCGCTGTGTTCGCCAACGACGAGCAGCGTGCCATCGCCTTCGGTATGGGCCTGACCGCTGAGAAGGTGGCGCAGCAGTGGCATATCAGCCGCGAAGAACAGGATGCCTTCGCCTACGCCTCGCACCAGAAGGCTTGCGCGGCGATCGTGGCCGGGCATTTCCAGGCCGAGATCACGCCGTATTTGATCAACGAGTATCTGCCCGATCTGAAAACCGGAGAGGTCAAGCATCGCCAGCATCTGGCCGAGAACGATGAAGGTGCGCGCGCCGATGTGACGCAGCAGAGTCTGGCCAAGCTGAAGCCAGTCTTCCACGCCAAGGGCTCGGTGACGCCCGGCAACGCCTCGCAGATGTCGGATGGTGCGGCGGCGGTGTTGCTGGTTTCGGAGAAAATCCTCAAGCAGTTCAATCTGGTGCCCTTGGCCCGCTTCTGCAGCTTTGCCGTGGCTGGCGTGCCGCCGGAAATCATGGGGATCGGCCCGGTCGCGGCGATTCCCAAGGCGCTCAAGCTGGCCGGCATCGCCGAACATCAGCTGGACTGGATCGAACTCAACGAGGCCTTTGCCGCACAGGCGCTGGCCGTGTTGAAGGATGTGCCGCTCGACCCGACCAAGATTAACCCGCTCGGCGGCGCTATCGCGCTCGGCCACCCGCTCGGGGCAACCGGTGCCATCCGCACCGCCACGCTGGTGCATGGCCTGCAGCGCACCGGCGGCAAGTTTGGCATGGTCAGCATGTGCATCGGCACCGGCATGGGTGCCGCCGGCATCTTCGAGCGGCTGTAAGGCGGCGGCATGGGCTTCATCGAAGAAACCGGTGCCGCCCAGTTCTGGCGCGATGCGCGAATCACTACGATCTACGAAGGAACAACCGGAATCCAGGCGAATGATCTGATTTTCCGCGAATTGCTGCGTGACCGGGTGCCACGGCGCAGAGACTGTTTGCCGGTATTGAAACAACGGTGGCAAAGCTGCTCGGTCATGTCGATATGTCGATGAAGGTAGTCGGCCTGAGTCTGCAGGAGGGGTTTGCGAGATGGCGCGAGGTGAGCAATCGCCTCCTGCCCGCCGTCAAAAACCATCCCGAAGGCGTCCTGGCCGCTGCCGTGCCCAATCTCGGTCTGGCGGTTATCGTCAGCAACGGCTGGTTGATGGGGCGTTCTGCGCTCGCCGTGCAAGATCGGTTGGCGGCCGGCGACGGCGCCTTTGCCGTTAGGGCGCTGGCCTGCATCGGGCTAAACGGATACTGAACGTCGTCTTGCGTGTGAGGCTTCTGTTTCTAGCGGCAGTTGTCTCATTTTTCAGGGGCCTTCGGGCCCCTTTTTTTGACTTCAAAATTGAGCATTTTTTCCGGTTGGCCGTGGCGTTTTTCAATTTTTGCGAGGTCTATTACTTTTGGCAGCGCTACAATGAAAAGCAAGTCTCCGTTTGAGGGGCGTGAGGAGAAGATGCCGTTCATTGCCAACGAAAAGTCGGTGCCGAGGATTCACCTGATCGGCAGTATCGCCATGGTCCTGTTCTTGACCGTGGCGCTGGCGGCTTTCTTCACCTGGCAAAACCTCTCCGAACGCCGTGATTCGTTTGCCCGCATCGAGCAGGGCGTCACCGCTCAACTGAAGGCACGCGTCACGACGGAAATGGAGCGCTCGCTCGAATACATCGAATTCGCCCGTGCCCGCAGCGAAACGGTATTGCGCCAGAGCCTCGCCCAGCAAGTCGATACCGCCCTCCAGATCGCCCAGGCCATCTACGACCGCGAATCACCGCGGCGCCCTGCCGCGGAAGTGAAGCGCCTGATCATCGAAGCACTGCGCCCCGTGCGCTTCTACGAAGGGCGTGGCTACTACTTCATCGACGATATGGACGGCCAGTTCATCTTGCTGCCCACCGCGCCGCAGCTTGAAGGCAAGACCATCCTCGACAACCAGGACGACACCGGGCATTTCATCATGCGTGGCCTGATCGAAGCCGCCGGCAAGCCGGATGGCCAAGGTTTCTCGCGCTACCGCTGGTACACGCCGGACGACCCGAAAAAAATGTCGGACAAGCTCGCCTATGTTCGCCGCTTTGCGCCGTATGACTGGCTGATCGGTACCGGTGACTACACCTACAAATGGGACCAGTTGCAGCAACAGGAGGCGATTGAGCGGCTGCGCTCGGTGCGTTTCGGGGCGACGGGCTACATCGCCGTGATCGGCCGCGATGGTCGTCCGCTCATCTCACCGTCGAAAAAGATTCAGGAAGGCCTGCCGCCCGAATCCCTGCCGGCGATAGAGCGGGTGGCGCGCGATGTCCTGATCGACAAGGCGATTGCCGGCGGCGGTTTTGTCAATTACGAATGGCCGCACCCGCAAACCGGCAAAGCGGCGACCAAAACGGCGCTGGTGAACCGTGTCGAGCCCTGGGGCTGGGTGGTCGTCGCCACCGTGTTCAACGATGAATTCCAGAGTGCTCTAGATGCCGAAAGGGATGTTTACGAAGCCGGGTCAGACCAACGCTCACTGAAGTTGCTGCTCGTCGTGCTCGGTGCGCTGGGCATTGCGCTAGCAGGTTCGCTGTTCTTCTCCCGCTGGTCGAAGCGTCTCTTTGCCGACTACCATCAGCAGAATCTTGCCCAGCAGAATGCGCTGCAGGCCAGCGAGCAGAAACTGGCGACCATTCTCGACAGCGTCGAGGCCTATATTTACATCAAGGACGTCGATTATCGCTATCTCTACGCCAATCGTCCGGTTCGTGATTTGTTCGGCAAGCCGATGGCGGACATTGTCGGGCACGCGGATTCTGCTTTCTTCGATGCCAAAACCGCCGACAACCTCCGGTCCAATGACCGCCGCGTGCTCGAGCAAGGTGAGCGGGTAGCTGACGAAGAGATCAATACCAGCCGCGATGGCACGCTGACCAGCGCCTACGCCTCGGTCAAGCTGCCGCTGCGCGATGCCGAGGGCAGAATCTATGCCCTGTGCGGCATTTCGACCGACATTACCGCCCGCAAGCAGAGCGAAGCCGAGCTGGAACAGTATCGCCACCACCTCGAAGCCCTGGTTGCTTCGCGCACGGCGGAGCTGGCCGAGGCCAAGGATGCTGCCGAGGCGGCGAGTCGGGCGAAGAGCACCTTCCTGGCCAACATGAGCCACGAGATCCGGACGCCGATGAATGCCATCCTCGGCCTGGCGCATCTGCTGCGCAAGGATGCCAGCGCGCCGAAGGCAATCGATCAGCTCGCCAAACTGACCGAATCGGCCCGGCATCTGCTCGGCATCATCAACAACATTCTCGATTTTTCGAAAATCGAGGCCGGCAAATTTGCCCTCAGCGTTGGTGATTTTTCGCCGGCCCAGGTCGTTGAATACAGCCTGAGCATGCTCGCCGAGCGGGCCGCTGCCAAGGGTCTGCAACTGGTCAACTCGGTCCATCCGGCGGTGCCGCCGATGTTGTTCGGCGATGCCCTGCGCCTTGAGCAATGTCTGCTCAATTACCTGGGCAACGCCATCAAATTTTCCGAATCGGGAACGATTTCCGTCCGTGCTACGGTCACTGAAGACACCGGCGACTCGGTGCTGCTGCGTCTGGAGGTTTCCGATCAGGGCGTCGGGATTTCAGCCGAGCAATGTGCCACCCTGTTCAGCCCCTTCACCCAGGCCGACGATACCATGACGCGTCGCTTTGGCGGCACCGGCCTGGGCCTCGCCATCAGCCGTCAATTGGCCCACATGATGGGTGGTGACGTTGGCGTCGACAGCGAACCGGGCGTCGGCAGCACTTTCTGGATGACGGCGCGTTTGCCCAGGGTGGCCAGCCAGCCGGCCGCCTCGGCGCCGGCCGAGCCGGCACCGGCCATGCCCGAGGCGCTCATCGCCCAACGCTTTGCCGGCGCCCGGATATTGCTGGTCGAAGACGACCTGATCTGTCGTGAAGTGGCGCTCGAGTTGCTGTCGATCGCCGACCTGAGCGTTGATGTCGCCGAAAATGGTGAGCAGGCGCTGGCCTGCGTTCAGGCCAGCGATTACGCCGTGGTCCTGATGGACATGCAGATGCCGGTGATGGGCGGCCTCGAGGCGACGCGCGCGATTCGCGCCATGCCCGGCAAGGCGGCGATGCCGATTCTGGCGATGACGGCCAATGCCTTCGAGGAGGATCGTCACGAGTGCCTGCAGGCCGGCATGAACGACCATATCGGCAAGCCGGTCGATCCGGATGTGCTCTTCCTGACCCTGCTCAAGTGGCTGGAGAAGGGTGGTTGATCGGCCTGGAGATTTGATTTTTTGCCCTTTTTTCGGGTTGACCGTGGAAACAGTGATGTGCCGGAAGGATCGCCCCCAAGGCGGAACGAAGCATTAGAATCATCATTCGGCCTCCCCCGTAATTCAGTGACTGCTTTGCCTTTCACTCCGTCGGTGTCATCGCAGATGAATTCAATTGATATTTTCCCTTGGGATGACAACTTCAATACGGGGCTGTCCACCGTCGATGAGCAGCATCGCAAGCTGGTCCAGTTGCTCAACGCGCTTGCCGGCCATGTCGCATTCAAATCCGATGATCTGGTCCTCGATCACCTGTTCGACGAGTTGGCGGCGTACGCGGTCTACCATTTCGAGTCGGAAGAGTCGATCTGGCGCACCTATCTGGTCGATGACCCTGGCGAAATAGCGCACCGCAAGACGCATGCCTCGTTTGTCGAGGAAGTCGTGCGCATGCGCGAGGGATTGGCCTCGCGGCCCATGATGGACGTGGCCGAAGAGACGCTTGGCTTTCTCGCCCGCTGGCTGGCCTCGCACATTCTGGAGACTGACCGCTACATGGCCTATACCGTTCAGGCCATCCAGGATGGATTATCCGTCGATGCCGCCAAAGTGCGGGCCAAGGAGCAGATGGGCGGGACGACGCGAACGCTGATCGACATCATCCTGGCTATCTACGGCACCTTGTCCAACAACACCTTGCGATTGATGCGCGAACTGGCCGAACACCGGCTGGCGGAGACTTCACTGAACGAGGCCAAGGCAGCACTGGAGGAGTCGAAGCACCTGCTGGAGGCGGTCGTGGAAAATGTGCCGGTGCGCATTTTCTGGAAAAATTGTGCCCTCGACTACCTGGGCTGCAACCCGGCTTTTGCCAGGGATGCAGGCAAGGTTTTACCGCAGGAGTTGATTGGTCGGAGCGACTACGAGATGGGCTGGGCGCCCGAAGCCGATCTGTATCGCGCCGATGATCGCAAGGTCATCGAATCCGGCATCCCCAAGCTGAACTACGAGGAGCCGCAGACAACCCCGGACGGCAAAGCCATCTGGTTACGCTCGTCGAAAGTACCCCTGAAGGGCAGCAACAACGAGATCATCGGCGTCCTCGGCATCTATGACGACATCACCGAGCGCAAATCCGGTGTCGATGCCCTCAGGGAAAGCGAAGAGCGGCTCCGCCTGGCCTTGCTCGCGGCAAATCAGGCATGGTTTGACCTCGACATCAGTACGGGGGCGGTCGTCGTCAGCCCGAACTACGCACGAATGCTTGGCGAGGAAGCGGGCAAGTTCAAATCGAGCCTTGCCAACTGGCTCGATCACATTCATCCCGACGACATTGCGATGCTCAAGCAGCAATTCGACCGCTGCCTCAAGTACCCGGGGGCGCAGACCATGGAGTACCGTCGTCGGACCAGAGCGGGCAACTGGATCTGGATGCAGTCGGTCGGCGAGGTTGTGGAGCGGGATGGCGAGAATCGGCCGGTTCGCATGATCGGAATTCATACAGACATCTCCGAACGCAAGAAATCCCTGCACGAGCAAAACCGGCTCAATCGGGCCTTGCGCCTGCTCAGTGAGTGCAATCTGGCGCTCGTCCGAAACGACAGCGAAGCGCAGCTTTTGAACGACGTCTGTGGTTTGATCGTGGACACCGGCGGCTACATGAGCGCCTGGGTCGGCTATGCCGAACACGATGCGGGAAAAACCGTTCGTCCGGTGGCTCAGTCAGGCTGCGAGGATGGCTATCTGGAGAAAGCGATCATTTCCTGGGATGGCATCAGCCAATATTCCGAGGGGCCGACTGCCCAGGCGATCCATTCGGGCAAGACGCAGATCAGCCAGGATCTGCAGGCCAGCAATCAACTCGAGCCCTGGCGCAAGGCCGCCATCCGGCAAGGCTATCAGGCCGCCATCGCGCTGCCGCTCAGGCAGGGTGAAGGCGTTCTCGGAGGCCTGTGCGTCTATGCCGCCGAAGCCCATGCCTTCGGCCCCGACGAGGTGAGCTTGCTGGAGGAGCTGGCGTCCAACCTGAGTTTTGGCATCGCTGCTCTGCGCACCAGGGCCCAGCGGGAAAAGGCGGAAGCGGCCAACAAGGCCAAAAGTTCGTTCATCGCCAACATGTCGCACGAAATTCGTACGCCGCTCAACGCCATCAGCGGCATGGTCCACCTGTTGCGCCGTTCCGGCGTCACGGCGGAGCAGGACGGACGCCTGGAAAAAATCGATACGGCCGGACAACACCTGCTGGAGATCATCAATGCCGTGCTCGATCTCTCGAAAATTGATGCCGACAAGCTTGAACTGGAAGACAGCGCCATCGACATCAATGCCATTCTCGACAATGCCGCGGTCATGGTTCACGACAAGGCCCGGGCCAAGAATGTCGCATTGATCGTTCACCATGCCCCGAATCTGCCGCTGAGGGGAGACCGGACGCGGCTGCAACAAGCTGTCCTGAACTACCTTTCCAATGCCGTGAAATTTACCGATGCCGGCAAGATCGAGCTCGGCTGCCGGATCGTCGAATCGACGACGAATGACGTGCTGGTCCGTTTCGAAGTCAGGGACAGTGGCATCGGTATTCCAGTCGAAGCTTTGCCCAGGTTGTTTTCCGCCTTTGAGCAGGCGGACAACTCGACGACGCGCAAGTACGGCGGAACCGGCCTGGGTCTGGCCATCACCAAAAAATTCGCTCAGTTGATGCAGGGTGATGCCGGTGCCGAGAGCGTTCCCGGGCAGGGCAGCACGTTCTGGTTCACGGCTCGGCTCAAACTGTCGGGGGCGGCCGCGCTGCCCGCGGAAAATGCCGCGCCGGGGGCGACCGAAGCAACACTGCGACGCAATTTTACGGGCCGCCGCGTTCTGCTCGTTGAAGACGAGCCGATCAATCAGGAAATTGCCCGGATGTTGCTGGAGGACGTCAGCCTCGTCGTCGATGTCGCCAATGACGGTCTGGAGGCCGTCGCTGCCGCTGCTGCACAGCCCTACGATCTGCTTCTCATGGACATGCAGATGCCGCAGATGGACGGCCTGGAAGCGACGCAGAGAGTCCGCCAGCTGGCCGGCTACGGCCAGACGCCGATCATCGCGATGACCGCCAATGCCTTCGTCGATGACCGCCAGCGCTGCATGGCCGCTGGCATGAGCGACTTCATCGCCAAGCCGGTTGACCCGGATGTGCTATTCACGACCCTGCTCAAGTGGCTGGAAAAGTCCGGCTGATCAGCCGGCAAACCCGTTCAACTGGACGTCATTCCGGCGAAAACGGGAATCCAGAAATCTGGCATCTGGTGGGTTCCCGCTTTCGCGGGAACGACGAATTGATGTGTTGTTTTCTAATATGAACGGCATTGGCTGATCAGCTGATGCCGTTCATTTTTCAGCCTTTTTCCGGGTTGACCGTGGAAATTTCGGCGCGCTCGAACAGCGAGCGGATGACGACGCGGCGGATGCCGGGATTGTCCGGTACGGCGTACATCACGTCGGTCATCATTTCCTCGAAAATGCCACGCAGGCTGCGCGCTCCGGCCTTGTACTCGATGGCCAGTTCGGCCATCTGGCGGAAGACGTCGGGGGCAACCTGGAGGTCCACGCCGTCGGCCGCCAGCATGGCGCGGAACTGGCGGTAGATGGCGTTCTTCGGCTCGGTCAGGATGCGCACCAGCATGTCCTGGGAAAGATCATGCAGGCGGGTGACGATGGGCAGGCGACCGGCGAATTCGGGGATCAGCCCGAACTCGAGCAGGTCGGTCGGCTTGACGCGGGCGTTGAGGCGTTCGAGGATTTTCTGGTCGTCGCCCTCGGTCGTCGAAATGAAGCCGAAGGTGTGCGTCCGGGTCAGGATGTGGTCGAGCCCGACGAAGGCGCCGCCGCAGATGAACAGCACGTTGGTCGTGTCAATGTGGCGCCCGTCCTTGAGCCGCACCGGCGCGCCTTCCATGATCTTGAGCAGGGCGTGCTGGACGCTTTCGCCCGAGGTGGCGCGGGCCTGGCCGCCGATCGCCTTGAGCTTGTCGACCTCATCGACGAAAACGATGCCGCGCTGGGCGCGTTCGATGTCGCCATTCGCCCGGTCGATCAGGCGGAGCAGGATGGCTTCGATCTCGTCGCCGACAAACTGCGTCTGGGCCAGCGAAGTGGCGTCGGCGGTGACGAACGGCACATCGAGAATGCGGGCCAGCGTTTCGCAAAGAAGAGTCTTGCCGGTGCCGGTCGGGCCGATGAGCAGGATGTTGCTTTTGGTCAGCTCAATGCTGTCCTCTGCGGCATTGGCCGCCATGCGCCGGTAGTGGGCGTAAATGGCGACGGCCATTGTGCGCTTGGCGTCTTCCTGACCGATGACGTGTTCTGAAAGCTGGCGGACGATTTCGCTGGGTTTGAGCTGGGTGGACATCGGGGCATCCTCGTTGCGGAATGCCCCGATGCTAGTCTTCTCAGCCCTTTTCGGGAAGGACGATATTGACTTCCAGGACTTCGTAGTTGCCCTGTTTCTCAAGCGAAACGCGGATGTCCTCGGTGTTCACCTTGACGTACTTGGAGATCACGGCGATCAGCTCGCGTTGCAGGTCGGGCAGGAAATTGGCGCTGCTGCCGCCGCCATCGCGTTCATGGGCGATGATCAGCTGCAGGCGTTCCTTGGCCAGGTGAGCGGTTTTCGGCTTGTTGCCGAAGATGAGTGAAAACAGCGACATCTCACTTGCCTCCGAACAGGCGCTTCAAGAGGCCCGGCTTGACGTAATCGACGAAACGCAGCGGCTTATCCTCGCCGAGGAAGCGGGTGATCACGTCGTTGTAGGCCTCGGCCGCGTCGGTATCCTTCTGGTGGATGACCGGCGAGCCCTGGTTGGAGGCTTGCAGGACTTCTTCGGATTCCGGAATGACGCCGATGATCGGCACCCGCAGGATTTCCTGGATGTCCTTGTACGACAGCATTTCGCCGGCCTCGACGCGGGTCGGGTTGTAGCGCGTGATGAGCAGGTGTTCCTTGATCGGGTCGCGGCCTTCGATGGCACGCCGCGACTTGGCCTGCAGGATGCCGAGGATGCGGTCGGAGTCGCGCACGGACGAGACTTCCGGATTGGTCACGACGAGCGCCTCGTCAGCGAAGGTCAGGGCCATGATGGCACCCGACTCTATACCGGCCGGCGAGTCGCAGACGATGTACTCGAAGCCCTGGTGTTCGAGTTCCTTGATGACTTTCTCGACGCCTTCCTCGGTCAGCGCATCCTTGTCGCGCGTTTGCGAGGCGGGCAGCACGTAGAGATTGTCGGCGTGCTTGTCCTTGATCAGCGCCTGGGTCAGCGTTGCTTCGCCGTTGATTACGTTGATCAGGTCATAAACGACGCGGCGTTCGCAGCCCATGATCAGGTCGAGATTGCGCAGGCCGACGTCGAAGTCGATAACGGCCGTCTTGAAGCCGCGCTGGGCGAGGCCGGTGGCAAAGCTGGCGCTGGTGGTGGTCTTGCCGACCCCGCCCTTGCCGGAAGTTACGACGATGATTCTGGTCACGTGAGTTCTCGCTGGGTAAGTTATGAAAAGGAGTCGCGTCGAAACGCGCGATTAACGGAGCGCCAGGGCCGCGACGGTCAGGCGGCTTTCGCCACTTTCCTCGATCAGGCAGACGGTAGCCGGCTCGCGGGCGAGTTCGGCGGGAACGCCGGCCTCGAAAGTACGGTAGATGCCGGCCACGGAAACCAGTTCGGCTTCCAGGCAGGTGGTGAAGATACGGGCTGTCTTGTCGCCACTGGCGCCGGCCAGGGCTCGGCCGCGCAGCGGGGCGTAGATGTGGATGTTGCCGTCGGCGATGACTTCGGCGCCGGCGCTGATCATCGCCGTGACGATCAGGTCGCTGCCCTTGGCGTAGAAATGCTGGCCGGAACGCAAGGGCTTGTCGAGCGTGATCGTGCGCGGGCCGGGTTCGGGTGCAGGCGCCGGTGCAACTGTTGGAGCGGGGGCGGGCGGTGGCGCAACCGGCGTTTCCGCCGCCTTTGGACGGGCTGTGCTGCGGCCCAGGGCATCGGCACTGACCGCCGGCAGGCCGGCGGCATGCGCCAAGCTGGCCAAGTCTTCCGGCAGGCCGCGCGTGGCGACGGCATGCAGGCCAGAACCGCGCAGGAGTTCGCAAATGCCTGCCCAGTCGGGGCTGTCCGGCAGATTTTCGGCGAGGCTGAAATCGAGTACCACCAGCTCGTTTTCGAAAAAGTCCGGGCTGTTGCCGGTCAGTTCGGCCAGCGCGGCGTGCAGCGTGGCAGGATCGGTCGTGCGGAGTTGCGTCTGGATGATCTTGAGCGAAGTGCCCTTGAACTGAATCGGTGCGTCTTTGGCCATGCCTGCTGCTGCGTTGCGGAAAGGGGCGCGATTATCCCATAGCCGACCAGTGTGAAAAATGAAACTTGTGTAACGGTGCGGCTGGCCCGGCGCCGGTTGCAAGAGGGGCCGGATGGCGCTGGGGCGAGTCGCAGCAAGCGGGTAAAATGACGACTTTTGCCGAAAGCCAGCCCATGCTGAACAAGCTCTCCGCCTTCCCCGGTGTTCAAGGCCCGGTCGTCATCATCGTCATGGATGGCTACGGCCTGCCCAAGACCGACGTCGGCAGCGCCATCGCCGCCGCCCGCAAGCCGACCCTCGACCGCCTCTTTGCCCATTACCCGAACATACGCCTGCGCGCCCATGGCACCGCTGTCGGCATGCCGTCCGACGACGACATGGGCAATTCCGAAGTCGGCCACAACGCCATCGGCGCCGGCCAGGTCTATAGCCAGGGGGCATCGCTGGTGTCGAATGCGATTGCTTCCGGCGCCATCTGGCAGGGCGAGGCGTGGCAACAGATCATTGCTGGCGCCAAGGCCGGTCGCGGCGTGCTGCATTTGCTGGGCCTGTTCTCCGACGGCAACGTGCACAGCCACATCGACCACCTCAAGGCCATGGTCGTCCAGGCCAAGGCCGAAGGCATCAAGACCGTGCGGGTGCACGCCCTGCTCGATGGCCGTGACGTGCCGGAAACCAGCGCGCTTGATTACGTCGTGCCGTTTGAAGGCTTTCTCGCCGAGATCAGCGCCGATGGCTTCGATGCCCGCATCGCCTCGGGCGGCGGCCGCCAGTACATCACCATGGACCGCTACGATGCCAACTGGGCGATGGTCGAGAAGGGCTGGAAGACGCACGTGCTCGGCCTGGGCACGCAGTTCCCGAACGCCACGGCTGCGGTCAACGGCCTGCGCGAGCAGAATCCGGGCACTATCGACCAGGATCTGCCGGAGTTCGTCATCGCCGATAACGGCAAGGCCATCGGCACCATCGAAGACGGCGATTCGGTCGTCTTCTTCAACTTCCGTGGCGACCGCGCCATCGAAATCACCCGCGCCTTTGAGGAAGCGGCTTTCGACAAGTTCGACCGCGTCCGCGCCCCGAAAGTGACCTACGCCGGCATGCTGCAATACGATGGCGACCTCAAACTGCCGGCCCGCTTCCTCGTCGCCCCGCCGGCGATCAAGGACACCACGGGCGAATGGTTCGCCAAATCCAGCATCGCCCAGTTCGCCTGTTCGGAAACGCAGAAATTCGGCCACGTTACCTATTTCTGGAACGGCAACCGTTCCGGCAAGTTCGAGGGCGAAACCTGGCAAGAAGTGCCGAGCGACGTCGTGCCCTTCGAGCAGCGCCCGTGGATGAAGGCGGCCGAAATCGCCGATGCGATGATCGCCGCCATTCAGTCAGGCAAGTACCGGACGCTGCGCTGCAATTTCGCCAACGGCGACATGGTTGGCCATACCGGCAATTTCTACGCCGCAACGCTGGCCGTCGAAGCCGTTGATCTGTCGTTGGCTCGCGTGTTGCAGGCTGTCGATGCGGCGGGTGGCGTGGCGCTGATCACGGCCGACCACGGCAACGCCGACGAAATGTTCGAACTCGACAAGAAGACCAAGCAGCCGGCACTGAACAAGGATGGTTCGTTCAAGGCCAAGACGGCGCACACGCTCAATCCGGTGCCGCTGATCCTTTACGACAACGTGAGCGGCGGCAAACTGGGCCTGAAACAGACCGAAACGGCCGGCCTGTCGAATATCGCCGCCACCGTCGCCAATCTGCTCGGGCTGGAAAAGCACGCAGCCTGGGACGATAGCGTGCTCGATATCAAGTAAGCGGTTCGAGCCAAAGAAAATGGGCGTCCTGCCTTGCGGCAGACGCCCATTTCATTTTTTGCGATTTTTTCCGGTTGACCGTGGCAGACCGGTTGGCAGTCAGAAAACTAGCTTTCCGACTTGCCTTGCGCTTTATCGAGTTCCGCCAGCAGTCGCAAGGCCCGTTCCCGGTTTTTCTCCTTGGCGGCAGCGCGTTCGTCCACATTGGCGGCTTCGTCCAGCGACGCCTTGACCAGCGCTTCGTGCGGTGTCAGACCACCCAGGGCGGCGTTGAGCATGCGCTCGACTTTTTCGTCGAGATCTTTGTCCGGCATCGGAATCTCCATTCGAATCTGCTGCGGATTTGGCCGTTCATCCTGCGCGGGAAAAAGCCAAACCCCTGTCGTTACTTGACGCCCGGTTTCCGGCCTGGCGCTGGGCGTGGAATATACCCTGAAATCCGGCATTGAAAACCCTCAATCGCCTTGCCTTTGACGTAGCTGGTCACGCTGCAGCGCGAAATGTCGCCGCGGGCCGATAGCTCGGTCAGTGAGGCGCGAACGTCGGCCAGTGACATGTTGATCGCTGCGGCAATATCGAAATCGAGCAACTGGCCATGCTTCTTGAGGTGTTCGAGAACTTTTGTGGCGTGCATCAGGGTTCCTTTCCGTGGCCTGGACGGGTTTCGCTTCCGCAACAGAACGCGGAAAGGATCGCCGGCTTAGGCAGTAAAACAAACTCCGCATTTTTGTTGCGCCTGCACACGGTGGGCGGTTCAAGGCAAACAAAAAAAGAAGCCCGCGCTGGGCGGGCTTAAATCCATTTCTTGGAGGAGATGGAGGAGACAAGTTCATTATGCCCAGATATATTGTGCACCGCAACATGTTTTGTGTATCGAATTGTGTCAACGGTCGTTCCGTATCTGGCCAATCCCTGTATTCGTTGTCGGGGTGGCAGTTCTGGCGATTGAACGTAAACGAAAAAGCCCCGCGAAACTCGCGGGGCCGTTTTTTTCGGGAGGCCCGAAAGAATTACTTGGACTTCTTGGTGACGGCAGCGATGTTGGCTTGGGCTGCGTCAGAAAATTGCTTGGCCATGGTGTTCATGTTGCCGAAAGCCGAGTTGGCAGCAGCAATGGCGCTCTGGATCGCGGCAACAGCACCTTCGGAACCAGCCGGAGCCGACTTGGTAGCCTTTTCAACCATGCCAGCGATGGACTTCTGGAAGTCGCCGAACTGGGCTTCGACCATCTTGGCCAGATCCTGTTGGGTCTGGGCAGTGATTTCATAGACCGAACGCGAGTAGGCAACAGCCTTCTCGACAGCCGGCTGGGCCAGGGCGGTCTGAGCGGCGAGGGCTTCCTTCGGATCCTTGGCACCCATGACCGACTTGACGCCGGAAACGGTATCTTCCAGAGCGGCGCGGGCGGTGTTCAGGTTCAGGGCAGCGATACGCTCGGCAGATGCGAGGGCGGTGTTGGCGACGGACAACAGGGAGTCAACGGTTGCTTTGTTGGCGGCGGCGAATTGCTCAGGATTGATAGACATGTGTTGTCTCCAGAAAGGGTTATCGGTGTGTTCGGCAACGAGTATAACGCACAATCCGCAAAAATTGTGCACTGCAACAATTTTTAGATGGTGGCTGATGCGAGCGCTGCGTCGCCGGGGTTGCCCGGCTCATTTCCTCTTTCGTGCTGAACCTTGCCAATACTGGAACTCTGGTTCATGGACTTCGATATCGAGGTCCATGATTTGGGCCTGCAAGCGCGTTTGCACATCGGCCACGGCCTTGTTGTAGACGATGGGCGCGATCTCCTTCAGGAAAAATCCGAGCAGGGCGCCAGCACCGAGGTTGCCGATTTCCTCATCCATGTTTTCCTCAAAGTAGCGCTGGATCGAGGTGATGGCCGCCGTACTGGCCTCCCTGGAAATTTCGATGCTCATCGTTGCGGTATCCATTTTTGTGACTCAAACGCCTTGCTCGCGGCAGGCTCCAATTGTCGAGTGAGTTCGTCGACCAAGCCGCTGACGGCATCCTCAATCATGTCGAGAACCAGCTCGAAGCGTCCGCCGAGGGTGAGGTAGGGATCGGGAACCTCGTCTTCGGTAAAGCGCCTGGCGTAGTCCATCACCAACCTGATCCGCATCAGCTGCTCTTCGGTCGCCATGCGCCGCAGGTTGTACAGATTGGTCCGGTCCATGGCCAGGATCAGGTCAAAATAGTCCAGGTCCTGCCAGCCGATACGCCGGGCGCGGATCTGCGACAGGTCATAGCCCTTCGCCCGCGCTACCCGCTGGCTGTTGCTGTCGCAAGCCTCGCCGACGCGATAGCCGTGGGTGCCGGCAGAACAGACCTCGATCCGCTCAGCCAGCCCCTTTTGCTCAATCAACTGGCGCAGCACCGCCTCGGCCGTCGGCGAGCGACATACATTGCTCATGCAGACACAGAGTATGCGGAATGGGGTTTTCATCGGGCCACGGTAGTGCTACTTCAGGTTTCTTTCGCGCACGATGGGGGGCACGAATTTCACCGAAAACCGCCAGCCTTCCGGGGTGGCTTTGAGGATCAGGGATTTGGACTTGGCTCCGGCGTCGAAGGCCGGTTCATCGCCGAGCAGTTCGATGGCACCAATGCCTTTGATGACGCAGGCGCCAGGAAGGGTGACGAAAGCCGATTCGGCGGCAACCAGAACGAATTGCCCTTCGCGCGATTCAGAACATGACAGCCCTTTCGGCACGGCGGACGGATTCTCTTTCCAGGCCTGGCGCAGCGTTTCCAGAGCGGAGCCGAGTTCGTCGGTGATTTTTGCGGCGAGGGTGACTTCACGTGACTTGGCGTGGTTCATTTGATTCTCCGGGGTTTCTGGGCGGCGCCGATCAAAGCCACGACAACCAGCGGCCAAGTCCCAGCATCAGGAGTATTGGCAGGTAGGGAAAGGCGACGGTCGGGCGACCGGCGCTGACCAGATAACCGCCGAGCAGGGCCCGGCCACCAGGGCGGCTGGCTTGCCAGCCGGTATGAAGTTGCATGGCGGATGGCGTCAGGTTCGGCTGAGCGAGGAGTGCCTCGACACCGAGCAGGCGATCGGCCAGCCGCGATTGATAAGTCTTGAATATGCCTTCCTGAATCCAGCAGAGCAGAACCGTGAAGGCCACCCAGCTCAGCGGCAATCCGCTCGCCAGTCCGGCAAGGCACAAGGCCAGACAGGCCAGCTTGATGAACAGGGCGTTTTGTTCGTGCTGTTCGTGATTGTCCTGCAGGGTTTGCCATTCCTTACCCAGTAAGGTGGAGCTCTCCATCCTTGTTCTCCTTTGTCGCTGGCGCCACTGAGTCTATAAGAATAGCCGCTACCGCGCCGAATGCATAAAAATGCATAAGGAATATTTTTCGGGCTGGGTGGAGAGAAGCATTATCCGAGGAACTGATTTTATATTTCGGTTTTTTCGAAGGGTTGGTGATGGTCAGCGGGGTGGCTTGAATGCGCCGGGCTTCCTACAATGGGCGCCTGATCTTTTGCCTGGCTATTTCCCATGCTCGAATTCCTGCTCTCCCCCGAAATCTGGATTGCCTTCTTCACGCTGACGGCTCTGGAATTGGTGCTTGGCATCGACAACATCATTTTCATTTCGATTCTGGTCGACAAGCTGCCCAAGGAACAGCAGGAACTGGCGCGCCGGATCGGCTTGTTCCTCGCCATGTTCATGCGCATCGGCCTGCTCTTGTTGCTGTCGTGGATCGTTGGCCTGACCGAGCCGGTGCTGACCCTGTTCGGCTTCGGCATCTCCGGGCGTGACATGATCCTGATTGCCGGTGGCCTGTTCCTGATCTGGAAAAGTACAGGCGAGGTGCACCAGTTGCTCGAAGGCGAGGAGGGCGAGGCTTCAAGCAAGGTGGTGTCGAGTTTCGCCGGCGTCATTGCCCAGATCATTGTCATCGACCTGGTGTTTTCGCTCGACTCGATCATTACGGCCGTCGGCATGGTCAGCGAGGTCGGCGTAATGATCGCTGCTGTTGTTACCTCGGTTGGCTTGATGATGCTGTTCGCCCGCTCGATTGGCGAATTCGTCTCGAACCACCCGACGATCAAGATGCTCGCCCTCTCGTTCCTGGTCGTCGTTGGTGTCGTGCTGATTGCTGACGGTTTCGGCCACCACGTGCCGAAGGGTTACATCTACTTCGCCATGGCCTTCTCGGTCGGTGTCGAGATGCTCAATATCCGCATGCGCAAGAAGACTGTCAAGCCGGTCGATCTGCGCGAGCCCTACGTTCGCGAGCAGGAAAGTGCCTGATCAGGCTCTCCGGCCTTGAGGGCCTCAAGCGCTGGTGCAAAGTCGAAATTCTCAATCAGCCCGGCAATGTGCCGGGCTCGGGAACTACCTAGCGCCTGATCAAATTCCGCACGGTGTGTCGCGAAGTAGCGTTGTGAGGCCATGTCGTCAGCGTTGAGCAACTCACGCAGTTTTTCGGTTAGTGGCACGCTGTTCTTCTCGTCACGGGGTGCCGCCTGCAGCAGGATGTCGCTCGTTTCGCCCGGCAGGGTCGCGAGTTGGGCTATGAATTGGGAAAGTTCCTGTTTTAACTCGACCAGGCGCTCGCGAGCGAGACTGGATGCGTTGCCCTGATGCCGCTTGAGTGGTAGCTCGATGCCCTCTGCGATTTCCTGTATTTTTCGCGCGCCGATATTGGCGGCACCACCTTTCAGTGAATGGGCAAGGTTTCGTGCATCGTCCAGGCGGTTGTCGTCCAATGCGCCGAGCAACTTGTCGGCGTCGTCACAATGGCTACGGGCGAATAGCTGCAGCAGGCGACAGTACAGCGGCAGTTTTCCAGAAACCATTTTCAGGCCGCCATCCACATCCAGACTCTCGATGCCATTAAGTCTGGTCAAAATATTTTCATCAGAGGTGCCAGGCACCGGATGAATTATTGTTGGCAGAGGTGCTTCGATGCGAATCCAGCGTAGCAGTGCGGCGTACATCTTGTCGGGGGCGACCGGTTTGGCAAGGTGATCGTTCATGCCGGCCCCCAGGCAGATATCCCTATCTTCGTTAAAGGCATTGGCCGTCATCGCGATAATGGGGACCGCGGTGTGCCTTGGCATACGGCGAATGGTCTGGGTTGCTTCGATGCCATCGACACGCGGCATCTGGATGTCCATCAGGATTAGGTCGTAGTCGTTAGTGCTGGCAAGATCGATGGCTTGTTGGCCATCCTCGGCAACGTCTACGTTCAATCCAACCTCCTTGAGGAGTTCGGTAGCGACCTCCTGATTGACCAGATTGTCTTCGGCCAGCAGCACGCGGCGACCGTTCAGAGGGGTTAGGTTGAGGCTTTCCTGATACTGCCGCGGTGTCTCCACGTAGCAGGCCGGACCCAGCAAGGCGTGCGTCATCGCCTCGTGCAGGTCGGATGGCATCACCGGTTTGTTCAGCTGGTAAACGATGCCGGCTTCATTCAGTCGTGCCAGCGGCCAGTCTCGGCCATAGGCCGTAACCAGCACAATGCGAGGTGTGCCGCTGCCAAGATGAAGGATACGACGTGCGGTTTCGATGCCGTCCATGCCGGGCATGGCCCAGTCGGTCAGGATTAAGTCGAAGGACTTTCCATTGGCCAGGGCGCTTTCGACACACTGCAGCGCAGCCTCGCCCGATTCGGCAGTTGT
Source organism: Azonexus sp. (assembly GCF_049652925.1). GTDB lineage: Bacteria > Pseudomonadota > Gammaproteobacteria > Burkholderiales > Rhodocyclaceae > Azonexus. The sequence continues at coordinate 30,411 of NZ_JBASFI010000015.1, forward strand.
GACCTGCGCCCGGTAGGTCTGCAGCATGTGGCTGATCGCATCGCGGGCGTTGATGTCATCATCAATGACCAAAATTCTGAGCCCTTCGGGCAGGCTCCCTCGAACTCGCTCAGTTGTTGGATTGATGGCGGGCAGCAACGGGATTTCGCACCAGAAGGTACTGCCCTTTCCGGGACTGCTGCGGACGCCGATCTGCCCACCCATCAATTTGGTCAGGCGCTTGCAAATCGCCAAGCCAAGTCCGGTGCCGCCATATTTGCGCGTGGTCGACGAATCGGCCTGCTCGAAGGCCTGAAAAATACGGATTTGCTGATCCTGTGTCAGCCCGATGCCTGTGTCGGTGACTTCAAAGCGGACCCGCAAACTGCCTGCATCCTGTGTTACAAGGCGTGCACTCAAAATGACACTGCCGCGTTCGGTGAATTTGATCGCGTTGCTGGCGAAATTTGCAAGAATCTGGCTAATGCGCATGGCGTCGCCATTCACGAACTCGGGAATGGCCGGGTCAATGCGGTCGACCACTTCCAGATTCTTGCTTTCGGCCTGGATGCCAATCAGGTTATTCAGTTGGCGAAATATCTGACTGAATTCAAATTCGCTTGGGTCCAGCGTCAGCTTGTCGGCCTCGATTTTCGAGAAGTCGAGAATGTCGTTGAGTATCCCGAGCAGGTGTTGAGCAGCCTGGTTTATCTTGTTCAACTGGCTGTTGGCGTGGGCGCTCTCGACATCCCGGTGCAGCAGGTGGGTCAACCCGATGATCGCGTTCATCGGGGTGCGAAGTTCGTGGCTCATGTTGGCCAGGAATACACTCTTGGCACGGCTGGCTGACTCGGCAATATCCTTCGCCAGTTCGAGCTCCAGGGTTCGCTGGTGGACGATTTCCTCAAGATGTTCGCGGTGCTGCTGCAAGGCGTCGGCAGATTTTTTCCGCTCGGCGATTTCTTCGAGTAGCTCGGCCTGATTGGTTTGGAGTTCGCTGCGCATCGTTGCAAAGCTGCTGACCAGCGCACCGATTTCATCGTTGCCAATCGATGGCAGCTGGGTGTCGAAGCGGCCACGGGCCAAGGCGCTGGAGGCCGCGACAAGGCGGCTGGTCGGACGGATAACCGTGAATTCGAGAACGGTCGCGATGATCAGGGTCAGGGCAAGGACGATGGCGAGCAGCAGGTAGAGCAATTCGTGATGGTGGGCGAGGTTGTCGGCAATGAAAGGCTGCATGTCGACGGTGACCTGCAACTGTGCCAGATCCTTGTCGAGAAAACGAATCGGGCGTTTCAGCTTGTGCAAGGCAGGTTGCTGCTGCGCATCGGTTTCTGTTTGCTGGAGGGGGTAGGTCTGCTGCCCCTCGGCGTTGATTAGTCGCACCTTCCGCCATTCGGCATTGCGCTTTTCAAGGGCGGCGAGGTTTTCGTAAACGTTGGCCAACTGGTTGCCGAGAAGTAGCGGGACAAGCCCTTCCGCCACGCTGTCGATGTGTCTTTCGATTAATTCGAGATTGTTTTTTTCTGCTTTGCTGATCGAATCCGGAATCCAGACAAACTGCAGGAGTCCACCAATCAGCGCGCTGGACAGGAGCAAAGGCAAAAGCAGTTTCAGGCGAAGTTTCATGGCCGGATCGGCTAGTCAGTCAAGTAAGTTTCCAGTCCCAGTTTTTTCAAGGGCATGTAATCCTGCATCGAGGTGGCTACTGGCTCGGGCATCGGTATGTGCTGGAGGAGTTTCTTGCCTTCCTCTGTGGCCGCAAGTTCGAGCACGGCTCGCTGTAGCGCCTGGCGCACCTTGGCCGGCACCAGGGGGTGGGCGACGATCGGGTGCGACGGCATGTCGCGGGTCGTGTAAAGCACGCGCAGCATGTCCTGCACGGGTTTATCCTGAACCTGCAACGTTTTCTCGACCCCCCCGCCGGCCGGAATTTGGCCGGTGGCGACTTGCAGATACACGGAGCTATGTGATTTGACGTCAACCGGAGTGAGTCTCGCCTTGAAAACCTGTGCGAGTTCGGCTCGCAGCAGCAGGCAGGCACCCAGAGCGTCGAGCGCCGGGACGGCGAGCTTTGTGCCGTCGAGCTCGGCCGGTGTCCTGAACGGGCTGTCCTTGCGAACGACCAGAATGCCCCGCAAAGGCAGTTGATCGCGGACGAGCGGGATGTAGCCCTGGCGCTGGTCCTTTTTTATCATGAGGTAGGGGTTGATATAGGCGAAGTCGAAACTGCCTTTGGCGAGCTCGCTTTCGAAGTCAGGTACGGTCAAGGTAGCAACCAGTTTGAGCTTGTGGCCGGTGCGCCGGCTAAGTTCGTCGACGACGGGTTGCCATATGGCGAACAATTTGCGCTGTTCGTATTGGGGAGCGACGGCGAAGGTGTAACTCTCATCAGCGTTCGCCGGGCTGCCAAACAGGAGCGCGAGGAGGACCAGCAAGGACTTCAGGGCACGCAAGGAATTCATTGGAAACTCCCGGTTTTTTAATTATTTTTGTTGATTATCTGCCTCATTTGTCTCCGGGTAAAACGATTTTGATGATTTGACAGGGCGTGTTTATTGAACCGGTTTTTTTGATTTCCTCAGCGAACTGGCGGCCGTTGACCTGCGTTTGTCTTGATCAGACCGGCGACAGGATGGCGACAACGCGGCCCGGCTCGATGCGGATCGAGCGGAGCAGCCAGCGGGCCGCCTTCTCCTCGGCGGTGCCGTCTTCGCGCAGGACGTATACCGGCTTGGAGCGGAAATAGTTGCTCATCAGCTGGGTAACGGCCTGACGGGCCATCGGCTCCGATTCGCGGCCGATGGCTTGCGACTGGACGGTATGAGCCACCGGGTTTTCCAGGAAGAAGGCCTTGGCGTTGTCGTCGTAGCGGATGCCAGAGGTGCCTTCGAAAGCGACCGGCACGGGCGGGCTGCCGAGCAGTGAGACATTGATGCGGGCGGACAGTGTGGTCTTGCCCTCCGGCGTGCCGAGCAGGATTCTGGGTGGCTCGATCAGGGACACGATAATCAGACCGTTGCCGTAGCTTTTCTGCATCGTGCCGCTTTTTTCAACTTGCGTCTGGATGTCGGCTTCGGAAAAGTAGATTTCGCGTTCGAGAAAACCGACGCTCCAGGCCAGCGTGCTGGCGATCATGGCCAACGCGGCCAGTGCTGATTTCAATTTGATGGTCATGCTGGTCCTTCAGTTCGTTCCGGGCGGTTTGTCGGCCCATTTGCGCCGGTAGTGTACCGGGGCCATGCCGGTCCATTCGACAAAGGCGCGGTAAAAAGCCGAGCTGTCGGCGTAGCCGAGATCGGCGGCGACCTTGGTGATCGGATCGTCGGTCTTGGTCAGCCGGGCCAGTGCCATGTCGCGGCGCAGGGCATCCTTGATGGCGCGAAAGCTCGAGCCTTCTTCTTCGAGTCGGCGGTGGATGGTCCGTGGTGACAGATAAAGGCGGTCAGCGATGTCGTCCAGGCTCAGCGTTTCGGGCAGCGCGGCACGCAGCAGGTCGCGGACGCGGATGACCATTTCGCGGTCGCGCCGGTAGAGCGTGGTGATCTTGCCGGGAGCACCCTCGAGAAAAGTGTTCAGTGCGGCTTCGTCGCGGCGGATGGGCAGGTCGAGCAGGTTGGCGTTGAAGCTGGCGACGAGCGTCCCGGTGCCGCCGGGAACGGTCGGCGCGAAACGCGAATCCTCGGTGAAGATCAGCGCGTAGTCGGCGAAGTGGGGCGGCTTGCGGTAGGGAAAGATGACGCTGTCCAGCCCGATGCCGCGCCCGGCCAGCCAGCATGACAGGCCGTGCAGCAGGCGGAGCAGCCACTCGAAGGCGAAGACGCGGCCGGAGTCGTCGGTGTGGTCGGCCAGCTTGCGCGTTTCGGAAATGACCAGTTCGGCATGGCCGTGAGTGCGGCGCACGCTGACCGCCAGATCGGGGAGCACGACGTGCAGGAAGCGGCAGGCCCGGGCCAGCGCCTCGGCCAGTGTCGGGGCGCTGATGCAGGCGCGGCAGAGGAATTCGAAGCTGCCGACGCGCATCGGCTGGGCGAACAGGCCGAATCCTTCGTCGTCGAGCTGGTGGTTGAGCCGGTTGTAGAGCGCGGCGTAGCTTTCGACTGGAATCCGGCTGGCGGTGTCTGCAATGTCAATGTTGGTGGCCGCCAGGAGTGGGGCGGGGTCGATGTTCCGCCGTGTCAGGCCGGCCAGCATTCCGGTAACAAAGCCCATGGCAACAGAGGTTTGCGTTCTGTTGGCGGGTGAGGTTTGGGCAGATGATTTCAATTTTGGCGATTTTTTCCGGTTGACCGTGGTACTGTATCACCTTGGCGGAATTTGCACGATTGTCGTCATTCGCGACAATGGCAGCAGCTTGAAAGGGGCATACCATGGGCTCCTTTCCATCTTTTCGATGAGGCTGGCGTCATGACCGATCTTTCCGTTGCCAAGAAGCTTTCCCCGTACAAGCCCAAGCACAAGGTGCGCTTCGTGACTGCTGCTTCGCTGTTTGACGGCCACGATGCCTCGATCAACATCATGCGCCGCATCCTGCAATCGACCGGCTCCGAGGTCATCCACCTTGGCCACAACCGTTCGGTGCAGGAAATCGTCAATGCCGCGCTGCAGGAAGACGTGCAGGGCATCTGCATCACCTCGTATCAGGGTGGGCACGTCGAATTCTTCAAGTACATGATCGACCTGCTGAAAGCCAACGGCGGCGCCAGTATCAAGGTGTTTGGCGGCGGCGGCGGGGTGATCGTGCCGTCCGAAATCAGGGAGCTGCACGACTATGGCGTGACCCGCATCTACGCGCCGGAAGATGGTGTGCACATGGGGCTGCAGGGCATGATCAACGAGGTCGTCCAGCACGCTGACTTCGATGTCGCCGACGAGGGGGTACCGAGTGTCGAGCAGGCGCTGGCCGGTTTGCAGGCCGGCGACAAGCGGCTGCTGGCGCGCATCATCACGCTGCTCGAAAACGGCGAAGCGCCGGCTCTCAAGGAGCCGCTGCTCAAGGCGGCAGCTGCGCTGGAAACACCGGTTCTCGGCATTACCGGCACCGGCGGCGCCGGTAAATCGTCGTTGACCGATGAAATCGTCCGTCGTTTCCGTCTCGATCAGGGCGATACCGTCAAGATCGGCATGATCTCGATCGACCCGTCGCGCAAGCGGACCGGCGGTGCGCTGCTCGGCGACCGCATCCGGATGAATGCCATCGAGCATCCGAATATTTTCATGCGTTCGCTGGCTACCCGCGATACCGGCTCCGAAATTTCCGTCGCCTTGCCCGAGGTCATCGCCGCCTGCAAGCTGGCCGGTTTCGATCTGGTCATCGTCGAAACCTCCGGCATCGGTCAGGGCAATGCCGCCATCGTGCCCTTCGTCGATCTGTCGCTGTACGTCATGACGCCGGAGTTCGGCGCCGCTTCGCAACTCGAGAAGATCGACATGCTCGATTTCGCCGATTTCGTGGCGATCAACAAGTTCGACCGCAAGGGCGCCGAGGATGCGCTGCGCGATGTCCGCAAGCAGTATCAGCGTAATCGTGAAGCCTTCACCACACCGACCGACGACATGCCGGTGTTCGGCACCCAGGCCGCCCGTTTCAACGACGACGGCGTGACCGCGCTGTATCAGGCGCTGGTCCCGGCTCTCACCGAAAAGGGGCTGAAATTGCAGCCCGGCAAGCTGCCGCTGGTCACCGTCAAACAGTCCTCGACCCAGCGCGCCATCGTGCCGGCGCAGCGCGTCCGCTATCTGGCCGAGATCGCCGACACCGTGCGCGGTTACCACGCGCATACCGAAGAGCAGGTGAAAATTGCCCGCGAACGCCAGTCGCTGCGCATCTCGAAGGGCATTTTTGCCGCCTGCGACAAGGCGACCGCAGACTTTGACGAAATGGCCGCCTTCAAGGATAGCCAGCAGGATCCCAAGGCCAAGAAGCTGCTCGACATGTGGCCGGCCACCGTCGAAGCCTATGCCGGCGACGAATACGTCGTGAAAATCCGCGACAAGGAAATCCGCACCAAACTGGTTTCCGAGTCGCTGTCTGGTACCAAGATCAAGAAGGTCATCCTGCCGAAATTCGGCGACGACGGCGAAACCCTGCGCTTCCTGATGCGCGAGAACGTACCCGGCTCCTTCCCCTATACCGCCGGCGTCTTTGCCTTCAAGCGCGAGGGTGAAGATCCGACCCGGATGTTTGCCGGCGAAGGTGACGCCTTCCGGACCAACCGCCGTTTCAAGCGCGTCTCGGAAGGCATGCCGGCGCACCGCCTGTCGACCGCCTTCGACTCGGTGACGCTATACGGCTGCGATCCCGACGAGCGCCCCGACATCTACGGCAAGATCGGCAATTCCGGCGTCTCGATCGCCACCCTCGACGACCTCAAGGTGCTCTACGACGGTTTCGACCTGCTCGCCCCGAGCACCTCGGTCTCAATGACCATCAACGGCCCGGCACCGATCATCCTGGCCTGCTTCTTCAATACCGCCATCGATCAACAGATGGTCAAGTTCCAAAAGGACAACGGTCGTCAGCCGACCGAAGACGAAGCCGAGAAGATTCGCGAATGGACGTTGTCCACCGTGCGCGGCACCGTGCAGGCCGACATCCTCAAGGAAGATCAGGGTCAAAATACCTGCATCTTCAGCACCGAATTCGCGCTGAAGATGATGGGCGACATCCAGGAATTCTTCGTCCACAACCAGGTGCAGAACTTCTACTCGGTATCGATCTCCGGCTATCACATCGCCGAAGCCGGCGCCAACCCGATCAGCCAGCTCGCCTTCACGCTGTCCAACGGCTTCACCTACGTTGAAAGCTATCTGGCCCGCGGCATGAAGATCGATGACTTCGCGCCCAACCTGTCCTTCTTCTTCAGCAACGGCATGGACCCGGAATACTCGGTGATCGGCCGCGTCGCCCGCCGCATCTGGGCGGTCGCCATGAAGAACAAGTACGGCGCCAACGAGCGCAGCCAGAAGCTGAAATACCATATCCAGACTTCCGGCCGCTCGTTGCATGCGCAGGAAATGGACTTCAACGACATCCGCACGACGCTGCAGGCGCTGATCGCCATCTACGACAACTGCAACAGCCTGCACACCAACGCCTACGACGAAGCGATCACCACGCCGACCGAAGAAAGCGTGCGTCGCGCCATGGCCATCCAGCTCATCATCAACCGCGAGTGGGGCGTCGCCAAGAACGAGAACCCGAACCAGGGCGCCTTCGTCATCGACGAACTGACCGACCTAGTCGAGGAAGCCGTGCTCAAAGAATTCGAAGCCATCGCCTCGCGCGGCGGCGTGCTCGGTGCCATGGAAACCGGCTACCAGCGCGGCAAGATCCAGGAAGAGTCGATGTATTACGAGCACAAGAAGCACGACGGCTCCTATCCGATCATTGGCGTCAATACCTTCCTCAACCCGAAGGGCATGGCCCAGCAGGAAATCGAGCTGGCCCGCTCAAGCGAGGAAGAAAAGCAGTCGCAGATCAAGCGCCTGCGCGACTTCCAGGCGCGCCATGCCGGTCAATCGTCAGCCATGCTGGCCAAGCTCAAGCAAACGGTTATCGAGGATGGCAACGTCTTCGCCGTACTGGTCGATGCGGTCAAATGCTGTTCGCTCGGCCAGATCAGCACGGCGCTCTACGAAGTCGGCGGCCAGTACCGGCGCAGCATGTAAGGAAAGCCCCGAAAGGGGAGCAGCAACCCGGACCCGAAAGGGCGGAGGAGAAAAAAGGACGGCGGGGCCAAGACCCCGCCGTTTTCATTGGGGATCGCTAGCTTGTTCGCGATCCCGGGGAAAACCACTCAGAACGGCATGGCAAATTTGATGCCGATCGCGTTCGTGGCGCTGTTTGCCGAGAATTGCCCGTTGTACTCTATTCGGACCGTTGTGCCGCTTTTGCGCAGGATGTCCATGCCGAGCGCGAGATCGCCGTAGGTCTTGTCGCTCCGGGTTACGACGGTGAAGGGTTCGATACCCGCCGGCGCGCCTTCCAGACTGGCTGTAATGCGCCGCTCGTTGTTACCCAGGAAATGGGTGGCGCCAACGCGAATGAAGTGGCGTAGCAGCGTCTCTTCGTCGCCAAAACGGGATTCACCTCCGAACTCCACGGCAGGTTGGAGCGAGACGAAGGTGTCGTCGTCCTTGGCAACATTCAGGTTGGCCCCACCGGCGCCGCTCTCGCTGTAGCCGTTGCGCCTCACGTAGGAAACGGCCAGGCCGAGCATCGGACGAACGTACGCCGACTCGCTGTTCATGATGTCGTGGCTGACCCTTCCCTGCAGGGAAGCTGACCAGACATCCTGTTTGCTGGTGGCATGGGTGCCGGGCGAGACGATATCGACCAGTCGCTGTGCATTGAAATGTCCATAACCAGCGCTCAGGGAAGCAGACACGCGGGTTGCGCCAGCGCGATGCTTCAGGATCAAGCCGCCCTCGAAGCGTTCGCCATCGATGTCGGAGTAGGTCGAATTGAGCATCGACTTCTGATACGACAGTCCAAAGCCGAGATGGAGATCAGGTTGGATGGCCTTTTGCAGACCACCGGCCAGCGTCAAGGCATCCTGCTTGAAGCCGGCATTCAGGTCGGTTCGTTCTTGGTCACGATTGCTGCCACCGAGACGGAACCAGCTGCATTCACCTTCGCGAACGAAGCGGTAGTCGCCAGCGTATTGCCGGCAGCTGTGCATAGCGTCGTTGAACCCAAGGCTGGCCGCCGCCGCTGCTCCGGCCTGATTGCCGAGAGCACCCGGGCCAAGCTTCTCATAGGCATTGCGCAGACTGGCCTCGTCCGGCAGATTGACCAGCGCGGCGATATACGGGGCCATGGCACTTGAACCACCCGCCATCTGGATGGCGTTGAGATGGGCGCCAATTTGCCGCGCGTTGTAGCCGAGGCTGGATGGGGCGAAATCGACATGGCTGGATACTGCGATTTCGTCACTGCTCGGATAGGCCAGGGCATAGGTCACGATGGGCGACGATGGGGCGATCAGCGTCAGGCTGTTCGGCGTGGCGCCATTGGTTGCCGACAGAACGACGCTTTGCCAAGAGCCGATCTGGGTGACGCCGGTATCGATCGCGGTCACCCGAATGCTGCCACCAACCTGGGCGCTGCCTGACACCGCCAGGTGATCACTGATTCTGCCGGCCAGACTCAGGTCGACGTTGTAGGATCCGCCCGCGTTTTGCAGGAGATTGCCCGTTAGTGAAGTGTGTTGGGCCTGCAGGGAGCCACCGGGTGACAGAGTTCCATCGTTGGTCATGCTGCGGCCGGTGCCGATAGCGATCGTCGTCAGCGAATTGAAGGTCGCGTTGGCGAGATTGTTGATGGTGTTGCTGCCGCCGCCCAGATCGACATTACCGCTAATCGTGCCGTGGTTATCAAGGGTTTCCCAACCGTTTCCACCGGTCAGTGCCGTCCCGCTAAGGGCGGAGATCGTTCCCTTGTTGGTGATGGTGTTGTTCGCGCCATTAAGCACCACGACGCCGACACCTGTCTCACTACCACCGGTGACCGAACCGCCGTTGATATTGACGATCACGTTGCCGTTGGTGGCGCCGCCCAGACTCTGGGCAACGATACCGTGTGCTTTAGCGCCGGTGGTGAGGATATTGCCCGAACTGCTGACCGTGACCACGCCGGCCGAACCGGTATAAATGCCGCCGCTGACGCCGCCATTGCTCTGGGCGACGATGCCGTGTGCGGCGATGCCGTAGGTGCGGATGTTGCCGGTTTGCGCGACAGTCACATCAGAGCCTGCCCCTGTGCCACCGACGCTGCCGGCCATGCCGATGCCGGCGCCGACGGTGCCGCCCAGGCCGCCACCGCCGCCGACGCTCTGGGCGAAAATGCCCATGGCGCCGCGGCCGCGGGTAACGATGTTGCCGAAGTCTTCGACGATCACCTCGCCGCCGTTCCCTGCATTGCCGCCATCGCCGGCGAAAGCGAAGGCATTGCCGAAGTCGGTGACGCCGAGGTCGACATTGCCCGCGTAACCGCCGCCACCGCCGATGCTCTGCGCGAAGATGGCGTGGGCGACGACTTCTGCGGTAGTGATATCGCCCCGGGTGATGACATGCACCAGTCCGCCGTTGCCCGAGGACCCGCCGTCGCCGCCGAAGCTGAGCTGCTTGCTGTCGGCATCGCCGATGGCGCCGATGCCACCGATGCCGCCGCCACCGCCGATGCTCTGCGCGAGCACCGCGACGGAGCCCTGGCCGGTGGTGGTGATGCTGCCTGTGTGGTCGATGAAGACTTCCTTGCCATCGCCGCTGGCGCCGCCGGCGCCACCCACCGTGATGTTGACATCACCTTCTTCCTGGATCGGCAGGATGAAGTCGAGTAGTTCGGATACCCCTTCCGATACGCCGAAATCCTGCCAGTCGAGTCCGTGGTAACCGCTGCCGCCCACGCCGCCACCGCCGCCGATACTCTGGGCGAAGATGCCGAAGGCGTCGGCGCCGCGCGTGATAATGCTGCCGGTATTGGTGACCTCCACCTTCTCTCCGGCATTACCGCCGGCCCCGGCCTTGCCACCGACGCTCAGCGTCGCACCAAAGCTGATTTTGGTGGGGTCGGCCATCTCGGGCTGATCCGGTTTCCAGTTCTCTGGATCAATGCTGAGGATCATGGCGCGTGCGTCGCCGCCTGTGCCGCCGCCACCGCCGATGCTCTGGGCGTAGATGGCGTGCGCACCGACGCCCGTGGTGTCGATCGTCTTGCTGTTGGTGACGGAGACCTTGCCGCCGTCGTTGCCGCTGCCCCCCTTGCCGCCGATGGCCATGGCAAAGTCCACCTTCACTTCGAGTTGCGGCTTCTTGTCGCCCTCGCCGCCGCTGGGGTCATCCGGCAGCGAGATGTTGGCCGTTGCGGCAATGCTCTTGCCGCCATCACCACCGCCGCCGCCGATGCTCTGGGCGTAGATGCCGTAGGCGTGGTCGTTGATCGTCGTGATCTTGCCGTCGTTGGTCACGTCGACGAGCCCGCCCACGCCGCCTTTGCCACCGTCGCCACCCAGGCTGAGCGAGATGTTCACGCTGCCGGTCGGGTAGGGCTCGGGAATCGGAATCACGCTGCTGAAGTTGACCATCACCGAACCGCTCGTGCCACCCGCGCCGCCGCGGCCACCGATGCTCTGGGCCATGATGCCGTAGGAATGCTCGCCTTCGGTGGTGATGGCGCCGCCATTGACCACAGTCACGGTATCAGCGCTATTACCGTCGCCCCCCTTGCCACCCATCGATAGCGCCAAGCCGCCAAAGGCGGTGACGCCGCCCGCAATGCTGAGGCCGCCCAATCCGCCGCCGCCGCCGATGCTCTGTGCGACGATGCCGTGACTTTGCTCGCCAAGGGTCGTGATGCTCGCATTGCTATGAACATTAACCTGGCCGCCTGCGCCGCCGCCTCCGGCGTCGCCGCCGAAGCTCAGCGACAGGGCCACCGGGCCCAGCAGATCGCCGGCGATGCTGGCGCCGCCGTTGCCACCACCACCGCCGATGCTCTGGGCGACGATGCCGTGCGAACGGTCCCCGTAAGTGGTGAGCGTTCCGCCCAGGGCAGATGTCGAAGAACCGACATTCACGGTGTTGCCGTCGCTGGCGCCCGCACCGCTACCGCCGATGCCGAGCTTGAGTCCGACGCCGCCCAACAGGCTGGCCGAAATGGCGAAGCCGCCGTTGCCGCCACTACCGCCAATGCTCTGCGCGAGGATGGCGTGCGCGTCGTTGCCGGCGTCCGGATTGCACCCGCTTGCGTCGGCCATCGCCTGGCTGCAACCGGTCGTGATGTCGCCGACGCTATGGACAGTAACGACGTCCGAATCGTTGCCAGTGCCGCCGTTGCCGCCGATGGCGATATTGGCGGTGATGCCGCCCCCAATGCTGCCGGAGATGGCAAAGCCACCATCGCCGCCGCTACCGCCGATGCTCTGCGCGAAAATGCCGTGGGAGCGGTCACCCAAGGTCGTGATTGTGCCGAAGAAGGGATCGGCTTCGGTGCCGACATCAACAGTCTGGCCGATGCCGCCGGTGCCTCCACTGCCGCCCAGGCTGAGGTTCAGGCCTTTAGTGCCACCGTAGCTGCTGGAAATGGCGAAACCGCCGGAACCGCCGCCGCCGCCGACGCTCTGGGCAAAAAGGCCATAGGACTGCTCGCCGGAGGAGGTGATCGTGCCGCCACCAAGAACGTTGACCGCGGCCGCATCGCCGCCACCGCCGCCGCTGCCGCCGACGGCAACGCTGACGCTGATGATCGATCCGGCCGAGCCCGAAATGGCGAAACCGCCATTGCCGCCGCCGCCGCCGATGCTCTGGGCGAAAATGGCATGCGAACGGTCGCCATCGGTAATGATCTCGCTGCTGCCCTGCGTGGTGACGTTGACGGCCTGGCCATCGCCGCCATCTCCACCCTTGCCGCCGATAGCCACGGCCACATCGGCACCGGCGCTGATCGCGCTGCCGCCTGTGCCGCCGCCTCCGCCTATGCTTTGCGCAAATACCCCGTACGAATCGTTCGCATGGGTGTGCAGGATGCCGCTGTTGGTAACGTTGACAACGTTGGCATTGCCACCGCCGCCGGCCTCGCCGCCGATCGTGAACAAGCCGGTAGCGCTGCCACCATCACCGCCGCCACCGCCAATGCTCTGGGCAAAAATGGCATGCGATTGAATCCCGTAGGTATTGATCGTGCCGCGGTTGATGACATCTACCAGTCCGCCGTCGCTGGTCCCGCTACCCTTGCCGCCGATGCTCACCAGACCGGAGACGCCACCACCATCGCCGCCACCGCCTCCGACACTTTGCGCGAAAATGCCGTGAGAATAGTCGCCCAGGTGCAAAGCGGGATCCGCGTTACCGGTGGTGATGCTGCCGTCGTTCACGACCGTGACATGCTCGCCGGTGCCGCCGGCGGAGCCGTCGCCCCCCAGGTTGGCGAAGAGGGCAAAATCGCCATCCCCGCCGCCGCTACCACCGCCGCCGCCGATGCTCTGGGCCAGAATGCCGTGACTGTAGAGATTGTTGGTCGTCACATTGCCGCTGGCAAGGTTCTGAACCGTGACCGTCCCGCCATTGCCGCCGGGCGAACCGCTGGCGCCATAGGCCCAGAAGAGCGCCCAACTGGAGCCGCCGGTCCCGCCAAAACCGCCAACGCTTTGTCCGTACAGACCATAGGCATGACTGCCGCTGGTGCTGATGCTGCCAGCACTGCGCAGCACGACCGTATTGCCGACGCCGGCGACACCGCCGACGCCGGAGTCGCCAGAGGAGCCGCCGTCGCCGCCTTTGCCGCCATTGCCGCCCAGGCTCTTGGCCCAGATGCCATGCGCCAATTCGCCCGTCGTCGTGACGTTCCAGCTGCCATCGACGGTAACCAGGCCGCCCTGGCCGCCGGCGCCGCCATTGGCACCGTCCATGGCGCCATTGGCGCTACCACCGTTGCCGCCGACGCCGCCGATGCTGATTGCAACGATGCCAGTCGCATTTTTTCCTGTGGTGGTGATATTGGCGTCGCCGGTCACGTTGATCGTTCCGCCGATGCCACCGTTGCCGCCTGGCTGGCCATAGCGGACAGCGCTGTTGCCGCCGCCGCGTCCACCCGCGCCGCCATCGCTCATGGCAACGATGCCGCTGGATCTTTCGCCTGTCGTCGCGATCGTGCCGCTGGCGCTTACGGTGACGTTGCCGGCAGCGCTGCCGTTGGTTCCCGCGCCGGCCGAGTGGCTGATGTTGCCATCCCATCCGGCGACGCCGGCGCCGCCCTGGCTGTAGCCGTAGATGCCATGCGCGCCGCTGCCCGTTGTCTTGAGCCAGCCATCGCTGGAAATGCTCACGCTGTTGCCGCTGCCGCCAGATTCTGCGGCATTCAGCAAGCCGGTGACATAGGCCTCGAGGTCCGGAAAGACGCTGGGTGTCGTGCTGTTCGCGGGCTTGCCGCTGACGCCGAAGGTGTCGAAACTCGCTTCGACGCTCTGTTCCAGAGTGCTGCCGTCGCGTTGCAGCGTGATGAGCAACAGGGCGTTGTCAGTTTGCGTGTTGCCGGCCCGATTGCCTTCGACGCTGTAATTGACGCCGATGTACAGCGGGCCGGTCAGGGTGGCGTGGGCCGTCAACTCGTCGGCGCTGTAGCTGACTTCATAACGGCCATCCTGATAGATCTTGATGGTCCCGTGCTGGATCGGATTGTTGCTGCCGTCGCGCAGCACATTGCCGTTGGCGTCGAGCAGGTAGCCACGTACCTGGACGCTGCCGCCGCTGAAGGCGACCTCGGTGCCGCTGGCATTGAGTACCTTGGTGACAGAGAAGGAGAAGCCGGTTTCAGTGAAATTCCACAGCTTGTCGAGTACGGCTTCCGAATAGCCGGGGCCGCTGCTGTAGCCGGCAATGGCATGAGCAGCCATGCCCGTGGTCAGGATCCCGGGGGTCAGGGTTTCGGGGTCGAAGCGCGTGCTGTAGGCGTTAATGCGCACTTCGCCGCCGGCGACGGCGGGGTTGGTGCCGATCAATGGCACGTTCAGGAAAGCGTCGTTGGAGGGCGGTGTGGTGGAGATCCCGCTCGAGAAACCGAATATCCCCGGCGTTCCTGTACCGCCGGTTGTGATGGACAGACGTTGTTCCGGCTCGCCGGCGGTGATCCAGACATTCTGGCCGTTCGAACTGATCAGGCCGATGCCGCTGGTGCCGAAGGCACTGGTCGTGATCGGCTGACTGAGATTGCGGACGATCAGCTCATTGGGCGGTGTCGCGCTGACGTTGATCCCTTGGGACTGGTTGCCCTGGCAGGTCAGCGTGGTGCCACCGCCGCCTGCCGTACAAGCGTCCGGGCCGGCGATCGCTCCGGGAACGAAGGCCGCCGAAACGGCCATAGCAATAAGTCGCTTGTTCGAGCGAACGAATGCACGCGTCTTCATGACATCTCCCTGCTGCTTGGCGCAGTCATATTAGGTACCCGCTTTGACTATAGATGGCAGTGTGGAAAACAACAGGGGAAAATGAGCTGAAACGGTTGTGCGACAATGGATTTGGCGGATGTGCCGGATTTGGTGTATATGCAAATAGAGTCTGATTTTTGTAGTTTTTGTTGTTGTGTTTCTGCCTTTTTTCCCGGGCGAAAGTGGCTGATTGCCGGTGCCACGGTCAACCGGAAAAACGGGCCAATTTTCAAATCTTCGGGACGCCCTTGTGGTCAGTCCGAAAGCCGCCGCAGTCCTGGCGGTCAGCTTTAATGCGCCGGCGTTTTGTCGCACAATCAATCTGCATCGTCTTCACGGAGTCAGCGCATGGACCAGAATATCGAACGCGAACTGCCGGGCAGTCTGCTGGCCAACCGCATTACCCGCCGCCAGGTGCTCTGGCTGATCGGCGCCAGCGCCCTGTCGGGCTGCGCCACCTCACCAGTCGGGGGCGGTGCCATCCTGGTCGGGATGAGCGAAGACGAGGAAAAGGCCGTCGATCAGAAGGTGGCGCCGCAACAGTTCTCGCAGGATCTCGGGGCAGTGCAGGATGAGGCCATCAACCAGTACCTGGGCGATGTCGGCCGGCGTCTCGATGCCAAGGTGCATCGGCCGCAGATGCCGTATTCCTACCGCGTGCTCAATGCCAACTACGTCAATGCCTACACCTTCCCGGGCGGCGCGATGGGTGTGACGCGCGGCATCCTGGTCGATCTCGACGACGAAGCCGAACTGGCGGCGCTGCTCGGCCATGAGCTGGGCCACGTCAATGCCCGTCACGCGGCGCAGCGTCAGGGCCAGGCGATGGTGACGCAGGCGGCGATGACCGGCGTTAATATCATCGGCACCGCCGCCGGGTTTGGCGGCCTGACCGACCTGGGCACCCAGCTCGGGGCCAGCGTGCTGCTCTCCAGCTATTCACGCGACAACGAGCGCGAGGCCGACGCGCTGGGGCAGGAGTACATGGTCCGGGCCGGCTTTCCGGCCAGCGGCATGGTCGGCCTGCAGCAATTGCTGGTCGAGCAGCAGAAGGAGTCGCCGGGCATGTTGCAGACCATGTTCTCAACCCACCCGATGAGCAGTGAACGGCGTGACTCGGCGAAACAGCTGGCCGAGAGCAAATACGCGGCGAGCAACAAGCGCGACGCCGGGCGTGAGCGCTTCATGGACAGCACGGCTTCCCTGCGCCGCATCAAGCCGACCATCGACGCCTGCCAGAAAGGCGAAGTGGCGATGGCCGGCAAGGAATACGGCAGGGCCGAGGAGCGCTTCCGAGCGGCGCTGAAAGCGACACCACGCGACTACGCGGCCAATGTGCTGATGGCGAAATGCCTGTCGGCTCAGGACAAGGATGCCCAGGCGCTGGAGTTCGCCCAGACGGCGACCCGGGTTTATCCGCAGGAAGCCCAGGCGCACAAGCTGGTCGGCGTGCTGGCGCTTGGACAGAAAGATCCGGGCGCGGCTTTCGAGCATCTCGATCGTTATGACCGGCTGTTGCCGGGCGATGCCGGCGTGACCTTCCTGAAGGGGATTTCGCTCGAAGGCATGGGCAAGCGGCCGGAAGCAGCAAAACAGTATGCCGCCTATCTGCAACGCACCCAGCAGGGCAAGGCCGCAGAGTATTCGATCAGCCGCCTGAAGAGCTGGGGCTATCTCAAGTGATTTTGGCTCTTTTTCAAGCTGGTTTAGCGGCTTGTCCCACCATGCCAGCGCAGTACCAGAATGGTCAGGTCGTCGACCGGCAACTGTGTCGCTTCGAAGCTGCGAACACTGATGCGCAGGGCTTCGGCACAGGTTGCCACGGGTGCTTGGGCGGACTGGGTGGCGAGTGTGTGGAGCAGGCGCTCGGTGCCGAAGAAACTCTGGCCGTCGGTTGCTTCGGTGACCCCGTCAGTGAACAGGCAAAGCGTGTCGCCGGGCTCGAGTTGGCGGGTGACAGCCCGGAACGGATAATCCGGGACGCCACACATCGGTGGCCCAAGCGCCTCGCCCAGGTCGATTCGGGACAGCTCCCCGTGGCGGAGCAGCACCGGGGCATCGTGCCCGGCCGAGACGAAATTCAGCTCGCCGCTGACGATGTCGAGCACGGCAATGAAGGCGGTGACGAAGAGCATTTCCGGATTGTTGCGGTCGAGTTCGTTGGCGACATCCCGTACTGCTTCGCCGAGATCCTTGCTTAGCCTCGCCATGCTGGCGGCCAGTGCCTTGGTCATGGCCATGAAGAGACTGGCCGGGACGCCCTTGCCGGAGACATCCGCCACCGCAAAGCAGATCCGGCGTTCGTCGAGCCGGAAGCATTCGTAATAGTCCCCACCGACTTCGCGGGCAGGCTCGAGGATGGCCGCGATCGAAAAGCGGGTTTCGCCGGCAAAACTGGTTGCCAGGTCGGGGAGCAGGCCCATCTGGATACGGCGCGCCGTATCGAGTTCGCCGGCCAGACGTGCCGCTGCTTCGCGGGTTGCCAGCAAATCGTGTTCCGCTTCCTGGCGCCGGCGTTCGGCGGTAATGTCCGAGCCCACGCCGCGCCAGCCGGTAAGCGTGCCTGCCGCGTCGGTCAGGGGCTTGCCGCTCAGAGACCACCAGGCGACTTCTCCGGACTGCTCGATTGGCACGACAATGTCACGAAACGGCGTGGCTGAGCCAAAGGCGTCCTCAAGTTGCGTAAAGGCTTGCCGCCCCTCAGCGTCCGCCGACCCTTTTCTGCCAAGCAGGACGATCGACATCTGCTGTGCGTGCAGGGCGGCAACTGGCATGCCCAAAGTGCTGGCCAGTCGCGTCGAAATGTGGCGCAAACGGCCCTGGTCGTCGGTTTCCCATAGCCAGTCGCTGGCATCGTCCTCGAAATCGTTGAGCAGTAGTCCGATGACCTCCTTTTGACGCGCCACTTCGCTCTCGGCAATCAAACTCTTGACGAACAGGCGGGAGGTGATGAGTACCGAGGCAACGACTGAAATACCGTAGAGGCCAAGGAGCACGGCGAGATAGGCATAGGTCATGCCGTAGAGGATCAGCATGGTCAGCGCGCCGCCGCCACACATTGCGAGGCTCCACAGGCCGCCAGCCCAGGGCCAGCGTGCCGTGTGGAAGGCGCCGTGGGCGATGGTTGCGGCAAAAAAAGCGGTGATCAGTATCTGGCCGGTCATGTCGGTGCGGCCGAACAGATAAGCGAGCATGACTGCGAAAAGCAGGCCGGAGAGTGCAATCGAAGCAGTCAGCAGGCGAACGGCACGGGCGCAAGCTTGATGATTGGTCTCGGATTTGTAACGCTGCCAGACGAACAGGCTGACGCCGGAGCTCGCCCAGATTGCGGCGCACCAGCCGAGGAGCAGGCCCGGTGTGCCGTCTTGCCAGAAGATCCAGGCATCGATAACCGAACAGACCATGCAGTCGAAGGCAGTGACAGGCATTTGCTGCAACAAGGCGCGGAACTGCCGGAAACGATGGGCGGCGGCGACGTCGGCAGGGGCTTCCGGGTCACGCCAGCAGTAGCTTAGTTTTCGCCAGCTGGACATCAGGCCGCTGGCGTTGAGCAGGACAGCAAGGAGTCCCGTGTGGTTGGGCTGTTTTTCCGCTGAAGGCGTGGCGTTTGAGTGGGACACTGGCGTAGGAGACAGGTTAAGCAAAAGTCATTAGGGTAGTCGGATCGGCAGGCTGAATACCGTCGACCATTTCACGTCTTGCGAAATGTCATGTCAGTTCGTGTCACTGCTTGGCGCGCCTTTAAATCAGCCGGTAGAGACGACTGAGTTGCCTGATGCCATTTGGTTTTCGGGCAATTTTTCCGGTTGACCGTGGAGTTCAGTCACCGAAACTGCGCAGCCCGTCGAGATCGAGAATATTGATTCCGCCGTACTCGCTGCGCACCAGCCCGGCGTCCTCAAGCACCTTGAGCGCCTGATTGGCCCGCTGTCTCGAAACCCCGGCCAGATAGCCGAGTTCTTCCTGCGAAATCTGCAGCAGGCGGTTGGTGCCGGGGTAGAGCACCGGGTTGAACAGGGCCGCCAGGCCGCGCGCGATACGGGCGTCGGTGTCCAGCATGCGCTCGTTTTCGATCATGCCGATGAACTGGCCGAGGCGCTCGTTGAGTTGGGCGATCATGTAGCGGTTGAACGGAATGCTGTGGTCGAGCAGCCACAGGAAAGTGGCGCGGCTCATGAAGGCGACCCGCGTTTCGCGGATGGCCATGACGTCGTAGCGACGCGCTTCGCTCTTGAGCAGCGAGCCTTCGCCGAACCAGCCGCCAGTGCTGATCCCGGTCAGCGAGGTCGTCTTGCCAGTCGTCCAATGGCTGGCCATCTTGCCCAGCCCGTCGACGATGCCCATCCAGTAATCCACCGGCTCGCCTTTCATGCAGATGAAGGCGCCGGGGGCGAAGGTCCTCTCGAAAGTTCCGGCGAGCGCCTTGGCCATTTCCTCGGTGGTGAGCGACGGTCCCCAGACGGAGGCACGAAGCAGTTCTTCGGCGTTTTTCAATTTATTTCCTGGATTGTCTGCCGGATGACAATTATAAGGCCGGCCACTGCATACACTGCGTCGCAAAGTGAGAGATTGTCAGGGGGCTGCAAGGTCTGTGTAAGCCAGCCGTCCCCACAATGATTCAAACGAACGTTAGACCGCGAACGATGAGTCGCGGCGGAGGAGATAAAGAATGCCCACGCAGGCGAATTTCGCCGCTCTGGATGGTTTGCATACCTTCCCGCGGCTACTGTTTCATCACGCAAGCATCCGGCCGAATGCGCCGGCCATGCGCGAAAAATATCTCGGCATCTGGCAGACTTGGACTTGGTCCGACGTCGCCGAGCGCGTCCGCGCCCTGGCCTGCGGTCTGGCTTCACTCGGCTTCAAGCGCGGCGACAATCTGGCCATCATTGGCGACAACCGGCCGCACCTCTACATGATGATGACCGCTGCCCAGTGCCTGGGTGGGGTGCCGGTGCCGCTCTACCAGGACGCCGTGGCCAGCGAAATGCTCTTCGTGTTGCAGGACGCCGGCATCCGGTTCGTCGTCGTCGAGGATCAGGAACAGGTCGACAAGATGCTGGAAATCCAGGATCAGGCGCCGGCGCTCGAACACATCGTCTACGATGACCCGCGCGGCATGCGGCACTACAGCCAGCCCTTCCTGCACGACATCCACGAACTCATGGAAATGGGGCGGATTCATGACCGCAACCACACTTCCTTCCTCAATGCCGAGATCGAGCAGGGCCATTTTGACGATACCGGCGTGATGCTCTACACCTCGGGTACCACCGGCAAGCCGAAAGGCGTCTGCCAGACCCACGCCGCCTTCATCGCTGCGGCGCAGGGCGGCGTGCAGGTCGACAAGCTGGGGGCCGATGGCGACATCCTGTCCTACCTGCCCATGGCCTGGGTCGGCGACCATCTTTTCTCCTACGCTCAGGCGCTGGTGGCAGGATTCACCATCAACTGCCCGGAATCAGGCGACACGGTGATGTCCGACCTGCGCGAAATCGGCCCGACCTGCTATTTCGCCCCGCCGCGCGTGTTCGAGAGCCTGCTGACCTCCGTGATGATCCGCATGGAAGACGCCGGCAAGCTCAAACAGAAAATGTTCCACCACTTCATGGCCGTCGCCAAACGCTGCGGTTCGGACATTCTCGACGGCAAATCGGTCGGTTTCGGTGATCGCCTGCAGTACTGGCTCGGCAACATCCTCGTTTATGGCCCGCTGCGCAACGTCCTCGGCATGAGCCGGATCAAGGTCGCCTACACGGCCGGCGCAGCCATCGGGCCGGAACTGTTCCGTTTCTACCGTTCGATGGGCATCAACCTCAAGCAGTTCTACGGCCAGACCGAAACCTGCGCCTACGTCTGCCTGCAGCCGGACGGCCAGATCAAGTTCGACTCGGTCGGCCAGCCGGCCCCGGGCGTCGAAATCAGGATCGCCGACAACGGCGAAGTCCTGGTCAAGGGCCCGATGCTGCTCAAGGAGTACTACAAGCGCCCGGATGCCACGGCCGAATCGATCAATGCCGACGGCTACTTCATGACCGGCGACGCCGGCTTCCTCGACGAGGACGGCCACCTGAAGATCATCGACCGGGCCAAGGATGTCGGCAAGCTCAAGAACGGCGCGATGTTTGCCCCGAACTACATCGAGAACAAGCTCAAGTTCTTCCAGCACGTGAAGGAAGCGGTCTGCTTCGGCCACGACCGCGACATGGTCTGCGCCTTCATCAACATCGACGTCAGCGCTGTCGGCAACTGGGCCGAGCGCCGCGGCATCGCCTATTCGGGTTATGCCGACCTCGCCGGCAAGCCGGAAGTGCTCGAACTGATCCGCGAATGCGTCGAGCAGGTCAACGCCGATCTGATCCATGACGCCATGGTGGCTGACTCGCAGATTCATCGCTTCCTCGTCCTGCACAAGGAACTCGATCCGGACGACGATGAATTGACTCGTACCCGCAAGGTGCGCCGCAATTTCGTCGCCGAAAAATACAAGGTGCTGATCGACGCGCTCTACGAGGGCAAGGCGAATCAGTTCATCGAAACCGAGGTCAAGTTCGAGGATGGTCGGCGCGGCAAGGTATCGGCCGACCTCAAGATCATCGATGCCAAGACCTTTCCGATCGTGAAGAAGGCTGCCTGAACATGTCCAAGAAAATAGGCGACGTCATTCTCGACCTGCAGAATATTTCCCTGCGCTTCGGTGGCGTCAAGGCGCTGACCGACATTTCCTTCGATGTCCGCCAGCACGAAATCCGCGCCATCATCGGCCCGAACGGTGCTGGCAAGAGCTCGATGCTCAACGTCATCAACGGCGTTTACCACCCGCAGGAAGGCAGGATTTTCTGGCACGGCCAGGAGCGCAAGCGCATGGAGCCGCACATGGCGGCCCAGCAGAATATCGCGCGCACCTTCCAGAACATCGCGCTGTTCAAAGGCATGAGCGTCCTCGACAACATCATGACCGGGCGCATTACCAAGATGAAGGCCAACTTCATTGAGCATGCGCTGTGGTTCGGTCGGGCCCGGAAGGAGGAGTTGGAGCATCGCAAGAAGGTTGAGGAGGTGATCGACTTCCTCGAAATCCAGCACATCCGCAAGACGCCGGTTGGCCGCTTGCCGTATGGCTTGCAAAAGCGTGTCGAACTTGGCCGCGCCTTGGCCGCCGAACCATCCATGCTGCTCCTTGACGAGCCGATGGCCGGCATGAACGTCGAGGAAAAACAGGACATGTGCCGCTTCATCCTCGACGTGAACGACCAGTTCGGCACCACCATCGTGCTCATCGAGCACGACATGGGCGTCGTCATGGACATCTCAGACCGCGTCGTCGTGCTCGATTACGGCAAGAAGATCGGCGACGGCGTGCCGGAAGACGTGAAGAACAACGAGGACGTCATCAAGGCGTACCTCGGTGCTGGCCATTAGGAGGCGGGCGAGATGAATTTCTTTCTTGAAGTATTGATCGGTGGTCTGCTCTCCGGCGTCATGTACGCCCTGGTCGCCCTCGGTTTCGTGATGATCTACAAGGCCTCGGGTGTCTTTAACTTCGCCCAGGGTGCCATGGTTTACCTCGCTGCGCTGTCGGTCGTCGGCTGCATGGAAAAGGGGGCGCCGCTCTGGCTGGCGATCATTCTGGCTTTTGTCATCATGACCCTGTTTGGCATCGCGACCGAGAAGTTCGTGCTGCGCAAGCTGGTCAATCAGCCACCGATTGCCTTGTTCATGGCGACCATTGGTCTCGCTTTCTTCATCGAAGGTCTGGCCCCGATGATTTTCGGCAGCGAGCCGCGGGCGCTCGAACTGGGCATCGTCGACGAGCCGATTCCGTGGATTCTCGACAACTGGAACATGGTCATTTCCAAGTTCGACCTCGTCGCGGCCGGGGTGGCGGCGGTGCTGGTCGCCACGCTCGCCCTGTTCTTCCAATACACCCGCATTGGCCGGGCCTTGCGCGCCGTGGCGGACGACCACCAGGCCGCGCTGTCGATTGGCATTCCGCTGCAGAACATCTGGGCCATCGTCTGGGGTGTGGCCGGCTTCGTCGCGCTGGTGGCAGGAATGATGTGGGGCGCCCGCAACGGTGTTCAGTTTGCGCTTACTTTCACTGCACTCAAGGCGCTGCCAGTGTTGATCCTTGGCGGCTTCACCTCCGTGCCGGGGGCGATTGTCGGTGGCCTGATCATCGGCGCCTCGGAAAAACTGGCTGAAATTTACATTCCGCCCGTCATGCAGGATCTGTTTGGCGGCAATTTTGGTGGCATCGAGGGCTGGTTCCCTTATGTGCTGGCTTTGCTCTTTTTGCTGGTGCGGCCTGAAGGGCTGTTCGGCGAAAAACACATCGACCGGGTTTAAGGGAGAAAACACATGCTTTACCGTGAAGCCGGTCAATTCAAGACGACCTACGGCGCCGACCAGCAAATCTTTCCGATTCGTCAGGACCGGATCGGAGTCATCGCGCTACTCGTCGTCGCTTTCATCGGGGTGCCGCTTTTTGCCAGTGAATACTGGTTCTCGGCCATCCTGATTCCTTTCCTGATCTTTGCTCTGGCCGCCCTCGGGCTCAATGTCCTGACCGGTTATGCCGGCCAGCTTTCACTCGGTTCGGCAGCCTTCATGGCGGTCGGTGCCTATGCCGCCTACAACTTCCAGTTGCGCGTCGAGGGCATCCCGATTCTGGTTTCCTTCATTTGCGCCGGGTTGACCGCAGCCGGGGTCGGCATCCTGTTCGGCCTGCCGTCGCTGCGCATCAAGGGCTTCTATCTGGCTGTGGCGACGCTGGCGGCGCAGTTCTTCATCGTCTGGTGCCTGACCAAGTTCCCCTGGCTATCCAACAACTCGTCATCCGGCGTGATTTCGACGCAACGTCTGATCATCTTCGGCCATGAACTGACGACCCCGGTCGAAAAGTATCTGCTCGTTCTCTCCATCGTCGTCGTCATGGCGCTGGCCGCCAAGAACATGGTCCGTTCGGCTACCGGTCGGGCGTGGATGGCGGTGCGCGACATGGATGTGGCGGCGTCGGTGATCGGCATCAAGCTCATGCAGACCAAGCTGCTCGCCTTCGCCGTGAGCTCCTTCTACTGCGGTGTGGCCGGCGCGCTGTACGCCTTCTGCTACCTCGGTTCGGTCGAGCCGGACGGCTTCTCGCTCGAAATGTCCTTCAAGATTCTGTTCATGATCATCATCGGCGGTGTCGGGTCGATCATGGGCAGTTTCCTCGGCGCGGCCTTCATCCTGCTGCTGCCGATCTTTCTCGACATTACCTTGCCATTCATTGCCGACCTGTTCGGCCTGCCGTTTTCCAGCGCCACCGTGTCACACATCCAGATCACGGTGTTCGGTGCGCTGATCATGTTCTTCCTGATCGTCGAGCCGCACGGGCTGGCCCGTTTGTGGCAGATCGCCAAGGAGAAGCTGCGCTTGTGGCCGTTCCCGCATTAGTGCTGACTGTAGTGAGAGCGGTGGGGCCCCGCCGCTTTTTGTAATAACTGGAGGAGACATTCAATGATCAAAAATTTCAAACCCGCTGTTGCCGCCGCTGCGGTTTCCCTGGCCATGATGTCGCAAATGGCCGTGGCTGCCGAAGAGCAGTTCTTTCCGCTGATCGACTACCGCGTCGGGCCCTATGGCTCGAACGGCCAGGCTTTCTACGGTGGTTTCATCGATTACCTCAACTACGTCAATCTCAAGGAAAAGGGCGTCAATGGCGTCCAGATGACCTACGAAGAGTGCGAAACGGAATACAACAACGCCAAGGGCGTCGAGTGCTACGAGCGCCTGAAGGGCAAGGCCGCCAAATCGGCCGGCCCGCTGCACACGATGTCGACGGGCATTTCCTACGCGCTGATCGACAAGTCGGCCCAGGACAAGCTGCCGCTGGCCATGATGGGCTACGGTCGTACCGATGCGGTGGACGGCTCAGTCTTCCCGTACGCCTTCCCGCTGGTCACGACTTACCAGATGCAGGCCTCGGCCATCGTCAAGTTCATCAAGGACAAGAACGGCGGCAGCCTGGCCGGCAAGAAGATTGTTTATCTGTATCACGACTCCGCTTACGGCAAGGAAGCCATCGTTGCGCTCAATGCCGAAGCGGGGCTGAACAAGTTTGAATTGGTGCAGATTCCGGTGGCCCACCCGGGTAACGAGCAGGGCGCCCAGTGGCTCAAGATCCGTCAGGAAAAGCCGGACTACGTCATTTTCTGGGGCTGGGGCGTCATGAACCAGACGGCACTGAAGGCCGCCCAGAAGGTTGGCTTCCCGCGTGACAAGATGATCGGCTCGTGGTGGACCGGTTCCGAAGAAGACGTGGTGCCGGCTGGCGAAGCCGCCAAGGGTTACATGGCCGCGACGTGGAATGTGGCTGGCAAGCAGGTTCCGGTCATCGCCGACATCGAGAAGGTGGTCTACGGGGCTGGCAAGGGCAACATGCAGGACGCAGCCAAGATTGGCACCATCCTCTACAACCGTGGCGTTTCCGCTGCCGTGCTGTCGGTCGAAGCGATTCGCAAGGGCCAGGAAAAGTACGGCAAGGGCAAGGCGCTGACGGGTGAGCAGACCCGCTGGGCGCTGGAAAACCTCAACATCACCGACGCTCGCCTGAAGGCCTTGGGCGCCACGGATCTGTTGCCGGAAATCAAGACTTCCTGCGACAACCACGAAGGTTCCGGCAAGGTGAAGATCCAGCAATGGGACGGCGCCAAGTGGGTGCCGGTATCCGGCTGGATCGAGGGTAACAAGGCGCTGATCCACCCGCTGTTCCAGGCTTCTGCCAAGCAGTACGCCAAGGAAAAGGGCATCACGCCGCGCGATTGTTCCAAGGAAAAATGAGACGGCAGGAGGAAGGAGTGGGGGCGCGAGCCCTCGCTCTTTCTCTCCGTCCCATGAATCGGAAACGCATATGACTACACATACTGCCGCTGCGGCGGGCGAAAACTACCTGAGCATCAACAACATCGAGGTCATCTATGACCACGTGATCCTGGTGCTCAAGGGCGTCTCGCTGAATGTGCCGAAAGGCAAGATCGTCGCCCTGCTCGGGGCCAATGGCGCCGGGAAGTCGACGACGCTGAAGGCGATTTCCAACCTGCTGCACGCCGAACGCGGCGATGTGACCAAGGGCTCGGTCGAATACAAGGGCCAGCGCATCGATCAACTGACGCCGAACGAGTTGGTCAAGCGCGGCGTCATTCAGGTCATGGAAGGGCGGCATTGTTTCGGCCACCTGACCATTGAGGAAAACCTGCTGACCGGTGCCTACACGCGCAGCATTTCGCGCGGCGAACTCAAGGACAGTCTGGAAAAGGTTTATCACTACTTCCCGCGCCTCAAGACGCGGCGCACCTCGCAGGCTGGTTACACCTCGGGTGGCGAACAGCAGATGTGCGCCATCGGTCGGGCGCTGATGGCCAAGCCGGAAATGATCCTGCTTGATGAGCCATCGATGGGCCTGGCGCCGCAGATTGTTGAAGAGATTTTCGAGATTGTTAAGGATTTGAATGGCCGGGAGAACGTGAGTTTTCTGCTGGCTGAGCAGAACACCATGGTCGCGCTGAGGTATGCGGACTTCGGGTACATCCTGGAGAACGGGCGGGTGGTGATGGAGGGGGATGCGGAAGATCTTAGAACCAATGAGGATGTTAAGGAGTTCTATTTGGGCCTCAGTTCGGCCGGTAGAAAATCTTTCAAAGACGTAAAACATTACAGACGCCGCAAACGCTGGCTCTCTTGAAAGGTCGCAGGGCGGCCACCAGGGCGGCGTTGTCGGCCGGCTTGTTGGCAAGGAGCCAACGGCGCCTGCCTCCGCCTTGCCCTGATGGCCTACTTTGCGACCTTTGGTTTGTCCTTGTTTGGCCGCCCAAACCCAAAATCTGAAATGCCACGGTCAACCGGAAAAAACGGAGAAAAATGAAATGAGCTATTACGACCCGCTCGAGACCCGCGATCCGGATGAGCGCGAGGCGGATTTGATGGACAAGCTGGCGCGGCAGGTGGCGCATGCCAAGGAAACGACGCATTATTATTTTCAGTCGCTGGCCGGGATCAACCCGTTTGAATGCGCGACGCGAGAGGCGCTGGCCAGATTGCCGCTGACCCGCAAGCGCGATCTGATCGAGTTGCAGAAAAAGACGCCGCCCTTTGGCGGTCTGAACGCCTTGCCCCGGCACAAGGCCAAGCGGGTGTTCGCTTCGCCCGGGCCGATCTATGAAATGCAGGGCAAGGAAACCGACTCGTGGCGCATGGCGCGCGTGCTGTACGCCGCCGGCTTTCGCGACGGTGACCTCGTGCACAACTGCTTTTCCTACCACTTCACGCCGGGCGCTTTCCTCATGGAAGGCGGCGCCCGCAAGCTTGGTTGCGCGGTATTCCCGGGCGGTACCGGGCAGACTGAGCAGCAGGTTCAGGCCATGGTTGATCTCAAGCCGGAAGGCTATGTCGGTACGCCGTCCTTCCTGCGCATCATCGTCGAGAAGGCCGAAGAAATGGGCGCCGACATCAGTTCGCTGCGCAAGGCCTGCGTCTCCGGCGAAGCCTTGCCGGGTGTGACCCGGCAGTGGCTCAACGAGCGCGGCATTACCGTTCGTCAGTGCTATGCGACGGCCGACATCGGCGCCATCGCCTACGAAACCGAGGCCGAGGAAGGCATGGTCGTCGAGGAGGAAATCCTCGTCGAAATCGTTCGTCCGGGTACCGGCGATCCGGTCGAGCCGGGCGAAGTCGGCGAAGTTGTTGTCACTACTTTCAACCCGGATTACCCGCTGATCCGCTTCGCCACCGGCGACCTCTCGGCCATCCTGCCCGGCCGCTCGCCCTGCGGCCGCAGCAATATCCGGCTCAAAGGCTGGATGGGCCGGGCCGACCAGACGACCAAGATCAAGGGCATGTTCGTCCATCCCGAGCAGGTCGCGCAGATCGCTGCCCGCCATCCGGAAATCCACCGCATGCGGCTGGTCGTCGACAACCCGGGCGGCCAGGACCGCATGGTGCTCCATTGCGAAATTGAGGCCGGCCACGAGGCACTCGACGCAGCGCTGGTCAACAGCCTGCGTGAAATGACCAAATTGCGCGGCGAAGTCGCATTTGTTACGCCGGGGGGCTTGCCCAATGACGGGAAGGTGATCGAAGATAGCCGGATCTATTGATCCGGGAAATTGCCATGCGAATTCTCCTCGTTGTGCTGGCCTGTCTGACGCTGTCGGCGCAGGCCGCCGAGCCGGTATTGCGGCCTTCGGCCAAGCTGCTGTTCAAGCAGCCGGAACTGCTGCAGGCCGGTCAATGCGTGCGCTACGAGGAGGGCGGCAACGGCTGGGTGGTGACTGATCCGGTTTTTTTCCTGAAAGGTGAAGTGCTGTCCGCCGAAGTGCGCACCCGCCATCTCGGCAAATGCCCGGTGGTGCCCGGCAAACCGCTGGAAAGATACAGTCGTGACGAATTCAACCGCCATGTCCAGGCCTTCCCGTGCGTCGCCG
Organism: Azonexus sp.; assembly: GCF_049652925.1. Classification (GTDB taxonomy): domain Bacteria; phylum Pseudomonadota; class Gammaproteobacteria; order Burkholderiales; family Rhodocyclaceae; genus Azonexus. The sequence goes on from NZ_JBASFI010000015.1 coordinate 58,777, forward strand.
AGGGCGTTGCCGAGCGCGACGAACAGAGCGGTGTCGTCCGAGTCCGCGTCACCGACTGGGAAACACCGCATGCCAAAAAAGCCGAGAACGCCGGCCGTCTGTATCGCGGCATGTTCGTCGAGAAAAAGCTCGAAAAAGGCATGGAAATCGAACTGGAAGCAGACCTCCTCACCATCTGCGGACTGTAGGCCGGCCACCCGCCTCGTCCGGCGCGTGACGCCCGACGCCTGATCGGGCACACTCCCTGAAGTGCAGATTTGCTGCGCCTATCCAGCGAAAGATCAGGGGCCATGGACAAGAATATCGACGAACTGCTGGCGAAAATCCGCGCCCTGCAGGACGAACTCGAAGAGGAATACCGTCAGACCCGCGACGAGTGGGCGCAAAAAAAGATCGAGCTGGCCGAAGAATTCCAGCGCCAGCAACGCCGCTACAAGACCGGGCTGTTCCGCTTCCTGCTGCGCACCCGCCTGCTCGTCGCCCTCACCGCGCCGCTCATCTACCTTGGCTGGATTCCCTTCCTGCTCATGGACCTCTTCGTCACGATCTTTCAGGCCATCTGTTTTCCGGTCTACCGGATTCCCAAGGTGAAGCGTTCGGAGTATCTGGTTTTCGACCGCCAGGACCTGCCATATCTCAACATTGTCGAAAAATTCAACTGCTTCTACTGCTCATACGGCAACGGTGTCGCCGCCTACACGCGGGAAGTGGCGGCACGCACCGAGCAGTACTGGTGTCCGATCAAGCACGCCCGCCGCGTCAAGGCCGCCCATGAGCTCTACCCGAATTTCTTTGATTTCGGCGACGCCGAGGCCTACCAGCAAGGTCTCGCCCGGCTGCGCCGGCAGTATGAGGAAGAGGCGGGCTGAGCAGCCGGTGCTTGCCACGGTCAACCCGAAAAAAGCCGCAAATTTGAAATTCTGCCGCCCGGTAGTTGGGCTGAAACGGCTGGCTAGTCGGCCACCAGCCTGAGCAGTTGGCCGCTACGTTCGTCGGTCAGCAGGTAGATGGTTCCGTCCGGCCCCTCGCGGACATCCCGCACCCGCTGGCGCAGGCCGGTCAGCAGCTTCTCTTCGCGGACGACACGCGGGCCATCCATCTCCAGTCGGGCCAGATAGCTGAATTTGAGCGAGCCGACGAGCAGACTGCCGCGCCAGGATTTCCCGTAGCGTTCGCTGCGCACAAAGGCCATGCCGGATGGCGCAATCGATGGCACCCAGTAATGCAGCGGCTGCTCCATGCCGGCCTTGCGGGTCAGGCCGTCGCCGATGGCACCGCCACCGTAGTTTTCACCATAGGTAATGACCGGCCAGCCGTAGTTCTTGCCCGGCTCGGGGCGATTGATTTCGTCGCCGCCCTGCGGACCATGTTCGTGCATCCACAGCTGGCCGTCCGGGCCGAGCGTGGCGCCCTGTCCGTTGCGGTGGCCGTAACTCCAGATTTCGGGCAGCGCGCCGGGCTGTTTGGTGAAAGGATTGTCGGCTGGCACCGATCCATCCTTGGCAATTCGGATCACCTTGCCGTGATGGTTGTCGAGCTTCTGGGCATCCGCCATGCGCGAACCGCGTTCGCCGAGGGTCAGGAAAAGCCGGCCATCGTCGGCCTCGACGATGCGGCAGCCGAAATGAAGGCGGCTGCTGATTTTCGGCGCCTGCCGGAAGATCGTCGTCACTTTTTCCAGCCGTCTGGCGTCGTCGGATAGGCGGGCCGACGCGAGCGCCGTCGAATTGCCGCTGCCCTGCGCGGCCGGTTCGGCGTAGCAGAAATAGATCATCCGGTTGCGGGCAAAATCGCGGTCGGCGACCACGTCGAGCAGGCCGCCCTGGCCGGTGACTTCCACCGCCGGCAGACCGTCCACCGGGGCGCCAAGCTTGCCGTCGGCGGCAATTATGCGCAGCCGGCCCGGGCGTTCGCTGACCAGCATCCGGCCATCGCCGATGAAGGCCAGCGCCCACGGGTGGTCGAGTCCGCTGGCGACGACTTCCGTGCGCGGCTCGCCGCTTAGCGCCGCCAGCGGCAGCGCGGTCAGGGCCGCGAGCAGAGTGGTCGAGAGCCAGGTACCCTTCGGCATTTCAATTTTGCCGATTATTTCCGGTTGACCGTGGCAGTTCAGCCCGCGACCTTGTTGCGCCCGAACAAGCCCTTGACCGCTTCCTGCAGGTCGGCCGGCAGCACGATGACCTTGGCGTTGTCCTTCTCGCCCATGCGCTCCAGCGCGGCGATGTATTTTTCGCCCAGCATGTAGGACATCGGGCCGGTCTTGTCGCCGATGGCGGCGGTGATGCGGCGGATTGCCTCGGCCGAGGCTTCGGCCAGCATGACCTGGGCGTTGGCGTCGCGCTTGGCCGATTCGAGGCGCGCTTCGGCTTCGAGAATGGCTGCCTGCTTGGCCCCTTCGGCCCGGATCACCACGGCCTTGCGCTCGCGCTCGGCGGCGGCCTGCATTTCCATGGCCTTTTGCATCGACTGCGAGGGCTTGATGTCCTGAATCTCGACGGATTTGACCGTCAGGCCCCAGTCCACCGCCTCGTCGGCAATGCTTTCGCGCAGCCGGGCCTTGATCTTGTCACGCGACGACAGCGCCTCGTCGAGCTCCATTTCACCGACGATGGAGCGCAGTGTCGTCATGATCATGTTGCGGATGGCTTCCGAGAAATCGGTGATGCCATAGACCGCCTTGACCGGGTCGGTGACCTTGATGAAGGCGATGGCGTTGGTCAGGATCACCGCGTTGTCGCGGGTGATGACCTCCTGTTCCTGGACGTCGAGGATGATGTCCTTGGTCACCAGCTGGTAGGCCACCTTGTCGAGGTAGGGGATGACAATGTTGAGGCCGGGCTTGAGCGTGCCGTGGTATTTGCCGAGCCGCTCGACGATCCATTCCTCGCCCTGCGGCACGATGCGCACGCCCTTGGCGATGGTGACGATGACAAAGACCAGTATGGCCAGCGTGACGACAAATCCTGCGTTCATGTCCATTTTTTTGACCTCTTTAAGCCTTGGCTACCTTGAGAAAACTGCCTTCCACCGAGACGACCCTGACCCGTTCGCCAGCGGCAATCGTCGTGTCGGCGATGCAAGCCCATTCTTCAGAGCCGAGCAGCGGCCCCTGAAAACGCACCTTGCCGCGGGCGAAAGGGGCGACGGCCCCGACCAGCAGACCGACTTCGCCGATGACCTCGCCGTCCGCCGTGCCGGCCCGGGTCTTGACGAAGCTCTGCTTGAAAACGCGGAACCAGAGCACGACCATGGCCAGCGAGGCGACCGTCCACGTGGCCAGCTGGGCGGTCAGCGAAAGATCAAAAGCCAGCGCGAGCAGGCCGACGAGCAGCGCGCCGAGGCCGAACCAGACGATGAAAAACGAGGGGACGGCGAGTTCGGCAAGAATCAGCGCAATGCCGCCGACAACCCAGTGCCACCATTCGAGATGCATGTTCTTCTCCTTTTCCGGGCCAGTATTTCGGGTTTGCCGGACAGGGTCAAGGCGGATTTCGATTTTGGCCATTATTTCCGGTTGACCGTGGAAGTCGCCAAACAATTCAGTTTGTCATACCCGCCTACGCGGGAATGACCGGTAGTTCGCACAGTCGCCAGCGGGTTTAATAGAATGCCCCAATGAACACCGCGCTGCTTCTTCTCCCCGACTTCGCCCTGATCCTCCTCGGCACCGCCATCCGCCGCTGGATGCATCTGGGTGACCATTTCTGGAGCGGCGTCGAGAAGCTGGTCTATTTCATCCTGTTTCCGGCCCTGCTCATCAACGCCATCATCAAGACAAAGCTCGACATCGGCTCGGCGCTGCCGCTGCTCGCCACCGCCCTTGCCGCAATGGCGGCCGGCATGGTGTTGGGACTGATCCCCAAGCTGTTCAGCCGCCTGCCGGCGCTGACCTACGCCTCGATGTTCCAGTGCGCCTACCGCTTCAACTCCTATATCGCGCTGGCTGTTGCCGGCATGCTCTTCGGCGCCCCGGGCATTGCCACGATGGGGCTGATCGTCGGCGCTGCCGTGCCTTTCGCCAATCTCGTCTCGGTCTGGATGCTGGCCCGCCACGGCGAGGTCGGCCTGTGGCGCGAAGTGGCGCGCAATCCGCTGATCTGGGGGACGGCCGCTGGTTTTCTGCTCAATCTTGCCGGCTTCGTGCCGCCGGCACCGCTGCAGGCCTTTCTCGGGCGGCTGGCCGATGCTTCCATCGCGCTCGGCCTGATCACCGTCGGCGCCGCCTTGCGCCTGGACAGCACACCGGGGGTACGGGGGTTTTCCGTCTGGCTGGTGGCCGTCAAGCTGCTGGCGCTGCCCCTGGTCGCCATCGGCGTCGGATCACAGCTCGGACTGACCGGCCTCAATTATCAGGTAGCGGTGCTTTTTGCTGCGCTGCCGACCGCCTCGTCGGCCTACATTCTGGCCATGCGCATGGGCGGTGACGGCAAGAGCGTCGCCTGGCTCATCTCGGCGACGACGCTCGGGTCCATGCTCACGCTGCCGCTGTGGGCAGCGTGGCTGGCCCGGCTCTGATTACTTCTTCGCTGCCGGACGTTTGGTCTTCGGCTTGGCTGCCTCTTCGGCTGCGGCCTGAGCGGCTGCTTCAGCACTTTGCTGCATCTGCTCGCGCATTTGCTGCATCATCTGCCACGGCCACATGGCGGCGTCGGACATGGTGCTGTTTTCCGGATGGATCGCGCCCTGGAAGAAATTTGGCGGCGGGGCCACCGGGGCTTCCGGCGCGGCTTCCGGGGTCATCGACTTGGCAGCGTCCTTGGCCATCTTGCCCATGGCTTCAACAGCGCCGACCGTGGTGCGCTGCATTTCGAGGCCCTGAATGGTCATCTGCAGCATCGACAGGTTCATGCGCAGCCAGCCTTCGACCGCCTTCATGTCCTTGATGCGCTTGTCCAGTTCTTCAACGTCGAAAGTGGGGGCGACCATGCCGGGCAGCGAGAAGCCCATGTTGCCCCACATGCTGCGCATGAAATTGAGGGGGTCGTGTACTTGATTGTCGGACATCTTCGTCTCCTTTATCTTGTGTTTTGTCATCTTAAACCACTTAGGCTATGCAAAATGATAAATTAGCGCCCTGTTGAATAAGGGGGGCCTATGTTGAAACTGTTGGTGGTGGAAGATCACGCGCTCGTTCGCGAAGGCTTGGTCCGGCTGCTCGGTCAGGTTGAGCCGGGAGCGCAGGTGCAGGAGAGCGCGGATTTCGAAGCGGCGCTCAATGTGCTTGATAACGAAGGCGAATTTGATCTGGTCCTGCTCGATCTGGCCTTGCCGGGGATCGACGGCTTTGCCGGTCTCGACATCCTGCGTCGGCGTTACCCGGCGATGCCGGTCGCCGTCGTCTCGGCCTTCGACGATTTGCCGACCATCACCCGCGTGCTCAATCTCGGCGCCTCCGGTTTCATCCCCAAGGCGTTTTCCGGCGAGGCGCTGCTCTCGGCGGTGCGCGAAGTGCTGGCCGGCAACATCTTCCGGCCGACCGGCCAGGCCGCCTCCCAGCTTGATGACATGAGGCCGGTGCCGCCGTCGAAGTCGGGCGTGCGCCCCGACGAAATCGGCCTGACCGATCGTCAGGGCCAGGTCCTGGCGCTCATGGTGCGCGGCATGTCAAATCGCGACATCGCCGACCAGCTGGGACTTTCTGAAGGCACCGTCAAGATTCACGCGACGGCGGTGTTCAAGACGCTCGGCGTCAATAGCCGGACCCAGGCGCTGGTCGCTGTCGCCCGTTACGGCATCGACTTCGAAAGCGTCTTCTGAAGCTGGTTGAGTAGCGCCCGCAGCTTGGCCGGCCGAATCGGCGCCGGCAGGGCGTGGGCGCCGGGTGGCAAAGCCTGGCCGGCGGCGCCGACCAGAACGATGAGCGGTGTGCCGGGCGCCAGTTCGGCGCTGACCGCCGCCGCATGTTCGACATCGCTGATCAGCACGACATTTTCCGGTGGCCGTTCGCTGCCACTGCGCTCGGCGACGCTGACGGCAAAACCCCAGCCTTTAAGGAGGCCAACGCAGGCCACCATGTCATCCGAGTTGCCGATGCAATGAACCTTTTCCGCCGCCTGCGCCGGGCTTACCGGATTCTGGGCGACAATCCCCGGCGGGCTGCCGGCGACGCGTAGCGAGAAGGTGGTGCCCTCGCCGAGCCGCGAGCGCAGCGCGACCTGAATGTCCAGCGCCCGAGCCAGCCGGTCCACGATGGACAGCCCGAGACCCAGCCCCTTGCTGTGTTCGCGGGCGACGTTGCCGACCTGATAGAACTCGGCAAAGATCGCCGCCTGATGTTCCCGGGCGATGCCGATGCCGCTGTCGCGCACTTCGATCAGCAGTTGCTCGCCACGGCGCCGGGCGACGATGAGAACCCGTCCACCCGGCATCGTGTAGCGCAGGGCGTTGGAAACCAGGTTGGCGATCATCCGGTCGAGCAGCAACGGATCGGTGTTTGCCCACAGCGCGCTGGGCCGGAAACGCAGCGTAATGTTGCGGTCGGTGGCGGCGCGTCGGAAAGAATTTGCCACCCGCTCGAAAACCGGTTGCAGCGGGAAAGGGCGGCAGTCCGGCTTGATCCCCGCGACATCAAGGCGGGAAATGTCGAGCAGCGAATCGAGCAATTCGCCGAGCATGGTGGTCGATGCAGAAATCTGTTCGGCCAGCCGCGGCAGTTCGCTCGGTGTGCCGCTGCGGAGCTGGCGCTGCAGATCGGCCGAGAACAGCGAAAGGGCGTGCAGCGGTTGCCGCAAGTCATGGCTGGCGGCCGCGAGAAAGCGGCTTTTGGCCGTATTGGCGCGCTCGGCCGCATCCTTTTGCCCGGCCAGTTCGACCGTCGCTTCGTGGATGCGCTCCTCGAGATGATCGTGGCTGGCAGCCAGCTCGTTCGTCATGATCGACATTTCACGCACCTGGCGACGAACCAGCATGGCCCCGACGAAGAGCACGATGCTGACCAGCAGGCCGAGCGAGGCCAGTTCGAAAAGCCGGGTTTGCCAGGCGGCGAGCAGCGTTTTTTCCGAAATGGCGGTCAGGATGCGCAGGTCGGAGAAGCCCGGCACTTCGGCTACCGAGACGAGCAGGCCATTGACCTTGGCCAAACCGTTGGTCGGCACCATGTCCCGCAGCTTGCCATCAAACAGAACAGTCCCCGCCTTGGCGCCGAGGACGGCCGATTGTCGGCTGGTATCGCTGGGCCGGCAGGAGGCGACAATTTCGCCGCGGGCGTTGGTCAGCACCGCCTCAAAATCGTCGGACAGCCGGTTCGACCAGCAGAAATCCTGCAGGTAGGCGGGTTCGATGGCAGCGAAGACAGCGCCCGAGAACACACCGCCATCAGCCGTCAGGCGCCGGCTGATGGCATAAGTGTAGCGCCCCGAATTGCGGCCGACATAGGGGCCGAAAGTCGACACGTCGGCGCCATCTTCGAGTGCCACGAAATACGGTCGGTCCTGGACGTTGATGTGCGGCGTCGGGAAGTGCGTCGAAATGAAACGCTGGTTGCCGTGGCGATCGAAGACGATCAGGTCGCGCAGCTGCGGCATCGAGCGCGAGTGACGCTGGGCGATGTATTCCCAGCCCCGGGACGACTCCCACTTTTCCCAGTCGCGACGGGGGCCGGAAAGATCGCTGGCGGTGTCGCGCAGCAGCACGTCGATCGCTTCGAAGGTACGCGCCGTGTGTTCCGCCATCATCAGGCTGAAATGTTGCAGGCGGCGTTCGCCGACCTGGAGATCGTTGTGGCGGACCAGCGTCAGGTCGACGACAAAGACGAACAGAATGATCAGCGTGCCGGCCATGGCGGCTGTCAGGGCGAGGGTTTCGGGCTTTCTCGTGCGCATCTGCCGGCCGGCTCGCTTACTGGACCTGGTAGCAGTAGAGCGGACGAGGCGGTGTGCAGTCCACGTCGATGATGCGATCCGGCGTCGCCCCGGGAACCGGGAAGCTATTGCTGATGAACAGGCTGCCCGGCGCCATTTCCGCCCTCACCTTTTCCCAGAGCCGGGGCATCGGCGCCGGCGAGAGAAAGGCATAAACCACATCGTACTCACCCAGCTTGGCCTGCCACAGATCGTCCCAGCGCCAGCGGATGTTGGGCCGGCCGAGGCTGAAGAAGCGCCCGACCAGCCAGGTCAGCGGAGCGTTTTCATAACCGGTGAAATGGCTGTCAGGCAGCGCGTCGGCCAGCGGCACGGTAGTGCTGCCCAGCCCCGCGCCGAGGTCGAGAAAACGGCTCGGGCCGCGTTCGACGAGCAGCTCGGCCAGGGCGGCGACCGTCTGCTTGTTCGACAGGTAAAGCGGCACCTGCCCCGACAGTGCGCCGCGAAAGACCATCAGCAGCAACATGGCGGCAAGCAGGAACCAGAGCGGGTCGATGGCCAGCCCCTGGGTGTACCAGACGAGCGGCATGAAACTGGCATGCATGACACGCCACCACCAGGGTTGCCGCGAAACCGTGGCAAAAAACAGGGCAACGCCGCCGATAGCCAGGCTGGTTTCCAGCCACGGCATGGCTTCGGCCTGAAATCCGTAGTAGGGCCAGGCGATAGAGAGAACAAGGATGACAGCCGCCCCTTGCAGGGCGAACTGTCGTTTCGGCGTTGAAGTCATCCGCCGATTTTATGCGATCAGCGCGGAACTCGCCTTTTCTCTTGAGTGAGTGGTCAGTTCGGTCGGTGCGCTCAGCGAGCGAGGGGAACCGAATACGCCGGGTTGGAATGGTTTGCCGGGAAAGCTGCCAGCCGCGACGATTTCAAATTTGGCCGAAATTTCCGGTTGCCCGTGGGAATGGTGAAAACGCTGAGCAGATGGGTCAAAACGCTATTTGAGCCTGGCCCCTTATTTTGTTTGAACTCAGTATTATGTTGTACGACGAAGACCCAGCAATACGGCTTCGAGATCTGCTTGGGCTACCGATGAGCTGCCGAGAGCATCTTGGCGCATGGCCGCTACCATCTCAGTGAAGGCTCCGCACTGCTCCGGAGTATTCATGGCTGCGCCCAAGCGTTCAAATGCTGCAAATGCTGAGATGACAGCAGGGGCACCGTATAGCGAGATTCTGCATTTTGCATCTGCTGTCTTGGCGCCAAGTTGTCGCCCTTCCGTTGAGTTTTTTTGATGCCCGAGATTGGCGTGCTCACTCACGCATTGCAAATAATCTGCGTATGCCTTTGCTCGGAGATCGCGCTGGTGCTTTTTGTTGTCCAAGTGCCGCGTGAACATGAACTGCAACACAGCTCCGACAACGAGACCGATTAATGAAATGACGGCGGAATTAATTCGGCTTCCTTTGCAACATAACGTTGCAGGGTTTAAAGGCGGGTATAGAGGGGGCCTAGCTCAATTTTTGAATATTAGGAGACAGAACACGGTTATTGACCCGCTGAAACAGTAGTCTGCCCCCCTGTTATTTAGTCGATGGCGTTTTTGCCATCGATTCTCAGGCAACAGCATACGGAGCGGGTGATCTAATGTCGAGTGGGTACGGCGTGGTTCAAGCGAACTGCCGCAACGCCTCCCGTCGGCCTGCCGCTTTCTTGGCCGCTTCGCTGCGGACCGGTCCAAATCCGCGCACTTCGGCTGGCCAGTTGGCCAGTGCCACGAGTTCCGGACTGGTGCTGTGCCGGACGATTAAATCGAGGTCGGTTTCGTAGTCGGCGAGCAGCTTGTGGTCGAGCGCTTTTTCCGGGCCAAAGCGGAAGGGGTCAAGCCAGCTGCCGCGCAAGCTGCGGGCCTTGGCCAGCACTTTGAGCACGGGCAGGAGCCAGGGGCCGAAGGTGATTTTCTTCGGCCGGCCGTCCGGGCCGTGTTTGGCCAGTAGCGGCGGGGCGAGGTTGAAACTGAGGCGGAGGTTGCCGTCGAATTGCTCTTCGAGTTGCTTGAGGAAATTGCCTTCGGTGTATAGGCGGGCGACTTCGTACTCGTCCTTGGGGGCGAGCAGGCGGGCGTACTGGGTGGCGACGGCGCGGGTCAGGGCGTCGTTGCCAAGGCGGCGGATGGTTTCGACGCGGCTGGCGTAACGGACGGCCAGGTGGGCGTTCTGGTAGGCCGTGAGGTGTTCCATGCGGCTGGCGATGAGTTCGTCCAACGTTTGTTCCGGCAAGAGCTGTCCGGTCAGCGGGCCGGCGATTTTGGCGACGCGCTCCGGGTCGGTCGCGGCGCGTCGGCCCCATTCGAAAGCCTGACGATTGGCGTCGACGGCGGCGCCGTTGAGGTCGATGGCGCGGTCGAGGGCGGCGGCGGAAACGGGCACCAGGCCGAGTTGCCAGGCGTAGCCGAGGAGCAGCATGTTGCCGTAGAGGGCGTCGCCCATCAGTCGGTTGGCCAGGTGCTGGGCGTCGATGAACTGGACGTGATCGGCGCCGAGGGTTTCGTTGAGCTGCGTCTTGAGGCCGGCCAGCGGGAAGTGCCAGTCGCGGTTGCGCGTGAAGTCGGCGGTTGGCGTGTCGGTGCAGCTGACGACGGCGCGCGTGCGGCCTTCGAGCATTTTTGACAGGGCTTCGGTGCTGGCGCTGACGACGAGGTCGCCGCCGAGTACGGCATGGGCTTCGCCGGTGGCGATGCGGGCGGCGTGGATGTCTTCCGGGCGGTCGGCGATGCGCAGGTGGGAGAAGACAGCGCCATATTTTTGCGCCAGGCCGGTCATGTCGAGGGTAGAAATGCCCTTGCCGTCGAGGTGGGCAGCCATGCCGATGAGGGCGCCGAGAGTGATGACGCCCATGCCGCCGACGCCGGTGATGAGGAGGTTGTAGGGCTGGGTCGTGGCCGGCAGTTTGGGCGATTTCAAAATTGGCCAATTTTCCGGGTTGACCGTGGGATTGCTGCCTTTTTTGAGTTTGCCGCCTTCGATGGTGACGAAGCTCGGGCAGAAGCCTTTGACGCAGGAGAAATCCAGGTTACACGACGACTGGTCGATCTGGCGCTTGGTGCCGAAGGCAGTTTCGACCGGGATGATGGACAGGCAGTTGGATTGCACCGAGCAGTCGCCGCAGCCTTCGCAGACGGCTTCGTTGATGACGACGCGCTGGGCAATGGCCGGCATCTTGCCGCGTTTGCGCCGGCGCCGGGCTTCGGTGGCGCAGACCTGGTCGTAGATGAGGACGGTGACACCGGGTTCTTCGCGCAGTTCACGCTGCACGGTGTCGAGTTCGTCGCGGTGGCGGATCGGGACGTTGGGGGCGAGGTCGGTGATCTCGGCGTATTTGGCCGGGTCGTTGGTGACGATGACCATCTTGCCGACGCCCTCGGCTTCGAGCTGGCGCGTGATGCGGGCGACGCTCAGGATGCCGTCGACGGGCTGGCCGCCGGTCATCGCCACGGCGTCGTTGTAGAGAATCTTGTAGGTGATCGGCACCTTGGCGGCGATGGACTGGCGGATGGCGAGGATGCCGGAGTGGAAATAGGTACCGTCGCCGAGGTTGGCGAAGATGTGTTTTTCAGTCGTGAAGGGCGCCTGGCCGACCCAGGGCACGCCTTCGCCGCCCATGTGGGTGAAAGTTGAGGTTGACCGGTCCATCCACGTCACCATGTAGTGGCAACCGATGCCGGCGACGGCGCGCGAGCCTTCGGGGACGCGCGTCGAGCTGTTGTGTGGGCAGCCCGAGCAGAAATGCGGCTTGCGCTCGGCGAGGACGATGGGGGTCAGCGCCGCTTTCTGCTTGGCTTCGATCACGGCGAGGCGGGCGGCGATGGTCGGCGAGGTGAAGAAACGGCCGATCCGTTCGGCAATGACGCGGGCGATGATGGCGACCGGCAGTTCCCCGGTGGCCGGCAGCAGCCAGTTGCCTTCGGACCACTCGCCGATTTCGTCGAACTTGCCGATGACGCGCGGGCGAACGTCGTCCTTCCAGTTGTACAGCTCTTCTTTCAACTGATATTCGAGCAGTTGGCGCTTTTCCTCGACGACGAGGATTTCCTCCAGCCCTTCGGCAAATTGGCGGACGCCTTCCGGTTCGAGCGGCCAGACCATGCCGACCTTGAACAGCCGGATGCCGATTTCGCCGGCCAGCGCGTCGTCGATGCCGAGTTCGTCGAGGGCCTGGCGGACATCGAGGTAGCTTTTGCCGGCGGTCAGGATGCCGAGCTTCGGCGTCGGCGAATCGATGATCAGCTTGTTCAGCCCATTGGCCCGACAGTAGGCCAGGGCCGCGTAGAGCTTGTGGTTGAGCAGGCGGGCTTCCTGGACCAGCGGCGGGTCGGGCCAGCGGATGTTGAGGCCGTCCGGCGGCATTTTGAAATTTGGCGGAAAAATCGGGTTGACCGTGGAACCGTCGATACTGACCGAAGCCGATGTCTCGACCGTGTCGGCCAGTGCCTTGAAGGCGACCCAGCAGCCCGAATAGCGGCTCATCGCCCAGCCGTGCAGCCCGAAATCCAGGTATTCCTGGACGTTGGCCGGGTAGAGCACCGGCATCATGACCGCCTTGAAAAAATGCTCGGTCTGGTGCGGCAGGGTGGAGGATTTGGCCGCATGGTCGTCGCCGGCGATGACCAGCACGCCGCCGAATTTCGAGCTGCCGGCGGCATTGGCGTGGCGGAAGACGTCGCCGCAACGGTCCACGCCCGGCCCTTTGCCGTACCACAGGCCGAAGACGCCGTCGTATAGGGCGCCGGGAAAGAGATTGACTTGCTGGCTGCCCCACACGGCCGTCGCCGCCAAATCTTCGTTGAGGCCGGGCTGGAAGGTGATGTGGTGTTCGGCGAGGTGTTCCATGGCCTTCCACAGGCCGAGATCAAGATTGCCGAGTGGGCTGCCGCGATAGCCGGAAATGAAGCCGGCGGTATTGAGCCCGGCGGCGAGGTCGCGTTCGCGTTGCAGCATGGGCAGGCGAATCAGCGCCTGGGTGCCGGTCAGGAAGACGCGGCCGGTGTGGCGGGTGTATTTGTCGTCGATCGACGCGGACAGGTCGTCCGGCAAGGGCGGTTGAGCCAGGTTGCTCATGGGGGTCTCCGGTTTTGACGCCTTGTGGGCGGTTTCGGTCAGCCGGCGCCGGGGGTGGTGGCGCCGACTGCATGGAGGTTGGATTGTGCTGGCCGGCGAACGTTCCGGCTATGCGGGATTACCCGGGCAAACCGAGACGCAGCGTGAAGCTGAAGGTGCTGCCGACGCCTTCCTGACTTTGCACCGTCAGGCGGCCGCCCATCAGGTCGACGAGCTGGCTGGAGATGGTCAGGCCAAGGCCGGTGCCGCCGAAATTGCGGGTGGTCGAACCGTCGGCCTGGGCGAAGGCATGGAAGATGGCTTCCAGACGGTCGGCCGGGATGCCGATGCCGGTGTCGGCGATGTCGACGGCCAGCATCATGTCGCTGGCGGCTGTTTCGACGACCTGCGCGGAGACCACGATGCGGCCGGTGAGGGTGAATTTGACGGCATTGCCGATCAGGTTGAGCAAAACCTGACGGATGCGCAGGGGGTCGCCGATCAGGGTTTGCGGCAAATCGGCCGGCAGATTGCATTCGCTGCTCAGGCCCTTGTCCTTGATCTGCGGCGTCATCAGGCGGAGGACGTCGTTGACCAGGGGGGCGAACTCGAACGGCGTATGTTCGATGTGCAGCTTGCCGGCCTCGATCTTCGAGACATCGAGAATGTCGTTGAGGATGGCCAGCAGGCTGTTGGCCGATGCCTGGGCAATGTTCAGGTATTCCTTGGTCTCGTCATCGAGCCTGTTCATCCGGGCCAGTTCGATCATGCCGATGACGCCGTTCATCGGCGTCCGCAGTTCATGGCTCATGTTGGCCAGAAATTCGCTCTTCGCCTTGTTCGCCGCTTCTGCCGACTCCTTCGCGGTCGCCAGGTTTTCCATCATTTTCGAGCGCTGCTCCTCACTGGCCGCCAGCGCCAGTTCCGCCTCGTTGCGGGCGCCGAGAAACTCGTTGAAGGCGGCGGCGACGGTACTGATTTCGCTACTGCCGATTTCGGCCACCGGTTCGGCGGCTCGCCCCGGACGCATGGCGCTGGCCCGTTGGCGCATGGCGGCAGCCAGTTGGCCGAGCGGCCTCGAGATGCGTACCGAGAAGAGCCAGAGCAGCGGGGCGGCGAGCAACATGAGCAGGATGGTAATCGTCGCCATCCGCTGCTCGATGTTGCGGATGGGCTGGAAGGCCTCGCTGCTGGGAACGACCGAGGCAATGATCCAGTCCGTCGAGGCCAGTCGCTTGAAGGTGAACAGGCCGACCAGCCCGCGGCTGTTGGTGCCCTCAATAGTCCCTTCGAAGCCGGCGAGCGCGCGGTCAAGGGCCAGGTTGGATCCAACCGGGGCAACCTCCTTCATGATCCGCTGCTTATCCGGATGGGCAATGATCAGCCGGTCCTTGCTGACCAGATAGAGATAGCCGGCCTGCCCTATCTTGCGCGTTCCCAGCGTGCCGATCAGGTTGGGCTTGTAGAGGTTGAGGACGCCACCGAAGATGGCAACGAGTTCGCCCCGGGCATTGAGGACCGGGGCCGCCATGACGACGATCGGCTGCTGCGTGGCCTTGCCGAGGATGGGTTGGGAAATGGTCGGCTTGAGCGTTTTTTGGACGTTCTGGATGTAGTCCCGGCTACTCATGTCGAGATTGCGTCGTCCCGGCTTGATCGGCCAGTCGACGAGCAGCAGGCCCTTGGCGTCAAAAATGTAGAGGTCGTCGAACAGCGTCAACAGGGTGGGGCGCTCGCGCAGATGGCGTTCGAGGGCCGCGAGGTCGGTCATCCGGTCTTGCGGCACGGTGCTGGATACCGTGGTCAGGGCGCGCAGGCGCTCCTGCAGCTTGTCGTCGATATTGCCGGCCAGTTCGCCGAGGAAGGCAAACTGCTCGGCTTCGATGCGTTTGCCGAGATCTTCGCGTAGAACCGAGTATTGGCCGAAAAACTGGACGAGGAGGAGAACCAGCGCCGTGCCGATGGCGCCAACCGTGAGTTTGAGTTTGAGACTGTAGGGCGACATGGTCAAAGTGCCGGCGGCAGGATTTTTCCGGGATTCAGGATGTTTTTCGGGTCGAGCGCCTGCTTGATCGAATGCATGACATCGACGGCGACATCGCCATGTTCGCGTCGCAGGTATTTGCGCTTGCCCAGCCCGATGCCGTGCTCGCCGGTACAGGTGCCTTCCATGGCGATGGCGCGCTCGACGACGCGCTGGCTGATCCACGCCGCTTCCGCCATATCTTTTTCGTTGCCGGTGTCGACCAGTACGACGAGGTGAAAATTGCCGTCGCCGACGTGGCCGAACAGGGCAATCGGAATGCTGACCTGGGCGATGTCTTCATTGGTCGCCGCGATGCACTCGGCGAGCCGGGAGATCGGTACGCAGACGTCGGTCGGGAAGCAGCGGCAGCCGGGTTTCAGTTGCAGGCAGGCGAAATAGGCGTCGTGGCGGGCCTGCCACAGCCGACTGCGATCTTCCGGTCGGGCGGCCCACTCGAAATGCGTGCCGCCGAGGTCATCGGCGATGCCCTGTACGGTTTGCGCCTGCTCCTCGACCGAGGCCGCACTGCCGTGAAATTCGAAAAACAGCGTTGGCGCCTCGGCCAGCGTGGTCTTGCTGAACAGGTTGATGGCCTTCAGCGACAGGGCGTCGAGCAGTTCGATGCGGGCTACCGGGACGCCGAGCTGGATGGTCAGGATGACCGCCTGGACGGCCGAATCGATGTCCGGAAAGGTGCACACGGCGGCCGAAATGGCCTCGGGAATTGGGTAGAGCTTGACGGTCAGTTCGGCCATGATGCCGAGCGTGCCTTCCGAGCCGACGAGCAGCCGGGTCAGGTCGTAGCCGGCTGACGACTTGCGGGCGCGGCCGCCGGTTTTCATGATGCGGCCGTCGGCCAGAACGGTGGTCGTGGCCATCACGTTGTCGCGCATCGTGCCGTAGCGCACGGCATTGGTGCCCGAGGCGCGTGTCGCCGCCATGCCGCCGAGCGTTGCATCGGCACCGGGGTCGATGGGGAAAAACAGGCCGGTGCCCTTCAACGCATCGTTGATCTGTTTGCGCGTGACGCCGGCCTGGACTGTTGCGTCGCCATCTTCGGCGTGGATGACAATGATTTCGTTCATGCCCGAAAGATCAAGCGAAATGCCGCCGCCCGGTGCCAGCACATGGCCTTCGACCGAGCTGCCGACGCCGTAGGGAATGACCGGTATGCCGTGTTCGGCGCAGAGTGCCACGGTCAACGCGATTTCTTGGGTGTTTTCGGCAAAGACGACGCCGCCCGGCAGCATCGGGTCATGGACGGATTCGTCGCGGCCATGCTGCAGGCGCGTCGAGTCGCCCTGGGAAAATCGATGCTGGAAGTGTTGTTGCAGCGCTTGCCGGAGTGCGTCCGGTATCGATGGGGAAGTCACGGGAGGAATCGGGTCGCCTGATCGAGATCCGTGTGGGTATGCCCTTCGTAGAGCGCCGTGACGAACTTTCGCCAGACCAGATCCGGTTCGCCGATGCGGAAGCCGCAGTAATGCTGGTCATCGACATCGGTTTCCTGAACGACCTGAACGGTCAGTCGGGAGATTTCATTGAGGCCAAGCTGGACGGTGGCGTTGAGCCATACGTCAGGCGGGACTTGCTCGACGATGCGGGCCCGGAAACCGTAGCGCGACACTTCATTGACTTCGATGTTGATCGGCTTTTCAAACAACGGTGTTGCGTTGTTGAGGCGGGCCGGGCACTTGACCGAGAAGCGGCGGTGCTGGCGAATGAGCGGTGCGGTTCCCTTTTCGGGCAGGGGCGGCAGAACGCTGCGATATTCCGGCAGGTCGTAGATGAGGTGGAGCAGGGCCTTCTTGCGGTCGCTCAGCTCGGCGAAGACATTTGTTTTTTTGTTGAAGAAGTAGTCGATCAGGTCAGGCGTCAGGACCGGGTCGTTGGTCGTGAAGAAGCGCCGGTGCGGAATCTGGATGTTTGGGAGCTTGGTTTCGACGAAATAGTGATAAAGATTCCGGTTATTGGCCTTGCCGGCGTAGGCCTTGCGCATGATTTCCGGCGCGTGCTTGAGGTCGAGCGAGGCGCCGACGGCCGGTGCGCCATTGACGAAGTCGTAGTTCTCGACGATGTTGGCGGTCAGCCGCTTGAAGAAAAGCAGCGACTCGTACATCTCGATATGGCGCGGATTGACCGCGATGACCAGATGACGGGTATCGAAGAAGGTCGTACAGTATTCGTACATGAACTTCATGAGCGGGAAGAGGATGGTTCCTCCCGTTCGCCGGAAGCGCGGATGCACGGCGAGGGCCGACACCTCGGCGATATTGCCTTCCTTCTCGCGGACGCCGGTCAGGTCGAAAATGCGCTGCAGCGGAAAGCCGATGGCGCTTTCACGGATCAGCGACAGGGTGCCGACGACCTGGTCGTCGAATTTGGCACACAGCGTCGTTGTGGACGGCAGGGCATGATAGACCGTGACGCGCATGCCGGATGGGTCGGGGGTCATGAAGCCGCTGCTGACATAGGCGTCGTGCAGCAATTTGAAGCAGGCTTCGAGCTCTTCCTTCGTCTCGGCGATTTTCAGGACCAGGCGCTTGTTGGGCTCGGGATCGCAGTCCACGAAGGAGCGATAGACGTTATGGCGGCTCTTCTGCGGCAACATCGCAAAAAGCTTGCGTGCAGTCTGGCTGAAGTAGAACCGCAAACGGGCTAAGGCCGGCATCAAGCGCACTCAAAGGAAAAACTACGTTTTTATCATAGCACCTTATGATTGACATGAATCAGGTGCCTCCGGACAATCGGAGGATACCGTTTTATCCCCCCCAGAGATCAGGAGAAACACCGATGCAAGCCAAGCTTTCCGTAGTTGCCCTCTCCGTTGCTGCTGCTTTTGCCCTGTCAGCCTGCGGCCAGAAGGAAGAACCGAAAATCGTTGCGCCCGCCGCGCCGGCCGCCAAGCCGGAAGTGGTTGTCAAGCTCGGCCATGTTGCACCGATGACCGGCCCTCAGGCGCACCTCGGGAAGGACAATGAAAATGGCGCCGTGCTGGCCATCGAGGAACTGAACGCCAAGGGCATGGAAATTGGTGGCGCCAAGGTCAAGTTCGAACTGCTCAACGAAGACGACGCTGCCGACCCGAAACAGGGCGCCATCGTTGCCCAGAAACTGGTCGATGCCAAGGTTAACGGCGTCATCGGTCACCTCAATTCGGGCACCACCATCCCGGCCTCCAAGCTTTACGCCGATGCCGGCATCCCGCAGATTTCCGGTTCGGCGACCAACCCGAAATACACGCAACAGGGCTTCGCCACGGCTTTCCGCGTCATGGCCAACGACGTCCAGCAAGGCAAGAGCCTCGGCGAGTTCGCCGTCAAGCAGGGCGTCAAGACCGTGGCCATCGTCGATGACCGCACCGCCTACGGCCAGGGTCTGGCCGACGAGTTCAAGAAGGCGGCCGAAGCTTCCGGCATCAAGGTCGTGGCCAACGAATACACCACCGACAAGGCGACCGACTTCAAGGCCATCCTGACCAAGATCAAGTCGACCAAGGCCGAAATGGTCTTCTTTGGTGGCATGGATGCGCAGGGCGGTCCGATGGCCAAGCAGATGAAGGAACTCGGCATCAAGGCCAAGTTCCTCGGCGGCGACGGCGTCTGTACGCCGGAATTCATGAAGCTGGGCGGCCCGGCCACCGAAGGCCAGTTCTGCTCGCTGCCCGGCATGCCGCTGGAAAAACTGGCCAAGGGTCCGGAGTTCCGCGAGAAGTTCAGCAAGAAGTTCGGTGCTGACATCCAGCTTTACGCACCGTATGTTTACGATGCCGTGATGGTCATGGCCGATTCGATGAAGCGGGCCGATTCGGTCGAGCCGGCCAAATTCCTGCCGGCCATTGGCCAGACCAAGTACGACGGCGTGACGGCGATGATCGAATTCGATGCGCTGGGCGACCTCAAGGGCGGTGCCATTTCCATTTACAGGTACACGGGTGGCAAGCTCGAATACGTCGAGACGCTGGGCGGTAGCACGATGGAATCTGCCAAGTCTGAAGTCAAGGAAGCCGTGGCTGAAGTGAAGGATGCGGCCAAGGCAGTGGCCGGTGCCGCGACGGCGGTCGGCAAGGAAGCGGTCAGCGACGTCAAGGATGCTGCCAAGGCAGCGACCGAGGCTGGCAAGGATGCCGTCAAGGCGGGCGCCGAGGCGGTCAAGAATGCCGCCGATGCGACCAAGGCGGCGGTCGAGAAGAAGTAATCGTGTAATCCGCAGCACCGAAACGGCACCGCAAGGTGCCGTTTCCTTATGTTCAAAAAGAAAAAGACTAAATGGATATTTTCCTCCAGCAGATCATCAACGGTCTCGTCCAGGGCAGCATCTACGCGCTGGTCGCGCTGGGCTACACGATGGTCTACGGGATCATGGGGCTGATCAATTTTGCCCATGGCGAGGTGGTGATGATCGGTACGCTGGTCACCATCACGGTGGCCGGTTCGCTGATCAAGGCCGGCATGCCGGTGGCGGTGGCCGGGCTGGCCGGCATGATGGCGGCGGTGCTGGTTTGCATGGCGCTCGGCTGGGCGCTCGAACGCGTCGCCTACCGGCCCTTGCGCAACGCGCCGCGGCTGACGCCGCTGATCACGGCGATCGGTATGTCCATCGTCCTGCAGAATCTGGCGATGATCATCTGGGGGCGGAACTACCTGACTTTCCCTTCGCTGCTGCCCAAGGTCAATTTCGAATGGGCGGGGGCGCATTTCACGATGATCCAGGTCATCATCGTGGTCGTTTCGGCGGCGACCATGGGCGGTTTGCTGCTGCTGGTCTATCGCACCAAGCTTGGCATGGCGATGCGCGCTACGGCGCAGAACCCGGCGGTGGCCAGCCTGATGGGCGTCAATATCAATCGCGTCATCGCTGCCGCCTTCGTCATCGGCTCGGCGCTTGGCGCCGTGGCCGGCATCATGGTCGGCACCTATTATGAAATTGCCCACTACCAGATGGGCTTCATGCTCGGCCTCAAGGCCTTCACGGCGGCCGTCCTCGGCGGCATCGGCAATCTGGCCGGGGCCATGCTCGGCGGCATCCTGCTCGGCATCATCGAGGCGCTCGGGGCGGGGTATATCGGCGACCTGACTGGCGGCTTCCTCGGCAGCCACTATCAGGACATCTTTGCTTTCGTCGTGCTCATTGTCGTGCTGATGTTTAAGCCGTCCGGCTTGTTCGGTGAGAAGACGGGGGACAGGGCATGAATTTTGGCCGTTTTTTCCGGTCGACCGTGGGAATCGGCCTGACCGCCGCGTTTCTGGTCGCCTTGCCGTTTATCGCCGCGACCGGCGGTCAGGCCTGGGTGCGCATTCTTGATTTCGCTATCCTTTACGTCTTCCTGGCGCTTGGTCTCAACATCGTTGTCGGCCTGGCCGGCCTGCTCGACCTCGGCTACATCGCCTTCTATGCCGTCGGCGCCTACACCTGGGCGCTGCTGGCGAGTCCTCACTTCGGGCTGCACTGGCCAATCTGGGCCATTCTGCCGATTGGTGCCGGGCTGGCCTGTTTTGCCGGCGTGCTGCTCGGCTCGCCGACGCTCAAGCTGCGTGGCGATTATCTGGCCATCGTCACCCTCGGTTTTGGCGAAATCGTCCGCATCTTCCTGAATAACCTGAACGCGCCGTTCAATCTCACCAACGGTCCGCAGGGCATCACGCTGATCGATCCGGTCAGTTTCGGCGCCTTCAAGTTCTCGGGAACGACGCAGATTTTCGGCTTTGCGCTCAGTGGACCGCAGAAGTATTACTTCCTGCTCGTCGCGCTGGCCATTCTCGTCATCATCATCAATGTGCGTCTGCAGAATTCGCGCATCGGCCGTGCCTGGCAGGCCATCCGGGAAGATGAGATTGCTGCCAAGGCCATCGGCATCAACACGCGCAATCTCAAATTGCTCGCCTTTGCCATGGGCGCCAGCTTTGGCGGCGTCGCCGGCGGCATTTTCTCGGCCATGCAGGGCTTCGTCTCGCCGGAAAGCTTCTCCTTGCTGGAATCGATCATGATTCTCGCCATGGTGGTGCTGGGTGGCATGGGCCACATTCCCGGTGTCATCCTCGGCGCCGTGCTGCTCACGGTGCTGCCAGAGGTCCTGCGCTATGGCGTCGGGCCGCTGCAGATGGCCGTCTTCGGCAAGATGCTGATCGATCCGGAAAGTCTGCGCATGCTGGTTTTCGGGCTGGCCCTGGTGCTCGTCATGCGCTTCAAACCGGCTGGCCTGTGGCCGTCGCCGGAACGTCAGCGCGAGTTGCAGGAGACCGGCAAATGAGCGCGAATTTGCCAAAACTGCTGCTCGAAGCGAAGGCGGTCGCCAAGCACTTCGGCGGCGTCAAGGCGCTGCGCGATGTCTCGCTGAGTATTAATCATGGCGAGATCTACGGCCTGATCGGCCCGAATGGCGCCGGCAAGACGACCTTCTTCAACTGCATGACGGGGCTATACATTCCGGATGGCGGCGGCTTCACCTTCGACGGCACGCCGCTCATCGCCGATGCGCCGGACAAGGCGGCAGCGCGCGGCATTGCCCGCACCTTCCAGAACATCCGACTGTTCGGCAACATGACAGCGCTCGAAAACGTCATGGTCGGCCGCCACGTGCGGACGAAGGCCGGCGTGCTCGGCGCGATGTTCCAGAACGCTGCGACCAAGGCTGAAGAAGCGGCAATCCGGCAAAAGGCCATCGACCTGCTGCACTACGTCCGGATTGAGGAACGCGCTGACGATTTAGCCCGCAACCTCTCCTACGGCGACCAGCGCCGGCTCGAAATCGCCCGCGCACTGGCCACCGAACCCAAGCTGCTCTGCCTCGACGAGCCGGCCGCCGGCATGAATGCTACCGAAACGGAACAACTGCGCGACCTGATCGACGGCATCCGCCGTGACGGCACGACCGTCCTGCTCATCGAGCACGACGTCAAGCTGGTCATGGGCCTCTGCGACCGCGTCGCCGTGCTCGACTACGGCGCGCTGGTCATCGAGGATGTGCCGGCCGTCGTGCAAAAAGATCAACGCGTCATCGAGGCTTATCTAGGTGCTTGAAGTAACCGGACTCCACGTCGCCTACGGCGGCATCCAGGCGGTGCGCAGCATCACCTTTCACGTCAACGAAGGCGAGACGGTGGCGCTGATCGGGGCCAACGGCGCCGGCAAGACGAGCACGCTCAAGGCGATTTCGCGGGTGCTCGATGCGGTTGGCGGCGACGTCCATTTCTGTGGCGAAGACATCACCCGCATCGCCCCGCACCACATCATCCGCAAGGGCATCGCGCTGGTCCCCGAAGGGCGCGGCGTCTTTCCCCGGCTGACCGTGCTGGAAAACCTGCACATGGGCGCTTACATCCACAATGCTGCGGTCGACGTCGAAAAAGACCTGAAAATGGTTTACGGCTATTTCCCTCGCCTCAAGGAGCGTGAAAGCCAGCTGGCCGGCACGCTCTCCGGTGGTGAACAGCAGATGCTGGCCATCGGCCGCGCCTTGATGAGCCGGCCGAAAATGCTGCTGCTCGACGAACCGTCGATGGGCCTGGCACCGATCATGGTCCAGAAGATTTTTGAAGTCGTCCGCGCCGTCGCCGCCGATGGCATGACCATTCTGCTCATTGAGCAGAACGCCCGGCTGGCATTGCAATCGAGCCAGCGCGGTTACGTCATGGAAAGCGGCGAAATCACGCTGAATGGTGAGTCGGCCATGCTGCTCGATGATCCCAAGGTCCGCGCTGCTTACCTCGGCGAGTAAGGCGTGAGTATCGTTCCCTTTCAGGCGCTGGCTTGCCCGCTCGATGGCGCGCCGCTGCATTGCCACGGTTCGGCTTGGCGCTGCGCCACCGGCCACAGTTTTGACGTTGCCAGCCAGGGGTACGCCAACCTTCTGCTCGTGCAGCAAAAGCGTTCGCTCGACCCGGGCGACAGCAAGGAAATGGTTGCCGCCCGCCGGCGTTTCCTCAATGCCGGCCATTACCAGCCGATTGCCGCGGCGGTCAGCCGGGTGGCGTTGGCCGACATTCCCGCCAACGCAACGATCAGTTGCCTCGATGCCGGATGCGGCGAGGGCTACTACCTGCGCCAGCTTGCCGCTGCGGCGGGTGAAGGACAAACGCTGGCCGTGCTTGGTCTCGACATCTCGAAATGGGCGGTGCTTTCCGCCGCCAAGCAGGACAGGCGGCCGAACTGGTTGGTCGGCAGCAATGCCAATCTGCCGGTGCTGCCGACCAGGCTCGACCTTGTTTTGTGCATGTTCGGTTTCCCGGTCTATGGCGAGTTTGCCCGCGTGCTCAAGCCGGGCGGCGTGCTGTTGCAGGTCGATGCCGGGCCGGACCATCTGCGCGAGCTGCGCGAAATCATTTATCCCGCGCTCAAGCCTGAGCGTGCCGCCGACACGCAGGTGCCGGCCGGTTTTTGCCACCTGTCGACGGAAATCGTACGTTTCCAGTTGGCCATCGACGGCGCCGAGCAGATCGCCGACCTGCTGGCCATGACGCCGCATCTTTACCGGGCCAGCGCCGAGGGGCGGGCGCGGGCGGCGGCGCTGACCGCGCTGGCGGTGAGCGTGGATGTCCGCCTGACACGTTTCGGGCGCCTCGCCTGAGCATCGGGAACGTCAGCGCTTTTTCAGTTGCATCAAACGATTTGCCGGGCGGACGGGTGACAATGGCCGACATTGCCTTTCACCGGACTGCCTCGCCATGACCTTTCGCCATTCCCTTGCCGCGCTAGCCGTTTTGTTGCTCTCCGCCGCCCTTCAGGCCGACGAGGCCAAGCCGGTCGATATGGCGCCGAAAATGGCCTACGGGCTCATGATGAAGCAGGGCGACCGGCTGATTTTTTCGCCCTGCCGCGACCGCAGCTACGCCAATGTCGAAGACGTTTCGGCCGATGGCAGTGTGACCAGGGTGCTCAACAGCGTCGGGCTCGATGCCGGCAAGCGGCTCTACGTCGAACTGCTCGGCGTGCTCGACAACGGTACGTTGAAGGCTTCGGCCTTCAACATGGCGCGCGTCGAAGGGCGCTGCCAGATGCCGGGCGGCAAAGAGGAATCGTGGCGCGCCGCCGGCAACGATCCGGCCTGGGCGCTGGTCGCCGGCGGCGAACATGTCCGCCTGCAGCGCTACGGCAAGCCGGAGGTCGTGCTGCCTTACACGGAGTTCCGAAGCGAAGGAAACCTCCACCGCTACGACGGTGCCAACGATCACGCCAAGCTGGTCGTCCGCCTCGAAAAGACCATTTGCCATGATGTCCAGGCCAACGGCGTTTTTGCGTGGACGGCCTCAGTCGATCTGAACGGTCAGGTGCTCAAGGGCTGCGCCTGGCAGCGTTGATTCTCGCGTCTTCTACGGTCAACCGGAAAAACTGGCCAAAATTGAAATCGCTCCTGGCGACTCAAGTCGTCGAAAAGGTGAAAGCGTCGGCGAAGAACTCTTCTTCCGGCATGCCTTGTGCCGCGAAGTCGCGTTTGGCTGCCTCGATCATGACCGGCGCCCCGCAGGCATAGACCTGGTAGCCGGAAAGATCGGGGAAGTCAGCCAGCACAGCCTGGTGCACGAAGCCGGTGCGACCGCTCCATTCGTCGCCAGCCGCCGGCTCGGTGAGCACCGGAACGTAGGTGATATTGGCGTGTTCGGCTGCCCATTTTTCCGGCAGCGCGTTCTGGTACAGATCGACCCGTGCCTTGGCGCCCCAGTAGATGAACATCGGCCGGCTGATGTTTTTGGCCATGGCGTGTTCGACGATCGACTTGACCGGAGCAAAGCCGGTGCCGCCAGCAAGCAGGATCATCGGCTTGGACGAATCCTCGCGCAGGTAAAAGCTGCCATGCGGGCCGTTGAAACGCAGGATGTCGCGGACCTTCAAGGTCGAGAAAACCTGCTCGGTGAACAGGCCGCCGGGAACGTGGCGGATATGCAGTTCCAGCATGTTCTCGTCACGCGGCGCACTGGCCAGCGAGTAACTGCGCTTCTTGCCGTCCTTGAGCAGGATGTCAATGTACTGCCCGGCGAGAAACTCAAAACGTTCGTTGGCGGGAAGGCGCAGATGCATTTCGATGACATCCGGCGCCAGTTTGTCGAGCTTCTCGATGCGCGAAGGCAGGGTCTTGACCGGAATGTCGCTGGCCAGAGCCAGTTGCTTGCACTCGATGACCAGATCGGTCTGGGCGCTGGCGCAGCAAAACAAGGTCATGCCGGCGGCCTTTTCATCGTCGGTCAGGGCGTGTGGCTGCGACTTGCCGTGGTCAACCGTGCCGCTGACGACCTTGCCCTTGCAGGCGCCGCAGGCGCCATCCTTGCAGCCGTACGGCAGAATCAGGCCCTGGCGCAGCCCGGCGTCAAGCAGGGTCTCGCCGGCTTCGGCGCTGAAGGCGCGGCCGCTCGGCTGGACGGTGATCTGGTAGCTCATAATTTCCCCTTGGTCGTCGGCTACAATGCCGGCGTGCAAAAAATCCTGATTGTTGGCAGCGGGGACGTTGCCCGCCGCATCCTCTCCCGCATTGTCCCTGATGCTCGCGTCTATGCCCTGCTGCGCAATGCCAGCCGGGCGGCCGAATGGCGCCAAGCGGGGGCGCGGCCGGTGCTGGCCGATCTCGACGACCGGGGCAGCCTGCAACGCATCGCCGGACTGGCCGACAGCATTCTGCATCTGGCGCCACCGCCCGGCGAAGGCCGTCACGACACGCGTACCCGCAACCTGCTGGCCGCCTTGGGCAAGAGCAAAAGTCTACCACGGTGTCTGGTTTACGTAAGCACGACGGGGGTTTATGGCGATTGTGGCGGGGCGCAGATCGACGAAACGCGCCGCCTGAATCCGGAGAGTTCCCGAGCCGGTCGGCGGGTTGATGCCGAACGTTGCCTGCGCCAATGGGGCAAGCAGACCGGCGTCAAGGTCTCAATCCTCCGCGCCCCGGGCATCTATGCTGCCGACCGCCTGCCCGTCGAGCGCCTGAACAAGGCCCTTCCGGCGCTGTGCGCGGCCGATGACGGCTACACCAACCACATTCACGCCGACGACCTCGCCGCTGCCTGTATCGCCGCGCTACGTCATGGCGGCGCCAACCGCGTCTACAATGTCGTCGATGATTCCGACCTGAAGATGGCCGAGTACTTCGACCGGGTCGCCGATGCCTTTGCCTTGCCGCGCCCGCCGCGGATTTCGCGGGAGGAAGCGGCGAGAACGTTGTCGCCGGTGCAGATGTCCTTCATGCGTGAATCGCGGCGTATTGGCAACCAGCGCCTGAAAACAGAATTAAAACTAAAGCTCGCCTTCCCGAACATCGATGTCGGGATCGCCGATGCAGTCTCAAGGAGAAACGCATGCTCGTCGTAAAGACTCTGCATATCTGGATGGTCATTTCGTGGTTTGCCGGCCTGTTCTACCTGCCGCGCATCTTTGTAAACCTGGCCATGGTGCCGGCCGACAGCGTCGCCGAGCGCGACCGTCTGCTTTTGATGGCCGGCAAACTGTACAAATTCATGACGCCGCTTGGCGTATTCGCAGTGCTGACCGGCTTGTGGCTGTGGTTCGGCTACGGCTTCACGGGCGGCTGGCTGCACGCCAAGACCACGCTGGTCGCCGTGCTCGCGGTTTACCACTGGCATTGCGGCCGGGTGCTCAAGCAGTTTCAGGGCGGCGGCAACAAGAAAACCCACATCTGGTACCGTTTCTATAACGAACTGCCGGTTATCGTCCTGCTGATCGTCCTCTTCCTCGTCGTCCTCAAGCCCTTCTGACATGAATACCTATTTCGCAATTTGCCCGCGCGGGCTGGAAGAACATTTGCTCGAGGAACTTCGTGGCGTCGGCGGCGAAGACCTGCGGACGACCCATGGTGGCGTATTTTTCACCGGCGACTGGTTGGTCTGCTACCGGGCCAATCTCGAGTCCCGACTGGCCACCCGCATTCTCTGGCACATCGTCAAGGGGCCGTACCAGAAGGAAGAAGATATCTACCGGCTGGCCGTCCGCCAGTTGTGGCCGAATCATTTCGACGTGACGCGCACCATGCGCGTCGTGACGACGGCCATCAAGTGCCCGCTCAAGTCGCTCGATTTCGTCACGCTGCGCGTCAAGGATGCCGTTTGCGACCGCTTCCGCGAGGACCGCGGCGACCGGCCGAACATCGAGACGCGTAACCCGGATGTCAGCATCCATGTTTTCCTGTCCGAAAACGAATGCACGCTGTACCTCGACACTTCCGGTCAGCCGCTGTGGCAGCGCGGGTTCCGCAAGGCCAGTGTCGACGCGCCGCTCAAGGAAAACCTGGCGGCCGGCATTCTCAAGATCACCGGCTGGCAGCCCGGTACGCCGCTAGTTGACCCGATGTGCGGCAGCGGCACCTTCCTGCTCGAAGCCGTGCAGATGGCGCTGGACCGGGCGCCCGGTCTGGATCGCGGTTTCGCCTTCGAGATGCTGCGCAATTTTGAGGCGCTCAACTGGGCGAGCATTCGCCAGGCCGCCGAAGCGCGCGTCAAGCCGGCCGAGCCGATGGATATCCGCGGTTACGACATCGACGACAAGGCCGTCCGTGCCACCCGACGCAACCTGCAGGAAGCCGGTTTTGGCGGCATCGTCACGGTCGACCAGGGAGATCTGCTGGAAACGCAACCGCTGACCGATCACGGCATTCTCGTCACCAACCCGCCCTACGGCGAGCGCATTGGCGAGCAGGATGAACTGGCTGCCTTCTACCCGGAACTCGGTTCGGCCCTGAAAAAACACTGGGCCGGCTGGAATTGTTTTTTCTTCACAGCCGACCTGCGTTTGCCTAAACTGGTCGGGCTCAAGCCGAGCCGCAAGACGCCGCTGTTCAACGGTCCGCTCGAGTGCCGCCTGTTTGAAATTCGCATGGTTGCCGGCAGTAATCGCAAGGTATAAGCACGCTTCAATTGCTGCAATGCAATACGCATGGGGTTTTGATCCCGGTCAGCTTGTCGGTCTGACCACCATGCGAGGATTAACGTTTTGCCAAAATAATTTCAGGAGATAGCGCATGTCCGTCCAGGCCCTGTATCAACAAAAACGCATGTCCGCTGCCGATGCCATTCGCGTCGTCAAGAATGGCGACACGATCGTCGTTCCGACCGCCGTCGGCGAGCCGCCCAGCCTGCTGGCGGCTCTGTCAGAGGCGCGTCGTGATTTTCGCGATGTGCAGGTTTCGCAGATTCTGGCCGTGCGCAAGTTTGGTTATCTGGATCCGGAGACTGTCGAGCATGTCCGTCATACCGCCTACTTCTACAGCGGCGCGACCCGCCCGGGCGGCAAGGATGGCTGGGTCGATTTCATACCGGCCTATTTCTCGGAGATGCCATCACTGATCAACCGTGGCCTGATGCCGGCCGATGTCGTGTTCACGATGGCTTCGCCGATGGACGAGCATGGGTTCTTCTCGCTGTCGCTGGCTGCTGATTACACGATGGCCGCCATCGACCGGGCGCGTGTTGTCGTGCTCGAAGTCAATCCGAACGTGCCGTTCGCCAATGGCGACTGTCACATCCACATTTCGCAGGTTGCTGCCCTGTGCGAGAGCGACGAACCGATTCTCGAAGTCGGCCTGCCGAAGATCGGCCCGGTCCAGGAAGCCATCGGCAAGTACGTCGCCGAGATGATTCCGGATGGTGCCACGCTGCAGATCGGCTACGGCGGCATTCCAGACGCGGTGGTGATGCAGCTGACCGACAAGCACGATCTCGGCATTCACACCGAAATGGTCGGCGACGGCATCATGTCGCTGGTCGAAGCTGGTGTCGTGACCAATCGCAAGAAGAACTACCACCACGGCAAGATGTTGGCGACTTTTGCGCTTGGCTCGAAGAAGCTCTACCAGTTCATGCACCGCAATCCGGCGCTCGAAATGCACCCGGTCGATTTCACCAACGACCCCTATCTGGCTGGGCAGAACGACAACCTGCACGCCATCAACGCGACGATGCAGATCGATTTCCTCGGCCAGTGCGGTTCGGAAAGCCTCGGTCCGATTCCCTACTCGGGGACCGGCGGCCAGTCCGATTTTGTGCGTGCCGCCAACCGCTCGAATGGCGGCAAGGCCTTCATCGTGCTGCCGTCGACGGCCAAGGACGACACCATTTCGCGCATCGTGCCGACCCTGTCTCCAGGTACCCACGTATCGACCAGCAAGAACGACATCAACTATGTCGTCACTGAATTCGGTGTTGCCCAACTGCGCGGCAAGACGGCCAAGCAGCGGACCGAAGCGCTGATCGGAATCGCCCATCCGAATTTCCGGGGCGAGCTGCGCGATGCAGCGAAACGCCTGAAATTGCTCTAAGGGAGCAGACGATGATTCTGCAAAAGCAATTTACCGATCAGGAGTTGTCGCAGATCATCGAGGAAGGCGCGATCTATATGTGCGCCTGCCCGGCACAGGTGGCGGTGGAGTTGCGTAGCCTGCGCGAGCTGCACCGCTACCAGAACGCCTGCGAAGTCGATCCGGGCAATGATCACCAGGTCCATAAAGCCATCGCCGAGGCGACAATGCGGGCGCATGTGCTGATGGAGGCGTGCATGGTGGACATTCTTGCGCTTGAGGGCTGGGACCGGACGACGCTCAAAATGCCGGAGAGTCTTCGCCGCAGACGCGACGAGGAGATTGCCCGGGACGACTGAGTTAGCCGGGCATTCCGCTTACAACTTGTAGCAAATTTAATCGCTCGTCCGGCCTAAAATTGACTATCGTGTAATTGTGGTCAAGGAAGGCTGGAGTTCCCCATGAAAGCGGCAAAAATTCTGATGGTCGTGTTGGCGGTGGTGATGGCCGGGATGGCGACGAGCGCCTCGGCGCATGGTCCGCGGGGTCGTGTTGGCGTGTACATTGGCGGTCCGGTGTTGTGGGGGCCGATGTGGTACCCGTCGCCTTACTATTATCCGCCGCAGGTGGTCGTTGTGCCGGCTCCGCAGCCTCCGGTCTATATCGAACAGCAGCAGGATGCAGCCCCAGAGTCAGGCCAGCAATACTGGTATTTCTGCAAGAGCGCCCAGGGCTATTACCCTTACGTCAAGGAATGTCCTGGCGGCTGGCAGAAGGTTCTGCCGCAACCGGAGAAATGAATGATGGTTGAAATGAAGAGACTTCTCCCGCGATTGAGCCTGCTGGGCGGTGCGTTATTCCTCGGTGCTTGCACCGTGTTGCCGACCGGGCCGAGCGTGATGGTTTTGCCGGGTACAGGGCAGAGCATTGAGCGTTTTCGCGAAGACGACCAGTATTGCCGGCAGTTTGCCCACATCCAGATTGGCGGCAAGACCGCCGGCGAGGCTGCCAGGGAATCTGCAGTGACCAGCGCAGCCGTCGGTGCAGCCGTTGGTGCGGTGGCCGGCGCGGCGATTGGTGGTGACGGTCGTGGCGCGGCGACCGGCGCAGGCGTTGGTTTGCTGCTCGGCAGCGCAACCGGCGCCGATAGTGCCCGCGCCTCGGGTGTCGGCACGCAGCGTCAATATGACAATGCCTACATCCAGTGCATGTACAGCAAGGGGCACCGCGTGCCGGTGCCAGCCAGCATGGCTTACCCGCGCGCAGTACGTTCCAGCGATGCAGGTCTCCCGCCACCGCCTCCGGGCGCTCCTCCGCCGCCACCGCCCGGCGTGCAATAAGCTTTCAGCCATGAAAAATGCCCGGCATCACCTGCCGGGCATTTTGTTTTTGGCCTGTTTTTACGGTAGACCGTAGCAAGCCCGGTTGACCGTGGAAGTTGGTTCCCTGTGCCCGGAATCAGGCGACGCCGGCGCTGTGCGCCTGCTCGTCAGCCCAGTAGCTTGAACGCACCATCGGCGCACAGGCGGCGCCGGTGAAGCCCATCTTTTTCGCTTCTTCTTCGTACATCTTGAAGATGTCGGGATGGACGTAGCGGGTGACGGGCAGGTGATGCCCCGACGGGGCCAGATACTGGCCGATGGTCAGCATCTCGACGTCGTGGGCGCGCAGGTCGCGCATGACCTCGAGGATTTCCTCATCGGTTTCGCCGAGGCCGACCATCAGGCCGGACTTGGTTTTGACGTCGGGATAGCGCGCCTTGAACTGCTTGAGGAATTCCAGCGAGTGCTTGTAGTCGGCGCCGGGGCGGGCCTGCTTGTAGAGGCGGGGTACGGTTTCCATGTTGTGGTTGAGGACGTCGGGCAGGGCGCCGCCGAGGACTTCGAGGGCGACATCCATGCGACCACGGAAGTCGGGAACCAGGGTTTCGATGGTGGTGGTCGGCGACAGCTCGCGGGTGTTGCGGATGACGTCGACGAAGTGCTGGGCACCACCGTCGCGCAGGTCGTCGCGGTCGACGCTGGTGATCACGACATATTTGAGCTTGAGGGCGGCGACCGACTCAGCCAGTTCGCGCGGTTCGTCCGGGTTGGGTGGCAGCGGCTGGCCGTGGCCGACGTCACAGAACGGGCAGCGCCGCGTGCAGATGTCGCCGAGGATCATGAAGGTCGCCGTGCCGCGGCCGAAGCATTCGCCGATGTTCGGGCAGGTGGCTTCTTCGCAGACCGTGTGCAGTTTCTTTTCGCGCAGCATGGTCTTGATTTCGCCGAAGCGGCCGGCGCTGTTGCCGGCCTTGACGCGAATCCATTCGGGTTTGCGCAGCGGGGTGTCGACCGGCACGATCTTGATGGGAATGCGTGCGGTTTTGAGTTCGCCTTTTTGCTTGACGCCTTTTTCAGCCATTTTGTTTATCCAGTTGCTGCAGCAAGTGTTGAGAGAGTTGCTCGCCGGCCTCGTGTGCGGAGAGCGGAATATTCAGGTCTTTGGTCTGGATGACTTTCAGCCCGGCGTAGCCGCAAGGATTGATCGCGGCGAAGGGGGAAAGATCCATGTCCACGTTGAGCGAGACGCCGTGATACGAGCAGCCGTTGCGAATGCGCAGGCCGAGGGCGGCGATCTTGGCCTCGCCGACGTAGACGCCTGGGGCGCCGGTGCGACGTTCGGCGGTCACGCCATGCTTGGCCAGCAGGTCGATGACGGCCTGTTCGATGGCGGTGACCAGTTCGCGCACCTTGATTTTCAGGCGGGCGAGGTCGAGCAGCAGGTAGATCACGACCTGGCCCGGGCCGTGGTAAGTGACCTGGCCGCCACGGTCGATCTTGACGATGGGAATGCCGACATCCTTGAGGATGTGTTCCGGCTTCCCGGCCTGGCCGAGGGTGTACACCGGCGGATGCTCAACGATCCAGATTTCGTCCGGCGTTTCGGCGGTGCGGCCGGCCGTGAAGTCCTGCATGGCCTGGAAGGTGGGTTGGTAATCGACCCGCCCCAGGCGCTTGACGACAGGAGGCACTTACAGCACGACCTTGATCATCGGGTGACCGCTAAGGTCGGTGTACAGCGCATCGAGTTGCGGCTTGGACGTGGCGATCACGGTGCACGTCAGGCTCACGTAGTTGCCGCCGGAGCTGGCGCGCATTTCCATGCTGGCACCGTCGAAGTCCGGGGCGTGCACGGTGACGATGTCGAGGACGACCTGAGCCAGGCTGTCGTCAGCCTTGCCCATGATCTTCAATGGAAATTCACAGGGGAATTCGAGGAGCGTGTCCTTGTACGATGCCATTTCAGCCTTTGCGCATTACGGTGTTCTTGAAATCCTGGTACCACTGCCACATCTGCTCGCCGAGCGGGCCGGGCTGGCCGGTGCCGATTGGTTGGCCGTCGAGCGTCGTGATTGCCAGGATTTCTTTTGTCGATGAGGTCATCCAGACCTCGTCGGCGGCACGAAGTTCAGTTTCTTCAATTTCGGCGATTTTTACCGGTTGACCGTGGAACTCGGCCAATTCGAGTATCACGTCGTAGGTAATTCCCGGCAGCATCAGCTGCGTCTTGGGCGGGGCGCAGAGCACGCCGTCCTTGACGATGAAGATGTTCGATGCCGCGCCTTCCTTCATGAAGCCGTCGCGAATCAGCAGCGCTTCAGCGCAGCCTTGCTCAACGGCCTGCTGGCGGGCCAGCACGTTGGCGAGCAGCGAGATGACCTTGAGGTCACAGCGCGACCAGCGCAGGTCGGGCACAGTGATCGCCGCGACGCCCTTGGCACGGATGTCGGCCGGCGTTGTGACCAGCGGCGAAGAAAAGGCAAAAGCGGTCGGCGGCACGCTGGCCGGCGGAAAAGCGTGGTCGCGCTTGTCATCGGCTCCACGCGTTACTTGCAGGTAGATCGACTGGTCGTCCCAGGGGGCGGTTTCGATCAGCTTGAACACCACTTTTTTCCATCCGTCAGCCGTCAGCGGATTGGCCAGCTTGATGCCATCCAGCGTCGCCTGCAGGCGTTTCAGATGTTCATCGACACGGAACACCCGGCGCGAATAGACCGGGATCACCTCATAGACGCCGTCGCCGTACAGAAAGCCGCGGTCGAGCGGCGAAATGCCCGCTTCGGCCAGCGGCTTGAACTGGCCGTTCAGGTAAACGGGATCGGCGACGTAGGGCGTCATGGGTTTAGTTGAACCAGAGTCGAATGGTGTCGAGGATACGAATGAAGATGTTGCCAAGTGGCACATTTTCAAGAGCGACGACTGGATATTCACCGTAAACCTTGCCGTCGATGCTGACTTTCAGCACGCCAAGTTTCTGGCCGATCTCGATCGGAGCGATCAGGCGTGGCTCGGCGACGAAATCACTTTTCACCTTGTCGGCGTAACCCTTGGGCACGGCTATCGACAGGTCATTGGCAAAGCCGGCCTTGACCTCGCTCTGGGCGCCCTTCCAGGCGCGCAGCGTGGCAACCGCCTGATCCTTGGCGTAAAGCGTCACGGAATCGTAGGAGATGTAGCCCCAGTTGAGCAGTTTCTGCGACTCGCTGGCCCGGGCGCTGTCCGAGACAGTGCCGAGGACGACGGAGAGCAGGCGGCGCTTGTCGCGCAGGGCGGAGGAAATCAGGCAATA
The DNA here is from genome assembly GCF_049652925.1 of Azonexus sp. Lineage (GTDB taxonomy): Bacteria > Pseudomonadota > Gammaproteobacteria > Burkholderiales > Rhodocyclaceae > Azonexus. The sequence goes on from NZ_JBASFI010000015.1 coordinate 92,545, forward strand.
GCCAGCAGCTTCTGTATGGCCGGTCTTGACGCCATCGACCGTGGGGTCGATGTAAAGCAGGCGGTTGCGGTTGGGCTGGGTGATGCCGTTGTAGGTGTATTCCTTCATCGAGTAATACTTCTTGTATTCCTCGGGGAAGTCTCGTATCAGTGCGGAGGCGAGCAGGGACAGGTCGCGCGCCGTGGTGTAGTGCTCAGGATCGGGCAGGCCGGTTGAGTTGCGGAAGCTCGAGGCATTCATGCCCAGCCGTTGCGCCTCGCGGTTCATCATCTGCGCGAAGTTTTCTTCGCTACCGGCAATGCCTTCGGCCAGCGTGACGCAGGCGTCGTTACCGGACTGGACGATCATTCCCTTGATCAGGTCTTCCACCGGTACTTGCGTGTCGACGCGGACGAACATCTTGGAACCGCCAGTGCGCCAGGCTTTTTCGGAGACTGGCAGCGGCTGACTGAGGGCCAGGGTTTTCTTGTGCAGGGCGGCGAAGGTCAGGTAAGCCGTCATGAGTTTGGTCAGCGAGGCGGGCTCCAGGCGCTCGTCGGATTTTTCTGCGGTCAACACCTGATTCGAGCCCATTTCCAGCAGCAGCCAGGATTTGGCGGCCAGAGACGGGGGAACGGGCAATTGCTGGGCTATCGCCTGGGCGGCGAAAGCGAAACTAAGGGCGAGAAGGGTGGTCTTGCGGAACAGCGACATTGGTTTTGGACTTTGTTTTGCGTTGGGGGTGGAAATTATACCCTTGGCTCAATCACGACTTGTGGCGCGGCGGCGCAAAGCGCCTCGACGGCCGGGTGGCGGATGCGGCGCTCGTTGGAAATGGCAAAGATGTGCTCGCTGACGCCGCTCATGGCGCCGAGTGGTACGGCTTGCAACTGGCTGGCGACTTGCTCGGCGAGCGCCAGCGGGGCCGGGAAAATGCCCAAGCCGCCACGTCCGAAGGTCGTCAGCAAGGCGCTATCTTCGAATTCGCCAACGATTTTCGGATGGATGTTCGTATTTTCCAGCCAGCGGTCGATGCGGCCCCGCAGCGCATTGTGGCGGGTAGGCAGGAGCAGCGGCGCGCCGTCCAGACTTTTCGGGAAATTCTGTCGGTATTGCTCGGCCAGCCCCTGCGTCGCGAACAGTCCAGTGGCGAAATCACCGAGCGGCGTACTGAATACTTTGAGATTGGCGCTGACCGGGGCCGCCCGGTCGGTCAGCACGACATCGAGTCGGTGCAGGGCGAGGTCGGCGAGCAAGGTATCGAATTCGCCTTCGTCGCAAATCAGCCGGACATCGGCCGGCATGCTGGTCACTGTAGAAAGTAGGCGGTAAGCCAGAAGTTTGGGAATGCCATCGGAAATACCGGCGCGCAGACGAAGTGTGGACTCGCTACCGCTGTTCTCGACGGCCTCGGTCAGCGCCTCACCGAGCTGGAAAATCTGGTCGGCGTAGCCCTGCGCCACGCGCCCGGCCTCGCTCAGCACCAGGCCGCGGCCCTGGCTGTTGAACAAGGCTTTGCCCAGTTGTCTTTCCAGCAACGAAAGCTGGCCACTGATCGTCTGGACGGCCACGCCCAGGCGTTCCGCCGCCCGGGTAATGCTGCCTTCCTGGGCGACGACCCAGAAATAATGAAGATGTTTATAGTTAAGGGGCGTCATGAGTTCTGCAGAAAAAAACGAAGAGTATTTCCATTTTGCTCCCATTTTTTGGTTTGTTGCAATGCAATAACATCCGCCTGTTTCTCTTTCGAGGAGTTGATCATGAAACGAGTTGTCCTTTTTCTCGCCACCAACCTCGCCGTCATGCTGGTCCTCAGCGTGGCGACCAGTCTGCTTGGCGTCAACAAATTCCTGACCGCCAACGGTCTCAATGTCGGCATGCTGTTTGTCTTCGCCGCAGTGATCGGCTTCGGTGGTGCCTTCATTTCCTTGCTCATGTCGAAGACCATGGCCAAGTGGAGCACAGGCGCCCGGGTCATTGAGGCACCGAGTTCGTCGACCGAGATGTGGCTGGTCGACACCGTCGCCAAGCTGGCCAAGCGTGCCAACCTGCCGATGCCGGAAGTCGCCATCTACGACGGCGAGCCCAATGCGTTCGCCACTGGTGCCAGCAAGAACAGTTCGCTGGTTGCCGTCTCGACCGGCCTGTTGCAGGGCATGACGCGTGACGAAGCCGAAGCGGTACTGGCCCACGAAGTCGCCCACATCGCCAACGGCGACATGGTGACGATGACGCTGATCCAGGGCGTGGTGAATACTTTCGTCGTCTTCCTGTCGCGCATCGTCGGCTACCTGGTTGATGGTTTCCTGCGCCGTGGCGACAACGAAAACACCGGGCCAGGCATCGGCTACTGGGTGACTAGCATCGTCTGCGAAATCGTCTTCGGTCTGCTCGCCAGCATCATCGTCGCCTGGTTCTCGCGTCAGCGTGAATTCCGCGCCGATGCAGGGGCATCCGGCCTGATGGGCTCGCCGGTCCCGATGCAAAACGCGCTGCGCCGCCTGGGCAACCTGCACACCGAGCCATTGCCACAGAACATGGCGGCCTCGGGCATTGCTGGCGGTAGGAGCTGGATGGCCTTGTTCTCGACGCATCCGCCGCTTGAAGAACGTATTGCTGCCCTGGGAGGCCGTTGACCGTAGCCAGCCAATGGCACGCGGTTTGCTAAGTAAATTTTATGATGCATTGCACAAAAATACTGACTTTCGCTTTGGGCATGGGCGCGACGCTAGCTTTCGCCCAGCCCGAATTCGATCTGCCGAAACTCGAGGCGCTGGCGCTGTCGTCCAGTCGTGCCGTGCTGTCGGCGCGCGACCAGATTACGGCGGCGCGCTATGCGGTGGATAGCGCCGGCGCCTTTCCCAACCCCGAGCTCGAATATCTCGGCGGGACGTCGCGCAGCCGCGGCGTCGGCGGCAATACCGGCGACGCACGTAGCGTTACGCTGACCCAGCCGCTCGATATGCCGTGGCGGCGGTCGGCCCGGATTGGTGCGGCAGAGGCCGGGCTGGAGTCGACGACGGCAGCGGTCAGGGCCTTTGAAGCCGATACGCTGGCCCGCCTGCGCCTGCGTTATTTCGAGGTCTTGCGGCGTGATGTTGAACTGAGCAATACGCGTGAAGATCTGGCGGCCATGGAGAGTGTGCGCTCGCGTATCGCGCTGCGGGTGGAGACCGGCGAAGCCCCGCGCTTCGAGTTGATAAAGGCCGATGCCGAGTTGCTCAATGTTCAGAAAACCGCCCAGGCGGCCGGTTTTCGCGGTGAGCAGGCGCGCTCGCAATTGCGCCAGAGTGTAGGCGGCGCCTTGCCCGCCGACTTTACTCTGAGCGGCCGCTTGCGGGATGTGCCGGAATTGCCCCCGCTGGATGGTTTGCGCAAGCAATTGGCCGAAACCAGCCCGGATTTGGCGCGTGCACGCTCCGAAATGGTGCGCGCCCAGCATCTGCTTGATCTCGAACGCCGCCAGCGCTGGCCCAATGTGGCGCTGAAAGCCGGCATTGAAGAGGATCCCGATACTCGCGCCAACAAGCTTGGTGTAGTCGTATCTATTCCTTTGTGGGATCGCCGTAGCGGCCCGGTTGGCGAAGCCTCGGCGCAGTTGTCGCGGGCCCGCCATGAATTGGCCGCGCAGGAATTTTCGCTGGCTCAGCAGCTTGAAATCGCCTTCCAGCAATATGAAATTGCCCAGGCGCAGGTTGTCGCGCTCGAGTCCGGCATTCTCATGCAGGCCGAAGCGGCCGTGAAAGTGGCGGAAGCGGCCTATCGTTTTGGCGAACGTGGTTTTCTCGAAGTGCTCGATGCGCAGCGGGTTTTCCGCGCCGCACGCGCCGAATTGATTACTGCACGTTACGAACTGGCTTCGGCCTGGGTAGAAATTGAACGACTACGGGCAATCCCCGGAGGAAAAGAATAATGAAAAAAGCCCTATTTTTGCTGTTGACCGTGGCAACACTGGCCGGCTGCAATCAGGAGAATGACAAATCGGCCGCGCAGCAGGTGCGCGATCCCTTGAGCGTGACACCTTCGCCGGAACTGCTCGGTCAGCTCAAATTGAGCGATGTCAGTACTCAGCCTGTGGCCGAAACGCTGCGCGTCAGCGGGCGTATCGATTTTGACGAGCAACGTCTGGCCCGTATTGGTGCCACGGTAACGGGCCGGGTCACCGATATCGACGCCCTGCTGGGCCAGAGTGTCAAAAAGGGCGAAATTCTCGCCAGGTTGAACAGCAGTGAGTTGTCCAGCCAGCAACTGGCTTATCTCAAGGCACGGGCGCAGCTTGAACTGAATCGACGCAATGCAGAACGCGCCAAGGCTCTGTTTGAGGGCGACGTGATCGGTGCGGCTGAACTGCAGCGCCGGGAAAGCGAATACCAGATTTCGAAGGCTGAGACGCGGGCGGCCAGCGATCAATTGCAGTTGCTGGGCGTCAGCCCGGCGGCCATTGATCGCCTGGGCAAGCAGGGCGAGGTCAATTCCGTGACGCCGGTTGTGGCGACCTTGAATGGCGTCGTCGTTGAACGCAAGTTGGCGCAGGGGCAGGTTGTGCAACCGGCTGATTCCCTGTTTGTCGTCGCCGATCTTTCTCGCCTGTGGGCCGTGGCACAGGTGCCGGAGCAGCAGGTCAGCCAGGTCAAGACCGGGCAGTCGGTGAGCATCGAAGTGCCGGCGCTGGGCCATGAAAAGCTGGTCGGCAAACTGATTTTTGTCGGTCAGACCATCGACCCGGAGACGCGTACGGTCCTGGTTCGTACCGAACTGGATAACCGCGATGGCCGCCTCAAGCCGGCCATGCTGGCTTCGATGCTGATCGAAGCCAAGCCGGTCGAGCGGCTGGTCATACCGGCTGGCGCGGTTGTTCGTGAAAATGACGAGGATCACGTTTTTGTCGCCGCGGGCGATGGCGCCTTCCGTTTGGCCAAGGTCAAGCTGGGCCCCGAGCAGGGTGGAGTGCGCGTCGTTCAGTCGGGCCTCAAAGGTGGAGAAAAACTTGTGGTTGATGGCGCTTTTCACCTGAACAACGAGCGTAATCGCAAGGAAATGGAGGGATCGTGATCGAGTCCCTCGTCCGTGGGGCGCTCAAGCAGCGCCTGATCGTCGCGGTGATCGCCACCGTCCTTTTCTTCTTCGGACTCGACGCAGCACGCAAGCTGTCGGTCGATGCCTTCCCCGATGTGACCAACGTCCAGGTCCAGATCGCCACCGAGGCCACCGGCCGTTCGCCGGAAGAGGTCGAGCGTTTTGCCACCGTGCCGCTTGAGGTCGCGATGACCGGCCTGCCCGGGCTGGAGGAGATGCGCTCGCTGAACAAGCCCGGCCTGTCGCTGATAACCCTGGTTTTCAACGACAAGACCGATGTTTATTTCGCCCGCCAGCTGGTCATGGAGCGCCTGCTCGAAGTCGGTTCGCGCTTGCCGGCCGGCATTACACCTGTGCTTGGGCCGGTGTCGACCGGCCTCGGCGAGGTTTATCAATACACGCTGGAACGGCCCGATGACGGTGACCGGACTCTCAGCGTAGAAGAGTTGATGAAGCGCCGGGTCGCCCAGGACTGGGTGGTGCGCCCCTTGTTGCGCTCGATTCCGGGGGTCGCCGAAATCAATTCGCAGGGCGGCTACGCCAAGCAGTATCAGGTGCTGGTCAACCCCGACAAGCTGCGGCACTTCGGGCTCAGCGTCGCCGACGTATATCAGGCGGTCGGTCGCAACAATGCCAATGCCGGTGGCGGCGTCTTGCCGCAATTTGCCGAGCAGTACTTGATTCGCGGTGTTGGCCTGGTCCGCGATCTGGAAGATCTGCGCGCCATCGTCCTCAAGGAGAAGGATGGCGTGCCGGTGTACGTTCGCGATGTCGCTGACGTGCAGATCGGCCACGATGTCCGTCAGGGCGCGGTGATCAAGAACGGGACGACCGAGGCGGTCGGCGGCGTGGTCATGATGATCGCTGGCGGCAACGCCAAGGAAGTGGTCAGCCGGGTCAAGGCGCGGGTTGAGGAGATCAACCGCAAGGGCATGTTGCCTGACGGCCTGAAGATCGCGCCGTATTACGACCGCTCGGAGCTGGTCGATGCGGCTTTGTGGACCGTAACCAAGGTGCTGCTCGAGGGCGTCGCGCTGGTTGTCGTCGTGCTCTTCCTGTTCCTTGGCGATGTCCGCTCTTCGCTGATCGTCGTTGGTACGCTGGTGCTGACGCCGTTGCTGACTTTCATGGCGATGAACAAGCTGGGCATTTCGGCCAACCTGATGTCGCTCGGCGGCCTGGCCATCGCTATCGGTCTGATGGTCGACGGCTCGGTGGTGGTCGTCGAAAATGCCTACCTGCAACTTGGCCGCCATGCCAAGAGCGGCGAGAGCCAGTTGCGGGTGATCCTGCGCGCCGTGGTCGAAGTGGCGACGCCGGTCATCTTTGGTGTTGGCATCATCATTCTCGTCTTCCTGCCGTTGATGACCCTGCAGGGCATGGAAGGCAAGATGTTCGCGCCGCTGGCCTATACCATCGCCATCGCGCTGGCCATTTCGCTGGTCCTGTCGATGACATTGACGCCAGTGATGTCGACCTACCTGCTCAAGCCGCCGGCCCACGATGGTGACCACGATACCAAGCTGATCGCCGCCATGAAGCGTCGCTACCTCAAGATGCTGCACTGGACGCTGGGCAACGAGCGCAAGACGGTGATCCTGGCTGTCAGTGCCTTTGTGCTGACGGTAGGTACGCTGCCCTTCCTCGGCACCGCCTTTATTCCGGAAATGAAGGAAGGTTCGGTCGTGCCGGGTATCAACCGGGTGCCCAACATCTCGCTCGACGAGTCGATCAAGATGGAAATGGAGGCCATGCGTCTGGTCATGCAGGTACCGGGTGTCAAATCGGCAGTGTCTGGCGTTGGTCGGGGCGAATCGCCGGCCGACCCGCAGGGGCCGAATGAATCGACGCCCATCGTCAGCCTGAAACCGCGTAGCGAATGGCCTTCCGGCTGGACGCAGGAGGACATTCAGGACGCCATGCGCGAGAAATTGAAGGTCTTGCCGGGCGTGCAGGTCGTCATGGCCCAGCCGATTTCCGACCGCGTCGATGAGATGGTGACCGGCGTGCGCTCCGATATCGCCGTCAAGGTCTTTGGCGACGATCTCGATCAGTTGAAGAAGATCGCCGGGCAGATCGGCAAGGTCGCCCAGACCTTGGAGGGGGCGCAGGATTTGCGCATCGAGCGGATCAGCGGGCAGCAGTATTTGTCCATTGAAATTGACCGGCAGGCCATTGCCCGGCTTGGTTTGAACGTATCGGACGTCAATGATTTGCTGGAGACAGCGGTTGGCGGCAAGGTGGCTACCGAGATTTTCGAGGGCGAACGTCGATTCCCGGGCGTTGTCCGTTTGCCGGAGAGTTTTCGCAACAACGTCGAGGCGATTTCGAACATCCTGATCACCTCGCGCAACGGTGCCCAGGCGCGCTTGGCCGACGTGGCCAAAATCAGCGTCATGGACGGCCCGGCGCAGATTTCGCGGGAGCTGGGCAAACGACGCATTGTCGTCGGCGTCAACGTCAAGGACCGCGACCTCGGCAGTTTCGTCGCCGAGTTGCAGGAGAAGGTGGACGGCCAGATCAAGTTGCCGGACGGCTATTACCTGGAGTGGGGCGGTCAGTTCCAGAATATGGAGCGGGCGCTGGGGCACTTGAAGATCATCATCCCGATCACCATCGCGGCGATTTTCTTCCTGCTCTTCCTGCTCTTCAATTCGCTGCGTTTCGCCACGCTGATCATCACCGTGCTGCCTTTCGCGTCCATCGGTGGCATCATCGGCCTGTTCGTCAGCGGCGAATACCTGTCGGTGCCGGCCTCGGTGGGTTTCATTGCGCTGTGGGGTATCGCCGTGCTCAACGGCGTCGTGCTGGTGTCCTACATCCGTGGTCTACGCGACCAGGGACGCAGCGTGCGCGACGCGGTGGTCGAGGGCGCAACGCTGCGCTTCCGGCCGGTCATGATGACGGCGACGGTGGCCATGCTCGGCCTGATCCCCTTCCTGTTTTCCAGCGGGCCGGGCTCCGAGGTACAGCGGCCGCTGGCCATCGTGGTGATTGGCGGGCTGATTACCTGTACCCTGCTGACGCTGTTGGTCTTGCCCACCATTTACCGCTGGTTTGACGATGAAGAGGTCGAAGCATGAAAGAAATCAAGGCAGTCATTCGCCCCAACAAACTGGCGGATTTGCGTGATGCGTTGGTCGTGCTGCCCGGATTTCCCGGCATGACAGTAACCAAGGTTGAAGGCTGCAGCGCCCCGTCGCGCCATGTGCCGGCGCGGACCAAGATCAAGGATGAATTGACCGATTACACGCCGAAGGTGCGCATCGAAATCGTTGCCCCGGATGAGGTGGCCGAGACCATTTTTCAGCGGATTACCGAGGTGGCAAAGACCGGACATTACGGTGATGGCCTGGTGTGGATTACAGACATCCATCGGGCGGCCTTCATCTTCAAGACGACGCCGGGTCCTGAGTAAGGTCAAAAAATGACTATTACTTTCGTCAGCTGTGGAGGATTTCACGGGCGGAACTAGCCGGGGTTCTTAAAATTCGGACTTGAATATTTGTCCTTCGGGGCGGGTCAGTCGGAATTTTATGGAAAACATGGTCAATCCGGGATTCGGCAGAACCTTGATGTCGCCGCTGGAGTTGCAGGAAGGTATTGCCAGCCTGTCGCGCGGCGCCTATTTCAAAGAGGCGCCGCTCGACATGATGCTGAGCATCCTGACCGAGTCGGCGGCGCAGATGTCCGGCGTCGAGCGCGTCAGCATCTGGGCGCTCAACAACCAGCAACAGGAGCTGCTCTGCCTTGACCTCTTTGAGCTGTCACCCCGGCGCCACAGCAAAGACCAGCGTATCCATGCCCGCCAGTATCCGCTGTACTTTCAGGCATTACGGGCCGGCAGCAGCATTGCGGCTGACGATGCCTACATTCATCCATTGACCGCCGAGTTTGCTGCCGATTATCTGCCCCGTCATGGCGTGACGGCCATGCTGGATACACCAATCCATATCCGCGGCGAGTTGCAGGGGGTGCTCTGTCTCGAGCAGGTCGCCTCGCGCCAACCGTGGACGTCGTCGCACGGGCTGTTTGCGCAGGCGGTGGCCAATCTGGTAACGCTGGCCCTGGTCGAATATGAGGCGAAAGAAGCGAAGCTTCAGGCCCGTGCCGTCGGCGAACGCCTGCGCGCCGTTTGCGGCGCGATCTGACGACATTTCAGTTTTGGCCGAAATTACCGGTTGACCGTGGCAATGGTGGTACCGAGTGCCTCCAGCCGATTTTGGATTTCCATGCGGACGGCGGCGCTATCGAGGTCGGCAGCATTCCGGTTGATACAATCTGATAGCTGTCGGGCGAGGTGCATGACGCCCCAGATTTCGAGCAGTTCGGCTTGTTGGGCCAGCTTGAGCGCTTCCGTGGTCAGGGCGTAGGCATCCGGCGGCAGAGCGGCCAGGGCATCGTGCATCAACTGGATTTGCTCGCTGGCTTCATCAACGAATAGCTGGTCGAGAACGGCCGAGCGCTCGTCGATTTTTGTCGCCTTGGCGCATGCCTCTAGGCGTCCGGCGAAGTGGTCGGCGCGTTCCGGGAAGGCTGGGTGCTCAAGGCCGTCGGCTTCGCTCAGGCATTCGATGGCGGCGCTCATGGCGGCAATCAGGCGAGGCGACAGCGTATCTTCTTCAAGACGGTCGGCAGCGCTGGCCAGTGCTTCGCCAAGACGCAGGCAGTTGGCGTCGACGGTTTCGATGGCGATGGTGTACAGCCCGAAAATGGCCGGTCGAATATCGTCGGCGCCGGCGCCATGGCGCTCCGACCATGCCGCTGCAAGCCGTTTGTTGGCGGCAATCCAGCGTTCATTGAGTTTCGGGTCGAAGCGCGCCTTTCTGGGTGTGGCCACCCAGGGCAGGATCGCCGCGGTCGCCTCCAGCGTGGGGGCGAGCGCGGCGCGGGTTTCCTCGAGTTCGTGCTCGGGGATGTCAGCCATTTTGGTTTATTGGGCGGCCAGCTTGGCGAAGGCCGAGACGACTTCCGGCGGCGCCTGTACCAGTTCGATCAGCACGCCTTCGCCGCCGATCGGGAATTCCTCATTACCCTTTGGGTGCAGGAAGGTGATGTCGAAACCGGCGGCGCCCTTGCGGATGCCGCCCGGGGCGAAACGTACGCCGTTGGCCGACAACCATTCGACAGCCTTGGGCAGGTCGTCGATCCACAGGCCGACGTGGTTGAGCGGCGTGGCATGCACGGCCGGCTTCTTCTCCGGGTCGAGCGGCTGCATGAGGTCCACTTCGACCTTGAACGGGCCGGTGCCCATGGCGCAGATGTCTTCATCGACGTTCTCGCGCTCGGAGACGAAGGTGCTGGTGATTTCCAGGCCGAATTTCTCGACCCACAGGGTGCGCAGTTTTTCCTTGGAAGGGCCGCCGATGGCGATTTGCTGGATGCCGAGAACCTTGAACGGACGTGTCATGAGTCGATTCCTGTCGTGTAGTGGATAACGTAATCCATAATTATAGAGATTTCCTGCGCTGGGCGAGCACCAGTAAAACGATGCCGGCCAGCACCATCGGCAGTGACAGCCACTGGCCCATGCTGATCGTGTACGACTGGCCAAAGATGCCGGCATCCGGCTCGCGGAAGAATTCGGTGATGAAACGGAAGCAGCCGTAGCCGATCAGGAAAACACCGGACACCGCACCGCGTTGCTGCGGTCGACCGGAAAAAAGCCACAAAATTGAAAAGAGGGCGAGGCCTTCGAGACCAATGTGATAGAGCTGCGATGGGTGGCGCGGCAGCATGTCGCCGGATTGCGGGAAGATCATCGCCCACGGCAGGCTGGCGTCGGCGACACGGCCCCAAAGCTCGCCGTTGATGAAGTTGCCGAGACGGCCTGCAGCCAGGCCGAGCGGGACGAGCGGCGCGACGAAATCCATGATGTCCCACCAGTTGATCCGCTGTTTGTTGGCCCATAGCCCCATAGCGGCGAGCACGCCGAGAAAGCCACCATGGAAGCTCATGCCGCCTTTCCAGACGGCGAAAATTTCCAGTGGATTGCTCAGGTAGTAAGCCGGTTCATAGAACAGCACCTGCCCAAGTCGCCCGCCGACAATGACGCCAAGCATCCCGTAAAAGAGCAGGTCGTCGAGCTGCTCGACGCTAAGAATCGACGGACGACTCTTGATCCGGTAGCGGCCGAGCAAAATAAACTGAACGAAGGCGACGAGGTACATCAAACCGTACCAGCGCACCGAGATTGGGCCGGCCGAGAAGGCGACGGGGTCGAACTGCGGGTGAAGAAGCATCGAAGGTTCAGAGTGGGCTAGAATTAGCCGATTATAGTTCGCGCGCCATGACAAGACGTCGGCGCCAGATTCAGACGGAGAGAGAGTCATGCCGCAATACCGTTCACGCACCTCCACCCACGGCCGCAACATGGCCGGCGCCCGCTCCCTGTGGCGCGCCACCGGCATGAAGGACGGCGACTTCGGCAAGCCGATTATCGCCGTGGTCAACAGCTTCACCCAGTTCGTCCCGGGCCACGTGCACCTCAAGGACATGGGCCAGCTGGTCGCGCGCGAGATCGAGGCGGCCGGCGGCGTTGCCAAGGAATTCAACACCATCGCCATCGACGACGGTATCGCCATGGGCCACAGCGGCATGCTGTATTCGCTGCCCAGTCGCGACCTGATCGCCGACTCGGTCGAATACATGGTCAACGCCCACTGCGCCGACGCCATGGTCTGCATCTCCAACTGCGACAAGATCACCCCGGGCATGCTGATGGCCGCCATGCGCCTCAACATTCCGGTCATCTTTGTCTCCGGCGGCCCGATGGAAGCCGGCAAGGTCAAGATTCAGGGTAACGTCGTGCACCTCGACCTCGTCGATGCCATGGTCAAGGCCGCCGACCACACGGTTTCCCAGTCCGATCTCGACGAAATCGAGCGCTCCGCCTGCCCGACCTGCGGTTCCTGTTCCGGCATGTTTACCGCCAATTCGATGAACTGCCTGACCGAAGCTTTCGGCCTCAGCCTGCCCGGCAACGGCACCGTCGTCGCCACGCACGCCGACCGCAAGCAGCTTTTCCTGCGCGCCGGCCGCCTGATCGTCGATCTGTGCAAGCGCTATTACGAGCAGGATGACGCCTCGGTCCTGCCGCGTTCCATCGCCACCAAGGCCGCGTTCGAAAACGCCATGACCCTCGACGTCGCCATGGGCGGTTCGACCAATACCGTGCTGCACATCCTGGCCACGGCGCAGGAAGCCGGTGTCGACTTCACGATGGCCGATATCGACCGCATTTCGCGCGCCGTGCCCTGCCTGTGCAAGGTCGCGCCAATGACCGACAAGTATCACATCGAGGATGTCCATCGGGCCGGCGGCATCATGGGCATCCTGGGCGAACTGGACAGGGCAGGACTGATCACGCGCGATGTGCCGACCGTCCATATCAAGAATATCGGGGAAGCCATCGAGCGCTGGGACGTGGTGCGCGAACACGACGTCAAGGTGCACGAGTTTTTCAAGGCCGCCCCGGGCGGCGTGCCGACCCAAGTTGCCTTCTCGCAGGACCGTCGCTTCAACGAACTGGACCTTGATCGCACGAACGGCTGTATCCGCAACAAGGCTAACGCTTTCTCGCAGGAGGGCGGCCTGGCCGTGCTTCACGGCAACATAGCGGTCGACGGCTGCATTGTCAAAACGGCTGGTGTCGATGAGTCGATCTGGAAGTTCTCCGGCAAGGCTCGCGTCTTCGAAAGTCAGGATGCTGCGGTCGAAGCCATTCTGGGCGAAAAAATCGTTGCTGGTGACGTCGTCGTCATCCGCTACGAAGGCCCGAAGGGCGGCCCCGGCATGCAGGAAATGCTCTACCCGACCTCCTATCTCAAGTCGATGGGCCTCGGTAAAGCCTGTGCGCTGCTCACCGATGGCCGTTTCTCTGGCGGCACCTCCGGTCTTTCCATTGGCCACGCTTCGCCGGAAGCGGCCGACGGCGGCGCTATTGGTCTGGTCGAAGAGGGTGACACCATCGAAATCGACATCCCGAATCGTCGCATTCACTTGGCTATCGCCGATGACCAACTCGCCAGCCGTCGCGCTGCGATGGAAGCCAAGGGCGACGCTGCCTGGCAGCCGGTCAATCGCGAACGCGTCGTTTCCGCCGCGCTGCAAGCCTATGCCCTGATGGCCACCTCGGCCGACAAGGGCGCCGTGCGCGACGTCAAGCAGATTCAGCGCCGTAAATGACACTCGCGGTCTGGCTTGGTTTCCTGCTGGCGGCCATCCTGATCGCCGTGACCCCAGGGCCGGGCGCGGTGATCAGCATGAGCACCGGCATGCGGCACGGCTATTGGGCCGCACTGACGGCCATTCTTGGTCTTCAGTCGGCGATTCTGCTCCATTTGCTGATTGTTGCGCTTGGCCTCGGCGCGCTATTGGCCGCCTCGGAAACAGCATTTTTGCTGGTCAAGTTTTTGGGTGCGGCCTACCTGCTCTGGCTCGGTATCCAGAAATGGCGGGCGCCCGTCGTTCCGGTCGACGCCAATGCGCCGATGGTTCGTCGCAAAGGGCTATTTCTGCAGGGGGTTCTGGTCAATCTGACCAATCCGAAAGCGATCATATTCATCGGCGCGCTGGTTCCTCAGTTTGTCAATCCAGCGGAACCTCAAATTCCCCAGTACCTGATGATAGCGACAACACTCTGTCTGACGGATATGGTTGTAATGTCCGGATACGCGCTTGCCGCAGTACATCTGGGTCGGTGGTTGCATGATCCGGTCGCTATTCGTTTGCAGAATCGCCTTTTCGGTGGTTTATTCGTCTCGGCTGGTACGTTGTTGGCTTTATCGTCGCGACCTTCATAAGCATTTGCTGTCAACGCGTTGCTAAGGCTGTGCGTTAATTACCTTGAGCAGGAGATGCGGTTACACCGAGCTTCCTGTTTGCAAGGGATAGAAAAGGGTTTTATCATCCAATACTGATTTATCCACCAACCTGAATAACGGAGCGAGAGAATGAAAGCTGTTTATGTTGCCGTGATGGCCGCCGCTGGTATCGTAATGGCCGGTCAGGCCCAGGCCGACGAAGCTCTGGCCAAGGCCAAGAACTGCATGTCCTGCCATGCCATCGACAAAAAGCTGGTTGGTCCGGCTTACAAGGAAGTCGCTGCAAAATACAAGGGTGACAAGGCTGCCCCCGCGATGCTGGCCACCAAGGTCAAGGCTGGTGGCAAGGGCGTCTGGGGTCAGATCCCGATGCCGCCGAACAACGTTACCGAAGACGAAGCCAAGAAGCTGGTCGCCTGGGTACTCTCCCAGAAGTAATTTCAGTTTCGAAAGCGGAAAAAGCCGGCTATATGCCGGCTTTTCTGTTTTTGGGTGTTGACAGGGCTGGTGGTCGTCCGGATAATCCCGGGTTCTTCCGGAGGGGTACCCAAGCGGTCAACGGGAACAGACTGTAAATCTGTCGGCTCTGCCTTCGAAGGTTCGAATCCTTCCCCCTCCACCAGATTAAATGCTGTAGCAGCCTGTGTTGCGGGCGTAATAAGCGGGTGTAGCTCAATGGTAGAGCTGAAGCCTTCCAAGCTTAAGACGAGGGTTCGATTCCCTTCACCCGCTCCATAACGCAGTACGGCTGGAGTTTTAAGGTAGGCCCATGTGGCTCAGTGGTAGAGCACTCCCTTGGTAAGGGAGAGGTCGGCAGTTCGATCCTGCCCATGGGCACCACCGATTAGCTTGGATTCTGGATTTTTTATTTATTTGATTATTGAGGAACTGGAATGGCTAAGGAAAAATTCGAGCGTACCAAGCCGCACGTAAATGTCGGCACTATTGGTCACGTTGACCATGGCAAGACGACGCTGACGGCGGCGATCACGACGGTGCTGTCTGCCAAGTTTGGTGGTTCGGCCAAGAAGTATGACGAAATCGACGCGGCGCCGGAAGAAAAGGCTCGTG
>NZ_JBASFI010000016.1:0-103500 GCF_049652925.1 Azonexus sp.
ATGGGGTTCCGCCTTGCTGGCGGGCGTTTCGAGTAGCGCAGGGAACCGGCGCAGCCGGCACCGACCCAGGGTCGCCTTCTTCTTTGGCTACTTTCTTCTTGGCGAAGCAAGAAGAAAGTACGCCCGCCAGCAAGGCGGAAACCTAAGCAAATTAAAACAATCAGAGACAAAATCATGAGCGATCTCATCCAAGACCTCAGCAAACTGCTGCCCAAACACCAGGTCATCACCGACGACCTCCGTCGCCTGGCCTACGGCACCGACGCCAGCTTCTACCGTCTGACCCCCGAGGTCATCGCCGTCATCGAAAACGAGCCAGAAGCACGCCAAGTGCTGCTGACCGCCAAGCTACACAACCGCCCCATCACCTTCCGGGCCGCCGGAACCAGCCTCTCCGGCCAGGCCATCACCGATGGCATCCTCGCCTTGATCGGCGAAGGCTTCGCCACCTATGAACAGAACGCCGATGCGAGCAGGGTCAAAGTTGGCCCCGGCATCGTCGGCGGCGAAGTTAACCGCCGACTCGCCCCGTTCGGCAAGAAGATCGGCCCCGATCCGGCTTCCATCGGCGCCGCCAAGATCGGTGGCATCGCCGCCAACAACGCTTCTGGCATGTGTTGCGGCACAGCCCAGAACAGCTACCGGACGCTGGCCGGCATGCGCGTCATGCTGGCCGATGGCAGTTGCCTCGACACTGAGGATCATCTGAGCGTCGATGCCTTCTCGAAAAGCCATGCCGTCCTCCTCGGCGAACTCGAGCGACTGGGTCGCGACACGCGCAACAACACCAAACTGGCCGAACGCATCCGCCACAAGTTCAAGATCAAGAACACCACCGGTTACAGTCTCAACGCACTGATCGATTACGAAGAGCCGATCGACATCCTGAGCCACCTGATGATCGGCTCGGAAGGCACGCTCGGCTTCATTTCGCGGATCACTTACAACACCGTCGTCGAAGACCCGTTCAAGGCGTCGGCGCTGGTTTTCTTCCCGGACATCCGCACCGCCTGCGAGGCGGTCATCCGCCTCAAGCCACAGCCGGTCTCGGCCGTCGAACTGCTCGACCGCCCGGCCCTGCATTCGGTCGAGAACAAGCCCGGCCTGCCGGCCATCATGCGCAAACTGGGCGAGGAAGCCGCCGCGCTGCTCATCGAAGTCCGCTCTTCCACGGTCGACGGG
The DNA here is from genome assembly GCF_049652925.1 of Azonexus sp. Taxonomy (GTDB): domain Bacteria; phylum Pseudomonadota; class Gammaproteobacteria; order Burkholderiales; family Rhodocyclaceae; genus Azonexus. The sequence continues at coordinate 1,183 of NZ_JBASFI010000016.1, forward strand.
ATAAATGAGCGAATTTCGCAAGTCCATGCCGCGATGGAAGGCGTCGCCACCGTCGAGCCGATGGTGTTCTCTACCGATCCGGCCACCTGCGAGATGTACTGGAAAGTCCGCAAGGGCACCTTCCCGGCCGTTGGGGCCATGCGTCGCACGGGCACCACGGTGCTCATCGAGGACGTTGCCTTCCACATTGAAAACCTGGCCGACGCGACGCTCGACCTGCAGGCCCTGCTCCGCCATCACGGCTATCGCGAGGCGATCATTTTCGGCCATGCGCTGGAAGGCAACCTGCACTTCGTCATCACCCAGGATTTCGGTGATGCCAGCGAAGTCGACCGCTACGCCCGCTTCATGGACGACCTCTGCCACATGGTCGTCGACAAATACGACGGCTCGCTCAAGGCCGAGCACGGCACCGGCCGCAACATGGCGCCCTTCGTCGAGCTCGAATGGGGCAAGGAAGCGGCCGACCTGATGCGCCGGATCAAGGCGCTGTTCGACCCGGAGAACCGCCTCAACCCCGGCGTCATCCTCAACGACAACCCGCACGCCCACCTCGAAAACCTCAAGCCAATGCCGGCCGCCGAAGACATCGTCGACCGCTGCATCGAATGCGGCTTCTGCGAACCGCTCTGCCCGTCGCACAGGCTGACCCTCTCGCCACGCCAGCGCATCACCAGCGTGCGCGAACTGGCCCGGCGCGCTGCAGCTGGCGAGCCAGCCGGCAGTATCGGCGAGGACTACGCCTACATGGGCCTCGACACCTGCGCCGCCTGCGGCCTGTGCTCGACAGCCTGCCCGGTCGGCATCGATACCGGCGACCTGACCCGCCGCCTGCGCGGCCGCCGACTCGGCGACACCGCGCGCGCCGTCAATGCCTGGACCGGAGAGCATTTCGCCACCTTGGCCAATGCCTCGCGCCTTGGTCTGAATGTCGGTCACGCCGTTTCCGGCGTCCTTGGCGACAACTTCCTCGGCCGCATTTCCGGTGGCGCGTGGAAGAAGAACATGCCGCATGCCGGCAAGGCACCCGTGGCACGCGCCACGCAAGGCGACCCGATCGTCTACTTCCCGACTTGCGGCGGCCGCATCTTCGGCCCATCAATCGCTGGCGAAAAGCAACTCGGCGACGTCATCCTTGAACTGCTGACCCGCGCCGGCTACGCGCCCATCCTGCCGGAAGGTTTCGACAGCCTGTGCTGCGGCCAGATGCTGGCCAGCAAGGGCATGGCCGAGGAGGCCGATGGCATGTCGAACACCCTCGAAGCAGCACTCATGAAAGCCTCGCAGAACGGCAAATACCCGGTGATCATGGACGCCAGTAGCTGCACCATCCGCATGCAGAAGCATCTTGCCGACCGCCTCAATCTCTACGATTTTCATGAATTCGCCGTCGATGCGCTGCTACCGCGCCTGATGATCAACAAGCAGGCCGGGCCCATCGCCCTGCACGTCAATTGCAGCGTGCGCAAGAACGGTTCGGATGCCAAGCTGAAGACCCTGCTCGCCGCCTGCGTCGAGCAGATCATCGAGCCGGCCGGCGTCACCTGCTGCGGTTTTGCCGGTGACCGTGGTTTTGCTGTCCCCGAACTCAACCGCCATGCCCTGCGCCACATTCACAAGGATCTGCCGGGCAACTGCGCCTGCGGCGTCTCTACCAACCGCACTTGCGAAATCGGCCTGACGGCAGAAACCGGCATCAATTACCAGTCCATCGCCTATTTGCTCGAAAAATGCAGTCGACCGGAGCAAACGTGTTGAGGATTTCCCTAACAGCGCAAACCCTGGCGAATTGCTAAGTTACGCCCGATCAAACAAATTCAAGGAGAACACCCATGTACAAGAAGATTCTGGTCGCCATCGACGATAGCTCAACCTCCCGCGGCGCCCTGGCCGAAGCACTGCACATCGCCCGGACGAGCAAGGCCAAGCTCTACATCACCCACGTCGCCGACGAAACCGTGCTCAACCTGCATGGCCACGCCATGTCCCACGCCGTCAATGTCGATGGCGCCGTCGCCAACCTGATCAAGGGAGGGCAAAAGCTGCTCGACGATGCCATGGTGTTGGCCACCGACGTCGATGCCGAAGCGCTGATGCTGGAAGCCTGCAACCGTCGCATTTCCGAAGTCATTTCCGACAAGGCCAAGGATCTGGGCGTAGACCTCATCGTCATCGGCCGCCATGGCCAGCGCGGCCTGGCCACACTGATTCTTGGCTCGGTAGCCGAACAACTGGCTAAAATTGCCGATGCGTCGGTATTGCTCGTACGCAAGCACTAAAGCCGCACGCTGCAGCCCCCGCCCAGGCGGGACAACGAAATGTGAAAATCAATGATCCCCGCCAGTCCGGGGATCATTCATGATGGGAATCCCAATGCCTGAACGCGCCGCCGACACCAACAAGGACGAACCTCTCCGCGACGACATCCGCCTGCTCGGCCGCATTCTTGGCGATACCGTCCGTGAGCAGGAAGGCGAATCGGTCTACGACATCGTCGAACGCGTCCGCCAGACCGCCGTGCGCTTCGCCCGCGACGGTGACCCGGCCGCCCGCGACGAACTCGCCGCCCTGCTCGACCCGCTGCCGCGCGACACGACCCAGGCCGTCGTCCGCGCTTTCAGCTATTTCCTGCAACTGGCCAACATCGCCGAGGACGAGCACCACATCCGCCGCCGTCGCGCCCACGATCTGGCCGGTTCGCCGCCACGCGAAGGCAGTTTGATTTTTGCCCTGGATTCCCTGTCGACCGCAGCCGTCTCGCCGGAAGTCATCGCCGACTTCTTCGCCCACGCCGTCGTCGCCCCGGTGCTCACCGCCCACCCGACCGAAGTCCAGCGCCAGAGCCTGATCCGCAATCACCGCGACCTGGCCCGCCTGCTCGACCAGCGCGAACGTCTGCAGATGACGCCGGAAGAGGAAGCCGAGAATGACCTCGGCATCGCCAACTCCATTCTCACCCTGTGGCAGTCGCGCATGCTTCGCCCGGTCCGCCTCAAGGTGCTCGACGAGGTCAAGAACGGCATCACCTATTTCAAGGAAACCTTCTTCACCGAACTGCCGCGCCTCTACATCCAGGCGACGCAGCAGTTACAAAAACGCTATCCAGACACGCATTGGGCGCTGCCGCCGTTCTTCCGCGTCGGCAGCTGGATCGGTGGCGACCGCGACGGCAACCCCTTTGTCACCGCAGAAATCCTGCGCGAAGCCCTGCGCCTGCAATCGGCCGCCGCGCTCAATCACTATCTCGAAGAAATCCACGAACTGGGCGGCGAATTGCCGCTCTCCGACCTGCTCGTTCAGGTCACGCCGGAACTGTTGGCGCTGGCCGAGCATTCGACCGACCACTCGCCGCAACGCGCCGACGAGCCCTACCGTCGCGCCCTGTCCGGCATCTATGCCCGACTGGCCGCCACCGCCCGCGTCCTCGACCACGTCGAGCCGGTGCGCCACGAAATCGGCCACGCCGAACCCTACAACACGCCGGACGCTCTGCGCGCCGACCTCAAGGTTCTGTCCAATTCGCTCAAACTGAACGGCAGTGGCAAGCTGGCCGGCGGCCGCCTGCGCCGACTGATGCGCGGCGTCCAGATCTTCGGCTTCCACCTGGCACCCATCGACCTCCGCCAGAACTCCGAAGTCCACGCCCGCAGCGTCGCTGAACTGCTCGCCGGTGCCGGCCGCAGCCCGGACTACGAAGCGCTTTCCGAAAATGAGCGAATTTCCCTGTTGACCGTGGAAATCAGCACCCCGCGCCCGCTCTACTCGCCCTATCTGAGCTATTCGGAAGAAACCCAGGGCGAACTGGCCATCTTCTTCGCCGCCCGCGAACTGCGCCAGCGCTACGGCGCCGCCGCGCTGCCCAACTACATCATCTCGAAGACCGACGGTGTTTCCGATCTGCTCGAACTCGCCCTGCTCCTCAAGGAATCGGGCCTGCTGCTGCCGGGCGCCAAGCCCAAGCTCGACGTTAACATCATCCCGCTCTTCGAAACCATCGAAGACTTGCAGAAGAGCGCCGCGACGATGGCCGGCATCTTCGCCATCCCGGCCTACCGCCAACTGATCGCCACCCGTGGCGACGAACACGAAGTCATGCTCGGCTACTCCGATTCCAACAAGGACGGCGGCTTCCTGACCTCGGGCTGGGAACTCTACAAGGCTGAAATCGAGCTGGCCCAGGTCTTCAAGCAGCACGGCGTGCGCCTGCGCCTGTTCCACGGTCGCGGCGGCTCGGTTGGTCGCGGCGGTGGCCCGACCTATCACGCCATCCTCGCCCAACCGGCCGGCGCCGTTTCCGGCCAGATCCGCCTGACCGAACAGGGCGAAGTCATTTCGACCAAATACGGCAACGCCGACACCGGCCGCCGCAACCTCGAAGTGCTACTCGCCGCGACGCTCGAAGCCAGCCTGACCGACCATGAAAACAAGGTCGAGCCGGCCGAGCAGTTCCACGCCGTGATGGACGACCTCTCGCTGCGCGCTTTCAACGCCTATCGCGGCCTGGTCTATGAAACACCGGGCTTCACGACGTATTTCCGCCAATCGACCGTGGTTTCCGAAATCGCCATGCTCAACATCGGCAGCCGCCCGGCTTCGCGCAAGGCCTCGGAGCGCATTGAAGACCTCCGGGCCATTCCCTGGGTCTTCAGCTGGGCGCAATGCCGCCTGATGCTGCCGGGCTGGTACGGCTTCGGTGCTGCGGTCGACGGCTTTCTAGCGGCAAATCCGCAAGGCCTCGTCACGCTGCGCCGCATGGTCAAATCCTGGCCCTTCTTCCAGAGCCTGCTCTCGAACATGGACATGGTGCTGGCCAAAACCGATCTCGCCATCGCCTCGCGATATGCCGAACTGGTCGCCGATACCGGCCTGCGCGAGCGCATTTTCAGCCAGATCAAGGCGGAATGGGCGCTAACCAGAAAGCACCTGCTGGCCATCCTCGAACAGGACGATTTCCTCGCCGACAACCCCATGCTCAAGCGTTCGCTGCAACTCCGCTCGCCCTACATGGACCCGCTCAACCACCTGCAAGTCGAGCTCCTCAAACGCCACCGCGCCGGCGAAACCGATGAGCGCGTGGCGCGGGGCATCCACCTGTCGATCAACGGCGTCGCGTCCGGACTGCGCAACAGCGGGTAAAATCACGGGATGCCTACCCCTATCAAACGCACCGTATTTTTCGTGTCCGACGGCACCGGCCTGACGGTCGAAGCCCTCGGACACAGCCTGATGACCCAGTTCGAGGACATCGAGTTCAAGCAGATCCGCATCCCCTTTCTCAAAACTGTCGAGAAAGCCCAGGAGGCGGTAGCCCGCATCAACGCCCAAGGCGAATCGGACGGCATGCGCCCTATCGTTTTCACGACGCTGATCAATCCCGAATTGGCCAGCCTCGTCCATCAATCCGACGCCTTCTGCCTGTCCTATTTCGAATCCTTCCTGGCCCCGTTGGAAGCTGAACTTGGCAAGAAATCGAACCACACGGTCGGCCGCTCGCATGGCTCAGCAGAAAGCTCCGAGTACAAACACCGCATTGAGGCAATCAACTACACGTTGGCCCACGACGACGGAATCACCGACCGCGATCTCGCCGAAGCTGACGTCATTCTGGTAGCCGTCTCACGCTGCGGCAAGACCCCGACCTCCCTCTATCTGGCCATGCAGTTCGGCCTCAAAGCCGCCAACTTCCCGCTGATTCCAGAAGACTTCGACCGTGGTTACCTGCCGAGCACGCTCGAAAAGCATCGCTCCAAGCTGTTCGGCCTGACCATTCAGCCCGAACGCCTCACCCAAATCCGCGAAGAACGTCGCGCCGGCAGCAAATACGCCTCGCTGGCCAATTGTCGCTACGAAATTGCCGAAGCCGAAAAGATGATGCGTCGCGAAGGAATCCGCTGGCTGGATTCGTCAACCAAGTCGATCGAAGAAATCTCGACGACGATATTGCAGGAACTGAAGCTCCGCTGACCGCCGCCAACCCGGCACCATGAAAAATGGCGCATCAGTCGATGCGCCATTTTTACGTTATTCCTCGGCTTTCAGGGTGGCAACAAGCCATACGCATCTTCCAACCGGTCCCAGCCGACCTCTTTCAAGGCCTGGTTGAAAAGCTCGGCCAGGCTGTCGTACTGGTAGATCCGGCAGAAAACGCCGACCGTTTTGATCAGGCTATCCCTGCCCGGCAAGGACCGGGCATCGGTGCTCATGGCTGCCAGCATGAAGCGCAAGGTACCAAAACGAAAAACGATTCCCAGGTAGTTCTGATAGGCCGATTGCGCACCAAACGGGAAGAAATCCCGGAACATCTCGTTCAGGACATAGTGATCCAGCAGGTAGGGGGTTACGGCCAGCGCCTCAGGCAGATTCTTCAGTCCGCGACGGTAGTTTTCGGGCAAGGTGTTTTCCGGCTCAGTACCCAGAGCCTGCGCAATGGCATCCTGCACCTTCTGGCGCATCGGCGAGCGCGCCTGATCTTTTCTCGATTTCCACACGGTGTGGAACAGTCTTGCCTGAAAATCATGGTCCGCTCGAATTCTGGAGAGCATTTTGACGGCCTCTCCACTCTCGAGAACAAATTGAAAATTTCCCAGCAGATCAGGCACCGAGGGAGGGTTTTCTTCCTTGATCACCCGATCCAGCTCGCGACAAAAAGCCCCCAGAACAACCAGTTTTTCCCAGGTTTGCAGGCCCTCCAAGCGCATCAACTGAAAACAGAAAATACGGATCTCATTCATTTCATGAAGAGATACGCCCCATTTTTCAGTGATCAGGTTGATCGTGTCCGGGCGAACCGATATTTCACCCTCGACGAAATCGAAGGCGTCGGCCTGAAGCAAGGCCTGGCGGGCGGCTTCGGGGCAGGAAAGAGTCAGGCTCTGTTCGATACTTCCCAGAATATCGCGCGTGAACCGCGGAAAATTGAAGCAGGTGTTCGAAAGCTTATCCTCGCCGATATCGCGATGGATGGCGCACAGACGCTCGTTCAGGAAAGGACAGTCGTTGGTGTCGGGCGTATTGACCGTGTTGGCGTACTTTTCGCGCGAGGGCGAGGCCTCGACCCGGAGCTTGTTCCTGAACAGCTTGCTCAGGACCGGCGGATAGGCTTGTGCTGGATCGATATAGGCCACAAAGGTTTTCTGATCGATGGAGATATCCCAGCCACTGCAGCAGGTGTCCTCGCAGTCGGCGCCAATGCAGCGAAAACGGCTGACGTAGCGGGGAATAAGCGCCATGCATGTATCCGCTCGGTGCAATATGGGCATGATCTAATCCGATTTGGTGCTCGTCGATTATCCGGTGTTCGCCGGCGAAACACTGCTTGCCGACACTATGCCACCATCGCCCGGCGGCGCACCATCTCGAACAGGCAAACGGCAGCAGCAGCAGCCACATTCAGCGATTCGACGGCACCCGGCATCGGAATCTTGATGCGCAGCCCGGCCGCTGCTATCAGTTCGGGCCGAACCCCCTGCCCCTCAGCCCCGAATACCCAGGCAATCGGCCCGTCCAGCCGGGCCGTATAAAGCGACGCGGCATCGTCGAGACAGGTCACCGCCGTGGTGCCTTCGTAGGCGACCATGAAACCACCCAGATCGACCTCTTCATAAATAGCCAGTGCAAAGTGGGCGCCCTGCCCGGCGCGCAGAACCTTAGGTGACCATGCCGAGGCGCAGCCCGGCGACAGCAATGCCTGCTTGATGCCAGCGGCGGCCGCCGTACGCAGCAATGTCCCGACATTGCCGGGGTCCTGCACCCCATCTATCAAAATTGCGTCTTTTTTCCGGTTGACCGTGGCATTCGCGCCCGGCGTCTTGATCAGCGCCAGCAAGCCGCTCGGCGTATCGACCAGGCCGAGATCACGCATAAGGGCATCGGCCAAAATGACCGTTTCCCGGCCTTCGACAAATCCGGCCACTTCGCCGCCAGCCTGCGCCGATTCGGCAACGATCAAGGTATCCACCGGCCCGAATGCGGCCTCGTAAGCCTCGACCAGATGCACGCCATCAAGCAACGTTTGCCCGGTTTTCCGCCGCTCGCGCCCGGACTCGGCCAGCCGCTTGAGCGACTTGAAAAACGGGTTGTCGCGCGACTGAATCTGCTTCATAGCAGGGAAAGCTGCTTGGCCACCGGACCAAAACTGCGGCGATGCACCGGCGAAGCACCGTGTTCTTCAAGCGCCTGAAAATGAGCTGCCGTCGGGTAGCCCATGTGGCGGTCGAAACCGTACATCGGGTATTGCGCGTGCAAGCTCAGCATTTCGGCATCACGCACCGTCTTGGCGAGGATCGAGGCCGCGGCAATCGACGCGATCTTGCCATCGCCCTTGATCACCGCTTCGCAGGGAATATCCAGTTTTGGACAGCGATTGCCGTCGACCATGGCGCTGGTCGGTCGCACAGCCAACCCGGCCACGGCCCGCTGCATGGCCAGCATCGTGGCGTGCAGAATATTCAGGCGGTCGATCTCTTCGACCGAAGCCGAGGCTACCGCCCAGGCCACCGCCCGTTCACGAATCAGGACGGCGAGCGCATCGCGCTTCTTTTCACTAAGTTTTTTCGAGTCGTTCAGACCCGGAATCGGTCGCAGAGGATCGAGAATGACGGCCGCCGCAACGACTGTACCGGCCAGCGGACCACGCCCGGCCTCGTCAATACCGCAGACGAGACCTTCGGGAACGATCAGTTCAGGCATTCAATGACCGCGTTGGCAGCCTTTTCGGCCGTGTTCTGACGTAGCTGCAAATGAATGTCAGTAAATGCCTCTTCAACCGCCGCGGCATTTTCCTTATCTTCATACAATTTGAGCAGCGCCTCAGCGAGGTTTTCCGGCGTTGCCTCGTCCTGCAGGATTTCCGGCACAACACAACGCCCGGCCAGCACGTTGGGCAGCCCGACGTAGGGCTGATAAGCCATACGCTTCATGAGCCAGTAGGAAAATTTGGCGATCTTGTAGGTAATGACCATCGGCCGCTTGATCAGCGCCGCTTCCAAGGTTGCAGTTCCGCTCGCCACCAGCGATACATCAGCTGCCCCAAGCGCATCCTGGGCGTGGCCAAATAGCAACCGGAAAGGAACTTCACCGGCCTGCTGGCGATAAATCGCCGCTTCAAACTGGAGGCGTGTCTCACGGGTCGCCAGCGGCACAACAAATATTGCGTTGGGCAAGCGCTCGACTATCAATTTCGCGGTTTGCACGAAGGTATCGGCCATCATCGCCAATTCGCCCTGACGGCTCCCTGGGAGCATTCCAAAAATCGGGTAATCGCGCGGCAACTCCAGTTTTTCGCGCACCGCCTGCTTGCTGGTTTGCAAGGGAATGATGTCAGCCAGAGGATGCCCGACATAGGTCACCGGAATGTGCTCTTTTTCATAGAGCGGCGGCTCCATCGGGAAAAGCGCCAGGACGCGATGGACAGCACGGGCAATCTTTTTAATGCGCCCGCCACGCCAGGCCCAGATCGACGGGCTGACGTAATGGATGGTCTTGACGCCAGCCGACTTGAGGCTGGTTTCCAGCCCAAGATTGAAATCCGGCGCATCGACACCAATGAAGATATCGGGCTTGATATCAAGCAGGCGCTTTTTAAGCTGGCGGCGAATACCGGAAATCTCCCGGTAGTTTTTCAGGGCATCGACATAGCCCATGACCGACAACTTCTCCATCGGCCACCAGGCTTCGAAACCTTGCGATTCCATGCGCGGCCCGCCGATGCCGAAGAACACGGCATCCGGCAAACGCTCTTTCAAGGCGGCGATGAGGTGACTGGCCAGGAGATCCCCGGAAGGCTCTCCTGCCACCATGGCAATCCGTACGGCGCGGCCCATATCAGCGAATGATGCCTCGCTTGGATACCTCGAGGAAGTCGACCAGGCGCTGCAGATCCGGTTGCGTCTTGGCGTCCTCGTTCAGCTTGCTCTTGGCTTCTTCGAGCAACAGCCCGGACTTGTAGAGCGTGCGGTAGGCGCGTTTGAGCGAGGTGATCGAATCTGCCGTAAAACCGCGACGCTTCAGGCCTTCGACGTTGATACCGTAAGGTGTCGCCGTATTGCCAGCCGCCATCAGGTAAGGCGGAACATCCTGCAGGATCACTGTGCTGACGGCAGTCATGACGTGCGCACCGATGCGGCAAAATTGATGAACACCGGTAAACCCGCCGAGAATAGCCCAGTCATCGACCACGACATGGCCGGCAAGCGAGGCATTGTTGGCAAAAGTGACCTTGTTGCCGACTTGGCAATCGTGCGCAATATGGACGTAAGCCATGATCCAGTTGTCGTCACCGAGACGCGTGACTCCGGCATCCTGAACCGTGCCTAGATTGAAAGTACAGAACTCGCGGATCACGTTACGGTCGCCGATTTCCAGACGGGTCGGCTCGCCGGCGTATTTCTTGTCCTGCGGCACTTCACCGAGCGAGCAGAACTGAAAAATCCGGTTGTCGCGACCAATGCGAGTGTGGCCACGAATCACGGTATGCGGACCGACGACGGTGTTGTCACCAATCTCGACGTTCGGACCGATAATCGAATACGGCCCGATCTCGACATTGGCGCCGATCTTGGCGCCCGGATCGACAATGGCAGTCGAATGGATCATTTTACAGCTTCCGCTGGGCGCACATCAGACGTGCCTCTGCCGCCAATTGGCCATCAACGCGGGCTTCACCCTTGAATTTCCAGACACCACGCATGTGGCGCTCGATCTCGACATGCAAATGCAACTGATCACCCGGCAATACCGGCTTCTTGAAACGCGCTTCATCAATGCCGGCAAAGTAAAAAACCGTATCAGCCGACGGCTTCTCGGACATCGACTTGAACGACAGAATACCTGCCGCCTGCGCCAGCGCTTCCATGATCAGCACCCCCGGCATCACCGGATGATGCGGAAAATGGCCCATAAAAAAAGGCTCGTTGATCGTCACGTTCTTGTAGGCATGGATGGACTTGCCCAGTTCAATCTCCACAACGCGGTCGACCAGCAGGAACGGGTAGCGGTGCGGCAGGTGCTCCATGATTGCTTGAATATCCATTTAATCAACCCCTTGCATTATTTTATTTAAGTTTTTTCTCAAGTTCAGCCACACGGTCTGCGAGCTTGGCAAGCCGACGAATATGCGATGCATTGCGCAACCAGTCCTCATGCGTATCGAGCGGTTGAACGCTCGTATAAACACCCGGTTTCATAATGCTTTTCATGACGGTCGAACCACCGGAAATCGTCGTGTCACCAACGATATTGAGGTGGCCCGAAATCATGCCGGCACCGCCGACAATGCAGTGCTCACCAAATACTGTACTACCGGCAACTCCCGTACATCCGGCCAACACACTGTTGGCACCGATCCGGCAGTTGTGTCCGACATGAACCAGATTGTCGATCTTGCAACCATCGCCAATCACGGTGTCTTCCAGAGCGCCACGGTCAACCGTCGTATTGGCTCCAATTTCGACATCGTTGCCAATCACCACTCCGCCAATCTGCGGAATCTTCACCCAGGACTGCCCGTCCGGCGCAAAGCCAAATCCGTCGGCACCGATCACAGCGCCGGAATGGAGTATGCACCCGTCCCCGATGCGGCATCCGTAATAAACAACAACGTTGGGATACAGCACCGACCCACCGCCGATCGAGACGCCATCGCCAATCACGCAGCCAGTGTGAATGACCACGTTTTCGCCCAAACTAACCCCATGGCCGATAACGACGTTCGGGCCAATGGCTACACTGGCGGGAATGGCAGACTCAAGCACGGCGCTCGCATGAACCCCGTGGAAACCAACAGATTGAGGATTCAGCAGTGCGGTAACCCGAGCGTAGTAAGCATAAGGATTAGCAGTGACAATGCGTGCCCCTGAAAACTCGCCAGCAGCATCCGGGCGCAAAATAACTGCAGATGCCTTGCTGCTCACTAGCTGACTCCGGAATTTCGGATTGGCCAGAAAAGTAATCTCGCCCGCAGCGGCAGAGACCAGCGGCGCCACTCGTGAAATGCGCGTTTCCTGGTCTCCAAGCACATCGCCGCCCAATTGGGCGGCGATGTCGGCAAGAGTATAAGAAATCTCACCCAAACCAGCCATATTACTTGCCTTCCGACAGCGCCTTGATCACACGTTCTGTGATGTCCAGGCGGGGACTGACCCAAACAACATCCTGCAGAATCAGGTCATATTTCTCGTTTTCGGCAATCTGCTTGATCGCCTTGTTGGCCTTCTCGATGACCGCCGCGTTTTCTTCGTTCTGGCGGAGATTCAGGTCTTCGCGAAACTCGCGCTGGCGACGCTGAAATTCACGGGAAATTTCGCCGAATTCCTTTTCTTTGGTCCGGCGTTCACTTTCCGCCATGGTCACGGAGTTCTTTTCCAGATTCTCCTGGAGACCCTGCAACTGCTTGGCCATGCGCTGAAGATCCTGATCGCGCTTGGCAAATTCGCCTTCCAGCTTCTTGGCAGCCTTCTGGGCAGCCGGCGCATCACGGAAAATACGCTGCGTGTTGACGTAACCAACCTTCAACTCAGAAGCGACCGCACCGGTGACGAACAATGCAGACATTAAGGATGCGAGAACTACAGACTTGATTTTCAACTTGACACTCCTGAATTAAAACGTGGTGCCCATCTGGAACTGGAACGATTCGGATTTATCGGATTCTTGCTTGTTAAGCGGCCGACCGAAGCTGAATTTTAGCGGACCAATCGGAGAAATCCACGAAGCCGACAACCCTGTCGAGTAACGAAGGCCACTGGAAGACTGAGCGGAATCATTCCCATAAACCTGGCCGGCATCAAAGAACCATCCCATGCGGAAGCTCTTTTCCATACCGGGGATACCCCACAGCAACTCGGCATTGCCGATTACACGGCGATTTCCGCCGATACGGTAATCAGTACCGGTGCTGACATCCCGGGTAATCGGGCCAAGACTTGAAGCCTTGAAGCCGCGAACGGACCCAATACCGCCCGCATAAAAGTTCTTGAAGAAAGGCAGGCCGGAATCACCATATCCCTCGGCATAACCCACTTCGCCATTCAGCATCAAAGTAAACCTTGAAGAGAGCGGAACGAAATGCTGCAACTGGTAGCTGGCGCGGTAGTAGGTCAGATCGCCGCCTGGCAGCGCAACTTCAAGCGATGCCTTTTGGAAAGTCCCGCGCGTTGGGAAGAAGTAGCTATCCTTGCCATCGCTGGACCAACTCAGGGTGAGTGGAATGGAGAGATTGGTCGCGCCGAATTTGCTGACATAATCCTTGTAATAACTCGGACTGGTGTCATAGGTCGAGATCGTAGTCGAATCGACACCCAAGCCAAAGCCCAACGATTCCTTTTCGCCGATCGGAAAGCCGAAACGAAGGCCGCCGCCATAAGACGACGAGCTGTAGGCAGCAATCGCCGTAGTCGTTGTGTTAACTGTTCGCTGATAGAGATCGAAACCCTGGCTAACACCATCCTGAGTGAAATACGGATTGGTGTAGGAAAACACATAGGTGCGGTAGGTCTTGGCAGAATTGACCTGAATCGCCACATTGTTACCGCTACCCATGAAGTTGTTTTGTGCAATCGAACCGGACAGGATGATCTTGTCTGTACTGGAGGTACCAAGACCCAGCATCAGGTTTCCGGTCGGCTTCTCGGTCACATTCACGTTCACGTCTAGCTGATCCGCAGTGCTAGGCACCGCTGGCGTCTCGATAGCGACGTCACCAAAGAAGCCCAAGCGGTCGAGCCGCTGCTTGGAGCCCGTCACTTTGTCTGCGTCGTACCAGCCGCCTTCCATCTGGCGCATTTCACGGCGAATGACCTCATCGCGCGTCTTGGTGTTGCCTGTCACGTTGATGCGACGGACATACACTCGCTTGCCCGGATCGACAAAAATAGTGAATGCTACCGTACGCTTGTCCTTGTCGATTTCGGGTGCAGCATTGACGTTGGCGAAGGCATAGCCCTCCTTGCCAAGACGGTCGCTGATGGCCTTGGTCGTGTCATTCAGCTTTTCACGCGAGAACACGTCACCCGGCTTGATGGTGACCAGTTTTTTTAACTCATCTTCAGGAATCGAAAAGTCACCAGCCATTTTCACAGATGACACCTGGAAACGCTCGCCTTCAACAATGTTGGCGGTGATGTACACGTCCTGCTTGTCCGGAGAAATTGAAACCTGCGTCGACTCGACAGTAAATTCCAGATAGCCCTGATTCATGTAGAAGGACTTCAGCTTTTCCAAGTCAGCTGACAATTTCTGCCGTGAATACTGATCGTTCTTGGTATACCAGGTCAACAAACCAGGCGTCGTCAACTCAAACTGACTGAGCAACTGTTTTTCGGAGAAGGACTTGGCACCAACCAAATTAATCTGCTTGATCTTGGCTGCAACACCTTCTTCGATATTAAAATTGATGCCAACACGATTCCGCTCTAGAGGGGTCACGGTCGTCGTGATATTGGCTGCATACTTGCCACGCGTCAGATACTGGCGCTTGAGTTCCTGCTCGGCCTTTTCCAGCAGAGCCCGATCGAAGATGCGCCCGTCAGCAATACCCGTTTCCTTGAGCGCCTTGACGATGACATCCTTGTCAAACTCCTTGAGGCCTACAAAATTGATTGTCGCAATTGCCGGCCGCTCCTGGACGACAACCACCATGACATCCTTCTCAACCTCGATCCGCACATCCTTGAAGAAGCCAGTGGCAAATAATGCCTTGATCGACTGCGCCGCCTTTTCGTCAGTCAGCGTTTCGCCAACCTTGACCGGCAAATAGCCAAAAACCGTACCCGCTTCGGTGCGTTGAATACCTTCGACCCGGATGTCCTTCACTGCAAAAGGTTCGAAAGCCAGCGCAGGTGTCGAAAACAGGCCAGCAATCAGGATGGACAACAGGGATTTTTTCATCGTTCAGCCGTTAAACAGGCGGGTCAAGTCATTAAAAAAGGCGAAAGCCATCAAGGCGAACAGAATGGACATACCAACTTGCTGCCCAATTTCCATGGCTCGCTCTGAAAGCGGCCTACGCATGACGACTTCGAGCACATGATACAACAAATGGCCACCATCCAGCACCGGTATGGGCAGCAGATTCAACACCCCCAAGCTAATACTGACCAGTGCCATGAACTTGAGATAATAATCCAGTCCAAGACGCGCTGACTGGCCTGCGTAGTCAGCAATGGTCACCGGCCCTGATAGATTTTTCCATGAAACTTCGCCAGTCAGCATCTTGCCCATCATGACCAGGCTGAATATCGACTTGTCCCAGGTTTCGTCAAGCGCCCTGCCTGCGGCCTCAGCAACCCCGTAGCTGATGAAGGCCTTCACCTCTCGACGAGGTTTCGGGCCTTCGGCAACCGCCACGCCGATCTTCCCGACCGTCTGACCACGCTCCAAAATCGCCTCTGGTACCAAGTCGACCGCAACTACCTCACCCTGACGCTCAACTTCGAGACGGATGGATTTTGTCGCCGAGTCGCGAATGATCGCGACCAAGTCATACCAGGAGGAAACATCCTTTCCAGCAATAGACAATACCCGGTCGCCGGGTAACAAACCAACCCGGTCGGCGATGCCATTGGCGACAACTTTGCCTATTACAGCCGGCAAATCCGGCCGATAGAAGCGGACTCCCAGGCGCTCCAGTGCATCACCTTCCCAGCCTTGTTCCCCTGCAGCAGCCAGATAAAGATGGCGGACAGCTATTTCGTCGCGTTCGTTGACCACTTCAAGCGCTACGCTTTCCTGATCAACCGCCTTTTGCAATAGCATCCAGCGCAGGTCATTCCAGGTAGCCACCGGCTGCCCATCAACCGTCCTGACCTGCTCGCCGTTCCCGATCGCAGCCATGGCAGCAGGCGTACCAACGGATGGCGCGCCAAGCACAGGCAGCAATTCCTCGCTGCCATGCATGAATACAGCCCAATAGATCAGGATTGCCAGCGCAAAATTGGCCAGCGGCCCGGCCGCAACGATGATGCTGCGCTTGCCTACCCCCTGGCGATTGAAGGCGCGATGGATTTCTTCTTCCGCGACCGGACCCTCGCGCTCGTCGAGCATTTTCACGTAGCCACCCAGCGGAAAAATGCTGATCGCCCATTCGGTCTGATCTTTTCCCAGCCGCTTTTTCAACAGCATGCGCCCGAAGCCGACCGAAAACCGGAGCACCTTGACGCCACACAGCCGTGCCGCCAGATAGTGCCCCAATTCATGAAAAACAATCAGGACGCCGAGGACTACCAGAAAGGCAGCGAGGTAAAATGGAACGTTGTTCACGCGAAACTACGTTCCCGAACCATTTTGTGCGCCAACTGACGGGCCTCGGCATCAGCCGCCAGGACGTCAGCCAGACTGCCCTCCGGGCCAGCCGGCAAGGCTTGCAGAACTGCTTCATCAAGCTGCGCAATACCCAGGAACGGCAAAGCTCCATCGAGGAAGGCCGCGACCGCCACTTCATTGGCGGCATTGAGGATGGCAGGCGCTGTGCCTCCCTCTCGCAGCACGTCATAAGCCAGTTGCAGACAACGGAATCGTTCGAAATCCGGCGCCACAAAATCGAGACGGGCAATCTTGAACAGGTCCAGCGGCTCGACCCCGGCAGCGATGCGCTCGGGCCAAGCCATCGCATAAGCAATGGGTGTCCGCATGTCAGGGTTACCCATTTGCGCCAGGACAGAACCATCAACGTACTGAACGGCGGAGTGAATCACGCTTTGCGGATGAACCACGACCTGGATCATTTCTGGTGGTGCATCAAACAACCAGCGTGCTTCGATGACCTCCAGCCCCTTGTTCATCATGGTTGCCGAGTCGACAGAAATCTTGCGCCCCATCACCCAGTTTGGATGGGCACAGGCTTGCTCCGGGGTCACGTTGGCCAGATCGGCCAGGGGTGTGTTGCGGAATGGGCCACCGGAAGCAGTCAGCAGAATTTTCTGGACGCCGCACTGATCAAGCCCCCGAGCGAAATCAACGGGCAACGACTGGAAAATGGCATTGTGTTCGCTGTCGACTGGAAGCAGCGAGGCACCATGCTCACGCACTGCATGCATAAACAACTCGCCGGCCATGACCAACACTTCCTTGTTGGCCAACATGACCTTCTTTCCTGCGCGTGCTGCGGCGAGCGTTGGCTCCAGGCCGGCAGCGCCGACGATAGCCGCCATTACCGCATCGACTTCCGGCAGAGATGACAATTCAACGAGCGCTTCAACGCCGTGGCGGATTTCCGTATCCAGCCCGGCGGTGCGGCAACGTTCGGCAAGCTGGGCCGCCAGAGGGGCATCACGAAGCACAGCAAAACGAGGACGAAACTCAACGCACTGCTCGTACAGTTTTTCAAGCTGACTATGCGCACAAAGGGCAAAAGCCCGATAACGATCCGGATGACGCCGGATCACATCCAGCGTACTGACGCCAATCGAGCCGGTCGAACCGAGTACAGTGATGTTCTGCAAGGTCGCGCTCACCGTGCTGCGAACAACAGCCAGACCAGAGCCACGACGGGCAGTGTCGAGGTCAGGCTGTCAATACGATCAAGCACGCCACCATGTCCGGGAAGAATGTTGCTACTGTCCTTGATGCCGGCCTTGCGTTTGAGTAGCGATTCGTAGAGGTCGCCGACGATGCTGACAGCCGTCACACCAACCAGCGCTGCGATCCACAGCGGCAGGGACATAAACTCCAGTCCGAACAACTGACGAACCACCAGGCCGTAAATAACCACGCCAACACCGGCACCTATGGCGCCTTCCCATGTCTTGCCCGGGCTGATCGTCGGCGCCAGCTTGTGCTTGCCGAATGCTTTTCCGGAAAAATAGGCGGCGATATCCGCCATCCAGACGACGGCAAAAATACCAAGCAGCGCTCCGGCGCCAAGCATCCGCAACTGAACCATGGCCAGCCAGGTCGGCAACAGGACAACGGCCCCGACCAGAAGGCCCGAGAAGCCGCCGAGCGACCATTTGTTTTTCAGCCAGAGCGGCATGACCAGACACCAGAAACCTGCGGCCACCGCGTAGGCAATCAAAACCCAAGGCTGTGCTGGCACCGAGAGTTCGCCGGCACCGATCGCGTCCGGAACGACGATGGAGAGCAGGGCACAAAACAGCGCAGTCGTTAGGCCGAGGATGACACGACGGGAACTTGGCCAACTGAGCAAGGCGCCCCACTCCCAGGCTGCGACACCGATGAAACCTGCCACCAGCAAGGCCCAGCCGGCCTGCGATGAATAGAACAGACTAGGCAACAGCAATGCCATCAGGACCAGCGCCGTGATGACGCGTGTTTTAAGCATTCGGTTTTTCCACTAGCTGCTCGCTGGTCCGGCCAAAGCGACGTTCGCGCTGCTGGAACGACGTAATCGCCTTGTCGAACTCGGCCGTGTCGAAATCCGGCCAAAGGATAGGCGTGAAATAAAGTTCGGTGTAGGCCAGTTGCCAGAGCAGAAAATTGCTGATCCGCTCCTCACCGCCAGTGCGAATGAACAGATCGGGTTCCGGCGCAAAATTCATCGACAAATGCGGTTCGAGATCACTCTCCATCCAGCCATCGCGCTTTTCGGGCTGGGTGGCCAGCATTTGATTGGTCGCCTGCATGATGTCCCAGCGGCCGCCGTAGTTGGCGGCAATGGTCAGGTCGAGACGGGTATTGCCGGCAGTCCTCGCCTCGGCCTGGCGAATCAGTTCCTGCAGACGGGGCTCGAAACGCGACAAATCGCCGATGATACGCAGGCGAACACCATTGCGGTCCAGCTTGTCGACTTCCTGTTCCAGCGCCTTGACGAAGAGTTGCATGAGCAGCGACACCTCCTCCTGCGGTCGACGCCAATTTTCGGACGAAAACGCAAAGAGTGTCAGGTACTGGATGCCGCGCTCAAGACAGGCGCGAACCATCTCGCGTACCAGCTCGACACCTTTGACATGACCGGCGACGCGCGGCAGGAAGCGTTTCTTCGCCCAGCGGCCATTGCCATCCATGATGACGGCGACGTGCCGGGGCACGACCGCCGTTGGCGGAACCTGTCGTGTAGAACTGGAAAAGAAGGCCATGCAGCCGGGAATCCGAGCGGAACCGGCTTAAACCTGCATGAGCTCGGCCTCTTTGGCGGCGAGCATCTTGTCGACTTCGACGATATAGCGATCGGTCAGTTTCTGGACATCATCCTGAGCCTTGCGCTCGTCATCTTCGGGAATTTCGCCCTTCTTCAGCGCATCCTTGAGGTGGGTATTCGCATCACGACGCAGATTGCGAATGGCCACCTTGACGCCCTCGCCTTCGGTCTTGACGATCTTGATCATTTCCTTGCGACGCTCTTCGGTCAGCGCCGGCATCGGGACACGAATCAGCTCGCCCTGCGAAGCCGGATTCAGGCCGAGATCGCAATCGCGAATGGCTTTTTCAACCTTTTGCAGCATGGCCTTTTCCCACGGCTGAACGCCGATGGTACGAGCGTCAACCAGCGTTATGTTGGCCACCTGATTCACCGGTACCATGGAGCCGTAGTAATCGACCTGGACGTGATCCAGCAGGCCGGTATGGGCGCGGCCAGTACGAATTTTCTGGAGGTCAAGTCGCAGCGCCTCAAGGGACTTCTGCATCTTGCCTTCGGCTGTTTTCTTGAGTTCAGGAATCATTTGTTTAGTCTCCCTCAGCAATAGACCAGCGTACCTTCATCTTCGCCACAGACCACGCGCTTCAGCGCACCGGTCTTGAAGATGGAAAACACGTTGATCGGCAATTTTTGATCGCGACACAGCGCAAAAGCAGTCGCATCCATGACTGCCAGATTCTTGGAGATCGCTTCGTTGAAGCTGATTTTGTCGTAACGGGTCGCCAGCGGATCCTTCTTGGGATCGGCCGAGTAAATACCATCGACCTTGGTCGCCTTGAGGACGATTTCAGCGCCGATTTCCGAGCCGCGCAATGCTGCAGCGGTATCGGTGGTAAAGAAGGGGTTGCCGGTACCGGCACCGAAGATGACGATCTTGCCTTCTTCAAGGTAGCGGATGGCCTTGCCGCGGATATACGGCTCGACAACCTGCTCGATGTTCAGCGCCGACTGCACGCGGGCATTGAGGCCGCACTGGCGGAAAGCGTCGGACAGCGCCATGGCGTTCATCACCGTGGCCAGCATACCCATGTAATCTGCAGTGGCTCTATCCATCCCGGTGGCCGTACCGGCCATGCCGCGGAAGATGTTGCCACCGCCGATCACGACACCGATTTCCACACCCATGTCGGCGACCGCCTTGATCTCTCCGCAGATACCCGCGATGGTCTGCGGGTTGATGCCGTAGGCGTCATTGCCCATGAGGGCCTCGCCGGAGAGTTTCAGGAGAATTCGCTTGTACTTGGGTGCAGACATCGGCGTTCCTTTCAATTACTTCTTGGCAGCAGCGGCAGCAGCCTGGGCCGCGACTTCAGCAGCAAAGTCATCAACCTTCTTCTCGATGCCTTCGCCAACCAGGAACAGCGCGAAGCCAGCGACGGATGCGCCTTTCGCTTTGAGCAGTTGTTCGATGGTTTGCTTGCCGTCGGCAGCCTTGACGAAGACTTGAGCCAGCAGGGTAACGTCCTTCAGATATTTCTGGACGGTACCTTCGGCAATCTTCTCGAGCATGGCTTCCGGCTTGTTGTCAGCGCGGGCCTTCTCGATGGCGATACGACGCTCAGTGTCCAGAAGTTCCTGGGAAACACCCGATGCATCCAGCGCCTTCGGCTTGGAGGCAGCGATATGCATCGCCAGATCCTTGGCCAACTGCTCGTCACCGCCAACCACGTCGATCACGACACCAACCTTGGCACCACCGTGGATGTAGGAAACCAGCTTGCCCTTGGCTTCAAAACGGGCAAAGCGGCGGATCGACATGTTCTCGCCGATCTTGCCGACCAGAGCAGCACGGGTCGAATCAACAGTACCCTCGCCCATCGGCAGCGCGGACAGCGCAGCGACGTCGGCCGGGTTCTTGTCTGCAACCAGCTTGGCTGAGCCATTGGCCAGCGCGATGAATTCGTCGTTCTTGGCAACGAAGTCGGTTTCGCTATTGACTTCGATGATCGCACCAAGCTTGCCATCGGCAGAAATGCTGACGGCGACGATGCCTTCAGCTGCGACGCGGGTCGCGGCCTTGGATGCCTTGTTTCCGAGCTTGACGCGGAGGATCTCTTCAGCCTTGCCCATGTCGCCATCGGCTTCAGTCAAGGCCTTCTTGCATTCCATCATGGGCGCGTCGGTCTTGCCGCGCAGTTCTGCCACCATGCCTGCGGTAATTGCCGCCATATTTTTTCTCCTGAGCTTTTAAAACAGGCGGAGCTTAGCGCTCCGCCGTTACAACTTTATTCAGCTGTGTCGACGACTTCGACGAATTCGTCATCGCCACCGGCGCTAACGATTTCCTGCATGACCTGATTGCGACCTTCGAGGATGGCATCGGCCACGCCGCGGGCGTAGAGCTGGATGGCGCGGGAAGAGTCGTCGTTACCCGGAATGACGTAAGCAACGCCGTCCGGAGAGTGGTTGGTATCGACCACGCCGATGACCGGAATACCCAGCTTACTGGCTTCGGTGATGGCAATCTTGTGGTAGCCGACGTCGATGACGAAAATGGCATCCGGCAGGCCGGCCATTTCCTTGATGCCACCGATGGACTTCTGGAGCTTTTCCAGTTCGCGACGGAAGGTCAGCGCTTCCTTCTTCGGCATCTTTTCGAGTTCGCCGGCTTCAACAGCGATTTCCATGTCCTTCAGACGCTTGATCGAAGTCTTGACGGTCTTGAAGTTGGTCAGCATGCCGCCCAGCCAGCGCTGGTCGACGAACGGGGATTTGGCGCGCTGCGCTTCTTCACCGATGATTTCGCGAGCCTGACGCTTGGTGCCGACGAACATGACGGAACCGCGATTGGCCGACAGCTTCTTCACGAATGCCATGGCTTCGTTGTACTTGGCCAGGGTCTTTTCGAGGTTGACGATGTGAATCTTGTTGCGGGCACCGAAGATATACGGGGCCATCTTGGGGGACCAGAAACGGGTTTGGTGACCGAAGTGGACACCGGCTTCCAGCATTTCGCGCATGGTAACGGACATTGTAAAACTCCTTAAGGGTTGAACCTCCACCCGCCTGAAACGCCCGCCATTGTTGAATTCTGGCAGACACCCTTAATCGGCGGATGTGTGGATTTTGGTTGCCTGCACCGTGCAGACCACCGTTTTTCAGCCATAACGGCTAAGAAAAACCCGCGGATTATAGCAGCAGAACAGGCTTTCCGGAAGCTCAATAACCATTCTGCTTGAGCGCCAGCAACTGCAGCATGCGCTCCAGATAAGCTTGCCAGTCGGGCATCTGCAAGCCGAAGTCGGTTTCGAGGCGAGTGCAGTCGAGACGCGAATTGGCCGGGCGTCGGGCCGGCGTCGGATAGTCTGCCGTCGTGATGGCATGAATCGCCTCCGGCTTCAGGCGCAGATCAAAGCCCGGCATCTGTCCGGCCAGCCTGACAACGGTCCGGGCAAACTCGCACCAGCTGACCGGCCGTGCCGCGGCCAGATGGTAGATTTCATTTTTGGCCATTTTTTCCGGTTGACCGTGGCGAACCATGGCCAGCACGACGCCGGTCACCGTCGCGATCAGCGCGGCCGGGGTCGGCGATCCGATCTGGTCATCGACGACATTGAGGCTGTCCTTTTCGCGCGCCAGACGCAGGATGGTCTTGACGAAATTGTCACCACGAGCGCCAAACACCCAGCTGGTACGGAAGATCAGCGACTTGCCGCCGACGGCACGAATCGCCTCCTCGCCAGCCAGCTTGGTCCGCCCGTAAACACTTTGCGGTGCAGGCGGGTCGCTTTCGACATAGGGCGATGATTTGCTGCCGTCGTAGACGTAATCGGTCGAATAATGGACCAGCAAGGCGCCAAGCACAGCAGCTTCTTCGGCCAGAACACCGGGGGCCTTGGCATTGATCCGGTGCGCCAGACCGGGTTCGGATTCGGCCTTGTCCACAGCGGTGTAAGCCGTTGCGTTGACAATGACCGATGGCCGAACCTGACGAACAACGGAACGAATCTGCTCCGCATCGGCCAAATCGCATTGAGCGCGACCACAAGCGACCACAGTCCCATGCGGCGCCAGCGAACGCTGGAGTTGCCAGCCAACCTGGCCATCCTTGCCGAGCAGAAGAATCGTCATCGAAAAATTCGCAAGTCGAAGAGCGCGAGTATGCCACTTTGGCCGCTCCCGGCTTTGCGAAACCCGCCCCATCATTTATCCTTGTCCTTTACCAACGCACCGCAGAACAGCCGCCATGAGCATCAGCATCAAGACCCCGGAAGAAATCGAAAAAATGAGAATTGCCGGGCGTCTGGCCGGAGAAGTCCTCGATTACATCGCGCCCTACGTCAAGGTCGGCGTCACCACGGAAGAGCTCGACAAGCTTTGCCACGACTACATGGTCGATGTGCAGGGCTGCATCCCCGCCCCGCTCAACTACGCGCCGTCGGGCTACAACCCCTACCCCAAATCGATCTGCACCTCGGTCAATCAGCAGGTTTGCCATGGCGTTCCCGGCGAACGCGTGCTGAAGAACGGCGACATCATCAATCTCGACATCACGACGATCAAGGACGGCTATCACGGTGATACCAGCCGGATGTTCATCGTTGGCGAAGGCTCGATCCAGGCCAAGCGCCTGTGCGAAATCACCTTCGAATGCATGTGGCTGGGCATTTCAGTCATCAAGCCGGGGGCCCATCTTGGCGACATCGGCGCGATCATCCAGAAATATGCTGAAAAGAATGGCTGTTCTGTCGTCCGCGAATTTTGCGGCCACGGCATCGGCGCCAAATTCCACGAAGATCCGCAGGTGCTGCACTACGGCAAGGGCGGCACCGGGCCGAAGCTCGAACCGGGAATGATCTTCACCGTCGAGCCGATGATCAACGCCGGCAAGGCCGCCATCCGCGAAATGGCCGATGGCTGGACCATCGTCACCAAGGACCGCAGCCTCTCGGCGCAATGGGAACACACCGTGCTGGTCACCGAAACCGGCTACGAAATCATGACGCTTTCTGCCGGCGGCCGCGCCAAACCTGACTGGATCAACTGATGTCCTGCGATGTCGCCGCCCTGCGGGCTGAAGTCAAGGCGGCGCAGATCCGCCTTCAGGAAAATTACGAACGGACCGGCAATGCCGAAGCGCTGCTCGCCGAACGTAGCCGGCAAGTCGACAGCGTTCTCGAAAGACTCTGGGCCTCGTTCGATTTTCCGGCCACCCTGGCCTTGGCTGCTGTCGGCGGCTACGGCCGCGGCGAACTTTACCCGGGCTCCGATATCGACCTGCTGATCCTGCTCCCCAAGGATGCGAGCGGCGCTCTCCAGGAAAAACTGGAAAGGCTGATCGGCTCCTTCTGGGACATCGGCCTGGAGATCGGGCACAGCGTCCGGACCATCCAGGACTGCCTGAACGAAGCCGAAAACGACATCACGGTGCAAACAGCCCTGCTCGAGGCACGTCTGCTGACCGGCAATGCCAAGCTGTTCGCCACCTTCGAGAAACGTTTGCGCGGCCATCTCGATCCGCTGGTTTTTTGTGAGGCCAAGCAGATCGAGCAACAGGAACGCTACCTCCGTTTCAACGAGACCCCGTACAGCCTGGAGCCTAACTGCAAGGACTCCCCGGGCGGCCTGCGCGATTTTCAGGTCATTTTCTGGATCGCCAAGGCAGCGGGCTATGGGTCGACCTGGGAAGAGTTGCACAAGAACGGCATCATCACGCTGGAAGGCATGAATCAGGCGCGGGAGTGCCAGGAATACCTGTCCCACCTGCGCATTCGCCTGCACTTGATGATCGGGCGACGTGAAGACCGCCTGCTGTTCGACTACCAGAGCAACCTCGCCGCCAAGTACGGATTCGTCTCGAACGAAGCCAAGCGCGCCTCCGAGCAGCTCATGCAGGTTTACTACCGCAACGCCAAGACGGTCAGCCTGCTCAATACCATCCTGCTGCAGAACATGGCGTCAGCGCTGACCCCGGAAAACGAACAGACGCCGCAGCCGCTCGACGATAATTTCCAGATGGTCGGCAACCTGCTCGACATCCGGGACGAATCCCTGTTCGAAAAAGATCCATCAGCCATATTCGACAGCTTCCTGGTCATGCAGGAAACCCACGAGCTGTCCGGCATGACTACGCGCACCCTGCGTGCCCTGTGGCGGGCCCGCGACCTGATGACTCCGGAATTCCGCGCCGATCCGGCCAACCGTGCGATGTTCCTGAAGCTGCTGCAGAGCGACCGCGGCATCATCCATGAATTCCGGCGCATGAACCAGCTCGACATTCTCGGCGCCTACCTGCCCAATTTCGGGCGCATTGTCGGCCAGATGCAGCACGACCTGTTCCACGTCTACACCGTCGACCAGCACATCCTGCAAGTCCTGCGCAACATCCGCCGCTTCACGATGAGCGAGTTCGCCCACGAATACCCGCTCTGCTCGCGCATCGTCAGCGAACTGGACCGTCCGTGGCTGCTCTACGTCGCCGCCCTGTTCCACGATATCGCCAAGGGCCGCGGTGGCGATCACTCTGAACTGGGCACCGTCGACGCTTTGGAATTTTGCCAAAATCACCGGTTGACCGTGGAAGACACCGAACTGGTCGTCTGGCTGGTCAAAAACCACCTGGTCATGTCGCAAGTCGCCCAGAAGGAAGACCTCAGCGATCCCGACGTTATCGCCAACTTC
Source organism: Azonexus sp. (assembly GCF_049652925.1). GTDB lineage: Bacteria > Pseudomonadota > Gammaproteobacteria > Burkholderiales > Rhodocyclaceae > Azonexus. The sequence goes on from NZ_JBASFI010000016.1 coordinate 26,894, forward strand.
GTCAAACTGGTCGGCGACATCCGCCACCTGCAGGCGCTTTATCTGCTGACCCACGCCGACATCCGCGGCACCAGCCCAAAAGTGTGGAACCACTGGAAAGGCAAGCTGCTGGCCGATCTCTATTACCTGACCCAGCACCATCTGAACCGTGGCGAAGCGCCCGCTGCGCACGGTGTCATTGCCGAGCGCCAGGCCGAAGCAATGCGCCTGCTACGCTTCTTTGCACTGTCCGACACGGTCCACGAGCGCCTGTGGAAACAACTTGATACCGTCTATTTCCTGCGCCACTCTGCTGAAGAAATCGCCTGGCACACGCGCTCGCTGCACTACCGTATCTACAACAACCAGCCGGTCGTCCGTGCCCGCCCGTACCAGGAAGGCGAAGGCCTCCAGGTGATGGTCTACACCCAGGACCAGCCCGACCTTTTCGCCCGCATCGTCGGCTTCTTCGCCCGCGCCGGCTACAGCATCGTCGACGCCAAGATTCACACGACCGCGCACGGCTATGCACTCGACAGCTTTGTCGTTCTGGATGTCGAAAATCGCGACAGCGACCGGGAAATGGTCGCTTACATCGAGCACGAACTGGAACAGCGCCTGGTCCAGCAGATGCCAATTGATGTGCCGTCGGCCGGTCGCCTGTCACGGCAGGTCAAGCACTTTCCGATCAAACCCGAAGTCGGCATCCGCGGCGACGAAAAAGGATCGCATTTCATCCTGTCGCTGGTCGCCGCCGACCGCCCCGGCCTGCTCTACACCGTCGCCAACACCCTGGCCGAGCACGGTGCCAACCTGCATACCGCCAAGATCACGACGCTCGGCGAACGGGCCGAAGACGTTTTCCTGATCAGCGGCGGTGACCTGCGCGACACCGGCAAACGCATCCGCCTGGAAACTGAGCTGATGGAACGCCTGAAGGTCTAGGTCTTGGGCAAGCGGCTGAATGCCGCTTACAGAAGATCCGCTTAAACCGACATTCCCATCGGCTGGCAGCTATCGGTACTGCCAACCAGTTTCTCGATGACCGACTTGACCCGCCCCATCGCCTCGTGGAGGACGTGCTCCAGGCTTTCGAAGTGGATGCCGTTGACACTGCTGCCGCGGCCCGCTGCATGGTTGGCCACGACGTTGATCGCGGCATAGGGCAAGCCGAGTTCGCGGGCCAGAATGGCTTCCGGCATGCCCGTCATGCCGACCACGTCGGCCCCGTCACGCTCGAGGCGATTGATTTCTGCAGCGGTTTCGAGACGCGGACCTTGCGTCGCGGCATAGACCGCGTCGACCTTGATGTCGATGCTCAATTGCTGTCCAGCCGCCAGAATGCGGCGACGCAGTTCGGCGTCGTATGGTTCGGTAAAGTCGACGTGCGTCACCGGCGTGCCGTTACCGTCGAACATCGTCGATTTGCGGCCCCAGGTGTAGTCGATGATCTGGTCGGGCAGGACGATGTCGCCCGGCTGCAGGTCGGGGCGAATGCTGCCGACCGAGGCCACCGAAATGACGCCAATCACCTTGTGGTGGTGCAGTGCCCACATATTGGCCCGGTAATTGACCATGTGCGGCGGAATGGTGTGGCCGTAGCCGTGACGCGGCAGGAAGACTGCCGGCTGGCCACATATTTGCCCGAAAACCAGGGCGCCGGATGCTTCGCCATAGGGAGTGCGAACAACTTCACGATGCGAAACGTCGAGATTGGACAGCGTTGTCAGGCCGCTGCCGCCGATGATTGCCAACATATTATTTTTTCCTTTCCACCAGCAACGAAGCCAGCGTCGGCACCACGCCCTTGAGCGACGGGTGCTGTTTGCGGTTTTGAGTGTTATTGACCGTGTCGTCGCCCAGCTTGCGATATAGCGCATGCCTGCGTTCGGCGACGAGGGGCAGGTCAAGCAGGGTCTTGCCAGCATGGTAGCTGACCAGCGTATCGCGGCCAATATCCTTGGCCTGCCACGGAATTGCCGTGCGATCGACGAAATGGAGCGTCTGCACGGTCGGCAGGCTGGCGGCCAGCTCGGCGACCAGACGATGCAGCTTTTCACGGTAGGCAATCACCGCGCGGCCGGAATCGGTAGCCACCGCGCCAGTCGTTTCGGCAGGCGCACCCATTAGCCAGCAGACCACGCTATCGGGCGCGAAGGCTTCGATGGTGGCACGCTGTTCATCGGACAATGCAGTCAGATCGGCCTGCAGTAGCGTTACATCGCCACCTTTAACGCGTTGTCGCGTCAGCTCCAGGCATTCGGCCAGCGAATCGATGGAGAGCACCACCAAGCCACGCCTGGCCAGGGCCTGCGTGGCAAAGCCGACGCCGCAGCCGATTTCTAGCACCCGCCGGCCAGGGACCAGCGCCGCCATCCAGTCATAATCGCCGCGTCGGACGTAAGCTTGGCCCTCGTTTTCCCAGTAGCCGATGAACTCGGCAACTGTTGCACCGCTCATGCATCGTCCTTCATGGCATAGACAGCCGGCAGGTTGCGCCAGACGCCGCCGGCATCCATGCCGAAGCCGAAGACAAAGCGGTCGGGCACGGTCAGGCCGACGAAATCGGCGGCAATCGGTTTGATCTTGCCGTTGAGCTTGTCGGCGAAGACGGCGGTCAGCACCTCTTCGGCCCCCATGCGGCGCAGGCTTTCCTTGACGGCGGCGAGCGTCACGCCTTCATCGAGAATGTCGTCGACAACCAGCACCGAGCGCCCCTTGACCGAGGTCCATGGCGCCGAGCGCCAGGAAATCTTGCCGCCCTGCGTTTCCGGGCCGTAGCGCGTGGCGTGCAGGTAGTCGAAGTCGAGCGGAAAATCGAGTTTGGTGAGCAGTTGACCGCAGAAAACCACCCCGCCGGTCATCACACAAAGGACCAGCGGGTATTTGTCGGCCAGCCGTTCGCGAATGGCTGCAGCGACTTCGGCCACAGCCCCCTGCACAGTAGCTTCGCTGTGAATCAGTTCGGCATTGGCCAGCATGGCCTGTGCTTTTTTCAAATCCATTCAGCCTCCAAGGCTCTTCAGGTAAGCATCGAATTCCGCCCCGACCTCCGGGTGGCGCTGGCCGAAAACGACCGTCGCCTGCAGGTAGCCCAGCTTGGAACCGCAATCGTAGCGCGTTCCGTCGTAGCGATAGGCAAGAACCTGCTCTTCGCTGAGCAGCGAGGCGATGCCGTCGGTCAGCTGGATTTCGCCGCCAGCCCCCGGCTTGACGTTTTCAAGATGATGGAAAATGCGCGGCGTCAGAATGTAGCGACCAACCACGGCCAGCGTCGACGGCGCATCCTCGGGCTTCGGCTTCTCGACGATGGCATTGATCTGCTCGACCCGATCAGCCACGGCGCGGGCATCGACGATGCCGTAGCTGCGCGTGTCGGCACGCGGCACGTCCTGTACGCCGAGCACTGAGCAACGGTAGTAATCATAGGTATCGGTCATCTGCTTCATGACCGCTGGTTTGCCGTCGAGCAAGTCATCGGCAAGGATCACGGCAAACGGTTCGTCGCCGATCACCGGCTTGGCGCACAGCACGGCATGACCAAGGCCGAGCGCTTCGGCCTGGCGGATGTAGATGCAGTTGATGTTCTTGGGAATCATGTTGCGCACGAAGTCGAGCAATTCGCTCTTGCCCCGGGCTTCGAGTTCGCTTTCCAGTTCGTAGGCCTTGTCGAAGTGATCTTCGATCGAGCGCTTCGAACGGCCGGTCACGAAGACCATGTCGGTGATGCCGGCGGCAACCGCTTCCTCGACCGCAAATTGGATCAAGGGCTTGTCGACAATGGGCAGCATTTCCTTCGGGCTGGCCTTGGTGGCTGGCAAAAAGCGGGTGCCCATGCCAGCGACGGGAAATACGGCTTTGCGAACTTTTTTCATTTTTCGACTCCATTTTCGAGCAATTTCAACAATTCAGCTTCATCGATTACCGGCACGCCCAACTCCAGCGCTTTTTCCAGCTTGGAGCCGGCTTCCTCGCCAGCCACAACGAAATCAGTTTTTTTCGATACCGAGCCTGCCACCTTGCCACCGGCTGCTTCGATCATCGCCTTGGCGTCGTCGCGTTTGAGCGTCGGCAGCGTACCGGTCAGGACCAGCGTCTTGCCGGCCAGCCGCTTTGGCCCGGCGTCGGTCGGTTCGCCTTCCGTCCAGTGCAGGCCGGCGGCGAGTAGCTGGGCAATGATTTCACGGTTATGTGACTCATTGAAGAAAGCGACGATGCTGGCCGCGACAATCGGCCCGACATCGGGCACCTGCTGCAGCGCTTCGACATCGGCCGCCATTATGCCATTGAGGTTGCCGAAATATCTGGCCAGATCGCGTGCTGTCGCCTCGCCGACGTTGCGGATGCCGAGCGCAAAGATGAAGCGGGCCAGCGTCGTCTGCCGGCTATGGTCAATGGCGGCAACCAGGTTCAGCGCCGACTTTTCACCCATGCGTTCGAGCCCGGCCAGCGTTTCTACGCTCAGGCCGTAAAGATCGGCCGGCGTATGGACCAGCCCGGCATCGACCAGTTGATCGACAATCTTGTCGCCGAGGCCTTCGATGTCCATGGCCCGGCGCGCCGCGTAGTGCCACAGCGCCTGCTTGCGCTGGGCCGGGCAATAGAGGCCGCCGGTACAGCGGGCGATGGCCTCGTCGATGCCCTTAACGATAGCCGAATGGCACTCCGGGCAATCAGGATAGAGTTTCAGCAAATCCCACGCATTGTGCTCAGGCGTCACCAAATCAAGCATCGGACGTTTTTCGAGCACCACTGACACCACTTCCGGAATGACGTCGCCAGCCCGCCGGACGATGACCGTATCGCCAACGCGCACGTCCTTGCGACGCACTTCGTCTTCGTTATGCAGCGTCGCGTTGGTGACGGTGACGCCGCCGACGAAGACCGGCTTGAGACGGGCGACCGGGGTAATCGCGCCGGTCCGTCCGACCTGGACATCAATGCCGAGCACTTCGGTGAGCGCCTCTTCGGCCGGAAATTTGTGGGCGATGGCAAAACGCGGCGCGCGCGAGATGAAACCGAGGCGCGCCTGCCAATCGAGGCGATTGACCTTGTACACCACGCCATCGATGTCGTAGGGCAGGCTCGGCCGCAGCATTCCAATTTTGGCAAAAAATTCCAGTTGACCGCGAGAACCGGTCACGACGGCGCGCTCGACGGCCACCGGGAAACCCCAGCCCGCCAGTTTGTCCATCAATTCGCTGTGCGTCCTGACCGCCAGCGAATCCGCCCCTGCCCCGACGCCGTAGGCGAAGAAGGACAGCGGCCGGGCGGCGGTGATTTTCGAATCGAGCTGGCGCAGGCTGCCGGCGGCGGCGTTGCGCGGGTTGGCGAATTCCTTGTCGCCGCGTTCACGCTGACGGGCGTTGAGTTCGGCGAAATCGGCCTTGAACATGAGCACTTCGCCGCGTATCTCGACCAGCGCCGGCCAGCCCTCGCCGTGCAGACGCAGCGGAATGCAGCGCAGGGTACGTAGATTGGGCGTCACCTCCTCGCCGGTCACACCATCGCCACGCGTTGCGCCGCAGCTGAAGACACCGTTTTCGTAGGTCAGGCTGATGGCCAGGCCGTCGAATTTCGGTTCGACGGCGTAGTCCACTGCAGCAATCGTTTCCAGCCCGTCGCGCACGCGCTTGTCGAAGGCTTCGACCTCTTCCGGGGCGAAGGCGTTGTTGAGTGACAGCATGGGCACGCCGTGCCGGCGCGGCGGGAATTCCTTGAGCGGAGCTCCACCGACGCGCTGGGTCGGCGAATCGGCGGTCAGCAGCTCGGGATATTCAGTTTCCAGCCCCTGCAATTCGCGGAACAGCTTGTCGTACTCGGCATCCGGAATGCTTGGCGTATCGAGGACGTAATAGGCGTGGTTGTGGCGTTCCAGCTCGGCGCGCAGCTCAGCCGCACGCTCCGCTGCCTCGACAGGTACCACCATCAGGAGAACAGCCGCAGGGCCTGGGGCGAACCGGCGATCAGGCCGTAACTGGCCATCGTTGCCTGCGGCTTGCCAATGAATTCCCGACGGATGTGGTCGAGCTGCGAATCGCTGAGCGGCTGGCGATTGTCATCGACCAGCGCGCCGTTGAGCGTATCGGCGAAGCGCTTGGCGATCTCGGTCATCTGCATGAAGGTGCGCTCGCCGTGATCAACACGCGGCACGTCGAGCAGGAAAGTCAGGCCATGCGTCGTCAGTGTGCGCAACGTGTCGGCCGAGAATTGCGTACTTTCGTAGTTTTGCAGGCTGAACAGGACGCGACCATTGTCATCATAGCGCGTGAAGACGCCGCCCAGGCCGAGCACCAGGCCGGCCGCTTCGGCCAGGGCGCGAATCTTGGTTCCCGAGAAGGCGCTGGCGCGGCTGACCAGATTGAGGCCGATTTCGAGGTCGACTGCGGCACAGAACTGATCGATTTCGGCCGCCTGATCGAGGACGCGCGACGATGGCATGTCAGCCACGGCCATCAGTTCGTCGGCCAGCGCCTGCATGGCGTTGGTGAAAATGACCATATCGCCGTCGGAGAGCGGCCCCTGACGATTGACCAGCTGCAGGCCGACGCGCAGGCGGCGCAGCTTGAGCTCGCTATCGGGCGCCAGGCGCTCCCATTCGCGGCTACGTTCGTTGTAGCCGATCCAATGCACCGGCTTGTTCAGGCGGACCAGCGCCGGACGCTGTGAATGGATGATATCCATGGCGGAAACCGGTTCGACCAGTTCCATGGCGACGATGAATTCGAGCCTCGGGTCGAGCAGTTCGGTCGGCAAGGCGCCAGCGGGAGTGTACGGAACATCGTCCGGCGCGTCGTCCGAGATGTCCGCCGGAGCCTGCGCGAACATGGGTGCCGGGGCTGCTTCCGGCATTGGTGCCGGCACGACCGGCGCCGCCGGGGGTTCGAAAACCGGCGCTTCGGGCAAGGGAATTTCGTCCGCCGCGGCAATCATGTCAGGCGACGGCATGGTTGGATGCGGATCGACGAAGACCGGCTCAAGGCGCACCGCCAGCCTTGGCGAGGCATCGACACGGATTTCCGGCTCGCTGCGTTCGGCGACGGCCGGTGGTGACGACGACTTCGGCCCATCACCCAGCAAAACATCGGCGTGATGCGGCTTGAGCACCGCTTCGGCGAGCTTGCGCTGCCGGTATTCCTGCCATTTGTTGTAGCCAAACACGCCGACCACCGCCGTCGCGCCCAGCCCGATCAAACCTAGTTGAAGCTCGGTCATTTAAGCCGCATCCCTCATTTTCAAAGCTTCCTGAATATCCACTTCCACCACGCGCGACACGCCGGATTCCTGCATGGTGACGCCGACCAGCTGTTCGGCCATTTCCATGGCGATTTTATTATGGGAAATGAACAGGAATTGCGTTGCACCTGACATTTTCTTCACCATGGTGCAGAAACGTTCGGTATTGCTGTCGTCAAGCGGCGCATCGACCTCGTCGAGCAGGCAAAACGGCGCCGGATTGAGCTGGAACATCGAGAAGACCAGCGCAATCGCCGTCAGCGCCTTTTCGCCACCCGACAGCAGATGGATGGTCGAGTTTTTCTTGCCCGGCGGCTGGGCGATGACCTGGACGCCGGCATCGAGAATTTCGTCGCCGGTCATCACCAGCTCGGCCCGGCCACCGCCGAAGAGTTCAGGGAAAAGTTGGCCGAAATGGCCGTTCACCGTATCGAAGGTCGATTTCAGCAGGTCACGCGTTTCGCGGTCAATGCGACGGATGGCATTTTCCAGCGTTTCCATGGCCTCGTTGAGGTCGGCCGCCTGCATGTCGAGATAGCCCTTGCGCTCGGTCGCCGTTTCCAGTTCCTGCAGGGCCGCCATGTTGACGGCACCGAGCTCGGCGATGGCGTTGGTCAGGCGGGTGATTTCGCCTTGCAAACCCGCTGGCCGCGCGTTGCCCAATTCTGCCTGCAGCGCTTCCTCGTTGGCGCCGGCTTCGAGCAGTTGCATGGCGAACTGCTCGGTATTGAGCGCTGCCGCCTGCTCTTTCAACTTGAGATCGCCGATCCGCACGCGTAACGGTTCGAGGCCCTGTTCGATACGCATGCGCTGCTCTTCGAAGCCACGCAGCGCGTTGGTTGCCGCTTCCAGCGCATCGCGCGTTTCGGCCAGTATTTTTTCCGCTGCCTGCCGTGCTTCGAGCGCCGCTTGCAGCGCGCCTTCCATGACATCCGGCGGCGCCGCCTCGACCTGCTCGGCGCACTGGGCGCGATCTTTTTCAATCCGGTTCAGTTCGCGCTGGGCCATGGCCTGCTGGGCGAAAACGTCCTGCAGCTTGCCGTCGCTTTCGCGCAGCGAGAACTGCGCCTCACGCAAGGCGCGGTCGAGGTCGGAATTGCGCTCGCGCTCGGCGCGCACGGCACTTTCGCACTCATCGAGCCGCGTTTGCGCGCCGTGGACCAACACGCGAATGCGGCTCAAACCGTCGCGGATTTCCGCGATGCGCTCGTCGGCCGACATGTCGCGCTCGCGTTCGCTCTCTTCTTCCTCGGCCAGTTCGGCCAGTTGCTCCTGCAGGCGGGCCTTCTGTTCCTTGTGCCGCTCGATGGTCTGCGACAGTTTGAGCACTTCCATCTGCACGGCATGCACGCGCTGCTGGCGGTCGGTGACATATTGACGAATTTCGCCCATCTCGGCCTGCTTGTCCTCGACTTGCTCGTCGAACATGACCAGCTGCTCGCGGATAGCGTCGGCCTTTTCCTCGGCCATGGCGATGCCCTCGCCCAGTGTTTCGATCTCGCGCTGACGTTCGAGCAGGCCGTGTTCGCCCTGATCCGGCGCGAAGAAGGTGACGCTGGCAGCGCTGACCAGATCGCCGCCGCGCGTCACGATGACCGCCCCTGGCGGCAGATCGGCGCGCAGGGCCAGCGCCTCGGCCAGCGTTTCAGCCATGCGCACCTGACCGAGCCAGTCGTCGAGCGCCGCCTGAACCGCCGGCAAATCGCTGCGCACGCGCGAGGAGAGCACTTCCACGGTCAACCGGAAATTTTGGCCAAAATCGAAATCGCCCGGCAGCACCACACTGAGCCGCGCTTCCGGCCGGTCGTGCAGCCAGGCGTCGAGCTTGGCCGGATCGTCGCAGGCGATGGCGCTCAAACGCTCGCGCAGCACCGCCTCGACCGCCTCTTCCCAGCCGGCTTCGACGTGAATCTTTTGCCACAGCGGCGGCGCGTTTTCGAGATCGTGGCGACGCAGCCATTCCGGCAGCTTGCCGCTCTGCTGCGTCCGCGCCTGCATTTGCTCGAGCGCCGCACGGCGGGCCTGCCCGGCCGCCAGTTCGCGCTCGATGCGCAGCACTTCGGCCTGCGCTTCCTTGCGCCGTGCTTCAAGCTGCGGCATTTCCTGCTGCAATTGCTGCAGCTGGTCCTGATCGCCGGCCAGTTCCTCGCGCAGCAGGGCCAGTTCTTCTTCCTTCTCGGCGAGGTCGAGTTCGTCCGGCGGGTTGATGCCGCCGGTTTCCTCGCGCAGCCGTTCGCGGCGCTGAATAATGGCTTGCAGCGCACGCTGGGCGTGTGACTTGTTGGTCAGCTCAACCTCGAGCTTCTGCTCGCCGTTGGTCGACCGCGTCTTGAGACGTTGCAGCTCTTCCTGCGCCTGAGCGTGGTCTTCCTCGACCTGCGGCGCGATGTTCATCTGCTCATGCAGCTTCGCCTCGGCTTCCTCGACGCGCAGCTTGGTGATTTCCTGCGTCTCTTCCCACTTTTGCCGGTCGACCGTGAGCTTCTCAGCCGTTTCGCCCCAGTGCTTGAGCTCGTCTTCGAGCTGGGTCAGACGCGCTTCAAGCTGACTGCGCGATTCGCGGCGATGGCGGATTTCCGCCTCGAGCCGGGCGACTTCGGCGTTCGCCGTGTACATGTCGCTTTGCGCGTTGTGCAGCGCGTCGCCGGCTGCGAAATGCGCCTCGCGGGTTTCCTCGGCACGTGCCTCGGTTTCGCGCAGGGCGGCGCTTTGCGCTTCGAGATCGGTGACAGCGCGCTCGACTTCGAGCGACAGCTTTTGCCGCTCCGCCTCGGCCTCGCGCTTCTTGAGCAGCCACAACACTTGCTGGCGCAGCACCAGTTGTTCGTTCAGCCCTTGGTAACGCCGCGCCACTTCGGCCTGCGCTTCGAGGCGTTCCATCTGGTTACCGAGTTCGAGGCGAATATCCTCGACGCGCAGCAGGTTTTCGCGGGTGTCTTCCAGACGGCCGTTCGTTTCCTTGCGCCGTTCCTTGTAGCGCGTGACGCCGGCGGCTTCTTCGAGGAAAACGCGCAGGTCGTCCGGCCGCGCCTCGATGATGCGCGAAATCATGCCCTGGCCAATGATGGCGTAGGCGCGCGGCCCAAGGCCGGTGCCGAGGAAGAGATCGGTGATGTCCTTACGGCGGACCTTCAAATTATTGATGAAGTAGTCCGACTGCCCTTGCCGCGTCAGCGTGCGCTTGACCGACAGTTCGGTGTATTGCGACCACTGGCCGAGCGCCCGGCCGAGCAGGTTCTCGAAAATCAGTTCGACCGAGGCTCGCGACACCGGCTTGCGGTTCGACGAGCCGTTGAAGATGACGTCCATCATCGACTCGCCACGCAGCTCCGAAGCCTTGGACTCGCCCAGCACCCAGCGTACGGCATCCATGATGTTGGATTTGCCGCAGCCATTGGGGCCAACGACGCCGACGAGCTGGCCGGGAACGGCCACCGAGGTCGGATCGACGAAGGACTTGAAGCCGGCGAGTTTGAGTTTGGTGAGACGCATGCCTGATTGCGGCGGGGCAAATGCCGCCGCCATGATGGGGGCCGTATAATAACATCGACTATTTGATCGCCCGGCCCTCAGGAAGGATCGTTCCGATGAACCTCGACGACCAGTTTCTCGCCCGCGCCATCGAATTGGCCCGACTCGGCAGCGAAAGCGGCGAAGGCGGCCCGTTCGGCGCAGTCATAGTGCGCGACGGCCAGATCATCGCCGAAGGCTGGAACCGCGTCGTCGCCAGCCACGACCCGACGGCCCACGCCGAAATCAGCGCCATCCGTGCAGCCTGTACCGGCGCCAACAGCTTCCACCTGCACGGCTGCACCCTCTACGCCTCGAGCGAACCTTGCCCGATGTGCCTCTCCGCTGCCTACTGGGCGCACATCGACCGCATCGTCTTCGCCAACAGCCGGGCCGAAGCGGCGGCCATCGGCTTCTGCGACGACGAGCTGTACAGCGAACTGAACCGCCACTTTTCATCACGCAGCATCGTCATGGAACACCACCCGACGCCCGGCGCGCTCGAACCGCTGGAACACTGGGCGGCCAATCCGGGTCGAATCCCGTATTGACCCTCCAGCCAAGGCCATGCATTCCTCCACCATCCCGCAGCGCGCCGAAACCCTGCAGGTGCTTCGCCTGATGGGCCCCTTCGAGCCTATCCTCATGCTGAGCGGCGACGATGATGGCTACGGCTCGCGCTGGACGCTCTCCGGCCAGCAAGTCCAACCGGCCATCGCCCAATTCCTGATGGACTCCGGCTTCATCGCCGACAGCGGCAAAACCGAATTCGGCGCCATCAAACTGTCCCTGACAGAAAAGGGCTGCGAATTCCGGGAAAGAGGCCTGGCCTGGTGGGCCGAGCTGAATTTCCTGGAAAAGCTGAAGATCACAGTATTTGGTTAAGCGATCGCGCAGCCAGCAGCTCGACTTTTCTATTTGTCTTTTGAAATCAAAAGCTCGACGCGACGCATCGTCCGGCGGCACTCTGTCGACACACAATTGCGCGGCAGTTTTTCGCCACCGATTACGTTCTTTTTGATCTGCCACGCTTTCACACCGAGCTTTCTCAAAATGGCGGCAACAGCCTCAACCCGCGCATCAGCCACCGCCAGATTGACCGAGCGACTCCCATGGTCATTGGCGCGCCCGATCAGGGTGACTGACCAGTCGCCATCCTCTTTCAGCCGGCTTGCTGCATCCCGCAGTTTGCTCTTTTCACTTTGGCCAACGGTGCTTGAACCGAAAACAAAGAAAACACTCATCTTTTCATCGATTTCGGGCTCGGCTTTTTTCTCGGACAGGCTGGATGTGCTGCCCGGTGGCGAGTCGGATTTCGCTTCGGAGGGCATCGGCGGCTTGAGCACTTGCTGAACCGGCCGCTCCGGTTGAGACGTCGTGCCACACCCCGACAAGAAAGCTATCGAGAATGAAAGTCCAAATATGGCCGCGCGAAAATATGGAGTTATTCGCACCTTAATCACGCACCATTTCCGCCAGCGGTGTCGAGGCGAATTCTTCGTCCTTGACCGGCAGATGATCAATCAATTCAGCTAGATTGATATTCAATGTTTTTAGAGCGACATCGGGAATGCTCGCCAGAGCCTCGGGCAGAACGCCTTCGGCCGGCCCCGGAAGCGAGGCAATGGCCTTTCTTCCCTCGTCCGCCAGGAAGAGCCCAACACGTCGCTGATCGACGCTTTGCCGCTGCTTGACAAGGCAGTCCCTGGACACCAGCTTGTCGACCAACTGACTGCATGTCGACTGATGGATGCCCAGCCTGCCGGCGAGTTCGGTGATGCCGATTTCCGGCGTCCGCTCAACCTCCTGAAGAACCCACATCTGGGACCCGGGCAGCCCGCAACACTCTTCAAGCTCGCGAAAATACCGGCGCATGGTTCCATAAATCACCCGGAACTGCTGCAGAACTTCAAGTGCCAATGGCGGCGTAGGTTCATTCATGTAAATGATCGGTTGCACTAATTTGGGGCTCAAATTATATTGCTAACCAATGCAGTTTTTACTGCTTTTACAACAATCCTTATCGACAAGGGTTTTCGGGGGGGCTTGCCCCCCATTTTTTATGTTCAACTCGATCCAACTCTTCGGTCTGGTGCTGTTAGGTGGTTTGGCCGCAGGCGAAGTGTCGAGAAGAGTTCTTGCCTTGCCGCGAACGACAGGCTACGTGCTGTTCGGCTTGCTGGTCGGTCAGAGCGGCCTGAATTGGGTAACGCACTTTGACATCGAGTCGGCCCAGCTTTTCATCGACCTGGCGCTGGGGCTGATTCTCTTCGAACTGGGTTACCTGGTTCCGCGCAGCACCCCGGAGGCCGGACGCAACCGCTTGCTGGCAGGCTGCGCCATTTCGCTGATGGCTGGCTTGCTGGTATTGCTGTTGTTTCTCTACTGGGGCTTTTCCACCGGTTCCGCCTTGTTCGCAGCAGCGCTTTGTGTGGCCACTTCACCGGCCATCACCATTGCCACCTGCAGCGACGTCGGGGCCAAAGGCGAGCGCACCGGCTTGCTTTACACCATGGTGGCAATCAACGGTGCCGTTGCTTTTGCGGCGGTGGTCCTGCTTGTCCCCTTCCTGATCGACAGCGAGCCGCTCAGTGGCTTCGCCCGCATCAGCAATGCCCTGGGCAGCATCATCGGCTCTGTCGTTCTCGGTGGTGCCTGCGCCGGATTGGTCCTGCTGGGCGCCGATCGACTGGAAAGACAGGCTGAACACCAGCATCTGCTGATTCTCGGCACCATCGTGCTCGGTGTGGGTACCGCCATTTATCTGGATGTCTCGGTCTTTCTTCCCATGCTGATCTTTGGCATCCTGGTCAGCACCATTGACCGTGACCACAAGGTCATCGCCATTCGGATTGCCAGTGACGCCCGGGTTTTTCTGGTCATCACTTTCGTGCTCGCCGGGGCCGCGCTCGACATTGCCTATCTGCGAGACTATTGGCTGGAAGCCATTCTGATTGCCCTGGCACGACTGGCCGGGCAGGTGCTGGCCATCCTGGTTTCGCGCAAGAGCATAGGCCTGACGGTGCGTGAGAGCGTTTTTCTGGGCATCGGACTTCAACCGATGTCGAGCATCGCCCTGGTGCTTCTGGTCAACACCCAGATGCTCTATGGCGGCATGGATGCGAAGCTGGTTGGCATGCTGATGGCAACGATCCTGCTGATGCAATTATTTGGCCCGCTGGCAACTCAAACGGCAATCAAGGGATTTGGCGAGGCGACTCGACTTCCGACCTCGGCCAACAACCAAGTACCGGCAGAGAATAAAGGAGGCACATCATGAGCAGACGCCCTTTGCGCATCGGGCTTTCGGCCCGGATTTACCATCCGCTGCCCGGCGCCACCGGGCTGCAGTCCAAATCGCTGCAATACCTTGAACAGTCGGTAGCGCATTGGGTGATGTCACGCGAGGTGATGGTTTTCATGATCCCCTCGGTCAGTGGTGACGGCATCGTGCACCGCAGCAGCATCCGCCTGTCCGACTATCCGCAATACCTCGACGGGCTGGTCCTGCAGGGCGGTGCCGATATCAGCCCGCAATCCTATGGCGAACAACCGCTGCAAGCCGAGTGGGCAGGCGACCGCCTGCGCGATGCCTATGAAATGGAACTGCTCCACGAATTCATGGAAGCCGGCCGGCCGGTGCTCGGCATTTGCCGGGGCGCCCAGCTGATCAACGTGGCGCTGGGCGGCACCTTGTACCAGGACATCGCCACACAGTACGAAGCACCGCAGATCCATGTAAACGAGGACTACGACAAGCACGCCCACAACATCATCTGGGAAGCCGGCAGCGGCCTGGCCAGGCTGTATCCCGAACCGGGCAGCAGCAAGGTGATTTCGATTCATCACCAGGCCATCAGGGCCCTCGGCAAAGGGCTGCGCGTCGAGGCGCGCAGTTCCGAAGATGGCCTGATCGAAGCGATCCGCCTTGAAGGCAAGCCCTATGTGCTGGGTCTGCAGTGGCACCCCGAGTTTCACCCACCCGGCGCCCCGGATTTGCTCAACTGCAATCCGATTCTTGATGAATTCCTCAGTGCGGCGCGAGGCCGACGTTGGTGATTTTTGACGGTTTTTTGCCGTTGACCGTAGCAAAGAGCCAGGCATGATCGAGACGATCACTTCGCCATTGCGCGCCATTTGGGAAAGCCTGCTCGAACGCCTGTTTTTCCTGCCGCCCTTTCCCGAGACCATTGATTCGCTAGCCCTGTTCAGCCTGTTGCTGGTCGTCGGCCTGCTCCTCGGCGAATGGCTGCACGCCCACGCCCGGTGGCCCAAGGTCACCGGCTACGTGCTGGCCGGCATCGTGTTCGGCCCGTCAGCGCTGGGTTGGATCAGCATCGAGGCCCTGGCGCAGGCGCGACCGATTGCCGATGCGGCGCTCGGTTTGCTGATGATGGAGGTCGGGCGACGTCTCGACCTGAGTTGGCTCCGGCGCAATCCCGAACTGTTGCGCAGCACCTTGGCCGACATCACGCTGTCGTTTGCCCTGATCTTCATTTTCGCCCTCTGGCTGGTCGGCCTGACGCCCGCCTGGGCCGCCGCCACGGCCGCCGTGACCATGGCCTCGGCCCCGGCTGTCGTCCTCCTGACCATCGAGGAAGCCAAGGCCCAGGGACAGGTCACCGAACGCATCATCCTGCATACCGCGATTGGCTCTGCTGCTTCCTTTGTCGCCTTCGCCGTCGTGCTTGGCATCGTTCACGCCGAACTGAGCGAAGACTGGCTGAATGCCCTTGTCCATCCGCTGTGGGTGGTCGTCGGCGCGTTTCTGGTCGGCGGTATCGGTACCTGGCTGGCGCTGCGCATTGCCAAAACCTTGCCGAAAGGCTCGCTGGCCCAGGTTTTTGTGCTGATCGCCTGCGCCCTGCTGGCCGTCGGCATCGCGCGCATGCTCGCCGTCCCGGTCTTTTTGACGCTCTTCCTGATGGGCGTACTGCTCGCTTCGCGTGACCGGCAGCAAACCCTGCGTTACACCGCGTTGCCCGAAGGGCATTGGCTGCTCGCCATCGTGCTTTTTGTCATCGTCGGCGCATCCTTGCCCTGGCAGGACTTCACCTGGCTGGCCGGCGTGCAGGCACTCGGCCTGCTGCTCGTGCGCGCGGCAGCCAAAGCCGGGGCGATGGCCTGGTCGGGCGGCAGCATGCCCTTGCCCAAACGCCTGCTGGTTGGCATGGGTATCCAGCCACTGTCGGCCACGGCGGTATTCATGGCTTACGAAATCGCCAGTTTGTACCCGGAAGTCGGGCGTTCGGCCCTGACCTTGCCCCTGTTCGCCGCCGCCATGATGGAACTGGTCGGCCCTGCCCTGTGCCGCCTGGCGCTGCACAGATCGGGCGAATGTGAAAGCGGTGAGCGTGATCGAGGAGGTATCGCATGACGACCAATGCTTTGGGCGATTTCAAGGACAGCGCCGCCTTTTCCCTCGGTGTCGAACTCGAACTGCAACTGGTCTCGAAGCGCAACTTCGACCTGACGCGAGGCGCCACCGACCTGCTCGGCAGCCTCGATTACGACGAACGTTTCGGCGAGATCAAGCTGGAAATCACCGAAAGCATGATCGAAATCAGCACCCAGCCGCAGGCCACCGTCGACGGCATTGCCGCTGACCTCGGCGGCCTGCGCGACACCCTGCGCCAGCATTGCGAACGCAACAACATCGGCGTCTGCGGTGGCGGTACGCACCCTTTCCATCATTGGCCCGAACGGCGCATCTGCCCCGGCGACCGCTTCAATGACCTCTACCAGCGCTATGGTTATCTCGCCAAGCAATTCACCGTATTCGGCCAACACGTCCATGTCGGCTGCACCTCGGCCGATGAGGCCATCTGGCTGACCCAGGCGCTCGGCGTTTATGTGCCGGCCTTCATCGCCCTGTCCGCTTCCTCTCCCTTTGTCGATGGCGTGGACAGCTTCTACCAGTCGGCCCGGCTCAATGCGGTTTCAGCCTTTCCGCTGAGCGGACAGTGCCCGCCGCTCGGCAGTTGGCAGGAATTCACCGAACACTTCGCCTTCCTGCAAGCCTGCGGCATAGCCCAGGGCATCAAAGATCTGTATTGGGATGTCCGCCCGAAACCGGAATTCGGTACGGTTGAAATACGTGTCTGCGATACGCCGCTGACCATCGAACAGGCAAGCTCGCTGGCTGCCTTGGCCCAATCCCTTGCGCGCTGGCTGTTGCGCACCCGTCCGCCGCTGCATACCGCCAAACAGGCCCACGTTGCCCGTTACAACAAATTCCAGGCCTGTCGCTATGGCCTCGAGGCGATGATTTCCGATCCGGTCAACTTATGCCAGACGCCACTGAAACAAACCCTGGCCGACTTGCTGGAAGCCGTTTCGGAGGACGCCCAAGAATTGGACTGCGCCCACTGGCTGAGCCCGCTCAAGCAGGCGGTCGCCGAAAATTCGGGCGATGCAGCCTGGTTACGGGCCAGAGAAAAGCAGCATGGCAACTTGAACGATGTGGTGCGCCAAGCCAGCGAACGGCTGATGGGCAAAAACAATTAATTTCAGGAGAAAACAAAATGATCCGCCGGTTGCCTGCAGCCTTGTTGTCACTGTTCATCGCCACGGGCACATGGGCGGCGAACTCGACCTGTCAATTTGAGCAGGTGCCGGTCGGCCCGCAAAAACTGGCCCCCTGGATCGACAAGAGCAACTGGCTGACCATTGAAAACCAGCGCCTGACTTTACAGGCCGGTGAAGTATTCATGCCCGCCTGGCGGCTGGCCCCGGCTGGCGTCGGACAACCCGCGGCCACAAAGCAACGCCCGATAGATGATTTTCCGGTTGTCGATCCGCTCGACGGCAGCCGGCGCGACCTCGCATTCCTGCTCGACAGTCGCCTCTATGCCGACGGCCTCGTTGTCCTGCGCAACGGTCGGGTCGTCACAGAACGCTATCGCAATGGACTGACGCCAGACAAACCCAGGCTGCTGATGGAAGCGACCCGTCCATTACTCAACCTGCTCGGCGCCATGAGCGTCAGCCAGGGCAAGCTGGCCGCCGACAAATCCGTCAGCCGTTTTCTTCCCAACATGGCGCCGTCAGCCGGGCTACGCAAGCTGTCGATACGGCGCCTGCTCGAAAACGAGGAGCGCCACGCCTGGACACCGGAAGACCTTGAATCCTGGCAGCAAGCCGGTGGCTGGACAACGAATCAGGCTGGCAAGGGCATCCGGGCCTGGCTTGCTCAGGCCGGGCATTGGGAAAAGCCGCTCGACGAACCGGAAACAACCACCTTTGCCGCCGCCCCGGATGACGACTTGTTGGCCTGGATATTGGCCGAGAGCAACGTCATGCCACTCTCGCAACTGTTTTGCGAACGACTCCTGAGCCGCAATCCGCCGGAACACCCCGTCGTCTGGCTGAGCGACGCGCAGGGCGTCGAATTGGCGACCGGGCTGGGTTTGTCCCTGCGCGACTTTGCCAAACTGGGCCAGGTTCTGGTCGATGCACGCAGTAGCCGAAATCGCGGAAAAATTCCGGCCTGGTTCATCGAAACGCTGACCGCCTCATCGGGAATGCGCTCGGCCGCGATCAAGGGCCTGAGCAAAGGCAGCGAGCAGCGCTATGGCTTCGTGCACCTGGGCGGCTCGCCGAATCGGGTGGCCCTGATCGGGGCGCATGGCACCAGCCTCTATATCGATTTCGACGAACGCCTGGTCATTGCGCTTTATGCGACCCGTCCGGGCGAAAGCACCCCCGCCATGCTGGCAGTCCTGGAACGCGCCTGGAAGGCCATAGACATGGCAATTGCTCAGCAGGAAAAGCCCAAAAAGCCGTGAGCATGTCGGCGATGCAGCTGAACGGCCGGTTGAGACCCGACAAGTCTCTGGCTTTGATGACTTCCACGGTCAACCGGGAAAAACAGCCAAATTTGAAATAACAAACGGCTACTTGCTATGCTTAAATCATCCCAACGCCCCAAATAATCCAGCCGCCATGCTAGACAGCGACAACGCCGCCTTCATCCTGACCGGAGTCAGCATCAGCCTGGCCGCCTGCGCCGTTGATCGCCTGCCCTGCATGAGCCGCGGTCTGGGCTGCAAACTGGTCGGCGGCGGGCGCCAGGTCGCGATTTTCGTCAAGCGCTCGCAGTCGGCCGAACTACTCGAAAACATCCGCAACACCGGCCGGGTGGCCAATGTTTTCAACCTGCCGAGCAGCAACCGCACCCTGCAATTGAAAGGTGACGACGCGAGCATCCAGCCCTTTGACCCGGCTGATCTGCCCGTGATCGAATCGCATATTTCCCTGTTTCTCGATGAGGTCATCCCCTTCGGCATGCAGGAGAACATGATTCGGGCACTGTTCGCCTGCACGGTTGACGACCTCGTGACGGTGGTTTACTCGCCCAGCGCCGCCTTCACCCAAACGCCGGGCCCGAAAGCCGGCGACCCGCTGGGCTCAGCGCCATGAGCCTGCGCCTCGAGACCATCCGCGAATGCCTGGAGGGAATCATCCCGGGCCATATCGCCACCTGCGACCGCGACGGAATGCCCAACCTGGCCTATCTCTCCCAGGTCGAATTCATCGACAACGAACACGTCGCACTGTCCTACCAGTTTTTCAACCGGACCCGGCAGAACGTCCTGGCCGACTCGCCGGTGCGCCTCCTGCTGACCAGCCACCTGACCGGTGCCCAGTACCGGCTGACCCTGCACTACCTGCGCACCGAGGCGGCCGGTCCGCTCTTCGAGCGGATGCGGGCCAAACTGGCCGGAATCGCCTCGCACACCGGCATGGCCGGCATCTTTCAGTTGCTCGGCGCCGACATCTACCGTGTGCTGAACATCGAACAGGTGCCCGGCGAAACCGTGCCGCCGCCTCCGCCGCCTGTCAATTGCCTGAACGCCCTGCGCCGGACGGCCGACCGCTTGGCCACCTGCAACACGCTGGAATGCCTGCTCGAAAAAGCCGTCGACTGCCTGGAAAACGAATTCGGCATCGCTCATCTCATGCTGCTCATGCACGACGAGGCGCGCGGCCGGCTGTACACCCTGGCCAGCCGCGGCTATCCCGAATCCGGCATCGGCTCGGAAATTCCGGTCGGTGCCGGCGTCATCGGCATCTGCGCCCGCGAACGCACGCCGATCCGGATCGGCTTCACCAACAGCGAGTACGCCTACGGCCGTACCGTACGCGACGGCATCGCGGCTGACGGTCAGGCCGACGCCCTGGAAACGGCCATTCCCCTGCCCGGCCTGCCCGATGCAGCAAGCCAGATGGCCGTGCCGATCAGTGTCGCCGGCCGCCTGCTCGGTGTGCTCTACGTCGAAAGCGCCACCGACCTGCATTTCGGCTACGACGAGGAAGATGCCCTGGTCGCTTTCGCCGCCCAACTGGGTCTCGCCATCGTCCACCACCAGCAGGCCGACGATCTGCCCGACGAGCCGGCCGGCAACGAAGAAGCGGCTCCGGCCGTCGCCGGCACACCGCTGACCATTCGCCACTTCGCCGCCACCGACATCGTTTTCATCGACGACGACTACCTGATCAAGGGCGTCGCCGGGGCCATCCTCTGGGTGCTGCTCAGCGATTTTGCCGAACGGCGGCGCACCAGTTTTACCAACAAGGGCTTGCGGGTCGATCCCCGCATCCGCCTGCCGGGTGTCAGCGACAACCTCGAAGCACGCCTGGTGCTCTTGCAGCGCCGACTGGATGAACGCGATGCCGGCATCCGGCTGACCAAGACCGGGCGCGGCCGTTTTTCACTAGCCGTGGACCACCCGCTGCAGCTCCTCGAAAGCTGATTTTCGGGCACTTCGCCCGCCTTTTCTTAAATGTTCATTCAGCGTTTCTTAAAAGAATCGTAAGCAGCCTCTGGCCGTCTTGTCAGGGTTTTCGGGCGGCCTAGACTTCCTCCATTGCATAACGAATGGAGCAGTCATGACCCCGAAGCCCCCGGCAAAAAGCCCGCAGCACCTGCTCGAACAGATGCTGCTCATCCGTGCCTACGAAGAGGCCATCGTCAACGGCAGCGCCGCCGGCAAGATGCCCGGCACCTGCACCTCGGTCGGCCAGGAAGCCGCTGCCGTCGGCGTAGTCAACGCGCTCGCTCCCGAAGACCTGATCCTGACCAACCATCGCAGCGCCGGCCACCTGCTCGCCCGCGGCGCCGACCCCGGTCGCCTGCTGGCCGAAGTCATGGGCCGCCGCGACGGCTACTGCAAAGGCAAGAGCGGCTCGCTGCACATTTCGGCCAAAGAATTGGGCGTCGTTCTGACCTCGACCATCGTCGGCGCCGAACTCTCTATGGCGCCCGGCGTCGCCCTCTCGCAGAGCGTGCTCGGCCGCGCCGGCATCGTCGTCTGTTTCTTTGGCGACGGCGCCGCCTGCGAGGGCAGCTTTCACGAATCACTCAACCTTGCCGCGCTGTGGAACCTGCCCATCCTCTACGTCTGCGAGAACAATCATTGGCAAGCCTTCGTCCATCGGCGCGAAGCGATGAGCCGCGAGCATGTTGCGGACTGGGCCACCGGCTACGGCATCCCGGCCCGCACGGTTGACGGCAACGATGTCTTCGCCGTGCTCGAAGCCGCCCAAACCGCCGCCACCCAGGTCCGCGAGAGCGGCCGACCCTACCTGCTCGAAACCCTGACCTACCGGACCCGCGGCCACCTCGAACCGGATGACCAGGGTTACGTCGACAAGGCCGAACTGGCCAACTGGCTGGCCCGCGACCCGATCACCACCAGCCGCGCCCGCCTGCTCGCCGACGGGCTGCTGAGCCAGGCTCAGGCCGCAACCATGGCCGACAAGGTAGCCAGCCGCATCGCCGTCGCCCAAGCCTTTGCCGAGGCATCGCCTTTCCCTGCCGCGGATGAACTGACCCGCGACGTCTACGCCTGAGGATTCCCCGTGCCCACCCTGACCCTTTACGATGCTGTCGGCGCCGCGCTGACCGAGGAAATGCGCCGCGACCACAACGTCATCGCTTTCGGCGAAGGCATCGCCACCAAACGCCACGAACTGGTCGACGAATTCGGCGCGCTGCGTATCCGCAACACGCCGCTGGCCGAGGGCATCATTGCCGGCACGGCCGTCGGTGCCGCCGCCACCGGCCTGCGCCCGGTCGTCGACCTGCTCTTCGCGCCCTTTCTCTGCTATGCCATGGACGAACTGGTCAACAGCGCCGGCAAGCTGCGTTACCTGTCCGGGGGCCAGTTCTCATTTCCCCTCGTCACGCTTGCCATGACCGGTGCCGGCTGGGGCGTCGGCGCCCAGCACAACCACAATGTCGAGGCCTGGTTCGTGCACAGCCCCGGCCTCAAGGTGGTCATGCCGAGCACGCCGGCCGACACCAAGGCCCTGCTCAAGACGGCCATTCGCGACGACAACCCGGTGCTCTTCTTCCTCGACATCGGGCTCCTCTACCAGCCGGGCGAGGTGCCGGCCGGCGAACATCTTCTGCCGCTGGGACAAGCCGCCATCGTCCGCGAAGGGCGGGACGTGACGCTGGTTTCCTACGGCAAGACGGTCCATCACTGCCAGCAGGCGGCCGAGCAACTGGCCGGCCATGGCATAGCCGCCGAGGTCATCGACCTGCGCAGCCTGAAGCCGCTCGACGAAGCGGCCATTCTCGGCTCGGTGAAAAAAACCGGTCGCCTCGTCGTCGTGCACGAAGCCAACCGCTTGTGCGGCATCGGCGCCGAGATCGCCGCACTGGTCGCCGAATACGCCTTCGCCGACCTCAAGGCACCGATCGTCCGACTGGGCGGCCCCGATGCCCCGGTCGCCGCCAGTTACCCGCTCGAACAGGCCTCGGTTCCGCCAGCCGAAGCGATTGTCGACGTGGCCCGACGCCTCTGTTCCACCTAAAAACCAGCCTCAAACTCAATTTTCAACAAGGAGAATAACCATGCACCCCAACCCCAAAACCCTCATCGCAGCCACCCTTGCCTGCGCCCTGTTCAACACCAGCGCCCTGGCCGCCGATAGCAATTCGGCGCTGATCAAACGCGGCGAAAAACTGATCACCTACGGTGGCTGCGTTGATTGCCACACCCCCTTCAAGATGGGCGCCAATGGCCCCGAAAAGGACATGGCCCGCGGCCTTTCCGGCCATCCCGAAGAGCTCCACCTGCCACCTTCGCCCAAGCTCGACAATGCCTGGAACTGGGCGGGTTCGGCGACCATGACGGCCTTCGTCGGCCCCTGGGGCACGACCTACGCCGCCAACCTGACACCCGACCGCGAGACCGGCATCGGCAGCTGGCGCGAACAGGATTTCATCCAGGCCATGCGCACCGGCAAGCATGTCGGCGTTGCCCGTCCGATCCTGCCGCCCATGCCCTGGCAGGCGGTCGCCTCGCTGCCCGAAAAGGATTTGCGAGCCATTTTCAGCTACCTCAAGGCGCAACCGGCCGTGAAGAACAAGGTGCCCGACTATCTGCCCCCCGCCACCAGCATCAGCAAAGCCGGCGGCTGAGCGGTCGTCCCGCATCACCAGGAACCGGCCTGCTGCATTGCAGGCCGGTTCCTGACTCCGAAAATGGCCGCGAAAAGTCGACTTTGACGGTCAACCGGGCTTGCTACGGTCTACCGTAAAAAATGGCCAAAATTGAAATGGCCGCCGCGGAAGCAAGCCGGCTGTGATCCACGGCGATGCGGCTAAAATGGCGCTGCCTCCACCTCTACGCGCCCGATGCCCCGTCCCTCGCTCAACACCCAGATTCTGATCGGCTGCTTGCTCGGCATTGCTGGCGGCCTATGGCTGGCTACCGAGCCAGCTTCGGCGCCCGTCGTCGGCAACACGCTGTACGGCGCCAAGATGCTCGGCAACCTGTTTCTCGATCTGCTGCGCATGGTGCTGGTACCGCTGGTTTTCTCGTCCATTGTCTGCGGCGTCGCCAACCTGCGCGCCCACCAGCAAATGCACCGGGTATGGACCACCACATTGGCCTTTTTTGCCTTGTCGATGGCGCTGGCCATCGTCCTTGGCCTCGGCGCCGCCAACCTTTTCCGCCCCGGCGAAGGCCAGCATCTGGCCATGTTCGCCGATGCCACACGCGATTTCCAGGCGCGCCAGATGCCGCTGCCCGACTACATCGCCCAGTTCATGCGCGGGCTGTTCCAGAACCCGTTCAAGGCGCTGGCCCAAGGCGACATCCTAGCCGTTGTAATCATTGCGCTGTTTCTCGGTATCGCACTGGTCATCGGCGGCGAACGCTACAAGAACCTGCGCGTCCTGATCCAGGAGTTGCAGGAGCTTTGCCTGCTCGTCGTCGGGTGGATCATGCGCCTCGCCCCGTTCGGCCTCGCCGCGCTGCTGCTGCAACTGGTCGCCACGCAAAACGCCGACCTGCTCGCCAGCCTCGCCCATTTCATCAGTGTCGTTGTCGGCACCACGTTGTTCCACGGCATCGTCGTCCTGCCGCTGCTGCTCTGGCTGGTCACCCGCATGTCACCGCTGCGTTTCTGGAAAGGCGCCAAGGAGGCGCTGATCACCGCCTTCGCGACGAGTTCAAGCGCCGCCACACTGCCCATCACGCTGCGCTGCACCGAGCAGCATTTGCACGTCAAAAAGGACATCGCCAATTTCGTCGTGCCGCTCGGCGCCACCGCCAACATGGACGGCACGGCGCTCTACGAAGCGGCCGCCGCGCTGTTCGTCGCCCGGCTGGCCGGTATCGAGCTCGACCTCGCCCACCAGCTCATCATCTTCTTCGTCGCCATGCTTGCCGCCATCGGCGCCCCGGGCATTCCCAGCGTCGGCATGCTGAGCATGGTTCTGGTGCTCGAATCGGTCGGCCTGCCGACCGCCGCCATCGCCATCCTGCTCCCCATCGACCGCATCCTCGACACCGTGCGCACGGCGGTCAATGTCGAGGGCGACATGATCGGCAGCCTGATCGTGCAAAAACTGACCGAATCAGGCAGCGAAAAACACGCCTGACCGGCCAGGAACCATCACCGCCCTACTTCCCGCCGGGCAACGAACTCCACCGGCGTATGAGCGCTGTGGCCACCGCCGCTTTCCAGCACAAAGTGCAGTTCGCCGGCCTTGAGCATTGCGCGGTAACGATGCGTCAGCTCGCGGCCCGGACCATCGCCCATCACCTCTTGACTGTGGGTGACGAAATTGAGTTGTTCGCCCTTCAGTGCGCCCTGCTCAACGGTCCGCGCCACCCGCAGATAGCTGGCTGTGCCATGCACCTCGCCATTTTCCAGACGTAGCTCGAAGCGCTCCGCGTGCTCGGCGCCCCAGTCGTATTTGACGGTCGCCAACCAGCGCCCGGAAAGACTTTGGGCCAGCTCAGAGGAAACCGGCTTCGCCTCATCCGATGACCGCCCAGGCCAGTTGCCTGTCAAGCCAACCACCAGCCACACAGTCAGGGCCAAAGCAGCCAACCCCCAAAGCAGCCCGGAACGCCGAGCAGGACGATGAAGGCTGGCCGGAAAGTGCGGCTTGATGACATCGACCAGCCGCGCCACGTCCGACGTCCACCCGATATCCGAAAGAATGAAGGACTGGCGCCGGGCCAGCGCCGCAATAGCCGGTGGCAAATCCTTTTCCGCCGGCATAGCTGCCCCACCGACGAGCACAGGCAACACGGCCTTGCCCGACTTCAGGCCGGCCTCGATTTCCCGCCGGACGAAATCATCCGGCTCGTCGAGGCGGCGCATGCCGTTCCGGCTCACCGTCAGCCACGCCGGGCCGATCATGACAAGCATCACATCGACGGCAGCCAGTTGCTTCTCGATGGCAACGACGAAATCCTCACCCGGATGGATATCCTCGATGTCGCGAAACACGTTGTCCGCGCCGAAGGTCGAGACCAGGACATCGGCCAGACGCCCGGCAAAACCAGCCTGATCGTCGCGACGGTAACTGATGAATACGCCAGACATAGGACAAACCTCCATGGCGGGACGAGCCTCTATTCGAATGCAAGCAAGGGCCCGCACAGATTATTACACCAAAATATTTTTACCCTTGGTCAGGCAGCTACGGTCGACCAAGAAAATCAGCCAATTTCCGGGAAAGAGCCGCTTTTCATAGCGTTAAGGACGTCGTGAGGCGAAATATGCTGGCACTTGGCAGGGCGCCTTAAGTCGCTAGGTTGATGGCAGTGTGCGCCAGCGAACAGATACCGTTTCGTTGGCCGCCTAAAAGCAGGAGACAGCACCAATCCGATGGTTGCGGTCTCACTGGAGAAATATGATGACGAAAAATTCCGAACTATGGCTCAAGCTGCTTTGCGGTATTGCCGTGGGCACGATGGTTGGTTGCAGCAGCATGAAAACGCCAGCGACTGCAGATGTGGCGGTCTCGAAAGCGGCGGTGGATAGCGCCGCCAGTGCGGGTGGCGCCCAGTACGCACCGCTCGAAATGCGCTCGGCCCGCGAAAAACTCGACAAGGCCAAAAAAGCATTGGCCGACAAGGAATACGAGCTTGCTGCCGACCTCGCGAACCAGGCCGAAGCGGATGCAAAGCTGGCCCAGGGCAAGGCTGGTTCTACCAAGGCAAAGGTGGCAGCTGATGCCATTGATGACGACATTCGCGTTTTGCGCGAAGAACTCAAACGCTCGCGCAAGTAATCGCTGCCAGTTCGTCCCACCCCGTGGCGGCGACACCACCTGACCCCAAGGAACAAATCATGAAAAAAACCCAATTTACGCCAGTATTGCTGGTAATCGCCGGCCTTCTCGGCGCATGCAGTTCGATGCAGACGACCAACCTGCTGGAGCAGACGAGAAGCGACTACCGAACCGTGCAGAACAATCCGCAAGTTGCAAAATACGCACCGCTGGAATTGAAGCAGGCCGACGACGCGATGGCCAAGGCCAATGCTGCCGCAGCCGACAACCAAAGTTCTGAGGACATCGACAAACTGGCTTATCTCGCCAAGCAGAAAATTGCCGTAACGCAGGAAATGACGAAGCAAAAATCCTCAGAGAGCAGCATTGCCGGTGCCAGCAAGGAGCGTGATCAGATGCGTCTCGATCAGCGCACCAATGAAGCGGATCGCGCCAAGGAAGCGACCGCGCTAGCCAAGGGAAAAACCGCCGATGCAGAACGCAAGACGCTCGACGCCCAGCGCCGCACGGCGCAGCTTGAAGCCCAGCTGGCCGAACTCGCAGCCAAGAAAACCGAACGCGGCATGGTCATCACCCTCGGCGACGTACTGTTTCAAACCGACAAGGCCGCACTCAGCGAGGACGGCCTGAATACCAGCCGGAAACTGGCCAAGGTTCTCGAAGAAAATCCTGAGCGCACCGTCCTCATTGAGGGCTTCACCGACAGCACCGGCTCAACGGCTCACAACCAGCGCCTGTCCGAAAGCCGCGCCACATCGGTTCGGCTGGCACTCCAGAACATGGGAGTCAATCGCAACCGTATCGCCATTCGAGGATTCGGTGAGTCCTATCCGGTAGCCGGCAACGACACGAACGAAGACCGCCAACTGAACCGCCGTGTTGAAATCATTCTGTCCAACGACAACGGCGCCATTCGCCAGCGCTAAGCGACAAAAAGGGGAAACCTTCGGGATTTTCCCCCGCTTCGGGCCGCGCAGATGGCTGGAAAGCTATCTGCTACGGTCAACCCGAAAAATCAGCCGATTTCCAAATTTATCCTCGCCGCTCCCCTCGAAGGAGCGGCAGGTAATGGCCGTCCACCGCACCGCCACTTCGCGGCCATCGTTGCAGTGGACGACGCCTTTTCCAGCCTCGCCCTCGCAACTGCTGGGAACCGGCGAAACATCCGGCGGCGACAGTTGCCCATCACACTGCAGGCGACCATCGCGATCGGCCAGGATAAAACGTCCGCCGCCGCTCGCATTACCGGGAAAGCCTTTGCCGCGCAGCTCGCCCGGCACATCGCTCAGGCTGCCGCGGGCCTGATAGCCAATGGCGCAAGCGGCCAGTAGCGAGGCGACGACAATCATCAAGGGAATTCCACGTTTGTTCACAAGGCAGCGTTCAGGTTTTCGAGGATAATTGCCATTTTTACACCCATTCGACGCCCGACGTGAATTCGCATCTCGCCCAACTCCAGCCCTACCCCTTCGAAAAGCTGCGCGCCCTGTTCGCCGGCGTCACGCCCAATCCGGAATACAAGGAGATCAAACTCTCCATCGGCGAGCCGCAGCATCCGACGCCGGCCTTCATCATGGATGCGCTGGCCAACGGTCTCAAGGGCCTGGCCAACTACCCGACTACGCAGGGCATTCCGGCACTCCGTCAGGCCATCGCCGCCTGGTGCCAGCGTCGCTACGACCTGTCGCTGAATCCGGAAACCGAAATCCTGCCGGTTAATGGCTCACGCGAAGCGCTTTTCTCCTTCGCGCAAACCGTCGTCGATACCTCAGTTGCCAAGACTCGTGGCCACATTCCGCTGATCGTCAGCCCGAACCCGTTCTACCAAATCTACGAAGGCGCCGCCTACCTGTCCGGCGCCGAACCGCGTTTCCTGAACAATCTGCCGGACAACGATTTCGCTTTCGATTACGCCAGCCTGAGCGAAGAAGAATGGTCCCGCGTCCAGTTGTTCTACGTCTGCTCACCGGGCAACCCGACCGGCAAGGTGTTGTCGCTCGAAGACTGGAAAACCCTGTTTGCCCTCTCCGACAAATACGGTTTCGTCATCGCTTCCGACGAGTGCTATTCCGAAATCTATTTCGACGAAGCCAACCCGCCCATCGGCGGCCTCCAGGCGGCCAAGCTGCTCGGCCGCTCGAACGAACGGCTGGTCATGTTCTCCAGCCTGTCCAAGCGCTCCAACGTGCCGGGCATGCGTTCCGGCTTCGTCGCCGGCGACGCGGCCATCCTCAAGAAATACCTGCTGTTCCGCACCTACCAGGGCTGCGCCATGTCGCCGCCGGTGCAGACCGCCTCCATCGCCGCCTGGAACGACGAGGCGCATGTCCTCGACAACCGCAACCAGTATCGCGAGAAGTTCGCCGCCTGCACGCCACTGATCGGCGAAGTGCTGGGCACCGGCATGCCCGACGCCAGCTTCTACCTGTGGGCCAAAACACCCATCGCCGACACCGAATTCGCCCGCGGCCTGCTCGAACACTATAATGTCGTGGTCCTGCCCGGCAGCTTCCTGGCGCGCGAAGTCCGCGGCGTCAATCCGGGGGCCAATTTCATTCGTATCGCGCTGGTCGCCTCACTCGACGAGTGTCTGGAAGCGACCCGGCGCATCCGCCAATTCGCACAACAACTGTAAACAGAGAGAGCATCCATGAGCCATCCCCTGCAAGCCATCATCGAAGAACTCTGGGAACGCCGCACCGAGCTGTCCCCGCAATCCCCACCCGACACCATCGCCGCCATCAATCAGGTGGTCGGCATGCTCGACTCCGGCACCCTGCGCGTTGCCGAGAAGATCAACGGCGACTGGGTCACCCACCAGTGGGCCAAGAAGGCCGTGCTGCTCTCTTTCCGCGTGCGCGACAACCGGGTTCAGGAAAGTGGCGACGTCCGCTTCTACGACAAAGTCGATACCAAGTTCGAAGGCTGGAGCGAAGAGCAGTTCCGTCAGGGCGGCTTCCGTGTCGTGCCGGGCACCATCGTCCGCAAGGGTTCTTTTGTCGCCAAGAATGCCGTACTGATGCCGTCCTTCGTGAACATCGGCGCCTACGTCGATGAAGCCACCATGGTCGACACCTGGGTCACCGTCGGCTCCTGCGCGCAGATCGGCAAGAACGTGCATCTTTCCGGCGGCGTCGGCATCGGCGGTGTGCTTGAGCCGCTGCAGGCCAACCCGACCATCATCGAAGACAACTGCTTCATCGGCGCCCGCTCGGAAGTCGTCGAAGGCGTCATCATCGGCGAGAACTCCGTGCTCTCCATGGGCGTCTATATCGGCCAGAGCACGCCAATCTACGACCGTGAAACCGGTGAAGTCAGCTACGGTCGCGTCCCGCCCGGATCCGTTGTGATCAGCGGCACCTTGCCGAAGGCCAACGGCGCGTATAGCCTGTATGCCGCGATCATCGTCAAGAAGGTCGACGCGCAAACCCGCTCGAAGACCAGCATCAACGAGCTGCTGCGCCCGTAAGTCAAACCACCAAGAAGGTCTTGTCATGATTCTCGACAAACTGTTCCAGTTGATGGCTGAAAAGCAGGCCTCGGATATCTTCATATCCGCAGGTGCGCCGATCCACATCAAGATCCAGGGCAATACGCTCCCGGTCAACCAGCAGGTCATGCTGCCGGATATGATCGAGAAGATCGCCTACGAACTGATGTCGCCGGACCAGATCAAGACCTTCGAGGCGAACTGGGAGATGAACCTCTCCTTCGGGGTGCCGAATGTCGGCAACTTCCGCGTCAATATCTTCCGCCAGCGCGGCTCGACCAGCATCGTCATCCGCTTCATCCTAGGCAACATCCCGGCAATGGACGACCTCGGCCTGCCCAACATCCTCGGCGAGCTGATCATGGAGAAGCGCGGCCTGATCCTGATCGTCGGCGCTACCGGCTCGGGCAAGTCGACGACCATCGCCTCGATGCTCGACCACCGCAACGCCAACCGTTCCGGCCACATCCTGACGGTCGAAGATCCAATCGAGTTCCTGTTCAAACACAAGAAATCCATCGTCAACCAGCGCGAAATCGGCATGGACACGATGGACTGGCAATCGGCCCTCAAGAACGCCATGCGCCAGGCGCCGGACTGCATCCTGATCGGCGAAATCCGTGACAAGGACACCATGCAGGCGGCCATCGCCTACTCGCAAACCGGCCACCTGTGCCTCGCCACGCTACACGCCAACAATTCGTACCACGCGTTGAACCGCATCATCAGCTTTTTCCCGGCCGAAAACCGCCAGGCGCTTTTCCTCGACCTGTCCGTTGCCCTGCGCGCCATCGTTTCGCAGCGTCTGGTCAAGAAACCGGATGGCAAGCGCATTCCGACCTGCGAAATCATGCTCAATACCCGCCACATCAGCGAGTTGATCGAGCGCGGCGAAGTGCAAGGCATCAAGGACGCCATGGAACAGACGCTGGCCCCGGGATCACAGACCTTCGAGCAGGATCTGTTCCGTCTCTACAGCAGCAGCACGATCACCATCGACGAAGCGTTGGCCAATGCCGACTCGCCGACCAACCTGTCGTGGCTGATCAACAACTCCGAATTCGGCAGCAGCAATGGCAAGGACGACCGCAAGACCGATGTCGCCCTCGAATTCGACAGCACCAGCGAAGCAGGCACCTCCTTCAAGGAATTCACGCTGAGCCTGGCCGACCACGACGAAGAAACCAACTGATGTCCGACCCCACGTTTGAACTGGCCCGGCAGATCATTTCCTGCCACTCGGTCACGCCGGAAGACGGCGGCTGCATGGAAATCATCACCGAGCGCCTCAAGCCGCTCGGCTTCAGCATCGAATTCATCAACCGCAACGGCGTCACCAACCTCTGGGCGCGGCGTGGCACGACCGCTCCGCTCTTCGTCTTCGCCGGCCATACCGATGTCGTACCGACCGGCCCGCTCGACAAATGGACCTCGCCGCCATTCGCCCCGGAAGTCCGTGACGGCATGCTCTACGGGCGCGGCACGGCCGACATGAAGTCGTCAGTCGCCGCCTCGGTGACCGCGGTAGAAGCCTTCATCGCCGCCAACCCGAACCATCCCGGCTCGCTCGCCTTCCTGCTCACTTCCGATGAAGAAGGCGACGCCGTCGACGGCACCACCATCGTCGTCGACGCGCTCAAGGCACGCGGCGAAACCCTCGATTTCTGCATCATCGGCGAACCGACCTCGGTCAACACCCTCGGCGACATGATCAAGAACGGCCGGCGTGGCTCGCTCTCCGGCACGCTCACGGTCAAGGGCATCCAGTGCCACATCGCCTACCCGGAAAAGGGACGCAATCCTATCCACGAAGCAGCCCCGGCCCTGGCTGAACTGGCCGCGACGCGCTGGGATGAAGGCAACGAATACTTCCCGCCGACCACCTGGCAGGTCTCCAACATCCACGGCGGCACCGGTGCGACCAACGTCATCCCCGGTCAACTGGAAATAAAGTTCAATTTCCGCTTCTCCACGGCCAGCACGCCGGAAAGCCTGCAGCAGCGTCTGCGCGCCATCCTCGAAAAGCACGATCTGGACTACGACATTCACTGGACGCTGGGCGCCCGCCCCTTCCTGACTGGTCGTGGCCCGCTGGCCGACGCAGCAACGACGGCCATCCGAGAAATCTGCGGCATTGATACCGAACTATCGACGACTGGCGGCACCTCGGACGGCCGCTTCATCGCCGAAATATGCCGCCAGATGCTCGAAATTGGCCCGGTCAACGCGACCAGCCACAAGATCGACGAATGCATTGCCGTCGATTCCCTGCCCAAGCTCTCGGCCATTTACCGCCGCATCCTCGAACAACTCCTGACCGCATGACCACTGCCGCCAAAACCGAACTGATCACCGTTCGCGACTACATTCGTTATGCCGTCAGCCGCTTCAACGCCGCCCAGCTTTTCTTCGGCCATGGCAGCGACAATGCTTGGGATGAGGCAGTCTACCTGACGCTACACACCCTGAGCCTGCCGCTCGACCGCCTGGAGCCCTTCCTGGATGCCCGCCTGCTGCCGCATGAACGCGAAGCGCTGCTCGACATCTATACCCGCCGCTGCCAGGATCGCCTGCCAGCCGCCTATCTGACCCATGAAGCCTGGCTCGGTGAACACCGTTTCTACGTTGACGACCGCGTCATTGTGCCGCGCTCCTTCATCGCCGAACTGCTCGACGAACAACTGACACCGTGGATCGACGATCCGTGGGCCATCGAATCGGCCCTCGACCTGTGCACCGGTTCCGGCTGCCTGGCCATCCTGAGCGCCCTCGCCTTCCCGAATGCCGAAGTCGCTGCGGTCGACCTGTCCGAAGATGCCCTGGCCGTCGCCGAGCGAAATGTCGCCGATTACCATCTGACCAACCGCGTCGAACTGATCCAGTCCGACGCCTTCACCAAGTTGGTTGGCCGCAAGTTCGACCTGATCATTTCGAACCCACCCTATGTCAATGCCGACTCCGTCGCCGCCCTGCCGCCGGAATACCTGCACGAACCCGAACTCGCGCTCGGCTCGGGCGAAGACGGCCTCGATTTCACGCGCATCATCCTGCGCGAAGCGAAGAAGCACCTGACTGAAAACGGTATCCTGATCGTCGAAATCGGCCACAACCGCGACGACCTCGAAGCCGCCTACCCGACGCTGCCCTTCACCTGGCTCGACACCGCTGCCGGCGACGAATTCGTCTTTCTGCTCCACGCCGCCGATCTGCCCGATTGACCAAGCTCTACGAATTGCCCAGCCCGTTCGAAGTCGAAACGGGCACCGTGCTCATGCACGAACCTTCATGGGCCAAGGAAGGCGAACTGCGCGCCCAGTTGCTCGACGAAAGCTACCCCAAGCCCTTCGTCATCGACGACGGCAAATCGCGTTTCCTCTATTTCAACGTCCGCCTCATGCAGAGCGAAATGTCGCTTAAGGCGCCGCACGACCTGGCCATCCGCTACACCCAGAAAATGATGGCCTTCCTGCTCTTCCAGCCGCGCCCGAAACGCATCGTACTGATTGGCCTCGGTGGCGGCTCGCTGATCAAGTTCTGCTACAAGCGCATGCCCGGCACCCAATTGACGGCGGTCGAACTCGACCCCAACGTCATCGCCTTCCGCGACACTTTTCTCATGCCATCCGACGATGACCGCCTGCAGGTACTTGAAGGCGACGGCGCCGAATTCCTTGAAAACACCGAAAAAGGCATTGACGCCCTGCTCGTCGATGCCTTCGACAAAACCGGCTTTGCCCCCAGCCTGGCCAATCGCGAATTCTTCGACAACGCCTACACCAAGCTCTCAGGCAACGGCGTGCTGGTCATCAACCTGGCCGGCGAAAAGGAAACCTACGCCGGCCTGATCGGCGAGGCGATGCACGTTTTCGACGACCAGGTCATCGTGATTTCGGTCCCGGACGACGGCAACCACGTGCTCTACGCCTTTAAGGAACGCCATTTCGAGCCGCGCTGGCGCTGGCTGCACAACTACGCCAAGGAACTGCGCGCCAAGTTCGGCCTCGACTTCCCGGCCTTCGTGCAAAAGATGGAACGCTCAACCAAGCTCGGCCTGGCCCGCCGCGAGGCAATTCGGCGCCGATAAGCCACTTCCACGGTCAACCGGAAAAAACGGCCAAAATTGAAATGTGGCGGCTAGCGGATTTCCTGCAAAATCACTCGCAACAAACGCCAGCACCGCTCAACCGAAGCAATCTCGACCCGCTCGCCCGGCGCATGCGCGCCACGAATGGTCGGGCCGAAGGAGACGATATCCATCCCCGGATACTTGTCGCCGATAATGCCGCACTCGAGCCCGGCATGAATGACCTGAACCTTCGAATCCGCCACAAAATCACGGCGATAAACCGCCTGACACAGCTTGAGCAATTCAGAAGCGGGATTCGGCGCCCAACCCGGATAAAACCCTGATTTCTCGGCCGGCGTTCCGCTCAGCGCCCACAAGCTGACAATTTCATCAGCCAGCGCCACGCTGCCGCTTCCGATCAACGAACGCACCATGAAGTTGCACGAACCCCCATTCGGGTGCAAATCGACCATGCCCAGATTGTTCGAAGTCTCAACCACACCCTGCACCTGCCGACTCATCCGGCGCACGCCATGCGGCGCCGCATGCAGCGAGGCGAGCCAGATTTCCTGCTCTGCTGCCGCCATGGCCTGTGCCGCTTCAGCCACCGAAACCGTGAGACTCAAACCCTCATCGATCCCGCGCAGCTCCGCCCGCAAGCTCGCCTCCACCCCGGCGAGCCATCCCACCAGGCGCCCACCCCGACCGCCGGGCACGGCCACCGTCGCCTCCGCCTCGCGCGGCAAGGCATTGCGCGCCGAACCGCCAACCAGATCGACCAGCCGAATCGGCGTCACCTCCTCCAGTTCGCGCAAAACGCGAACCAGCAACTTGATCGCATTGCCACGCTCCTCGTGGATATCGACGCCGGAATGTCCGCCACACAGGCCACTCAACGTGATCCGGACCACCTCGAATCCAACCGGAACGCGCTCCGCCACGCCACCGCGCTCGACATTGACATCCAGCCCGCCGGCACAACCCAGATAGAACTCGCCCCATTCCTCTGTATCCAGATTGAGCATCAGCTTGCCCTGCAGAACGCCAGCCTCAAGGCCGCGAGCGCCGCCCATGCCGGCCTCTTCATCGACCGTCAGCAAGGCTTCAAGCGGCCCGTGCACAAGAGTTTCATCCTCTAGCGCCGCCAGAATCAGCGCCACGCCAATCCCGTTATCGGCACCCAGCGTCGTTTTTTCAGCCACCAGCCAGCCATCGCGCAACGCAGGAACAATCGGATCGCGGGAAAAGTCATGGCAGCTATCAGCATTTTTCTGACAAACCATGTCGAGATGCGCCTGCAGCACGACACCCGGCCGATATTCGGCCCCAGCGCTCGCCACCTTGCGAATAATCAGATTGCCCGCGGCATCGACCACAGCCGCCAAACCGCGTGCCAACGCCCACTGCAGCAGGGAATCACGCAGCCCGGCCTCCGCCTTCGAAGCGCGCGGCGTCGCGCACAGCGTTGCAAAATGGTCCCAGACGGTCGCAGGTTGAAGACCGGAAAACACCGAGTTAGTCACGTCGCAGAACTCCAAAAGTGAAAACCCCCGCAGACCTTGCGGTGTGCGGGGGTTAAATTCTGGGGCGACTGATGGGGCTCGAACCCACGACAACCGGAATCACAATCCGGGACTCTACCAACTGAGCTACAGCCGCCGCTGAAGAAGGCGCGCATTATACGAAGTACCAAACTGTCTGTCTACAGGGAACGATGCCTATTCTGCGAAGACGGCCGCCACAGGGTAGAAGCATCCGGCAGTGAGCCTGCCGTGATATTATTGTCCGCTTTATTTTTCGGCTCCGAAGTCACAAGGAACTCTCATGGAAGCAACCACTGCACAAGCTAACGAACTTGAACGCCGCATCGACCTCTCCATCGCCATTGCCGATGTAGAAAAGGTCATGGAACAGCGCCTGAAGCGCATGGGCAAGAATATGAAGGTACCTGGCTTCCGCCCGGGGAAGGTTCCGTTCAGCATCGTCAAGCAGCAGCATGGCGACCAGGCTCGCCACGAAGTGCTGTCCGAGGAACTCGACCGCGTTTTCGGCGAAACCGTCACCGAAAAGAAGATGCGTGTTGCCGGTTACCCGCGCATTGAGCCGAAGACCACCGAAAGCACCACGCACATCGAGTTCTCGGCCATTTTTGAGGTCTATCCGGAATTCACTCCGGGCGACCTGGCGACCGCAGAAGTCGAGCGTCCGATCCTCGAAGTCAGCCCGGCTGAAGTCGACAAGACCCTCGACATTCTGCGCAAGCAACGCGTTTCCTATGAAGATACCGACCGCGCCGCCGCCAAGGAAGACCGCGTCGTTATCGACTTCCTCGGCAAGAAAGACGGCGTGCCGTTCGCCGGTGGCGAAGCCAAGGATTACCCGTTTGTGCTTGGACAGGGCATGATGCTGCCCGATTTCGAAAACGCCGTCGAAGGCGCCAAGGCTGGCGATGCCAAGACTTTCGACCTGGCCTTCCCGGCTGATTACCACGCCAAGGATCTGGCTGGCCAGACAGTCCAGTTCGACGTCACTGTCAAGCAGGTGCAAGCCCCCGTCCTGCCTGAACTCAACGCCGAATTCGCCACCAGCATGGGCATCGCCGACGGCGACGTGGCCAAGATGCGCGCCGAGATCGAAACCAATCTCAAGCGTGAAGTGAAGCGCCGCATCGAAGGCAAGCTGAAAGATCAGGTCATGGAAGCCCTGATCAAGGCCAACCCGATCTCGGTGCCGACCTCGCTGGTCGACATGGAAATCCAGCGCCTGATGCAGGCTGCCCGCCAGGACATGGAACAGCGTGGCATGAAGGTCAAGGACATGCCGATCCAGCCGGAGTGGTTTGCCGACCAGGCAAAGCGTCGCGTCACACTTGGCCTGATCCTTGCTGAGGTTGTGAAAACGGAGAAGCTTCAGGCAACGCCGGAACAGGTTCGTGCGATGGTCGAAGAAAACGCCCAGAGCTACGAGCACCCGGAAGAAGTCATCCGCTGGTACTACGCTCAACCGCAACGCCTGCAGGAAGTTGAAGGCGTCGCCATCGAGAACAACGTGGTTGCGTGGGTCCTGGGCAAAGCCAAGGTCACCGACAAGGCTGCAGTTTTTGATGAACTGATGGGTCAAAAGCAGTAATCCGGACCTTGTTGTAAAAGCAACAATCGTCTTGAATGTAACGAAACAGCAACACACAAGGGCTGACATGAATATCGACAACGCAAGCAACTGGGATCCACAGGCACTCGGCATGGTCCCCATGGTGGTAGAGCAGAGCGGCCGCGGCGAACGCGCGTACGACATCTATTCGCGCCTCCTCAAAGAGCGCGTGATTTTTCTTGTCGGCCCTGTCAACGACATAACTGCCAATCTGGTCGTCGCCCAGCTACTGTTCCTTGAAGCAGAAAATCCGGACAAGGATATTTACTTCTACATCAACTCGCCGGGCGGCTCGGTAACGGCTGGCATGTCTATCTACGACACCATGCAGTTCATCAAGCCGGACGTCTCGACGCTGTGCATCGGCCAAGCCGCCTCGATGGGCGCCTTCCTGCTCAACGCCGGCGCCAAGGGCAAGCGCTTTGCCCTACCCAATTCCCGCGTCATGATTCACCAGCCGCTGGGCGGCTTCCAGGGCCAGGCCTCGGATATTGCCATCCACGCCAAGGAAATCCTGTCCATTCGTGACCGCCTCAACCGGATCATGGCTGAACACAGCGGCCAGCCGCTGGAGCGTATCGAAAAAGACACCGACCGCGACAATTTCCTTTCGGCCGCTGAAGCAGCTGAATACGGTTTGATCGACAAGGTATTGACCCGCCGCGACGCGGCTTGAACGGAGAGCTACAGATGACCAAAGGGACCCCGGAAAAACTGCTCTACTGCTCCTTCTGTGGCAAGAGCCAGCACGAAGTCAAAAAGCTTATCGCCGGCCCGTCGGTGTTCATCTGTGACGAGTGCATCGCACTCTGCAACGACATCATCCGTGACGAGTTGCCCGAGGAAGCCGCTAAGGCCGGTCGCTCGGACCTGCCAACGCCGCGCGAGATCAGCTCCATCCTCGACCAGTATGTGATTGGCCAGGAAGTCGCCAAACGCATTCTTGCCGTGGCGGTATACAACCATTACAAGCGTTTGCGCCATAGCGCCAAGAATGCCGGTGAGGTTGAACTCTCCAAGAGCAACATCCTGCTCATAGGCCCGACCGGCTCGGGCAAGACCCTGCTCGCCCAGACCCTGGCCCGGCTGCTCAACGTTCCCTTCGTCATGGCCGATGCCACGACGCTGACTGAGGCCGGCTATGTCGGTGAGGACGTCGAGAACATCATTCAGAAATTGCTGCAAAAGTGCGACTACGACGTCGAAAAGGCGCAGCAAGGCATCGTCTACATCGACGAAATCGACAAAATTTCCCGCAAATCCGACAACCCGTCGATCACCCGTGACGTTTCCGGTGAAGGCGTTCAGCAGGCTTTGCTCAAGCTGATCGAAGGCACCACCGCCTCGATTCCGCCGCAAGGTGGTCGCAAGCATCCGAACCAGGACTTCGTCCAGGTCGACACCACCAACATTCTCTTTATTTGCGGCGGTGCCTTCGCCGGCCTGGAAAAAGTGATTCAGAAACGCTCTGAAAAGGGCGGCATCGGCTTCGGTGCCGAGGTAAAGAGCAAGGATGACGGCAAGGCTGTCGGCAAGATCCTGCTCGAAACAGAACCCGAAGATCTCATCAAATTCGGCCTGATCCCCGAACTGATCGGCCGCCTGCCGGTGGTTGCCACTCTCCAGGAACTGGAAGAGGATGCCCTGGTTCAGATTCTGACCGAACCGAAGAACGCGCTGGTCAAACAGTATCAGAAGCTGTTCAACATGGAAGATGTCGAACTGGAGATTCGTCCAGGCGCCCTTGCCGCCATCGCCAAAAAGGCGCTGGAACGCAAAACCGGGGCACGCGGCCTCCGTTCGATCATGGAGCATGCGCTCCTTGATACGATGTACGAACTCCCGGGCATGGAAAATGTCGAAAAGGTTGTGATCGACGAGAACATGATCTCCGGCGATACCCCGCCCCTGCTCATTTACGCCGATCAGCCAAAGGTTTCCGGCTCCAACTGAGTCGGGACTTGAATTGCGGTTCCCCGCCCCCACGTAGGGGGCACATACCTATTTCAAAGGCATCGTAATGTCGAACCCCAACACGCTCCCGGAAACCGTCGAACTGCCGCTGCTGCCGCTGCGCGACGTCGTCGTCTTTCCGCACATGGTCATTCCGCTCTTCGTCGGACGCCCGAAATCCATCAAGGCGCTTGAAATGGCCATGGAGGCCGGCAAAAACATCCTGCTGGTCGCTCAGAAATCGGCCGCCAAGGACGAACCGGAACCGGAAGATCTCTATCGCATTGGCTGCATGGCCAACATCCTGCAGATGCTCAAGCTGCCCGACGGCACTGTCAAGGTGCTGGTCGAAGGGACGCAGCGCGCTCGCGTTGAAGCCATCGAGGTTCAGTCCTCGGTCTTCATGGCCACCGCTGTGCCGCTGGTGCAACCCGGCGTCGAAGACCACGAAATCGAGGCCATGCGCCGCGCCGTGGTGGCCCAGTTCGACCAGTTCGTGAAACTGAACAAGAAGATTCCGCCGGAAGTGCTTTCCTCCATCGCCGGCATCGAAGATGCCGGTCGCCTGGCCGACACCATCGCTGCCCACCTGCCGCTCAAGCTTGAGCAGAAGCAGGAAGTGCTGGAGATGGAAAGCATCCGCGATCGCATCGACCGCCTACTTTCCCAGCTCGAAGCCGAAATCGACATCCTGCAGGTCGAAAAGCGCATCCGTGGCCGCGTCAAGCGCCAGATGGAAAAGAGCCAACGCGAGTACTACCTGAACGAACAGGTCAAAGCCATTCAGAAGGAACTAGGCGAAGGCGAAGAAGGTGCCGACCTCGAGGAACTGGACAAGAAGATCAAGGCTGCCGGGATGAGCAAGGAAGGTTTGGCCAAGGCCGAAGGCGAGTTGAAGAAGCTGCGCCTGATGTCGCCGATGTCTGCCGAAGCTACCGTCGTCCGCAATTTCATTGAAACGCTGATCGGTCTGCCATGGCGCAAAAAAACGCGGATCAGCAAGGATCTGCGCGAAGCCGAGAAGATTCTCGACAGCGATCACTACGGGCTGGAGAAGGTCAAGGAACGAATCGTCGAGTATCTTGCCGTGCAGCAACGCGTCGACAAGGTCAAGGCACCGATTCTCTGCCTGGTTGGCCCTCCCGGTGTCGGCAAGACGTCTCTCGGCCAGTCCATTGCCAAGGCCACCAACCGAAAGTTCGTGCGCATGGCGCTCGGCGGCGTCCGTGATGAGGCTGAAATCCGCGGCCATCGCCGCACCTACATCGGTTCGATGCCGGGCAAGATCCTGAGCAGCCTGACCAAGGTTGGCGTGCGCAATCCGCTGTTCCTGCTCGACGAAGTGGACAAGCTTGGCCAGGATTTCCGTGGCGATCCTTCGTCTGCCCTGCTTGAAGTGCTCGACCCGGAACAGAATTACACCTTTCAGGATCACTACGTCGAGGTTGATTTTGACCTATCCGACGTCATGTTCGTGGCCACCGCCAACACGCTGAACATCCCGGCGGCTCTGCTTGACCGGATGGAAGTCATCCGTCTGGCTGGCTATACGGAAGACGAAAAGGTCAATATCGCCATGCGCTATCTGCTGCCCAAGCAGATCAAAAACAATGGCTTGAAGAAGACTGAAATCGCCGTTGCCGACAGCGCAATTCGCGACATCGTCCGCTACTACACCCGCGAAGCCGGCGTCCGCGCCCTCGAACGTGAAATCTCGAAAATCTGCCGCAAGGTCGTCAAAACTCTTGTTCTGAAGAAGCGCGACACGAAGGTTGCGGTCAACGCCAGAAATCTCGACAAATTCCTTGGTGTCCGTCGCTACAGTTTCGGCATGGCCGAAAAGGAAAACCAGGTTGGCCAGGTTACTGGTCTGGCCTGGACGGAAGTCGGTGGCGAGTTGCTGACTATCGAATGCGCCATCATGCCGGGCAAGGGCAACATTATTCGCACCGGATCGCTCGGTGATGTCATGAAGGAATCGGTCGAAGCTGCGCGCTCTGTCGTGCGCGCACGCGCCCGTCGCTTGGGTATCAAGGACGAGGCTTTCGAGAAGACCGACATCCACATCCACGTCCCGGAAGGCGCCACGCCCAAGGATGGCCCCTCCGCCGGCGGCGCCATGACGACAGCGCTGGTATCGTCCTACACCGGCATTCCGGTTCGTTGCGACGTCTGCATGACGGGCGAGATCACTCTGCGCGGCGAAGTTCTGCCCATCGGTGGGCTCAAGGAAAAGTTGCTGGCCGCCGTGCGTGGTGGACTTAAGATGGCGCTGATCCCGGAAGAAAACGTCAAGGACCTCACCGAGATCCCTGACAACATCAAGAACAAGATCGAAATTGTCCCGGTCAGGTGGATTGATCAGGTGCTCGAACGCGCCCTGGAACGCATGCCAGAAGCCCTTCCCGAGCCTGTGGTTGCAGATTCTGCAGTTCAGGCATCGGCCGAGGCGGCAGCCGCGGCTACAGTGCTTACTCATTGATTTGCAAGGAAAGGATGCCGGTGTCTTATTGCCAGCATCCTTTCCATTGCTCAACCATCTGGAAATTCTACCAAAATCCGCTTGACACAAGGATTTCGCCAGATATATAAATCCGTCCTCGCAAAGTTTTCACCACTCCAAATCCATCCATTAGGGGACGTAAATGAATAAGACTGAACTGATCGACGCCATCGCTACTCAAGCCGATATTTCCAAAGCTGCCGCCGGCCGCGCGCTGGATGCTGCCGTTGAAACCATCAAAGGCGCCCTCAAGGCTGGCGATACTGTAAACCTGATTGGTTTCGGCACTTTCTACGTCGGCGAACGTGCCGCCCGCACCGGCCGCAACCCGCGCACCGGCAAGACGCTGGAAATCAAGGCTGCCAAGTCGCCGAAATTCCGCGCCGGCAAGGGTCTGAAAGACGCCTGCAACTAATTTGTTTTATCGGCGCGAAACCACGTAGACAAATTTCAGACAGTGCTGACGCACGGCTAGGTGAAGTCAGTAATTTTCCGCGCAGATAGGCAGGGTACTTAGCTCGGTTGGTGGAGCCTCGCCCTTACAAGGAATGCCGGGGGATTCGAGCCCCTCAGCACCCACCAGAAGCCAGAAAACGACACCAGAACCCCGCCCACAAGGTGGGGTTTTTGTTGAATAATACGGCCATGATGATTGCCAGTTCAGATAACGATCAGGACAAAAAAGGCGATGCGCTCAAGTCGCAACGCTTCCAGATGCTCGCCGACATTGCCCAGGAGCTCTCTGGCGAAGTTGTTTTCCCGACCTATTTCGACGCTGTTCTCCGTCTGCGTAAAGTACTGCACGACCCGGAGCAAAGTATTGCCAATATTGCCCGCGCCGTTGCGGTCGAACCTCTGATTTCGGCCAAGCTCCTCCATTTGGCGAATTCCGTCGCCTTCAATCCGGATGGACGCACACTCGTTGATCTGAAATCAGCCATTGCCAGACTGGGTCTCAATGCAGTGCGCACGGCATCACTGTCGATTGTCATGACTCAGCTAATGCGCGCCAAGGGAATGGCCGAATTCTCCGAGATTACGCACTCTCTGTGGGAGCATTCGATCAATAGTGCTGCGGCAGCCAATATTCTTGCACGCCGGATGACTCGACAAAATCCGGACGAAGCCATGCTGGCTGGGCTGATCCACGATCTCGGCGCTTTCTACATGCTTTATCGCGCCACACAGTACGAAGAACTTCGCCATCGCCCCGACAGCGTCAAGTACTTGATCATCCAGTGGCACGAAAGTATTGGTGTGTCGCTACTCAATGCCTTGGGTTTACCTGAGGAAATTGTCGAGGCAACTATCGACCATGATCATATGCGGCCGACACCGACGACCATCCGCAATCTTTCGGACATCATTTACGTCGCAAATATGCTCAGCGGCGGACACTTCGAATGGTTGATGCAGGACCAGCCGGAGATGCCTTCGGAAATGACCCTGCTGGAAGAAAAATACGGCCACCTGCGCCCTGAAATTGATGCGCTGGCTACGGAGATGCGCAGCTCCTTTGCCTGAGCCCGTTTAGCTCTTGCGGCCGTGCCCGGTTTTTACCTGGGTGGAGGCCAGAACACCGCGCAGGATATTGATTTCGTCCTTTTCGAGGCGAACCCGCCCGAACAAGCGGCGCAACTTTGGCAACAAACGCCCGGGCTGCGCCGGATTGAAAAAGCCGGTCTCGGTCATTACCGTTTCCAAATGCGAATACAGCCCTTCCACCTCGTCATGGGTAGCTGCAGGT
Source organism: Azonexus sp. (assembly GCF_049652925.1). Lineage (GTDB taxonomy): Bacteria > Pseudomonadota > Gammaproteobacteria > Burkholderiales > Rhodocyclaceae > Azonexus. The sequence continues at coordinate 70,075 of NZ_JBASFI010000016.1, forward strand.
GAGGAAAATGGGGTAACTCCTTGCTCCAGCGCAGGAGGCTGCTCGGCAAAGGCAGCCATCCTGCACTCATAACTTAGGACCTGAACGGCCGACCCCAAGTTGAGCGAACTGAACTCCGGGTTGGTTGGTATTGTCACTGCAGAATGGCAATGCAGGATTTCATCATTGCTCAGACCAACCGTTTCATTGCCGAAAACCAGCGCCACCTCGCCCTGCCCTGCTTCAGCGATCAGACGCGCCACTGTTTCACGCGGAGCCCCGATCGCCGGCCCGATGTCGCGCTGACGCGCCGACAGCGCCACAACAAACGAGGCCCCAACCAGCGCCTCTTCAAGCGACGAAGTGATTTTTGCCTTTTTCAGCACGTCGACCGCAGAAGTCGCCCGGGCATCAGCTTCCGGATCCGGAAACTGTTTCGGCTCAACCAGATAGAGATTCGACAGGCCCATTGTCTTCATCGCGCGCGCTGCCGCACCGATATTGCCAGGATGACTGGTTCGACACAGCACCACTCTGATACGTGAAAGCAGGACTTCAGGGTTCATGGTGTAAAATTCGATCTTTCCAATATAAATCGGGCGGCCTCGGCCACCCGTAAGCTCTTTAAGCTCATGCATCCAACTCTGAATATCGCCATCAAGGCAGCGCGCCGTGCTGGCCAGATCATCAATCGCGCCTCCAACGACCTGGACCTGCTCAAAGTCACCGCAAAGCAGCCCAACGACTTTGTTACCGAAGTCGACAAGGCCGCCGAAGCCGCGATCATTGAAGTCCTGATGGAAGCCTATCCGAGCTACGGCATTCTAGCAGAGGAGTCTGGCGAGACCGCCGGCAAGGGCAGCAACGAGGCAGAGTACCAGTGGATCATCGACCCGCTGGATGGCACCACCAACTTCATCCATGGCATGCCGCAATATGCAGTCTCCATCGCCTTGGCAAAGGGTGGTCTGGTTGAGCAAGCAGTCGTTTTTGACCCCAATCGCAACGAACTGTTTACCGCCAGCAAAGGCGCAGGCGCCTTCCTGAACGAACGACGCATCCGCGTCTCGAAGCGTACCAAGCTGCAGGATTCACTGATCGGTACTGGCTTCCCGTACCGGATGTTCGATCACATTGACACCTACATCGCAATCTTCAAGGAACTGGCCCAGAAAACTGCCGGTCAGCGCCGCCCCGGCGCTGCCTCGCTTGATCTCGCCTATGTTGCCTGCGGCCGGTACGACGGCTTCTGGGAATTCGGTCTTTCGCCGTGGGATATGGCGGCAGGAGCCCTGCTGATCTCGGAGGCTGGCGGCCTCGTCAGCGACCTGCGCGGCGATGCTACCTATCTGGAAAGTGGCAATCTGGTAGCAGGCACTCCCAAGGTTTTCGCTCCCTTGTTGAAGCTGATCGAGGACAAACTCCCGGACTCCATCCGCGGTTGATTATCAGCGCTTCGACTCGTCATATCCTGAATGGCTAAAGTCCAGGCTAACGCATTGACCGACTAAGTCCTGACCGAACAGTTGAAAAGCCAACAGCAAGTCATTCGAGTCCAGCCCGAAAAATGGTTCAGTCGTGATTCGTGCATGTTCAAAGCAAGCAACCTGCTGCCTACGATGAACATGCCCTCTGGCTTGGCGAGGTAAAGAACCCATGATATCGAGTCAAGCGGGTTCATTGGCGCAACTTACATGTACTCAACCATCAAGTCCTTTGCCGCAATGACATCACCGGGTTTGACGTGGATAGCCTTGATAACGATGTCCCGCTCGGCACTAAGCATGGTTTCCATCTTCATCGCTTCAATGGATAGCAAGGGAGCGCCCTTTGCCACTTTCTGGCCGGTCTTGACAGCCACCGTCACCACCATGCCCGGCATCGGGGCGCCGACCTGATTGGCATTGCTGGCATCCGCCTTGACCCTGGCCTTGCTGGCCCCCTCCAGCCCGGCCTTGGGGATGCGCACCGTGCGCGGCTGACCGTTCAATTCAAAGAAGATCTTGATCCGTCCCTCCTCGTCCGGCGCATCGGCGCGACCGGTCTGGCGAACCACCAGAGCCTTGCCCTTGTCGATGTCGATGGCGATCTCTTCGCGGTCCTGCAGGCCGTAGAAGAACGGTGACGTGGGCAGCAGGGAGACGTCACCGAACTCCCGGCGATGCTCGGCGTAATCCCGGAAGACCTTGGGGTACATCAGGTAGGAAGCCAGATCGCTATCGCTCGGGTGACGGCCGATGGCGTGCTCCAGCTCCTTGCGCTTGGCGTCGAGATCGACCGGGGCCATGAAGTCCCCGGCCCGACCGGCCAGCGGCTTTTCACCCTTGAGGACTTTGGCTTCCAGGGCTTTGGGGAAGCCTTCCGGCGGGAAGCCCAGTTCGCCCTTGAAAAGGGAAATGACCGACTCCGGGAAGGAAATGTCTTTTTCCGGATCAGCAACATCTTCCGGCTTCAGGTCGTTGGCCACCATAAAAATCGCCATGTCACCGACGACCTTGGAAGTCGGTGTCACCTTGACGATGTCGCCAAACAGGCGATTGACCTCTGCATAAGCCTTGGATATCTCGGGCCAGCGATGCTCGAGGCCCATTGCCCGCGCCTGCTCGCGCAGATTGGTGTATTGGCCGCCGGGCATCTCATGGTTGTAGACGTCGGAGGTGCCGGAGCGTATTTCAGGTTCGAAGGGTGCGTAGTAGTGGCGCACACCTTCCCAGTAGTGGGACAGCCCTTGCAGGTTGCCAAGATCGACGCCGGGATCGCGATCGCTTCCCTTGAGGGCGGCTGCGATTGAGCCGAGATTGGGTTGCGAGGTCAGGCCGCTCAGGGCATCGAGCGCGCCATCGACCGCGTCGCACCCTGCTTCAACCGCTGCCAGCACCGACGCCGCAGCAATGCCGCTGGTGTCATGGGTGTGGAAATGCAGCGGCAGGCCGACCTCGTCCTTCAGTGCCTTGACCAGGGCGGTGATCGCCCGCGGTTTGCACACGCCGGCCATGTCCTTGATGCCAATGATGTGGGCACCTGCCTTTTCGAGTTGCTTGGCCAGATTGACGTAGTAGGCTAGGTTGAATTTCGGCCGATTGCTGTCGAACAGATCGCCCGTGTAACACAACGTTCCTTCGCATAGCGCACCGCTCTCGACGACGGCATCCATCGCGACGCGCATGTTGTCGACCCAGTTCAGGGAATCGAAGACACGGAAGACATCGATGCCGTTCGTTGCTGCCTGCTGCACGAAATAGCGCACGACGTTGTCGCTGTAATTGGTGTAGCCGACGGCATTGGACGAGCGCAACAGCATCTGGAAGAGAATATTGGGTACCACCTGACGCAGGCGCTGCAGGCGTTCCCACGGATCTTCCTTGAGGAAGCGCAGGGCCACGTCGAAAGTCGCGCCACCCCAGCATTCCATGGAGAACAGATCGGGTGCCATGCGGGCGTAGTACGGGGCGATGCCGAGCATGTCGTGCGTCCGCATGCGGGTGGCGACCAAAGACTGGTGAGCATCGCGCATCGAGGTGTCGGTGAGCAGCACCTGCGGCTGGGCCTTCATCCAGTCAGAGAAGCCTTTGGCCCCGAGCTCCTTGAGCTTGTCGCGGGTACCGGCCGGGATCGGCGCGCCGAGGTCGAAGGTCGGCTTGATCGGGCGCGCCAGCGGCAAAGGCGGCAGCTTACGCCCCTTCATTTCAGGATTGCCGTTGACCATGACGCTGCCGAGGAATTTGACCAGGCGGCTGGCCCGGTCACGGCGCTTGACGAAGTTGAAGAGTTCCGGCGTCTCATCGATGAAGCGTGTTGTGCATGCACCATTGCGGAACAGCGGGTGGGCAATGACGTTCTCGAGGAACTGCAGATTGGTGGCCAGGCCACGAACCCGGAATTCGCGCAGCGCCCGGTCCATGCGCAGCGCCGCTTCGTCGCTGCTATGGCCCCAGGCGGTGACCTTGACGAGCAGCGAGTCGTAGAACGGTGTGATGACAGCGCCGGAATAGGCGGTGCCGGCGTCGAGACGGATGCCGAAGCCGGCCGCACTACGATAGACGGCGATCTTGCCGTAGTCGGGGGTGAAGGCGTTTTCCGGATCTTCAGTGGTAACGCGGCATTGCAGGGCGTGGCCGGACATGCGGATGTCGGGCTGTTTGGGAATGAAGGACTCCTCGTCCCCGATGCGATAGCCTTCGGTGACACGAATCTGTGCCTTGACGATATCGACGCCGGTGATCTGCTCGGTCACCGTATGTTCAACCTGGATACGCGGATTGACCTCGATGAAGTAGAACTTGCCGGTATCCGCATCCATCAGGAACTCGACTGTACCGGCATGGGTGTAGTCGGCGGCGCGGGCCAGCTGTAGGGCCGATGCGCACAGGGCCTGGCGGGTGGTTTCGTCGAGATACGGCGCCGGAGCGCGTTCGACGACCTTTTGATTGCGCCGCTGCACGGTGCAGTCGCGCTCGAAGAGATGGACCAGTTCGCCATGGCGGTCGCCAAGTACCTGGACCTCGACGTGGCGGGCGCGACGCACGAGTTTTTCGAGATAGACCTCGTCATTGCCAAAGGCCGCCTTGGCTTCGCGCCGAGCCACATCCAGCGCGCCGGGCAGCTCATCCGCATTCTCGACGACACGCATGCCGCGTCCGCCACCGCCCCAGCTGGCTTTGAGCATCAGCGGGTAGCCGACAGCATCGGCCAATTCCTTGGCGGCGTAGAGATCAAGGGGCAGCGCCGGGGTTGCCGGGACGACCGGGACTCCGGCCCGCATGGCGAGATTGCGGGCAGCAACCTTGTTGCCAAGCTGGCGCATCACGTCGCCGCACGGGCCGATAAAGGCGATGCCCGCGGCAAAACAGGCGTCCGCGAAATCCGGGTTCTCCGAGAGGAATCCGTAGCCTGGGTGAATTGCGTCAACCCCGGCTTCTTTGGCGATACGGATGATGTCGTCGATATCGAGATAGGCCTGGATCGGTTTTTTGCCGGCGCCCACCAAATAGGACTCGTCCGCCTTAAAACGGTGCAAGGCGAAGCGGTCTTCGTTGGAGTAAATCGCGACAGTACGAATACCCAGCTCGGAGGCCGCACGCAGCACGCGGATGGCGATTTCACTGCGGTTGGCGACAAGAATGCTACGGATTTTTTTCATGGATTTCAGACCTGGGGAGTTCGAATAAACAAATCATTAGCAAAAACAAGACCCGCATGGATGGGTCGGAATAATCAATACAAGCCGGAAGGCGAACAGCCCCGAACAGAAGAACTATGTCGGGCCAAGACCATACTGTCCAATACGTATTTATGCCGAAATAAATACCCGAGGAGTATTAAACCCCTTTTGCCCATCAGCCGATTAGCTATTTCAGGTCTTGACCGGGTTTCGCCGCAAAACCAGCGGAGCCCCCGCATGGGTTCGCTTGACCAGCCAGGTTGCCAAGGCCGAATCAAGATAGTCGGCATGGGCCGGAAACCAGTCCATTAAGGCTTTTGCCAAGTCGCGAACAATCGCCACGTCACCTTGAGCCAGTTGTTGCTGCACTTGATGTACCGAAGCCAGCACCTTGTTGTGCTCGTCGATATGGCAGTCTCGTGGCGGGAAATCGTTCTTTTCCATCCAATCGTTTTCTTGCGCGAAATGCGCTTCGGCATGGGCTGAAAAGGCTGCCAATGCGGAGGGCAGTTTGTCATCGCTGAGCGTCAACAAGGCATTCACCAGCTCTACGAACTCCTTATGCGTTTCGTCCATCTCGGCATGCCCGAGCAAAAACTGGTCATGCCAGCCAAACACAGTGCTTTCGTCCATTTCCTTACCTTTTCAATGCCTCTGACTGTGAAAGATAAACCCCGCTGACAGCCAGCGCCATACCCAGCATCACCAACCCGCTCAGAGCCTCATCGAAAGCCAGCCAGGCAATCACAGCGGTACACGGAGGCACCAGATAGAACAGGCTGGCCACGTTGGTCGCCGTTCCAGTTCGTATGAGGAAGTTAAGCAAGCCGACCGCCCCGAGGGACAAGATGATGCACAACCAGCTCAGCGCCAGAATGAACTGGGTATTCCACTCGACCCGGAAATCTTCATAGAACAACATGGCCAGCCCCGTTACCGCAGCAGCCGGCACGAACTGGATGATGGCACCTGTGCGGTAGTCGAAGCTGGGGCAAAACCGTTTCTGGTAGAGCGTCCCTGCAGTGATTCCGAACAAGGCACCAAAAGCTTCAGGAAGGCCAACCAGGCCAAAACCACCGCTTACACGAGCCGACACCACAAGCAGCGTACCGCAAAGCCGAGCGCCAGACCCAGCCACTGCCGTGCCACGATGCGTTCGGAAAGTAGCGTCGCTGCACCAACGGCCGTCAGCAAGGGCTGCTAGCCGACGATGATGCTGAAACGCCAACGGGTAGGCCATTGGCAATCACATGTTAGACATGGAGGCTGTCTTCCCATCCCTGATAGGCTTGCTGAACGGCCACGCTGGCCTTGATCTGGGCCAGCGGGCCGGACTCCATAACCTGACCGTTGACCATCACGGTAATGGTATCGGCTACCGCGAACACGGCGTCCATGTCATGTTCGACTAGCAGGATGGCGCGCGTCGGCTTGAGGCGCTTCAGGACCTCGACCATCTTGGCCGACTCGTCCGAACCCATGCCGGCCAGCGGCTCGTCGAGCAGCATCACTTCGGCATCGGTGGTGAGCACCATGGCGATTTCAAGCTGACGCTGCTCGCCGTGGCTGAGCACGTCGGAAATCCAGTCCACCTTCTTGCCGAGACCGGTCTCCTTGATGCAGGCGCTCGCCTAGTCGAGTGCCCATTGCTGTTCCTGCGCCTTGCTGAAAATGCGCCAGGCCTACTGCTTACGCGATTGCGCGGCGAGGCGAACGTTCTCCTGCACCGTAAATTTCGGAACAATGTTGGTCCGCTGATAGCTGCGGCCAATGCCGACCAGCGAGCACTGGGCTGCCGTCAGGCCGGTAATATCCTTGCCCTTGAACAGTATCCTCTTCCCCGCCAATACGCTTGGCGAGGCTGTCGGTGCATATCTGATGCAGCCCTCATCATCTTGGCTATTGGACTATCCAGCTATTTTGACAAGCTGATGCGCCATATCCCACGCGGCATCGCCTACGGAATGATGGCCGGAATTCTATTTCCGTTCGGCGTCAACGCCTTCAAGTCGGCCGGCAACATCGTTCAACTTTTCGCGGTACTCCCCAAAGCTTTCGTCGCAGTCCTTGCCGGCCTGGCGCTGATTGGCACGATCATGGCGAATCTGATGGGGGAGATAAACGAAGCCGATCACCGTGAAGCATCGATCATCACCTTCCTGGTCACCGCCTCGGGGATGACCTTTCTCAGCCTCGGATCGGCTTTCTAGGGGGCATTCATCGGCATTTCTGCCTACTTCGTTCTTCACAAAAAACGCAGAGTCACCTGAACGGCTTGAAGCGATCAGGCTTGATTTTCCCGAACATACCGTACCGGTATTGATCTCGTCATGCATTCGTATTGGACAGCATGTATCACTACCGACATAGTGATTCACTTTGAAAAATAGCCGCTCGGCAAGGCCAAGCCATTTCCTTGAATACAAGCGATAGCTTGGCGACGAGGCGACACTAAACAACGGAACCCTATCCCGTCATGGACATACCTCGCAACAACTTCAAAACCGATCTGCGCAATAGCGAAACCCTGCTCGGTCTGTGGCTCGGCTTGAGCGAAACCTTCAGTGCCGAAATCTGTGCCGGCGCCGGATTCGACTGGCTGCTCATCGACGGCGAGCACGGTCCGAACGATCTGCGCAGCATTCTGGCCCAACTCCAGGCCATCGAGCCCTATCCGTCGCACGCCATCGTTCGCCCGCCACAGGGCGACCATGTGCTGATCAAACAATTGCTCGAAACCGGCGTTCAGACCCTGCTCATCCCGATGGTTGAAACAGCGGAGCAAGCCGCCGGACTGGTCCGCGCCATGCGCTATCCGCCGGAAGGCATCCGCGGCGTTGGCGCAGCCCTGGCCCGTGCCTCGCGTTGGGGTCGAATTCAGGATTACAGCGCCCAGGCCAACGAGCAGATGTGCCTGTTGCTGCAGGTTGAAACCAAGCTCGGTTACGACAATCTTGACGAGATTCTTGCGGTCGACGGCGTCGACGGCATCTTTTTCGGCGCCGCCGATCTTGCCGCTTCGTATGGTCTGCTTGGCCAGTCGAACCATCCGAGCATTGTCCAGGCCATCGAAACCGGCTTGCAAAAGGCCTGTGCTGCCGGCAAGAGCGGCGGTGTCCTGTGTGGCGACAAGGCGATCGTTCAACGCTACTTCGAGGCCGGCGCCCGCTTCATTGCGGTGGGCGTCGATGCGTTGCTGCTGGCCGCTGCCACCACCAATCTCCGCCAGGAATACCGGCCGGAACCGGGCGGCAAAAGCGCCGCCAATTATTGATCCACGCGCGCGATAATCAGCGCATCGAATCTCCCGATGGCGAGCGCACTGAAGGAACCCGCATGGACAACGGCCATAAATCGACTCCGGACAAGGGCATTCGCCTGCTGCGACCGGGCGCCCACGACAAACACCGACTCCCTGACATCGAAGACCTCGCCGCGCGCCTGCGTTTCGTCCCGGGCAAGGGCGAAGTCTGGTTCGACGATCGGCGCATGGTGCTGCTCCACAACTCGTCGCTCGGCGCCATCCGCCGTGAGCTGATCGAAACGGTCGGCATCGAGAAGGCACGCGGGCTGATCACTCGCATGGGCTACCAGTCCGGCACGCGGGATGCCGAGATGGTCCGTCGCATCCGCCCGGACAGCAACGATTTCGACGCCTTTGCCGTCGGCCCGCAAATGCACGCACTGGAAGGCTTCGTCTCGGTCGAAACGCTGGCGCTGGATGTCGATATCGAAGCCGGCCATTTCTACGGTGAATTCATCTGGCACAACTCGGCCGAGGCCGAGCAGCACATTGCCACCTACGGCGTCGGCAATGCCCCGGTTTGCTGGCTGCAACAGGGCTATGCCAACGGCTACCTGAGCAGTTTCCTCGGTCGTCAGATGCTTGTCCGCGAAGTCGAGTGCAAGGCCATGGGCTTCCCGACCTGCAAGATTGTCGGCAAGGCACTGGACCAGTGGGATGACCCGGACGCCGATTTCCGCTATCTGCAGGCGCAGGATTTCGTCCAGAGTCCGAGTCACAAGAAATTCTCCTTCCCGCGGAGCGCTGCCGGTGCCAGCGAAGTCAGCGACAAGATCGATCTGGTCGGCGTTTCCTCGGGCTTCAATACCGTCTGCCACATGATCCAGCGCGTTGCGCCGACAAAAGCCACTGTACTTTTTCTTGGTGAAAGTGGCGTCGGCAAGGAGCAGTTCGCGCGCACCCTGCACAACATCAGCGACCGCGCCGAACAACCCTTCATCGCCATCAACTGCGCCGCCATTCCCGAACAACTGATCGAATCGGAGCTTTTCGGCGTCGAAAAAGGCGGCTTCAGCGGCGCCAGCCAGTCGCGCCCCGGACGCTTCGAACGGGCTGATGGCGGCACCCTGTTCCTCGACGAAATCGGCACGCTGAGCCTGGTCGCCCAGGGCAAGCTGCTGCGAGCGCTGCAGGAAGGCGAAATCGAGCGCATTGGCGACACGCGGGTACGCAAGGTCGATGTGCGCGTCGTGGCCGCGACCAACGAAAACCTGCGTGATCTCGTCGAGGCCGGCAAATTCCGCGACGACCTGTTTTATCGGCTGAATGTCTTCCCGGTCAATATCCCGCCGCTGCGCGAGCGCAAGGAGGACATCCTGCTGCTCGTCGAACACTTCCTCAACCGCTACTGCGCCCTGCACAAACGCAAGGTGACGGGCTTCACCGAAGCGGCGCTCGAGGCGCTGCTGTTTTACTCGTGGCCGGGCAATATCCGCGAGCTGGAGAACCTGATCGAACGCGGCGTCATTCTGGCGCCGGAAGATGGCGGCATAGACATCTCGCATCTGTTCACCAGCGGCGAGAACATCCGGGGCGAACAGGCCCGGATGGAAGCTGCAGTAAGCCCACCGGAACAGCCGACCGGTGCCCCGAACCTGTCGTCACTGCTGCGGGAAGCGCTCGCCTCGGGGGCGCTTTCACTGGATAGTCTGGAGGAAGACGTCATCGGGCAGGCCCTGCATCTGGCGCAGGGCAATGTCTCCGGGGCGGCGAAAATTCTTGGCACGACGCGGGCGCGGGTGGCTTATCGGCTCTCTGGCCGGAAGGTGGCGCATCCGGCGGGGGAAAAAGGGTAGCTGCTGCTATCTTGCTTGCTGATTGCTACGCAGTTGTCCGTTTAATGGGCTTGGGTTTCCGCCTTGCTGGCGGGCGTACTTTCTTCTTGCTTCGCCAAGAAGAAAGTAGCCAAAGAAGAAGGCGACCCTGGGTCGGTGCCGGCTGCGCCGGTTCCCTGCGCTACTCGGGGCTGGCGGGGGCTGCGGAACTCGGGCTTCGCCCTCAGACAGTCCTCGCCCTTTATCCGCCAGCCCCTGCGTTGCTCGGCACCTCTCAAGGGGCCCGGTGAAACGACCCGTGATTTAGCTTGAGTGCCCGAATGGCAGATTTCATTTTTGGCCGTTTTTTCCGGTTGACCGTGGAAGCCTATTTTCCTCGCAAAAACAGTCGAGCCCGGACGCTTTTTGGGTCCCCGTGGAAGGCGCTGAGCAACGCAGGAAGGCCGGGGGCCATCGGCTGGCGTTGTCTGAGCCGCAGGCGAGTTTAGCCAGCCGCCCGGCGTTCCGAGTAGCGCAAGGGACCGGCAAAGCCGGCGCCGACCCCGGGGTCGCCTTCTTTTTGGCTACTTTTTCTTGGCGAAGCAAGAAAAAGTACGCCCGCCAACAGGGCGGAACCCCAAGCCAATTAAATCAGCCCCTCCTCCCGCAATGCCGCCTGCACCGCCGGCCGCGCCATAACCCGCTGATGAAACGCAGCCAGCGTCGGCCACGGCGCCAGATCGATTTTGACGACCTTGGTCCAGTTAACAACCGTAAACAGGTAAGCATCGGCCACGCAGAAATTGGCCCCGGTCAGATAATCGCGACCGGCAAGCGCCTTTTCGACAAAACCAAAACGCCGCTCGATATTGGCCTTCGCCGCAGCCTTCCAGTCGGCGGAAGCATTCGGATTGAACAGCGGGCTGAAGTTCTTGTGGATTTCCGTGCCGATGAAGGTCAGCCACTCCTGGACGCGAGCCCGTTCCAACGTTCCGGCCGGCGGCAGCAAGCCGGCAGATGGCTTCTGGTCGGCCAGATACTGGACGATGGCCGGGCCTTCGGTGAGCAGTTGGTCGTCGTCGAGTTGCAGGGCCGGCACGTAGCCCTTGGGGTTGATCGCGGAGTAATCCTGGCCGTCGGCGGTCAGGTGGGTGCCCAGATCAACCTTGATCAGATCATAGGGCAAACCAAGTTCGCTCAGCACGATATGCGGGGAAAGGGAGCAGGCTCCAGTGGCGTAATAAAGCTTCATGTCGTCTCCTTGGTTGAACGGCGGTGGGTGTCAGATCGTCAATATGGAGCAGACGTTCCCGACAATCGGGCTTCGATTTCGGCCTGGCGCAACTCGCTGGCCAGCGAGCCGCCGATGCTCCAGTCCGACGGCGCGACCGGCACGATGCCACCGCGAACATTGGCACGCGGCGCGCCGAGAATGTCGACGACGAGATCGGTGAAGCCGGCGAGCAGGCGCTGGCGATCCGCTTGGGATCTCCCTTCGAGCACGATGAAGGAAAAATACGGCGCGACCTGCGCGCGTCGGTTGACCAGTTGGCCACCGATGCAGGCATGCTGGGGCGGGTGTTCGGTGACGAATACCCGGACGCGGTCAATCGGGCAGGCCAGTACTTCCGCAAACAGCGCACTGGCCTTGAGCAGCAGGGTTTCGATCTGAACTGCTGCGTGCTGCCCCTGGACCAGATGGAAATTGAGAATCGGCATTTTGATTTTGGCCCTTTTTTACGGTAGACCGTGGCGACGGCCGGAATCGAGCATCAGGGATGAACCGGTCATTGCCGAAGCCTCCGGCGCCAGCAACATTTCGAGCGCCCAGGCGACCTGCCCCGGTTCGGTAAAAGCGCCAATCGACGACTCGGCGCGCATGCTGTCCATGACGGCTTCAACCGTCGCACCCATCATCTTCGCTCGATCGGCCGCCACTCGGCGCAAGCGTTCGGTATCGGCCGGGCCGGGCGCGACGAGGTGGGCCGTGATGCCGCGCGCCCCGTAGGCCAGGCTCATCTGGCGCACGACATTGACCAGCGCGGCATTGCCGACCCCGGCTGCAGCGGCATAAGCCGTTGGCTCGAAACCATAGTGGCCGCCGATGGCGACCAATCTCGAATTGGGCAATAAATTCCCGTCGACCGCACGAACCAGCCGCAGAAAACCACCGACCTTGATATTGACCGCGTCGATCATGGCCTGAGTGGCAATGGTCAGCACGCCGCCGCCCACGGCTACGCCAGGGCCGTGCACAACCATGCGCACCGGGCCAGGCAGCGCCGCCCTGATGACCTCGATGGCGGCATCATCAGAAATGTCGGCTGCACAGGGCACCAGCCCCGGATGCTTCGCGGCCAGTTCGGCCAGCGACGACGCACTGCGCGCCACGGCGAGCACGCCCAGCCCGCGGGCGAGAAAGCGTTCGACCATGACCGAGCCGAAAGCACCGGTGGCACCAACGACGACGACCCATTCCTTTGTTTCAGCCATTGCTCACCACTCCTGATTCAAACAATCGGGAATGGCCGCAGCCATTCCCGTATCGACGACTGCCGCGCCAGATCAGGCCGCAGCATCCTTGAGCAGCCCACGTTCCTTGGCCATAGTCATCGCCGTATCGACGATCATGTCCTCCTGACCGCCAATCATTTTCTTGCGCCCCAGTTCGACCAGGATGTCACGCGACGGCACACCGAAACGCTCGGCAGCCCGCTTGGCATGGAGCAGGAAAGTCGAGTAAACACCGGCAAAACCCAGCGTCAGCGACGAACGATCAACACGAACCATGTGATCCATCATCGGCACGATGATGTCTTCGGCCATGTCCATCAACTTGAACAGATCGCAACCCGTTTCGATGCCCATCCGCTCGCACACCGCGGCAAACACTTCCAAAGGGGTATTGCCGGCGCCAGCACCCAGACCAGCCACCGAAGCATCGATACGGCTGGCGCCCTCCTCGATGGCGGCGATGGAATTGGCGATGCCCATACCCATGTTGTGGTGGCCATGGAAGCCGATTTCGGTTTCCGGCTTGAGCACAGCGCGCAAGGCCGCGACCCGCGCCTTGACGTCAGCCGGCAACATGTAGCCGGCCGAGTCGGTGATGTACACCGTCTGCGCCCCGTAGGATTCCATGAGCTTGCCCTGCTGGGCCAGACCTTCCGGCGTATTGAGGTGAGCCATCATCAGGAAGCCGGTGGTGTCCATGCCGAGCTTGCGGGCGAAGGCGATGTGCTGCGGCGAGGTATCGGCTTCGGTACAGTGGGTGGCGACGTGCACGCTGCGGGCGCCGCAGTCGTAGGCTGACTTGAGTTCCTTCATCGTGCCGAGGCCGGGAATGAGCAGGACCGACACCACGGCCTGCTTCATCCGCGACGCCACGGCCGTGATGTATTCCTCGTTGCTGTGCGGCGCAAAGCCGTGCTGCAAGGAGTTGCCGCCCATGCCGGCGCCGTGCGTGACCTGGATCATCGGCACGCCGGCCTCGTCGAGCGCCGTGGCGATGGTGACCATCTGCTCGACGCTCATCTGCTCGCGCTTGGCGTGCATTCCGTCGCGCAGGGACATGTCGTGGATGATGATCTTGCGACCCTTGAGGTTTTGATCAGCGCTCATTACGCGACCTCCGGTGACTTGAGCTGGATGGTGCCAGCGATGATTTCCTGGGCGAACATTTCGGCCGTGCGGGTCGCGGAGGCGGTCATGATGTCGAGATTGCCGGCGTACTTGGGCAGGTAATCGCCGAGGCCAGCGACTTCCATGAAAACCGTGACGCGCTTGCCGTCGAACAGCGGCCCATTGACCAGCCGGTAGCCCGGCACGTATTTCTGCACCTCCTTGATCATTTCGAGCACGGATTCGGTGATCTTTGCCTGATCCGGCTCGTCGTCGGTCAGGCAGGAAATGGTGTTGCGCATCATCATCGGCGGCTCGGCCGGGTTGATGATGGCCAGCGCCTTGCCCTTGCGCGCACCGCCAACGACTTCGATGGCATTCGAGGTGGTGTAGGTGAATTCATCGAGATTGGCGCGGGTGCCCGGGCCAATCGATTTCGAGGCCAGGCTGGCGACGATTTCGCCGTAACCCACGGCCTGAATGCGCGACACGGCAAAGACGATGGGAATCGTCGCCTGCCCGGCACACGAAATCATGTTCACGTTCATCTCGACCTTTTCGGCATGCGCCTTGAGGTTGACCGGCGGCACGCACAGGGGGCCGATGGCGGCCGGCGTCAGGTCGATCATCATGACGCCCAGCTCGTTCAGCTTGCGCGAATTCTCGGCATGGACATAAGCGCTGGTCGCATCGAAGGCGATCTGGATGTTGTCTTCCATCACGTGCGGCAGCAGGCCGTCGACGCCGGCTGCCGTAGCTTTCAGGCCCATGTCGCGGGCGCGGGCAAGGCCTTCGGATTCCGGGTCGATACCGACCATCCAGACCGGCTCGAGGAAGGGGCTGCGCTGGATCTTGTAGATCAGGTCGGTGCCAATGTTGCCGGAACCGATCAGCGCGCATCTGATTTTTTTCATCTTGTTGCTCTCCAAAAACTACGATTTTTTGGCCGATGTTGCGGCCTGCATTGCGGCCTGCATTACAGCCAGTTCCTGCTTGCGCCCGGCCGTCACGCCGCCGACCGAGAATTCTTCGCTGCTGTGCTCGGTGATGAGCAGGCGAACCTGCTCCGGCCCCACGCCCAGCGTGCGCGTCACGGCCTCTGCCACAGCTTCGGCCACGGCGCGTTTTTGCTCATTGGTGCGCCCCTGCATGAGATGCATTTCTATGATTGGCATCCGTGTCTCCTCCTGTTTTTATTTATTCAATGAACCGCATCGATACGCTGCCCAGTTCCTGGAAGCGCGCCACGATGCTGTCGCCCGGCTTTACCGGAATGGCTTCGGTTATGCCGCCGCTCATCACGAAGCTGCCGGCCGGCAATTCCTCGCCCAATTCGGCGAGGATATTGACCAGCATGGCGATGGCTTCAGCCGGATGGCCGAGGACGGCTGCCGAAGCGCCCAGGGTAACGATCTCGCCGTTCTTCTCCATGACGACGCCTAGGGTACGCAGGTCGATATCGGCCGGATAACGGGCACGACCACCGCCAACGAAGCGCGCTGAAGAACCGTTGTCGGCGACGACGCTCTCCAGATCGAACTTGAAGCCAGAGAAGCGCGAGTCGATGATTTCGACGGCCGGCAGCACGTAATCGGTGGCGTCCAGCACATCCTGCCGCGTGCAGTTCGGGCCTTTCAGGGTTTTCTTCATGACGAAGGCGACTTCACATTCGACGCGTGGGTGCACCAGATCGGAAGTCTTGATCGCCGAGTTTTCCGGACGCGCCATGCGGTCGGTCAGGAAGCCGATTGACGGCACATTGACGCCCATCTGGATCATCTTTGCCTTCGAGGTCAGGCCAGCCTTCCAGCCAACCTGCCTGTGACCGGCGGCGAGGAAGCGGCGGCGCAGCTCAAGCTGCACGGCGTAGCCATCGCCGATGGTCATGTTCGGGTATTCGTCGGTCAGCTTGGGAATGGCGTAAGCACGGGTCTGGGCGCCTTCGACGCGCTCGCACAGGCGCACGATGTCCTCGCGGCCGAGGGTGACATTCATGCTCATGCTTTGCTCCTTCCGGAAAACTTGACCGAGCAGGTGCCGAGACCGCCCACCGTGCACACCAGCTCGTCGCCATCGACGACCGGCACGAGGGCCGATTGCGAACCGGAAAGGATCACTTCGCCTGCCTTGAACGGAATGCCCAGTTCACCGAGCGTATTGGCCAGCCAGGCGACGGCATTGGCCGGCGAGCCTTGCACGGCAGCGCCGACGCCGGTCGAGAACAGTTCGCCGTTCTTCTCCAGCACCATGCCGGCCAGCGTGATGTCCAGCTTGCGTGGATCGCCCCTGGTCTTTCCCAGCACATAGACGCCGCAGGAAGCGTTGTCGGCGACGGTGTCCTGAATCTTGATCTTCCAGTCGGTGATGCGCGAATCGACGATCTCGAAACAGGGCAGCACGTAGTCGGTGGCGCGGATGACGTCCATCGCCGTGATGCCCGGGCCCTTGAGGTCTGCCTTGAGAACAAAAGCCAGCTCGGCCTCGGCCTTGGGCTGGATCAGCGTGGCGAGATCGATGGTGTCGCCTTCCTGATAGACCATGCCGGAGAGCAGCATGCCGAAATCGGGCTGATAGACGCCGAGGAAATCCTGCACCGGCTTGCTCGTTGCACCGATCTTCTTGCCGATGATCGTTTCGCCGGCCTGCACGCGGCGGGCGACGAAACGTTCCTGGATCTGGTAGGCGTCTTCAATCGTGATATCCGGCTCGCGTTCGAGCAGCGGGCGCACCGGGCGGCAGGCGAGCCAGGCATCGTAAAGCTCGTCGCCGTAGGCGGTGATTTTTTGTTGGTCCATTTTTGGCCTCAGAGCTTCACGCAGATGTTGCGGGTTTCGGTGTAGAACTCGAGCGAATGGACGCCGCCCTCCCGGCCGATACCGGATTGCTTCGAACCGCCGAAGGCCGTGCGCAGATCGCGCAGGAACCAGCTGTTGATCCACGTGATGCCGACTTCAATACGCGCCGCGACGCGGTGGGCGCGGGCCAGGTTGGTCGTCCAGATCGTCGTCGACAAGCCGTAGTCGTTGTCGTTGGCCTTGTTGATCACTTCGTCTTCGCTATCGAAGGGGCTGATGTGACAGCACGGGCCGAAAACCTCCTCACGGACGACGGAGGCCGTTTCGGGCAGGCCGGTCCAGATGGTCGGCTGCACCCAGTGGCCATTGGCCAGATCGGCCGGCATGGTCGGCACGCCGCCACCGGTTACCACCGTGGCGCCTTCTGCCGCCGCCTTGGCGTAGTAGGACATGACCTTCTGCTTGTGCTCGGCGCTGATCAGCGGGCCGTAGTTGGCATTCTTGTCGTCCGGACGGCCGAACTTGACGGCTTCGGCCTTGACTTTGAGCGCCTGAACGAACTTGTCGAAGATCGGCCGCTCGACATAGACGCGCTCGGTACCGAGGCAAACCTGCCCGGAATTGAGGAAAGCCGAGCGGAAAATGCCGTCGACCGCCGCATCGAAGTCGGCATCGGCGAAAACGATGCCGGCATTCTTGCCGCCCAGTTCGAAAGACACATCGCGCATGCCTTCGGCAGCAGCCTTCATGATCGCCGTGCCGGTGCGCGTTTCGCCGGTGAAAGTGATGGCATCGACAAGCGGATGCTGGGTCAGAAATTCACCGGCCGAATTCGGCCCAAAGCCATGAATCACGTTGAAGACGCCCTTCGGAATGCCGACGGTGTTCATCACTTCGCCGAGCAGCGTGGTGGTCAGCGGCGTTTCTTCGGACGGTTTGACGACGACGGTGTTGCCGCAGGCCAGCGCCGGGCCGACTTTCCATGTCATGAGCAGGAAAGGCGCGTTCCACGGCGAAATGACGCCGACGACGCCTTTCGGGACACGGATGGCGTAGTTCAGCGCACCAGCACCATCCGGCGTCGCCATCTGGAAGGACTCGCTCGGCACGTTCTTGACGACGTCGGCGAAGACCTTGAAGTTGGCCGCACCGCGCGGGATGAAGACATGGCGCATGACGTGGTTCGGCTGGCCGGTATCACCCATTTCGGCCGCGACGAAGTCCTCAAAGCGGCGGGTGATTTCGTCGGCCACGCCGTAAAGGAGATCGACGCGCTGGTCGGTGGTCAGGCCACCCCACACGCCATTGCGGGCGGCATGGGCGGCGCGCACGGCGGCATCGACTTCGGCCTTGCCGGCCTCGGAAACCTGCGCGATGACTTTGTTATCGAGCGGTGACCGCTTGTAAAAAACCTTCCCTCCCGTTCCCTCGACAAATTCACCGTTAATGAAATTCTTGATCAGTTGCACGGCATCTCCTTGCTTGACTGCCCGCCGTCGCGGCGAACAGGAATATTGTTTGGTCATCGGGCATGGCCGAATGGAAATGAGTCTAGGGGTGGGGTGCTGATACCGTCCAATACCTTGTTTCTGGATGATTGATACCGGCTAGGTATCCTTTGAATTTGGGCGAAATTTCGGGTTGACCGTGGGACCGGGGTTGGTTTTGGCTTGGGGTTCCGCCCTTGCGGGGCGTCTCACTTTTTCTTGCTTCGCCAAGAAAAATACCAACATCCCAACCGGTGTTGCACTTGATGTTTGAGACCGCCAAGCAAAAAGAAGGCGACCCTGGGTCGGTGCCGGCTGCGCCGGTTCCCTGCGCTACTCGGGTCTGGCGGGGGCTGCGGAACTCGGGCTTCGTCCTCAGACAGTCCTCACCCTTTTCCCGCCGGCCCCTGGGTTGCTCGGCACCTCTCAAGGGGCCCGGTAAAATGATCCGGGCTGAAACTGGGTGCCGTCATTCCCGCGCAGGCGGGAATCCAGCGGTGGTCTGGACTCCCGCCTGCGCGGGAATGACGGGATTTGGGAAAGGAAGCGCCTCCGGCGAATTTCATTTTTGGCCGTTTTTTCCGGTTGACCGTGGAAGTCTGCTTTTTCGGCAAGACGGTCGAGTACGGACGCCTTTGGGGTCCCCATGAGAGGCGCTGAGCAACGCAGGCGGGCCGGGGGCAGTCGGCTTGCGTTGTCTGAGCCGCAGGCGAGTTTAGCACCGCAGAGTAGCGCAAGGTACCCGTAGGGCGCCGACCCTGGGGTCGCCTTTTCTTTGGCTACTTTCTTTTGGCGAAGCAAAAGAAAGTACGCCCGCCAGCAAGGCGGAACCCCATGCCAATCAAGCCGCTAGCAGGGAATTCAGCCCCGGCGTGCTGAAACGCAGCTGCTCCTTATGAACAATCCCATTCCCCGCCAAACTGGCAGCCAGATCAGGCTTCCACGACTGGCCGGCCTTCTGCCACTCAACAGAGCTCAGATCAACCACCGCCGCATCCGGATCCGGCCCGATCAACGGCTTGACGACGTTCTCCAACAGATCGCCAAAGCTCATCCCCGGTTCGACAACAAGCATCAACGGCGTCGCGAACAACATATGGTGATCCCAGCAAACATAAACAATCTGCTTGCCATTGAAGTTTGCCACCACGTCGCGCGGCACGCCGACGTAGGGCTTGGTTGAAGTCAATGCCATTTATCTCTCCCGATATTCACTGATTGCTCGTCGCCTGCTGGCGCCAGGCTGCGAAATTGCGTTCGTCCTCCGAACCGTCGAAGTCGCCGTTGTCCTTGCCGGGAATCAGGCTGACCCAGTTCATCCACGCGCCCAGATCGCCGTTGATCGGCACCTGGAAAAGCTGCTGCATGGGCAGCCAGGCCTGGATGTATTTTTCCGGCTCGTTCTCGAATATGTGCTGGCAGCCATCCGAACAGAAGTGGTATTTCTCGCCCTTGTATTCGGTTTCGCGCTGGCACAGCGAGGTCGGATCATCCGGCTCGGTGAACACGGTCGGGATCTGGCAGGTCTGGCACAGCTTGGCCAGGCCCATGTTGGCGAACGGCGTGCCGGCGGCCTTGAGCTTGCTCAGGTGTGCCCAGCGCGGCCGGTAGTACTTGTCGAAGGTGTCCGGGTATTTTTTTGACAGCCAGACCATTTCGTCCTCGGACGGAATCCAGCTGTGGAAAGCCGTGCCGAAGTTGTATTGATACAGCGCCAGCATGAACTGGTGCGACATGTGATCGATACCCTTCTCGGCGTCGTCCCAGCCCTTGGGCGGACGAATGCCGTAGCGCGCCAGATCACGGAACAGGGCGCCGCCGTTCTCGACGCCATAGATATTCCAGGCTTCGCGCCAGGACATGACGCGCTTCGGCAGCATGTAGTCCATCATCGTACCGACCACGCCGAGCAGACGGAAGCCGCGCCAGAACCACTTGTCGATCCAGCCCTGGACAATCGGCAGATTGGCCGGGTCCTGCTCGAGCATGAACTTGATGCACTCGAGGCCGAGCGTCATGTGCCGCGCTTCGTCGGACTGCGCCGAGAAGCCGAAGGTCACCGTCGCCATGTCGCCGTTGTAGGCGGCACCGGACATGAAGGGCACGAAGAGCAGGTTGGTCAGCACGTATTCGAAGCTGAAACCAATGGCGATCATGAATTCGAACGGCCCCGACGACAGCGCATCGTCGAAGAAGGAGCGCGGCAGCGTGCAGTACCACATGCGGTCGCGCGCATCGGCAAAGGCATGGAAGCCGTTGTAGAACTTGTTGTAGTTCGACAGCGCGTGAATCTGCGTCTGGGCGTGGCGAATCTCGTCGATCGACTGCATCTGGCAGGCGACCTGCGTGCCGACGCCGGGGAATTCCCGGCCCATCCGGGCAAAGCCCTTGCCGGCGGCGTATTCGCCCGGGCTGATGGCCTGCAGGAATATCTTCAGGGCGCTCAGGTAGCGGGCATCGGTGATGTTCAGGTGACCGTTGTTCTGGGCGTGGGCGTCGATGATCGCGTAGAACTTGCGCTCCTTCTCGGCCTGGTATTTCCAGTACGAATCCATGGTCAGGCGGAAGGGGTCTTCCCACTTGTCCCAGTCGTGAATCTTGATGCCTTCGTACTGGACGTAGGGAAAGACTTCGTCCTTGGTGTGATAGGTCGTGTCCCAGCCGAGGTCACGGGTCAGCAGCTTGTATTTTTCCTTCAGGCTGAGTTTCTTCTTGGCAACTTGCATGTCCATTTCGGTCTCCTTCTAGCTGTTCCAGCGCAGGGTGAAACTGTCTTCGTCCTCGTCGACATTGCCGGAGAGGGTGATCAGGTTGATCTGCAGTTCCTGCAGGTCGTAGGCGCGGCCAATGTGTTCCTCGATGGTTTCGCGACGGATGGTCATCGAACCGGGAACGTCGATCTTGACCATGGCCGGCTGGCGATTAACGATGGCAGTTGGGTTATCCTGGACAATGGCGTCGATGATCGGACGCGTGTCTTCGTTGGCTTGCAGGGCAATGAATACGGTCGACATGGCTTTTCCTCAGATTTCCACGCCGACTTTTTTCAGGCGCGCCTTGAAGGCGGCCACTTCTTCGCCGACCACCTCTTCGGCATCCGCCCCGAGGGCTTTCCCGACAACCGGCAGCATGGCGGCAGCGGCGCGGGCGCTCCACTTTTCCGTCCACTCCTGCAGGATGGCGCGGTTGTGCTCGGACTCGGCGGCAGCCACTTTCATGACGGCATCGACCCACTTGCGGGTTTCATCGAACCAGTCGTTCATGAACTGGCAGAGCATGGCCACGGCCGACGCGCCCTTGGCCGACAGGTAACCATCGACGATGCGCTCATAGACCAGCGGATAAAGCAGGCCGTCTAGTGCGACGTTCTGGGCGACGAACAATTCGAACGGGTCACGCACGACCAGGCAATCCTCGATGTAGCGACGCAGCGGCTGCCAGGCTTCATCGTCCAGCCAGGCGGTCTTGCCTTCGGTCAGCGCCTCCTGATCGCCGAGCAGCAAGCCGAGGCGCGACAGGTACTGGGCGATTCCCAGGTTATCCATGGCGTGGAACATGCACGCCTGGGTAAAAATGGCGGCGTAGCCATAACCCGAGATGAAGGAATTGTTCATGTTGGCGCCCCAGGCGGTATGGCGCAGCGGCACCAGCACCTCGAGGGCAACGCGCTTGAGGTCTTCCGGCAACATGTCGGCCAGACCACGGCTTTCGACGAAGCTGAAATTCGCTTCCGCCGTTTCCTGCTGGCGGGCGCGGGCCAGCGTGTAGTTGTTGTAAAAGTACTGACGCGGATCCTTCAGCGCATACCAGTCGGCCATCACGATGCGGCTGATCGAGGCATCGTAGATGAGCTGATCGGGGTCCCAGGTCGGGCGGTAGTGCAGGTTTTCGGTCGCCTGGATGTCGTAGCTGCCTTCCTGGTAGCGCGAGGCCGGCTTGTCGCCGAAGCGGCGCGCCAGGTGGTCAAAGGTATTGCGCTGCTGCTTGATGCTGACAGTGCGAAGATCGATTTGCATGTGTTTTTCCTTCCCGTATTTTCGAAACGATTCACGGCCTTCACCATCCCCGCGGCGCGGGGATGGTGAAGCGAACTGGCCTCAGGTCACGACGCTCAGGAAAGTCTCGTGCAGCTTGCGCTGCGGATAATCCAGCCCACCGCCACTACCCAGCCCATCAAAGGTCCAAGTGGTCATTTCGTAATCCGGATACGGCTGATAGCCACCCATGAAGGTTTCAAAGCGATTGCCGGACGGGTCCCAGGCGTAAATCGTGCAGCCGCGGGTGATGCCGTGGCGGGTCGGACCGATATCGATCGGCACATTGTTCATGGACATGATGTCGGCCGCACGCAGCACTTCATCCCAGCTTTCCAGCAGGAAGGAAAGGTGATGCAGTTTGCCCGGCTCGGCATGCTCGACGAAAGCGATGTCGTGCACCTTGTGCGAGCAAGACAACCAGATGGCGCCATTGCCGGCACCGTCTGGCGTCAGCACGCGCTCAACCAGATAGAAGCCGAGCACTTCGGTGAACAACTTCTGGACGGCCGCGATATTCGGACCGTAGAGCAGGCAGTGATCGAGACGAACCGGAGCAATGCCGTTTTCGGAAGCCTTGGTCCATGGGGCCGGGTTCTGCACTTGAAGGCCGTTGCCCACCGCCTTTTTCTCGGCGTACAGTTCAATCGAGTGGCCGGTCGGAATCTGGAAGCGGACACGCTCGCCGGTTTCCAGCAACTCGCCGGCCGGAATGCGCTCGGTGCTCACACCGTAAGCCTGCAGGTCGGCTTCAAGCTTATCCAGCGTCGCATTGTCGAGCACCTTGAAAGCAAAAAAATCGATACCGGCGCGATCGGCCTCGCGCAGGATGACGCTGCTGTGGTCACGTTCATCCCAGCACTTCAGATACACCCGCCCCTGCGCATCGCGGCCAGTTTCAACGAGGCCCAGCACGTCACGGTAGTGGCGAACGCCTTCTTCAAGGTCCAGCACGCGAATCTGCGCATGTCCTGGACGCAAAACACCTGTCATTGCCATCGTCTTGTCTCCTCTTTCTCGTTAATTACTTGAAATTATTGCTACCAGGAACATCCTGTTGTTTTGCGAATGCCTCTGATCGAAGGATTAATTGCAGGATGCGTGCCAAAACGACAAAGCCTTGATTTAATTAATCAATACGCAACCGATTCACCCCCATGAAATTTTGTTGAATACTTTTGATCAACTTAATTTCAGAACATGAACAAATTTATCAACCAGTCACGCCAGCAATTGCCTTGTCGCCAAGAGCAGATTAGGAAGCCTGAGCTATACTGTCCAATACTGGATTTGGCGCCGAGCCATACCTTTTTTGAACAATTCGCGAATTTTGCCGGGGAACAGAAAATGGACCTGCGTCATCTCAAATACTTCATCGCTGTCGCCGAAGAACTCAACATCGGCCGCGCCGCGCTGCGGCTGTGCATCTCGCAACCACCGCTGACCCGCCAGATTCAGCAACTGGAAGAAGAACTCGGCGTGCAGCTGTTCATCCGCACGCCGCGCGGCGTCGAGCTGACGCAGGCCGGCGAGATGTTCTACGAGGAGGCAACCAATATCCGCGCCCTAGTCGAACAGGCCGTCGAGCGCACCAAACGGGCCGGTCAGGGCAAGCTCGGGCGGCTCGATATCGGCATATTCGGCACCGGCATCCTGGGTACCATCCCGCGGCTCCTGCAGCTTTTCCGCGACACCAACCCGGATGTGGTCGTCTCGCTGCACACCCTGTCGAAATCGGAACAAATCGAAGCCTTGCGCCAGCGCCGTATCACCATCGGCTTCAACCGCATGCTGTCCCCGCTCCCCGACATCACGACCGAACTGATCATGCGCGAGCCGCTCTATCTGGTCATCAACGAAGACCACCCGCTAAGCAAACACGAATCAGTGCCCTTCATGGAAGTGGCCAAGTATCCGCTGGTGCTATTCCCGTCCGGTGCCCGGCCGAACTTCGTCGACCGGATCATCCAGCTCTGTGCAAACATGGGCGTTACGCCGCAGATATCCCAGGTGGTTGGTGATGCCGTGACCGGCATGGCCCTGGTCGCCGGAGGATTCGGCATGACCATCGTGCCCAAGTCAGCCACCACCATCAGCCTGCCCGGCATTGTCTGCCGGCCATTTCGTGACGCGATTTCGGCCACGGTGGATCTCAGCTGCATTTACCGGACCGACGATCACTCGCCCATCCTGCAAGCCTTTTTGGCCAGCGTACAGAAATTCCGGGAAGCGCCAAGCGACTAGATTTCGGGATTCCACGGTCAGCCGGCCTTGCTATGGTCAACCGGAAAAATGGGTCAAAATTGAAATTCGTGGGCAAAAAAATGGGGGGCCAAAGACCCCCCCAAAAGAGGGAGAGATGGGTTCCCAAAAAAGGGAACCCTCGCCCGCAGAGACAGTAAAAAACTTAAGGCGTGATCAATCCCCGCCGCGCAGATTCTGAACCTGGAAGAGGCCCGGAGGTGCCTTCTTCGGATCGACCTGACCCTTGAACTGGGCCGTCGTGCAGTGCTTGGCCTGGACGTCGACCATGATCACGCCGTCATCGATACCGATACCGGAACCCTTGTTGACCGGCAGGTGATGGTCAGGATGCGACTTGCCGACGCTGAAGGCCTTCCACAGTTCGCCCTTGCGGTCGTAAATATCGATGGCGCCGTTCAGATTCTGCAACTGGGCATCCATGTAGAAAGTCCGCTTGCTGATCGGGTGGTTCGGATTAACCGGCACGGCTTCGAGCACATAGACCTTGCGCAGCTGCCAGGTACCGTCTGGGAAGCAGCCTCCCTGCCCGGCGTAGTTCACGAACTTGTAGCCATCGGCTTCCTTGAACTCGTCTGAAAGCTTGAGTTCATTGTGGTTCCACATCGGCAGCATCATGTTCTTGGTGCCCTTGTAGGTCCACTTCATGTCGGAAACGCGACCGTTGTAGCCTTCGAAGTCTTCGATCATAAGATCTGAGCCGAGGAAGGAGTCGGTCACCTGCCCCTGGGCCAGACGACGCACGCGACGCTGGAAGCCCAGATACAGATAGGCATCGTCGAGCTTGCTGTCGTCTTCGAAACGCTGGATCAGCAACTGAGTATTCTTCAGATCCTGCGGCTCGTTGGCCTTGACGTAAATCGCCCGGTACAAACCGGACGGATTCGGCGTGAATTCCGGAATCGGCGCATCCTTGGTCCGATGCATGAAATTCAGGAAGTGGAAGTCATACTTGATGGTCTTCTCGATCTGCCCGGTCGTCATGTTGCGATAACGCCAGTAGAACGGCGAAATGACCGCACCGTCGCCCCAGTTCACACCGTACTTGTAGTTCCAGGCCAGCTTTTCGCCAGCCCGCGGATCCTTCGCATCTGGCTCCTCCGGGAACGGACGGCCAGCGACGTAACCCGTCAGATTCTCGCCAGCCTTGGAGCCCAGCTTGGTCTTGTTCAGGTTGGCCTTGGTGGCATTGATGTAGCTGCTGTTGATCATGAACTGGGTGGTAGGCCCCACCTTCATTTCAAAAGCGCCATCCTTGAGCAGCTTGTACAGACCAACCGACAGAACATCCTTGAACTGGTCAACATTGGCCTTGGTGATCACAGTACCCGGCGTCACACCCGGCGCGCTGGGCATGCCGGCCTTGTAGGGATTGAAGGTGTTCTCGACATCGGCTTCCGTGGCAGCGAATGCCGAACCGACCAAACCTGCCGCCACAATGGGCAGCAGGGAAATCATGGTTTTTTTCATGTGTTTGTCTCCGGGTTTAGGTTAGAACTTGTAGTTAACACGAACGAAAATGTCGTTTTCCTTGAACGCGGCACCGATCGGGCCGGCGCGGAAGCGGCCGAGGGGTTCCATGCCGCCGAGGCCACGTGAATACGAGGTAAACGGATCAGCATCTCCATTTGGCGCGGTATAAGGTGCAAACGGATTACAGGCACGACAGTCGTCGAAATTCCAGCGTGTACGCCCCTCGGCTAGCTTGTAGTTGGCGCCGAAGGTCACCTTCAGATCATTCGTCACATTCCACTCAACTTGCGGTGCGACAGCGGTTGCCCGTGCCTGGAAGTCATGCGCAAAGATAACCTGCGGACTGAGCGTGCCATTACGCAGAAAACCCTTGATCAGCAAAGTGCCAATGAAGTTGTCTTCCCAATCCGGCATACCAACGGGCCCCAGAGATCCCTGCTTCCATTCGTGATCAAAAATGTGCTGATAGAACAACTGAGCCGAAATCAGGGTTGCCGATGTTTCGCTGATGAATGGAATGAAGGTCGGGCGATCAATACCAATCACGCTACGGAAAACATTGTTCTTCGAATACAGCTCCTCGCGCGCAGTATTGGAAAACTCTTCCCCGTCGGTAACAGCGGCTTCGACACGCACAGCAGCTCCTGCCGCAGGCAGTTGGAAGTCCATCGAGCCACCAATCAGGTTTACTCGGGGAAATTCCATGTCGAAGGAAATCAGGTAAGGCCAGGCGTTTTGATACACCCCTGTAAAGGAGTTAGTTGCCCGCTTACCACCGTGCAGAGACGGCAACTGAGAGCGATAGGTCAACGCGTTGACTGAGAACGACAAGCCTCCTGCCGTCACGCCTTCATACTTTGCTCCCAGTTGAGTATTGGACAACGACCAGTCGGGGAGATGAACATCCTTGATACCGATCTGGCCTGGGCCAAAATTAGTTGCCAGCAAGGTGCCGGGCGCGACGTTGGCAAAGTTGGCAACCGTCCCGCCGTTATCCCAAAGGTTGGCCATGCCACGGAAAAAACAGCCGGCGTCCAGAATCACGTTCGGAGTACCGCACTGCCCCAGATTATTGGCGCGGAACTGATCGAAGTTCCAGACGATCTGGAAGTTGCGGTCCTGCATCGTGTCGCTGGCACCCAAACGGAATTCCGCCTGGGCAATCCACATCGGGATGCGGATATCGGACAGTTCGTCGTAGATGTTGTTGCGCGAATAGTCGACCGGATTGATCACGTCCAAAACACGGAAGAGGTCGGTACGGCCCCAAACAACCTGCTGCTTGCCCAGCTTCAGGAATAACCCCTTGCCGTCACCCAGATCGAATGTCTTCTTGACATACAGTTCTCGAATGAAATCCAGTCGATTATTGAACTCTGGCGCTTCCAGTTCCGATAGCGTCTTGTCGCCATAACCGCCAAAGTCACGGCAGCCACGACTGTCGATATCGCAGGGGCGAACCGGAACGCCAAAAGCGACGCCACCGTCAATGCCATGCCAGCGATCACCGAGAACCCGCATTCCCTCGTTCGGGTTGCTGGCCGGGTAGGTGTCAACAAATACATTGTTCGTCAGTCCCAATCCATTAACAGCCGAGTTGGTTATAGGCCCAGTACCCCAAGGCGTGGTCAAATAGCCGCCGGGGGTCGTGGACTGCATGTTGATCGCCCCACCCGCATCCTTGCCGTACTCGCTGCTGTTCATGCGATAAACGCCATCCCAGCTGCCGCGCAATATGCCGTGGATACCCCAGCCATTGCCGGCCTTCTTGTCGAACTCGGCCTGCATGGTGTTGCGGAACTTGGCCAGGCCAGCGTGCTCGCGATGCGCCGTGTGGTTCTCATAGGTCACATCGACCTGCCAGGGCGAAGACTCCTCGCCCATCGACGGAAGGTCGTCGCCCCACGCCTGTGTTGCAAAAGAGGCAGAGAGCGCAGCCGCGATGAGCGTCAGGCGCCTTCCAGTGTTCAGTTTTGTCTCCATGGATCAAACCCCCAATGGTTTTGTTGAAAGAATGTTTGCTGTTCCCCCGGTCTTCCGGAGTGTTGTTAGTCGTTTTCCAGCACACCGTCTTCGTCGTAATGCACTGCCGTCACAAACTTGGGTTTGAAGACGACGCACCATGACGGCACGATCAGTACGGCGGCGATCGCGTTGACGATGAGCATGAAAGAAAGAAGGATCGCGGCATCCGACTGGAAGCGCAGATCGGACATGAAAATCCACATGACGACGCCGGCGATCAGCGTGACCGCCGTGAAGCTCACGGCGTAGCCGGTGGTGGCAACGGCGGTGATGACGGCCTTTTTCATGTCACGCATCACGGCATACTCTTCGCGGATGCGGTCCATGAAATACACGGCGTAGTCGATACCGACACCAACACCAACCGCAATGACCGGCACGGTATTGACGCTGATCCCGATGTTCAGGGCGCCCATGTAGGCGTAGGTCATCAGTGTCGAGAACAACATCGGCAGGACCATCAGCCAACCGGCGTGCAGCGAGCTGTAATAGATCATCACAATGAAAAAGGCGAGCAGCATGACGGCCGGGATGATGATCATGTGGTCGGTATGCAGCGCCTGGTTGCCGGCCGCGGTGACGCCGATGATGCCGCCACCAAGCTCGATGTGCAGGCCGGGCACTTCGGCCTCGATCTTCTTGATGCCTTCCTCGGCCAGGGTGACGATGCGGTTGATCGTTTCGGCCTGGTGGTCCTTGTAGTAGAAGACCATGTTGGCTTCGTTTTCGTCGGAGGTGACGAATTCCTTCAAGGCACCGGGAATCGGGCTGGAGGCCATGTAGGCGAACATCAGGCCACCGATTTCATCAGCCGTATCGGGCAACTGCATCCAGCGCGGGTCATCGTTGTGAGTCAGCTTGTTGACCACGCGTAGCACCCCCGGCATGGCCTTGGTGCCACCCAACGTCGGATCGGAGAGCATGTGGGCCTGAAAGCGCTCGATGGCCGCCATCACTTCGGGGCGCTTGATCCCGCCCTTCTCGTCCGTGCGTGCCGCGACATGCAGTTCTTCCGAACCGGGGAAACGTGTATTGATAGCCTTGGTCGATACGTTGAAGTCGTGGCTCAGGTGGAGCAACGGCGAGCCTGGCTCCGATTCGCCGAGTTGCACCTTGCTGACGAAGTAGGTGCCGCCGATGGCGCCGATCAGCGTCAGGATCAGGATCGAGCGAGCCCCACCGTCGGTACCACCGGTCATGGCCATGGCTTTGCCGAGGAAGGCGCGAATGCCTTCGTTGCCGTTCTTGTGGTTCTTCGGGGCAGGCAGGATGGTCAGGGCCAGCGGGACCATGAAGTGCACCGTGAAGATCACCGAGAAGCCCCAGAAACCGGCTGCCAGACCGAGTTTGTGGTTGAACGGCGCGGCACCGAGCATGAGTACGGCAATACCCACCGCATCGACGATGATCGCCAGCGAACCGGGCCGGAACAGGGCATCCAGCGCGTTGCGAGCCGCCTTCTTGCCATCATGGACAATGGCCAGCTCTTCGTAATAGCGCACCACCAGCTGCACCCCGTGTGATGTCGCACGGGCCGCAATCAGGAAGGGAATCGGCAACGACAAGGGTTCAAGGTTGATACCCATGGCCGCCATGAAGCCAAGGCCCCAAATGGAGGACAGGGCGATGCCAAGCAGCGGCAGCGCGACGCCATAAAACCGGCGGAAGTAGAGAATGAGCAGCGCGGACAGCAGGAGCAGCGTCCACATCATGATCTCGACGATCTGGTTGAGATAGGTATAAACCCAGCCGGTCAGTACCGGGTTGCCCGTCACATAAATCTGATGACCAGGTCGGGCCAGCGTTTCGCGGACCTTCTGCAAGGCGGCGAAGGTGGTTGGGTAGTCGATCGAGCCCTCGTTCATCTGGGCCTTGATCAGCGCCGCCTTCATGTCCGGCGAAACAAGCAGGCCGTAGATGGTCGGGTTGGCGATGACGTCGTTGCGCAACTGCTCGAGTTCGGCCACCGTCCGCTTCGGCTTGAGCGGGTCGTAGTAGGACTCGGAGGCAAAGCCCCCCTGATCGTCGAGGAAGACCTTGCGCGCCGTCCGGTGCGTCAGGCTGCTGACGAGGTTGTGGTTGACGCTGGGCAGATTGTCGACGCCTTGCGTCGCTTCGTGAATGAGCTGCAGGGTTTCATCGTTGAAGATGGTGCCCTTCTCGACTTCGACCGACATGACAATCATGTTGGCGCCGCCGAAATTCTCCTTCAGGCGGTTGTAAACCTTGATGTAGCTGTGGTTCTGCGGCAGCAGATCGGCAAAGTCGGTGAAGACGCGCAGGCTGGGCAGGGCCATGCTGAAGAGGATGGTGACAGCCAGGACCATCGACAGCACAATCTTCGGATTGCGGAAAATCCATTCCTCGCCCTTGTGCAGGGCATGGGTAATGGCGTGACGTGTTTTTGCAACCATGGTATTGAGATCTCCCTGGCTTATTGTTTGGCGTGCGTGCTGACAGCACGGAGCAGCCCACCAGGGCCGCCGATCACGATGGCCGATTGGCCAGGCAGGGAAGCGCCGCCGCCCAGGAAGACCGGCACGGGGTCGGTATATGGCACGGCGCGCCAGCTATCGCCTTCGAGGCGGGCAATGACGCCACCGGCACCGACGCCGAAGGGCTGACCTTCGTGCATGAACAGACGATTGAGCGTGGCCTGCGTGGTATTGGCCTGCTTGTTCCAAGACTTGCCACCATCGGTGGTGTGCAGGATCTGCCCGGCCAGACCGCTGACCCAGCCCTCGTTGCGAGAGGCAAACAAGGCGGCGTAGGCGTAGAACTCGCCCGGCATCTTCGGGCCTTTTTTCCAGGTGGCGCCGCCATCGTCGGTCGTCACCGTCAGGCCGAACTCGCCGAGGGCGATGCCGTTTTTCTCGTCAAGAAACTGGATGGTCGTGATCTGCGTGTCTTCGCCCAGTTCGGTGGTCTTCCAGGTCTTGCCCTGATCGGTGCTTCCGGCGATGACGGCATTGACGCCGACAACCCACCAGCCGCCCTGCTTGTCACAAGTGACAGCCAAGGGAGTACGCGGCATGTCGAGGGCAACCGATTGCCAGTTCTTGCCGTCGGCATCGCCCGACCACACCTTGTGGTAATGATCGATGGCGACGAAGCCCTTATCGCCACAGACGGTCATATCAACCAGGGAAGTATTGCCCAGCGGCGTCCGCTTCCAGCTCTTGCCCTGATCTTCGGATATCAGGACGACACCGCTTTGGGTGCCGACCGCGATCACCTTGCCATTGCTGGCCATCGCCTGGCTGATGTCGTAACGATGCACAGAGCGCTCACGCTCCGCAGCGATCCCGGACATATCCGGGCCTTGCGAGCAGGCGCTAAGCACAGCGCAAGCAACGGTGGCGCCCAACGGCAACCACGAACTATTTTTCACCCAGCCCATCAACTCCTCCAGTTATCCGTGCGTGCCTTTTGGTGGCACTTTTTTCAGTCGTTTTTCGTTGAAACAGCCACAAAAACTACGGCTCATTCAGACTATGCATTGCCCACACCAATACCGTCCAATACCAATTAACGCGATGTTAAATACCTTCTGGGTATGGATTGTTCCGCATTGAAAAACCGGCATGCGAGCATTTAATTCGAGAGGTTTCCTTGGTGCGGCAAGGAACTTCCCGCACCAAGGACGCCGTTTTCAGCGCCCGAGATCTTTGGCGGTCTTGCCGCCAATTCCCCATTGCGCCTTCGGTACGTCGTGGATCCAGACGCGGACGTTTTCAATCGGCGCACCGAGTGCTTCAACCAGGGCAGCGCTGACCTTTTCGATGACCGCCCTCTTCTGCTCTTCGGTTCGTCCTTCAATCAGATAGATTTGTGCGAACGGCATGGTGTCTCCTTAAACGAAACGGCAGCTGACGCCACCCAGTGACTGGATACGCAAATTGACGTGATCGCCGGCCTTGACGGCCACAGCCTCAGTGACGCCACCGGAAAGGATCATCGTGCCGGCCGGGATTTCCTCGCCACGCGCGCCAAGATGGTTGGCCAGCATGGCGATTGCCGCAGCCGGGTGGCCGAGCACGGCCGCACCAGCACCGATGGCAACCGGCTCACCGTTTTTCTCCATGACCACGCCCAGTGTGCGCAGATCTAGACCGGCGACCGGCGTCATCTGGCCGCCGAGCACAAAGCGCGATGACGAACAGTTGTCGGCGATGACGCTCTTCAGATCGAACTTGAAGTCGCGGTAGCGCGAATCGATGATCTCGATGCCCGGCATGATGAAATCGGTTGCGGCCAGTACGGCGCCGATGTGGCAACCGGGGCCTTTCAGGGCCTTCTTCAGGACGAAGACGATTTCCGGCTCGACCTTCGGGTGGATCAGTTGATCGATCTTGATCTCGCCGCCATCGGCGACACTGAAGTAATCGACGAGGAAGCCGAAACACGGGGTTTCGACGCCCATCTGCTTCATTTTGGCGTGCGAGGTCAGGCCGGCTTTCAGGCCGACGACACGATTGCCGCGCGCCAGCTTGCGACGCAGGATTTCGTTCTGGATGGCGTAGGCATCGTCCCAATCCATTTCCGGATGGGCATCGGTTATCTTGACGACATCGTGCGCCTGCAGTTCGGCGTTTTCGAGCAGTTCAGCCAGTTGGCCGATTGTTTGCTGGTTCAGTTTCATGCCATCAGTCCCCGTTCGCGTGCCATGCTCATGGCGGTGTCTTCAATCATGTCTTCTTGCCCGCCGACCATGCCCCTCCGGCCCAGTTCGACCAGGATGTCGCGGGCCGGCACGCCGTATTTGACGGAAGCGCGCTTGGCGAAGAGCAGGAAGGAGCCATAGACGCCGGCATAGCCGAGGGTCAGCGCATCGCGGTCGATGCGGATCGGGAAGTCCATCATCGGCACGACGAGGTCTTCAGCGACGTCGGTGATCTTGGCGACATCGACCCCGGTTTCGATACCCATCAGGCTGCACACGGCGATCAGCACTTCCATCGGCGTGTTGCCGGCCCCGGCCCCGAGACCCGCCGCGGCCGCATCGACGCGATTGGCACCGACTTCGATGGCGGCGATAGAGTTGGCCACGCCCATGGCCAGATTGTGGTGGCCGTGGAAGCCGAGTTCGGTTTCCGGCTTGAGGGCAGCACGGACCGCACCGAGGCGTTCCTTGACGCCTTCCGGCAGCAGGTGGCCGGCCGAGTCGGTGACGTAGATGCAGTTGGCGCCGTAGCCTTCCATGAGTTTGGCTTGCTTGACCAGGCCTTCGGCACTGTTCATGTGAGCCATCATCAGGAAACCGACGGTATCCATGTTCAGTTTGCGGGCCATGGTGATGTGCTGCTCGGAGACGTCGGCTTCGGTGCAGTGGGTAGCAACGCGGATGGTGTTGACGCCGAGATCACGCGCCATCTTGAGGTGGTCGACGGTGCCGATGCCAGGGAGCAGCAGGGCCGAGACCTTGGCGTTCTTCATCCTGGGGATGACGGCGCCGAGGTATTCCTCGTCGGTGTGGGCCGGGAAGCCGTAGTTGACCGAGGAACCACCGAGGCCGTCGCCGTGGGTAACTT
>NZ_JBASFI010000017.1:0-160347 GCF_049652925.1 Azonexus sp.
CATGGCCCACCTCCATCAACGTTTGGTCACCGCGATGAAGGTTTTAACGGTGTCATGCATGCATTACTTGATCTTAACCAATTGATCTAAATTGGAAATCTGCGGGGAAACCTCAGGGTCTGTCCCCGGTAGTTCTTTAGCTATCAAAGCAGATGGCCCAGCCCCTTTCGGGACTGGGTTTGATGCTAGCCGAAGAAGAACGTTAGCAGAAGGACGATGACTTGAACCAACTGCTGGTAGCTCAACTGAAGCTTGATTGTCAGTTTCAACATGGCATTAGCCCTGTTTACGCTGGCAGCGCTGCCAACTGGTTAGGGTTGGCTATTTGTTACACGCCGTTGCGTGGCGTGGCCCTTGGCTTACCGCGAATGGCCTAGAGCAGCAGCTTGGCTTATCCTTTGGGT
Source organism: Azonexus sp. (assembly GCF_049652925.1). Taxonomy (GTDB): domain Bacteria; phylum Pseudomonadota; class Gammaproteobacteria; order Burkholderiales; family Rhodocyclaceae; genus Azonexus. The sequence goes on from NZ_JBASFI010000017.1 coordinate 405, forward strand.
AGCATGTGGCGGCTACAGACCTATGTCGCCAGGCCGAAGCGCACCTCCACATACGCCCGCAGGGGCCGCACCTTAAGCCGTGTAGTTGCACGGCAGCTTGGGTTACTAGCCCAAATTTGATATCCCGCACGCTGTTCAGTGCGTGTAGCAGAACGGACAATATGAATATTTCGCCAAAATTGCAAATGGCATTCTATGCACAGCTTTTAGCGCTCATTTAGTAGGTTGGCTGGATTTCGGTTTTGGCCGTTTTTCTCGGTTGACCGTGGGAATTGCTCAGCCCGCACCGCCAGCATCGCCGAGCCGGCTTTCGAGCTGCTCGTATTCGGAAATGACCTGGGCGCCGAGGAGCAGCAGGGTTGCGGCCAGTTCGATGCTGAACAGGACGACGACGGCGGTGGTCAGCGAGCCGTAGACGACGCTGGCGCTCGACAGGGTGGCGAAGTACCAGACCAGGACGTGGCGTACGATTTCCCAGATCACGGTGATGACCGCTGCCCCGAGCAGGGCGTGGCGGATGCGGGTGCGGCCGATCGGCAGCACGGTGTAGAAGAGGGTCAGGATCAGGATTTCTCCGGCCAGCCCCATGCCGTAGAAGGCGGGGCCGGAGAGGCGGCGCAATGACCATTCGGCGCCGAAGACGTAGAGGCTTTCCTGCGACAAGCTCTGGATGGTGACCGAGAGCACGGTGATGCCGAACAGGGCGACGCCAGCGAGCAGGAGCAGGCTGTAGGGCAAGAGCGCGGCGACCAGGGCGTGGCGTTTTTCGGTGGCATGGCGGTGGGCAAAGATTTGCGCCATGGCTTTCTGCAGGATGGAAAAGGTCAGCGAGCTGAAAAATATCAGGGTGCCGAGCAGGACGAACCCTATAGACACGCCGTTGTCGATGAAGCCAGAGACGTCGGCCAGCACGGCAGCGGCCTGGCTGGGCACGAGCCATTCGAGGTAGCGCTGCAGGGTGGCGAGCAATTCTGCCTGATCAACCCAGCGCGACAGGCCAAGCACCAGCAGAATGATCATCGGCAGCAGCGAGAGCAGCGCGTAGTAGGCGACGGCGCCGGCCAGCAGCAAGCCCTGATTTTTGCTGAAGTTGCGCAGCACGGCCAGGGTGAAGTCGATGGGATGGAAGATCAGTTGCTGATCGGTTTTGGTGATGAGGGACATGGGCGCTTGAGGTGAATGCGGAAGGAGCCTTCGGCGAATGACAGCCAGTTATAACCTGAGCGGCTGGCGCTGACTGTAACAATTTTCGATCTCCGGCGGCTCGTGCCCGGTCCGACGCAAACCGCTACACTTCGCGCTCCTGCTTATTTCAATCAATCATGGAAAACCTGCTTTACTGGATCGGCCTCGCCGCCGTCGCTGTCAATGCGCTGACCGGCGTGCTCGATGCCGGCCGCAAAAACATGGACCTGGTCGGCGCCGTCATGGTCGGCAGCGCCACGGCGCTGGGCGGCGGCACGGTGCGCGACGTGCTGCTCGACCGCCCGGTGTTCTGGATCAGCGACCAGACTTACCTGCTCGTCGCCTTCGCGACGACGCTGATCATTTTCTTTGCCGTGCGCGGCCTCAAGCTGGCGCCGCGGCTGTTCCTGATTCCTGACGCCATCGGGCTGGCATTGTTCACCATCGCCGGGACACAGGTGGCGCTGGAATGGCACGCGCCGTGGCTGGTCGCCAGCCTGCTCGGCGTCATTACCGGGGTAGTCGGCGGCGTGCTGCGCGATGTGCTGTGCAATGAAGTGCCGCTGGTTTTCGTGCGCGGCGAGCTCTACGCTTCGGCCGCCTGGGCCGGCGCGCTGGCGCTGGTCGGGCTGCAATATCTCGGTGTTTCGTCGGTGATCGCCGCCTGGGTTGGCATGGGCATCGTCCTCGCCGCCCGCCTGCTCGGCATGACTTTCCGCATCACGCTGCCGACTTATTCGGAGCGGGAATAGACAGTCTGCTAGCTGTCGAGCGACTTGATCAGCTCGAAAAGCCGCTGGTAGAAATCGTGAGCGATCACGGTTTCTTCGCCGACCTTGACCAGGGTGTCCTTGTCGATGGCCCACGGCAGTGAAACCGAGCCGAGCGCTGAAACGCTGACCCCGGCGCTGCTACCCTTGGATTTCATTTCGAACTGGGTTTCCAGGGCGCTGGCGTAGATGACTGCGCCGAGGCTGCTTGGCAGGCAGACGAGAGTGATGCTCAGGCGGTTTGCCTCGTCGGGCCGCGGCCGGAAAAATTTCTCGCCGCGTACGCTTTGCGGTTTTTCTTCATCGATCTGATAGCCTTGGCTGAGCAGGGCGCGCTTGCCGATTTCGCAGGCGGCTTCAGCATCCCGACTGCTGTAGTACTGGAACGGCGTCTCGCTGGAGAAGGCCTCCGACTGGTAGGACCGCGGCGCTTTCGTCGCCAGGCAGGCGCTCAGGCTCAGGCTGGCGAGCGCGGCCAGCGAGAGGGAACGGCACAGCGAGATCAGCGGTGATTTCATGGCTGGGTATTTTAAGGAATTTGTGGGTCAGCCGTGTGGCAAGCTCGACGGGAATGGTTTTTGGCATTTGCCAAGCCATTTCATTATTGGCCGTTTTTCCCGGTTGACCGTAGCAATCCCCTAGCGGCTGCCCTTCCAGTTCGCCACGCAGTTTTGCCGGAAATACTGCAAGGCGCGGTCCATATGGCTGTCCGGCATCTGCGGATCGTTGTCGGCGAGATGGATTTCGGCATCCGGCTGCAAATCCTGCGACCACATGAGCTTGAGGTCTTCACGCTGTTCGAACGGAGCGTGTTCCTCGATAAAGGCGAGCACCGCCTTGCTGTCGAAACCCTGGGTACGGAAGGCGGCGATGATGCTCTTGGCGTCCTTGAGCAGGGCCGCGGCTTTCGGCGGATGGCCGGTGGCGACGCTGAGAAAAATGGTCGCCAGTACGGCCGGGTCATCGGCGTTGCCTTTGGTGATGCGCACCCACTCTTTGGCGACCAGACGGTCGTAGGCAACGACGTCTTCTTCCGGCAGGTCGCGGACAAAAAAGGCACCCTGGGCTTCGGCGTGGAGAATCTCATCGGGCGATTTTTCCGGTGACTTGAGGCGCGGCAGGGCGTCATCGATGAAGTCTTGCATGGCCTGCCGGGTCATTTCCTGGAAGGCTGTCGGCGCTTCACGAAGGAACGCATCGACGCCGGCCGGCTTGTGCTTGAAGGTTTTCTTGCGCAGCGCCTCGATCAGTTTGACGAACTCCCGCTTCGACGGCATTTCCAGCGTTTTGGCGCCGACGTAAAGAAGCAGCATGGCCGAGCGGATGATCTCCTCGGCGCTGTAGTCTTCGCATTCTTCCGGCCGGGTGTTCAGTTGCCGCGCCAGCCAGCGGGCGAAATCGATGCGCATCTGGTTGGCCTGGCATTGCGCCACCTGCGCCCGATAGCTGGCGACGCTGAGCGGGAAGGCAAAGCTGCGCTCGTTGACGAAGATTTTCTGCCCCTGCGCATCAACTTTGCGGGCGTGCAGGCTGGTTTCGCCGGGCATCGCGTGCAGGCGCTTGAGCATTTCCGAGCCGCCGCGCGAATGCGAGAGCAACGTGTTGTCGCGCAAGGACATGGCGGCGGCGCGCAGGTCGCCGTTCGAGAAATCTTCGAGATAAAGGCTGATCAGGTTGGCCATGCGCGTCACGGCGCTTTCCAGATCGGTGCGCAGATATGCGGTGCCGAAATGGTCGGCAATCTGGACAATGCCCTTGGGCGCATCGGCTTCGATGCGGGCTATCGTTTCGCGCGTCAGGATGCCGTGCTCGAGCCCGAAGCGGACGGCTTTCTCGAAGAACGGGCGGTCATCGACAAGCGTGACTGAGTTGTTCATTGCCGCCATCCTTAGAGCGCCGATTCCTCGTCATCCGCTGCCGTGGCCGGGGCGGATTTCGGCTTGCTGTCTTCCGCTTCGCCTTCCTCCAGCACTTCGACGCGGTGCGCCAAACGGTCGCGCAGGGTGATGACGATCTGCTCGAAAATATCCGACAGCTCGTAGCGCAGCACCCAGGCGGTTTCCTGCCAGTCGTGGTCGGCGATTTGCGAACGCGGCACCTTGGGGCGCGAACCGGCGATGGAGTTGCCTTCGTGCAGGGCTTCGTCAAGCTCTTCGATCTTTTCGTTGAGCCACGAAATCGACTTCGATTCATGACCGTGCTCGGCGTCAAAATCCTCGGAGAAGACGCCGGAGATGGCGAAAGCGAGGAACTCGTCGTCGCGCTCGGCGAAATAATTGGCCAGCACTTCGTAGCCGCCTTCGATCTCGCCGATCGCCTCAAGGTACTCGGCGGCCATCTCTTCATCGCGATAGAGCACGGCGTTCATCATGCCGTGCAGGGCGGCGTGCGTCTGGTCGCGGTAGCGCGTTTCAAGAATGACGGCGCGGGCGAACTGCTCCGGCGTGACAAGCATATTGACGACCGACTGCTTGGAGCCGTCGAAGCCGCGCATGACGGCCAGCAAATCCTTCGGCGCGATATCGTTCATGACCTCAACCAGGGCGTCGTCGCCCTCGCTGTCGGCGATGTTGGCCAGCGCCGTTTCGGCGCCCTTGAGGTCGCCGGCCAGGATGAGCTGGGATGTCTTGAGTACAACGGGATGCGTCATGTCTTGCCTTATCAAATAGATCGAATTTTGCGAGCGTGAATCAGGACTTGAGCGAATCGAAGCCCTGTTCGCCGAGCCAGTCGTCGCCAGCCTCGGCCAGGTCGCGATCACTATCATCATCGTCGCGACCGTCATCGTCATCACTGCGCTCGCGGTCCGCATCCTCGTCATCTTCGGCCGCAGCCGGCGGTGCGCTGTGATCGAATTTGCGGATGAACTCCAGACTGGCCGCCGTCACCATGAATTCCTCGCCGGCCCGCGCGGCCAGCACGGCCGTCACGTATGGCGCCGCCCAGTCGGCCACCGTAACCAGCGGGGAGACAGCGTCCCAGCCCGGGAAATCGCCGTCATCCGGCTCGCAGTCGACCACCGCCGCCATCGCCTTCGGATTGGCGAAGGAAAATGCGTCGTAGAACACCGGCACGACCATCTCCGGGGCGAATTCGATCATCGGCAGGATGGACGCCAGTTCCTGACGTTTTTCCTTGAGCCGGGCCTTGAGCGCCGACTTGCCTTCCGAGTCGTTGAGCAGGTCCTGGATTTCGGCGTCGTACGACGATGACAGTTCGGCAAAGTAATAAGATTTTTTCACTGCTGCATTTTTCCTAAATGGCTGGACCAGATTTCGCGGGCTACGGCCAAGGGATCGTCGATCAAACTTGAGCGTCGCGTCTCGTCATAAACCTTGCGGCGATCAACATCCGCCAGCACTTCGTAAGCCTCCTGCACCTCCCGGAACTTGGCGGCCGCATCGGGCGCCGGGTTGCGGTCAGGGTGAAACTGCGCCGCCTTCTTGCGGTAGGCCGCCTTGATCAGCTCGGTGGTCGTATCGGGAGAGACGCCGAGTAATCCGTAATAGTCTTTCATAATCCCTTTGTCAGTGGTCAGGCCGGCACGTTCGCGCCCTGGTTAGCCCGCCATTTTACGCCACTCAGCCCGTGGCCCCGCTTTCCCTTCATCTGCCACGGTCAACGCCGATTTTTGCCTGAAAACCGATTTGCCGATGCCATAACAAAAGATCACCAATAGCTTAAGTGTCCAATAAAAACACGTGACTATTATTTATCAATAGCCCCGCCTAGCATTCAGTCCATGGTTTTTCCCCGACGAACAATCAAGGAGACAAGACGATGGACCAGTCAAACCGCTACGCCGACCTCAGCCTCAGGGAAGAAGACCTGATCGCCGGCGGCCGCCACATCCTTGTGGCCTACAAGATGAAACCGAAGGCTGGCCACGGCTATCTCGAAGCGGCAGCCCACTTCGCCGCCGAGTCATCTACCGGCACCAACGTCGAGGTGTGCACCACCGACGAATTCACCAAGGGCGTCGATGCGCTGGTCTATCAGATCGACGAGGCGACCGAGGAAATGCGCATCGCCTACCCGATCGATCTCTTCGACCGCAACATCACCGACGGCCGCATGATGCTGGTTTCCTTCCTGACGCTGGCCATCGGCAACAATCAGGGCATGGGCGACATCGAGCACGCCAAGATGTACGACTTCTACATGCCACGCCGGGCCATTGAACTGTTCGACGGCCCGGCCAAGGACATTTCCGACATGTGGCGCATCCTCGGCCGGCCGATCAAGGATGGCGGCTACATCGCCGGCACCATCATCAAGCCGAAGCTCGGCCTGCGCCCCGAGCCGTTCGCCCACGCCGCCTACCAGTTCTGGCTCGGTGGCGACTTCATCAAGAACGACGAACCGCAGGGCAACCAGGTTTTCGCGCCGATGAAGAAGGTGATGCCGCTGGTCTATGACGCGATGAAGCGGGCCATGGACGAAACCGGCGAAGCCAAGATTTTCTCGGCCAACATCACCGCCGACGATCATTACGAAATGGTCGCCCGCGGCGAGTATGTCCTCGAAACCTTCGGCCCCGATGCCGACAAGGTGGCCTTCCTGGTCGACGGCTATGTCGGCGGCCCGGGCATGATCACCACCGCCCGTCGCCAGTTCCCCGGCCAGTATCTGCACTACCACCGCGCCGGCCACGGTGCCGTCACCTCGCCCTCGGCCAAGCGCGGCTACACCGCCTACGTGCTGGCCAAGATGAGCCGTCTGCAAGGCGCTTCCGGCATCCACGTCGGCACCATGGGCTATGGCAAGATGGAAGGCGACAAGGACGACCGCGCCATCGCCTACATCATTGAGCGCGACAGCTACACCGGCCCGGCCTACCACCAGGAGTGGTACGGCATGAAGCCGACGACGCCGATCATTTCCGGCGGCATGAACGCCCTGCGTCTGCCCGGTTTCTTTGAAAATCTTGGCCACGGCAACGTCATCAACACCGCCGGTGGCGGCGCCTACGGCCACATCGACAGCCCGGCGGCCGGCGCCAAGTCGCTGCGTCAGGCCTACGAGTGCTGGAAAGCCAAGGCCGACCCGATCGAATGGGCCAAGGAGCATCCGGAATTTGCCCGCGCCTTCGTTTCCTTCCCCAAGGACGCCGACCAGATCTACCCAGGCTGGCGCGAAAAGCTCGGCGTGCATAAGTAATTGCCCCGGCCAACCCCGCTGCGGCGGGGTTTTTCATCTCAGCCTGCGAGAACGACCATGAACCACGCCGACGCCTACAAGCTGCACCGCGAACCCTTCTACCAGCCGCAGGGCAACGAAGTGACGCTCTATGCCGCCGCCTACGCCGCCCGCCTGCCGGTCATGCTCAAGGGACCGACCGGCTGCGGCAAATCGCGGCTGGTCGAATACATGGCCTGGCAGCTCGGCAAGCCCCTGATCAGCGTCGCCTGCAACGAAGACATGACAGCGGCCGACCTGGTCGGCCGCTACCTGCTCGACGCCAACGGCACGCGCTGGCAGGATGGCCCGCTGACGCTGGCTGCGCGCATCGGCGCCATCTGCTACCTCGACGAAATCGTCGAGGCGCGACAGGACACGCTGGTCGTCATCCACCCGCTGACCGACCACCGCCGCACCCTGCCACTCGACAAGAAGGGGGAACTGGTCAAGGCCCACCCCGACTTCCAGCTGGTCATTTCCTACAACCCCGGCTACCAGAGCCTGATGAAGGATCTCAAGCAATCGACCAAACAGCGTTTCACCGCCTTCCAGTTCGATTACCCGCCGGCCGACCTTGAAGCGACCATCGTCGCCAACGAAGCCACGGTCAACCCGGAAATTGCCCAAAATTTGATAATGGTTGCCCAGGCCGGCCGGCGCCTGAAAGGCCACGGTCTGGATGAAGGCATCTCGACCCGCCTGATCGTCTACGCCGCCCAGCTGATCAATCAGGGCGTCGCCCCGGCCGACGCCTGCAAGATGGCCATGGTCCGCCCGATCACCGATGACGCCGACGTGATTGCCACACTCGATCACGCCATCGCTGCCATTTTCGGCTAGCCGGCGATGGCCGTTCCCGGCATCCGCAGCGTCGCCGATGCCCGGCAACGCCTGATGGCCAACCCCGAATCGCAGGCGGCGTGGGCTGTCCTCGACTCCGGCTTCGCTGCCGCCGCCGATGTCTTTGACGAATGCTGGCTGGCGGCCAAACGCGTCATCGCCGCCGACGAGTTACCGGCCTTTCTCGAAGCGGCCCGGGTCATCGGCAAACTCGGGCGCGGCGCCGAACCCCTGCTCGCCTTTCTCGAACACTGGCCGCGCGTCGTCGACGCCAGGCGCTTGGCGCAATCGGCCACGCTGCCAGCCGTCATGGCCGCCATCCGCAGCCTGCAGAAATCCCCCAACGGTCCGGCCGTCACGCCGCTGCTGCAAACACTGGGGGCCGTTGCCGAACGCCTGCGCACGGCCGAGGCCCTGCAGCATTACCTGACGCTGAGCCTCGATCTGGCCGCCCGCACCTCGGGCTCCATCCACGGCCACCACGTCACCGAACCCAGCCCGTCGCTGCCGGTCTTTTTCGGTCAGGCACCGCGTCTGCTCGGCGTTGTTTCGCTGGCCGGCCTGAAGCGCTGGATCGACGACGGCATCCGCCTGAACGGCGACCACCCGGACAAGCAGCGCGCCTATTTCGCCCTCGAATCGCCGGAAAGCCGCGCCATCCTGCAGCGCGAACGCGAAGGCACGCTGTTCGCCGATGTCGAACGCCAGCTGGCGCTGACCCTGCAGGCACTGTGGCAGGACGACAGCGCCCTGGTTCCCTGCCCGACCATTTTCAGCGAGCGGCCGGTCCTGCCCTACCTCGCCGCCGACGGCCTGCGCCTGCCCGATGCGCTGGCCGACAAAGGTGATCATTCGGGCCTGGCCCGCTATCGCGCCATGCTCGCCCACCTGGCCGGCCATCGCTGCTGGAGCATGCCGCTGATCGCCGACAACTGGAGCCCGATGCAGCGCATGGCCGTTGAAACGCTGGAGGATGCGCGCATCGACGCGCTGATCATGCGCCGCTTCCCGGGGCTGGCACCGCTGCTCCTCGCCCTGCACCCGCAGCCGGCCGAAAACGCCTGCGACCCGGCACGCGAGAACTGCCTGCGCCATCGCCTGATCTGCCTCTCGCGCGCCTGCCTCGATGCCGCCCACGGCTATCAAAACCCGCTGCTCGTCGAATTCGCCCAGCGCTTCCGCGCACTGCTCGGCGAGGGCGCGGCGTCGACCCGCGCCATGGCCGATCTGGCCCTGAGCTATGTCACGCGCAGCCGGCAGGCCAGCGACCAGTTCGCCAAGGTGCATTTTGCCGACACCGAAGTCGATTACCGCGACGACAACCGCCACCTGTGGACCTTCATCGAAGCCGGCGACGAGGAGGAAAGTTTTTCGCCGCCGCCAGCCGAGGCCAGCGACGAAGCCAGCGGCCTGCCGCCGCGCTACTACCCGGAGTGGGACGACATCACCGGCGATTTCCGGCCCGACTGGTGCGCTGTATACGAAGCCCTGCATCCGGCCGGCAATCCGGCCGACATCGACCACCTGCTGGAAAAACATGCCGTCCTCGCCCGCCAGCTCAAGCGCCTGCTTGATCTGCTCAAGCCGCAGGACCGCGTCCGCCTGCGTTTCCAGGAAGACGGCAGCGAGCTTGATCTCGATGTTGCGGTACGTGCCCTGGTCGACCTCAAAAGCGGCCATCAGCCGGATTCGCGCATCAATGTCAGCCACCGTACCGCTGGCCGCGACATCAGCGTTCTGCTGCTCATCGACCTGTCGCAGTCGCTCAACGCTACGCTGCCCGGCAGTACGCAAAGCATCCTCGACACGGCCCGTGAAGCCGTCGCCCTGCTCGCCTGGGCCATAGCCCAACTGGGCGACGCCTGCGCCATTGCCGGCTTTCATTCCAACACCCGGCACGAGGTGCGCTATCACCACATCAAGGGCTTTTCCGAACCCTGGGACGATGCCGCCAAGGGACGGCTGGCTGCCGTCGAAGCCGGCTGGTCGACGCGCATGGGCGCCGCCATCCGCCATGCCGGCCACCTGCTGTCGGCGCGGCACAGCGAAAAACGCATCCTCCTCATCCTGACCGACGGCGAACCGGCCGACATTGATGTCAGCGAACCGCAGCACCTGATCGCCGATAGCAAAAAGGCCGTCGAATCGCTGTCGACCGCGGCCATCAGCACCTTCTGCCTGAGCCTGGACCCGCAGGCCGACAGCTATGTCGGCGAGATCTTCGGCCAGCGCTGGCGCGTGCTCGACCAAATCGAACGCCTGCCGGAAACCCTGCCCATGGTTTACCTGAATCTGACACGCTGATTGACGCCCGGAAAAAGCCCCCCTACATTAAGGAATCCATGAACCTTTCTCTCGCACCATTCAGCCACCAATGAACTTCGTTCGCACCCTGACCCTGCGCCAGCTGCAGATTTTCGTCGTCGCCGCCCGCCACCTGAGCTACGCCCGCGCCGCCGAGGAGCTGCACCTGACGCCGCCGGCCGTCTCGATGCAGCTCAAGCAGCTCGAAGACAACGTCGGTCTGCCGCTCTTTGAGCGCATGGGGCGCGGCGTCGCCCTGACCGATGCCGGCGATCTGCTGGTCCATCACGCCCTGCGCGTGCTCGGCGAAATCAAGGATGCCGAAGCCAACCTGCAGGGCCTGCTCGGTGGCGAAACCGGCCAGCTATCGGTCGGCCTGGTCAGCACCGCCAAGTATTTCATGCCCCGCCTGCTCGCCCAGTTTTCGCAGGCGCATCCGGGCATCGAGGTCCAGTTCTCGGTCGGCAATCGCGAAAGCCTGCTGCAAAAGCTGCAGGACAATGCCATCGACCTCGCCGTGATGGGTCGCATCCCGGTCGAAATCGACGCCCACGCCGAGCCGATGGCCAGCCACCCCTACGTGCTGATCGGCCCCTCCGACCACCCCCTGCGTGACGCCCGCCGCTTCGATTTACAGGAGCTGCGCCACGACACTTTCCTGCTCCGCGAGGAAGGCTCCGGTTCGCGCCGCGTCGCCGAGGAAATGTTCAAGAATCACCTGTTCACGCCGGCCAAGACGATCAGCATGGGCAGCAACGAGACGATCAAGCAGGCAGTGATGGCCGGCATGGGCATTGCGCTCATTTCGCTGCACACCCTGCCGCTCGAATTGAAGACGTCCGAAGTCAGCGTTTTCGACGTCATCGGCACGCCGATCGAGCGCACCTGGTACGTCGTGCACATGAACAGCAAGCGCCTTTTGCCAGCCGGCCAGCGTTTCCGCGAGTTCCTCCTCGAACAGGCGGCGCCGGGCCTGGAAAAGGAATTCGGACGCTATCTCACGGCCCGCACCGCATCCTGAAGTCCATACGCTACAATCTGCTGCACCGCAACAATGACGCCACCGACCTCGATCATGCACCCACGTCTGATGCTTTCCGAACTGCAGGAGCACCCGCTCCGCCAGCGCCTCAACAATGAGTTCCACGCCCGGCCGCCCGTGCCGCTGGTCGGCGCGATGCTCGTTTCGCACCTGGTCTTCAAGCACAGCACCGAGAAGGCGCCGGCCGCCCGCGACAACCTCGCCAAGCTCTGCCAGGGCCACGTCTGCAACTCGATCGACAGTTCCGATTCGCACATGATGATCGACACCGGCGCTTTCCGCATGCGCTGGGAGTTGCACACCGAGTTTTCGAGCTACACCTTCTTCCGGCCACTGGCCACCGGCGAGGAACTGCACCCGGACGTCACCGCCTTCGACGCGGTGCATCCCGAGTGGATCGCCGGCATCCCCGGCAAGCTCATCGTCGCCACCCATGTCGAGCTGCGGTCGACCGACGAAATCAGCCCGGATTCGGTGCTCGCCAGCCTGACGCCGAACGGCCGGACGATGGTCGCCGCCCGGGTCGCCGACGACACCGCCTGGATCTTCACCGACTTCAAGATCGACAACGGTTTCTCGCGCTTTCTTGTCCTCAATGACGGCATGACCCAGCGCCAGACCGGCCGCACCGTGCAGCGTCTGGTCGAGATCGAAACCTATCGCCTGATGTCCCTGCTCGGCCTGCCGGTCGCCAAGGAAGTCGGCCGCTGGCTCTACGACGGCGAAAAGAAACTGGCCGAACTGATGGACAACATCGGCCAGGCCAAGTCAGCCGATGACGAGCGCCGGGTACTCGGCACGCTGTCGGCACTGGCCGCCGATGTCGAACATTCAGTGGCCCGCACCACCTTCCGCTTCGGCGCCTCGCGCGCCTATCACGGGCTGGTCATGCAGCGCATCGAGGAACTGCGCGAAACGCGCATTTCCGGCCTGCCGACCTTCTTCGAATTCATGCAGCGCCGCCTGCTGCCGGCGATGAACACCTGCGAAGCGATCAGCCGCCGGCAGGAAGAACTCTCGGCCCGCGTCGCCCGCAACAGCCAGCTGCTGCGCACCCGCGTCGATATCGAACTGGAACGGCAGAACCAGGAACTGCTCGGCCAGATGAACCAGCGCGCGAAGTTGCAACTTCGCCTGCAGGAAACGGTCGAAGGCCTCTCCGTCGTCGTCCTCACCTATTACGGCTCGCAACTTGTGCAGTATCTGGCCAAGGGCACGAAGGAACTGCATCACCTGAACACCGACGTGATCACCGCGATTTCGATCCCGGTGATCGCCGGACTGGTGTTCTGGGGCACCCGCCAGATGCGCAAGAAACTTGCGGCCGAAGCCGGTGAAACGCCGCATTAATTTATAATCCTTCCCTTTTCGCCTTCAGGAAATCTGCCGTGACCACTCCGCTCTTCCAGTCCTCCATCACCAGCCTGCCCCTGCTCAACAAGGGCAAGGTTCGCGACATCTACGCCGTCGACGCCGACAAGCTGCTGATTGTTACGACCGACCGCCTCTCCGCCTTCGACGTCATCCTGCCGGACCCGATTCCGCGCAAGGGCGAAGTGCTCACCGCCGTCGCCGACTTCTGGTTTGAAAAGCTCGGCCACATCGTCCCCAACCAGCTGACCGGCATCGATCCGGAAACCGTCGTCGCCGAAAACGAGCGCGAGCAAGTCCGTGGCCGCGCCGTCGTCGTCAAGCGCCTCAAGCCACTGCCCATTGAAGCCGTCGTCCGTGGCTACGTCATCGGTTCCGGCTGGAAGGACTACCAGGAAACCGGCGCCATCTGCGGCATCGCCCTGCCGGCCGGCCTCAAAATGGCCCAGAAGCTGCCGTCCCCGATCTTCACGCCGGCCACCAAGGCGGCAGTCGGCGATCATGACGAAAACGTCTCCTTCGCCGTCGCCCAGGCCAACTGCGCCGCCGACCTGGCCGAAGCACTGGCCGGCACCGGCAAGAACGGCGCCCAACTGGCCGACGAAGCCCGCATCGCCGCCATCCGCCTCTACGAAGAAGCCTGCGCCTACGCCAAGGGCCGCGGCATCATCATCGCCGACACCAAGTTCGAATTCGGTATCGACGCCGCCGGCACCCTGCACCTGATCGACGAAGCCCTGACCCCGGACTCCTCGCGTTTCTGGCCGGCCGATCAGTACGAAGAAGGCAAGAACCCGCCCTCCTACGACAAGCAGTTCGTCCGCGACTACCTAGAAACCCTCGACTGGGGCAAAGTCGCCCCCGGCCCCAAACTGCCGGCCGACGTCATCGCCAAGACCAGCGCCAAGTACATCGAAGCCTACGAAAAGCTCACCGGCAAGACGCTGTAAACGACCGCCGCTTCAAGAAAAACGCCCGCATAAAGCGGGCGTTTTGTTTTGCGATTCCGGACCGGGAATGGAAAAACCACGAGGGCGAAGGGCGCTTTTGAGAGGTTGGATTGTGCCGAAAGCGGACGCTCTCGAACGATTAGCTGCTTGCCATACGACGACGATTGCCTGCGGTCACCTGACCCAGTTAGATCTTCTAGCGCCCTGCCTTGGCTTGTTCTTTCGAAAGATGCTCCGCATTGATACGCGCAGCAGATTCCAAGAGCCGTCGATATGCATCATTCATCCGCCGTTCGCTGGTGGTATTTAGATGCTCTGCAACTTCACTGTTTGCGAATGCTGTTGATTTTAGGAGCGTTACACCTAGAGGGGATTCATAGAATGCTCGCAGGCCGCTGGCTTCGCTTGGAGACAGTTTTTTAGCTAGGCTCTCTTCCCAGAGGCGAACAATCTGATCGGTAGTGTTGTCGGCTTGCGCTGAAGCTATATATTCATTCGCAGCAAAATCAAGCTCACGACGCGCTTCAACAGAAATACCCGGCCATGATGAATCAACTTGTTGCCAGAATATTGCGATCACCTTGTTAAGTTTTTCGGTTCTCGCTCTGCTGCGTTCATCAACCCAACTCTTAACACCAATAATTTCTCCAATTGCTTTGATGTCTTGTGTCTTCGCGTCGGTTTGAGCGCTGCAATTCTCAGAGGGGCTGGTCAAGGCTAGAACCGCTGCAAGAATGAAGGCGATATTGGATCGATTGCGCATTTTTGTAGATCTGCCGAAAGGTTATTAACCGGACCGACTTGGTCCAAATATCGACCAAAGCGATCAAAGGGGCCAAGCTCGAATTTTCGCCAGCGCCCGAGCCAAATAACGACGAAAGCATACACGTAGTACAGTCGATTGTCCGCTTGAGGAAACAGTGGTCGACCACCGCAATTTGCCCTCAACTGAACCCCGCCCCGCCCCCCCGGTCAAACGTCCGTGATCCTGACAGAGGAGGCTGCCATGAACCCGCTTTCCGATTTCCATGCCCAAGGGGTGCCCTTACCCCACATCCGGCGCATTGCCGCTGACCGCCCTTTGCACTGGCTGCGCGCTGGCTGGCAGGACGTCAAGGCCAATCCCCTGCCTTCGCTGGCCTATGGCCTGCTCTTCGCGCTGGGCGGTGACCTGATCATCCTCGCCCTGCTCCAGAGCCCGCATCTGCTCTCGGTCTCCATCTCCGGCTTTTTCCTCGTCGCGCCGCTGCTGGCGGCCGGACTTTACGAATTGAGCCGGCGCACGGAAGCCGGCGAGAAAATCCTGTTCATCGACTCGCTCAAGTGTTTCCGGCGCAACGGCCAGTCGCTGGCTTTTTTCGGGCTGATACTGGCCCTCATCATGCTGATGTGGGAGCGTTTTTCCGCCGTCGCCTTCGCCCTGATCGACGCCACCTCGGCGCCGATGGCCAGCGCCTACCTCAATGAAATCCTCTTCGACGGCCAACACCTCGCTTTCACCGCCACCTGGTTCCTGCTTGGCGGCATATTGGCGCTCTTCGTCTATGCGCTGAGCGTCGTTGCGGTGCCGTTCATGCTCGACCGCGACGCCGACGTGGCCACGGCCATGATGACTAGCCTGCGCGCCTTCTTGCGCAATGCCGCCCCCCTGCTGCTGTGGGCGGCCATGCTCGTCGGCCTGACCCTGCTCGGTTTCGCCACCCTGCTCTTCGGCTTGGTCCTGATCATGCCGATTCTCGGCCATGCCTCGTGGCATGCCTACCGCGAGCTTGTAGAATAGGGGGTCTGCCCCCAGATTCAACGGGCGGCCTGACCGCCCGTTTTTCTTGCCTGGAATATAAAAATGACGACCGCCAATCCCCTGCTCGACTTCTCCGACCTGCCACGTTTCGACACCGTTCAACCCGAGCACGTCAAACCGGCCATCGAATCGCTGCTGACCGAAGGCCGTGCGCTGATCGAACGCCTGACCGCCGACACCACCCCGGCCACCTGGAAAGACTTCGCCGGCGCCCTGTCCGATGGCCTGGAGCCGTTCGGTCGCGCCTGGGGCATCGTCGGCCACCTGCACTCGGTCAATGACATCCCGGCCTGGCGCGAGGCGTACAACGAGATGCTGCCGGAGGTCTCGCGCTTCTACGCCGAACTCGGCCAGAACCTCAAGCTGTTCGAGAAATACAAGGCGCTGCGTGACAGCGCTGAATACGCCATGCTGAGCGTCGAACAGAAAAAAGTCGTCAACAACGAAGTGCGCGATTTCCGCCTGTCCGGCGCCGAATTGCCGGATGACCAGAAGCCGCGCTTCCAGGCCATCATGGAAGAACTGTCGCAGCTTTCGGCCAAGTTCGCCGAAAACCTGCTCGACGCCACCAACGCCTTTTCCGAAGTCGTCACCGACGAAGCCCTGCTCGCCGGCCTGCCCGACGATGCCAAGGAGGCTGCGAAAACTGCCGCCGAGAAAGCTGGCGTCGACGGCTGGCGTTTCAGCCTGCAGGCCCCGTCCTACGGTCCGGTCATGCAGTACGCCGACAACCGCGAGCTGCGCGCCCGCATGTACCGCGCCTACGCAACGCGCGCCGCCGAATTCCACGACGGTTCGAGCAAGCCGGAATGGGACAACACGCCGATCATCCAGCGCATGCTGGAACTGCGCGTTGAAGACGCCAAAATGCTCGGCTTCAACAATTTTGCCGAAGTCTCGCTGGCCCCGAAAATGGCCGACACGCCGGCCCAGGTGCTGGCTTTCCTGCGCGAACTGGCGGCCAAGGCCAAGCCGTTTGCCGAGAAGGACATCGCCGAACTGCGCGCCTTCGCCAAGGATGAACTCGGCCTGACCGACTTCCAGCCCTGGGATGCCGCCTACGTTTCCGAAAAGCTGCTGCAAAAGCGCTATGCCTTCTCCGAGCAGGAAGTGAAGCAGTATTTCACCGAGCCCAAGGTGCTCGGCGGCCTGTTCAAGGTCATCGAGAGCCTGTTCAACGTCAAGGTCAAGCCGGACACGGCACCGGTGTGGCACGAGGATGTCCGCTTCTACCGCCTGGAAACCCCAGCCGGGGATCTGGTCGGCCAGTTCTACCTCGACCTCTATGCCCGCGAAACCAAGCGCGGCGGCGCCTGGATGGACGAAGCCCGCTCGCGGCGCCGGGTGCTCAACGGCATCCAGAAGCCGATTGCCTACCTCAATTGCAACTTCTCGCGCCCGAACGGCGGCAAGCCGGCGACTTTCACGCACGACGACGTCACCACGCTCTTCCACGAAACCGGCCACGGCCTGCACCACCTGCTGACGCGCGGCGAAGAGCTGGGTGTGTCGGGCATCCATGGTGTCGAGTGGGATGCCGTCGAACTGCCGTCGCAGTTCATGGAAAACTATTGCTGGGAATGGGAAGTGGTCGAGGGGATGACCGCGCACGTCGATACCGGCGCCACCTTGCCGCGCGAACTATTCGACAAGATGCTGGCCGCCAAGAATTTCCAGAGCGGCATGATGGCCGTGCGCCAGATCGAGTTCTCGCTGTTCGACATGCTGATCCATTCCGATTTTGACCCGAAATCCGGGTTGACCGTGATGGATGTGCTCAAGGACGTACGCAAGGAAGTCGCCGTGCTGCTGCCACCTGAATGGCACCGTTTTCCGAACAGCTTTTCGCACATTTTCGGCGGCGGCTACGGCGCCGGCTATTTCAGCTACAAGTGGGCGGAAGTGCTGTCGGCCGATGCCTATGCGGCCTTCGAAGAGGCTGGCGATCCGTTCGATGCCACCGTTGGCAAACGCTTCCTCGACGAGATCCTGTCGGTCGGCGGTTCGCGTCCGGCCATCGAGTCGTTCAAGGCTTTCCGTGGTCGGGAACCGAGCGTCGATGCACTGCTTCGTCATAGCGGTATGATTGCGGCTTAAGCGTTTCAGGGAGAAAAACCATGCGTTATCTGCTTCCCTTGTGCCTGGCACTGGCCGCAGCGGGCGTCCAGGCCGATACCTATCGGTGGACCGACTCGACCGGCCACACCGTCATTTCCGACACGCCCCCGCCTGGTAGCGCAAAGGCCGTCGCCAAGCTCGGCGGCAAGCCGGAAGCCAGCGATGGTCTGTCCTTTGCCACGAAGCGGGCGATGGAGTCGTTTCCGGTCACCCTCTACACATCCGCGGACTGCGTCG
Organism: Azonexus sp.; assembly: GCF_049652925.1. Lineage (GTDB taxonomy): Bacteria > Pseudomonadota > Gammaproteobacteria > Burkholderiales > Rhodocyclaceae > Azonexus. The sequence goes on from NZ_JBASFI010000017.1 coordinate 18,204, forward strand.
CCGAGTGCAAGAATGCGCGCGATCTGCTGACCGGGCGCGGCACGCCTTTCACCGAAAAAATGCTGCAGAAGCCGGAAGATTTTGAAGAACTGAAGCAACTGGTCGGCGACGTTTTCATTCCGTCGATCAAGGTCGGCAAACAGAACTTCCGCGGCTTTGAAGCAGGCGCCTACAACAACCTGCTCGACCTCGCCGGTTACCCGAAGAGCGCAACTTTCGGCACAAAGCCAGCAGGAAGCCCCGACAAGTAAAGAATACCCATCTGGCGTGTGAATTACTTCACATAACGTAATCAAGCAGGGAGTTATTCTGGAAATCCGGCAATGCAATTTGCATCCTTGACGGATATTCGGAATACTCATGAATCAAATTGAAAGCTGCCACAGCATTGAAGCTCTATTAAAAGAGGGTTATGCGCTAGATGAGTTTGCTGCCACCAATAATATTGAGGTTTCAGTCGAGTGGTTCGAACTCCTAGAAAAACACGTCTACTCAAACGATTCTGGCATTCGCTATTACTTTGACGTGAAAGAGGCCCGCCCCTCGACAATTCTGCCATTAAGATTAACCCAAAAAGGGATAGTCAAAATAATCACTTCATTGAGCAATTACTACACATCACTTTTCACCCCCCTGTTAAGCAGGAACAGTGAATTGCTCTCCCTGAGGAACATTCTATCAACCGCCTGCAACGATCATGGCAAAGCTCATGTCATGCGTTTTGACCCGATGGATCCCGAATCTGCCGCTTATAAAGGGCTCATGAATGAACTCAGGGCTATTGGCTGGATCCCTTTCGGTTTCTTCTGTTTTGGCAACTGGTATATTGACATCAACGACAACTGGGAAGGCTATCTCAAGACACGAAGCGCCAATCTGCGCAGTACACTAAAAAGGATGGTCAGAAAATTTACAACTGACGGAGGATCCTTCGAAATCGCAACCGGGCCAGAGAATATTGAGCAAGCGATTGCTGCATTTCAGGACGTATATTCAACAAGCTGGAAGAGTCCCGAGCCTTATACCGCCTTTATTCCATCCCTGATCAGACTGCTAGCATCCAACGGAATGCTTCGACTGGGAATTGCGCGCTTAAAGGGAACACCGATCGGGGCACAACTGTGGATCGTCGGCCAAGGCAAGGCCAGCATCTACAAAGTCGCATACAACGAAAACTTCGCCGAGTATTCACCGGGCACGATCCTGACTGGTTTCCTCATGCAGCATGTCATCGAACAGGATCAAGTGAAAAACGTCGATTTCCTGATCGGTGACGACAAATACAAAAAAATCTGGATGGACAATCGTCGGGAACGGTGGGGGATAGTCGCATACAACCGACGCACGCTCATTGGCTTGGCCTTGTCGGCGAAAGAAGGTTCGAAGCGAATTGCCAAACTAGTCATGAACAAATTCAAACAGGGATTCCTGCAATCCAAGAAATCCGGGCTGAGTCACTAGCAGGGGCTTCTTGCCCTTGAGGGAATTGATTCATCACCGCTATTTCGCCGATGATCACAGCTAGTACAAAGCAGAAGCGTCTGATCGGTCTACGTAGCTGCAGCATTTCCACAAAATCAGGGCCGAACTTAGCCCCAGCCGGGTATATGATTTCTATCTGCGAAATTTGGCATGGCATCATGTTGATTGGAGCAAGACCACTGGGGGAGAAAGAGGTACCTTACCCGCAGCAATCTCATCTATTCGAACCCATTTAGCCTGAACACATCTTGAAAATTGCCTCCTGGAATGTAAACTCGCTCAAGGTTCGCCTGCCGCATCTGCTCGACTGGCTGGCCGCGGCCAAACCCGATGCGCTGTGTCTGCAGGAACTGAAGCTCGAAGACCACAATTTCCCGCGCGCCGAAATCGAGGCGGCTGGTTATCACGTCGCCTTCTCCGGCCAGAAGACCTACAACGGCGTTGCCCTGCTCGCCCGCGAGCCGATCGCCGACGTGGTCTGCGGCAACCCGCATTTTCCGGACGAGCAGAAGCGCCTGATCAGCGGCACGGTCGGCGACACCCGCGTCATCTGCGCCTACATGCCGAACGGCCAGGAAGTGGGCTGCGACAAGTACGACTACAAGCTGCGCTGGCTCGACGGGCTGGCCGTCTGGGTCGGCGAGGAAATGGCCAAATACCCGAAGCTGGCGCTGTGCGGCGACTACAACATCGCACCGGACGACCGCGATGTACATGACCCGAAACGCTGGGCCGACTGTATTCTCGTTTCGCCGCCCGAACGCGCCGCTTTCCAGCGCCTCATCGGCCTCGGCCTGAGCGACAGCTTCCGGCTCTTCGAACAACCGGAAAAGACCTTCTCGTGGTGGGATTACCGGATGCTCGGTTTCCAGAAAAACCAGGGCCTGCGCATCGACCACGTCCTGCTCTCGAAACCACTGGCCGACAGCTGTACGGCGGCCGGCATCGACCGTGCGCCGCGCAAGCTCGAGCGGCCTTCCGATCACGCCCCGGTGTGGGCCGAAGTGGGCGCCTGACCATGACTTCCACGGTCAACCGGGAAAAAGTGCTGAATTTGTACCCGGCGCTGAGCGGCCTGCCGGCCGACCGGCTCGCCGCGCTGCTGCCGCCGCAAGCCTTCATGCACCTGCCGGCCGGCACCCAGGTCTTTGCCGAACACCAGCCCTGCCAAGGCTTTCCGCTGCTGCTCGAAGGCAGTATCAAGGTTATCAAGCTGGCCGCCAGCGGGCGCGAACTGATGCTCTACCGCGTCGCACCCGGCGGCTCGTGCATCATTTCATCGAGCTGCCTGCTCGGCCACACCGACTACAACGCCCGCGGCATCGCCGAGACACCGCTCACCCTGCTCGCCCTGCCGGTCGGCGCCTTTGCCGCGCTGATGGTCGAACATCCGCCCTTCCGCGATTTCGTCTTTCACCTGTTCGCCGACCGCATTGGCGAACTCATGCAATTGGTCGAAGAGGTCGCCTTCGCCCGCCTCGACCAGCGGCTTGCCAAGCTGATCCTGGCCCGCAATGAAACCGTGCTCGGCGTAACCCACCAGCAACTGGCCGACGAACTCGGCAGCGTCCGCGAAATCGTCAGCCGTCTGCTCAAGGGTTTTGCCGCGCAGGGTCTGGTCACGCTCGGCCGCGAGCAGTTGACGGTGACCGATCGGAATGGTTTGCAAAAACTTGCTGCTGTGTGACTGAGGTTACATACGCCCCCCGGCCACAACGTTACATTGGCGGCGTACACCTAACTTAACGGAGAACACACCATGGCTGCAAATGTTGGCGGTATCGACAAAATCCTTCGCATCGTTGCTGGCGCCGGCCTGATCGGCGCAACGGCTGCCGGCCTGCTGCCGGTCTGGGGCTACATCGGCATCGTGCCGCTGGCCACCGGCCTGATGGGCTGGTGCCCGGCCTACACGCTGCTCGGCATCAAGACCTGCCCGACGCAGAAGTAAATCGGCTTCAAGCCTGCAAAAAAACCCGCCGAGGCGGGTTTTTTCATGGACCCGAGTATTTCAATTTCGGGCCTTTTTTCCGGTTGACCGTGGAGTTCCGGCTACGCCCCGGCCGTCAGGTAATTGGCGATGCGCACGTAGTCCTCAACCGAAACATCCTCAGGGCGCAGGGTCGGCGCGATGCCGAGCTCGGCGAATCCGGCGTCGCTGAGCATGCCTTTCATCGTATTACGCAGCATCTTGCGGCGTTGCGAGAAGGCTGTCAGGACGACCTGCGACAGCTTTTCCTGGCTTTTGGCGGTGAGTTCCGAAACCGGTTTCGGAATCAGACGGACGACGGCGGACTGGACCTTGGGCGGCGGATCGAAGCTTTCCGGCGGCACATCGATGAGCCATTCGAGATAGAAACGGTATTGCAGCATGACCGACATGCGGCCGAAATCAGCGGTACCCGGCTCGGCGACCATGCGCTCGACAACTTCCTTCTGCAGCATGAAATGCATGTCGTGCAGGACATCAACGTAGTCGGCGAGGTGGAAAAGCAGCGGCGTCGAGATGTTGTAAGGCAGATTGCCGACGAGCCGCAGATTCTTGCCAATGCGGGCAAAATCGAAGGCCAGCGCGTCGCCTTCGTGGATGGTCATGCGTTCCGGCGTGTGCTGCTTTTTTAGCCGGGCGATCAGGTCGCGGTCGATTTCGACGACATGCAGGTGATCGACACGCTGCATGAGCGGCTCGGTAATCGCCCCCAGACCGGGGCCGATTTCGACGACAACATCGTCGCGCTTCGGGTTAATCGCCGAAACGATGGCGGCGATGACGCCGTGGTCGACCAGGAAGTTCTGGCCGAAACGTTTGCGGGCGACGTGACCCTTCATTGTGTTTTCCTTGTGGCCATGCGGGCGGCTTCGGCGACAGCTTCGAACAGGCTGCCGGGATCGGCTTTGCCTGTGCCGGCCAGTTCGAGTGCCGTGCCGTGATCGACCGAAGTGCGGATGATCGGCAGGCCGAGCGTGACGTTGATGCCCTTGCCGAAAGTGGCGTACTTGAGCGCGGTCAGGCCCTGATCGTGATACATGGCGAGGACGGCATCGCCCTGGGCGAGGATGGGCGGCGTGAACATGGTGTCGGCCGGATAGGGACCGGACAGTTGCATGCCTTCAGCGCGCAGTTTTTCGAGCACCGGCGTGATAACTTCGATTTCTTCCATGCCGAGGTAGCCACCTTCGCCGGCATGCGGATTGAGGCCGGCAACAAGGATGCGCGGCGCGGACAAGCCGTACTTCCCGCGCAGGTCGGCGTGCAGGATGCGCAGGGTTTTTTCCAGCACATCGGCGGTGATCGCCGCTGAGACGTCCTTGAGCGGCAGGTGCGTGGTGGCCAGCGCGACGCGCAACGGGCCGCGCTCGGTGTCGCCGGCCAGCATCATGACGACGAGCGGGGTATTGGTCTTGTCGGCGAGGTATTCGGTATGGCCGGTGAAATGGACACCGGCGTCGTTGATGACGCCCTTGTGCACCGGCGCCGTGGCCATCGCGGCGAACTCGCCGGACTGACAACCGGCCAGCGCACGATCAAGCAGCGCCAGCACGTAGGGACCGTTGGCGGCATCGAGCCGGCCGGCCTGTGACGCGACGGCGAGCGGAATATCGACGACGTCGAGAATTCCACGGTCAACCGGATTATTGGGGCAAAAATCACGAAACTTTGCCGCCAGCCCAATTTGCGACGCCCGCGCTTCAAGCAGATTGCGGTCGCCAAGAATGACCGGTTGCGCGTCGCCTTCATAGCCGGCCAGACGCAGGCAGAGTTCCGGACCGATGCCGGCCGGCTCGCCGCTGGTCACGGCTATGACCGGGCGCATCACTTTTCTTCGAGTCGGTTTTCGACGTAGGCGCGGTCGCGTAGCTGGCGCAGCCAGTCCTGGTAGGCTTCGTCGAGCTTGCGCTCGCGCAGGGCCTGACGGGCGACGCCGCGCTGACGCTCGGCCGAGACGTCACGCTCGCGGCGCTCGATGACCTGGATCAGGTGCATGCCGAACGGTGACTGGACGACCGGGCTGAGCTCGTTGATTTTCAAAGCGTCCATCGCCCGCTCGAACTCCGGCACGGTGTCGCCCGGATTGAGCCAGCCGAGATCGCCGCCCTTGGGGGCTGAACCGTCCTGCGAGTTGAGTCGGGCCTGCTCGGCAAAATCGACGCCATTGACGATACGTTCGCGAATGGTCTCGAGCTTGCGCCGCGCTTCGGCTTCGGAGACCACTTCGTTGATGCGGATCAGGATGTGGCGCGGATGGGTCTGCTGCACCGAGGCCGGGGCACTGCCACCGCGCTTGTTGACCAGTTTGACGATGTGGAAGCCAGCCGATGAACGCAGCAACTCGCTGACCTGACCGGCCTGCAAACGACCGGCCACTTCGGCATAGAGGGACGGCAGGCGATCCAGCGGACGCCAGCCGAGATCGCCGCCTTGCAATCCGTCCGGCGCATCGGAGAAAGCGGCGGTCAATTGGGCGAAGTTCTCGCCGGCCTGCGCCCGCTTGAGGGCCTGCTCGCCGCGCAGACGCAGCTTTTGCAGTTGCTCGGGGCTGGCCGATTCGGGCGCGCGCAACAGGATGTGGGCCAGCTGGTATTCCTCGCCGCTGCCACCGGCGGCGGTCTGGTTGGCCAGATAGTTGTCGATTTCACCGTCGGAAATAATCAGCTTGCTATCGACCTCGCGCTCGCGCAGGCGAACGGTCACCACTTCGCTGCGGATTTCCTCGCGGAACTGGGCGTACTGCACGCCGTCCTTTTCCAGCGCGGCGCGGAACTGCGGCACAGTCATCTTGTTGCCGGCAGCAATACGGCCGATGGCCTGTTCGAGCTGGTTGTCGTCGACCTTCATGCCCGAATCGCGGGCATATTGCAGCTGAACGCGCTCCATGATCAGGCGCTCCAGCATCTGCCGTTCCAGCACATCCTGCGGCGGCAGCGGCGTTCCCTGCTTCTGCAACTGCTTGAGGGCCGCTTCGAGGCGGGTGCGTAAATCAAAATAAGTGACAACCTCGTCGCCGACGACCGCGACGATACGGTCGGCTTCGATGGGTTCCTCCGGCGCGGCGGACACGGGATGCGCCAGCAGGCTGCCGAGGCAGCAGATCAGGACAAGCAGGTAACGAATAGATGAGGTCATGGTCTTCATTGGGAGGTGAGCAGGCTGCTGCTATTGGGCAGCTCGTTTATCTTGCCATAGCCCGGAATGCTGCGCCGGAGCAGGCCAATCGGATTGGTGCCGATACTACCGAAATCGTTGAGTTCCAGCTGGAAAAACAGCGTGTCGTTAGGTGTGCCGGAAATCGCCGCCAGGCGCTGGCCAACAACGCGAACGGCCCAGCAACCGGCGTTGTACTCGACACCGGCAATCGACTCAAGGGTCTTCTTGTCACGCAGCGAGTAGTTATAGCGGCCGACGGCATACCACTTCGAGGCGATCGGCCACTGCCCGGCAACGTCGATCTGGTCGACGGTCGAATCATTGGTCAGCTGATTGCGCGTATAGCGATAGCTGGCCGACAGGACCTTGCCGAGTTCCGGCTGGAAGCGGACACCGGCCGAAAACCGTTCGCTGACGTTGTCGCGGAAGTTGTACTCCCAAGCCACATCGGTATAGGTTTTTGGCGCAACCAGGCCGTTGACCGCAGCGACCAGATTGGAGAAATCGGCAGTGCGCGTCGTTTCGCCGGTAATCGCAACGCGCTGCGGCTTGAAATAGTGACGCTGGCCGACCATGGCCTTGAAACGCTCGACACCGGTTTCCCCGTCGAGCAGGCGCGTCGTCACGGCGGCGGTCAGCTGATTGGCATCGTTGATCCGGTCGTAGCCGCTGTAGCGATTTTCGGAAAAGATCTGGGCAAAGTTGAAATCGGACAGCGCGGTGTCGAAGAGCGGGATCTCGCTCTGGTCGTTGTACGGAATATTCACGTAGTAGAGGCGCGGTTCCAGCGTCTGGATATAGCCGTTGCCGAACCAGTCGCCCTCGCGCTCGAAAATCATCGTCGAATCGAGCGTAAAGGTTGGCAGAACGCGGTTGAAGCTACTCTCCTGACCGACAAGCTGATTGCTCAACCCGTAATGACTCATGTGCAAGCCGACCTTGGGCGTGATCTGGAAGGCCGGATGGACGAGGGGCAACGAGACCTGCGGATAGAAGACGAGACGATCGCCCTGTATCTTCGTGCTGTCGACATGGGTAAAGCGCGAGAACTGGCCGATCATGCTGATGTCGGTGTGCAGCACATTCGGCCGGTAGCCGGTAATGTTGAGCTGCGGCTCGAGAAAGTACGGACGGGTGATCGGCACCGTCGGGTCAAGCTGCAACGTCTGGTAGCGCAAGACCTGCATGCTGCTCTGCAGCCAGGGCGACGGCGCGTAGCTCAGCGAGACCTGCTTGGGCAACTGGGTCAATGAGGTCTGCAACAGGCGCGATGACATGTCCTGCCAGTAGAAGTCGTCAGAAACGCCGTTCCAGTTGATGGCCGCCGTCACCCCTCGCCCGAGATTGTGCACGTGCTCGATCCGGTAGCCGTAGCGCTGGCGATTCAGCGACTCGTCATTCGGCAGATATTCGGCCCGGGTCGTACCCTGGAAATTGTGGTCGAGGTAGCGCGCCTCGATCCCCAGTTGCGTGCCGCGCTTGCTCATGTAGCGCGGGAACAGGGTCAGATCGTAGTTCGGCGCGATATTCCAGTAATACGGCAAGGTGAAATCGACGCCACTGCGCGTCGAGGTCGAGAAATGCGGGTGCAGAAGGCCGGAACGGCGCTGGCCGTTGAGCGAAAACGAGGCGACCGGCGAATAGAAAAGCGGCACGCCGCCGAACCACAGCGAAGCATGTTTGGCCGTGCCTTCGTTGTTGTCGTAATCGAGATGCGTTTCCGAGGTTTGCAGATACCAGTCTTCCCGACCCGGCTTGCAGGTCGAGAAGGTATTCGAAAAGAAGGTGTACTGGTTCTCACCCTCGAAATCGACGCGTTCCGCCCGTCCGTTCGCTTCCGTCGGGCGCTGCGGTGGCGACTGCGTCGGCAGGCCATAGCTGTTGGCGACATTGAGCATCATCGGCGCGCCAGAGGTATTGGCATTGCTGCCGGCGACCGTAACCACGGTTGGCGTCGAGCTGTAGAAACGGCTCGGCGTTTCCTTGAGAATGCGGTAACGCACGTCTTCGGCCGAGCCAATCTGTTCATCGAGCTTCATTTTCAGATGCGGCGTCTCGATCTCGGTGCCGTCCTGCAGCACACGCACCGAGCCGAAGGCCTCGATCTCGTCGTCGAGCATGCGATAAGTCAGACGATCAGCCAGAATCAGCGACCCCGTCTTGCGCAACTCAACATTGCCCTCGGCCACCGTCAGCTCTTCGGCCTGGCCTTCGATCTGTTCGGCACTGACGAACAGCGGGTAATCGTCATCTTTCTTCAGCACAGCAGGAAATTCGATGCCAACCACGGCAGGCGTCGACGCTTGCCGTTTCTTGCCCTGCACATTGAAGCGGCGTTCCTGGCGGAGGCGAAGCGGCACATCGGCTGCTGCCAACAACATGACTTCGGGCGACTCTTCCGACGCCTCGGCAATCGAGCCGACGCCCGAAAGCTGCAGACGCAGCACGTCATCGGCGGCATGGCTCGTCTGCGCCCCGACAAACAGGCAACAGACAAAAACAGCGAGCGGACGGCGGGCAAAACCGGGCATCAAGGCAATCTATGGAAGTCCGGGACCGGAACGGCCGATGCCCGAGTGTTAAAATCGCGCCATTTTACAACGAAGCGAACCCTAGCCGCTTATGGAACCCATGCCGCGCGATCAACTTGTTACAGACTGGGTTGCCAGTCGCTTTCCCGAACAATCCGTCCACATCACCCCGGCCTCCGCCGATGCCAGTTTCCGCCGCTATTTCCGGCTGACCTGGCCAGACGGCCAGACGCGCATATTGATGGATGCGCCGCCGGAAAAAGAAGACTGCAAACCCTTCATCCACGTCGCCGGTCTGCTCGCCAAGGCAGATCTCGCTGCCCCACGGATCCTCGACAAGGATCTCGACAACGGTTTTCTGGTCCTCACCGACCTCGGCCGCATCGGTTATCTCGATGCGCTGAACGCCGACCTGAGCCTGGCCGACCTGCTGATCCGGCCGGTCCTCGATGTGCTGGTCAAGTGGCAATGCTCATCGACCCCCGCCACGCTGCCGCCCTATGACGGCACCCTGTTGCGGCGCGAACTCGATCTTTTCCCGGAATGGTTCATCAGCCGCCACCTTGGTGTCGAGCTCGATGACAGCGAAAAGTCCATGCTCGACCGGACCTTCAAGTTCCTCATCAACAACGCCCTGAACCAGCCCAAGGTCTTCGTCCATCGCGACTTCATGCCCCGCAACCTGATGGTTGTCGAAAGCGCCGAGCGCCTGACGCCGGGCATCATCGACTTCCAGGACGCCGTCTACGGTCCGATCACCTACGACGTCGTCTCGCTCTTCCGCGACGCTTTCATTTCGTGGGAAGAAGAGCAGGAAATCGACTGGGTCATCCGCTACTGGGAAAAAGCCCGCGCCGCCGGCCTGCCGGTACGCGAGGACTTCGGCGCCTTCTGGCGCGACTACGAGCTGATGGGCCTGCAACGCCACCTCAAGGTGCTCGGCATCTTCTGCCGCCTCAAGTACCGCGACGGCAAGGAAAAATACAGCGAAGACCTGCCCCGCTTCATGAACTACGCCCGCAAAACGGCCCACCGCTACGTCCAGCTCAAGCCGCTGCTCAACCTGCTCGACAAGCTGGAAGGCAACACCGAGCAGGTTGGCTACCGGCGCTAAGGGCAACATGAAAGCCTTCATCCTCGCCGCCGGCCGTGGCGAACGCATGCGGCCGCTCACCGACCACACGCCGAAGCCGTTGCTTATGGCCGGCGGCAAGCCGCTCATCGTCTGGCATCTGGAACGATTGGCGGCGGCGGGGTTCAAGGAAATCGTCATCAACCACGCCCACCTCGGTTCACTCATTGAGCAGACGCTGGGCGATGGTTCGCATTGGGGGCTGCACATCCAGTACTCGCCCGAACCACCGGGCGCACTGGAAACCGCCGGCGGCATCGCCACCGCCCTGCCGCTGCTCGGCAACGAGCCGTTTCTGGTGGTCAATGGCGATGTTTATTGCGATTTCGATTTTGGCCGTTTTTTCCGGTTGACCGTGGAAGGCTGGAAACCGGCCGCCCATCTGGTCATGGTCGCCAATCCGGCGCATCACACGGGCGGTGACTTCAGCCTGGACGGCGAACGCGTCATCTACGCCAACGGCGAGCAAACCTTCACCTACGCCGGCATCGGCGTCTTCTCGCCAGCCTTCTTTGCTGACGTCCAATCCGGCACGATCATGAAACTCCGCCCACTACTCGACGCCGCCATCGCCGCCGGAACGCTGACCGGGGAACGCTTCGCCGGCCGCTGGGTCGATGTAGGTACGCCACAACGTCTGGCCGAACTGGATCAGGAACTCAAAAACGCATGAGCCACGCCCACTTTCTCGCCCGCCGCAAGCGCCTGTTGAAAACCATCGGCGACGGCGTCGCCATCGTGCCGACCGCGCCGGAGGTCATCCGCAACCGCGACGCGCATCACCTCTACCGCTTCGACAGCTATTTCTGGTACCTGACCGGGTTCCCGGAACCGGAAGCCGTCGTCGTTCTGATCGGCGGCAAGAGACCCAAGTCCATCCTGTTCTGCCGCGAGAAGCATGAAGAGCGCGAAATCTGGGATGGCTATCGTTACGGGCCGAAGGCGGCCAAGGTCGCTTTCGGCTTCGATGCGGCCTACCCGATCGAGCAACTCGACAAGAAGCTGGCCGAATTCCTCGTCGACCGCGACACGCTGTGGCACGCCATCGGCCACGACGCCGAGTGGGACAGCCGCATCGCCAAGGCGCTCAACGAAGTCCGTGCCCAGACCCGGGCTGGCAAACGGGCGCCGCGCGCCATCCACGACCTGCGGGCCGAACTCGACAGCATGCGTCTGGTCAAGGACAACGCCGAAGCCGGCATCCAGCAACGCTCGGCCGACATCGCCAGCGCCGGCCACGCCCGCGCCATGCACGCCTGCCGCCCCGGCATGGCCGAATACGAACTCGAAGCCGAGCTGACCTACGAATTCCGCAAGCGCGGCGCCGACGCCCATGCCTACACACCCATCGTCGCCGGCGGCGCCAACGCCTGCGTGCTGCACTACGTCTCCAACGACAAGATCCTTAACGACAACACGCTGGTCCTCATCGACGCCGGCTGCGAAGTCGAAGGCTACGCGGCAGACATCACCCGCAGTTTCCCGGTCAATGGCCGCTTCAATGCGGCACAGAAGGACGTTTACCAAATCGTCCTTGCCGCCCAGGACGCCGCCTTTGCCGCCACCGCCCCGGGCCGCCATTTCATGGAAGGCCACGACGCTGCCGTGCGCGTGCTGACGCAAGGGATGATTGACCTCAAGCTGCTCACCGGCGACATCGAAAATCTGATCGAGAAGGGTGACTACAAGCGTTTCTACATGCACCGCACCGGCCACTGGCTTGGCCTCGATGTGCACGACGCCGGCGAATACAAGGTCGGCGACGAGTGGACCCGGCTTGTGCCCGGTATGACACTGACCGTCGAGCCCGGACTCTACATCCGCCCTGGCGCCGACATTCCGCCGGCGCTGGCCGGCATCGGCATCCGCATCGAAGACGACGTGCGCGTCACCGAGACCGGCTGCGACGTTTTCACGACGGCGCCGAAAACGGTCGCCGAAATCGAGGAAGTCATGCGCCATGACTGAAACGGTCGACATCCTGATCATCGGCGCCGGCCCGGTCGGCATGACGCTGCATCTGGCGCTGGCCGCCGGTGGTCAGAAGTCTCTGCTGATTGACCGTCAACCGCAGCAAGCCCGGCAAGACGACCCGCGCGCCCTCGCCCTGTCACACGGCGCCCGCCAGTTGCTGGAACAGATCAACAGCTGGCCGACGCGCGCCGCGACGCCAATCGAAACCATCCATATCTCGCAAAAGGACGGTTTCGGCCGGACACTGATCGACCATCAGGAATACGACCTGCCCGCCCTCGGCTACGTCGTCCGCTATCGCGATCTGGCCAGCGCACTGGCCGCCAATCTGGCCGCTGACGCCGTACTGTCAGAAGCCGAAATCCTCGACATTACGCCGGGCAATGAGTACGTCACCGTCGCGCTGCGCCATGCCGGTCAGTTGCGCACCATCCAGACCAAGCTGCTCGTCCACGCTGAAGGCACGCCAGCCGACGATCCGGCCGTCAAAGTCAGCGACTACGAACAGCACGCCGTGATCTGCGAAGTCACGCCAACGCCAGGCCACAACAAGCGCGCCTGGGAACGTTTCACCCCCGACGGCCCGCTCGCCCTGCTGCCGCTCGGCGACGAATTTTCCATCGTTTTCACCCTGCCCCCGGCCAAGGCCGACGCCGTCATGGCCATGGACGACGAAACCTTCACGGCAGCCCTGCAAGCCCAGTTCGGCCAGCGCATGCGCTTCGCCAAGCCCGGCCCACGCAGCCGCTTCCCGCTGTTTCTTCGCTTGCGTGACACATTGGTCAAAGACAACGAAGTATGGATCGGCAACACGGCGCAAACCCTGCACCCGGTCTCCGGCCAGGGCTTCAACCTCGGCATCCGCGACGCCTGGCAACTATCCGAAATTTTGCTCAAAAACGGCGTTGACCGTAGCAATCTCGAAAACTACGCCGCCAGCCGCCGCCTCGACCGACGCGGCAGCGCCTTCTTCACCGACCAGATCGTCCGCACCTTCTCCAACGATTTCGGCCCGCTCAAGCTGGCCCGCGGCCTCGGCCTGCTGGCGCTGGACATCTGCCCGCCGGCCCGCCACTTCGTCGCCAAGCGCATGATCTGGGGCGCCCGCGCCTGGCCTTGATCCAGCCTAAAGGCAGCAACCCCGGGCATCGGTTACAGTGCCGCTCCGCCCATCCGCCCACTGACGCATGAAAACAAGCACCGCCTGGTTCCTCGCCTGCCGCCCTAAGACGCTGTCCGTCTCGCTGTCGCCGGTGCTCGTCGGGACGGCCGTCGCCTGGCACGACAGCGGCACGCTGCTCTGGCTGCCGCTGCTCGCCGCAGCGTTCGGCGCGGCTTTCATCCAGATCGGCACCAACCTGTTCAACGACGTCGGCGATTTCCTGCGCGGTACCGACACGCCGGATCGCCTCGGCCCCAAGCGCGCCACGGCCGAAGGCTGGCTGACACCGAACATGGTCAAGGCCGGCGCCTGGCTCAGCTTCGCCCTGGCCTTCCTGTGCGGCATCTATCTCGTCGCCCACGGTGGCTGGCCCATCGTCGCCATCGGCCTCGCCTCGCTGGCCGCCGGCTGGGCCTATACCGGCGGTCCGAAACCGATTGCCTACGGCCCGCTCGGCGAATTTTTCGTCTTCATTTTCTTCGGCCTGGTCGCCGTCGGCGGCAGCTATTACCTGCAAACCTTGGGGCTGACAGCCACCGCACTGCTTGCCGCGGCGCTGGTCGGTCTTCACGCCGCCGCGGTGATCACCGTCAACAATTACCGCGACCTCGACGGCGATGCGCAAAGTGGCAAACACACGCTGGCCGTCCGCCTTGGCCGGCCACTGACGCGCCGCCTCTATGCCGCCGAAATGCTCGCGCCCTATGCCTTGCTGCCGCTGCTCGCCGGGCTTGGCTGGCCGGGCGCGCTGCCGCTGCTGTCGCTGCCACTGGCCGTCAAACTGATCCGCCGCTTCAACAGCGACGCCCCCGGCCCGGTGTTCAACAGCATCCTCGCCGCCACCGCCGGATTACAGCTTGTCTTCGCCCTGCTGTTAACACTCAGCTTTACAATTTGACTATTTTTTAGGCGCCGACTCAGGTAAAATTCCCGGCTTCCCGAGATTCGCCAGAGCCCTCGTACGCCCATGGAATTTGCCGGTTTCCAGCTCCGAAATAATTTGTTTGTTGCTCCCATGGCCGGCGTGACGGATCGTCCTTTCCGCCAGCTGTGCAAGAAAATGGGCGCCGGACTGGCCGTGTCCGAAATGGTCACCTCGAACTCCCTGCTCTATGGCAGCGCCAAGACGCTGCGCCGGGCCAATCACGAGGGCGAAGTTGCACCGATCTCAGTGCAGATCGCCGGCGCTGATCCCAAGATGATGGCCGAAGCTGCCAAGCACAACGTCGACAACGGCGCCCAGATCATTGACATCAACATGGGCTGTCCGGCCAAGAAGGTCTGCAACGTGATGGCCGGCTCGGCCCTCATGCAGGACGAAGAGCAGGTCGGGCGCATTCTCGACGCGGTCGTCGCTGCCGTCCCGAACACCCCGGTCACGCTGAAATTCCGCACCGGCTGGAACATCGCCAACAAGAACGCGCCGACCATTGCGCGCATCGCCGAATCGGCCGGCATCCGCGCCGTCGCCATCCACGGTCGTACCCGCTGCCAGCAATACACCGGCGAGGCCGAGTACGACACCATCGCGCTGGTCAAGACACTGATCCGTATCCCGGTCATCGCCAACGGCGACATCACGACGCCGGAAAAGGCCAAACACGTCCTCGACGTCACCGGCGCCGATGGCATCATGATCGGTCGCGCCGCCCAGGGCCGCCCCTGGCTATTCCGCGAGATCGAACACTTTCTGAAAACCGGCGAGCACCTGCCGCCGGCCAGGGTCACCGAGATCCACAGCATCCTGCTGGCGCACCTCGAAGACCTTTACGCTTTCTACGGCCCGGAAACGGGGTTCAAGGTCGCCCGCAAGCACATCTCCTGGTACACCAAGGGATTGGTTGGCTCAGCGGCCTTCCGTAAGGAAATGAACGTCCTGCCCAGCATCGAACAACAGATGCAGGCAGTGAACGAGTTTTTCATCCGCCAGGCGGAAGAAAACGATATTTTAAAATATGACAAAGAGGAGGCGTTGGCAGCATGAGCCAACATGATTTGGGGCAGTGCGTCATCAACGCACTGGAGCAGTATTTCCGCGATCTGGATGGGGAAAAACCGGGCGCGATCTATGACATGGTTTTGAAGAGCGTCGAAAAACCGATGCTTGAAGTGGTGCTCGCCAAGGCCGGCACCAACCAGACGCTGGCGGCGGAGATGCTCGGCATCAACCGCAACACCCTGCGCAAGAAACTCACCGAACACCAACTACTGTAATCGCCATGACCATCAAGCAAGCACTGATTTCCGTTTCCGACAAAACCGGCGTTCTTGAATTCGCCCAGGGCCTTGCCGCCCAAGGCGTCAAGCTGCTGTCCACCGGCGGCACCGCCAAGATGTTGCGCGACGCCGGCCTCGCCGTCACCGAAATCGGCGACTACACCGGCTTCCCGGAAATGCTCGACGGTCGCGTCAAGACCCTGCACCCGAAGGTACATGGCGGCATCCTGGCTCGTCGCGATCTGCCGGAGCATCTAGCGACCATCGAAGCCCACGACATTCCGATGATTGACTTGGTCTGCGTGAATCTCTACCCGTTTGCCGCCACCATCGCCAAGGCCGGCGTGACGCTGGAAGATGCCATCGAGAACATCGACATCGGCGGTCCGGCCATGGTCCGTTCTTCGGCCAAGAACTACAACGGCGTCGCCATCGTTACCGATCCGGAAGACTACGCGCCGCTACTCGCCGAAATGAGGGCCAACGCTGGCGCCCTGCAACTGGCGACCCGCTTTGGTCTGGCCAAGAAAGCCTTCACGCACACCGCCCGCTACGACAGCATGATCGCCAACTGGCTGACCGGCCTTGATGAAGGCGCCGAAGCCAAGCCGGCCGAAGCTGCGCCGGTCCCGGCCATCTTCCCGGCCAAGCTGCAACTGGCTTTCGACCGCGTAGAAACTCTGCGCTACGGCGAAAATTCGCATCAGTCCGCCGCCTTCTACCGCGAACCGAACCCGGTCGCCGGCAGCATCGCCGCCTACACGCAGCTGCAGGGCAAGGAACTGTCCTACAACAACATCGCCGACTCCGACGCCGCCTGGGAATGCGTCAAGTCCTTCGATGCCCCGGCCTGCGTCATCGTCAAGCACGCCAACCCGTGCGGCGTGGCCATCGACGGCACGCTGCTCGGCGCCTATGAAAAGTCCTTCAAGACCGACTCGACCTCGGCCTTCGGCGGCATCATCGCCTTCAACGGCGAAGTCGGCATCGACGTCGTCAACGCCATGAACGAGCGCAAGCACTTCGTCGAAGTGCTGATCGCCCCGTCTTTCACCGCTGAAGCCAAGGCCGCACTGGCCGGCAAGACCAACCTGCGCGTCCTGGTCGTGCCGATTTCCCGCGTACTCAATACGCTCGAATACAAGCGCGTCGGCGGCGGCCTGCTGGTCCAGACGCCGGACAACTTCACGGCCCAGGCATCCGGCCTGAAGATCGTCACCAAGGTCCAGCCGACCGCCCAGCAGATCGAAGACCTGCTCTTCGCCGAGCGCGTCGCCAAGTTCGTCAAGTCCAACGCCATCGTCTTCTGTGGCAACGGCATGACGCTCGGCGTCGGGGCCGGCCAGATGAGCCGCGTCGATTCGACCAAGATCGCCAGCATCAAGGCCCAGCACGCCGGCCTCGACCTCAACGGTTCGGTCGTTGCGTCGGATGCCTTCTTCCCGTTCCGTGACGGCGTCGATGTGCTGGCTGAAGCCGGTGCCAAGGCGGTCATCCAGCCGGGCGGTTCGATGCGCGACGAGGAAGTCATTGCTGCGGCCGACGAACATGGCTTGGCCATGGTCTTTACCGGCGCCCGCCACTTCCGCCACTGATTTCATGTCCGGCTACGCCCTGACTTTGTCGACTTCGCCTCGCCGTGCAATAGCACTGTCTTCGGCTCGTCTTCGCGTCATGGCTTTGCCGGCCACGAAATCATTTCGGACATAACAAGGAAACAGCCCCATGAAACTCCTAGTAATCGGTTCCGGCGGGCGTGAGCACGCCATGGCTTGGCGTCTGGCCCAGACCCAAGGCATGCAGAAGGTTTACGTTGCCCCGGGCAATGCTGGTACGGCGCGTGAGCACGAGCTGGAAAACCTGAACATCACCGACCCGGAAGCGCTGGCTGATTTCGTCGAGCAGAACAAGGTTCACCTCACCGTCGTCGGCCCGGAAGCGCCTCTGGCAGCCGGCGTCGTCAACATCTTCCGCGCCCGCGGCCTGAAGATTTTTGGGCCAACCAGAGAAGCCGCCCAGCTCGAATCCTCCAAGGATTTTGCCAAGCGTTTCATGGCCCGGCACAACATTCCGACGGCTGGTTTTGAGACTTTTTCCGAGTCGACCGCAGCACACGCTTACATCGACAAGCAGGGCGCGCCGATTGTCATCAAGGCCGACGGCCTGGCTGCCGGCAAGGGCGTCGTTGTCGCGATGACGCTGGAAGAAGCGCATGCCGCGATCGACGACATGCTATCCGGCAACAAACTCGGCGATGCCGGTGCCCGCGTCGTCATCGAGGATTTCCTCGACGGCGAGGAAGCCAGTTTCATCGTCATGGTCGACGGCAAAAACGTCCTCGCACTGGCCTCCAGCCAGGACCACAAGCGCATCGGCGACGGCGACACCGGCCCGAACACCGGTGGCATGGGCGCCTATTCGCCCGCACCGTGCGTCACGCCGGAAATCCACGCCCGGGCGATGCGCGAAATCATTCTGCCAACCGTGCGCGGGATGGCTGCAGATGGCATCCCGTTCACCGGCTTCCTCTATGCCGGCCTGATGATCGGCAAGGATGGCTCGCTCAAGACACTCGAATTCAATTGCCGCATGGGCGACCCGGAAACCCAGCCCATCCTCATGCGTCTGAAGTCCGATTTCGTCGATCTGCTCGAACACGGCATCGACGGCACGCTCGATCAGGTCGAAGCCGAATGGGATCGCCGCATTGCGCTGGGTGTTGTCCTTGCTGCTGCTAACTATCCGGACACCCCGAAGAAGGGCGACGTCATTCAGGGCCTGCCGGCTGGCAACAGCTTCGGCGACGATGCGCACGTTTTCCATGCCGGCACAGCCGAACAGGACGGCAAGGTCATCACCAATGGTGGTCGCGTGCTGTGTGTCACGGCATTGGGCGAAAACGTCAAGCTGGCACAGAAACGCGCCTACGAGGCCGCTGTGCAGATCAGCTTCGATGGCATGCAGTTCCGCAAGGACATCGGCTACCGGGCAATCTCCCGCTAAGGAATCAGGGCGATGATGCCATGGTTCGGCAGCAGTCTGAAAATGCGGATTGCCGTCGTATCGGTTCTGCTGTTTCTGGCCGGCATCAGCCTGATTACCTTTTTCGCCACGCGCATCCTGCATGACGACATGCAGGAGGTGCTATCCAACCAGCAGCTGACCGCAGTCAATTACATTGCCCGGGATATCGACGCCAAGGTGACGTTGCGACTGGAGAGCCTGAAGCGGGTCGCGCTGAATATGCCGGAAGCGCTCTTCAGCGACCCACCGGCGATGCAGATATGGCTGGAAGACCGCAAGGCCATCCACACCCTGTTTCCGATTGGCTTGATGGTGATCCCGCCCGATGGCGGGCCAACCATCGGCGAGGCCCCGCGCCTGCAAAACCGGCCGAAATCCTTTGGCGACCGTGACTGGTTTATCGGGGCGACGACGACCCGCCAGCCCTTCATCAGCAAACCCCTGATCACCCGGGCGACCGGAGAACCGGCACTGGTCATGGCCATTCCCGTTTTTAACAAGCAACAAAAACTGCTCGGGATTCTCGCCGGAATCGCCCCGCTGGCCGCTCCGGGTTTTCTCGACCTGATTCTCGGTACCAGCCCCGGAAAAAATGGCAGCTATCAGCTCATTGATCCACAACACCACCTCTTTGTGCTGGCCTCGGAGGTCAATCAAGCCGTCACGCCGATGCCCAACACCGGCGACGATCTGGTGCTTGATGCTGCGGTCAACGGCCAGCGCGGCATCAAGATCATTCGCAACGCAGCCAGCCAGCACGAACTGGTCGCCACCGCCGAAGTGCCGCGCGCCAACTGGCTACTGGTTGCCCGGCAACCGACTGGCGATGCCTTCGAGCCGGTCTCGAACACCCTGCGCAACACGCTGTTGATCACCGCCCTGCTCTCGTTGCCGAGCATCATTGTCCTGCTCGCCGTGCTCAATCGACTGCTCAAGCCTATCGCCCTGCTTGCCCGCGAACTTCACGAAATGGCCGAAGGAAAACGCCCGATGCAACCGGTGGCGACCCACACAGCCGACGAAGTGGCCGACGTCGGACATAGCTTCAATCGTCTGCAGGACCGCCTCCTGGAGCAGGAGCAACGCCTGGCGGAGATGGCCCACCATGACATGCTGACTGGCCTGCCGAATCGCCGGCTGATTGACGAACGACTGGAAAGCGAGCTGCACCGGATCCAGCGCAACCACTTCGGACTGGCCCTGCTTTTCCTTGACATCGATGGCTTCAAGCCGGTCAACGACACGCATGGCCATGGCATCGGCGACCGCGTGCTAGGCGAAATTGCCCGCCGCCTGCAGGCCGCCGTTCGCGATGTAGACACCGTCGCCCGCCTCGGCGGTGATGAATTCCTGATCCTGCTCACCGATACGGAAAAGCCGCAGAAAGCCGCTGAGCGGGTTGCCCAGAAATGCATCGATGCCCTATCCGAAGTGATCGTCATCAACGATCTGCAGATTCATGTCGGCGTTTCGATCGGCATCGCCACCTGCAGCTCTGAACAAGCCGGGACGACAACCGTCAAACAACTGGTCAGCCAGGCCGACAGCGCGATGTACCGGGCCAAGGCGGCAGGCCGAAACCGCTACGAACTGCAGTCGCCGGCCATCCCCCCAACAGATTCCTGAAAACACAAAAATGAGTATCGACACCGCCCAGCTAAAAACCTATTTCACCGGTCTGCAGGCCCGTATTGTCGCCGAGCTTGAAGCCTTTGACGGCCAGCCATTTCGCACCGACAGCTGGCAGCGTCCGGAAGGCGGTGGCGGCATTTCGCAGCTGATCGAGGAAGGCAGTTTCTTCGAGCGTGGCGGCGTCAATTTCTCGCACGTCACCGGCAATTCGCTGCCCGCCTCGGCTACCGCAGTCCGTCCACAACTGGCGGGCCGCGCCTGGGAAGCGATGGGTGTTTCGCTCGTTTTGCATCCACGCAACCCGTACTGCCCGACGGCGCACATGAACGTGCGCTGCTTCGTCGCCCGCAAGGAAGGCGAAGAGGATGTCTGGTGGTTCGGCGGCGGCATGGACATGACGCCTTACTACGGTCAAACGGAAGATGTGGTCCATTTTCACCAGACCTGCAAGGATGCGCTGGCGCCGTTCGGCGACGAGGTCTATGCGAAATACAAGAAGTGGTGTGACGAGTATTTCTTCCTCAAGCACCGCAACGAACCGCGCGGCGTCGGTGGCGTGTTTTTCGACGACCTCAACGAAGGCAGCTTCGAGCGCTGCTTCAATCTGACTCAGTCAGTCGGCAACGCCTTCACCAAGGCCTACCTGCCGGTGCTCGCCAAGCGCCGCGACACGCCTTACGGCGAGCGCGAACGCGATTTTCAGGCTTATCGGCGAGGGCGTTACGTCGAGTTCAATCTGGTCTGGGATCGCGGCACGCTGTTCGGCCTGCAGTCGGGCGGCCGCACCGAATCGATCCTGATGTCGATGCCGCCGATCGTGAAGTGGCGCTATGACTGGCAACCGGAAGCCGGCACGCCGGAAGCCGAACTTTATGAAGTCTTCCTCAAACCGCAGGACTGGGTTTGAGATAAAAAGCCAGGCGCCAGCGGCGCCTAGCGGGCGTCCAGCAGCGCGCTGGCCCGGTAATGTTTGTTGGCTTCTTCGGCCCGGTCGAGCTGGTCGAACAGCCGGGCCAGTTCGAGGTGTCCCTGCTGCGACGGCTCAACCGACAGCGAAGCCTCCAGATAGCTTTGCGCCTTGCCCCACAGACGCTGGCGGATGCACATGCGGCCCAGCGCCTTGAGCAGGCGGGCATCATCGGGGTGCTGGCGTAACCAGCCTTCGGCCTTGGCGATGCGGGCGGTCTGCTCGCTGTTGGTCAGGCGGCCGTAAATGGCCACCAGCTCGGGTTGCCACTCTTCGTTCTTGACCGCATCGAGCACCGTTTCGATCAGTTTCTGCGTCTCAGCCTCGGCGCCCAGAACGACCAAGGCGCGTGCCGCTGCGAGGACGACGCGGCGACCACGCTCGTCTTCGGGTACCGTGCGCAAATAGGCCGTCAGCTTGCCCTGATCGGCGACGCGTTTGGCGATGTTCCCGAGATGAGCCTGCGTGCAGATTTCGCGGACCACTTCAACCGGCAGCGCATCGCGCTTGACCAATTGACGGGCCAGTTTGAGCACGCCATCCCAGTCGCCGACACCCTGACGGGCGCGCAACTCGAGACGTAGCGCAGCGATATGGCGCCCCTGCTTGCCCTGCAGTTTTTCGAGAGCGGCCAGTGCCTCGTCGAAACGACGCGCCTCGTTGGCCATTTCGGCGTCGAGCATGAGCGTCGCCGCTTCGGTCCGCGGATCGTCAGTCTTGGCGTGTTCCAGCCAGTATTGCTGCTTTTCCGGCTCGCGCATGCGCTGGGCGGCGCGGGCGGCGATCAGCGCCGAGAGGCCAGGGGCCGTACCGGCGCCGTGGGCTTCAGTGGCCTTTTTCAAGGCCTGGCCGAAACGACCTTCGAAGAGCAGACGAACGGCGTCCTGAAAGACCAGTGCGGCACTTTCACGCTGGCGCTGGGCGCGGTATTCGCGCACGCGTTTGGGCAGGCCGAAGGTCACCGCCAGCGCCCGCGTGCCGGCATAGAGCACGAAGAACAGGGCGAGCAGCGCAATGATGAAAAGATTGAGCGAAACCTCGGCCCGCCACGGTGGAAAAACCACCAGCACGTAGCCATCGTTATAGCGGGCGCCGAGGGCGACGGCGACGGCCAGTCCGCACAGGGCGACAATCCAGAACAGCCCTCTCACCGCTTTTCCTTGCCCGGACGCAAGTTGCGCAAGGCTGCCTGGCTATCGTTGAGGGTTGGCAGCTCGACGTTGATTTCACTCGCTGTCATCTGGCGCAGCGTGGTCTGTGCCGTCTGGACGGCTTTGTCGCTGGCTTCGAAATGGCGGTTCAACATGTCCTGGGCAACTTTGAGCTCGTTGCGGAAGGTCCACTGATCGCGTGCAAACAGGGCGAGGCGGGCATTGAGCAGGCGCAGCTTGAGATTTTCACGGAGCAGGTAGCCCTGACCGGGCGCCAGCAGCGCCACGTCCTCGCGGTCGAAGCGCTGAATCCGAACGAGGCCTTTCACTTCCTGCCAGATGGCGCCGCCCGTGCGCTGCCACCAGGTTTTCGACTCGGCAGCCATTTCATTTTCAGCCGATTTTTCCGGTCGACCGTGGGAAACCAGCGGCAGCTTGTCGACACCGACCAGCACCTGTTCCAGACGCAGGCTGATGCCCGGCATATCGACGAAAGGCAGCGCGTTGAGGCGGGCCAGATCCTTGGCCAGCGCCTTGCGCAGGGGCAGGTGAGCCGGGCGGTCGAGGCGCGCCAGTTGGGCGTCGGCTGTCTGCAGTGCGAGCACGGCGACCGGCAGATTGCCGGCCAGTTGCAGTTGTTGCCCGGCGAGCACGATGGCCTGTTCGACTTCAATCAGGGCAAGTTCTTCGCGGCTGCGCGCGATGTCCTGATACAGAGCCTGCAAGGTCGTGGACTGGGCCTGGAACTCGGCGATCTTGCCATCGACGGCGCCGAGGCGGGCCTGCAGTGCTTCGACCTGCTCACGCGACAGTTTCTGGGCACCGCGATCTTCCTTGTTAGCGGTGTCGAACTCGGCCAGTTTCTGGCTGAGTTCCTGTTGGACATCGAACAGCCGCTGGCGGGTTTCGAACCACTGCCAGCCAGCCAGCGTCAGCGCAGCAATGGCCACGAACAGCCACGGGCTGATCCGCTTGGCGCGCGGCGCCGGGAGGTAGGTCATGGTCGTCGGGGAGGGATTTTCGTTTTCGGGCATCATGCCGGCCAATTATAAGCAACTAAGCCGGCGAGAATGCCGGCGTCGGCTGCATCGGTAAGGAGAATGTTGCTTAAACCCAAAGCCCGGGCATTTTCGGCAATACGGGCGTGGGGGACGAAGAGCGGCGTTTTTTGCAGGAAGGCACGGCCCTCAGGATCGAGAAGGTCGACCAGATAACGCAGACCTTCGCTGCTCGATACGGTCAGCGCATCAAGGCTACCAGCACGCCATGCCGCCATCAGCGGCTCGACGCCACAAGATGGGCCGGAACGACGATAGCAGGTGACGCAATCGACCGTCGCACCGCGTTCGCGCAGGGTGTCGGCGAGCAGTTCGCGACCGCCATCGCCACGAAAAATGGCGACACGTTTGCCGCTGACGCGCTCAGCTGCCAGCTCCGGCAACTCAAGCAGGGCTTCGGAGTCGAAACGCTCGGTCGGGGCAATGCAGCCGGGGATACCGCGCTCGGCCAGCACTTTCACCGTGCCTTGGCCGACTGCGGCTGGGATCAGCGATTCAGGCCAGGCTCGCTGCGCCAGCAAAACCGGCAGCGCGTGATCGGCGGCGTTCGGGCTGATGAACACCGCCAGGGCATAGTCGCCCAGCCGGGCAGCCGCGTCGGCCAGCGGTTGCGAATTGGCAGCCGGCGATATTTCAAGCAGCGGGAAAATCAGCGGTGTACCGCCGACGGCAACGATCGCCTCGGCCAGGGGCGCAGCCTGCGCCTGCGGCCGGGTGACAGCGATGGTTCGGCCGGCGAGCGGGCCGTTATGAGTCATTTGCAGTGCGCGAGCTTTTCCAGAATCGCGTCGGCGCCCTTGGCGCGCAGTTCGGCTGCCAATTGCAAGCCGAGCGCTTCGTCGTTGGCCGGGTTGCCGCGCAATTCGGCGCTGACCACTTCCTTGCCGTCCGCGGTGGCGACGAAACCGCGCAACCAGAGCTGACCATTTTCGATGATCGCGTAGCCGCCGAGCGGCACCTGGCAACTGCCGCCCAAAGCGCGCGAGAAGGCGCGCTCGGCCTTGACGCAGTGAGCCGTTTCCGGATCGTTGAGCGGGGCGACAACGTCGGCCATGTCGGCCGCGCCATCGATCAGTTCGATGCCCAGCGCGCCCTGACCGGGGGCCGGCAGAGATTGTTCTGCGGTCAACACGGATTTGATGCGACTTTCCATGCCCAGGCGGATCAGGCCGGCGGCGGCCAGGATGATCGCGTCGTATTCGCCGGCATCGAGCTTCTTCAGGCGGGTATCGAGATTGCCGCGCAGGCTCTTGATGACGAGTTGCGGGTACTTGGCGCGCAGGATCGATTCGCGGCGCAGGCTGGAGGTGCCGACGATGGCACCGGCCGGCAGGTCGTCGAGACCGTTGTATTTGTTCGAAACGAAGGCATCGAGCGGATTTTCGCGGGCCGAGATGGCGGCCAGCACGAAGCCTTCCGGCATGACCATCGGCACGTCCTTCATCGAATGGACGGCGAGGTGGGCCTTGCCTTCCTGCATGGCGACTTCGAGTTCCTTGATGAACAGGCCCTTGCCACCGATTTCGGCGAGCGGCCGGTCTAGGATCTGATCGCCCTTGGTGGTCATGCCGAGAATGACAACTTCGGTTCCGGGATTTAAACTCGATAAGCGTTCTCTGACATGCACCGCCTGCCACATGGCCAGACGGGATTCGCGGGAGGCAATGACAATCTTCGAAGGACGGGACATGAGCAGGCAATGGGCAGGGCTTTTGGGAGGGCTGATTCTAGCATGGCTGGCCGCACCATCCTGGGGTGCGACCGACCTGCCAGCCGCCATCGACCTGCGCGCTGAATCGGCACAAGCGGCCAGGGCCGGCGGCCCGCTGATCGTTATCTACAGCCGCCAGGACTGCAAATATTGCGAAGCGGTCAAACGCGACTACCTGAAACCACTCGCCGCCAACCCGCGCTTTCGTGACCGCGTGGTTATCCGGCAGATCAATCAGGATGGCGAAACCCAGGCGCTCACCGACTTCAAGGGCGGCGCCTCGACCCACGCCGGCGTCGCTACCGCCGAAAAGGTCAAGCTGGTGCCGGTCGTCGCCTTTTATGGCCCGGATGGCCGCCAGTTGGCCAATCCTATCGTCGGCGCCCGGCTGCCTGATTTTTACCAGAGCTACCTCGAAGACGCCGTCGAACAATCGGCCCGCGACCTGAAAAAGCCATGAGCGAGGCCATCAAGCCGCCGGAGCAGCGTCCGGAACACCCGGATTTCTGGTGCAAGCGCTTCGGCGAAGGCGTCACACCGTGGGATGCCGGCAAGGTGCCGGATACCTTTGCCGACTTCATCGCCCGCCAACCGGCGCCGCTCAATACGCTGATCCCGGGCTGTGGCAGCGCCTGGGAGGCGGCCCATCTGGCTGAAATCGACTGGCCGGTCACCGCACTCGATTTTTCGCCAATCGCCATCGAGACGGCGCGAAACATTCTGGGCAATGCTCCGGTCGACTTGGTCTGCGCCGACTTTTTTACCTTTTCGCCAGCCCGGCCCGTCGAGCTGATCTACGAACGCGCCTTCCTCTGCGCCCTGCCGCGCAAGCTGTGGACCGACTGGGGCAGGCGCGTCGCCGAACTGCTGCCGGCGGGCGGGCTGCTCGCCGGCTTCTTTTTCCTCTGCGACCAGCCGAAAGGCCCGCCTTTCGGCGTCCTGCCCGACCAACTCGATGAACTTCTGGTTGCCAATTTCGAGCGCATCGAAGATCGGCCAGTCAGCGATTCGATCCCGGTTTTCGCCGGCCGCGAACGCTGGCAGGTCTGGCAGCGGCGATAGTTTCCCCATCGCATTTCCGGGCCTGGGCACCCCACTTACAATTTGTTTCAGGTCGCCGGGTCATCCCGGCAACGATTGAACGCGTTATATAGCCACACCCCAACGAGGAACACACAACATGAAACGCATCTTGATGGCGATGGCCATGACCGTCGCCGCCGCTACCCTCAGCGCCCCCGCCTCCGCCCAGGTCTCGGTCAATATCGGCCAACCGGGCTTCTACGGCCGTCTCGACATCGGCGGTTTCCCGCCCCCACCGCTGCTCTTTCCGGAGCCGATGATGATCCAGCGCGTCCCGGTCAGCCGTCCGCCGCTCTATCTGCGCGTGCCCCCCGGCCATGCCCGCGACTGGCGCCGTCATTGCCATCGCTACGGGGCCTGCGGCGAACGCGTCTATTTCGTGCAGGACAACTGGTATCGACACGAATACGCCCCGCGCTATCAGGAGCGCCATATCCACCGTGACCGCGGCCGTGATGGCTACCGCGATGACTATCGCCGCCATGAGCGACGCGACCATCGGGACGACCATCGCGGTGATGACCGCGGACGTGGTCGCGGCGATGACCACGGTCGCGGGCACGGCCGCGATCACTAGCCGGACTGATGGCGCATGGCCTGCCTGACAGGCCATGCAGCCCGCTGAGGCGGGCCGCCAGCCCCCGGCCGGTTTGGCGTATCATCGACGGTTCCCCCCTGCCGTCCGCCAAAAAATGAAAACCACTACGCCCCAGACCGTTTACCTCAAGGACTACGCCGCGCCTGCCTACCTGATCGACACCGTCGATCTCGACTTCAACATCGAAACTGGTGGTACCACCGTCAGCGCCATGCTGGCCATGCGCCGCAACCCCGCCGTCCCGGCCCAGCCGATGGTACTCGACGGTGACGAGCTGAAAACATTGAGTGTCACGGTCAACCGGAAAAATGTGCCATTTTCGGAAACCGCCAACACACTGACCATCGCCGATCTGCCCGACACGTTCACGCTGGAAACCGTCGTTCGCATCGATCCCGACAAGAACACCCGGCTGTCGGGCATGTACCGTTCAGCCGACGGCTATTTCACCCAGTGCGAAGCGCAGGGTTTCCGCCGCATCACGTGGTTCCTCGACCGTCCGGACGTCATGTCCACCTACACGGCGACGCTGCACGCTGACAAGGCGACCTACCCGGTCCTCCTCGCCAACGGCAACCCGGTTGCTGCCGGCGATGAAGCCGACGGCCGCCACTGGGCCAAATGGGCCGACCCGTTCAAGAAACCGGCCTACCTGTTTGCCCTGGTCGCCGGCAAGCTTGACGTCCTCAAAGACACCTTCCAGACCGCCTCCGGCCGCACTGTTCAACTCGCCATCTACGTCGAACCGGGCAAGCTCGACCAGTGCCCGCACGCCATGGCCGCCCTGCAAAAATCCATGAAGTGGGACGAAGAACGCTTCGGCCTCGAATGCGACCTCGACCACTACATGATCGTCGCCGTCGGCGACTTCAACATGGGCGCCATGGAAAACAAGGGCCTCAACATTTTCAACACAAAATACGTGCTGGCGCGCAGCGATGTCGCCACCGACGTCGATTTCGAGAACATCGACCGCGTCGTCGCCCACGAATATTTCCACAATTGGACCGGCAACCGCGTTACCTGCCGCGACTGGTTCCAGCTCTCGCTGAAGGAAGGTTTGACCGTCTTCCGCGACCAGGAATTCGGCGCCGACCTGCACAACCGGCAGACTGCCCGCATCCGCGAAGTACGTGGCCTGCGCGCCGCCCAGTTCCCCGAAGACGCCGGCCCGATGGCCCACCCGATCCGCCCGAGCAGCTTCGTCGAAATCAATAATTTCTACACCTCGACGGTCTATGAAAAGGGCGCCGAAGTCATCCGCATGATCCAGACCCTGATCGGCCGCGACGGTTTCCGCCGGGGTATGGACGAATACTTCCGCCGCCACGATGGCCAGGCCGTAACCTGCGAGGATTTCATCGCCGCCATGGCCGCAGCCAGCGGTTTCGACTTCACGCAATTCATGCGCTGGTACAACCAGCCCGGCACGCCGCATGTCACGGTCGACGGCTTTTTTGATGCAGAAGCGAAAACCTATACGCTGACCTGCGCGCAGACCAACCCGCGCGCCAGTGATGATGCGCCGACCCTGATCCCGATCCGCGTCGCGCTATTCGCCGACAACGGCGATCTCCTGCCCGGCACCGAGCGCACGCTGCACCTGACTGCCACGACGCAATCCTTCGTCTTCAACGACATCGCCGCCGAACCCGTGCCCTCACTGCTGCGCGACTTCTCGGCCCCGGTCGTCCTCGATTTCGACTACACGCCGGAACAACTGACCCTGCTACTGGCTCATGAAAGCGACCCGTTCAACGCCTGGGAAGCCGGCCAGCGCTTGGCCTCGACCCTGATCCTCGACGCCACCGCCGCCATCGCCGCCGGTCAGGCGCCCGTCTGGCCGGCCAGCTTCGTCGACGCCGCCCGCCGCCTGCTGCAAACGCAAGCCGGGCGCGGCGCCGCCTTCGTCGCCGAAGCCTTGACCCTGCCCGGCGAATCAACGCTGGCCGAAGCCATGACCATTGTCGATCCCGACGCCCTGCACGCCGCCCGCAACGGCCTGCGCAAGCATCTGGCCGAGCAACTGGAAGGCGCATTCGCCGGCCTCTATGCCGACCTCGCCCCGAACGCCCCCTACGCACCGAGCAGCGAACAGGCCGGTCGCCGCGCCCTGCGCAACCTGTGCCTTGGCTTCCTGGCCGAACTCGATATGGCGGAAACCCGGCGCCTGGCCATGCAGCATTTCCGCCAGGCCGACAACATGACGGACCAGTTTGCCGCCTTGGCTGTGCTGGCCAACATCATCGACGACTGCCCGGAACGTCTGGAAGCACTCAACGAGTTCTACGCGGGCTGGCAACATGAAGCGCTGGTCGTCGACAAATGGCTCCAAGTCCAATCGACCAGCCGCCGGCCAGACACCCTGCGCACCGTCACCACCCTGACCGCCCACCCGGCCTTCGACATCGGCAACCCGAACAAGATCTACGCCCTGATCCGTGCCTTCGGCGCCAATCTGGCCCGCTTCAATGCGGCCGATGGCAGCGGCTACGACTTCATCGCCGACCAGGTCATCGCGCTGCACGACCGCAACCCGCAGGTTGCCTCGCGGCTGGCCCGTTGTTTCGACCGCTGGAAAAAGTTTGATGCCGGCCGCCAGGCCCACGCTCGCCTGGCACTCGAACGCATCCGCGACCACGCCGGACTGTCACGTGATGTGCTCGAAGTGGTGACGCGCTCGCTGGCCTGATCCTGTCCGGCCACCGCCAAATACCACGGTCAACCGGAAAAAATGGCCATTTTTGAAATGGCCGTCACCGCGCTTGTCGACACTCAGACAGAACGGGCGTATTCGGCGATCAGATCCGGCGGCATGGGCTTGCCAAAATAGAAGCCCTGAATATTGGTTACCCCGGAATCACGCAGGAATTCGAACTGCTCCTGGGTTTCGACGCCTTCGGCAACAATGTCGACATGCAGGCTGGAGCCCAGGGCGAGAATAGCCCGAATAATGGCGACATCCTCCTCGCAGCCAGGTACGCCATCGACAAAGGATTTGTCGATCTTGAAACAGGAGATCGGAAAAAGCTTGATGTGCGAGAGCGAGGAATAGCCGGTGCCGAAATCGTCCACCGAGAGCGAGATATCCATGTCCCGCAGTCGACGGAGTACGCACTTGACCTTTTCTCCGGCCTCCAGCGCGCCCTCGGTAATTTCCAGCTCCAGGTTCTCCGGTTTCAGGCGCGAATCGATGATGACCTGTTCGACGAAGCTGACGAAATCCGCATTCAACTGCAGTGGCGCCACGTTGACCGCCACGCGGCAGATCGGCACATCGTTATCGAGCCACTCGCGCATCTGACGGCAGGCTTCGGCAAGCACCCATTTGCCGACATCCTCGATCAAGCCAAGCTCTTCCGCCACCGGAATGAACTGGAGCGGCGGAATCAGGCCCCGCGTCGGGTGCTGCCAGCGAACCAGTGCCTCGACACCAATCAGGCGGCCATTGATCGCGCTGATCTGCGGCTGATAGTGAAGGCACAGCTCGCCTTCCAGTATGGCCCGCCGCAGTTCGCCGGCGGCGTTGAATTTTTCGCTGATCTCCCGGCTCATGATTTCCGTGAAGTAGGCAAAACGGTTTCTGCCGAGATCTTTCGCACGATACATCGCCGAATCCGCGGCCTTGATCAGGTCGCCCGGCGAAACGCCATCTTCCGGATAAATGCTGATCCCGACGCTGATCGTCGGCACCAGCCGGTGACCATCAAGCAACACCTCTTGACTGATGTCACGCTGCAGGCGGTTGATTGTCGTGTCGATCCCACTCTGGTCGGTGACGTCCTCGAGGACCATGACAAATTCGTCGCCGCCCCAGCGCGCCAGCGTGTCCTGCTTGCGACAGGTCTGCTGCAGGCGCTCAGAGATCACCCGCAGATAGATATCACCCGAAGCATGTCCCAGCGTGTCGTTAACCAGCTTGAAGCGATCAACATCGATAAACACCACAGCAATTTTTCCGGCACTGCGCCGCGCCCGGTCAATCGCCCCGGCCAGCTGGTCGGTGAAGCGCATGCGGTTCGGCAAACCGGTCAGTGCATCATGATTGGCGAGGAAATAGAGTTTTTCCTCAGCCTGCTTCGCTTTGGAAATATCAGAAAAAACGGTGACATAATTCCGCGCCTTGCCAGTGGCATCAACAATCGCTGTGACGCTGCCCCATTGTGGATAGATTTCACCATTCTTGCGGCGATTCCAGATCTCGCCGGTCCAGCGTCGTTTTATTTGCAAACTCCGCCAGAAATCCTCGTAAAAATTCGGTGTATGCACCCCGGACTTGAGCAGACGCGGCGTCTTGCCGATTGCTTCCTCGGCGCTGAAACCGGTAATTTCGGAGAAAGCACGGTTAACCGACGTGATAACTCCGTTGGCAGTCGTCACCATGACAGCTTCGATAGTCTGCTCGAGAATGACATCGGTTGCCGAAGCACTATCGCTGTCTGCCTGTTGGCCAACATCGCGGAAGACCAGCACCGCGCCGACAATACCCGGCCCATCAAAAAGCGGCGTGCAAACGAAATGAACCGACATCGACTGATCTGTCCGCGGCTGCGGAAGATCGATAGTCCCCTGCCGGGTCTCACCATCCAGCAAGGTGTTCAGAAAAGGGCAAGCTGCTCTTCGCTCGTCTGAATGAGGCCCACGATACAGCGTGCCGCAACAATCACCGCCGACAATCCGGACGCTTTCGATACCGAGCAACTGCCCCATGAACTCGTTGGCGTAAACAATTTTCCCGGACGAATCCAGGCTGAGCAAGCCCTCGCCGGAAGCATCCATGATCCGGGCATTGCGTCGATGCATGTCCTCGATGGCCAGTTGATAGGTATGGCGCTGCGTCACGTCGCGCGCATTGACGACGATTTCCGAGCTCTCTTCGATGCCCCGCGTGCGCTTCAGCGTTGCCTCCACCCAGATAACCCGGCCATCTTCCCGGCGGCAACGGAACAGGGTTGTCGAGTAACTCCCGAGTACGCCGAGTTCGGCCAACTCCCGGACAATGATCGCCCTGTCCTCCGGCAGCACCCACTCCTGCAGGGTTCGCCCCAGCATCCTGTCGGGTTGGCTTCCGAACAAGTCGACACTGGCTGGTGAGACAAAAAGGAAATGCCCCCCGGGGGCAAGACGGGCGATCAGGTCCGTCGAGTTTTCCGCAAGCAGGCGATAACCCGCTTCACTCGACTTCAGAGCATGCTGGGCCAGCACCTCGATCAGAGCCAGCGACAAGGCCCCCGCTGCATCGACTTCGACTTGCGACCAGGCCTGCGACTTGTCGCGATAGGTTTCCATCCACGTATCAAAGGACTGACGCGGCGAAATATGCACGCTCCCATCCTCATCACGAACCAGTTGTTTTTCCGGGCGACCGGCCCAGCGCAAGGTGCGCAACACTCCCGGCCGAAACCACATGACAAAATCACGCATCAGGTGGTCTAGCGGCGCAATCATCAAGCCGCTGACCAGATCACCCAAGCCCTCTTCCATGGAGATAAAATCAGCCAGATGGTCCGTACAGTACACGGCCATCGGCGGCAAAGCCTTGAGGGTGACCAGCAACCTCTCAAGGACGACATCGGGCAGTGTCAGGCCAATTTTGTGGCGAATACCGCCAATTGAAATGACGGCCCCACCGGCGTGAACCAGGCCAAGAAAATCATCCTGATAGGCCTTGACCACTTCCTCCAGATTGCTGCTTTGCCGAATCGACTCCGTAAGGCGCTGGAGCAGTATCCGAATCTTTTCCTGCAGACGCCCCCGTTCTGCACTTTCCATATTGCTCAATTTGAGCGACACCATGCGACCGATGAATTCGTCCATTTCCCGCGAACGCAAAGGAACGTATTTCGGCGAAAAATGATGGCAGGCGATCAACCCCCACAGGCGGTTGTTTTGCACGAGCGAAATGCTCAAGCTTGCCCTTATCCCCATATTGATCAGGTATTGGACATGCACCGGCGACATGCTGCGTAGCCATGACAGGCTTAGATCGAGCGGCTCTTCCAAGGGGCCGCCGGCGGAAAGGATCGGTGTCGATTCGCGCTCCACATCGACGATCAGACGAACCAGATTTCGTGTGTAAAGCGCCCGCGCCTGAGGCGGGATATCCGAAGCCGGAAAATGGTTGCCCAAATACGACAGCGAGCCGTCGACCTTGCTCTCGGCGATTACCTCGCCATCCCAGTTATGATCGAAGCGGTACATCATGACTCGGTCATAGCCGGTCAGTAACCGAACCTCGTCCACCACCGCCTGACTGTAACGCTGCATATCCTCTTCGGCGTCCAGCTTCCATAGCGAATCGCGAATCGGGATGAATTGCTGATGGAAGACATCGTTATCCGCCGGTGGCTCGTTCTCTATTTCAATTACGAGCAAGCCACCATCCCGAAAGACATGGACGTCAAACGCTGTACTGCGACCGTTGCGCATCAGCTCAATCGAGCAAATAACGCTTCCTGGCCAAATTTCCTGTGCTGCAAGATTGCGGAGTTTTTCAGTCTGCTTGCTGCCCAGCAGAAAATCGATCGGTTGGCCGATGACCGCCTGTGCCGACAATCCGAACATATCGCCAAGGTTTGCGCTGGCCATGCGAATGGTCAGATCACCATCATCAACGGCAATCAGCACCCCTGCTGGCTGAATCGTGCCTATCTGGTGAATGCGTTCTTCGGCACACTGCTTGAGTGCCTCTTCGAGAAAATATTGGTAGCGGGGATCAGCTTTCAAATTGGGCATGGCGTTCGTTCAATTGAGCCTCTATCAATTCAAATATCGCCAAGGCAGCCGCTTCAGCGCATTGCAGTTGGTCTGGCTCCCCGGCAAAGGCGTCGGCAAATGCACCGAACTCCCGCCAACACCTTTGTGTTTCACTGGCATCGCCATAGCCATTGAAAAACCGCGCTCCCGAGCCAGCTGTCAGAGAGTGCGTTTGGAAAAGGTGGCTGGAAACCACCTGCCCACCCAGCGTCGCACCCTCAATGGAATAGAGCCAGCCGATCAACGTGCCAACACTGGCTGGCAATGCCAACTCGATCGGCGCCAAAGGTTGCCAAGTCGACATATTCGGGTCGATACCGAAATGATCCAGATCAGCCATCAACCATGGCAGCTTCACTCGCTCGCCATAGCCAAAGGGGAAACAGGAGTTCCGCAGAAATTCGCCAATACCGCGCTCAATAGCCGCATATATATGATAATAAGCAGCCAGCACGACGGTATATTTATCCATCGAATAGCCCTGCTTGGTCAAACCTGAAAGCATGGGGTGCTGATTCAGGCGAACATGCGCCAGATGAGTCACTTGCCGAAGATGGGAACAAACGCCGCTATCACGAATCTTGATGCTCGAATGATGCGAATCCAATTTTTGATGCACCAACGGAATCCTGTTCTGGGCGGCTAGATGAATCATCTGATCCGGGAAGCAACCATGGCTAAATTGTGTCAAAGGCGATTTTTTGCCCGAGCTATGCTAAAGGTACTAAAACATTGAGTCAATTAAATTGTCCAGGCCAACGTGAAGTTTTCGACACTGCAAACGATACTTGCATGCCAATCGGGGTAGTCGAACGCGAAACCGGCCTGACTCGCGACACACTGCGCAAATGGGAAGTCCGCTATGGCTTCCCTGCCCCGATGCGCGACCTGAAAGGTGAGCGCCTCTACCCAACCAGCCAAGTAAAGCAACTCAGCCTGGTCAAGCGCCTTCTCGACCAAGGCATACGCCCTGCCAAGCTACTCCGCCTGAACGCCGAACAACTGCAGCATTTTGCCGAAACGCACACATCACCGGCTTGGCCCAGCCATGAAAAATTTGCAGAAACCGTTCTCGACGCTCTGCACAGGCACGATCCAGCAAGCTTGCGGCAATGCCTGCTACAAGAATTACTGGATAGCGGACTAGGCACATTTGTCCAGGCCAATCTAACTGAACTAAATCAAACCATTGGTGATGGGTGGGCTGATGGCACCCTGACAATCCATCAGGAGCATTTGTATGCAGAAACCGTGCAAACCCTCTTGCGGGAAGCCATTACTCCGCTGACAAAAAGTACGCACAGCCCCCGAATCATGCTCGCCACTCCGCCGGGGGAGTCTCATATCATCGGCATCCTGATGGCCCAGGCGCTGTTTTCGCTGAAAGGTGCCTATTGCATCTCGATGGGAAGCCAAATTCCAATGAGCGAGCTTGCCGCAGCATGCGAAGCTCACAAGGCAGACATTCTTGGGCTGTCATTCAGCATCGCCTATCCGTCGCGCAGAATCGCTCCACTGCTAAGCGAAATCAGGCGAATCCTGAACCCGTCGATTGAAATTTGGGCTGGCGGCATGGGAGTCTCGCGCGTTCGGAGCATTCCTTCAGACGTTCACAAGATCGTGACACTGACGGATGCAGCCGATGCACTGGAAAGCTTTCGCAACCGAACCCGAGTCTCTCCGGATGGATTTGAAGCCGTCATCCGGACTCCGGACTGAGAGCTACAGCCCAGAAACAAAACTCTTCAGAACGATTCAAATAATCAAAAACAAATGCATAAGGCATTCTAAAATACCGGGCAAGACAGCAGCCGGGGTTTGCGGGCAGGCAGATTGCCCGCAAAACAACAACATCTGGCGCGACGCATTGCAGTGATCTACTCAGGGGGTAGTCGTGGGCATTCTCGATCAAATCCGCTCGCTGTTCAGGCAAGCGCCAGCAACCCATGTACCGGCGCCAGTACCACCAGCCCCGGCTCCTGCCGTCGCCAGCACGGCGCCACCGCCCGAACGCCGTGGCAAGGAACGGATCAACGCCCGCGAAGGGACGCGCGTCTTGATCATCGACGACTCCAAGACCATCGTCACGGTACTCAAGAAATTTCTTCGCTCGGCCGGCTATGAAACACTCGAGGCGCTTGATGCAGAAAGCGGTCTGGCGCAGTTGCACGCGCAGCCCCCGGAGCTGATTTTTCTCGACATCGTGTTACCCGGCATCAACGGTTTCGCCGCGCTGCGCGCCATCCGCCGCGACCCGGCAACCCGCGACATTCCGGTCATCATGATGAGCGGCAACGAACAGGCGATGGAACAGTTTTTCGGCACCCGGATCGGGGCCGACGACTTCATGAAAAAACCTTTCTCGCGCTACGAAGTGTTTTTCCGGATAGAGCGCCTGCTTGATCACGATCTCATTCCCCGACGCGCCAAGCCGCGCATCGCCGAGCCGGGGACTCAGGCGCCAGCGTTGACCTGAGGCACTGCCTGGAATCGGAAGATCAGCTGCGTAGCCATGGCCCCAGAAAGTGGCGTAACGCCTGCTCGTTCCAGCCCTTGATAACCTCGTCGCCGACGACGATCAGGGGCACACCATTACCCCCGAGCTTCTTGTGTTGCTGGAGCGCCGTCGAACTTTGCTCGATGTCCTGCTCGGTGTACCGAATGCCGTTGGCGGCAAAGAACTCTCGCGTCATCTTGCAATAGCCACACCAGCTGGTGGCATAAAGCACGACTGCAGGCTGTTCGCCGGAAGCAGTTGCCAGGACCGCCGGGGTCCCCCCTTGCTGGAACAGCGGCCGGCCGAACCAGAAGGCAGCGCCGAGAACAATCAAAATGAGCAGCCATTTGCCCAAGCCACCGCGGCTCTCCGACGCGGCGGCGGCCCCATACTCGCGCAATGTCTCGGGTGGCTGGAAGCCACCGGTCTTGGCATAGGCTTTTTCGCAGGAAGGGCATTGCCAGTCCGGCGCATTGTCGGTGGCCTGGCGGGCATAGTTGCAGTGGGGGCAGATTCGGCTCATCAAAGGTCTCGGCGGGAAATTCAGGAATTCTTGACCAGCGCCTTGGCCGGCACCCACTGGCGGCGACTGACCGGCAACTTTTCCGGCACGCCACGCAGCAGCGCCCAGCCATAGGCTTCGGCATCGTCGCCGGCTGCTTTTTCGAAACCGGCCAGCGCAGACTTGGCAACCAGCACAGCGCGGTGCAGGCGGAGAAAGCGCTCGGCAAACTCAACTTCGAGGTGGGCCAGCGTGTCGTCAAGCAAGTATTCGCGCTCCATGGTCCGGGCGGTGACGTATTTGAGGTCGGCCTTGAAATAGAGCACTTCACCGATCGGCACCAGTAGCAAGCGGCCGCGTTCGTGACAGGACAGATGGGTCCTCCCGCTACCGCGCATTTCGTGGCCGATGCCGGCGAGCAGCGCCAAATCAGGCTGCGGCCCCGGCACCTTTTGCAGGGCGGCGAGCAGACGCTGGGTGCGCACGGGTTTGAGCAGATAGTCGACCGCATTGAGATCGAAGGCCTGCACCGCATAGTTGTCGTAGGCAGTGGTGAAAATGACGGCCGGCGGTTTTTCCAGGCGGCCGAGGTGGGTTGCCAGTTCGATGCCATCCATGCCCGGCATGCGGATGTCGGCGAGCACCACGTCAACAGGGTTTTGCCGCAAGACCTCGAGCGCGGCCAGGCCGTTTCCTGCCTCGCCGACCACTTCGCTCGGCAATTGCCCGGCGATATCGGAGAGCAGGGCGCGCAGGCGGTCGCGCGCCAGCGGCTCGTCATCGACGATAAGGACCCTCAGCGGGGCAGCGGCGGCTTGCGGCGTTGACATGGCAGGATGATGCGAACCTCATAAGAATGATCGTCCGTCTCGATTTCCAGACGGGCTTCGAGATCGTAATACAAGGCCAGCCGTTCGCGGATATTGGCCACCGCAATCTGGTTGCCAGCGGCATGCTGGGTCTGACCGACGGTCGGATTGGCGACGGAGATGCGCAGTTCCTGAGCGCGCTGATCGATGGCAATGTGCACCGTACCGCCTGCCGGTGCCGGCTCGATACCGTGATAGACCGCGTTCTCGAGCAGTGGCTGCAGCATCAGCGGCGGAATCGGCAGGTCCAGCGGAATTGCCCCGATTTTCCAGTCGACCGTAAGACGTTCGCCGAGCCGGAGCGTTTCGAGTTCGAGATACTGTTTGCCCAGCGCGATTTCGTCGGCCAGGCTGACCAACTCTCCCGGATCGCGCATGGCGGCGCGAAAGAGATCGGACAGCGCCTCGAGCGCCTCTTCGGCCTGTTGCGGCCGGGCGCGGATCAGCGACAGCACGGCATTCAGCGAATTGAACAGAAAATGCGGGCGAATCCGCGCGTTGAGCGCCGCCAACCGCGCCTCGCTGAGCACCGGGGTAATGGCGCGCGCACGCAGATCAAAATACATGAGCAACAAAGTGGCGGCGGCCATCGCCAATAGAACGGAGCGCCACAGGCTGCCGCCATCGGCCAGACCGAGCGAGGCCACATAGAAGAACAGGGCCGCCGCGACCCCGCCGGCCAAACCAAGCACGCATGCTTGCCCGAGGCGCAGCGGCAGGCGCCACAGGACATCGCGCAACAACGACAGCAGGCCCAGACCGACCAGCAACTGCGGCTCGACGACGGCCGCCAGTTCAAGATAGTGCGCCGCCCAGCCGGCCATATCCGGCGCCTGCAGCAGCGCAGCCAGGGCGGCCAGCACGTTGATGCCGAGCAGTACGCGTAGCATGACGCCGAAATTGCGCCAGTCAGGCAAGGGGTGAGTCGCGGGAAAGTGCCGTATACTTGTCATCTTTGTGCGGGTTTGTTCCAAATTCGTCGCCGATTTGCCCCATTCTAGACCAGAGTCATGACTTCCAACGCCAATCAATACACCTGGGCCGGACGCTTCTCCGAGCCAGTTTCCGATCTCGTCAAACGCTATACCGCCTCGGTCGATTTCGACCAGCGCATGTGGCGCCAGGACATCCGCGGCTCGCTGGCCCACGCCCGGATGCTGGCCAAACAGGGCATCATCGCCGCCGCCGACCTGGCCGATATCGAACGCGGCATGGCCGTCGTCACCGAGGAAATCGAATCGGGCAAGTTCGAATGGTCGCTCGACCTCGAAGACGTGCACCTCAACATCGAAAAGCGCCTGACCGCAATCGTCGGCGATGCCGGCAAACGCCTGCACACCGGCCGTTCGCGCAACGACCAGGTAGCTACCGACATCCGCCTCTACCTGCGCGATTCGATCGACGACATCCTGGCCCTGATCAAGGCTTTCCGTTCGGCCCTGGTCGATCTGGCCGAGAAGGAAGCGGCGACGCCGATGCCTGGCTTCACGCACCTGCAGGTCGCCCAGCCGGTGACTTTCGGCCACCACGTGCTGGCCTATTTCGAAATGTTCGGTCGCGATGCCGAGCGCTTCGCCGATGCCCGCAAGCGCACCAACCGCCTGCCGCTTGGTGCAGCCGCCCTGGCCGGCACGACCTACCCGATTGACCGTGCCTTTGTCGCCGAACAACTCGGCTTCGAAGACGTCTGCGAAAACTCGTTGGACGCTGTCTCGGACCGCGACTTCGCCATCGAATTTACCGCCGCCTGCGCCCTGCTCATGATGCACATCAGCCGCCTGTCGGAAGAGCTGGTCATGTGGATGAGCCCGCGCGTCGGTTTCATCCAGATCGCCGACCGCTTCTGCACCGGCTCGTCGATCATGCCGCAGAAGAAGAATCCGGACGTGCCGGAACTGGCGCGCGGCAAGACCGGCCGTGTCTATGGCCAGTTGATGAGCCTGCTCACCCTCATGAAATCGCAGCCGCTGGCTTACAACAAGGACAACCAGGAAGACA
Organism: Azonexus sp.; assembly: GCF_049652925.1. Classification (GTDB taxonomy): domain Bacteria; phylum Pseudomonadota; class Gammaproteobacteria; order Burkholderiales; family Rhodocyclaceae; genus Azonexus. Next base: position 57,694 of record NZ_JBASFI010000017.1, read on the forward strand.
AGGAACCGCTGTTCGACGCCGTCGACACGGTCACCGACACCCTGCGCATCTTTGCCGACATGGCCGGCGGCATCACGGTGCGCGCCGACAACATGAAGGCCGCGCTGACTCAGGGCTTCGCCACCGCCACCGACCTCGCCGACTACCTGGTCAAGAAGGGCCTGCCCTTCCGCGATGCACACGAAGCCGTCGGCCACGCCGTCAAGGCGGCCGAACAGAAGGGTGTCGACCTGCCGCAACTGACGCTCGACGAACTGAAAGCCTTCTGCCCGCAAGTGGAAAATGACGTGTTTTCCGTGTTGACCGTGGAAGGCTCGCTGGCCAGCCGCAATCACATCGGCGGCACCGCGCCGGAACAGGTCAAGGCTGCCATCGGCCGGGCCCGCGACCGCCTTTAAGCAGAAAAAACATCCTACTTCACAGGCAACTTCGGTTGCCTGTTTTCTTTGTGGCCAAGCGCCGGAATTATCTCCAGGCGCGAGCGCCCATCAGGTAACTGCGTATTTCCGAAGTTTTGTTCGCCGCTTCCGGCGGAGCCGGCACGACTTCAGCGACCGACACCACCTCGGCGACCTCGGGTGTGAAGGGCAGCAGCAGGTCGCGCATGCGCAAGACCATAACCAGCAGCTCCTCTTCTTCAGCGGCTTCCTCTATTTCCGAAAGACGCTGCCGGGCATAGCTCGGCTCACGCGTCAGTCGCTCCAGATCGACCGATTGGCCGAGTGCGCGCTTCACCTGCAATTTGAAGCGGGCAAGAAGTTGGGCGGTTTCCATCTGCTTGGTCATCCTGTCGATTTCTCCTTGTCGATCTCTCATCCCCGTGGAGGATGGATCCGAAGAAATAGCGAAAACCGTGCCGGATGCTGCACCGCAAAAAGCTATTTTCAAATCAGCAAGTTGCCAACGATCATCGACAAAAAGATCATTTATAGGTTCTGATATGGTGCAAAAGACAAGGAAGAAAACTCATTTTTGGTGCAACGCACAAGCTCAAAAACGCAGCTTGAGCGCCAGCTGGAAGAGGACAGGCCATTTATCCTTACGTATAATCAGAAAAAACTAATATTCGTACTCAAGGAAAACAGCATGTACAAAACAGTTGTCGACAACACCCCACTCATCAAGGTCAACAGCGCCAAACACGAGGCCAATTACTCTGTAAACGGCTCCCTGATGAACCCGCTGGAAGCCTTTTACGCCTCACTCGCCGCCTGCGCAGCAGTCTATGCAAAAAAGGCCTGCAAGGAACTCGGCATTCCGGCCGCCGGCATCGAGATTGACTGCAAGCCCTTCACCGGCACCGGCGGGCCGCTATCGCTGGCCAGATTCCGCAGCGACGTTCATTTTCCCGAACACTTCACTGCTGAGCAAAAGGCAAAAGTTCTCGAGACCATCGCCCACTGCGCGGTCAAGGAAATCGTCAAGGACGGCGCCGCCATTGATTTCCAGGTCGCCGAGATCTGAGTTCAGCCAATCCCACGGTCAACCGGAAATTTTGGCCAAAATTAAAAAACCGGGGCAAGCCCCGGTTTTTCGTTTCAGCGGACAGAAACTCAGGCGGCGATACCTTCCAGCATCTGCTGCAGTTCGCCGGTCTGGTACATTTCTTTCATGATGTCGCAGCCGCCGACGAATTCGCCCTTGATGTAAAGCTGCGGAATGGTCGGCCAGTTGGCGTATTCCTTGACGCCATTGCGGATTTCTTCGTCGGCCAGCACATTGACCGTTACGAAGTCTTCAACTCCGCAAGCCTTCAGAATCTGCACGGAAGTCGCGGAAAAACCGCATTGCGGAAAGCGGGCGTCACCCTTCATGTAAAGGACGACCGGGTTGCCGGTCACGGTGGCGTGGATGCGTTGCTGAACGTCGGACATGATTTCTCCTGATTTAAAGATGGGCGCCTGAAACGCGGTCGATACCGGCCAGGTCGGGAAAGGTCGATGCGGCTTTGAACCCCGCAGCAGTCAATAAGTTCCGGCTTGCTTCACCCTGATCATAACCGTGCTCGAACAACAGCCAGCCACCGGCATTCAGATAGGCCGGCGCATCGACAACGATGCGGCGAATGCAGGCGAGACCATCAGCGCGATCGGTCAGCGCCATTTGCGGCTCGAAGGGCAACCCGTTGAGGACCAGATGCGGATCGCCATCGGCGACGTAGGGCGGGTTGGAAACGATCACGTCAAAACGCTCACCGACCAGCGGGGAATACCAGTCGCCTTGGCGGAAGTCCACCGGTGCACGCAGCCGCCCGGCATTGTTGCTCGCCACAGAAATAGCGTCTTTTGACAGGTCGACCGCAACAATCGTCGCCGATGGACATTCGAGCGCCAGTGAAATGGCCACGATGCCCGAGCCGGTTCCGAGATCGACGACCGTCGGCGCAGCCAGGCCCCCCAATTTTTCGAGCGCCAGTTCAATCAGAACCTCGGTTTCCGGACGGGGAATCAGAACGGCCGGCGACACTTGAAAAACCTGCCCGCGAAACTCTGCCTCGCCGGTCAGGTAGGCCAGCGGCTCGCCAGTCGCCCGCCGTGCCAAAAATTCGTTAAATACCTGCTGCGCCGGAAGCGCCAGAGGACTTTCCGGGGACATCAGGAGATCGGTATAGGTGCAGCCGGCAACGTATTCAAGCAGCAATCGCGCATCGAGGCGCGCTGACTCGACTCCCGCCTCAGCGAGACATTTTTGCCCTCTACGCCAGTTCTCACCCAGTGAATGCACTACAAACTTTCGGATTGATTGAAAAAGGCCGTCAACGCGGCCTTTGTTCATTATACCGACCCGACCAGAAAGCCGCTTATGCACCCGACAGGCTGATCACCCATCAACCGAAATTCGGCTTGCACAGGCAGCTTGCGACGCCAGGAATCAGAAGAAAACGTTCAGCGCCATGTTGAGCGACCGCCCACGCCCCGGAACGATCATGCCCCAAGGTATGGTATTGATCGACATCGAGTTGCCCTGACCAACATAAGCCCCCCCCAATGGCAGCAGGTAGAACTTGTCGAGCGCATTCTCCAGGGAGACGTCCAGGCGCGCATGCTTCCACGCATAACTGGTGCGGAGATTGAGCAGTGTGTAATCCGGGGTGACCACCTCATTTCTCACGCTCGAGACGCGGTTCTTTTCTTCCACTGCTATGGCTTCGAGAGTATTGGTCCAGCCGGCCAGGCGATGGACTAGCGCCAGCTTCAGGTTGAGCGGCATGATGTGGTAGAGGTCGTCGCCGGTGGTGCGATTCTCTCCGCGCACGTAACTGAGCATGCCGCTAAGCGCAAAGTTGCCAATGTAATCGATGCGTCCCAGTTCTGCCTTGCCCGAAATGTCGAAGCCATACAATCGTGCCGATTGATTGACATACTGAAGTTTCAGATAGCTGTTGGTCGACGTCGCGTTGGATGCAGGACATTGCACATTCATGCTCGGTGTGCAGCGTCGCGCGTCAATGAAATCACTCACGTAAGTCAGGTAGGCGGTGAGCTTGAAACTCCATTGTTCCTTGGCCGCATCATGCCAATCGGCGCTGGCACTCAGGGTATGGGCAATTTCCGGCTTCAGATCCGGATTGCCAATGTAGCCGTTGCCGTCGCCGACAAAGTTGTTCATCAGCGCCGCCATCGAGTTGTAGGACCACGGATAGCGTTCATAGAGATTTGGCGAGCGTGTCTTGCGCGCCAAGCCTGCCTCGTAGGTTTGCGTCGCACCCGGCGCATAGCGTGCCAGAGCCGTCCAGTCGAGGTGGCTATCCTTGCGGTAGTGGTCGCGCGCATTGAAGGCCAGGTCATCCGAATAGGAGCCGTTATAGCCGTCGGCAAGCCCGGCATCGGACTTGACCGTGCCGCCGCGAATTCCAAGCAAGGTCATCCACGCCGGGGACCAGCGTGAGTCCCATTCGGCGAAGAGATAGGCTCGATCCCGTTTGCCGTCGCGGATGTTCCAGAACGTATTCGGCCCCATCCCGCCATTGTCGATGGCCGGCCACCAGTCATCCAGACGATAGTTCTGGAAGTCGTAGCCAACGCGCAGGATATCCGCATCAGTAAGGTCGATACTGGCCTTGAGCAGCCCGCCGTCAGTCGTCGCCACCGTATCCATCGGCATCATCATGAACATGAATCGCTCCGGCAACATGTCCATATGATGCTGGAGCTTCTGGTGAAAGTAGCGTGCTTCGATTTCGCCCCATTCGAATTGGCCGGTGTAATGGAAATTCGCCAGCTGGTTTACGTTGGACGGTTTGCCTTTTTGCAGAACATACGTAAACCCAGTTGGGTCGCTCGGATCCTGGACGCTCGAAATCATGTCCATGCGCTGGTTCGGGAAGCCTTCGTAATCAAGCCTCTGCTCGCTGACGCTGAACTTCACCACATGGTTCCGGAAAGGGCGCAATGCCAGGCCAAGTTCGCGATTTTGCGAGCCCCTGTATTCACTGGCACCGACTTCGCGTTCGCCAACCTTCCGCCCTCCGCTCAAGCTCTTCCAGGCAGTGGGCGACTTGACCTTGAAATCCCCTGCAGCCGAGTAGTTGTCTGAATCCGATTCAGACTCTGCATATGAAAGGTTGAAGTACTCGCCTGCCGCCATCACGCGAAGACTCTTGCCGCGGGCATTGCCATTGCTGCGTTGAAACATGCCGAGTTCGCCTTCGGCGAGAAAGCCTTCGTCCGGGGAGGCGAACTTTGGCGGAGCAGAATTCACCTGGATCGTGCCGCCAATGCTGTCACCACCGACGCTGACCGGGGTGATGCCGGCAAACACCTCAACACTGCCCACCTTGGACGGATCGATAAAGGACAGCGCCGGATTCATGTGGTTCGGGCAGGCCGTCATCAGGTCCATGCCGTCTACCAACGTGCGCAGACGGTCGTCGGCGATACCGTGAATCACCGGTAAGCTGGAGATACCGCCGGCCCCGTAAGAGCTGACGCCGGGGATACCTTCAAGCAGACTGGCAGTGTCGCTGGTATTGGCGCGCTGAGCCCGGATGGCTTGCTGATCGAGGCGGATTGCACCTGCCTGATCACGTTCGCTGGTAACGACAATCGGACTCAGGGTCTGAGGACTATCCTCTTTGGCAGCGGGTTCAGCCGTCTGACACACTGCTACACATGGAAAGGCCAGCAGCAAGGTGGCCAGAAGTCGTGGAGATGGTTTGGGCATGGTTTTCGTCAAATGCAAAAAGGCGGCGGGGCTTTCGCCTCCGCCGCCTACCTAGGCGGGATTGCGCTCCGCGTCGGCAGTACTCAGGAGAGTGTCTTGCGCCGACGGGCGATGAAGCCCATCAGGCCCAGTCCGGCCAGGAACATGGCATAGGACTCGGGTTCCGGCACTGCCGCCGTAATGGACTGGGACACCGGGTAACCGCTCATCGTACCGACTGAGCCGTAGCCAGCCACGCTGGTGCCGGTCATACACACTGCGCCCATCATGCCGCCTCCACCGTATCCACCCGCACCAGTCAGCGGCGCGCAATCAGCGTAGGCCACTTTGTCGAGTTGAGCCTTGGTCAGTGCAGTCAACGGGCTGTCCGGCACAAAGATCAGCGCATAGGCGTTGCCGGGGTTGTTACCCGCCCTGGGAAAACCATAGTACACGCCACCGGCATCGACACCGGCTTGCGGCGACCAGCCGTCGCCACCAAGACCCGTCCAGAAAGTATTGGTGTTGGTGTTCTTGAACGTTGCGGCAAAGGTTCCGCCGAGCGTTGAGTCGTACCAGCTAACCAGCTGATTGTTAAGTGTCAGCCAGGCCATGTTGTCATTCGGGTAAGCGATCATGTCACCCGACATCGACTCACTGAGAATGCCCTTCAGATTCGTTACGGCATGGGTGGCCGAATCGTAGTCGAACGATCCGATGAAAATCGAGTCACGCGGCTGCGTGTCCGGCTCATACCATGTCGTCTGGATGTTGTAGGAGCTGGAGGCCGCCTGAGCCACCGGAGCGACAGCCAACAGCGACAGTATTGCCGTGGCAAGTATGGTTCTCTTCATTACAGTTTCCTTTCCAAGAGAATTGAAGAATCAGGCGAAAAGCTTGAAGCGCTTCGATCCGCGCCGGCGGGAAATAAACCCCATCAGGCCCAGGCCAGCCATGAACATGGCATAGGTCTCGGGCTCGGGTACCGCGGCAATGGTTTGCGAAAGGGGGAAGCCGCCCATCGTGCCGAGGGTGCCGTAGCCAGCAACGCTGGTGCCGGTCATGCAGGTCGCCCCCATCATCCCGCCCGTCGCGCAGTCGGCGTAGGCAAGCCTGTCGACCTGCGCCTGGGTGAGCTGAGCGAGCGGATTGTCCGGAACAAAGATCAGTGCATAGGCATTGCCAGGGTTGGCTGCCGTGCTCGGAAAACCGGCATAAACCACCTCGCCACCGGGCAACCAGGTGTCGCCTCCGAATGACGTCGTAAAGGTGGTGGTCGTCGGGTTCTTGAACGTGGCAGCAAAAGTCCCGCCGAGCGTGCCGTCGTACCAGGAAACGAGTTGGTTACCCAGTGTTAGCCAGGTCATGCTGTCGTTCGGATAACCAACAGCATTTCCGGTCATCGACTCGCTGAGAACGCCCTTCAGGTTGCTTACCGTCTTGGTTGCCGCGTCAAAGTCGAAGCTGCCGATGAAGATCGAATCGTTCGGCGCCGTTTCGGGTTCGACCCAGGTCGTCATCACGCTGTACGTGCTGACGGCGGCCTGGGCGACCGGGGCGCCAAGCAGCGCAAGCGCGCTGCCGGCAAGGAGGAGCATTTTCATGGTGGCGCCCTTCTTCCAGCCGGATCAGGCCGACTGGCGACGGCGCGCCACGAAGCCCATCAGGCCCAAGCCTGCCAGGAACATGGCATAGCTTTCCGGCTCCGGTACCGCCGCCGTGATGGTTTGCGTAATCGGCAAGGTACCCATCATCGTCCCGCCAGGTATCCGGTTGCCTTGACTGTCAAACGCAACCCACCCGGCCATGCATTTGGTACCCGAGCCAGTGCGCGGCATCAGTGCCGCTGCGGTGCAATCGCCATAGGCCAGCTTGTCGATCTGCGATTGCGCGAGCGTCATGGTGGGGTCCAGCAACGGAACATAGATCGTGGCGAAGGCGTTCTGCGTGCCATTGGTGATGGCGTACGGCCCCATGGCACCATTGCTGCCGAAAGTGACGCCAGAGTGAGGACGGGTGGCAGAAGGCAAGAACGTATCAACAGAATTGTTCTTGAACACCGTCACGACCAAGCCTGCGCCGTCATTGATCGACGAAAGCTGATAGCTCAGGTCAATCCAGTTGGAAGCACCGGGAACAGGGGCGCCATCCATGGCTTGCGAGAGTTTGCCGGTCAGCCCTGAAACCGTGTTCGTGACGTTGTCGAAGCTGAAAGAGCCGGTGAAGACCGTGTCCCAGTCCGGATGCGTGGCGTTGTACACCGTCTGGTTATAGGTCTGCGTGACGTTATAGGTCGTCACCGATGCATTTGCTGCTGATGCAGCGACAGCAAGCGAGAGCAGTCCGGCAAATTTGAGCGCGGAGCCGGTCAGCGACCAAAGGTCGATTTGGCGATTCATTGTAGTTCTCCCTGAAATTAGTACAACCAGTCGGAGACCAGGTTAGTTCTGTGCGATGCCTTCTCACACCCACCCGTTCTTTCCAGACCGCGAAATTACAGCGAGCCAAGGAGACTGGTAATGGTTCGAATGACCCTATTTGCCAGGGGTGCGACGATATGTCACATGACATTCAGTTGCCCGAAGCATCATCCACTCCGTATATTCGCCGGGCCTGTTTCGGTGTGACTTCCGTACCAGCGGCAACCGCTCACACTACTTTTCAGTGCAATTCGCAAATTTCAGAGAATCAACCCGGGACAAATCCTAGATGCATCAACAGGTACGGCTAATGGAGATAATCCATAACTCGCTTGCCATCGAGTCTCATCGGGAACTGCTCGATTGGTTGCAAGGTGGCGTTCAGGAACTTGTACCTCACACGGTACTGATCGCGGCATGGGGAAATTTCGTGTCTGGACAGATATTTCTGGACGTGGTGTCACCATTGCCGAGTTTGCGAACGACCAGCGTATCTACCGGATTGGTCCTGCCGTTTCTGCTCAGGACCTTTGAAACATGGAAAAAGGCCGGGTCCGAACCAGTTTCCTTTCCATTGGGAAGAGACGCCTTCGACAACGAAGCCCCAGGAATTTCTGATAACGCGGCAGCCAAGGAATTGACACCGATGCGTTGGGTGGTCGTCCATGGCATGAGGGACAAAAGGGGCGATACCGAGTGTCTTTACGTTTTTTTGAAGGATGCCCTGTTCGTCGACTTGTTTGATGCAAAAGGGGTAGAGCTCCTCTTGCCTTTTGTCGATGCTGCGTTCCGACGGGTATCCCATTTACCCACGCAGCGTTTTATCACTCCAGAACATGCGGAATTGGTTGATGCCACTCAACAAACCGACACACAGCATGTGACGCCCCCTTGTGCACTCGAGGGGCTGACCGTTCGCGAGCAGGAAATCATGCGCTGGGTGAGTCTTGGCAAGACCAACCCGGAAATTGGCCACATCCTCTGCCTCAGCCCCGTAACGGTACGCAACCACCTGTATCGCATTTTCCGCAAGCTGGGCGCGATCAATCGCGCCCAAGCCGTGTTTCAGCTAAGGCAAAGTGGATTGGTCGGCGAGCATGTATAGGATTGCACGCTCCAGCTTAAATTGGCGCCACACTAGCCAAGCCGGTAGGTCAATCCGACTGGACGACAGGTGGCCACCTGTCGGCAGCGCTACCGGATGCGTCACGCTGACCGGGGCACTCAATTGCGTCAGGGGCAAGCACCGCCGAATTCCTCTGGGTAGACAACAAGGACACCATCTCCCAAGTCCGAAACGAAGTGCGGACCTCGGACTATTCGCTCATCAAGCTACGCACAAGCTACGACTGGAAATACGTCCTCGACCAGTTCCAGCTGATGGCGCTGAATGTGCGCTTCTGAGCGGGGCGGCAGGAATTCAATTTTGGCCATTTTTTCGGTTGACCGTGGCAACCGGGTTTGACTGCCCAGTCATGCCGAAAAACTGCCGATCGTCAGGCTCAGCCGTTCGTTTCAGCCAACTCGGCCAGCAGGTCGGCCTGATGTTCGGCCGCCAGCGCGCCGAGCAGCTCGTCCATGTCGCCGTCCATGATCGCGGCGATTTTGTAGAGCGTCAGGTTGATGCGGTGATCGGTGATCCGGCCCTGCGGGAAGTTGTAGGTGCGGATGCGCTCGGAGCGGTCGCCGGAGCCGATCAGGCTTTTGCGGGTGCTCGAGATGTGGGCCTGCTGGGCGCGCACCTGGACGTCCTTGATGCGCGCCGCCAGCACCTTCATGGCCGAGGCCTTGTTGGCGTGTTGCGAGCGGCCATCCTGACATTCGGCAACGATGCCGGTCGGCAGGTGGGTGATGCGCACGGCAGAGTCGGTCTTGTTGATGTGCTGACCACCGGCGCCCGAGGCGCGGAAGGTATCGATGCGCAGGTCGGCCGGGTTGAGGTTCACGTCCTCGACCTCGTCAACCTCCGGCATCACGGCCACGGTGCATGCCGAGGTGTGGATGCGGCCCTGCGTTTCGGTTTCCGGCACGCGCTGGACACGATGACCGCCGGACTCGAACTTGAGCCGCGAATAGGCGCCACTGCCGGCCAGGCGGCAGATGATTTCGCGATAGCCGCCGAGTTCCGACTCGCTGGCCGACATGACTTCGACCTGCCAGCGCTGGCGTTCGGCGTAGCGCGAGTACATGCGGAACAGGTCGCCGGCGAACAGTGCCGACTCGTCGCCGCCGGTCCCGGCGCGGATTTCGAGCAGCACGCTGCGCTCGTCGTTGGGGTCCTTCGGCAGCAGCAACTTCTGCAACTCAATTTCGAGTTCGGGCAGACGCGCCTTGGCGCTGGCGATTTCCTCTTCGGCGAAGTCGCGCATTTCCGGATCGTCGCGCATTGCCTCGGCTTCAGCCAGATCGTTTTCAGCCTGACGGAAGGCATTGAACTGGACGATGACCGGCTCGATTTCGGAGCGCTCCCGCGACAGCTTGCGGAACTGATCCATGTCCCCGGCCGTACTCGGCGCCGACAACATGCGGTCGATTTCGTCGAGGCGATCGACCAGCAGTTCGAGTTTTTGGCGGATGCTCGATTTCATATCACAAGCCGGTCAGCAAATGGTTCAAGGGGGCGTAATGGTACCCGAGAACACCGTTCGTCGGCGATGGAAGGCAATTGCCACGGGCAGATTCGCCAAGCATAATCGTCCGATTCCGGATATCAACAATCGATGCCCCACATTCCTCATTCCCTTATCGCGCTGGCGGCAACCCTGGAGTCGCGCTGGGAAGACTATCGGGCCAAGGGCGACGTTGATCTTTTCGTCGAATTCACGCTGTCGCTCAACGGGCTGACCGAGCAGCTCAACCGTCGGCATCTGCCGGGGCTGGTCCGCGCCTGCCAGGAGTTGGAAAACACTGCACTGACCCTGTTCGGTGACAGTTCCATGCACCCCATCCCGCACGATCAGGCGAATGCGATCAGTCGGCAATTGATCATTATCCTGACCGAACTTCGCCGCCACGAAACGCCAGCCATCCCGACAAGGCGTCAGACTGACGACCTGACCGAGCGCGAAAATGCCTGCCAGCAACTGCGCCGGATTGTGATCGTATCGCGACCGAACCACCCGGCGACGAAAACGCTGAGCGAGCAACTGAGCTTTTTTGGCTTCACCCCTAGCCACTTTCGCTGGGGTGAAACACCGCGTTCCGACCAGCCGCCATTGGCCCTTCTGTTCATCCCGGAGCAGGAGGGGCGGGCTTATCCGCCCAATGCGATTGCCAGCATCATGGCCTTGCGGACCGAATTCCCGAGCAGTTATTTCTATTGCCTGTCCGTGCCGAGCAACCTGCAAAGTATCGTCCTGCTCCAGCGAGCCGGCGCCGATGCCTGTGTACCGCTTGGCGACACGGTCAGCGATGTCTTGTCACGCATTCTCGACCTGGCTCAGACGCGGGATCAGGAGACACATCGCGTGCTGATCGTCGAAGACTCGGCCACCGCCATCGCCCATGTTCGGCGTTCGTTATCCCAGCATGGCATCGACAGCCGGGCCATCAGCGACCCCCGGCTACTGCTCGAAGCGGCTGCCGAATACAAGCCCGACGCCATCCTGATGGACATGTACATGCCTTTCTGCAGCGGCGTCGAAGTCACCAGCGCCCTGCGCCAGGTTCCCGAATACCATTCGCTGCCGGTGATCTACCTGTCGAGCGAGAGCGACATTGCGCAGCAGGTTGAGGCCCTGCGCCTTGGCGGCGACCAGTTCCTGACCAAGCCGACCAATCCGATCATTCTCGCCGCGGTGGTCAAGACCAAGATCCAGCGCTACCGGGAAATGCTGCACTCGACCCGCCACGACAGCCTGACCGGCCTGCTCAATCACGCCACGGCCAAGGATCAGATCGAACGCATGATGCACGACGCCATGCCGGACGGTAGCCTGGTTGTCGCCATGATCGATATCGACCGTTTCAAATCGATCAATGACCGCTTCGGCCACCCGGTCGGCGACCAGGTCATCCGCAGCCTGTCCTGGCTACTGCGTGGCCGCCTGCGCAACACCGACCTGATCGGGCGCTACGGCGGCGAGGAGTTCATCGTTGCCCTGCCCGATACCGAACTGGAACGGGCCACCGCCCTGCTCGACCAGATACGCCAGGATTTCTCTGAGCTACCTCACGCGCATGCCCAAGGCTCGGTGCGTGCCACCTTCAGTTGCGGCATCGCCGCCCTGCCCTATTTCATCACCTCGTCGAGCATCATTCAGGCAGCCGATGCCGCCCTGCTTCAGGCCAAGCGCAGCGGCCGAAACTGCCTGCTCCGCGCCGAGCCGGAAAGCGGACTCTCAGTCACCAGCGTGGAGATGGAACAGTCGACTTACCGTGGCCTGCAATTCAGCCCGTTCGCCGTCGTTAGCTGAATTCAGCGCCTGCGTCGGGGCGTGCAGGAATTTGTTGGTCAGGCGCTGCGACAGGTGTTCGAGGACCTTTTCCGGTGCCTCACCCTTGGCCAGCAACTTTATCGCATGCTCCATCTCGTGGCGGCGCATGCGTTCGGCCGAATCGCGCAATGAGCGAATGACCGGCACCGTGTCGCGCGACGCCAGCCAACCCAGGAAATCCTGCACTCGGGTGGCAATGATCGCTTCGGCATCGACCACTGCCGCCTGCCGTGACTCCAGGCCACTTTCGACAACCTGCGCCAGGTCGTCGACGGTATACAGAAACACGTCGTCAAGCTGACCGACTTCTTCTTCGATATCACGCGGCACGGCGAGATCGACCATGAAGATCGGCCGGTGCCGGCGCGTCTTGATCGCCCGCTCAACCATGCCCAGGCCAATGATCGGCAAGGGGCTGCCGGTGCAGGAAACGACAATGTCGTGGGCGGCCAGATGCTCGCCCAGTTCGTCCAGGCGAATGGCCGTACCGCCGTATTGCTCAGCCAGGGCACGCGCCCGCTCGACCGTCCGGTTGGCGATGGTGACCTGCTTGGGTTTGCCAGCGCAGAAGTGGGCGGCGCACAGTTCGATCATTTCGCCGGCACCGATGAACAGGATGCGCTGGCCGGCAACCGATTCGAAAATGCGTTCGGCCAGATGGACGCCGGCGGCAGCCATCGAGACGATGTTGGCGCCGATGGCCGTCGTGCTGCGCACTTCCTTGGCGACTGAAAATGAGCGCTGGAAAAGCTTGTGCAACTGCGTGCCGAGCGTGCCGTTTTCTTCGGCCGCGCGCACCGCATCCTTCATCTGGCCGAGAATCTGCGGCTCACCGATGACCATCGAATCGAGGCCGCTGGCGACGCGAAAGGCGTGGCGGATGGCTTCTGGCTGGTCGTGGGTATAGATGTAGGGGGCAATTTCTTCGCGACTGACCTGGTGGTAGTGCGCCAGCCAGTCGATGACGACATCCGGAGATTCGGCCGAGCAGTAGATCTCGGTGCGGTTGCAGGTAGACAGAATCGCCACCTCGCGGACCGGCCGGTCGCGCGTCAGGTCGCCCAGGGCGTGGCCCAGTTTGTCGGCGCCAAACGCTACCCGCTCGCGGATGGCGAGCGGCGCGGAATGATGGTTGATGCCGAGGGTAAAAATCACCGGATAGGGCTGGCGCGCACGAAATGGGCGCTGATTATAGCATCCGCCCGTGACGCCCTTCCCCGATCTGGATCAGAACAAAAATGCCTGCTTTTCCGGCGCTGACCGTGGCAATGCATCGGCGCCGAACACCTTCATCTGGCGCGGCCGAAACCACACTGACTGGCCGGCCGCCAGTTGCAGCGTTTCATGCCGTTCGCGCGACAGCTCGACTTCGACGATTTCGCTACCGTGCAGCAGTTCGATACGAACCACCGGGCCGATTGGATGGACGTGCTGGACAGTGGCCTGCAAGCCTTCCTCGGCCGGTTGATGGGTGATGTCGATATCGTGCGGGCGGACAAAGGCGGTTGCCTTTTCAGCCGCTTCGCCGCGCTCGACCTCGGCGTAGGCGCCCTGCTGGCGGCTGTGAAAGACGTTCACGTTGCCGAGGAACTGGTAAACGAATGGCGAGGCCGGGCTGGAATAGACCTCGTCGGGCGAGCCGATCTGCTCGATCTTGCCGTGGTTCATGACGACGACGCGGTCGGCCACTTCCAGCGCTTCTTCCTGGTCGTGGGTGACGAAAACCGACGAGATGTGCATGTCGTCGTGCAGACGACGCAGCCAGCGGCGGAGTTCCTTACGCACTTTGGTGTCGAGGGCGCCGAACGGTTCGTCGAGCAGCAGCACCTTGGGTTCGACGGCCAGGGCGCGGGCCAGCGCGATACGCTGACGCTGGCCACCGGACAGTTGCGACGGGTAGCGGTCGGCCAGCCAGTCGAGCTGGACGAGACCAAGCAGTTCCATGACCCGGCGCTTGATGTCGGCGTCCGACGGCCTTTCCTTGCGCGGCTTGACGCGCAGACCGAAGGCGACGTTCTCGAATACCGTCATGTGGCGAAACAGCGCGTAGTGCTGGAAGACGAAACCGACATTGCGGTCACGAGCATGCAGGTGAGTGGCCTCGGCGCCGGAAAAGAGGATTTCACCCTGATCGGCGCTTTCCATGCCGGCGATGATGCGCAGCAGGGTCGTCTTGCCGCAGCCGGAGGGGCCGAGCAGGGCGACCAGTTCACCGGTCGGGATGTCGAGATTGATGTTGTCGAGCGCGACGAAATTGCCGAAGCGCTTGGAGATGTTGCGGATTTCGATACTCATCAGGTTTTCTCCGGTGCCAGCACCGCGTTCAGCATTTCGGTTTCTTTTTTCATCCGCCACTCGACGATAGTCTTGGCGACCAGCGTGACCAGGGCAAGCAGGGCGAGGATGGACGCGGCAGCGAAGGCGCCGATGGCGTTGTATTCGTTGTAGAGAATTTCAACGTGCAGCGGCAGCGTGTTGGTCTCGCCGCGGATGTGCCCGGAAACGACCGACACGGCGCCGAATTCGCCCATCGCCCGGGCATTCGACAGGATCACGCCATAAAGCAGGCCCCACTTGATGTTGGGCAAGGTCACGCGCCAGAACATCTGGAAGCCGGAAGCGCCGAGTGACACCGCCGCCTCTTCCTCGTCCTTGCCCTGCGCCTGCATGAGCGGGATCAGTTCGCGGGCGATGAAGGGAAAGGTAATGAACAGCGTAGCGAGGATCATCCCCGGCACGGCGAAGATGATCTTGATATCGTGTTCGGAGAGCCAGTTGCCGAAGGTTCCCTGCGAGCCGAAGAGCAAAATGAAGATCAGGCCGGCGACGACCGGGCTGACCGCGAAAGGCAGGTCGATCAGCGTGATGAGCAGGCTCTTGCCGCGAAACTCGAACTTGGCGATGGCCCAGGCAGCAGCGACGCCGAAGGCGATGTTGAAGGGCAACACGGCAAGCGCGATGCCTATGGTCAAACCGATTGCCGAGGCGGTTTCTGGCTCCTTGAGCGCTTCGAGATAGACCGGAATGCCCTGGGCCAGCGCTTCAACAAAGACGGCGACGAGCGGCAAGCCGAGGAAAAAGAACAGGAAGCCAAGGCCGACCGTCAGCAGCCCATAGCGGACCCAAGCCGGTTCCTGCGTGGCGCGCGTTGACTTCATGCCGCCACCCCGCTGGCCTTGGCCGCCGCCACTTCGAGTGGCTCGTTGTTCTTGTGGCGATTGGCCGTCCACCATTGCAGCAGATTGACACTGAGCAGCAGGATGAAGGACAGGCCGAGCATGACGACGGCCAGCGCCGTAGCGCCGAGTACGTCGTATTGCTCAAGCTTGGAAATGATGAGCAGGGGCGTGATTTCGGAAATCAGCGGCAGGTTGCCGGCGATGAAGATCACCGAGCCGTATTCGCCGACAGCACGGGCAAAAGCCAGCGCGAAGCCGGTGAGCAGGGCTGGGAAAATGGCCGGGAAAATGACTTTGACGAAGGTCTGCCAGCGAGAGGCGCCGAGCGAGGCGGCGGCCTCCTCGACTTCGGTTTCGATGTCCTCGATCACCGGCTGTAGCGTGCGCACGACAAAGGGTAGCGTGATGAAAGTCAGTGCAAAAACGATACCGAGCGGCGTGTAGGCGACCTTGATGCCGAGCGGTTCAAGATACTGGCCGAGCCAGCCATTGCCGGCATACAGCGTGGCCAGCGTGATGCCGGCGACGGCAGTCGGCAAGGCGAAAGGCAGATCGACCAGCGCATCGACAAAGCGCTTGCCGGGAAATGGGTAGCGCACGAGGACCCAGGCGACGATCAGGCCGAAAAAGGCGTTGATCGCGGCGGCCAGAAACGAAGCGCCGAAGGTGACGCGAAAGGCCGCCAGCGAGCGCTCGCCAAGGGCGATGTCGATAATCTGCCCGAAGCCGAGTTCGGAAGCCTTGAGGATCATGCCGCCGAGCGGTAGCAGGATCAGGATCGAGAGATAGACCAGCGTGTAGCCCAGCGCCAGGCCAAAGCCGGGCAACACGCGGTGAGTTTTTGCCGCCATGGATTTCAATTTTTGCCAAAATTTCCGGTTGACCGTGGGAACGGGCCGGACCGAAGTTCAAGCGGCCCGCCCAACGGTAGCGTTAGCGCTTACTTGGCAACGTAGATCTGGTCGAAGCTGCCGCCATCCTTGAAGTGCGTGGCGAAAGCCTTGTTGGCGCCACCGAAGACTTCATCGACGGTAAAGGTCTTCACGGCCGGGAAGGAAGCCGTGTACTTCTTGAGCAGTTCGGCATCCCGCGGCCGCAGGTAATTCTGCGCGGCATTTTCCTGACCGTCCTTTGACCACAGATATTCCAGATAAGCCTGGGCCTGCTTGCGCGTGCCCTTCTTGTCGACGACCTTCTCGACCAAAGCCACCGGGAAGTCAGTCTGCATCGTCAGGCTCGGATAGACCACCTCGAATTCGCCCTTGCCAAACTCCTTGGCGATCATTTCGGCTTCGGATTCGAAGGTGATCAGCACGTCGCCCATCTTGCGTTGCATGAAAGTCGTCGTCGCATCGCGGCCGCCGGCGGCGAACAACGGGGCGTTCTTCAACAGCTTGCCGAGGAACTCCTGGGCCCTGGCATCGTTGCCACCCGGCTGCCTGAGCGCCCAAGCCCACGCCGACAGATAGGTGTTGCGGCCGTTACCGGTGTTCTTCGGATGCGGAATGATCATCTGCACGCCCGGCCCGGCAACATCGGACCAGTCCTTGATCGCCTTCGGGTTGCCCTTGCGGACGATGAAAACCATTGTCGAGGTGTAAGGCGACGCATTGTTCGGGAATTTCTTCGCCCAGTCCTTGGCGACCAGTCCCTTGTCGGCCAGAAACTCGATGTCGTTGGCCTGGTTCATGGTCACCACATCGGCTTCCAGACCATCAGCGACAGCCCGCACCTGCTTGGTCGAACCGCCGTGCGACTGCTTCAGCTCGATGCTTTCGCCCGTCTTCGCCTTCCAGTATTTCTGGAACAAGGGGTTGTAATCCTTGTACACATCGCGGGCGACGTCGTAGGACGTATTGAGCAAGGTGGCGTCAGCCAGCGCGGCACTCGCCACCAGAGACAACAGAACGGAAACGATGGATTTGCGGAATTGGGTCATGGTTCACCTCGAAGGACAATGGAAGCGAATCTATCCGAGCCACTTATAACCACAAAGATGAAATGTGAATTTACTTATTCCAATGAGTAAATTGACCTTGCGCTCGTCATCCATCCATCCGCTGACAAGACTATTCGCCGACCATGCGAGGGGCTATGATTCGAGCTTCCTCACGCCGCCGAAAAAACAAGATGCGCGCTTCCCTGCCTATCGCTCTCCTCCTTTCCACAACGCTTACCGCCTGCGCCGCCTTCAAAAGCGAGATTCCGCCAAGCAAGCACATCTCGCAAAGCGGCCCGCTCAAGGTGCACCCCGGTCTGCTCGGCAAACCGGTGCCAGCCGAACTTCAGCCGGGCTCCAGCCTGCCCGCCGCCAGCCCCGCTCCGCTGACCGCGACCGCGAGTGCGGCGCCAGAAGCGCCAATGAAAATGGATCCGGTCGGCCTGCGCACCCAGCGCAGCGTCTATTTCGACCTCAACAACGCCACCGTCAAAGCCGACTACGACCCGGCGCTACGTGCCCACGCCAGCTATCTGGCCGAGCACCCCAAGGCGCGCGTGCGCATTGAAGGCAACGCGGACGAACGCGGCAGCGCTGCTTACAACCACCAACTGGGACTGAAGCGCGCCGAAAATGTGCGCGCCACGCTGGCCAGTCACGGCGCACGAAAAAAACAGATCACCATCAAAACGCTGGGCGCCAGCAACCCGAAAAAGACCGGCCACGACGAAGAGTCTTGGGCTGAAAATCGCCGCTCCGACGTCGTTTACGAGCGGGAAGAATAGTCCCGCCCCGATAAACAAAAAGGCCTCGCAATCTGGCGAGGCCTTTTTGTTTCACAAACCGTATTATTTTTGCGTTTCAGTCTCGGCCCGCACCGGCCGATAGGCCAGCCATTCCGAAAACGGAATCTCATCAACCCTCACCAGCCGCCTCTCCACGCTCTTGCGACGTTCACGCCAACCATCCGGCGGGCCGAATTCGCGGGCGCGGCGATCATCACCCATTCGTTTCTCATTCTTCACGACCATCGCACACCTCGCTTCGGCATCGTTTGGTAACTCGACTTCCCCGCTTCAGTTTCAGGATATGGCCAGGCGGAAAATCGGTCAGTGAAGAAAATCACAGCTGCAGACAAATACGGCCCGAACATGTCAGGCCGCTCTATTCCGGGGGGAAGGCAAACGATTGAGTCTCTCGGGTGCCAGAGGCATAAGTCATCGAACCGCCAAGCTCCCGCATCCCCCGCTTCTACCAGTGTAAAAGCCCAACCAAGCCCCTCCGGCCGCCTACTTGACCAGCAAGAACTCCCTGCTATCGACCCGTTTTGTATTCTGCAGGGTGGTCGTTCTGACAAACCGGACGTGGCTGGACAAGCCGGTATTGAGATCAATAGTTGCTTTCAGATTGTCCTTGATGCTCATCCCATTTAGCTGTTTCCTCATGTTCTCTTCGTCGGTTTTGCTCATCTTGCCTTGCGCCATCTGGGAAATGAGCTGAGCAACCGATTCTGCCTTGACTGACTGCAAGGTTTCCAACTGGAGAACGCTTTTGTTGCCAGGCTGCCTCGAAACAGTTGTTACGCCCGATGTCCTGAATGGAGCGCCACCAAAAGGATTGGCAATTTCTGACTCGAACTTGACCGGCACACTGGCATTTGGATCTGCCGTAGCACCGACAAAAAGAAGCGGCAAGTCCTTCAGCATTGCTCCCACGATGGCCTGCTTGGTACTGAACATCGCCTGCAACTGGTTTTTTACTTGCTCCGGCAGACCATTCTTGGCCGAGGCGGCCAGCTTGTCGATCAGCCCCTTGACTGCAAGCTGAACCTCCTCAAAATTTTGCAGATCCAGAATCTGGCCACGGTTATCCACGACGACCCGGAACTTGAGGGACTGCACGATTTCCTGAACATCATTCAAAAATCGCAGAGCCTCGGGGTTCTCCGCCGGCATGGCCAGTTCGCTCTTGCCATAGCCGAGTTCAAGCAGGAAAGCATCCTTGCTTGCCTTGAGAACCAGGAGAGAGACAGGCGTAGTCGCTTTGGATGCCTGCCTCCCCTTTGCTGAGTCGCTTGCTCGCTCGTTCACGGAAACCCAGTTGTATGTCGCGCCCTCCTGAAGTCTCAGACCTGGAACAACAGGCTCGGCATTAACCTGAGCGGCACAAAACACTGCGCAAGCGAGAACAACCTTGGCCAGATAGCGCATCTTGAAACTCCTCAACTCAAGCGGGAAGGCGTCGAATTTACCCCGAGCGACATGCCAATTGCAAATTGCAGCCCGCGCTGACGTCCCTTTGGTGGAGGCTATTCGCTCAAGGAATTGGCGCAAAAAAAAGATCGCCTTTTTTGGCGCGCCAATTAAAAAGGGAGCCTCTCGGCTCCCACCTGTCATTCCGACAGACTTAATTGTTTCCTATCAAAAATCACCAGTTCGGTTCGCGCTCCGGCGTAGCCGTAATTCGGTGAATACTGAGGTCAGCTCCCTCGTATTCCTCTTCCTGATCAAGGCGCAAACCCATGGTCGCCTTGAGGGTGCCATAGACCAGCGTGCCGCCAATCACCGCGACCACGATGGCCATTGCAGTCATGATCAATTGCGGCATGAAGGCTATGCCCCCCGCCCCGCCCAAAGCCTTGCTGCCAAAAATACCGGCCGCGATGCCGCCCCAGGCGCCACACATGCCGTGCAGCGGCCAGACACCGAGAACGTCGTCGATCTTCCAGCGGTTCTGCACCAAAGTGAACATCATCACGAACAGTCCGCCGGCCACGCCGCCGACAACCAGTGCACCAATCGGGTGCATCAGATCTGAACCGGCACAGACGGCAACCAAACCGGCCAGCGGGCCGTTGTGCAGGAAGCCCGGGTCATTCTTGCCGGCAACGAGAGCGACCAGCGTGCCACCGACCATCGCCATCAGCGAGTTGAGGGCGACCAGACCGGAAATCTTGTCGAGGGTCTGGGCGCTCATCACGTTGAAGCCAAACCAGCCGACCGTCAGAATCCAGGCGCCGAGCGCAAGGAAAGGAATGGATGAAGGCGGGTGCGCCGAAATCCGGCCGTCCTTGTTGTAGCGACCGTGGCGTGCACCGAGCAGGAGTACGGCGGGCAGTGCGATCCAGCCGCCCATGGCATGAACGACGACAGAGCCGGCAAAGTCGTGGAACTCCGCGCCAAAACTTGCCTTGAGCCAGACCTGGACGCCGAAGGCCTGATTCCAGGCAATACCTTCGAAGAAGGGATAGACGAAACCGACCAGCATGAAGGTGGCGATCAGCTGCGGGTTGAACTTGGCGCGTTCGGCGATACCGCCGGAAATGATGGCCGGGATTGCCGCTGCAAAGGTGAGCAGGAAGAAGAACTTGGTCAACTCGAAGCCGTTTTTCTCCATCAGCGTCTCGACGCCGCTGAAGAAATTCACGCCGTAGGCGATGCTGTAGCCGACGAAGAAGTAAGCCACGGTGGACACGCCAAAATCGCTGAGGATCTTGACCAGTGCGTTGACCTGATTCTTCTTGCGAACCGTGCCGACCTCAAGGAAGGCGAAGCCCGCATGCATAGCCAGCACCATGATGGCGCCGAGCAGGATGAACAACACATTGCTGCTGGATTGATACGCTTCCATGAACCCCCCTCAATCAAAGAATGGGAAGGCGAAAAGCAAGCACCATTCCAGTGCGCCAATAATGTTACAAATCAGTGCATTACCAAATGCCATAACAACTTATTTGCACCATTGGTGTGCAGATTAACAAGCCGTCGCTCGATAACGGTGCGTCGGCGCCTTATTTCGGGGCAAGCTCGACCGGCAATAGAACCCACAAGCGGCCACTCTGTTTCATTCGCCCGGCCTGCTCGCCGGCTTCCTTGCCGAAGCCCCAGAAGAAGTCGGCGCGCGCAGCCCCCTTGATTGCCCCGCCGGTATCCTGCGCCATGACCAGGCGGTTCATTGCCGTTGCCGTATTCGGCCGGGTGGTCGCCAGGAAGACCGGCGAACCGAGCGGCACCGAACGCGGATCGACGGCAATACTGCGCTCGGCAGTGAGCGGCACGCCCAGGGCGCCGATCGGGCCGTCCTGACTATTTGGCACTTCGCGGAAAAAGACATAGCTCGGGTTGGTATTGAGCAGATTGTCCAGGCGTGACGGATTGGCCCGTGCCCAGGCCTGAATGCCCTGCATCGATGCCTCTTCGAGCTTCAACTCACCGCGCTCGACCAGCGCCTTGCCGATGGACTGATAGGGATGCCCGTTCTGGTCGGCGTAGTTGAGCCGAACCATGCTGCCGTCGGCCAGCTTGACGCGGCCAGAACCCTGGACCTGCAGGAAGAAGAGTTCGACGGCATCGTCGACGTAGAGCAGGGGTTTTCCGGGCAGATTTTCACCACGCGCCACAATTTCGGCGCGCGACCAGTAGGGCACAACCTTGTTGCCCTCCAGCCGGCCGCGCACACGCTTGTCTTTCAGCTCGGGAAAGACGGCCGACAGGTCGATGGTCAGCAGGTCGTCTGGGACGCCACGCACCGGCTGCTCGTAGCCTTTGCGGCGCAAGCGGCTACCCTGCAACAGCGGCTCGTAGTAGCCGGTGATCATGCCGCTGGTGGCGCCATCACCGTTGGCAACGGCGTAGGGTTTCAGATGCTGCTCGAAGAAACGGCGTGGATCGTGGCCGGGCTTGCCATCAGCCGCCCGCGCCAGATCGCAGACGCGCTTCCAGCCGGCGCCATTCGGCTTGCTGCCGACACCGCGGCAGGACTGCAGGAAAGCTGGCCAGGCTGCGGCCACATCGTCAGCGGACCAGCCGGGCAGATCGCCCCAGCCAGCGGGCTGAAACGAGCGCGTAAATACCGGAGGGGTTGTCGAAGCGGCAGGCACCACGGCCGGGCAGACAGCACAGGCCGGGCACGGGGCGCAGGCGGCCGGGGCAACACTGGGCGGCACGGTAGAACAGCCGACCAGGATGGAGAGAAATAAAAGGGCTGCCGTTTGGATTTTTCGCATGGGTTTCGCTAGAGTTCGCAATTTGCCGCGAAGTATACCTGCCACCATGCCCAACACTCCCTCCCTGGAACGTCTGCTCGCCCGCACCGAAGCGGTACTGGCTCGCTTTGAAGCCTCCCTGCCGCCGCTCCAGCAAGCTCCTGACTGGCAGTCCGCCGTCGCTTTCCGCTGGCGCAAGAGCAACGGCCGGGGCTGGCTGCAGGCGGTGCGCCACCCGCACCCGATCCGCCTGTCCGATCTCGAGAACATCGACGACCAAAAGGAGCGCATCACCGCCAATACGCGCCAGTTCGTCGCCGGCAAGGCCGCCAACAACGTGCTGCTGACCGGCACCCGTGGCTCCGGCAAGTCATCGCTGGTCAAGGCTGTGCTCAACGAATATTCGGGCAAGGGTCTGCGCCTGATCGAAGTGGACAAGGAAGACCTGATTGATCTGGCAGACATCGTCGATCTTCTCGACGGTCGACCGGAAAAATTCATCATTTTTTGCGACGATCTTTCGTTCGAGGCTGGCGAGACGGCGTACAAGGCGCTCAAATCGGTGCTCGACGGCTCAATCGCCGCGCCGCCGGACAACGTCCTGATCTACGCCACGTCAAACCGCCGCCACCTGATGCCCGAATATTTTTCGGAAAACCTCGAAACGCATCGCGTCGACGACGAAATCCATCCTGGCGAAACCACCGAGGAAAAAATCTCGCTGTCCGAGCGCTTCGGCCTGTGGATTTCCTTCTACCCGTTCAGCCAGGACGACTATCTGGCCATCGCCAATCACTGGGCGCGCCAGCTTGGCGTGGCCGAAGAAGTCATTGCCGCCAGCGAACGCGAGGCGCTGAACTGGGCACTGAGCCGTGGTTCACGTTCCGGCCGCGTCGCCTGGCAGTTCGCCCGTGATCTGGCCGGACGCCAGAAGGCATCGCGAAAGAAATCCAAGTGAGCAAGATCGTCGAAGTCGCGGCCGCCGTCATGCTGCGCGCCGACGGCCGCGAATTCCTGCTCGCCCAGCGCCCGGAGGGCAAGGTTTACGCCGGCTACTGGGAATTTCCCGGCGGCAAGGTCGAGCCCGGCGAAAGTGTCCGCGACGCGCTCATTCGCGAGTTGCAGGAAGAACTCGGCATCACCGTCACCGCCTGCTCGCCGTGGCTGACCCGGCAATTCACCTACCCGCACGCCACAGTGCGCCTGAACTTCTGGCGGGTCACGGAGTGGGGCGGTGAAATCGGCATCACGGCCCCGCTCGAACACTCAGCCGTCGAATGGCAACGAATGGGCGAAGCAGCCACCGTCGCCCCCATCCTGCCGGCCAATGACCCCATTCTGAAAGCCCTGTCGCTGCCGACGACGATGGCAATCACCAATGCCGAGACGGAAGGCACCGAGCGCCAGCTGGAACGGCTGGAAGAGGCCCTCAAGGCCGGGCTGCGGCTGATACAGGTGCGCGACAAGGGTTGGGCTCCGGCGCAGCGCCTGTGGCTGGCCGAAGCCGTTTGCCGACTGGCACATAGCCATGGCGCTCTGGTCGTCATCAATGACGACGAAGACATCGCCCGCCAGGTCGGCGCCGATGGCATCCATCTATCGTCGGCCAAACTGGCCGCCTGCGCGCAGCGCCCCGACTTCACGTGGGTTGGCGCCTCCTGCCACAACGCAGCAGAAATTACCCGGGCCGACGAGCTTGGCCTCGACTACGCGCTGCTCAGCCCGGTGCTGGCGACGCCCAGCCATCCCGACGTCTCCGGTCTGGGCTGGCCGGAATTTGCCAGACAGGTGGCGGGCAACACACTACCGGTGCTGGCTTTGGGCGGCATGAAGCCCGACATGCTGGCGGAAGCGCAAGAGCGCGGAGCCCATGGCATTGCACTGATGCGCGGCTGGTAGTTCCTGCCTCCAGGGCCTTTCAATTTTGGGCAAAATTTCCGGTTGACCGTGGAAGGTCGCCGGATGGCCGAAATCAGCGCGTCGGCTGATCCGGAAAGTCGAGGCCGGGCGTCCCGGCCTCTTCATCGCTGACCGCACCGCCGATGCGATAGGAATCGCTGGCCCAGCAACCGAGGTCGATCTGTTTGCAACGTTCGGAACAGAACGGGCGCCACGGATTTTCCGGGGCCCAGATGGCGTCTTCGCCGCATTGCGGACAGCGGACCTTGCGCACGGCCATTACAGATTACAAAAAGTCAGGTCGAAGGGAACGTCGCGTTCGCAGCTACGCGACTTGAGTTCACCGGCCGGCGGCTTGGTGAAACGGATGTTCAGAAAATATTTGTTGGCGCTGACTTCGGGAATTGCCTGCTCGTCGACGCTGACTGTAACGCGCACCATCTGCGCGGCGGACCCGCCGAGATTGAGCTGAAACTGGCCATTGGTCGCCGAGTAGCTTTTCGGCCGACCGCTTGAGCGCAGCAGGCGCAAAACGATGGCCGCTGCATCGCGCAAGGGCAGCATCGGCTTGGTCCAACCCTCCAGCGCGCTGCGCCGGACATCGGCCGGGCGATGCAGCCACCAGTGGTAGGACGGCAGGTCGAATTCGCAGACGCCGCCGGGAATGGCAGCCCGGCTCTTGATGCTCATGAGCCAGTCGTTTTCACGCAGGTATTGACCGATCTTGCCAGTCATGCCGAGCAGCGCGGCCGACGACTGCTCGATTTCGTAGAGGGCGCCGGACAGCGCTTCTTCGGAAATTTCCGGGTTGTTGCGGAAGGCGAGCAGCGTTTGACGCTGCCGTTCGAGTTCCTGGATGAGGTCCATCTTGAGGTCGGCACGACCAGCCACCTCAAGGATTTCGAACAGGGAAAGCAGCGCCGCGTGGTGCTCGAGGGCGCCTTCTTCCTGTGCGAAATACGCCGTTTTTTCGAACAAATCTTCCAGACGCAGCAGCGTGCGGATGCGTTCATTAAACGGGTATTCGTAGGTGATCACGCGGCCGGTGTCCGAGAAAACGGAAAATTTTGTTTATTCTGAGCCATTTGCATTCAAATCTCAACAGCTTGCTTTAAGTTTTTCAGCCAAAAGTGCTAGATATTTCGCATGCTGCATTTTGACCTGTTCAACAATTTTCTCCCGATCGGAATCATTGACCACAACATCGTCGGCCACGGCCAGCCGTTGCTGGCGCGTTGCCTGCGCCGCCATGATCGCTTTGACCTCTTCTGCCGAGAGCCCGTTCCGTGTCATGACACGCTCTATTTGCAGGCTTTCCGGGCAATCGACGACGAGGATTCGGTCGCAGCGTTGGCGGTAATTTCCCGACTCAACCAGGAGCGGCACGGCAAGAATGACATAGGGTTCGGTCGCCGCCTGGCAGCGTTCGGCCGATATCTGGCGAATCAGCGGATGCAGGATGCCTTCAAGCCGGCTTCTCGCCGATGGATCGGCGAAGGCCAACTGGCGCATCGCCACCCGGTCGAGCGCGCCATCGGTCGTCAGGATTTCCGGGCCGAATTCTGCCGTCAGTGCCGGCATGGCTGCGCCGCCAGTCAGCGTCAGTTCGCGGGCGATCGCGTCGGAATCGACCAAGCCCGCCCCCTGCTCGACGAACAGGTCGGCAACGGTGCTTTTGCCACTGCCGATTCCGCCGGTCAGGCCGACGACGTATTGGCTCATTTACAGGCCAGCGTGTCGGCCTTGGGCAGAAGGCGGCCAACGGCGCCGATCAGCTCGACCTTGTCGCCAACCGGCCCGCGCGCCTGCAGCGTAACCAGGCTGTCCTTGCCCGGACGCGGCGCGACCTGCGCCGAGCGGACCCCTTTGGCTTTCAACTCGGCCAGCTTGTCCTGCCCGCCTTTTTCGGAGGAGAACACGCCGAGCGAAATAGCGTTGCGATTGAGCTCATCCTGAACGATAAAGAACTCCGTCACGCCGAGTTCGCGCAATTCCGTCGACTTCCTTTCGGCTTCGGCCTTGGTAGGCTGCGGCGGAATGAACACCCACCAGCCACTGCCTTCCGAGGCGACGACTTTCCGGGTCACCTTGTAATCGCCAAAACGCTTGGCCAGCAGTACTGACAGACGGTCGGCATCGACCAGCGGCAAGGGACGCCAGGTCAGACAAACCTGTGGTTTGTCGACCACTTCGGCCGCGCCAGCGACTTGCGCTTTTTCCGCCTTGGCTTCCGGGGCCGGTTCAGGCAAGTTCGGCGCGGGCCCCTCGGCATTCCCCGGGGTTTCCGCAGCCGGGACGACTGCCGGAGCGACTGGCTCGGGTTTAACGAGCGGCGCCCCCGGCGCCTCGCCGCGCGAGACGATGCGCATGCGCTCGGGCAGGACCTGCTGCTCGACGCGCCCGGCATCCGGATTGTCCGGTCGCCCGAAGTAGCCTTCGCTGAAGGCGTAGAACAGCAGGTTGGCGAGAACGAGCAGGAAGACGAGGGCTTTCACGGATTCAGCCTACCTTGGGCAAGTGTTTCAACGATTCGGCGATGGCCGCTTCCGGGTAATCGTAGTCTTCGAGTTTGCCGGAGAAGTACTTGTCGTAGGACGCCATGTCGAAGTGACCATGGCCGGTCAGGCTGAACAGGATGGTCTTCGCTTCGCCGGTGATCTTGCACTTGAGCGCCTCGTCGATGGCGGCGCGGATGGCGTGGCAGGACTCCGGCGCCGGGATGATGCCTTCAGCCCGGGCGAACTGGACGCCAGCTTCGAAGGTTGCCACCTGCGGCACGGCCAGCGCCTCGATCTGCCCTTCGTGGAGCAGCTGCGAAACGAGCGGCGAATCGCCGTGGTAGCGCAGGCCGCCGGCGTGGATGCCGGGGGGCATGAAGTCGTGGCCGAGGGTGTACATCTTCATGATCGGCGTGTACCCGGAGACGTCGCCGTAGTCGTAGGCGTAGTGGCCCTTGGTCAGCGTCGGGCAGGAAGTCGGCTCAACCGCAACGCAACGCAGATTGGTGGCGCGCTTGTCGCCAGCCGCCTTGTCGGCGAGGAAGGGGAAGGCGATGCCGCCGAAACTCGAACCACCGCCGCAGGGCCCGAAAATCACGTCCGGATAGAGGCCGATCTTATCGAACTGCTTCTTGGCTTCAAGGCCGATAACCGACTGGTGCAGCAGCACGTGGTTGAGCACGGAGCCGAGCGTGTAGCAGGTGCCGGGATCGGCCGCAGCTTCTTCAACGGCTTCCGAAATGGCCAGGCCGAGCGAGCCCTGGTTGTCGGGGTCGGCGGCCAGCGCAGCACGGCCGGCGTTGGTCAGGTTGCTCGGGCTGGCGAAGACTTCGGCGCCCCAGGTCTGCATCATCGAACGGCGGAAAGGCTTCTGCTCGTAGCTGACCTTGACCATGAAGACGCGCACCGGCAGGCCGAACATCTGGCCGGCAAAGGCGATCGACGAGCCCCACTGGCCGGCGCCGGTTTCGGTGGTCAGCCGCTTGGTGCCGGCGATCTTGTTGAAATAGGCCTGCGGCACGGCCGAATTCGGCTTGTGCGAACCGGCCGGCGAGACGCCTTCGTATTTGTAGAAAATCTTGGCTGGCGTGCCGAGCGCCTGTTCGAGACGCAGGGCCCGGCAGAGCGGGGCGGGACGCCAAAGCGCGTAGATCTGGCGGACTTCTTCGGGAATGGCGATCCAGCGCTCAGCCGACATTTCCTGTTCGAGAATCGGGCCGGGGAAAATCGCGCCCATCGCTTCCGGCGGCACCGGGTTGCCATCGGGACCGAGTGGCGGCGCCGGCGGATTGACCATATCGGCAACCACGTTGTACCAGTGAGTCGGAATGTCTTCTTGTTCTAGGTTGATACGCAGCGGCGTCACTTTTCTCTCCCGGAAAGTGTTTTCTGAAAGCCGGTAACTTACTCCAAAAGCATTCGTCGACCAAGGGTGCGCCTTGATTTTGGCCGTTTTTTCCGGTTGACCGTAACATCGTCTGAAACAAGCAGTTAAAGTACGGCCTGCCGACCATTTTGCCTCTCGCTCCCGCCTTGTCTGCCCCGAAAACTGCCCTCCTGCTCAGCCACCCGGCCGCCGCCTGCGCGCTGTCGTGCGGCATTGAAGTCGCCGCCACGACAACAGACGATTGCGGACTGATCCTGGGCTATCGCATCACTTGTCCGATCACCGGCATCCGCCTTCCGGCGCTACAACCAGCCGGCCCGGCCGACTGCCTGTGGCAGCACACCTGCTGCGAAGCCTTCGTGATGGAAGACGGCGTCTGCTATCGCGAATTCAATTTCTCGCCCTCCGGCCAGTGGGCGGCCTATCGTTTCACCGGCTACCGGGAACGCGACGAAGCCTTCGCCCCCAAGGCCAAGCCGCAACTCAGTTTCACCCCGCTGACCGATGGTTTCGAACTGCGCGCCATGATCCCCTCCGCCCTGCTGCCGCCCGGCAAGGCGCTGCAACTCGGCCTCACCGCCATCATCGAAGCTGCCGACGGCAGCAAAAGCTACTGGGCACTGGCGCATTGCGCCGCCCAGCCCGATTTCCACGTCCGTCAGAGCTTTGCCTTGACCCTGAAGCGAAACACGCCATGACCCAGACCGTCCTCTTCGGCATCGACCGCCTGATCGCCGACCCCGCCCTGCGCCGCCCGCTGGCCGGCCGACGCATCGCCCTGCTCGCCCACCCGGCCTCGGTCACCGCCGACCTGAGGCACTCGCTCGACGCCCTGGCCGCCCTGCCCGATATCAAACTGAGCGCCGCCTTCGGCCCGCAGCACGGCCTGCGCGGCGACAAGCAGGACAACATGGTCGAGTCACCCGACTTCCTCGACCCGCAGCTCGGCATCCCGATTTTCAGCCTGTACGGCGAAGTGCGCCGGCCGACCGACGCCATGATGGACACTTTCGACGTCCTGCTCGTCGATCTGCAGGACCTCGGCTGCCGCATCTACACCTTCATCACGACGCTACGCTACGTGCTGGAAGCTGCCGCCAAACATGGCAAAACGGTCTGGGTGCTCGACCGCCCCAACCCGGCTGGCCGCCCGGTCGAAGGCCTGACCCTGCGCCAAGGCTGGGAAAGCTTCGTCGGCGCCGGCCCGATGCCGATGCGCCACGGCCTGACCATGGGCGAACTCGGCCACTGGTTCATCGCCACGCTCAAGCTCGACGTCGATTATCGCGTCATCGAAATGCATGGCTGGCAACCCGACGCCGCCCCCGGCTACGGCTGGCCACTCGGCGAACGGACCTGGATCAACCCCAGCCCCAACGCCCCCAACCTGTGGATGGCCCGTGCCTACGCCGGCACCGTCATGCTCGAGGGTGCCACCTTGAGCGAAGGACGTGGCACAACCCGCCCGCTCGAACTGTTCGGCGCGCCGGACATCGACGCCCGCGCCGCGCTGGCCGAAATGCAAGCCTTCGCCCCGCACTGGCTGGCCGGCTGCAAGCTGCGCGAATGCTGGTTCGAGCCGACTTTCCACAAGCACGCCGGGAAGCTCAATCACGGCATCCAGATCCATTGCGAAGGCCCGTACTACGACCACGCCGCCTTCAAACCCTGGCGCATCCAGGCCCTCGCCTTCAAGGCCATCCGCCGCCTTTACCCGGACTACCCGCTGTGGCGCGACTTTGCCTACGAGTACGAACACGACCGGCTGGCCATCGATCTCATCAACGGCTCGCCACTGCTGCGCGAATGGGTCGATGACCCGGCCACACTGGCCGACGATCTCGACCGCCTGACCTGCCCCAACGAAGCGGCATGGACGGAAGAAAGCCGGAAATTTCTTCTCTACCGTTAGATAGGAGTACCCGGATTTTCCATTCGGAATAAAATGTTCTGCATGTCTTCAGGCGTCGATATCAACGCGCCATGAAGTGACAATTCCGTATGGAGTTCGTGTGCGCGATAACTGCCATGCCCAGGTCAGCCATCGGCTCCTCAAGGCCATGGCTGCGCTGTGCCTGCTGTTCGGGCTGTCGGCCGCCAGTGCCGACGAACAGCCACCGGCACCGCCCCAGAACGGAACAGCCAGTGCCACGGTCAACACGAAAAAAGCTGCCAGATTCGCCATCCTCGCCGCCCGCCCCAAAGCCGAGACCGATGCGCGCTGGCAACCGCTGATTAACTATCTCAACAGGGCCAATCCAGCGAGACCACTGGAACTCCTTGCCCTGACCTACCCGGAGCTCGAATCCGCGATCCGCGACAAACGGGTTGATTTCGTCCTCACCCAGCCCGGGCACTACATCATGCTGACCCAGCGCGAAGGCTTGTTCTCACCGCTCGCCACGCTCATTGAAACGCAAGGCGGCAAACCTGTTTCCGGGCTCGGCGGCGTCGTCCTGACCCGTCACGACGAAAGAAACATCCAGAACCTCGCCGACCTCGCCGGAAAGCGCATCGCCACGAGCAGCACCGGCTCTCTCGGCAGCTATCAGGCCCAAGCCTACGAGTTGATGCTGCGCGGCATCGACCTGGCCACCGAGGCCACGATCATCGAAACCGGGCAGCCGCAGGACAAGGCCATCCAGCAACTGCTTGAGGGTCAGGTTGATGCCGCCTTTGTCCGCACCGGCCTGATCGAAGCCATGACCAGGGAACACAAGCTCGACATCGGTCGCCTGCGGGTCATCAATGCCCGGGACGATGATTTTCCGCTGGCCCATTCGACTCGCCTCTATCCGCAGTGGGCGCTGGCCGCAATGCCGTGGGCTGATCAGGATTTCGCCCGCAAGTTCGCTGCCGACATCCTCACCTTGCCGCATGGCGGCGACGTTGCCCGCGCCGCTGAAATTCAGGGTTTCGCCATTCCCGGGGACTATCGTCCGGTCGAAGAACTGTTGCGGAGTTTGCGCCAGCCGCCGTTTGAGGCAGGGCCCAGCGTCACCTTCAACGACATCGTCAAACAATACGGCCTGGCTATTGGGATCGTTGGCCTGTCCATCGCTGGCGGCCTGATTCTGTTTGTTTTCACGCTGTCCCGCTCCAACCGGCGACTCAGGACCGAGCGCGCCCGGGCAGCCTTGGCAATGTCCGAGCTGTCAGCGACCGAAGCACGATTTCGCGCCATTTTCGAGAATGTCGATGCCCTTTCCATCCAGGGCTACCTGGCCGATGGCACAGTGGCCTACTGGAACCATGCGTCGCAGTCGCTGTACGGATACAGCGCTCAGGAAGCGATTGGAAAATCACTGCTTGAGCTGATCATCCCTAGTGCCATGCATGAAGGCGTACGCGGCGCAGTGCAATGGATGTTCGCCAACAAGACCGGCATCCCGGCCGGGCGCCTAACTCTGCGCCACAAGGACGGTCACCCGGTGGAGGTCTATTCGAGCCACACCGTCGTCGATACGGCCGACCTCGGCCCGATGATGTTCTGCCTCGACGTCGATCTGAGGGAACTGGCCAGCGCCGAGCAGGCCCTGATGGAGAGCGAGGCCCGGCAACGCATGATTCTTGAAACGCTGGGCGAGGGCATCTTCGGCACCGATCTCGATGGTGTCTGCTCCTTCATCAATCCGGCCGGCCTGGCCCTGCTCGGTTTCAACGAAGGGGAGCTATTGGGCAGAAGCTCCCACAGCCTTTTCCACCATCATCATGCTGACGGCTCGATCTACCCGCTGGCTGAATGCCCGCTCCGGCTGACGGCACGCGATGGCAAGACACGCCGGATGGATGACGTTTTCTGGCGCAAGAATGGCGACATGTTCCCGGTTCGCCTGACCATCACACCAACGCTACGCGATGGCCAGATCAGCGGGACGGTCGTCTCGTTCTCCGACATCAGCGAAATCCAGCGCAATGCGCAGGAGCTGGAGAAGCACCGCGAAAACCTCGAAGCCGAGGTCAGGCAGCGCACCGCCCAACTCGATATTGCGCGTCAGGCTGCCGAGGCGGCCAGCCGCTCGAAGAGCGCTTTCCTGGCCAACATGAGCCATGAAATCCGGACGCCGCTCAATGCCGTGCTCGGCATGGTTCACCTGCTGCGTCGTGACAATCCAACGCCGATCCAGATCGACCGCCTGGACAAGATCGACGGGGCATCACAGCATTTGCTCGCGGTCATCAACGACGTTCTCGACATTTCCAAGATCGAGGCCGGCAAACTGCAGCTTGATGAAACCAAGGTCGACATCGGAAGCATCCTCAAGCGTGTCGTATCCGTGCTCGGCGAGCGCGCCCGCGAAAACGGCCTGGTCCTGCAAACCGAGTCCGATGACTTCACGCGGACCATGATCGGCGACCCGACCCGCATCATGCAGTGCCTGATCAATTACACGGCCAATGCCATCAAATTTACCGAGCACGGCCGCGTCACCATCAGGGCGCGACGCGTCGCCGAAACAGCGGGCGACATCCTGCTGCGTTTCGACGTCGAAGACACCGGAATCGGCATCGCCAAGGAATCGATCCCCCGGCTGTTCGGTATTTTCGAGCAGGCCGACGCGTCGACCACCCGAAAATTCGGCGGTACTGGTCTCGGCCTGGCCATCACCCGGCGCCTCGCCCAACTGATGGGCGGCGATGTCGGCGTCAGCAGCCAGTCCGGCGGCGGCTCTCGTTTCTGGTTCACCGCTCGCCTAAAACCCGGCTACGAGGGGATTGATGCCCTCACCTCGACCCACGCCGGCCTTCCCCTGCAGGCGGTCCAGGAAACACTGGCCGGCCGCCATCTGCTGATCGTCGAGGACGAGCCGATCAACCGCGAAATTGCCCTGGAGTTGATAAAGGAATTCGGCACCACGGCCGACACGGCGGAAAACGGCCGAGAAGCGCTCGCGTTGCTGGAAACCCGTAACTACGACCTGATCCTGATGGACATGCAGATGCCGGAAATGGACGGACTGGAAGCCACTCGCCGAATCCGCGCCCTGCCACAACACACCCTGCTGCCGATCATCGCCATGACCGCCAACGCCTTTGCCGAGGATCGCCAGCGCTGCATCGAGGCGGGCATGAACGATTTCATCGTCAAGCCGGTCGAGCCTGACGACCTCAAGATGCTACTGCTGCATTACCTGGCGACCTGACGTCGGAGCACACGCTCAGCCGCCAGCACGCCGCGATACTGCGCCTCCTCGAACAAGGAAAATCCGGACAGGTCAGCGTGCGCCAAGGTAATGCGGCGGCTTTCAAAATTGGCCATTTTTCCCCGTTGACCGTCGAAGAGGCTGCCCGGCACCGGGCGGCGCATGGCGTGACCATTGCGGAAGATATCGAGGCGCGTTGTCAGCTTGCGGATGTCAGGATGGACGCGTTCAAGCTCGGCCAGGATGCCTTCGGCCCAGGCCGCACGCGGCGTTTCCATGAGCAGCCGGCGCCCCTCGGCCGGCGCCACGTCGTGCAGCGCACGGTAATAGGTGAACACCGTGCCGCTCAAATGACGCCGGATCAGTTGATGCGTGGCGCTGACGTAGCCGAGGCCGGGGCTGTCGTAGAACACGTTGTCCCACGCGGCCGGCGCGCCGTGTCGCTCTTCCGGCAAATCGGAGAGATGCAGATTGGCCGTCAGCCACGGCGCGTAGTCACCGGCCAGCGCGGCGGCCTTCAGCTCGCCGGGCATTGCCGGCCAGACACGTGGCAGAACGAAGGCAGGCGCCGCCCAGATCAGTTGCCGGGCTTCGAAGCGGACGGTTTTTGCCCCAAAAAGCACGTCGACCGTAACACCCGATTTTCCTTCCGCTATGCGCCAGACCAGCGCCCCGGTCAACACGCGATCACCGGCCTTTTTGGCCAGCCCGCGAGCCAGCCAGGCATTGCCTTCGGGGGCAGTTAGCACCGTGTCGCCCGCCGCATTGGCCGCTTCGCCATTGCGGCAGGCGAAATAGTGCAGCCCGGCCCAGGCCGAAACTTGATCGTAGGCCGTTCCGTAATCGTCTCGGCAAGCGTAGTTGGCCAGCCAGCGCACGGTCGGTGCCGTGAAACCGTTGTCAGTCAGCCACTGGGCAAAGGAAATCCGGTCGAGGGCGAGCCATTCAGGATCGCGACTCGACAGCGCCATCGGGATGGAAAACAGTCGGCGGCCGTCGCGGCCCTTGGCACGCTTGAGTTCATCCATTCGATCATGAAAGCGCTTTTGCTGAGCCAGCTCGGCCGCATCGATGCCACGTTGCGGCAGCAAACCCTCGTCCCACAGGCCGTTGCGATAGACCCGCTCCTGCGGCGTCGCGCACAGATAGCGCTCGTCGTAGGTCGGCTTGAGCGCCGTCTGATCGCCCTGCAATACGCCGAGCTCGGCCAGCAATTCGCGCACATGCACGGATTCGCGGCTCGGCAAGGGCAAATAATGCGCGCCCCACGGGTAGGCAACGAGCGGCGACTGACCGGCCCGCGAATTGCCGCCGGCCTCGCTTTCCATTTCCAGCACGAGAAAGTCGTCGACCGCAGCCTTCGTCAGCTTCCACGCCGCAGAAAGCCCGGAGATGCCGCCCCCGACAATCAGCACACCGGTTTTTCGTGTTTCGGAAGGCTCGGGAAAACTGCCGTCGCGCAAGCGGTGGCCGAGCGCGTGATTCATGCCAAGCAGTTCGCTGGGCGGCAACGGGGGGTTTCCGGATGGGGCGCAACCGGCGAGGGCAGCCGCCCCCACCGTACACAAAAACTCTCGCCGGCTAGTCAAGCTTTCGCAGCGACAGGCTGACCGACAACTGGGCGCCGAGCCAGCCAAGGAAGGCACCGAGACCTGCCAACCCGAGCGTTTCGACAATACCCGGCGGGCGCAGGCTGAAATTGCCGCCATAAAGCGCCGCCAGTTCACCGACCGGCCCGCCCAGCAGGCGCAACGCAGCCAGCACCAGCGCAGCCGCCAGCAGACCGCCAAGGGCGCCCTGCAAGGCGCCAAAATAATAGAAAGGCCGGCGGATGAAGCCGTCCGTCGCGCCGATCATGCGCGCCACCTCGATCTCGGCCGACTGGGCCATAACCTGCAGGCGGATAGTATTGAAGGTCACTGCCACCAGCCCGGCACCAAACAGCCCGGCCAGCATCCACAGCGCCAGCTTGCCGAGACGCAGGAAGGCGTCGAAACGCTTGATCCAGGCCGAATCGAGTTGAACATGGGCAACCTTCGGCCAGCCCGAAATTTCCCTGCGCAGAATTTCCAGCGCTTCCGGATCGGTATTGGCCGGTTCGATGATGAAGGCATCGGGCAGCGGGTTGCGTGGCAGGCTGGCGACGATTTCGGCCATGCCTTCGCTGCTCTGCATGCGCTTCAACGCGTCCTCTTTCGGCACGAATTTCCATTTGCCATTGGGCGCCTGACGCAGGCGACTTTCGATCTCGCCAACATCCTTCTTGCTCGCCTCAAGGCTCATGAACAGGCTGATCTGTTGCACGCCGGAGGCATTGCGGCCGAGATCGCGCAGATTATCGAGGGCCACGTAGCCGAAGGCCGGCAGGGTCAGCGCGATACCAATAACGAGAAGCGAGAGCAGCGTATTGAGCGGCGTCGCCCACAGCCGGCGGAAGGCGGCAGCCAAGGCGGCACGGTGGTGGATAAGCCAGGACTTCATGCGACCACCCTCCCGTGCGCCAGACGCAGGACATTCGGGTGGTAACGCTCGATCCAGCTCTGATCGTGCGTTGCAACGACGACAGTCACACCGACGCGATGAAAGTCGGCAAAGATGTCGAGGATGGCCATGCCGGAATCAGTATCGAGGTTGCCGGTCGGCTCGTCGGCGATCAGGATGGTCGGTCGGTTGACGACGGCGCGGGCGATGGCCAGACGTTGCTGCTCGCCGCCCGACAGAGCAATGGGATTGGCCTTCTCACGGGCCAGCAGCCCGACCTTGTCGAGCGCCGCCTGAGCCCGGCGGATCGCCTCGCGGCGCGGCATGCCGGCAATATGCAAGGGCAGCAACACGTTTTCCAGCGCATTGCGGTCGAACAGCAGCTTCTGATCCTGGAAAACCAGGCCAAAATGCCGGCGCACATGCGGAATGGCGCTGCGCCCAAGGGCCGAGAGGTTCTGACCATTGACCACAAGGCTGCCGGAAGTCGGCCGCTCGATGGTCGAAATGAGCTTGACCAGCGTCGTCTTGCCGGCGCCGGAATGCCCGGTGATGAGCACCATCTGCCCGGCCTCGATCGAAAAACTCGCATCCTTGACGGCCTCGAAGCCGCCCGGATAGCGTTTGGTCAGATTACTGGCTTCGATCATTGCTCAAACATGGCGTCCACAAAATCACGGGCCAGGAACGGGCGCAGGTCGTCGATCTGCTCGCCGACACCGATGAAGCGGATCGGCTTAGGGCATTGCCGGGCGATGGCCGTAACGACGCCGCCCTTGGCCGTACCATCGAGCTTGGTCAGGACCAGACCGGTGACGTTGATCGCCTTGTCGAAAGCCTTGACCTGCTGCAGCGCGTTCTGGCCGATGTTGGCATCAAGCACGAGCAGGGTTTCATGCGGGCCTTCCGGGTCGATCTTCTGGATGACTCGCCTGACCTTGGCGATTTCTTCCATGAGGTGCAACTGGGTCGGCAGGCGGCCAGCCGTATCGGCCAGCACGATGTCGATGCCGCGCGCCTTGGCGGCCGAAATGGCGTCGAAGACCACGGCGGCCGGGTCGCCCTTGTCCTGGGCGATGACCGTCACGTTGTTGCGCTCGCCCCAGGTTTCGAGCTGTTCGCGGGCTGCCGCACGGAAAGTGTCGCCGGCGGCGAGCAACACGCTTTTGCCCTGCAGCTGGAAATACTTGGCCAGCTTGCCGATCGAAGTCGTCTTGCCGGCACCGTTGACGCCGGCAATCATGATCACGAAGGGCTTGTGCGTCGAAACGTCGAGCGGCTTTTCGAGCGGCAGCAAGGTTTCGAGCAGGGCGTCGTGCAGTGCCTTCTGGATGGCGTCCGGCGTATCGAGCTTGTCGCGCTTGGCGGCCTTCTTGAGTTCGTCGAGCAGGTGGGTGGTTGCCTCGATGCCGCAATCGCTGGTCAGCAACAGGGTTTCGAGTTCTTCTAGCAGTTCGTCGTCGACCTTGCCGCGCGAAAAAATGGTTTTGAGTTTGCCGCCCCACTGGGCGCGGGTCTTGGCCAGACCCTTGAACAGGCGCTCGCGCCACGAAGGGGCAGCGGCTTCGGCCGGGACGTCGGCCTTGGTTTCGGCTTTACCGTCGGCGCCGGATTTTTTCAGGAAACTGAACATGGGGTTGGTGGTCTCAAGCCTTGCTGACAGGCGGGCGGCAAGCCGTTAAGATGCCGTCCGATTCGATGCAAAATCAGCCGCGAATTCTAGCAGAAAGCCCAGCCCCCCCATGCGCCTCAAATACCTGCTCTCCGTTTTGCTTGCTGCCGGGTTGTCCACCGCAGCTTTCGCCAACCCCTACGAAACCACGCTCAAGAATGGCCTGCGCGTCATCGTCAAGGAAGACCACCGGGCGCCAACCGCGGTCCAGATGGTCTGGTACCGCATCGGCAGCACCGACGAGGTCGATGGCGCCTCGGGCGTCGCCCACGTGCTCGAACACATGATGTTCAAGGGCACGCCGAGCGTTGGTCCCGGCGAATTCAACAAACGCGTCGCCGCCGCCGGCGGGCGTGACAATGCCTTCACGAGCCGCGACTACACGGCCTACTTCCAGCAGGTGCCGAAGGAAAAGCTGCCCGACATGATGCAGCTCGAAGCCGACCGCATGCGCCACCTCAACGTGGACGCCAAGGAATTCGAACAGGAAATCAAGGTTGTCATGGAAGAGCGTCGCATGCGCACCGACGACAATCCGCAGTCCAAGCTGTTCGAGCAGATGAACGCCGTCGCCTTTCAAGCGCACCCCTATCGCCGGCCGATCATCGGCTGGATGAATGACCTCGAAACGATGACGGCGGCCGATGCCAAGGCCTGGTACGACACCTGGTACGTGCCGAACAACGCCTACGTCATCATCACCGGCGACGTCGATCACAAGGAAGTCTTCGCCCTGGCCGAGAAATACTACGCGCCGCTCGAAGGCCGCCCCCTGCCGGTTCGCCGGCAACAGGTAGAACCAGCCCAGGAAGGGACGCGCAAGGTCACCGTCAAGGCGCCGGCCGAACTGCCGGTGCTGATCATGGGCTACAAGGCACCGATCCTGCGCGACATCGACAAGGACGTCGATCCTTACGCCCTGGAAATGCTAGCTTCGATTCTCGATGGCCACGACGCCGCCCGCTTCAACAAGAAGCTGGTCCGCGAGGACAAGGTTGCACTGTCGGCCGGTATCGATTACGACGCCACGGCGCGCGGCCCCGGCATGATTTACCTGCACGGCACGCCCTCCGAAGGCAAGACGGTCAGCGATCTCGAAGCCGCCCTGCGTGCCGAAATCGCTCGCGTTCAAAAGGACGGTGTGAGCGAGCAGGAACTCAAGCGGGCCAAGGCACAGTTGATCGCCGGACAGGTCTACAAGCTCGACTCGATGTTCGGTCAGGCCATGGAAATCGGTCAGATCGAAGCCGTCGGCCTGCCCTACCAGAAGCTCGACCGCATGCTCGACAAGCTGCAGACGGTAACTGCCGCCGACATTCAGGCGGTGGCCAAAAAGTATTTCAACGATGACGCGCTGACCATCGGCGTTCTCGACCCGCAACCGCTCGACGGCAAGCCGCGCCGTCCGGCCGTTGCCACTCGCCACTGAGCGGGGGACATCATGGCTTTACCGTGGATGACCATCCTGAGCAATGTGCCGTGGAGCGACGTGCTCGGCAAGGCGCCGATCATCGCCGATGGGGCGAAAAAGCTGTGGAAGGGCATGGGCCGCAAGAACAGCGATGGGTCCGTCGTCGATGCCGACCCCGTTGTGGCCCCCGACGCCGATTTTGCGACGCGACTGGCTTCACTGGAAACCGTCCAGCGCAAATTGCGCACCCAGATACTGGCCTCCGGCGAATTGATTCAGGCGCTGAGCGAACAGAACGCCCTGTTGGTCGCCCAGATTGATGCCAACCGCCGCCTCGTTCGCTACCTTGTCTTGGGCCTTGGCGCGACAGCGCTGGTCGCCGGCCTCGCCCTGCTGCTCGCCTGGCAACCGAAATTATTGGAGTTTTTGGCATGAAAAGACTGTTGACCGTAGCAATCGCCCTGCTCATCTCGCAAGTCGCCCTGGCCGGCGTCAAGATCGAGCACTGGGTCTCGCCCTCCGGCGCCCGCGTCTATTTCGTCGAAAGCCGCGTCTTGCCGATGCTCGACGTGCAGGTCGATTTCGCCGCCGGTTCGATGTTCGACCCCGCCGGGAAATCCGGCCTTGCCGCGCTGACTCGTGGCGCCCTCGATCTTGGCGCCGGCAAGTTCGATGAAACGGCCATCGCCGAACAAATGGCCGACATCGGTGCCAGCCTCGGCGGCGGTGCCGACACCGACCGCGCCAACGTCTCGCTGCGCACCCTGTCGGCCAAGGACAAGCTGGAGCCGGCGCTGACCATCCTGAAGGCCGTGCTGCACGCCCCGCGCTTCGACGCCGCCATTTTCGACCGCGAAAAGGCGCGCACCATCGCCGGCCTCAAAGAAGCGATGACCCGCCCCGACAGCATAGCCGGCAAGGCCTTCTGGGCCACCATGTACCCGAACCACCCGTACGGCCGCCAGGCCACGCCGGAAAGCGTTGCCGCACTCAACCGCGACGATCTTGCTGCCTTCCACGCCCGCTACTACAACGCCGCCAACGCCAGCATCACACTAGTCGGCGACCTCTCGCGTGCCGACGCCGAGAAGATTGCCGAAGCCATCGCCGCCGAACTGCCCAAAGGCAAGGCGGCGACGCTGCCGGAGGCGCCCGAGTTGCCGAAATGGAGCCATACCAATCTACCCCACCCGGCCAGCCAGGCGCACGTCTATATCGGCCTGCCGGCCATCGAACGGGGCAATCCGGATTTCTTCCCGTTGCTCGTCGGCAACTACACGCTGGGCGGCGGCGGCTTCGTCTCGCGGCTCATGAAGGAAGTTCGCGACAAACGCGGCTACGCCTACAGCGTCTATAGTTATTTCGCCCCGCTCAAGCAGACCGGCCCCTTCCAGATCGGTCTGCAGACGAAGCGCTCGCAAGCCAAGGATGCGCTCAAGGTGACGCGTGAAGTGCTTACCGGCTTCCTCAAGGATGGTCCGAGCGAGGATGAACTGGCGGCGGCCAAGGCCAATCTGACCGGCAGCTTCCCGCTGCGCCTGGACAGCAACAAGAAGATTCTTGAAAACGTCGCCAACATCGGTTTCTACGGCCTGCCGCTCGATTACCTCGACCAGTATCAGGCCAAGGTGCAGGCGGTGACGACCGACGACATCCGCCAGGCGTTTGCCCGCCGCGTCCGGCCGGACAACCTGATTACGGTGACGGTAGCGGCTGATTAAACTTGAACTCGGTCCGCATCATCGGCGGCGACTATCGCCGCCGCGTCCTCAGGTTTCCTGACAGCGAAGGTCTGCGCCCGACGCCGGACCGCGTCCGCGAAACGCTGTTCAACTGGCTTGGCCAGGAACTGGATGGCCTGCACTGCCTCGACCTGTTCGCCGGTAGCGGCGCGCTCGGCTTCGAAGCAGCATCGCGCGGCGCGGCTCGCATCGTGATGGTCGAGCAGGCGCCGAAAGTGCTGGCGGCGTTGCGTGAAAACCACGAAATGCTGCAGAAACCGGCAGCGATGGAGATCATTCGTGCGGATGCGATACAATATTTGTCCTCGACGACAGCAAAATTCGACCTGATCTTCCTCGATCCACCCTTCAAGAAAGGCTGGATTGCCCGCCTGGAGCCACTCCTTCCCGGCGTATCGAAAGAAGACACGGTGATCTACGTCGAAGCAGAATCCAACATCGAATCGCTTGGCGATTGGCGTACAGTGCGTCACGGCAGGGCGGGCGAAGTCCATTATCACTTGTTGCGGCGAGACATCGGCGGGAATCCAGCTTGAACAAACTCAATCATCG
Organism: Azonexus sp.; assembly: GCF_049652925.1. Taxonomy (GTDB): domain Bacteria; phylum Pseudomonadota; class Gammaproteobacteria; order Burkholderiales; family Rhodocyclaceae; genus Azonexus. Next base: position 98,580 of record NZ_JBASFI010000017.1, read on the forward strand.
CGTAGCGATCTACCCGGGCACTTTCGACCCGATTACCCGGGGCCACGAGGATCTCGTCCGGCGCGCCTCAACGCTCTTCGACAAACTGATCCTGGCCATCGCCGAAAGCCCGTCCAAGCAACCACGCTTCCCGCTGGCCGAGCGTGTGGAGATGGCCTCCGAGATTCTTGGCGACCTAAAGAATGTCGAAATCGTCGGCTTCAACTCGCTGCTCATGAACTTCGTACACGAAAAGGAAGCCAAGGTCGTCGTACGCGGCCTGCGCGCGGTCTCCGACTTCGAATACGAATTTCAGATGGCAGGAATGAACCGCAGCGTCTATCCGGAGGTCGAAACTGTGTTTCTTACCCCGGGCGAGCAATACATGTTTATCTCCGCTACCATGGTGCGTGAAATTGCGCGCCTGGGTGGCGATGTCAGCAAATTTGTGCAACCTTGTGTCGAAAAGCGCCTGCGGGCGAAAACCACAGCTTAACCGAGAGAGGAACAACAGCTATGTCTCTGATTATTACCGACGAGTGCATCAACTGCGATGTGTGCGAACCGGAGTGCCCGAACGAGGCTATCTCCCAGGGCGAGGAAATTTACGTCATCGACCCGAACAAGTGCACCGAGTGCGTCGGCCACTACGACGAACCGCAGTGCGTTCAGGTCTGCCCGGTTGATTGCATCCCCAAGGATGAAAACCATGTCGAAACCCAGGACATGCTGTGGGTCAAGTACGAGAAGCTGACCGGCAACAAGCGCGCCTGAGTTTTTCAGCGCACCAACAAAAAACCCGCGAATTTCGCGGGTTTTTTGTTTTCAAATTTGGCCGTTTTTTCCGGTTGACCGTGGGAAGCACCGTCAACCATCGCCCCGGCCGAGGCCTACGCCGCTTCCAATTGCCGGGATGTGTCGAGCGGCACCAGCATGTCCTGGACGCGGCCGACAATTTCTTCCAGCGCCTCGACCTGTTGCAGCAGGTTGCTCTCGACGCCGTCGAGTTCGATGATCCGGTCTTCCAGCGTATCAGTTGCCTGATGGATGCGCTTGATGCTTTCCAGACGGCGCTTGAGCTGGATCTGGTGCTCGCGAACCTGGGTTTCCATCGGTGCCATGATGGCGCGCAGCCAGACTTCGGCATCGCGGTTGGCATGCTCGAAGGCGCGGCGCACCTGGGTGGCCACCTCCTCGAAGAACTTCTGCGTGATGTTCTTCTTGTCATGGGTGAGCAGGCTGACCATCGTGTTGAGATGGTCGTCGCACCACGCTTGCAGACGATCGAGTTCCTTCTCGTAGCGCAGCAGCGAGAAAGTCGTCGGCGACCCGAGTTTGAGGCCGTGCTCGATGGCAAATTTTTTGTACACCGATTCCATCATTGCCAGGATTTCGCTGATTTCGCTGTTCGACTTGGCCAGCGCATCACGTGAACCGGCAAAGAAACGGGCCATGGCATCGGACAAGGTCTTGGAAAAAGCCGCGTCGAGCATGGTTTCCCGCGTTTCGTGGGTCAATTGACGCAGAACGTCGAGGCCGAGGTGGCTGAACAGGTTGTTGGTCAGCGTTGAAAAGACGCTGCGCACGGCGTAGTAACGCTGCAGGCCGGACTCGAATTCGTCCTTTTCCGCCCGCACCTTGCCCATCATGTATTCGACAACGCCCTTGTTCTTGCCGCGCAGTTCGGTCAGTTCGGTCAGTTGCTCGCGCAGGCCAAGCAGGCGGGTGTCGAGCAGGCTGCGCACGCGCTGGCTGACGTCGCCGAACTCGCTTTCGGTACTCTCGCAAACGATGTCGCGCTTGGCCGGGATGAGTTCCTCGGAGAGCGCCGCTTCAAGCAGGGGCAGACGACTCTTTTCGAGCAGCGCCTGGTCACCGTTGATCTTGGCGACCAGCCCCTTCTGTGCCGAAACGGGGAAAATCTGGCTGACCGGCAAGTCGAGAATGGCCGCGCAGGAGTCGGCCTGACGCTGGATTTCGGCGTCGATTTCCTCGGTGGATTTCAATTCATCCCACTGGCCGTCGATCTTGTTGAGGACGACCATGCGGCCACGCTGGGCCATGCCACCACCGCAAATATGCTCGCGCCAGATGGCCAGATCAGATTGCGTGACGCCGGTATCGGCCGCCAGAATGAACAGCACGGCATGCGCATTGGGCAGCAGCGAGAGGGTCAGCTCCGGCTCGGCACCGATCGCATTGAGGCCCGGCGTATCAAGAATGACCAGCCCCTGCTTGAGCAGCGGATGCGGGAAATTGATCATCGCATGACGCCAGCGCGGCACTTCGACCATCCCGTCCTCACCGACCACATACAGGTCGATCTGCCCCTGACCGACTTCAAAACCGAGGCGCCCCGCCTCTTCCGGCGTCACCCGGGTCGTTTCACTGACGTGGCGAAGGGCATCCTGCATGGCTTCCGGCGATTCGGTATCGAGCGAAATTTTCGTCCACTCGTCGGCAAAGCGCTTGTATTCGCTGACGCTGGAATTCGAGGCCCGTGTCTGGATCGGCAACAGTTCGATGCATGGCAGCTTGTTGCCGTCGAACAGCAATTCGGTCGGGCACATGGTCGTCCGGCCGGCCGACGAGGGCAGCATCCGGTTCCCATAGTCGGCAAAGAAAATGGCGTTGATCAACTCCGACTTGCCGCGCGAGAACTCGGCGACAAAGGCCACGTTCAGACGGTCTTCACGCAGTCGCTCGAGCAATTGGGTCAGGCGCAGATCGCTTTGGGCATCGGAAAGCTCGTTGGTGCTCAGCCAGCCCTGAAGTTCGGCAATGTAGGTGGCCAGGCGTGAACGCCAGGCGGTATAGGCAGCAAATTGGTTGGCGAGCGACATACGGCGTCCTTCCCGGGGCAATCGGAAACTTCAATTTAGCATAAATACATAGACTTGCAGAACCATTTTAATGCTGACAGCCGGCACAGTAGTAGGTACTTCGCCCGGCCTGGCGAATTTGTCTGACCACACCACCACATCGTACGCAGGGCTGTCCGGCCCGGTCGTAGACGCCAGCCTGGATCTGGAACCAGCCGGAACTGCCGTCGCTATGCACGTAGTCGCGAATGCTGCTGCCGCCAGCCGCGATGGCGTCCGACAGGGTTTCGCGAATGGCCGCCACGAGCAGTTCATAGCGCGCCCGGCTGATCCGGTTGGCCGCCCGCAACGGTGAAATGCCGGCGCGGAACAGGCTCTCCGAGGCATAGATATTGCCGATGCCGACGACCAGATGACTGTCCATCAGGACCGGCTTGATCGGCCCGCTGCGTTTCGAAATTGACAAAAAAATCCGGTTGACCGTGAAATCGTCCGACAAGGGCTCGATCCCCTGTGTCGCCAGCAAGGGGTGCAGCTCAGCCGCCTCGGGCGGCCCCGGCTGCCAGAGCACAACGCCGAAACGGCGCGGGTCAGCCAGGCGTAAACTCTGCCCGGCCAGCACCAGATCGAAATGATCGTGCTTGGCCGGTGCTTGGCCGCACGGCACGAAACGCAGATTGCCCGACATCCCGAGATGAATGATCAGGCTCCCCTCAACGCCTGCACGCTGACAGTCGACCAGCAGGTACTTGCCGCGCCGGCGAACGGCCAGAATACGGCAGCCCGGCAACAGTTCGCTCAAGGCCCGCGGAATCTCGTGCCGCAGCTTCGGCGCACGAATAACCACGCCCTCGATCAGCACACCTTCCAGCTCCGGCGCCAATCCTCGACGACAAACCTCAACCTCCGGCAATTCCGGCATTGCTTGTTCCTCCGGGCAAACCCAAATAACATCACAAACTTATCGGATTCTATGCGTTCCAATAAGCAATTCTCGCGCGAACATCGCGCAAACCTCGATCGAAAGCCGTCCATGCAACTGAAGCGAATCGCTGCCGCCCTCTCCCTCGCCCTGGGTCTGACCCATGGCGGATACAGCCTGGCCGCTGGCGAAGCCACTGCCAAACCAGAGGGCAAGCGTGTAAACACCCAGGCCGCGTCCGAAGACCAGCTCGCCCGCACCGTCTTCCAGGCACTGGTTGGCGAATTCGCCTTGCAGCGTGGCGATACAAAGCTCGGCTCTGACGCATGGACCGATCTTGCCCAACGCACCCGTGACCCGAAAGTCGTCGCCCGGGCCACCGAAGTTGCCGGCTTCGCCCGTCAGTTCGACCGAGCTCTCGAACTTTCCAGATTATGGCTGGAAGTTGAACCCGATTCCGCCAAAGCCAGGCAATCCCAGTCCACGCTGTTGATTCTCTCCAACCGCCTCGACGAACTCGCGCCGCAACTGGTCACCCTGCTCGAACAGGACAAGGCCAATCTCGGCAACAACCTGATGCACCTCAACCGCATGCTCGCCCGGCACGAGGACAAGAAAGCCGTCCAGTCCCTGGTCGACCGTGTTGCCGCGCCGTACGACGACTTGCCCGAAGCCCATTTCGCGATGGCCCAGGCCGCCGCCAACGCCAACGACAACCTGCGCGCTCTCAACGAAACCGAGAAGGCCCTGCAGCTTCGCCCCGACTGGGAAAGCGCCGCCCTGGCCCGTGCCCAGCTGCAGACCCGGCTATCGGCCCAGACCGCCATCGACAGCCTGAGCACTTTCGTCGGCGCCAACCCGAACGCCCGCGACGCCCGTCTGGCGCTGGCCCGCCTGCTCATTACCGAAAAACGCTACGACGAGGCACGTCGTCATTTCGACCGCCTGATCAAGGACAACCCGGACAACCCGGACGTCATCTATCCGGTGGCCATGCTCGCCCTGCAACAAGGCGACATGACGACCGGACGCAGCCAGCTCGAACATCTGCTGACCACCGATTTCGCCGACAAGAGCACCATCCACTTCTTCCTCGGCCAACTCGACCAGGAACAAAAGAAACCGGAAGCAGCCGCCGAGCATTACCGTCAGGTCACCACCGGCCAGCAATACATCGCAGCCCGCTCCCGGCTGGCCCAAATCCTCCTGCAACAAGGCAAGACCGGTGAAGCCCGCGAACTGCTGCACAACACACGCGGCGGCACGGCGGACGAACGGACCCAGCTAATCCTCGCCGAATCCCAGATTCTGCGCGAAGCCGGCCGCCACAACGACGCCTACATCGTTCTTGACCTTGCGCTGACGGCCCAGCCGGACAACCCCGAACTGCTCTACGAAGCAGCCCTGACCGCTGAGCGCATCGGCAAGCCGGAAATCCTTGAAATCCACCTCAAGCGCCTGCTCAGCATCAAACCGGACCATGCCCACGCCCTGAACGCGCTCGGCTACTCGCTGGCCGAACGCAACACCCGGCTACCGGAAGCCTTCGACCTGATTGCCAAAGCGCTCAGCCTGACGCCAGAAGACCCCTTCATCATGGACAGCATGGGCTGGGTGCTCTACCGCCAGGGCAAGTTGGCGGACTCGTTGAAGACACTGGAAAACGCCTATCGCATCAAGGCCGATCCGGAAATCGCCGCGCATCTCGGCGAAGTGTTGTGGACAATGAATCGCAAGGACGACGCCCGCCGCATCCTCAATGATGCCCTCAAGGCGCATCCGGACAACGAGGTCTTGACCGGCATCATCAAGAAACTCCTGCCTTGAAATTGCGCTTCACCCTGCTGCTCGCGGCCAGCCTGCTGACCGCCTGCGCCAGCACGCCGCCAGCGCGACTGGCCGCCCGCGACAACATCCGCGACTTCACACTGGAAGGTCGCTTCGCGCTACGCGTCACGCTGCCCGGCCAGGCCGTGCAGAATTCCGGCGGCCGCCTGACCTGGACGCATCAGAACCGCAACGACCGCGTGCTGCTCGCCAGCCCGCTCGGCTACGGACTGGCCGAAATCGAAACAACACCGGATATTTCCCGCCTGCGCACGGCCGAAGGCAAAACGCGCGAATCGACGGACCCTGACGCCCTGATCGAAGATGTCACCGGCCAGCGCCTGCCGGTCAGTCGCATGCCCGCCTGGCTGCTCGGCCGATCCGGCGGAAATGCCCGCATCGAGACAGACGCCCAGGGTCGCCCCATCCGGCTGAGCGAAGACGGCTGGCAAGTCGACTACACCTTCGAAGACGACAGCCCAAGCGCCCTGCCCAGCCGCCTGACCCTGTCGCGCAGTGGTGAAATCGAGCTGCGCCTGCGCATCGAGGAATGGAAGGACGCACCGTGAGCGCCTGGACCTGGGGCAGCGCCTGGCCCGCCCCGGCCAAGCTCAATCTGTTCCTGCACGTCGTCGGCCGGCGGGCCGACGGCTACCACCTGCTGCAAACCGTCTTCCGCTTTATCGACCGCGCCGACACGTTGCGTTTCGCCCCGCGCGACGATGGTCAAATCGTTCTCGCCACGCCCATTCCCGGCGTCCCGGCGGACAGCGACCTGACCGTCCGCGCCGCCCGCCTGCTGCAGGAAGCAACGGCTTGCCGGCAAGGCGCGACCATCCATCTCGACAAGCTGTTGCCGATGGGTGGCGGCCTGGGTGGCGGCTCGTCCGATGCCGCCACCGTGCTGCTCGCCCTCAACCACCTGTGGCAGACCGGCCTCAGCCGCCCCGAACTGGAAAAGATCGGCCTCACGCTAGGCGCCGACGTCCCGGTCTTCGTCCATGGCCAGAACACCTTTGCCGAAGGGGTTGGCGAAGCCTTCACCGATGTTGTCCTGCCGGCGGAAAGCTACCTGGTCCTGCATCCCACGGTCCACGTGCCAACCGCGGCGATTTTCGGCGCCCCCGAACTCAAGCGCGACACCGCGGCCATTCGCCCGACAGACTGGCAACACGGGCAAGGCCACAACGATCTCGAAGCGGTCGCCAGCGCCAAATTCCCGGCCGTCGCCGAACATCTCGCCTGGCTCAAAAGTCGCACCCCCTTGGCCATGATGACCGGCTCCGGGGCCTGCGTTTTCGCCGGATTCCCCCGACGCAGCGAGGCCGAAGCCCTTCTCGCCAGCCTTCCGGCCGGCATGCAGGGCTGGATTGCCGATGGCCTGAGCGAACACCCGCTGGCAAAAATTCGCTGAGGGGCTGGATTTCCCGAAAGAGCTACTGTATTATTCGCGCCTCGCTCGGACGCGAACCCGTTCGAGCAACCCGCTGGGGAGTCGCCAAGTTGGTCAAGGCACCGGATTTTGATTCCGGCATTCGAAGGTTCGAATCCTTCTTCCCCAGCCAAATTTCCTTCGGGCAGGTCACAAGCCTGCCCGATTTTCATTGTGGCGGGCAAATGCACGTAAGCATGCAGAAGGTCCGGAGGAATGTGGGAATGGCCTACAACAGCTTGATGGTCTTCACTGGCAACGCCAATCCAAAACTGGCCGCTGCCGTCGCCAACGAACTCAACGTCGACCTTGGCCGCGCCAATGTCGGACGCTTCTCCGACGGCGAAGTCAGCGTCGAGTTGCAGGAACATGTTCGCGGTCGCGACATCTTCGTGCTGCAATCCACCTGCGCTCCGTGCAACGACAACCTGATGGAACTGCTGGTCATCGTTGACTCGCTCAAGCGAGCTTCAGCCGGCCGCATCACCGCCACCATCCCGTACTTCGGCTACGCCCGCCAGGACCGCCGTTCGCGCTCCTCGCGCGTGCCCATCGCCGCCAAGCTGGTCGCCAATATGCTCGTCGCCTCCGGCGTCGATCGCGTGCTGACCATGGACCTGCACGCTGAACAGATTCAGGGTTTCTTCGACATCCCGGTCGACAACATCTACGCCCTGCCCATCCTGCTCGACGATATCCGCAAGCAGCATTATGAAAATCCACTGGTCGTTTCCCCCGACCACGGCGGCGTCGTCCGTGCCCGCTCGCTGGCCAAGCGCCTCGAATGCGATCTGGCGATCATCGACAAGCGCCGCCCGAAGGCCAACGTCTCCGAAGTGATGAACATCATCGGTGAAGTCGACGGCCGTACCTGCATCATCATGGACGACATGGTCGACACCGCCGGTACCTTGTGCAAGGCGGCCACCGCGCTCAAGGCCAATGGCGCCAAGAAGGTCGTTGCCTACTGTACCCACCCGGTGCTGTCCGGCCCGGCGATCGAGCGGGTCAATGACTCCGACCTCGACGCCCTGGTCGTCACCGATACTATTCCGTTGCGCGACGATGCCGCTGCCTGCCCGCGCATCCGCCAGCTTTCCGTGGCCGAAATCATGGCCGAAACCATTCGCCGGATCAGCAACGACGACTCCGTCTCGTCGCTGTTCATCGATTAAGTTTTTTTAACCTTCCCGTTCTGGTCGCGGACCGGGAAAACTATTGGAGTATCACCATGCAATTTGAACTTATCGCCCAAGCGCGTACGCTGCAGGGAACGGGTGCGAGCCGCCGCCTGCGTCGCGCTGGCACCGTCCCGGGTATTGTTTACGGTGGCGAAGCCGCCCCGCAAGCCATCGAAGTCGTCCATAACGACCTGCTGCTCAAGCTGAAGAAGGAAGCTTTCCATTCTTCCGTCATCAACCTCGTCGTTGATGGCAAAAAAGAGCAGGTTCTGCTGCGCGATTACCAGATGCACGCCTACCGTCCGCTGGTTCTGCACATCGACTTCCAGCGCGTTGATGCCACGCACGAACTGCACATCAAGGTGCCACTGCACTTCACCAACGAAGAAGTTGGCCCGGGCGTCAAGCTCAACGGCGGCTTGGTCAACCATGTCATCACCGAAGTCGACGTGCATTGCCTGGCCAAGGATCTTCCGGAATTCGTCGAAGTCGACCTGTCCGCCCTGAATGTCGGCGACAGCATCCACCTCTCCCAGCTCAAGCTGCCGAACGGCGTCAAGCTGGTTGCCCATGCTACTGACGACGTCGTCGTCGGTATCGTTGCCGGCAAGGTTGGCGCTGCTGAAGCCGCTGAAGGCGAAGCTGCTGCCGAGTAATTTCCGGCATCCTGCAGTAATGGCCGCCGCTGGCATCATGCCGCCGGCGGCTTTTTCGCACTTATAGCCCATGAACCCACCTCGCCTGATCGTCGGCCTCGGCAACCCCGGCCCGGAATACGAAGCGACCCGACACAATGTCGGCTTCTGGTTTGTCGACCATCTGGCCGACAAGCTGAAGACTACGCTCGCCCCGCAAGCCAAGTTCTACGGCAAGGCGGCGCGCATCGGCGAAACCTGGCTGCTGCAGCCGAGCACCTTCATGAACCGTTCCGGTCAGTCGGTCGCAGCGCTGGCCAATTTCTACAAGATCCCCCCGGAAGAGATTCTCGTCATCCACGACGAACTCGACCTGCCGCCCGGCGGCATCCGCCTCAAGCAGGGCGGCGGCAACGGCGGGCACAACGGTCTGAAGGATATTCAGGCCAAACTCGGCACGCCCGATTTCTGGCGCCTGCGCCTCGGCATCGGCCACCCGCGCACCCTTGGTTTGTCGCAGGAGGTGGTTGATTTCGTCCTGCACCAGCCACGCAAGGAAGAGCTGCCGGATATTGAACACGCCCTCGCCCGCTGTCTGCTGGCCTGGCCCAAACTCGCCGCCGGAGACTTTGCCGGCGCTCAACAACAGTTGCACGGCAAAGCCGTTTAGTTGGCAAAACCCTAGGAAAAAACCCATGTCTCTCAAATGCGGCATCGTCGGCCTGCCCAACGTCGGCAAATCCACCCTCTTCAACGCCCTGACCAAGTCGGGCATCGCGGCGGAAAACTACCCGTTCTGCACCATCGAGCCGAATGTCGGCATCGTCGAAGTTCCGGACAAACGCATGGCTCAGCTCGCCGAGATCGTCAAGCCGCAACGCATGCAACCAGCCATCGTCGAATTCGTCGATATCGCCGGTCTGGTTGCGGGCGCCTCCAAGGGTGAAGGCCTGGGCAACCAGTTTCTAGCCAACATCCGCGAAACCGATGCCATCGTGCACGTCGTGCGCTGCTTTGCCGACGACAACGTGATCCACGTGTCCGGCGGCGTCGATCCGCTGCGCGATATCGAGGTCATCGATACCGAACTGGCGCTGGCCGACATGGCCTCCGTTGAAAAAGCGCTCAATCGTTACCGCCGCCCGGCCAGTTCCGGCGACAAGGAAGCCAAGATTCTGGTTGCCGTGCTGGAACGCTGCTTCGCCCAGCTTGACCAGGCCAAGGGTGTGCGCGCCCTCGATTTCTCCAAGGAAGAGCTGGCGCTGTTGAAACCGTTCTGCCTGATCACCGCCAAGCCGGTGCTTTATGTGGCCAACGTTGCCGAAAACGGCTTCGAAAACAATCCGCTGCTCGACGCCGTACGCGCCCACGCCGCGACCGAGAAGGCCGAAGTCGTCTCTGTCTGCGCCGCCATCGAATCTGAAATTGCCGATCTCGACGAAGAAGAAAAGCAGATGTTCCTGGCCGACCTCGGCCTCGAAGAACCGGGCCTCGACCGCCTGATCCACGCCGGCTACAAGCTGCTTGGCCTGGCCACCTACTTCACTGCCGGCGTCAAGGAAGTGCGCGCCTGGACCATCCACCAGGGCGACACCGCGCCGCAGGCGGCCGGCGTCATCCACACCGACTTCGAACGCGGTTTCATCCGGGCCCAGACCATCGCCTTCGACGACTTCATCGCCTACAAGGGTGAGGCCGGCGCCAAGGAGGCGGGCAAGATGCGGGCGGAAGGCAAGGAATACGTCGTCAAGGATGGCGATGTACTGAATTTCCTGTTTAACGTCTGACGAGAAGATTAGAATAATCTCATATACAGTCTGAATGACTCTATGACGCGCGCTACCGCAGCAGCCAGCACTCAGCCCCCGCCGGACAAGGATCTCCTGTCCGAAAAGGTCTTTCTGTGTGCCTTCGAGCAGAGCAATGAAGGCATGCTGGTGACGGACGGCCAGAATCTGATTGTTGCGGTGAACAGCGCCCTGTGCCGGTTGAGCGGCTATTCGTCGGAAGATCTGATTGGACAGAATCCGCGGATTCTGTCTTCCGGCCGGGCTACTCCCGAATTTTATGCAGCCATGTGGCAGGCGCTGGGCACCCAGGACTACTGGGAGGGCGAGATCTGGAACAAGCAGAAGGATGGTGCCAACTATCCGCGTGCACTGAAAATTTCGGTACTGCGTAACACCGACGGCAGCATCCGGAACTATGTCGCCAATTTCAGCGACATTGAGGCCAATCATGAGGTCGCCGACCGCCTGGCCTACCTGGCCTATCACGACCCGCTGACCAATCTGCCCAACCGGCTCGCCTTTGAATCACAGCTGGCGCAGTCGCTACGCAGTTGCCAGCGGGAGAATCATCAGCTGGCGCTGATGCTGATCGACCTCGACAATTTCAAGAACATCAACGATACGCTGGGCCATCAAGTTGGCGACCAGTTGCTGCAGAATGTCGCCTTGCGCCTGCGTGAATGCGTGCGCGCCAGCGATCTCGTGGCACGCATCGGCGGCGACGAATTCGTCGTCGTCCTGCCTGACATCGAATCACCACTAACCGCCGCCCGTGTCGCCAGCAAGATTCAAAGCAACCTGGCCGACAGTTACCGGATCGCCGACCACGTGCTGTACGCCACGCCGAGCATCGGCATCAGCCTCTATCCGATCGACGGCAACGATCCCGGAACGCTGTTGCGCAACGCCGACACGGCGATGTACCACGCGAAAAGTGCCGGTCGGAACAATCACCAGTTCTACACCGCCCGGATGAACGAGGCGGCGGGCGAACGCCTGGCGATGGAAAACGAGTTGCGCCAGGCCATTGCCGCCATTTCGCCGGCAAGCAGCGAGTTTTCGCTGAACTTCCAGCCGCAGATCGAAACGATCAGCGGTCGGGTCCTTGGCGTCGAGGCCTTGCTGCGCTGGAACAATCCGAAATTCGGACAGGTTTCACCGATGCGTTTCATCTGCATCGCCGAAGAAACCGGCTTGATCCAGCCGCTCGGCGACTGGGTGATCTGGGAAACCTGCCGGCTGATCCGCGTCATGAAGCAGCAAGGTATTGCCGGCATCCGCGTCGCCATCAACATTTCGGCCCAGCAGTTGCGCCATGAAAACCTGTTGCTTCTCGTTCGTGGCGCACTCGCCTGCTATGACCTGCTGCCCGAGGATATCGAGCTCGAAGTCACCGAGAGCACGGCCATGGAAAACCCGGAAATGACGCTGTCCATCCTCGACCAGCTGGCCGCCATGGGCATCGTGCTGGCCATCGATGATTTCGGCACGGGCTACTCCTCGCTGGCCTACCTCAAGCATCTGCCGATCAAGCGCCTCAAGCTCGACCGCTCCTTCGTCACTGACATCGAGACCGACGTCAATGACGCCGCGATCTGTACCGCGACGATAGCCCTTGGCCACAGCCTGGGCCTCGAACTGGTCGCCGAGGGCGTCGAAACCGAAGCACAGCGTGACTTTCTGGCCGGGCTGGGCTGCGACATACTGCAAGGCTATCTGTTCAGCCGGCCGATGCCGTTCGACGACACCGTGGCCTACCTCAAGGCACATCAGGCAACGCACGCCAGCTAGCGAATGACCTTGCGCCACTCTTCTTCGAAGGTGCGCACCAATACCTGATTGTTCAACTGATTGACCTCGGCCGGCAGGCGCGCCATGTCGGCCGGGAATTCGAACAGGCCGGGCAGGATTTCGGACGTCAAAAAACGCGTTTTTTTCCGGTCGACCGTGGGAATGGTGAATTCCTGCCGCCCGGCGATGATGTAGCCCCATTCGCCGAAGGACGGGACCAACGCGTGATACGGCGCCGTCTTGAAACCGACGCTTTCCAGCGTCGTCACGACGCACCAGTAGGATTGCCGGGCGTAAAGCGGCGAAGTCGATTGGACGACGATCAGGCCACGCGCCGAAAGGCGTTTTTCGAGCAGGCGGTAGAAGGCCGAGGTGTAGAGCTTGCCGAGCGCGTAATTGGCCGGATCGGGGAAATCGATGACGACGAAGTCGAAATACTCACGGCTTTCCTCCAGCCACTGCAGGGCGTCGGCGTTGACCACGGTGACCTTGGGCGAACTCAGCGCCCCTTCGTTGAGCGCGACGAGGGCCGGGGCTTTTGAGAACAGATCGGTCATCGCCGGGTCGAGATCGACCAGCGTCACCGCCTCGACGTTCGGATACTTGAGGATTTCACGCACCGCCAGGCCATCACCACCGCCGAGCACCAAAACCCGCTTCGCCCCCGGCAGGCTGGCCAGACCCGGATGAACCAGCGCCTCGTGGTAACGGTATTCGTCGTGCGATGAAAACTGCAGGTTGTTATTGATGAACAGGCGCAGATCGTCGCGCCAGCGGGTGACGACGAGACGCTGGTAGGGCGTCGTTTCGGCGTGGATGATGTCGTCGGCGTAGAGGTGGGTTTCGGCGATGGTCGTCAGTTGCCCGGCTCCGGCAAAACCGGCGGCGAGCAGGCCGAAGACCGTCCAGCTTTGCACAGCCAGCCAACGCCGTGACGGCAGTTGATCGCGGAATAGATGCAGCGCCCAGAGCGCCACGGCGACGTTGAGCACACCAAACAACAGGCCGGTACGGACCATGCCGATCTGTGGCGCCAGCACAAGCGGAAAGAGGATGGATACCGCCAGCGCGCCGAGATAATCGAAAGTGAGCACTTGCGACACGAGATCCTTGAAGGCCAGTTCGCGCTTCAGGATGCGCATGACTAGCGGAATCTCCAGCCCGACGAGGACGCCGACGCCGAACACCGCGAGGTAGAGCACGAGTTTGAACGGCCCGGCCAGCCAGGTGAAGACGAGAAACAGCCCGATGGCCGAAAAGCCACCGAGCAGCCCGACCATGAGTTCGATCTGGATGAAGCGCCCGATCAGGTCGCGCGTGATGTATTTCGACAGCCAAGACCCGGCGCCCATGGCGAACAGATAGGTGCCGATCACCGTCGAAAACTGCGTGACCGAATCGCCGAGCAGGTAGGACGACAGCGCGCCGGCGATCAGCTCGTAGGCCAGCCCGCAGGAGGCGATGACGAAGACGGAGAAAAGGAGGGCATGCCGCATGGGCAGCGATGCTACCGCGAAATCGCGGGAACGGCCCAGCACCGCCGCGGTCAGACCGGCGTCGCCATTTCATTTTTGGCCTTTTTTTCCGGTTGACCGTGAGAATCCTCCCCACCCTCCTTTTTGCCGCCTGCCTGCCCCTGGCCGACGCCGCCGAATACACCATCGACCCGTCGCACACCTACGCCAGCTTCGAAATCGACCATCTCGGCTTCTCAACGCAGCGCGGCCAGTTCAACCGGAGCAGCGGCATCGTCGAATTCGACGCCGAGACGAAAACCGGCCGCATCGACATCATCATTGAAACCGCCTCGCTCGACACCGGCTTTGAATTGCGCGACGACGTGCTGCGCGGCGACGACTGGTTCAAGGCCAAGGACTTTCCCTACATTTTCTTTCGCAGCCAGAAACTGATTTTCACCGACGAAAAGTTGAGCGCCGTCGATGGCGTCCTCGTCATGCTCGGCGAAATCCGCCCGATGCGCCTTGAGGTCAGCCGCTTCAAATGCGGCCTCAATCTGGCCAGCCGCAAGCGCGGCTGCGGCGCCGACGCCATCGGCGTGCTGCGCCGCTCCGAATTCGGCCTGAACAACGGCCTGCCTTTCATCGGCGACGAAGTCCGCCTGCGCGTCCAGGTCGAAGCCTATCTGCCCTGAATGTCGGCGCGGGATCAAGGCACTAAAGTCATGTGCTGATCCCCTGTTTCTGCGAAAATAGCACCCCCCTTTTGCTGTTCCCGGAACCCCAATGCCACCCCATCCCGCCATCGCCAGCACCGCCGAGATCGTCGCCGAACTCAAGGCCGGTCGCATGGTCATCCTGGTCGATGAAGAAGACCGCGAAAACGAGGGCGACCTCGTCATGGCCGCCGAACACATCACGCCCGAGGCGATCAATTTCATGGCCAGATTCGGCCGTGGCCTGATCTGCCTGACGCTGACCGAAGCCCGCTGCAAGAAGCTCGGTCTGGCCCAGATGGCCAAGAACAACAAGACCCAGTACGGCACTGCCTTCACCGTCTCCATCGAAGCCGCCGAAGGGGTCACCACCGGCATTTCCGCCGCCGACCGGGCGCGCACCATCCAGGTCGCCGTCGCCAAGAACACGACCATCGACGACATCGTCCAACCCGGCCACGTCTTCCCGATCACCGCCCGCGAAGGCGGCGTGCTGGTCCGCGCCGGGCACACCGAAGCCGGCTGCGATCTGGCCGGCATGGCCGGTCTTGAGCCGTCCTCGGTGATCTGCGAAATCATGAACGACGACGGCACCATGGCCCGCCTGCCGGAGCTAATGGAATTCGCCAAGGAACACGGGCTGAAGATCGGCACCATCGCCGACCTCATTCACTACCGCGCCGCCTCCGAAACGCTGGTCAAGCGCGTCACCAGCAAGACGATCAGCACCGCCCACGGCGATTTCACGATGCACGCCTATGTCGATCAGGCGAGCGGAGCGACCCACCTGGCGCTGGTCAAGGGCAGTATCCCGGCCGGCGACGAAACGCTGGTTCGCGTGCATGAGCCGCTGTCGGTTCTCGACTTCCTCGACCCGTCGAGCAAGCGCCAGTCATTCTCGATCGAGGAAGCCCAGTCGGCGATGGCCAAGTTCGGCCACGGCGTCATAGTTCTCATGCATCGCCCGGAAGATGGCGAAGCCATCCTCTCGCGCCTGACCGGCACCGCCCCCAGCGCCCCGCAGAAGTGGGATCCACGCACCTACGGCATCGGCGCCCAGATCCTCCGCGATGTCGGCGTTTCCAAGATGCGCCTGCTCTCCAGCCCGCGCAAGATGCCCTCCATGACCGGCTTTGGCCTAGAAGTCACCGGTTTCGTCACGACACCTGCGGAGCTATAAACGATGTCCCGTTTCGACAACATCTTTGAATACGACAACAACCTCGACGGCGCCGGCCTCAGGGTCGGCATCGTCATGAGCCGCTTCAACCTGCCGGTCTGCGAAGCCCTGCTCTCATCCTGCGTCACCGAACTCAAGCGGCTCGGCGTTGCCGATGCCGACATGACCATCGCCAACGTCCCCGGCGCGCTGGAAATACCGCTCGTCCTGCAAACCATGGCGCAAAGCGGCAGCTTCGACGCGCTGGTCGCGCTGGGCGCCGTCATCCGTGGCGACACCTATCACTTCGAAGTCGTTTCCAACGACTCCTGCCGCGCCATCATGGAAGTCCAGCTCGATACCGGCGTCCCAATCGCCAATGGCATCCTGACCTGCGACACCGACGAACAAGCCGAAATCCGCACCCAGCCGAAGGGCAGCGACTGCGCCCAGGCCGCCGTCGAAATGGCCAACCTTCAGAAAGCCCTGCTCCAATGACCACTTTCCTCAGCGACAGCGAACATCCGCACGACGTCAAGGCACCGCCCAAGTCGGCCCGTCGCCGCGCCCGTGAATTCGTTCTGCAGGGCCTCTACCAGTGGCGCGTCGGCGGTGCCGACGAGGCCGCCATCGAAGCCTATGCACCAGAGCAGGAAGGCTTCGCCAAGGCTGACCGCGAATTCTTCGTCGGCACCCTGCGCGGCGTCATCGGCCAGCGCGAGACACTGGTTTCGCAAGTCACGGCGCACCTTGACCGTCCCTTCAGCGAACTCTCGCCGATTGAAGCCTGCGTGCTGTTGATGGGCGCCTTCGAGATGAACAACCATCCCGAAACCCCCTACCGCGTCATCATCAACGAGTCCATCGAGCTGGCCAAGTCCTTCGGTGGCACCGATGGCCACAAGTACGTGAATGGCGTGCTCGACAAGATCGCCGCCGTCGTTCGCGCCGACGAGGTTGCGGCGCGCAAGCAGGGCAAGTAAGGCCATGCCGGGCGAGTTTGACCTGATCAGCAAGTATTTCGCCCGACCCACCCCGTCGGCCGTCCTCGGCCCCGGCGACGACTGCGCGCTGATCGCACCGACGCCCGGCAAGCAACTGGCAGTGACCACCGACATGCTGGTCGCCGGCACGCATTTCCTGCCCGACACCAATCCGAAGAACCTCGGCTGGAAAGCGCTGGCCGTCAATATCTCGGACCTCGCCGCAATGGGCGCCCAGCCGCGCTGGGTGACGCTGGCCGGTGCACTGCCGGCGGTCGACGAGCCGTGGATCGCCGCCTTCGCCGAAGGCTTCTTCGCCTGCGCGGCTGAATACGGCGTCGATGTCATCGGTGGCGACACCACCAAAGGCCCGCTCAACGTCTGCGTCACGGCCATCGGCGAAGTCGAACCCGGCCAGGCGCTCCGCCGCGACGGCGCCAAGCCTGGCGACCAGATCTGGGTCTCCGGCCGCCCCGGTCTGGCCAGCCTCGGCCTCGCCCATCTGCAGAACAAGGTCAAACTGCCCGAGCCTTGGCCGCGCCTGTGCGTCGGCGCCCTCGAGAAACCGCGTCCGCGCGTCGCCCTCGGCCTCGCCCTGAACGGCATCGCCTCTTCGGCCATCGACGTTTCCGACGGCCTGCTCGCCGATCTCGGCCATATCGCCGAACGTTCCGGCTGCGCCGCCGCCGTCAAGCTCGTCCAGCTACCGCATTTGCCCAAGGGCGAAAGCTACGACGCCGACCTCCGGCGCATTGCCCTCGCATGCCAGCTGACCGGCGGCGACGATTACGAGCTGTGCTTCACCGCACCGGGCACACAAAGCCTGGCCATCGCGCAGATTGCCGCAACGCTTGAACTGCCGCTGTGGAACATCGGCGAGATGGTGGCCGGCCCGACCGGCGAGGTCACCGTCCTCGACCCCGACGGCAAGCCCGTCGAATTCGGCCAGAAGGGATACGACCACTTTGGCCAAACCACCTAGCGTCCGTTTCCTGCTCGCCCACCCGGCCCACTTCTTCGCGCTGGGCTGCGGCAGCGGACTGGCTCCGAAGGCACCGGGCACTTTCGGCACGCTGTTCGCGTGGGCGATGTTTGTCCTCTTCCACCACCACTTTTCCGATTTTGGCCTGTTTTTCCTGTTGACCGTGGCATACCTCGGCGGTATCTGGTTCATCGACGTCACCGGCCGCGCCATCGGCGATCCTGACCATGGCAGCATCGTCTGGGACGAAATCGTTCCCTTCTGGCTCATCCTCATGATGACGCCGGCAACTTTTCTCTGGCAACTGGCTGCCTTCGCGCTTTTCCGCTTTTTCGACATCACCAAGCCGCAGCCGGCCCGCTATTTTGACGAGCACGTCAAAAACGGCTTCGGCGTCATGGCCGACGACCTTGTTGCGGCCGGCTACACATTGCTCTGTCTTGCCCTTCTGAAGATCGTTTTCGCCTGACGGCAAGATCGCGCAGGCATAGAATGGTGTAGTTCCCAACGCTTGGAGCTTCATCATGAGTCACAAGCATGCTCACCTGATGCGCAGCATCTTCCAGGACCCGCCCTCGGCCAACATCCACTGGCGCGAAATCGAATCGCTGCTGCATCACCTCGGCGCCGAAATCGAACCGGCCAACGGCGCCCGCTTCAAGATCTCGCTCAACAAGGTCGAAGCCTTCCTGCACCACCCGCACAACAGCAGCACCTGCAGCCGTATGGACATCAAGGCCATTCGCGAAATGCTCAGCCACGCCGGCGTCACGCTGTCAAAGTACGAAGCGGGCGAGACTTGAGTGAGGCATGCCGATACAGCTTGTCACCCGCCGGAATGAAGGTCGGCGCATGACCGGCTCACACTCGTCGCCAGGTCGCGGAAATCCGCCAGCCAAGACGCGGCAGCGCACCTATGTGCTGCAATGGCTGGCCCTGGCGCTGGCCTTGCTGCTGCTCGGCGCGCAAATTGCCTATGACCAGATCCAGGCCTACAACCGTACCGAGACGGAGGCCAGCAGCCGACTGGAAAACTACAGCCAGATCATCGTCGAGGAACTGGAGCGCCGACTGCGTTCGATGAATGTCGTACTCAACAACCTGCGCGAAACCATTCCATTGCAACTGGCACGACAGGATGCGCCGGAGGTCACCACCCGCGAGCTGTCCGCCCTGACCCAGGCCCTGACGGGCGTCCGCACTCTGGCCTTTTTTGATGCTGCGGGCACGATACAGGCCAGCAACAAAAGCGAGCTGCTCGGAAAAAATTTCGCCGAACACGCCTATTTCCAGTCCGTAGCAAAGACCCCAAAAGCCGACTCTCTCTATCTCAGCGAACCCTTCATCACCACCCAGGGGGCCTACACGATGGCGATGGCCCGCACCGTCTCCGGACCACAAGGGGAATTCGTCGGCATCGTCATGGCCACAATAGACAGCGACAGCATTGGCGAGTTGCTCCGCTCCATGCACGCCGGCCCGGAAACGACACTGGCCGTCGTACATGGCATGGGCAAACTGCTGATCCTGCTTCCGGAACAACAAAAGGCGCCGCCCGGGCTTTCGGTCAACGTTCCGGAATCGCTTTTCCAGCAACATATGGCCAGCGGCCAGCCGGCCAGCCTGATGAGCGGCGCGTCTTTCGCGCTGGGTAGCGGGCGCCTGATGTCGATGCGCACCCTGCAGCCCGGGGATTTGCTCATGACTGCACCGCTCGTGGTTGGCGTGGCGCGTGATCAGGCCGAAATACTGGCGCCGTGGCGAACCGGAGCGATCACCAGAGGCCTTCTCTTTCTGCTCGTCACGGTTGCCTCTACGTTGCTGCTCTTCCTGCACCAACGCCAGCAGGAGGCCCTTGATCAGCAGATTCGGCAAAAAGAAGAGGCAAGCCTGCGCGCCTTGCTGACACTTCAGCGTTTTATCGACCACATCCCGGGAACAGCCTATGTCAAGGATGCCGACTCGCGAACGCTGATGGCCAACCGGGGATTTCAGACCCTGCTCGGCATCGACCCTGCCGACATGATCGGCAAGACCAGCCAGGAGTTGTTCCCCGGCGAATTCGGCCAGAAAATCGCCGATGACGACCGCAAAGTGCTTGAAAACGGCAGCACTTTCGTCATTGAAGAAAGCTTCAACGGCCACGATTACGAATCGACCAAGTTCGTGATCGACGACGGGACCGGCAAGCGGCAACTCGGCGGCATGACGATGGACATCACCCAGCGCAAGCGCGCCGAGCGCGAACTGGAGTCCCAGCTCATGGATCTGCGCGAGCTGAATCAAAAGCTGGCCACCGCCGAAGAAGGGTTGCGCCGCCTGTCCACCGCTGTCGAGCAAAGTCCGGCGAGCATCGTCATCACCGACTTGAATGCCAGGATCGTTTTCGTCAACGAAGCATTCACCCAGGCCAGCGGCTATACGGCCGAGGAAGCCATTGGCCAGAACCCGAACATTCTCCATTCCGGCGAGACGGCGCCAGAAATCTATCGCGACATGTGGCCGACGCTGCTGTCCGGCAAGGTCTGGCGCGGCGAATTCGTCAATCAGCGCAAGGACGGTTCGCGTTATCTCGAACTGGCCACCATTTCGCCGGTGCGCGACAACAACGGACAGGTCACCCACTACGTCGCCGCCAAGGAAGACATTACCGAAAGGCGACAAAACGAGGCCGAACTGCACGCCCACCGCCTGCACCTGGAAAAACTGGTCGATCAGCGCACCAGCGAACTCGCCGCGGCCAAGGAAAAGGCCGATTCGGCCAATCGCGCCAAGTCCGAATTCCTGGCCAACATGAGCCACGAAATCCGCACGCCGATGAATGCCATCATCGGCCTCAATTACCTGCTCAGGCAAAGCGCCCTGCAGCCGGACCAGCTCGAAAAGCTGATCAAGGTCTCGGCCGCCGCCGAGCATCTGCTGCAAATCATCAATGACATTCTGGATTTGTCGAAAATCGAGGCTGGCAAAGTTCTGCTGGAAAGCCACGCATTTTCGCCCGCCGAAGTGCTGCAAAACATTGGCGCGATGATTCGCGACCGTGCCGCCAGCAAAGGTCTGAATCTGCAAATCGAGAAGGAAAATCTGCCGGAACGCGCTGTCGGCGACGTAACACGACTGCGCCAGGTACTGCTCAATTTCGCTGGCAATGCGATCAAGTTCACGGAAAGCGGTTCGATTTCGATCAGCGGCAAACTGTTCGCGACCGACGGCAAGAACATGACCTGCTGCTTCAGCGTCAGCGATACCGGCATCGGCATCCGCCCGGAAGATACGGTGCGCCTGTTCAATGCCTTCGAGCAACTCGACAGCTCGACTACCCGACGCTTTGGCGGAACCGGGCTGGGTCTGGCCATTGCCCGCCATCTCGCCGAACTGATGGGTGGCGAAGTCGGCGTCGAAAGCACGCAGGGTGTCGGCAGTCGTTTCTGGATCACGGCCCGCTTGGGCGCGGCAGAAGACGAGTCGGAGAGCGCACCGGAAAACTGGCAGCAGGGGCAACTGAAAGGGCGCGTTCTGGTCGTCGAGGACGAACGAATCAACCGAGATATCGCGGCTGAACTGCTGACCAGCGTAGGCCTTGAAGTGGCCACCGCAGAAAATGGTTTGCTTGCGGTCGACCGCTATGAACAGTCAAATTTCGATCTCATCCTGATGGATGTCCAGATGCCGGAACTCAACGGGCTGGACGCCACCCGGCGAATTCGCGCCCTGGCAAACGGAGCCTCTATCCCCATCATCGCCCTGACGGCAAATGCCTTCAACGCAGACCGGGAACGCTGTATCGAGGCCGGGATGACCGATTTTCTGGCCAAACCGGTCTATCCCGATGCCCTCTATGTCCTGCTGGCAAAATATTTGCCGACAACGGATCCCACCCGACGAACCACCCACCAGGGAAACCGGGATGAAATTGACGAAAAAGCCGCGACTCATACGCTACGGCAACGAATCGATGCGCTGACCGAGTTGCTGGGCACGGGAGACATTGAAGCGACTCGTCTGTTCAATCAACTGAAAACAGATCTGAAACGTCTTTGCCCGGCAGAATGCGAGCAATTGCACCAGCAAATCGCCATTTTCAACTTTGATGCGGCAACGGCCTTGCTTGAAACAATCAAAAAGCAGCTGGCCTGAAATTATTTCTCCCGAAGGCGCGGATTGCCTTGTCTGAGCGCGCCGGGCGAGCGAGACTAGCGTTCATGAATGAAATGCGTAGGGAGCATGTGGCATGACAGATCAGGACAACAAGGCCAAGGGGCCAGGCCGGCCCATCGTGTTGATCGTCGATGACGTACCTGACAACCTCTGCACCATTTCAGAAATGATCACCGATCTCGGCGTTGACGTCCGGGTCGCCAATAGCGGCCCGGTCGCCATTCGCTACGCCAGACTCGCCCCCCAGCCCGACCTCATCCTGCTCGATGTCATGATGCCCGAGATGGATGGCCACGCTGTGCTCAAGGCCCTGCGCGCCGACGCTGAAACGAGCCAGATTCCGGTGATATTTGTCACCGCACTCGACGACCCGGACAACGAGGAACGCGGCATTCAGGAAGGCGCCGTCGACTACATTACCAAACCGATCAATCCCGCGGTCCTCGGCATAAGGGTCAAGGCCCAGCTTGAACTGAAACGGGCCCGCGATATCGTTGCCGGCCAAAAGGCTTGGCTGGAGCAGGAAATCGCCCGGCGGGTGGCCGAAAACGTTCAGCTCGACACACGCTTGCAGATCGCCCTGGCCACCTCCGGCTTCGGGATATGGGAGCACGACCACGAGCGCGGGACCAACCAGTGGAGTCCCAGCCTGTCGCGGATTCTTGGCCTGAATGAAGGCCCGGCAACAATCAATGCAAGTATTGAACTAGTCCACCCGGAAGACCGCAGCGCCATTCTGCAGCGCATGGAGGCCCCAGCCGATCTGGGTGACGAAATTCATGTAGACGAACTGCGCATGCGCCATGCCGACGGTCATTGGGTATGGATGGAAGCGCGGGGACGAATACTGCGCCGGGACGCTCAGGGAAACCCGCTTCTGACTCTGGGGACCATGGCCGACATCAGCCGGCGCAAGGCCGCCGAAAGTGAACATCGCCTGTCTTCGGTGGTCTTTACCGGCATCAGCGACGGCGTCTGCATTACCGATGCCAACGCTGACATTTTGCTCACCAATCAGGCCTTCTCAAAGGTAACCGGCTATGACGCCAGCGAAGCACTGGGCAAGAATCCCCGGCTGCTCCGTTCCGGTGTGCATAGCCCGGAGTTCTATCGCGATATGTGGGATGCCATCAGCCGTCACGGCAACTGGCAGGGCGAGATAACCAACCGGCGCAAGGATGGCGAACTCGTCACCGAATGGCTGAATATTTCGGCCGTACACGACAGGAACGGGCGCCTGACCAATTACGTCGGCGTCTTCAGCGACCTCTCGGAGCGCCATGCCGCGGCCGAACGCATTCAATACCTTTCGAGCTTCGACCCGCTGACCAACCTGCCCAACCGCAGCCTGTTTGCCGACCGCCTCGGGCAGGCCCTGATCAGCGCCCACCGGTTCAATCGAGAGACGGCCGTCATCCTGCTCGACCTTGACCGCTTCCGTTTCATCAATGACACGCTTGGTCCGCCGATTGGCGACGGGATATTGGTCGAGGTGGCGCGCCGACTGAATTTGCAGGTACGCGATGGCGATACTGTCGGCCGCCGCTCGGGTAATGAATTTGGCTTCGTGATGGCCAATCTGAGCCACGAACGCGACACCATAGCCCTCGCCCAGCGCATGCTCGATGCCATTGCCGTTCCATTTGAGGTTGGCGAGCACGCCATCAGCATCACCGCCTGCATCGGCGTCAGCGTGGCCCCGCGAAATGGCAACGATGTCGACGCGCTGATGAAGTCTGCTGACGCAGCACTGCTCCGCGCCAAAAAAAGCGGTCAAAACACTTTCCGTTTCTATTCGCCGGAAATGGATGCCGATGCCGCCCGTCGACTCGGGCTCGAGGCAGCCCTTCGTTTGGCCCTGCAGCGCAACGAACTGACCGTTTATTACCAGCCACAGATCAGCCTCGACAGCGGCAACATGATCGGCATGGAGGCCCTGTTACGCTGGAACCATCCCGAATTCGGCTCGGTATCCCCGGTCGAGTTCATCCCGATCGCCGAAGAAACCGGGCTTATCCTGCCCATCGGCGAATGGGTCTTGCGCACTGCCTGTCTGCAAGCCAGGCAATGGCTCGACCTTGGCATCGCCCATCTGCGCATCGCAGTCAACCTCTCCTCACGTCAGTTTCGCCAGACCAACCTGCCCAGCCTGGTAAGCCAGTGCCTGGGTGAAACCGGCCTGCCTGCGGGAGCGCTGGAGCTGGAGATCACCGAAAGCGCACTGATCGATGATATCGACGAGGCCATCGCCCAATGCCGGTCCCTCAAGGCACTGGGCATCAAGATATCCCTCGATGATTTCGGTACCGGTTACTCCTCGCTGTCGTACATATCGCGCCTACCTTTCGACAAGATCAAGATTGACCAGAGCTTTGTCCGCGACATTACCGAGAACCCGGTCAATGCAGCAATTGCCACCGCCGCCATCGTCATGGCGCGCAGCCTCAACCTGAGCGTTCTGGCCGAGGGTGTCGAAACCGAAGCACAAGCCAGCTTCCTGCGTAGCCGACGCTGCGACTCGATGCAGGGTTACCTGTTCAGCCGGCCGCTGCCGGCCGCGGAGTTCGAGCAACTGCTGGCTGGCCGAAAGAGCCTTCAACTGGCCGATACGCCACGGGAAAAAGCGCATACGCTGCTGATTGTCGACGATGAGCCGAACATCCTGACCTCGCTGTCGCGCCTGCTGCGCCGGGAAGGCTTCAACATCCTGACAGCCCAGTCGCCCTCGGAAGCTTTCGAGCATCTGGCCAAGCATCCGGTACAAGTCATCCTCTCCGACCAGCGCATGCCGGACATGTCGGGAACCGAGTTTTTCGCCCGGGTCCGCCAACTCTATCCGGATACCATTCGCATCGTACTGACCGGCTACACTGATATCGAATCGGTCACCGGGGCAATCAATCGCGGCGCCATCTACAAATTCCTGACCAAGCCATGGGATGACGACCTGCTGCGCGAGCAGATTCGCGAAGCCTTCCGGATAGCCAAAGGCTGACCATGAGTATTAGCCAGCAGGCCCTTTTTCTCAGGCGTTTCCTGCCGGTCATCCTCGTCGTCGTCCTCGGCACGTGGTTCTATGGCCACAGCAAAACCGCGGAAAACCTTGCCACACTAAAGAATCAAGAAGTGCTCAGCGTCGGCCTGGGCAGCGCATCCCTGCTCCGCCATATTCAGTCGATTGTCGGCGACCTGCGTTTCGCTGCAGATCATTCAGCCCTAAAAAAGCTGGCCAATAAGCCAGACTCGCCAGAGATTGAGCAGGTCGAAGCAATGTTTGAGAGCCTGGCAAAGGCGAAAAAAGTCTATGACCAGATTCGCTGGATTGATGCCGGAGGCCATGAAATTGTCCGCGTAGACCTGCGCGACGGCCAGCCAAGTCTCGTGCCGCGCAAAGAGCTCCAGTACAAGGGAGACCGCTATTACTTTACCGAAGCGATGCAGCAGGATGTCGGGCACATTTACCTTTCCCCGCTTGACCTGAATGTCGAGAACGGCAATATCGAGCAGCCTTACAAACCCATGCTGCGCCTGGCTCTTCCTGTCACGGACCAGCAGGGAACGAAGCGGGGAATCGTCATCATCAACTATCTGGGCAAGGCGATGCTTGATCGGTTTGTCATCGACAGTAACGCGGAAGCCCACCTCGCACTGGTCGATGGCGCTGGATACTGGCTGCACTCACCGGATCCGGCCGACGAGTGGGGATTCATGTTCAAGGATGCAACACGTAATCTGGGCCGACGCTTTCCGGCCAGTTGGGCACGGATGAAGGATCGCCAGGGGCAGTTTTTCGACGAACACGGATTGTGGACCTATCAAAGCATCTATCCACAGCAGTCCGAAATGCAGTCCGGCCCGCAGCTCACCTCAGCCGTTCAGGCTGAATATCGATGGCTGGTTGTCTCCCACCTCAGTCATGATGAGCTCACGGCATTGACAGAGGACGGGATACCGATGCATTGGATATTTTCCGGCATCCTGCTCCTCGTCTCGGGATGGGGCATCCATGCCATGCTGAGAACCCGCTTGCGGGAACATGAAAGCCAGGAGCGCTTCCGCGCCATTTTCGATTATGCGATGGTTGGAATTGCAACGATCTCACCTGAAAAGATCTGGCTTTCAGTCAATCCGGCGCTATGCCGCATTC
This sequence comes from Azonexus sp., assembly GCF_049652925.1. Lineage (GTDB taxonomy): Bacteria > Pseudomonadota > Gammaproteobacteria > Burkholderiales > Rhodocyclaceae > Azonexus. Next base: position 124,561 of record NZ_JBASFI010000017.1, read on the forward strand.
TGGGTTATGACGCCAAAGAGTTGATGCAGACGGACTGGCACGCCTTGAGTCACCCGGACGACATGGAGGCGGACACCAAAAAGATGGAATCCGTCTTGCTCGGAAACTCCGACGGCTATGCAATGGAAAAGCGTTTTATCAGCAAGGATGGCTCCATTGTTCACACGACGATTTCGGCGCGCGCGATTCGGAAGGCCAACGGGAAAGTTGATTTTTTTGTCGCCATCATCGAAGACATCAGCAACTGGGTTCTGGCCGAAAACGAATGGAGTTCGTCAGTCAAGACGCTGCAGCGTTTTATCGACCACCTGCCGGGAAGCGCTTACATCAAGGCCTCGGACTCGCGCATTCTTCTCGCCAACAAAGGCTTTCAGGAGCAGTTCGGAATCAATCCGGAAGATATGCTGGGCCGCCTCTCGCTCGAGGTTTTTCCTGGCGAATTCGGACAAAAAGTCGTTGCTGACGAAGCACGGATTCTGGTTACCGGGATCACGGAACGCATTCAAGACGAATGGAACGGACGAGTCCTGGAAAGCACCAAGTTCGCCATTCCCCGCGAAGATGGCAGTGCGGATATGGGTGGCATCACGATCGATATTACCGAGCGTCGAGTGACAGAGCTCAGGCTTTCCCAACAAGCCCGTCGTTCCGCGATCTTGTTGGAGTTGCCAAAAAAAGCCGAGGAGCTTTCCGAAAAACCATTCATGCAATATGCCCTGGAACGGGCAGAAGAATTGACGCAGAGCATGATTGGCTTCATGCACTTCGTCAATATCGATGGCGTGACCATCGAACTGGTTGCCTGGTCGACCAGCACCCTGAAAAACTACTGCACGGCGGCCTTCGACAGCCACTACCCGATTTCCGAAGCCGGCATCTGGGCCGATGCGGCACGGCAAAAACAGCCCATTATCGTCAATGACTACGCCAGCGCCCAGAACAAACACGGACTTCCCCCCGGCCACTCAGCGCTGATTCGCCTGCTCAGCATTCCGGTCATGGAGGAGGGCGAGGTCCGCATGATGACGGGCGTCGGCAACAAAGCCAGCGATTACACCGATTTCGACGTTGAAACAGTGCAGCTGATCGGCAGCGAAACGTGGCGCATCGTGCGTCGACAACGTACCGAGAACGCACTGCGCCTTGCCACGCAGGTGGTGAATGCGAGTCCGGTCGTTTGTTTCCGGGCTTGCTGCACCGAAGGCTGGCCATTGGTCTTCATTTCGGACAATGTGCGGCAATGGGGTTATACCGCCAATCAACTCATTGCAGGGAAACCCCCGGTATTTGATGTCATTCACCCCGATGACCTGCCGCGCATGCAGAACGAGACATCCCGCTACGCTGCTGAAGGGGTATCGCGTTTCGCGCAGGAATACCGTCTGGTCACCGCCGACGGTCAGGTGGTCTGGGTGCTTGGTCGCACCACGGTTCGTCACGACGCTGACGGCCGGCCCGAATTTTACGATGGCGTGCTGACCGATATTACCGAGCGCAAAGCCCAGCAGTTGCTGATGGACGAAACCCTCGCCCAGCAGAAAAAACTCAACAAACGCCTGGAAGAGGCCAACAACCAGTTGATGCAGTCGGAAAAAATGGCTTCCATCGGGCAACTGGCGGCAGGTGTCGCCCACGAACTGAACAACCCGATCGGTTTTGTTCATTCCAATCTGGGCACGCTGGATGGCTACGTGCACGACCTGATGGACATCATCACGGCCTATGAAACCCTGCTCGGCAAGGAGGGTGAAACAAATCCGCACGCAGAAGAAATCCGGCGATTGATGGAACAGCATGATTTTGCCTTTCTCAAAGAGGACATTTTCAGCCTTCTCGCCGAGTCAAAGGATGGCCTTGGGCGTGTCCGCAAGATCGTGCAGGACCTCAAGAACTTCTCGCGCGTCGGCGAACAGGAGTGGCAGGAGGCCGACCTGCACCAGGGTATCGATTCGACGCTGAACATTGTCTGGAACGAGTTGAAGTACAAGGCCAAAGTGGTCAAGGAATATGGCCAAATCCCCCATGTGTTCTGCCTCATTTCCCAACTCAATCAGGTTTTCATGAACCTGCTGGTCAACGCCGGCCATGCCATTGAAAAGCAGGGCACCATTACGATTCGCACCAGCCTTCACGGCAACGACAAGGTGTGCGTTGAAATCAGCGATACTGGGAAGGGGATCGCACCGGAACACATCAACCGGATTTTCGAGCCGTTCTTTACAACCAAGCCGGTGGGCAAGGGGACCGGCCTGGGGCTTTCGCTGTCCTACGGAATTATCAAACGACATGGTGGCCTGATCGAGGTTGAGAGCACCGAGGGACAAGGCACCACTTTCCGTCTTCTGCTGCCGATCAATCCGAGGCAGATCACTGAAACAAAAGATTCGGAGACTTCATCATGAGCGAGGAAATCGCCCAACCCACCCTGCTCTTCGTCGATGACGAGCCTGGCATTCTTTCCGCACTGCGCCGCCTGTTTCGGCCGCACGGCTACCGCATTTTCATTGCCGAAGGCGGGGCGGCCGGGCTGGAAATTCTTGAAAGGGAAGAAATCGACCTGGTCATCTCGGACATGCGCATGCCCGAGATGGATGGCGCCACCTTTCTCAAGGAGGTTCGCAATCGCTGGCCCAATGTGATGCGTATCCTGCTCACCGGCTACGCCGACATTACCTCGACCGTTGCTGCGATCAATCAGGGCGAGATCTATCGCTACATTTCGAAGCCCTGGGACGACAACGAAATCGTCACCATTGTTGCCGAGGCGATTGAGCACCAGAGTCTGAAACGGGAAAACCGGCGTCTGACATCGCTGACCCAGGCCCAGAATGAGCAGCTGAAAGAACTCAACGCCAGCCTTGAACAAAAGGTCGCCGAGCGCACTGCCGAGTTGCGCCAGGCCCTGAGCTTTGTCGAGCAAACTCACAGTGAATTGAAAAAGGCGTTTCTGACCAGCGTCCAGGTCTTTGCCGGGCTGATCGAACTGCGTAGCGGCCCGGCCGGCAGCCAGATTTCGGGCCACGGCCGGCGAGTCGCCGAACATGCGCGCAGCGTTGCCCAGCGCCTCGGACTCTCCGATGTCGAGATCCAGAACATCATGCTGGCCGGGCTGCTACACGATATCGGCAAACTCGGCCTGCCCGACGAACTGCTTGGCAAGCCCTTCAATTCGCTGTCCGCTGAAAAACGGGCGCTGGTCATGAAGCACCCGGTCGTTGGCCAGAACATCCTGATGGGTATCGACAAGTTCAAGGAGGCCGCCATCCTCGTCCGCCATCACCACGAAAGCTATGACGGCAGCGGCTACCCGGATCATCTGGCGGGAATTGCCATCCCCCAGGGCAGTCGCATCATTCACGTGGTCAACGAATATGACTCGCTGATCATCGGCACACTGGCCCAACGTCCGCTGAAGCCGGTCGAGGCGCTCAACTTTCTGATCGAGAATCGCGGCAAACGCTACGACCCGGCGGCCGTTGACGCTTTCGCCGCGCTACTCGCCGAAACAGTTAAAAGCGGCTTCACGGAAACCCCTCTGCGCACCATGCATCTGAAGTCCGGCATGGTACTGAGCCGCGACCTCATGCACCGCGATGGCTACCTGCTGCTCGCCAAGGGTACCGCGCTGACCGCAGAAATCATCGGTCAGCTAACCAAGATGGAACATTCGGAACAGCAAATGCTGACGCTCTATATTCGCCAGGAGGAAAAATGAGCCGCATCCTGATCGTCGACGACGAGGATTCCATCCTCAAGGCACTCAAACGCGTCTTGCGTCTGGCACCCTGCTCCTACGGCAACAAGAGCTACACACTGGAGATAGTCGATTTCAATTCGCCGTTGGCCGCGCTGGAAGCGGTGCGGAATGAAGAATTCGACCTGCTCATGAGTGACTACCGGATGCCGGGCATGGATGGCATCGAGTTCCTCAAGGCGGCCAAGGCCATCCAGCCCGATGCAGCGCGCCTGATTCTTTCCGGCTACGCCGATCTCAACGCACTGGTTCGCGCGGTGAACGAAGTCGGTATCGACCGCTTCATCGGCAAGCCATGGAACGACTACGACCTGATGTCGGCCATCGGCCAGGCGCTGGCTCACCGCGACCTGATGCTGGAAAACCGCCAACTGGCCAATCTGGTCCGCCTTGAAATGGGCGACATCACGCCGGAACAGGTCGAAGCCGAACGACTGGAACGGATCGAACCGGGCATCACCGAGGTCAACTGGGGCCCGGATGGCTCCGTCGTGCTCGACCCCGAGTTTCAGAGCAAGGACTGACCGCAGTCATGCCCGAAAGCGATGCCCAGCACCTGACTTTCAAACTGGTCTATTACGGCCCGGCGCAAAGCGGCAAGACGACCAATCTGCTGCGCCTGCACGACCTCCTGGCGCCAGAACTGAAGGGCGAGGTCATGACCATGGAGACCAAGGACGACCGCACGCTTTTCTTCGACCTTCTCCCGCTGGGCTTTCGCGCGCCGTCCGGCTTGTTGATCAAGTTCCGGCTATTCACCGTACCCGGACAGGTGGCCCACGACGGCACGCGCAAGGCCGTGCTGTCGCGTGCCGATGGCGTGGTTTTCGTGGCCGACGCCGACCGCGCCCAGGAAACCAACAACGGCGAATCGTTTCAGAGCCTCGCCGCCAACTGTGCCCGGGTCGGACTGGATTTCGAGCATTTGCCGATGGTCGTCCAGTTCAACAAATGCGACCTGCCGAGCGCCGTCCCCGAGGCCGAAATCCGCGAACGCTGGTCGGCCGCCCCCTGGCCACTGGTCTTCGCCATCGCCTTGACCGGGCAAGGTGTTGAATCGACCTTTGAATTGCTCGTTCGCACGGTCTACCGGAATTTTTGCCAAAAACTGAAATTGCAGTCCGCGCATGGCCTCAGCGAAGACGCCTTCGTTGCCGGCGCCTTGGGGAAAAACGCATGCCCCTGAGTTTCGACCGCGAGTGGCGACTCGACAAATTGCTCGATGCCGCCAGCCACGAAAAAATCGGCCCGGCCCTAAGTGAATTGCTCGGCGGCGATTTCGCCATGACCGACGACACAGGAAAAACACTTTGGGGACAGCCCTCGCCCGAGGCTCGCCGCGAACCGCTGACCCTTGAACTCGAACCGCTCGGCTACCTGCTCAGTAGCAGCGCCTCGCCGGCCGCGCTGAGCGCCGCTCGCCAGCTCATGCTGACCCTGCTCCGGGCCCAGGTTCGCTTCAAGATGGCGTCGACCCTGCACCTCGAATCGGTGGCTGAAGACTTCGAATCGCTCAAGCGCGAACACGCCCGTCTGAGCGAATCCGAGGCGCGCTACAAGACACTTTCGCAAGAACTGGAAGCGCGCGTCAAGAAACAGGTCGGCGAACTCGAAGAACGCCAGCAGATGCTCTACGAGGCTGAAAAGCTCGCCTCGGTTGGCCAGCTGGCGGCCGGCATGGCCCACGAAATCAATAATCCGCTCGGCTTCGTGCGCAGCAACCTCTCGACCTTCGAGAAGTACCTCGCCAAATTTGCCGAACTGAAATCACACCCGGGTTCGGCTTGCGCGGCCTGGCAAGCGCTCGACCTCGACTTCATCCTCGAAGACAGCATTGACCTGCTTCACGACAGCGCCAAGGGGATGGAGCGCATTGCCCGCATCGTGGCTGATTTGAAGGAATTTTCAAACGTCGACCGGGCCAGCGAGGAATATGCCGATCTCAACAATTGCCTGCATGAGGCAGTCAGCATGGTCGAGGCGCAAATGCCGCCCGGCATTCATTTCCGTTTCGATCTACTCCCGCTGCCCAGCGTTGTCTGCCTGCCCGGGCATATCAACCAGCTGTTCTTCAACGTCATCCGCAATGCCGTACTGGCCATCGCCGACAGCGGACGGCCGGGAGAGGTCAAGATTTCGTCCGAAGCCGATGACGCGGGCATCCACATCCGCATTCACGACACCGGTGTCGGCATGACCTCGGAGCAAATCGAACACGCCTTCGAGCCGTTCTACACGACGCGCCCGGTTGGCTCCGGCGTCGGACTCGGCCTGGCAACGGCGCGCAACGTCGTCCAGGCACACAGCGGGCGCATCAGCATCGACAGTCAGCCCGATGTCGGAACCACCGTCAGCCTGTTCTTCCCGACCCCGCCATGACCGACTACGCCTCGCTATTTACCGGCAAGACAACCACCCCGCAAGCCCCGGCGACGCATCTGACACCGCCGCGCTACCGCCTGCTCTTTGTCGATGACGAGCCTGGCATCGTCAAGGCACTCAGTCGTGTTTTCCATCAGGAGAACTACGAAGTCATCACCGCCTGGAGCGCCAGTGAAGGGCTCGAAAAATTCGCCAGCGGGACTATCCATCTGGTGATCAGCGATTTCATGATGCCGGGTATGAATGGGGCGCAATTCCTGCAGGAGGTCAAAAAGCGCTCGCCCGACACCATCCGCATCATGCTCACCGGCCACGCCAACACCGATGCAGTGATGGGTGCGATCAACGAAGGTGCCGTTTACAAATTCATCCTCAAACCGTGGAACGACGATGACCTGCGAGTGACTGTCGCGCTTGCCCTCGAACAGTTCGACCTGATCAGCCGGAACCGCAGCCTGCGTGCGGAAAACGACCTGAAATCCAAGGAAATCTCGGCGCTGTCCAGACTGGCCGCCACCCACCGCAGCCGGCTGGGGATCATGCTGCACAAAAAAAACCTGCTGACCGATACCCAGTTGCAGGAACTGACCATGCAGCAGGAACGGCGCAAGGAGCCGCTGATCACCCTGCTGCTCGAAAACGACTGGGTGCCCGAAAGACGCATCCGCGAACTGCTCAAGACTGACATGATGATCGAGGAAGTCCAGCTGCCGGAGTTCCAGGTCGACCGCGCGCTGACCGATCTGATTCCGCGCAGCTTCTGCCTGCGCCAGTGCGTTGTGCCGCTCAAGCTCGACGGTCGCCGCCTGATGCTGGCCATGGCCGACCCGCTGGACGAGGGGTTGATCGACGAAGTCCGCTTCACGGCCGGCCTCGATATCAATGCGGTGACGGCCGACATCGCGGCAATCCGCAAGAAAGTCGATGAAATCTACGGCGGCGGCGAAGTCGATTTCAAAGAACTGGAAACGCTGGTCGGTTCGCCAGACCCCTACGAAGGTATCGAGATCGTCATCGAGGAAGAGGATGCCGCCAAACTCGAAGACCTGTTGCGCGACACCGAGGCGCCACCGGCCATCCGGCTGGCCAATGCGATCATTCTCGAAGCCATCCGCCTGGGCGCTTCCGATATCCACATCCAGCCGCGCACCAAGAGCGTCGTCGTGCGTTACCGGATCGACGGTGTGCTCGCCGACAAGATCCATATCCCGCACCATCTGCATCAATCGCTCGTCTCGCGCCTGAAAATCATGTCGGAACTCGACATTTCCGAACGGCGTCGCCCCCAGGATGGCCGCATTACCGTCAAGACGCCGATGCGCATGGTCGATCTGCGAATTTCGACGCTGCCGACGATCAATGGCGAAAAAATCGTCATGCGCATCCTCGATCGGAACTCGACAGTCCACACCATCGAAAAACTAGGCTTCTCCAGCACCGACCTGCGTCGCGTCACCGACATGGTGGCCAAACCGCAGGGCATCATCCTCGCCACCGGCCCGACCGGCAGCGGCAAGACGACAACGCTCTATTCGCTGCTCCAGCACGATGCGACGCCCGACAAGAACTACGTGACCATCGAGGACCCGGTCGAGTACTACCTCGACATGGCTGGCCAGGTGCTGATCCGCGAAAAGATCGGCCTGACCTTTCCGGCTGTCCTGCGCGCCCTGCTCCGCCAAGATCCGGATGTCATCCTGCTCGGTGAAATCCGCGATTTCGACACCGCCGAGGTCGCCTTTCACGCCGCGCTGACCGGGCACCTGGTCTATTCGACCCTGCACACCAACTCGGCCGTCGCCACCATTGCCCGCCTGTTCGATCTCGGCCTCAAACCCTATGTGGTCGCTACCGCCCTCGAAGGCATCATCGCCCAACGACTGGTGCGCAGCGTATGCCCGGACTGCAGCCAGCCAGCCGCGCCGGACCCCGCCGTCATCTCCCGCCTGGGCAGCGCCTTTGCCGGGATCACCGAAATCCGCCGGGGCCTGGGCTGCACTACCTGCCATGGCAGCGGCTACAAGGGTCGCCTCGGCATTTACGAAATTCTGACCCTTGATGACCAGCTGCGGGACTGCATAGGCAGCGGTGCCAGCGTTCTCGAGATCAGCCGTCAGGCCCGGCAAAGAGGGCTGCGCAGCATCATCCATCACGCCGCTGAGCGTGTTCAGGCCGGCGCCACCACACCAGATGAGATTCTTCGGGTACTCGGCCCGGTGACAGGAGAAAACTGAGCATGGATATTTTCGTCTGGAATGACAGCTTCGTTACCGGCCAACCTCTGGTCGATACCGAGCACCAGGGCCTGGTGAGCCTGATCAACTGGATCATCGAGCACCAGTCCACATCCACCCCACGGGAAGAAATCGACAAGGTGCTGGCGCAGCTCGTCGAGTACGCGGTAACGCACTTCCAGCACGAAGAAGAGTTGATGGCCAGCACCGGCTGCGACCCGCGGTTCACCGAAATCCATCACAACGTACATGCCGATTTCGGGCAACAGGTGGTCAGGATGCGGGACATGCAGAGCGGCGACCTGGAATTCCTGTTGCGCTTCCTGAGCAGCTGGCTGGCCCATCATATCCTCGGTATCGACCAGTCAATGGCCCGCCAGATCCGGAAAATCCGCGCCGGCATGAAGCCGGAGCAGGCCTTCGACGAGGAGAAAAATATGGTCGCCGACCCGGCGACGACCAGCCTGCTCAACGGCATGAATGCGATGTTCCGGATGATCGCGGCGCGCAACGATGAATTGGAAAAGGCCAACACAACGCTGGAAGCCCAGGTCGCGACACGCACCCAGGCTCTCACGCAGACCAACGAACAACTGCTGGTCGAACAGGGTCGTTTGAAGCTGGCCATGCAACAGATCGAAATGACCCAGAAAAAGCTTCTCGAATCGGAACACAAGCGAGCCGAAGCGAGCAAACGCAACATGCAACAATTGCTCGCCCAGATTATCGATGGCGACCCAGTCCCGACCTTCGTCATCGACGCCAATCATCAAATCACCCACTGGAACCAGGCTTGCGCAATGATCAGCGGCCTTTCGGCGGGCAAGATGGTCGGCACAACAGAGCAATGGAAGGCTTTCTATCCGGAAAGTCGCCCGGTAATGGCCGACCTGATCGTCGACGGGAGTCTCGAGGAGCAGTTCGATACCTACTACCACGGCCATTTTCGGCGGTCGGCCAATATCGGCGGCGCCTTCGAGGGTGAGGCTTTCTTCCCCCATATGGGCGAGCAGGGGCGCTGGCTTTTCTTTACAGCAGCGCCGCTGTGCGATGCCGATGGGCAACGCATCGGTGCCATCGAAACCCTGCAGGATGTGACCGAACGCCACCGCGCCGAGGACGACCTGCGGCAATACCAGAATCGCCTCGAAGAAATCGTGGCTGAGCGCACCTCTCAGCTCGGCGAGGCCAACTTCAAGCTGGAGAACGACCGGAAGGAACTGGAACTGCTGCTGGGCAAGGTCGAAGAGGCACAACAGCAACTTCTGCAGTCCGAGAAAATGGCCGCCATCGGCCAACTTGCGGCGGGCGTCGCACATGAGATCAACAACCCGGTCGGTTTCGTCAATTCGAACCTGGGCACCTTGAAAACCTACGTTTCCCAACTGCTCAACGTCATCAGCGCCTACGAGGCCGGGGCGCCAGACGAGATTTCAGCAGCTCGCAAGAAAGCCGATCTCGACTTTCTTCGCGAAGACCTTCCATCATTGGTTGCCGAATCGCAGGAAGGTCTTAGCCGCGTCACCAAGATCGTTCAGGACCTCAAGGATTTCTCCCACGTCGATCAGGCCGAACATCAGCGTGCCGACCTCAACGCCGCGATTGAAAGCACCCTCAACGTGGTCTGGAACGAACTCAAATACAAAGCCGAAATTATCCGTGAACTGGGCGACATTCCGCCCGTGGCCTGTGTGCCAGCACAGATCAATCAGGTATTCATGAACCTGCTGGTCAATGCCGCTCAGGCCATCGAGCAACAGGGCAAGATTTTCGTGCGTTCGGGAACCGAGAACAAGCAAGTCTGGTTTGAGATCGAGGACACCGGACAAGGCATGACCGAAGAAGTCCGCAACCGGATTTTCGAGCCATTTTTCACCACCAAACCGGTCGGCAAAGGCACCGGACTGGGCTTGTCAATTTCTTACGACATCATCGTCAAAAAACACGGCGGGCAATTGGATGTACGCAGCATCCCTGGCCAGGGAACCTGCTTCCGGCTTTCGCTGCCGCTTGAAAGCCAGCTAGGGGCGGCCTGATTTCCGGAAGGAATCAGTCACCAGCATGAAAAAGGCCACTCGAAAGTGGCCTAAATCATTGAATATTGGTGCGCCCGACTGAATTCCCCTGCCTTCGGAGGGCGCTTACCATCGTGTATTATCTATAGATAGTGTTAAATATAAATAGGCGTTAATCGGTAACGCACTGATTTTTCGTAACTTATAATGCCAACAAACGGGACCAAAAAAGAACACATCCGCCCAAACTATAAGTTAACTCTGTCTCACCTGCAACTTTTACCGTAGTATATCAGCACCCAAAACACCCCTCAAAACGACCCCTGCCCGCAATGCCAGACTCCGACCCAAACCAGCTTTCTGGGCCGCAAACACTCCGCCGGGGCGCATGAAAAATCGCCTTGAGGAGCTCGTTGAGCACCTGCGGACTTTCCACTCCGCACCCGAACAGACTCTCGTTGCATTACGAGTGCCGCCCGCCTGTCACGAGCTCGGCGCCGTGGCCACGGCATGCGAACAAGCCCTTACACGTCTGTGCGACCATCACGACGCTGCCGCACTGCTCGACGCTCGGGATGTCGTCCGGGGAATTCTCCGATTGTTGCCGCTTCATGGGGATCTAAGCAGGAACGACTACCGCTCCCTCGATGCCGTACCAGAGCTTCTTGATGATGCGTACCTCGCCTTGCCTCAGAATTGCCCGCTCGAACCGTGGTGGCACGAGACGCTGCGTGAGGCACTTCTTGTACACCTGTTGCTCTCACCAGACCCGATCACTGTTGGCTTATTGGTGAATGTCCTACGCCGAGGACTCCCAATTTCGCTGGCCCTGCACCAACGGCAGAACTCTCCAACAGTGCGGATCCAACTGCTACGGGATTGCCTGACGGCCGAGGGAACTAAATACTCCCGGGAAGCCCTGGCGCTGGCCGACACTGCCGCGCTTCTGGAAACGCTACCTGCACTGCGCTTTGAAAAGCTGCATCCGGACAACGTCGCCGCCCTAGAGACCCTCCGCAGCGCTCATGCATTACCAGCCCCAACAGCTAGCCCCCGCGAGCGTCTTTCACGACTTGTCCGCGACATCGGTGTGGCTGCAATTGCCCAGCGCCGCGAGTACCACGCCCCTGCCGAGCAACGCATACCATCCATCGAAACACGTCACGATCTGATCCGGCGCTCGGAGCGGTGGTCCGAACCCGAACAGATTGCCCTGCAGGCCACGCTTCTGCTCGGGCGGCTTGGCACCCACATTCTCCAGACTAACAATCAGGATCCGCACTGCCATATCGAGCGCCATCAGCACGAAGCATGGATCCACCGCCACTTACCCGAAGCACCGGAATTCACGCGTCAACTTAAGGGACCTGGTTATGCGCATGTCGGCCGGCAAATCCATATCCCTCTCCCTAGACGCCTGGGCCACGCGCTCGCGGCCCTTGGCACCTCCAAAGAGGGCGCTCTGGTGCTACACAGCCTCGACAAGAAGCTGCGAGACCTGAGCCGAGACAGCGGTCAGCCCATTTCAATCCGACGACTCACCCGTGCCTTCGAACACGATCTCGAAAGCGAAAGGCCCGACGAAGCGCTCGTCACGCTCCTCGGTCTGCAGGCGCAGGCCCGGCGCGATGCCGGCATTCATTATTTCGCGCCGGACGCAACGGCGCTTATCGAACGGGTCCGTAATGTCATCGAGCGTGCGGTGGCGACCTTCGACCTCGATGTGCTGGACGAAGGATGGTCCTCACCGCCGCCCGCGCCCACCCCTTACCTGGGTTATAGCTACCGTGCGGATATTGGCTCCGTTCGTACGCTGATCGCAAAACTGCAGTCGTCGGCCGAGTTGGGTCGGGGCCGGACCAATCCACAGCGTGTCATCCACGCCTATAACGCCCGCGTTGCACACCTGACCCTGATGTACCTGGCGGGAACAGGCGGCCGGCCAACCGGCTCCGTCCTGCCCTGCCACGCAGATATTTCGCTCAATGATCGAGCCGCGATGGCCTCGGAAAAGGACGCACTCGGCTATCGCTCCACTCGACTCGTGCCACTGACCGCCCGCTTTGTTGCCGAAGTCACCGAGTTCGAGCGCTGGGCCCGCGCCAAGCACCTGCTTCCCCGTAACGCTTCGGCCGACGCCCCGCTTGCCATGCTCCATACCCCGGACGGAAATTATGTAACGCCAACGATCACGGCCCTCAAGGTGAGCATCCCGGACTTTGCCGAGCACTGGGTGTGGCCCGACGACATGTTCCGTCACCTGTTTCGCTCGCGCCTGTGGGAGATGGGTTGTCCGAGTAGCTGGCTCAGACGTGCAATGGGGCACCATCCTCCTCATGGCGCCACCGATATGCCCTGGCGCGCACGGCCACAATGGGATGGACTGCACGACTGGACGGATAAGATTGATGAGCACCTCGACACCCTCGGGTTTTGAGTCGGTCGACTGGGCTACCCCCTGGCGCGTGGAACGTCCGGCTCAGATCCGCCCCCCCCTCGGTCCCGAGCGGGCCGTGTGGCTGGAACAGCGCCTACTCTTCCAGTCCGCCCGATCGCTGAAGTCGGTTCTTGATCAAATCGATCCAGCGATTGCGCGCAATGAGTCCATTGCCGCATTCAATGAGGATACTGTCACGAATGCGCTGCTCGACTTCTTCGAACCCACTCCGCTCCAGGATGATCCAGCCCCAGGTATGGGGCGAATGCCGCTCCACCGGGCGCGAGTGTTTCTCGACTACTTCGCGCGGGGCTTCAGGCACTATTGCCAAGCCCATGGTCTTCGCCAACCACGGCTACCGCTGATTCAGGAGTTCTCGCTCGACGAGGGCTCACTGCAGGCCGGGACATTCAGCACCCTCCGCGAATACCGGCGCTGCGTCCACATGTTGATCGAAGATATCGAACATGGGTTCATCGCGCCCGACGCCCCGAGCCTCTCGCCGGAGCAGGTCGCCGCCCTGCTGCTGTGTTCGAGCGCGCTGTTCGGGGGACTTGCGCGCAAGGTTCACTGGCAGGCGTTCCTTACAGCCCTCGCCTCTCCGCTCCAGCGCAGCGGCGAGATCTTTTCATTCCGATTCGATCAGCGTCCTCCCTACCGCTGGATAGCAGACCCGGTCACGGAAGCGCTGCTGCGCCGGCTCTGGCAATGCCGGCTATTGCCGCTGCCGGAACGCGCGAAAGCTCCCCCTACCCTCATTCGGCAAATACTTGGCCTCGAAATTGCGACGAAATCTGTCCTGTCGCACCTCGAACACCTCGTCCGTGCGGCCCATGTCCGCCACTTCGCGCCGGATGTGGCTGCTGTTGCGCAGGGTCGGATTCAAAATACGGCACTTGCGGACGAACCGTGGCTTCGCCTTATCTCAGGCACACGTCATCCAGCCCCGCGCGCAACCGTTGCCCTCACCATTCCGCGCCGGGCACCCACTGCGCAGGTCAACACCTTGCAGCAAGTTGCCCTTCAGGCCATCATCGACGACATCGGGAACGACATTGGCTGGAAACCCCAAGCGCGCCGCCAAGAGGGTGACGAAAGACAGAGCGTGCAGAAGCATTTGGCCGATGCAAAGGTCGCTCTGCGCGCGACCGAAGGAAAACTCGAACAGCTCTACGCCAGAGCCGGTCATCCTGAGGGACACAGCTGCAGCTTCGCATACGGCCTGCTGTGCTATGCGCGCGACCTGCTCGAACTCGGCGGACTTAAGCTCCCCAATCTCGCACCGGGCACCATTAGCAATTATGCCAGTATCGTCCGCAACCACCTTACCGGTCTCCACTTCGCAGATCTCGTTGCACTTGGTACAGAGGCACGCGCCGATGCCTATCGGAGCGACATCCGCCAGCAAGTTATCAAAGATCGTGTGACCCACCGTACGGCACTCGAGGGTTTCGAGCGATCGCTTCTGCGTCACTTTGATCTCATCGATGAGGTAGATTGGGCGACCATACCGGGACGCGCTCGGAAAAGTCATCTGCCCAGTGTCGATGCAAATCTGGTCGACACGGCACTCTACCGCCACGTTTTCGAATCGCTCGAGGCTCCGGCACGGCATTCCCCACTCGCCGAGCTCGCTCGTGCCTTGATGGTCATTCTCTATCGCTTCGGTCTGCGAACCGGCGAGGCGGCCGAGGTCACTGTCGGAGCGCTCATCCTGCATGCTGACCGACGTATCAGCCTGCGGGTCGCCGCCTCGGCACTCACCAGCCGGAAGAGTGTCAACGCCCTACGCTTGGTCGGGCCGATCGCACTTCCCCGAGACGAATTCGATTTTCTGGCCGAGTACCGGGATCGCCGCGCCGCGGAGGCTGCCCGACGCGGTCGCGATCGAGCGGGGACTTATCTTTTTGCAACCGGCGCCTCCAATCGGCTCGAGCACGTCAAACCAGCGCAGGCACTACTGATTGAGGCACTCCGTGCGGCTTCAGGCGACACTCACCTGCGGCCCCGTCATTTTCGTCATGGTTTCGTATCCCGTTTATTTCTGGCCGATCGAGGCTCGCTCGAGTCTACTGATTCCGTCACGCCCTCGGTAGCCAGTGACGCGTGGTGGCGAACCTTTGCGACGGGCCACGCCTCGCCCGATACGGGGATCGTCTCCTATACCCATGTCGTGGAATTTGCCCACCACCATTACACCTGCCAGCTCGTTGGCGAGGAAGTGTCACTTTCATTCCTCTCCCGGCTGGCTGGAAACGAGCCGCGCAGCCTGGAGCGAATGCAACTTCGGCACAACAATGACAGCGCAGCCGTAATTAAACCTTTCCGGGAATCCCTGCGGCGTAATTTTCCCTGTGCAGACATGCCGGATGCGCTAGCCAAACGCATGCGTTATCAGGAAATCAAACTCCAACAGAGCTCTGGGCCGATCAGCAATGACATTCAGAGACTTAAATGGGAAGACGCTTGGAAGGTCTACGCGAATGCCCGCATTGGGCAAGCCATCAGCGACTTGAGCGACCATGCGAATGCCATACGCGAGCGTGTGCGTGATCTCGAAATGCGCGAGCGACTGGTTCGCCGCCTACGGCGCCGCCCCCAACTCCCCCCCGAAGAGGCAGCAATAGCCGCCGTGATCTGGCAGATGCTGCCTAACGATAGCGACCTGCAAACCATCGTCCGCATGGCAACAGACTGGCTACGGCCACGCGGATCAGAAATTCTCATGCCAGCGGGGATTGCTCGCGATCTGGAGTCGCTCCTCCATCGGAGCGGATTGACACGAATCCAATCACGTCAGGGATCGGCGCAACGGCGCTGGCTCAGGCTTCCCGACGCGAATGGCAATCTCAGCACAACGTGGCTTGAGCTCCTCGCATTTCTGTATGCCGGGCAGCCCTGAACGGACCTTCAGCGCCACAATCGATGGGGTTGACCGCGGGTAAGAGATTTGGCACATTGGCAGTCGGATAGCTGGCGTCTAGTAGTTGCGAGCCTACGGCCTTTAAGGCCTTAAATAGTGCGTCCTGCGCACTCTCATTGAATCTCGAGCCCCGGCCTTAACGGGTGGGAGCTACGGCGAGATTTGCTCTGCAAATCAGTCATTCCCTCCCTTGTGGGGCGCGTCAAGCACGCGCTGCCCATGCCAGTGATGACCTAATCGCCTCCCATACCTATACCTCCAAAGATTTCGTACGGGGCTTGCCACGTCCATACGTTAATTAGCTCCAAAAGTCGCGACCCCGCACGCGACGCCCCCTACCGCCCTTCGCTCCCTGGAGCATAGAACCCGGCCAATTAGCCCCTTTTGTTGGCCGGGCGCTGCTATGCGAGCGGCACAGCGCCGACACGTTTAAACCGCGTGGAGGTATGCATGCCAAATACAACCATTCCGATCTTATCGATCACCCCTGCACTACCTGCAGCTCACGTCGAAGAACTGCAAAACATACTTTGCACCGTGGCGCACGGAGCTTTCGGCCACCAATCGGATTGTCGGATAGTGCTCACCGATCATGTTAGCCATGCGACGCTCATGATCGAGCACCCATCCAACGCAGAGCCAAGCTTTACGCAGGATGTCGCGATCCGACTCGCTGCAACGATGCTCCAACTGCTCGGATTGCTGGCGAGAGAACTCGGCGTGTTAGTTCGACAAACCAATCGCCCACACTGCCCAATGCTGTCCCTCTCCGGACTGACCTGGCACCGTGTTCGCCTCGGTTTAATCAGGCTAGTTGCGACATTGCAGTCAACGACGTTCCTCGAGTTGGCGTGTCCAAATACCGATCTCCGCCTACTCATCAGAACTGGAAAACCGCTCGGGTATTCAGCTCCAACTCCAGTCTATATGTGCGATGCGGTGATCCAACGACGCCATACGTCGCGTGGCGAGGTAGTCCGTATCCGCTGCGGCCAAAAGCTGATGAGCATTGCAATCCCGCGCAATGTAAGCGCGGCCGTAATTTCCGATGGAGCATTGATTTCCACCACGCCCGTGGTGGGATTAATTATTCGACGTATGCTCGAAATCTCGCCTTGTCAGTTTCGCTTATTCGAGTGAGATATCGACCAGAGTAGTCATGAGACCGGGACTAATAGTTTGCCGATCTGATATGCCGAACAAGCAAACGACCAAATGCCGACTTGTTACCCGTTGCCTGTTGCAGTCATAGACAGTCCATAGTTCGGCCAAAACGGCCATTCGACTGGCTAGCATGTTCTGGCTGCAGTGGGAAGGTTACCGGCCGTTCAACTTCGATCGATGCTGAACGTCAGCGCCTCGGTCGACTGTGGTTTAAGCCACCCCAGTCGTCACCACTTCAGCGCTTCTTCTGCCGCCTCAATGTCAGCACGCTCAGCGTACCTTGTCCAGTTCTCAGCAATCCGCCTGAGCATTGCCGCCGTGCGTGGGAACTTCGGCATGGCATCGGCCCACCGTAGGCACTCAGCGGCCAGCTCACGTTCCTGCGCGCCACCTTCACCGATTGCCTTCGAATAGACGCCGCGCAGGTTAATACGACCGAGGGACAGTCCGCGCTCTAACCGGTCGGATGACAACTTTTCGATGGCCACACGCACTGCCTCATGGGGCCATACGCCATCGCCGGGGTCCGTCGGGGCTCGAGACAGCAACTGACCGACGCGCTGCTCGGCCATCGGCAAACGGTCGGCCTTCGTGGCCAGTTCGCGCACATCCATGCACCACGCGAGGAGCTTCTCTCCATCAATCTTGTCGTCGACTTGCCCAGGAAGCGTATGAAGGCCTTCAAGTAGCTCGTACGCGGAAGTTGCCAGGCGCTGCGAGTCGTCATCAGGTGGCACTACTTCGCCGTGCTCGGGCTTGTAGACGGCGGTTAAGACCTCGACGAAGAGGCCGGGTCTCTCGGCCAAGAGGCGATGAAGCAGGAGTGGCTTTTCATGCCTGCGGAACATGGGCAAGTAAGCGAACTCAAGCTGCGCGATGTCATCCAACGGCACATCGGTCCGGAGCCTCAACTCGTCGAAACCGCGTTCGACGATGTACAGCGGCATGTTGCCGCGGGTGTTCTTGGCGTTGATTTCTGGGATCGCGTTCCTCAGCAACTCCATCAACAGAGTCGTCGGCACGTCCTTGAGTCGCCGGCTTGAGGCGTCCAGCGCTGCGATGAATCGGCCGCGGCGTGTGTATTCGCCTATCGCCTCGAGTAGCTCATCCGCTCTGCCGTCCACGAAGTAGGAGTGCTTGGTACGCCAGTAGGCATTCTCAATGCCTTCACCAAACGTGGCGACGTAAGTCCACGTGCTCTTGCCCTCGGGCAATTTCATCAGCAGCCGGGCCATGAGATCTGGCTCGAGCCCCAGGCTTTGCAATTCGGTACGTACGCGGGATTCCCCATCCTCACCGAAGCGCTGGACGACGTCGGCCAGCACCACGTCAGCAAATGGGACGAGAGCTTCTCCTGCTTGCAGCGCTGAATGCAGCCCCCCCAGCAACTCTTCCTTCTCCAGTTGCAGGGTCTTGCTGGCATACGCGACATGCGATGGAAGCTTCACCTTGCCCGCCAGTTCGACAAGCCCTGCGATACCGCCTGCCGCATAGACCTCTGCAAGAGCTGTCGCACGCGCCGCCTCAATGCTCTCCATTGGATTGTCAGCATTGGCCTCTTTTCCAGGCACATCAGGCATCCAATCGTCGAAGAGCCAGGACACCAGCAGCACCGGGCTCTGCGGCGCATGCTGCATGACGAGTTCGTCGAGGATGACCAGCGGCTCGTCTCGAAGAGCCCAATCCGTTCCCGCGAAAGTCCTGTGCCGGTTTACCTCCTTACGGAGATGGTCCCAAATCTGGAAGGTGCCCTCGTGAGGCGTGGCCAGCACAGCTCGCAACGCATCAACTGTCTCGTGAAACGCTTCCTTCGGACACTGGTGAAGCGCATCGATGAGCGTAGCCCAGCGTGCCGGGTCGTGGCCGACGCGGGCGAGAGCGAGCCTGATGACGGCGATCTGGCTCTGCCACACTAATCCGTAGGTCAGAACCTCGGGCTTCCCATCACCGTACTCACGGAACTTCGGCTTCTGCGTCGGGCTGGAGGAGTCATGCGGTTTTGGAAGCAGCTTGGTCAGCAACTGCCACGCAATGTCGGGAATGGCCTCAACAACATGCGTCAGCACCCCGGCCCGCTGCGCAGCATTCGCGGACGAGTTCGGTGACCACGACAGGAAGATGGCACGCAGGCTATTGATGGGGCGGTTGCTTTCCGAGCCCCCTGGGTCGATAGCAGCCAGGCGAGCCAAGCACATCGCAGCGCGCAGCAGCAGATTTGGGTCCCACGCGATCACCTCCAGTGCCCACAAAACGCCATAGTGGTACGCACGTGATGTAAAGAACCCGTCAAATTCTTCGAAGATGGGTTTGATGCCCGAGGCGTCGCCCTCGAGCATCTGCTCGAGGGCCTCAAGGAAAGGGACGGGGGCAGCCTCCGCAAGAAGAGGCAGCTGGTCTTGCAGGGCGGCTAGCAGCCGGTGATCCTTGGTTAGGCCGGGTAGCGCCCGCACGATACCGTTCACGAAGTCGGTCGGGGTACTACCAGTCACAGTGAATGCGGCCTGCTCATGGAGCACTGCCATGTGTAGCAGGGTCGTCATCAGACCGTCCTTGAGCCATCCGCTGTGCACTGCCTCGCGCTCTTCTCGGGGCCTGAACACTTCTTCGGCCTTCGGCGGCTCGACGACTTGGGAGAACACGGCGATTGCCGCTTCCTTAAACCGCTCCAGATGCTTTGGTCCTAGCAGATGGGCCATGTTCACGAAGGCGTCGACCGATGCACGCATCGACCATACATCACCAACGCGATCTACCGGCGGGTCCTGAAGTCTGGCAAGTCGGCGGAGTGGGGCTTCAACGTTGTCGTAATCGTCGGTCTGCGCCAACGCGCACAACACGTTGGTGTCGGGCTTAGATGGTGCGTGCCAGGCTCCAGCGAGCATCGCCGGTATCAATGGCTCAGCGCTATCAAGCCATTGAGGCTTCGTGGCATTGCCGCTGGGCAGCAGCCGAGCCAAGACGGCAAGGCTCCGGCCACACTTCCGCGCCAGGTCATACCCCTCTTGCTGCTGGAAGCCCATTTCAACAAAGGCATCACCCAGCTGGGAGCTATTCGGGCGGTTGAGCTTGACATGGTCAGGCCGTCGCTCGTCGGCTCCGGCGCTCACAACCGTTGGGCCGCTTTGCACCAACAGACCGGCCAAGCTGCGCGCTTGGCCTCTCAGAAGGAATGAGAGCCCCTTCTTGTTGGCGAGCTGGCGTACTGCGTCCTCGGAGTCAACCACCAACGTCTTGGCCTCGATGAACAACCTCACGGCCGGGTCGGCGCTACGGATTGCGGCGATCGCGAAGGCAACAACCTCGTCAGGCGCGTCGGCCGCGTACAGCAGCTTCCCTGGGCCTTCGCTCAGTTGCTGGATGAGCTGCTTGGCTTGATCCTCGCGTCCGGCCAGCAGAACCTTTTCGACCAGTTGCGGTGCGAATCTCGTGGAGAACTCCTCCCAGAAGTCGGCGGTACTCTGCGCGCCGGAGAGCGGCATCTTCTTGAGGTGATGTTTGGCGTAGCGGGCAGCAACGGGCGGGCAGTCTGCCAACCAGTCTTCGAGCATCGAGCCGTCGATGTACATGACGTTCTTCCACTCGTCGAGCGCGCACTTCTCCTTGATCCAGTCTTCGCGCTTCATGCCCTTGCTGCTGTCCCAGGTTCTGGGCGAAACGAACACGAAGGTGGTGTGCTTTCGCACTTCTGGGTCGATTTGGTCGGTGCGCTTCTTATAGTCACCGTTCGCCTTCGTCGCACCGCCTTCTGTGACGCCGAACTCCCACACTGACTCACCGTCTGGGATGAAGGCGTAGTCGCTTTCAGCATCAAGCACGCCGTCAAAACCACGTACCTGACCCTTGTCTCCGCTGGGGAAGCGGAAGTCGGAGATGTCGGTCAGAGAGGCCCGGATCAAGTCGCCGACCATGCCAGGGAAGTCAACACGGGCGGGAATGGTGTCCGCCCATTGGTCCAGATCGAGTGCGGTAATCCACTTCATTGAGGCAACTTTCGATAGCGTCTAGAAATCGAGGATGATGGGACGACAGCAAGATGCACGGTCACTCATCAACACATTCGCGTGTTTGCTTCTTTTTATCCCTGAAACCATGGCTGTTTTGGGCCGGTAGCGGCCATTCTAGCCCGCGGGCACCAATGGCCGCAAAGGCCGAGGAGTGAGCGTTGGCGAAAACTTTTGATCGGCTGGAGTTCGGCCTTATGTAGAGCTCTACATAAGGCCGAACTCCAGTCAGAAGCGTGCGTTACTCACGATAACCAGCGTTATCGTGGGTAATTTGGGCGATGGGATAGGAAACACAACTCGACAAGTTGTACTCAGGAATCAACGGAAACGCGTTCGTCTAATTTGCCCAAAAATCGGTTGCCTGGAGCGAATTACGGCATCCTTGCGGCAGGGATACCGAGGTGAAACCCTTGTGCATAGTCGACACCCATTTCCTGCAAGGCTAGCAAGATATCCTCTGATTCGACGAACTCCGCAATCGTCAAAATACCGAGCTCCTGACAGAGGCGAGTCAAGTTGCGCACTAGCGTACTATCGATCTTGGATTTGACGATGTTCTTCACAAACGCACCATCGATCTTGACGTAATCAAAGGACAACTCCCGCAGATAGTGGAAAGAGTTGTAGCCACTGCCAAAGTCATCGAGCGCAAACAGGAATCCTTTTTTCCTCAAGTCGCCAAGAAATTTTCTCATGTGAGTCATGTCACTGATGGCATCACGTTCGAGAATTTCAAAGACAATGATGTTCGGCGGAATTTCTAGTTCAGTACAGAGTTGCTCTGCATAGCCAAGAATTCCCCGCCCCTGAATTTCCTGGGCAGATAGATTGATGAACAGGCGGAACGGTGGTTTGTTTTCGTCTAGCTGCACACGCGCAGCAACTAATGCCTGTTCAATGATGGCGCGATCGAGTTCCCGCCCGAGCCCATATTTTTCGATCGTCTCGATGAAGGCGCCAGCGGTCAGTATTTTTCCGTCAGTTTCCTTGATCCGGGCCAGCGTCTCGTATGCAAAAGGTTCGCCTGTCTTGCAGTCAAAGATTGTCTGATAGTAGGGAACGACACGCCCTTCCCGTAACGAGGCACGCAGCGTTTCGGCATAGTCACGGTTCAGTCGGCTGACATGCAGGCGATCTTTTACCGACTCCAGCGTCCCGATCGAATCCTTCCCTAGCTCCTTGGCGCGATAGAGGCCGAGATCAACGCCGGCCATCAAGTCGGAAATGCTCTTCGCGTCGCCCGGATAGCTGACGGCACCAATCGAGGTGGTGATGTGAAAATACTTGCCATCCTCCCCCTCGAAGGTCATCTGCCGCAATTCAGTTCTGAGCTTTTCAGCAACGATCATCGCGCCGTCGATACCAGTCTCAACCAAAATAATCGCGAACTCATCGCCGCCGATGCGAGTTGCCAAATCGCCTTTACGCATGACCGAACGCATGGTCTCTGCGACCTGCCGCAAGACGCTGTCACCACACGGGTGGCCATAGGTGTCATTAACATCCTTGAAGTCGTCCAGATCCAGCATGAGAATGGAAAATTCGTGCTGATGTCGCTCCGAACGGCCTATTTCATAATCAAGAATGTCGTTGAAATATCGCCGGTTATGCAACCCCGTTAACGGGTCGTGCGTCGAGTAGTATTCGAGTTCAGACAGCGTTCGGCTCAGGGCCTTACTCGACCCCACCACCATCACCATCACCGCCAAAATCGAATGGATGACACTGCTTTCCTGAGCGGTCAGGCCATCGGTTGACGCATAGGCGATACCGAGGAGTCCGGCCAGATTGGAGGTATCGAGGTCGGGAACAGGCACCGTTATCATTTGGATATTCTCAATATCCGCATGTGCCCTGCCCTTTTTATGGATGACCTGAAACTCTTCAATATCCAAAGGCACGTCGGCTGGCAGGCTCAGGTGTCCGATCATGTCCCGCGCCAGATTTTCTCTTGCGCGCCTCTTTACCTCTTCCGGGTAGTCGCCCATGTAATAGATATAGAGTGACAGGATGTTGTCTTCGGCAAAGGCAATAAAGAAAACGTCGAACGGAAAGAAGGCATGAAAGCCGAGCAACACCTCTTGGACAAAGGCTTTCCACTGGGTGACTTTTTCGTGGGAGAGAACGATGGTTTCGAGAACCCGGCTTTGCCGTTCGAGAAGATCTTTCTCGATCAAGGTGCCGGCCAGATCCTTGGTCATCCGGTTGAACTCAAGCATGACCTGCTGAAGACCATTCGCATTACGCTGCCACTGTCGCCGTCGCTCTCCGAGCAAAAGATCCAGTGTCCTGTCGAGCCGGCTACAGCGGGCAACCGCCTGCTTGAGGCTGGTCGTGATCTCGTCCCGCTCTGCTTGCTCCAGTTTTGCCGAGGTAACCCGCGCAATGGACTCTTTGAGCCCGGCAAGAAGCTCCGCATGGGTACTCTGGGTTAATTCGGTAACGCTCGCTGCGAAAAGTCGGGTTCTGGTCTGATTCTCGAATAGGGCAGTAAACCGCTCGAGAACCTTTTGCCGCATTTCCGCCTGGCGCTCGGGATGAAGTCGCGCGATGCTCGTCATCCTCAAACCCCCTGCTGGAATCGACCTGCCCCCACCATCAGGTCGACACCACATTCCAGATTTCTGAACCAGTCGAGGAAGGCAGGAACAGCGGCGCCACGATAAACCGGACCATGCTGCGGGGCAATGAAGTCAATGTCCAATTTGGAAACGGCCTCGACCCAGAAACGAGCCGCCCGGTTGGAGCACATGTAACGACGGTGAAAACCTTCGATATAAGGCAAATGGGCTGTCAAGTCGTCCACATAGGGGCAGTCTTCCCCATCCGGCATCATGGCAGCGCCGATATCGCCGGTAAACAAGACCTTGGCGATCGGATCGTAGACATTGATCTGCCCTTCTGAATGCAGGAAATGGGCAGGCACCAATTTCAGATCGAAATCCGGAGCCAATTGGCAGTTCATCCCTTCGTCCGGGACGCCAACAAAGCGCTGCATGGACGAAACCCCATAATGGGGAAGAAAGCGCAACCAGATACTGGACACGTAAACTGGTGCATCAGTGATTTCAAGCCAGGTGGCGATACCGCCGACGATATCCGGATCCTGATGCGAGAGCATGATCGCCTTCAGCTTGTCCGGACTGACATAGTTCAGCAGTTCCGAGAGCACCCGCGGCATGACACCGAAACCGCCTGGATCGAGCAAGACGCCATTGTCCTCATGAACAATCAGATACTGGTTGGAGCGAATACCATCCTCCTCTCCGGGCTCACTCTCATTCAAGAGAATGAATTTGTGAGTCTCGGAGCTGAATATCGGAATGTTTCGCATGATGTTTCCCCTTGGTTTTTCTTTAGTAGGTGGTCCCCCGTGGCCGGGGTGAGCGATTGTTCGCCTCTTCACCTTTTATGAATCTGGAATCCGCTGATCAAGACCTTCAAACCCACTGACGTCTCGAGCAATTCATTGGAATCCAGATTTGCTTGCTGAGCTGCCTGCAGGTTGCCCTCGATCAGTTGTGTAATCCGCTCCATGTTCTGGGCGACCTCTTCGCTAGCTTGGGTTTGTTCGACGGTAGCCGCCGAGATGCTTTGCGCCATCTCGGCTACCTCATCGGCAGCCAGCGTTACGCCATCCAGGCTCTCGGCACTGCTTTGCAGGGAGGTCGTTGTCGCCTCGACTTCCTTGCGGGCCGAGGCCATGGCCTCCACGGCTTCCTGTGTCACGCTCTGAATCTCGGCGATGGTAGCGGCGATATCTCGCGTACTCGTCGAGGTTCGCTCAGCCAGGGTTCTCACCTCGTCGGCGACGACGGCAAAGCCACGCCCCTGCTCACCGGCGCGAGCTGCTTCAATAGCGGCATTCAGCGCCAGAAGATTGGTTTGCCCCGCAATGTCGGTAATCACCTTGGTAATGCTGCCAATCTTGTTAATGGCAGCAGACAGGGTATTAATCGTCGAACTCGACCGCTCCACGGCATCGACGACGCGCGTGGTCATCTGTACCGTTTCCCTGATTCTGGCATTTCCTGATTTGATCAGTTGCTGAGCACGTTGCGCTGCGCTTGTTGTGTCGCTTGCGCTGTTGGCGACTTCGCGAACAGAGACACTGAGCTCTTCGGTGGCGGCAGCCACACTCTTGGCACTGTCAAACTGCAGGGTGGACTGTTCGTTGACTTGCCCCATCTGCGAACTCAAGTTCTGGCAGCGGGTTTCAATTGCGGCGGCAGCGCTGGAGATATCATCAAGCATGGCGAGGAGGTGAACCTGCATTCCGCCCAATTGGCAGAAAAGGAATCCTGTTTCGTCCCTGTTGGAGACATCGACATCGTTGGTCAGATTACCTTCGGCTATCTGGTCAAAAAATTCCGCGACAGTGGAAAGCGGCCGATCGATCTTGATGGAGAGATAGACGCCGACCGAGATTGCGATAAAGGTGGAGATCAAGGCAGCCACCCCGACGAAGAGAACCCTTTCCGATGTCAGTTCGCCAGCGAATGACGCCACGGTGATGCCAGCGGTCAGCGCCGCCATCGCGCCCATGATGGTCCATAACCGGGTACTGAACGAAAAGCGCCCGAGCAAGCCTGGATTTACCGTTGGTAGTTTCGCCTTTTTTTCGCGAACCTGACGGTACAAGCCTTCAACTTCGCTGACCAGTTCCCGGGCGGGTTCGGTACGAACTGACATGTAACCGACCGTCTGGCCATTCTTGCGCACCGGTACAACAAAGGCCTTGACCCAATAGTAGTCGCCATTTTTGCATCGGTTTTTGACGACGCCATGCCACGGCAAGCCACTCTTGACTGTCCGCCACAAATCGGCAAACGCCTCGGGTGGCATGTCCGGGTGGCGCACCATATTGTGCGAGTTGCCGATCAACTCCTGACGGCTAAAACCGCTAATTTCCACGAATGCATCGTTGGCATGCGTGATGACGCCTTTGAGATCAGTTTTGGAAACGAGGTATCGGCCTTTTGGATAGGCGACTTCGTTCTGCGTGACGGGCAGATTTATTTTCACGAGCTTCTCAGTTGGTGCGGTCGCATATTCCCAAATGTGGAATTGCTTAACCTTGCAATTAACTCATGCGGCAAGGTCTTTTGAACGCCTCGTCCACCCCAAGCCAAAGAGCATCTAGCTTAGAGAACAAGATATCCATGATTCATTTTTCTGTATGTCAGATTTTCCTGAATTTATTACGGAATACCCTGATTGACACAGATATGCGTACACGATAAACAGCGACAACTTTTACTCTGTTCAGCAAAAATTATTTGCCTTGCAGAAACAACTGCCTCGAATCAATCGCCTGCCAGGCCGTGACGAATGGCGTAACGCATCAAATCGGCGTTGTTATCGATACTCAGCTTTTCCATCAAGCGCATCTTGTGGGTGCTGACAGTCTTGGGGCTCAGATGAAGCTCTTCGGCGATTTGTCCGAGTGACTGCCCTGCCGAGATTCCCTCCAGAACCTGGCGTTCACGCCCGGAAAGAGCTTGGCGTGGCTGTTCGACGCCACTAGTGGTGTCGAACAGCATGACATCGACCAAGGCCGGGTCCATGAACTTCCCACCGGCGGCAACTCTGCGAATACCAGCGATCAAAATCTCCGGTTCGCTATCCTTGGTCACGTAGCCACAAGCACCTGCCTTGATCGCGCGGGCAACGATCTGTCCTTCGTTGTGCATGGACAGTACCAGTATTGGCAGCGCTGGCGATCGACTCCGAATGCTCTGGATCAGATCAACTCCCTGCACGCCGGGCATCCCCATATCAAGCAATAGCAGGTCAAACTGCCATTCTTCTATACGATCCAGAACCTCCAGGCCCTTCGTCGCTTCGCCAACCACCACGATATCGTCAGTTGTCGCAATGATCTGTCTCAGCCCGCTACGCATGATCGCATGGTCGTCGGCGATAATGATCCTGATCACTCTTTCACCTCCATTGAAAAGGGGAACTCTATCGATACCGTCGTTCCCCGACCTGGCGCACTATCGATCCGCAGCTTTCCGCCCAAGCCAAGAGTCCGCTCTCGCATGCCAAAAAGCCCGAACCCCTGTGACTGGATCACCGCAGTCGGATCAAAACCACATCCATCATCCTGAATCTGCAATTGGAGCTGACCATTGCCAACTATGAGCGCGATAACGACCTCGCTGGCCTTGGCGTGACGCGCGATGTTTGTCAATGACTCCTGAACGACACGAAAAACAACGGTCGCTTGAGTATCGTTCATCGGAATTTCTTCATTTCCCAAGTCAAGACGACAACAAATATCCGAATGCGATTCCAAGTCCTGCGCGAGCCACTCGATGGCCGGAACCAAGCCCAGATCGAGGGCAGACGGCCGTAGGTCACTAGAAATATTGCGGACAACGCTGATGGTACCTTCGGCAAGCCCTCGCATTTCCTCCAGCTTTTCCAGCAATTCGGGGTCTTTGCCAAAACGCAGGCGGAGCAGGGAAATATCCATTTTTAGCGCTGTCAGACGCTGACCAAGTTCATCATGGATTTCATGAGCGATGTATTTCCGCTCTTCTTCGAGAAGGGTTTTTTGATGCCGCGATAACTCTCTTAACAATTGGCGCGACTCGACCAAAGCCAATTCCGTTTGCTTACGTTCAGTGATGTCCTGCAAGGTTCCACGGATTCGTTCCGGCTTTCCTGCTCCATCAACGATGACCTCGCCACGGAGGCAGACGAAGCGTTGACTACCGTCCGTCGGATGGGCTATTTGAAAATCGATGGCAAACATTTTGAGGTCATGCAATGCAACATAGAGCGCATCTTCAAGCAAAGAGCGCTCATCAGGGTGTACCCATGCAAGCACCTCTGGGCAAGTCTTGGGGGTTTGCAACCGATCAATCCCCAAAAGATGGCAAACCTCTTCGGACCACTCAATGGAATCGCCCCCGATATTCCATTCCCAGTCGCCGATTCTGCTAATTCGCTGGGCATTGGCCAGACTGGCCTGGCTGGTCCGCAAACTCTGTTCTATACGCTTGAGGGAATCGATATCGAGCATCTGTCCTACGGTGTAAATGACTGAGCCACTCGTATCCAATATCTGGGATACCACCATGACAGCCCATACCACTCGCCCATCCTTACGTACGTAACGCTTTTCCAGACGAAAAGTCGGCACTTCGCCAGCAAGCAAACGTTGGCGCCCTTGAACATTGGCCTCAAGATCATCGAGAAAGGTTATGTCCTGGTATGACATGCTGAGCAATTCTGATTCAGAGTACCCAACGAATTCGCACATCGCCTGGTTGACCTTGACGTAGCGCCCATCAACGGCTGCCACCGCCATGCCAACGGCAGCGGCGTCGAAGGTGCTTTGAAAAAACTCCTTGCTGATTCGCATTTCTTCCTTGGCACGACGAATTTTCCTGACCATAAATATCGCTCCGCCAAGAATGACTGCAGCGATAGACAAAACTGACACAAAAAAAGTCTGAAAATCAATATTCAAATTTGAATTCATGTAACGAATAGCCTCTACAAACAACCAGTCAAGCCGTACTTGAGTACGATTTTTTTCTACTGAACACACTCTGCCCCAACCATATTTAGCAGCTAGTTGCTAAGTGACATCACACCCTGAACTTAGCACATGAACCACATTCACAGATCAATAGGGGTCTGCCTTGGCACTTGGCAACGCTTAGGATGGCCAACCATTGTTCATAGGTTTGGTATTAGCGCTAATAAGCCACAAAACAGCGTTTCAGACGATTGGATCGAGAGGATAGTCATGGCTCATCCCGTTATCGTGGCTGATTACCTCGGTCGTAATCTACAGCGCAGAAAACCCGAATTCGCCCAACAATAAAAAACGCCCGGTGGAGTGCACCGGGCGCATATTCTCGCTCACCGAGGACCGCCGAGGACCGGTAAGCCTTACTGTCGTTCTGTCAGCATATGACAAGACTGTGACCACCGACACCTATCACGCGGCTAGCTGTTCGATCGTGCCGCCATTCGCCAAAAAGGCAACGCCCCACTTCGGCTG
Organism: Azonexus sp.; assembly: GCF_049652925.1. GTDB lineage: Bacteria > Pseudomonadota > Gammaproteobacteria > Burkholderiales > Rhodocyclaceae > Azonexus. Next base: position 153,497 of record NZ_JBASFI010000017.1, read on the forward strand.
GCGACCGCGACCGGTCCAAGCAAACGAGGCATCAGTCGGATGCTTGTACTTCACTGCAACAGGCGCACGCTCTTTCTTAGCAGGCGCCTCAGGTCAACACGTCATCCATTTTATTTTTAAAAGCAAAATAAAAAAGCCGCCCAAAGGCGGCCAAAGTACCTACGAGGAACCTTTCCCTATTGCTTGAGGAAATCGAGAACCATGCGATTAAACTTGTCGGCATGCTCCCACTGAGCCCAGTGACCACAACGGTTGAAGATGTGCATCTCGGCATTGGGCATTCCCCAAATCAGACGCAGGCCGACATCAAGCGGCACAAAACGATCATCGCGCCCCCAAATAACAAGCGTTGGCGCGGTCACTTCGCCAAGTCGCGGACCACAATCGGGGAACTGCTTTGGATTTGCAGCGACACTCTTAACAAAATTATCGAGGTGCTCTCGCCGCGCTAACATGTTATCTAAACGGGCTTGATAGAGATCTTCAGTCAAGCTACTGGAATCGAAAACGAAGACAGCCATCATTTTCTTCAGATTCTCAATACTTGGGTCGCGATACAGCGCCTGAATCAGCTTGATCCCCTCAGTAGGCATTGGCACGAACTGGCTGGGACCGCCGGTACCCCCCCCCATCAATACCAACTTCCCAACTCGACTAGGATTAGACAGGGCAAAAGCCACGGCACTGTGTCCCCCCATAGAGTTGCCGATGATGTGAGCCTTGTTTACCTCAAGGACATCAAGCAGCCCCTTTAGTGAGCGAGCATTGAGATCTGAGCGCGACCCAGTGCACACAATCGGATCGCTCTTACTCCAACCAGGGCAATCCATCAGAATGACTCGGTAGCCAGAAGCAACTAGCGGCTCGATATTCCGATTGAAGTTAGCCCAACCACTTGCACCTGGGCCTGACCCGTGCAGCATGACCACAACTTCAGAACCACAGCCGAAATCGTTGTAATGCAACTTAAGGCTTACATCGCCCTCCTGAATGCAAGCAAATTTGGAGGAGGCAGATTCACTCAGCCTTACCGGATTTTCGACTTCATTTATCGGCATACAGTTTCTAGTCCTTGAAAATTTTGGTGACCGTGAAAGCGCTGGATCAATGTATTTTGGGATGCCTCTTATGCCAATCGGTCACGGTCTGAAAGGCCATTCCCGCTCTGCAGAGGAGTGCCTCTTGGCCATGGGAGGCGACAAACTGAAAAGCCACCGGCAGTCCGTTTTCCGTAAAGCCACACGGCAGCGTAATCGCGGGATGTCCACTTGAATTAATAGGTGCAGTGAACTGAATTAACCTGCTATTTGCTTCAGGGTCATCTGCTAGCGCACCTAGTTGATCGTAAGTTGGCGCCGCATAAGGCTGGACAGGAAGAATCAACAAATCGACGCTCTGCATCAACATGTTCAACTTGCCCTTAAATGCAGCCCGATTCAGCAATACACGCTGATATTCCATAGCACTTGTAGCGCGTCCGATCTCTATCAGACGAGATAACGCTGGACCATACTCTGCAGCTAGTCTTGGGAATGTATTGGAATGCGCAACCGCAACCTCGACGCCACAGTTTGTTTCCCACTCATTAACCACTGCTCTCGCATCAGGAAAGCTGACATCGATGAACTGACCGCCCAGACCAGAGACAACTCGAATCGCTCTATCAAGTGCACTAGTAATAACCGGATCTGTGCCGCGCTCATTCCAGGCTCTATCAATGCCAATCTTTAGCCCACGAAAGTCTGTAGCCGTACTCGGCAAATCGATTTTCTTTTCTGGTAACGTGGTCGGATCCAGAGGGTCGTAGCCAGCCATGGCCCCCAACAACAACGAAGCATCAGAGGCAGATCGCGCCATCGAGCCGACGTGATCCATGCTTGCTGCCAACTCAAATACACCATGCCTGCTCACTCTTCCCCATGTTGGCTTGATTCCGGTGAGTCCGTTAGCCGCGGAGGGAAAGCGAATGGACCCTCCTGTATCAGTACCTACCGCGGCATAACAAAGCCCTGCGGCAGTAGCCACCCCAGATCCACTGGAAGAGGCACCTGACCAATGATTTACCCCCCAAGGGTTTAAGGGAGTTGGTATGCTCGGATGGTGCATAGCGAAGGCCCCCTCAGTCAATTGCAATTTCCCCAAGATGACTGCACCTGCAGCACGCAAACGTTTTACAACGGTCGCATCCTCAACAGGAACGAAATCCCGAAAGACCGTTGTTCCAGCTGCAGTCGAATGGCCAGCAACCCAGCACAGGTCCTTGATCCCAATTGGTACGCCGCACAGAGGGCCAACAGCCCCCCCTTTTAATATGTCGCGTTCAGCCTCCCGAGCTTGAGTAAGCGCATATTCGGGAAACACGCTTGCATAAGCGTGTAGTTTTGGATCGAGTTCTTCAATACGCGCCAAGATAGCCTCGGTAACCTCCACCGGCGATAACTCACGCTGGCGAATGCACTGAGCGAGTTCTGTCACTTCCAAATACTGCAATTCAGATATCGACATTCTGTCCCTGCCCATCCGTTGCTTATCCTGCCAAGCAACCCTTTGCAAAAATATTCCCGCTTATCAATCCACAAACTCGATCTGAGGATTTTTTCAACTAGACGGAGTGAATTGCTCGGCAAATATATTTTCGTGACGGACGCCAAGCTCCTGAAGGCGTTGATAGGCCGCCTCAATCATCGGCTGAGGCCCACAGATATATGCCACGGTATTTGGGTCTTTTACATCACCATCAAGCAACGCGCCAACTGGATTTCCTTGCAACAACTTGCCTGTCGCCCCCTTATCAACTGAGATTCGGCAGGTCATGTTAGGTAACCAGTGTTTTCGTAACTCAATATCCTCCATACAGAACAGAGAATCTGGTGTAGCACATCCAAAGCTCAAGAGAATTGGTGGCTTCTTTCCGGAAGCTTTCTGAATGGAATCGATCATTGACATTACCGGCGCTAGCCCTGTCCCTCCGGCAATCATGATATGTGGAGCCTTTACCTTCTCTCTTAGGAAGAAGCTGCCAAACGGCCCTTCAAGTTCCAACACCGCATCACGAGCAGCCTCACTTCGAAGATAATTCGACATCGCGCCATCGGGCAACAAACGAATCAACAAGATAATCTTTGGTAGGTCGGCTGACGTACTGGCCGGTGAGTAGCTGCGCATCACACCTAGCCCTGGCACCTTAATCTGAACAAATTGCCCAGGACTGAAGTCGAGCCAGTCACCATCTGCCAATTCCAGAGTCAGTCGTACAACGTTGTGAGCGACCAATTCGATATCGTCTATGAAGGCTCGAACCTTGCTCACTTGCTGTAAGCCGGCATTGCTATCGTAGTTCAGCGTAAAGGTGCAGTCGCTCTCCGGCTCAGCGAGGCATAGCAGGCGCTGGCCAGCCTCGAATTCGCTACGTAACAGTGTCGAACTCGAACCGGAGCGCATCTTTGCACTTCCCTCGGTCAGGGTGGCCATACAGCACGAACAACTACCCGAACGACACTGATGGATCAAGTTCAGGCCGGATGCTAAGGCGGCATCAAGTACGCTCTCTCCATCATTGACTGTAAGGGATTTGTTCACACCGTCACTAAATTGCAATGTGACATTTTTATTGTTTGACATGTTTACCTCTATTGGAGAACTGCTAGCCCCTTGCGGCCGCTGCCTAACAAATGCACCGACTACGAGGGGCTCACTATCACCTGCACTCAGCCTTTGAACGTATTGATATCCTCGATTTTGTCGACGAAGTACGATGGTTCCTTGCCTTGAGCTGCTTTCTTGAATCGAATACTGCTCGACTTGATTGAGCCATCGACACCCCGGCCAGGTTTGGCGATTCCTCGATTCCATCGCGAGGCCAATTTTCGCCAAGTAATAGGCGAAACGTCAGTAGACACCAACTGCTCGTCATCCCAACCTGAACCGTCCCCGTAGAAGTCCTGCATAGCCTCACGGGCATGCAAGTCGCAATCATTGAAGCCGTGCAAGCAGAGAGGCTTAAACAGATGCTCGAAACGGTATCCAAAGTCTTTCCGTTCCTTCTCGGTGTTGCACACACGAACCAAAACCTCCCAGTACTCATAGGTGTCGTCGGTGATAGGTACATAGAATTCGTACTGAACGATATGCTCCTCAGGCCAGTTTTCTACCATCAAGACGCCTGGCAGGAAAACCGAAGTACGATAGAAACGCCCGTTGACGTTCTCCACCTTCATGTTGAGGAGCTTGTTCTCAAGGATTGGCTGCCACTTATCGGTGAACAGCCACTGCATCATGCCCTTTGGACCATCTTCTTCCTCGATCAAGTCAATGCAGTCGTCGGAGGTCGGAACGATGCCCAGTGGCAGAATCCAATCCTTTGCATGAACGATGGCATTGTCTTTGTGAACCAAGATGTGGGCATTGTCGAAACCGTTTTCGCAAGCAATTCGCCAATTAGCAAAACCTGTCCGATGCATACCGTGCACGACTGCATTCTTGTCCAGGATGCTTGGAGTATCCGGCCACAGTGGGTGCGGGAAGCGCTCGTTATTTTCCGGAAAGCGGATAGGCAAATCATGCGACAGGGGCGGCACGTCCGCATCAGGATAATCATCCTCACGAACGAAGACGAAGATCATGCCAGCGACCTCTTCCACCGCGTAGGTGGTAATACCAGTTGTACCAATGAGGTGGTCGTCTGGATTGGCAACGATCGTCGACAACTTCCCATCGTCAAGATTGAAGGTAAATCCATGGTACCAACAGGTGATAGTGTCTTCCGTCAGACACATCGGCTTGGCCGACAGCCGAACACCCCGGTGCAAACATTGGTCCTTTAATGCATACACCTTGCCTTTCGAGCGGCGAAGAACAATCGGAACACCACAAATTTGAATTCCTTCGACACCGTCTTCTGGCAATTCATGGCTAAAAAGTGCTGGATACCAGTGGTTGATGAATCCCCACGCCGCGTCCTTATACGGTTGGTACTGACTTTGCAGTTTGGTGTCGTTAACTCGATTCGGGCCCTTTTGGCCAGAAGCGGCTGTGCGACGGCGAACAACAGAATCATCACTCATTTAATGCCTCCTAAATAATTTGAACTATCACATGGTCAGTTGAATTGGAGATACAAATCCAGCAACTTAAATATAGCATATTTCAATTGACCACCAATTGAATTTCAATTGGTTTTAAATAAATATATTACCTAATACTCCAAAGGTCAGGCCGCTACCATGCCGCCGTCTACCGATAAGCAAGTACCGGTCACATAGCGGGACTCGTCCGATAGAAGCCACATCACCGATGCCACCACCTCCTCAGGGCTACCAATTCGCCGCATTGGCACTCCGCCGTCGTACATGTGATCGTCGCCACCGGTAACTCGGTCAAGACTGGGGGTTTTAATTGGACCGGGACACACCGCATTGATCCTGATTCCACGATCTGCGTAGTCCAGCGCAGCAGCCCTCGTAAGGCCGACGACTCCATGCTTGCTAGCAACGTAGTAAGCAAGTTTCGGCATTGCTTTCAGACCAAAAATGGAACTGGTATTCACAATTGAGCCTTTTCCGCTCGGTAGGAGCGACGCAATTTCGTACTTCATCAGATAGCAGATGCCCTTGAGGTTGGTATCGATCACCTCAGAAAAATCATCATCGGGAGTTTCATGAAGATCAAGGAAATCGCGTTGTGTTCCGGCATTGTTAAAGGCACCGTGGAGACCACCGAACTCTCTGACTGCCAGGTCTACAAGTGCCTTGCAATCATCGGCTTTGGCAACATTAGTTTGACGAAAAAGCGCTCGACCACCAGCCATCACAACTTGGTGGGCAACATCCTCGCCACTCTCAATACTGCGATTGCCAATCACTATCTGTGCACCTGCACGGCCTAGCACCTGGCAAGCGACACGGCCAATACCGCTACCGCCCCCGGATATGACAAACACCCGACCCGAGAAATCATATTTCATGCCATCAGTCCTCGTTCGCGCGCCATGCTCATGGCAGTGTCTTCAATCATGTCCTCCTGGCCGCCAACCATGCCGCGACGGCCCAGTTCGACCAGAATGTCGCGGGCCGGTACGCCGTATTTGACGGAAGCGCGCTTGGCGAACAACAGGAAGGAGCCATAGACGCCGGCATAGCCGAGGGTCAATGCATCGCGGTCGATGCGAATCGGGAAGTCCATCATCGGCACGACGAGGTCTTCGGCGACGTCGGTAATCTTCGCGACATCAACACCGGTTTCGATGCCCATCAGGCTGCACACGGCGATCAGCACTTCCATCGGTGTGTTGCCGGCCCCGGCGCCGAGACCAGCCGCAGCGGCATCGACGCGGTTGGCCCCGACTTCGATGGCGGCGATCGAGTTGGCGACGCCCATGGCCAGGTTGTGGTGGCCGTGGAAGCCGAGTTCGGTTTCCGGCTTCAATGCAGCACGCACGGCCGACAGGCGTTCCTTGACGCCTTCCGGCAACAGGTGACCGGCCGAATCGGTGACGTAGATACAGTTGGCGCCGTAGCCTTCCATGAGCTTGGCTTGCTTGACCAGGCCTTCGGCGCTGTTCATGTGGGCCATCATGAGGAAGCCAACGGTATCCATGTCCAGCTTGCGGGCCATGGTGATGTGTTGCTCGGAGACGTCGGCTTCAGTACAGTGGGTGGCAACACGGATGGTGTTGACGCCGAGGTCGCGCGCCATCTTGAGGTGGTCGACGGTGCCGATGCCGGGCAGCAGCAGGGCCGAGACCTTGGCGTTCTTCATCCTGGGGATGACGGCGCCGAGGTATTCCTCGTCGGTGTGGGCCGGGAAGCCGTAGTTGACCGAGGAACCACCGAGGCCGTCGCCGTGGGTAACTT
>NZ_JBASFI010000018.1:0-29502 GCF_049652925.1 Azonexus sp.
ACCGTGAAACAGATGAGCGCCAATGATAGTGAGCTTCCGCTCGCGAAAGTAGGTCAACGCCAGACAACCCATACCAAAAGCCCCGTTCAGCTCACGCTGAACGGGGCTTTTGCCTTTGTAGAGGAAATAAATTCACATCATCAAAACTATGGATTCGTCCGGTGTTGCGAAGGGGGCTTGGCTTGCTTTCTTATGTGCGGATGATCTGCCTGATTGCTTCGGCTGCTGCCACCATGCCAAAAACTGACGTTACACAGACGGATGACCCGAAGCCAGAACAATTGAGACCAGTAGCACTGAGGGTGGTGTCGCATGCCGAGTCGTTCTCTGGATAGCGTAGTGGCTCGGTCGAAAAGACCGCGGAAACGTTGAATTTCTTATTTGTGTCGCGGGGAAATCCATATTCACGGCGTAATAGTGCGCGAACCTTTGCTAGCAAAGGATCTTGCACGGTTTTACTAAGATCGGTAACGCGCACTAGAGTTGGGTCGATTTGCCCACCTGCTGCCCCGGCAACGACAACTGATGTATTTATTCTTCTGCAGAGAGCTATCATGGCTGCTTTGGCGCGTACCTGATCAATCGCGTCGATTACTACCGAATATCCGTGGTCGAGTAGGCTCCCTACGTTTTCTGGCGTAACGAAATCTTCGATGCAAGTGACTTCGCAATCGGGATTGATGGCCCGTATTCGTTCGGAAATTGCCACTACTTTCGCTTTTCCATAGACATCACCCAGAGCATGGATTTGCCGATTGGTGTTGGATTCGGCCACCATATCAAGGTCGACAACAGTAATTTTCCCGACTCCCGTGCGAGCAAGTGCTTCCGCGCTCCACGAGCCGACCCCACCGATTCCAACAATGCAAACATTTGCTTTTCGTAAACGTTCAGCACCATCGGCACCATACAGGCGGGTGACGCCACCGAAGCGACGTTCGCGATCGATAGTTGGCATCAGTTCTCAACCGTTTTGCGAATGACTGCGTTGAACGGGGCAATCCATTCGGGAGAGAATTGATTGTCGCAGGCGTTGATTTCTGCGATAGCGCGTAATACAGAACGATTTTTCCCACGATGGATATGTTTGAGCATAACGGCCTCGAAAGCGTCGACAATGGCAAGTATCTTTGCTCCTGGGCTGATATCCACATCGAGCAAACCACTTGGATAGCCAGCGCCGTCTGGCATTTCGTGATGTTGGGCGACTATTACAGCGGCGGTCTCCCAGCCAGGAATTCTCTGTAAAAGACCAGCCGCAAAACCAGGGTGGTTTCTTAGCGTCAGTTTGTCTTCGGCTGTCATTTTTCCTGCTTTTAACCAAGCGGACTCCGGTAAAAGCATCATGCCAATATCGTGAAAATATATAGCTGCTTCAAGTTGAGAGGGATCAATGGGGGTTATACCTGCCTTATTAGTCTCCAGCGCAAGCCGAAGTATGCGCATGGTGCGTCCCTTGAACAGGGGAGAGCGGCTTTCGAACTGCAGCGCAAGTGAGCGGAAGAAGTGTAGATCGGTACTGGCATTCTTCCGCTTGGGGCTTGGCGAGGAAAATCGTGGCGCGCGGCTAGAAATGTTGGGCATTACCGGAGGAAAGCCGGTAACGGCTTCGATCAACTCTGCACAGGCGACGTCTATCTGTTCAATCGACTCTTGGGCGAGGGCATCAAGACCCTGTACAAGCATGGGGAGTTGGAGGTTGTCCAATGGCTTGCCAGCAAGGAGGGCATCCGTTGCCAACTCAAGGCGGTCAACAGCGAGCAAAATCATTTCAGCAAGTAATTCCGAGAGCTGGATTTCACTTTCTCGAAGACGAGCCAGAATGGTCTCTATTGGATGCGTGACGGCAACGGCCAATTCGAATTTACACAGTGAGGCATCACCCTTGACGTTGTGAACGGCGCGAAAGAGGTCGGCAATAATATCCCGGTCTGCTGGGTTTTTTCTCAAGTGCGCAATATCACGTTCGATCTCCGGCGCTCGCTCGGTTAGAGCCTCGGCGAACTCCAGTAGTGTTTCACGATCATGGATTACTGGTGCAATGATCGAACGAATGTCCATGTGGCCCCCATTATTTCTAATAATTCTAGGAGTTTAACAAACTGGCGTTCGGAGCTGCGCCCTTCCTTGATTCCTCGGCCTTGACTGCGCCACCTTCGCCACCTAAGATTCCGCGCTTCATCAAGGAAATGCCTGCCGTGACTCTGGAACAGCTCTACGCCCTTATCGGGCCCGACATGAAGGCCGTTGACGCGGTCATCCGCGACCGCCTGCATTCAGAGGTGGTTTTGGTCAGACAGGTTGCCGAATACATCATCGGCAGTGGTGGCAAGCGTATGCGCCCCGCGCTGGTCCTACTAGCGGCTGGTGCGCTAGGTTATAAAGGAGTTCGTCATCAGGAGATGGCGGCAGTGGTAGAGTTTATTCACACAGCCACCTTGTTGCATGACGATGTGGTTGACGAGTCAGCGCTACGTCGCGGGCGCGACACTGCTAATGCCATGTTCGGTAACGCAGCCAGTGTGTTAGTCGGTGATTTCCTCTATTCGCGTGCATTCCAGATGATGGTTACGGTCGACAACATGCGCGTGATGCAGGTTCTTTCGACCGCAACAAATATTATTGCTGAAGGAGAGGTTCTGCAGCTGATGAATTGCCACGATGCTAACGTGGACGAGGCGCGTTATATGCAGGTTATCCACTACAAGACAGCAAAGCTCTTCGAGGCTGCAGCTCAGCTTGGCGCGATCCTTGGCAATGCTTCGCCAGAAGTGGAGGCCGCCTTGGCCGCATATGGCATGCATCTCGGGACCGCGTTCCAGTTGATTGACGACGTTCTCGATTATTCCGGCCAAGAGGCCGATACCGGCAAACATATTGGCGACGATCTCGCCGAAGGAAAGCCGACGCTGCCTCTGATCTACGTCATGCAACATGGAAGTGCTCAGCAGGCAGCGTGTGTTCGCAGGGCAATAGAGGAAGGTGGGCGCGATGATTTTCCTGCTGTGCTCGATGCCATCAGGAATAGTGGAGCTCTGGATCATGCGCGGGAGCGCGCGGCCGAGGAGGCGAGTCTCGCAAGAGCATCAATTCAGTGCTTGGGGGATTCAAATTATAAAAAAGCTCTGCTACAATTGACGCTCTTTGCAGTTGAGAGAAACCATTAGGCTTCTTTCTGATGTCGGAGTGTAGCTCAGCCTGGTAGAGCACTGCGTTCGGGACGCAGGGGTCGCAAGTTCGAATCCTGTCACTCCGACCAAAACACTGTAAAGAAAGCACTTAGCCATCCTCCGGGATGGCTTTTTGCTTTGTGGTTCGGCGTTGGATAACAACACCGTTCTCCGCTTCGTTTTAGGGCGAGTTCGTTCTTGCCTTCAGGGCGGTGGCAATGTATTGAAGTGTAGTGGAGAATAAAAGTTCACGGAAAAGCCGTGGTCTTTTTGTTTCTGGGGTAAATGATGAAATACCTGCTTTTGTTTGCGTTTCTCGCGGCTGTTTGGTGGGTGTGGTCGAAGCGCCATTCAGCGGCTGGAACAGAGACCTCGGAAAGGCGGGAACCTGCCCCGGAAAAAATGCTGCCTTGCCTGCATTGTGGTGTCCACCTCCCTGAGAGTGAAGGCATCGTGGACGGTGATCGGTTCTATTGTTGCGAGGCGCATCGCTTGGCTGCCAGTCGCTCGGAGCGGTGATGCCGGATTGGCTTTCATCGACTTGGGAGGCCAACTGGCGTTCGTTCCAGTATTTCAACTTGTACCGGCTGGTTTTGGCCGCGTTGTTTTTTCTGGCCATTGTTTTCCCCCATGAATGGTCCGCCCGACTGAACCTCGTGCCGTCACCGCTGATGTTCGGGCTGACCGGGGGGTACATGATGGCTACGGTCACTGGTTTGCTTCTGGCAACACATTGGCAACGTCGATTCAACCGGCAGCTGTCGGCTCAGATGGTGGTCGATGTGGCTGTTGTCAGCTCGCTGATGTACCAGGCCGGGGGAGTCGGCAGCGGCTTGAGCGTGCTGTTGTTGGTGTCGCTGGCGGCGGCCAGTCTGGTCGGGCGCGGGCGGCTGGTGTTGTTTTATGCCGCGCTCGCTACGCTGGCGATTTTGCTGAGCCAGATTTACGGGATCGCTGCCAAGGATTTCGATGAGTCGTCAGTTGTTCAGGCTGGGTTCATCTCTGCCGGCTTTTTCGCAACCGCAATTCTTGCTCGTCTGCTCGGGCAGCGGGCGATGGTTCATGAGGATCTGGCGCGTAGACGAGGGGAGGCCCTTGCTAACCAGATATTGATCAGCCAGCGTGTCGTGGAGCGGATGCAGGATGGTGTGCTGATCGTTGCCGAGGGTGGCGTGGTGAGCCATTGCAATCCGGTGGCCAGGGCCATGCTTGGCCTGCCAGGAAATGATGGGCTGTCCGGTTTGGCCACTCAGGCATCTGGCTTGGCCGCTGCATTGCAGGCGTGGGATGAGCATGGTGGCGAAGAAAGCCTGCTGTTTCGTGGTGCCGACGGACGTGAATTGCGGGCACGTTTTGAGCGAACGGCAAGTTCCGATGGCGAAGTTCTGGTTTTTCTCGATGATGTCGGGCGAATCAAGGAGCGCGCACAACAATTGAAATTGGCTTCTCTGGGCCGGTTGACCGCAAGCATCGCCCACGAAATCCGCAATCCCTTGTCCGCTATTGGCCATGCCGGAGAGTTGTTGCGCGAGGAGCGTCGCGGGGAGATGCAGGAGCGCCTTCTCCGGATTCTCAACGACAATGTGATCCGCCTTGACCGGATCGTCGGCGATATCCTTGAGCTTGGTCGCCAGAGCCGCGCGGAGCCAGAGTTGCTTCGAGTCGACGAGTTCTGCGCCGGCTTTGTCGAGCATTTCAACGCGACGGAAAGTCTGTCGCCCAACATCGTCGTGCTTGAAGGTGCGTCGCCACTCAATCTTTGTTTCGACCGCTCGCATCTGCATCAGGTGCTGTGGAATCTGGTCAGCAATGCACTGCGCCATTCGAGCCGTGGTCCCGGGGCGGTTCGTATTGAACTGGGCAGCGGCCATGGCGATGGCCGGGTAGAATTGCACGTGGTCGATGATGGTCCGGGTGTTCCGGAAAACGTGCGCGAGCAGATTTTCGAGCCGTTCTTTACGACGCACACGCTGGGAACGGGGCTGGGTTTGTTCATCGCCCGTGAATTGTGTGCGACCAACGGGGCAAGTCTGGCGCTGGCGGAGTCGTCGTCCGGCGCGCATTTCATTGTTGCAGGGAGAAACGATACGTGTCTGTTGCCAGAACCGAACGGCGCCCGCGCGGCGAAATGAGTCGAGTCCTCGTTATCGACGACGAGGCCGATATCCGCGAACTGATCGATCTGACGTTGGTTCGCATGGGGCTGGCGACTGAGTGTGTCGGCTCGGTGGCCGAGGCGCGGGCGGCCCTTGACGGCGACGCCTTTCAGCTTTGCCTGACCGACATGCGCCTTCCGGATGGGGATGGTCTGGAGATCGTTCGCTACATTACCGAGCACCATCCGCAAACGCCGATTGCCGTGATTACAGCCTACGGTAGCGCCGAAAATGCCGTGGCTGCCTTGAAGGCCGGTGCCTTCGATTATCTTGCCAAGCCGGTGGGTCTTGAACAGTTGCGCACCCTGGTCAAATCGGCCCTGCGCCTGCCGGGTGGCGGGCAGGATAGCGAGAACCCCCTGCAATCGTTGATCGGCGATTCGCCGAGCATGCAGCAGGTGCGGGCGATGATTGAGAAGCTGGCACGCAGTCAGGCACCAATTTATATCTCGGGTGAGTCAGGCAGCGGCAAGGAGTTGGCGGCGCGCCTGATCCACGGTCGTAGCGCGCGGGCTGCCGCCACCTTTGTCCCGGTCAACTGCGGGGCGATTCCCGAAAACCTCATGGAAAGCGAGTTTTTCGGCTATCGGAAAGGGGCTTTTACCGGCGCCGATAGCGAGCGCGAAGGCTTTTTCCAAGCGGCCCATGGTGGCACGCTGTTCCTTGATGAAGTCGCCGATCTGCCGCTGGCCATGCAGGTCAAGCTGTTGCGTGCCATTCAGGAAAAACGCGTGCGCAAGGTGGGGAGCGTGGCCGAGGAGCCGGTCGATGTCCGGATCATCTGCGCTACGCACAAAAATCTACGTGAGCTGGTCGACCGGGGCGCCTTCCGGCAGGACTTGTATTACCGACTGAACGTGATTGAACTACGCATGCCGCCGCTGCGCGAGCGGATGGAGGATATCGTGCCGTTGGTTGAGGCCATCCTGCGTCGGGTCTTTGGTGATTCGCCTCCCAAGCTGTCGAGCGGGGCGGTCAAGGCGCTGTCGTTTTACTCCTTCCCGGGCAATGTCCGCGAACTGGAAAACATCCTTGAACGGGCAACAGCACTTTGCTCCGGCGACCTGATCGAGGTCGAGGATCTGCATATCGGTCCGGAGGAAATGGCTGGTAACGACGAGCAGGGGCGTGGCAGCGAGACCCTCGACGAGTACCTCAACCGCCTCGAGCGCCAAGCCATTCTAGAAGCTCTGCAGAAGGCCGAGGGCAACCGAACGGCCGCGGCCCGCTTGCTCGGTGTGACCTTCCGTTCGATGCGCTATCGTCTCGAGCGCCTGGGCATCGAGTGATGTCATGGCAGCCTGACGGTTGGCTCGAAGGCGTGCGCTGGCTGCCCTCGCCGAACTTTGGCGAACGGCCGGCCGGCGAGCCGGTGTCGCTCGTCGTCATCCACAACATCAGCCTGCCGCCCGACGAGTTTGGTGGCGACTGGGTCGAGAATTTTTTCCTCAATCGGCTCGATCCCACGATCAACCGGTATTTTTCGACAATTTTCGAATTGCAGGTCTCGGCCCATTTTTACATTCGACGCGATGGCCGCGTCGTCCAGTTCGTCGGCTGCGACCAGCGGGCCTGGCATGCCGGGCAGTCGTGCTGGTGTGAGCGTGACAACTGCAACGACTACTCGGTGGGGATCGAGCTGGAAGGCTCGGATTCGCAGCCGTTCACGGCCGAGCAGTACAATGCCCTATGGGATGTGCTCGATGCACTGCGGGCGCGTTACGCTATTGCGGCCATCGCCGGCCATTGCCACGTAGCGCCCGGACGCAAGACCGATCCCGGGCCCTATTTCGACTGGCCAGCGCTACGGGCGCGCTATCCGGGCCTGAGCTTACCGGCCGAAATAACGGCTTAGTCGCTCTACGGCTTCGGCCAGCCGGGCAACTTCCGTCGTGTAAGCGAAGCGGATATGTTTTTCCGGCTGGTTGCTGCCGAAATCAAGGCCCGGCGTCGCGGCAACCCCGGTTTTCTCCAGCAAGTCCCTGGCTAGCGCGAAACTGTCGTCGGCCAACGCCGAACTGTCGCAATACAGGTAGAAGGCGCCTTCAGGGCGGGCGGTGACGCGAAAGCCGATCTGCTCCAGCGCCGGGGCGAGGAAGTCGCGGCGGCGACGAAACTCGGCACGTCGTGTTTCGAGGAGGGCGATTGTTTCTGGCTCGAAGGCTGCCAGCGCGCCGTACTGGGCGGGGGTCGAGGGGCAGAGCGTAAGGTTTTGCGCCAGCTTTTCGATGTCGCGCACGTAGGGGTCAGGCATTACCATCCAGCCCAGTCGCCATCCCGTCATCTGAAAATACTTGGAAAAGCTGTTCAAAATCCAGATGTCGTCGCCAGCCGCGCAGGCTGTTGGCGCATCGATTTCGTAGGTCAACCCGTGGTATATCTCGTCGACCAAAAAATGGCCATCGTTCTCACGGCAGACAGAGGCTAGCGCTTCGATCTCGGCCAGTGTCAGCAGGGTGCCGGTCGGGTTGGCCGGTGAGGCGACGAGCAGACCGGCGGTGCTCTGCTTCCAGTGCTGACGAAGCAATTCCGGTGTCGGCTGAAAATTGGTTTTGGGGCCGACCGGGATGTTCTGCGGTCGACCGTCAAAAGTGCGCAAAATGTGACGGTTGCACGGGTAGCCCGGATCGGTCAGCAGCCACTCGTTGCCGGGATCGGCCAGGCAGGCAAAAGCCAGGTTCAGGGCGCCGGAAGCGCCGTTGGTTACGGCAATGCGGCTGGCCGGAACGCTGACGCCATAGCGCTGACGGTAGAAGGCGCTGATCGCTTCGCGCAATTCGGGCAAGCCAAGCGCCTGCGTATATTTCGTTTTTCCGCTTTTTATCGCGTTGACCGCAGCATTGGCAATCGGCTCCGGCGTCGGGAAATCCGGTTCGCCGACTTCCATGTGAATGATGTCGCGACCCTCGGCTTCGAGCTGGCGGGCGCGGGTCAGCAGTTCGACAACGTGGAAAGGTTCGATGTCGGCAAGGCGTTGGGCGGGACGATACATGCGGCTCTCCAAAACAGAACGGCCACCGGGTTTGGCGAACCCCGGTGGCCGTTCATCAAAGCGCTAGCTTAGATCAGGCGGCGCTCTTGAACAGCGCCATTTCGAACAGTTCGCGCTTCAGCGTGAATTCACGCGGCAGCTTTTCGCCCATCTTGTCGAACCACTCCTTGTGGCCGGCCAGCTCGGACTTCCACGCATCGGCGTCGATGTTGGTGAGACCTTCGAATTCGGCCTTGCTGATATCCAGCCCGGTCCAGTCGATATCCTCGAACTTCGGCATCCAGCCCAGTGCGGTTTCCTTGGCGGCGACCTTGCCCTTGCAACGTTGAACGATCCATTTGAGGACACGCATGTTGTCGCCGAAGCCCGGCCACATGAATTCGCCCTTTTCGTTCATGCGGAACCAGTTCACGCAGAAGATCTTCGGAGCGGCATCGACGGTCTTGCCCATCTTCAACCAGTGGTTGAAGTAGTCGCCCATGTGGTAACCACAGAACGGCAGCATGGCGAACGGATCGCGGCGGACAACGCCCTGCTGGCCGAAGGCGGCAGCAGTGGTTTCGGAGCCGAGGGTGGCAGCCATGTAGACGCCGTAGTTCCAGTTGAAGGCTTCGTACACCAGCGGCACGGTGGTAGCGCGACGGCCGCCGAAGATGAAGGCGGAAATCGGTACGCCAGCCGGGTCTTCCCAGGCTTCGTCAACCGACGGGCACTGGCTGGCCGGGGCTGTGAAGCGGGAGTTGGCGTGGGCGGCCTTCTTGCCAGCCTTGCCGTCTGCCGGTGTCCAGTCGTTGCCTTGCCAGTCGATCAGGTGGGCCGGTGCTTCCTTGGTCAGGCCTTCCCACCACACGTCGCCATCGTCGGTCAGCGCGACGTTGGTGAAAATGATGTTTTCCTTCAGCGTGGCCAGCGCGTTGAAGTTGGTCTTTTCCGAGGTGCCCGGAGCGACGCCGAAGAAGCCGGCTTCCGGGTTGATGGCGTAGAAACGGGTGGTGCCGTCCTTGTCGACGCGCGGCTTGATCCAGGCGATGTCGTCGCCGATGGTGGTGATCTTCCAGCCGTCGAGGGTCTTCGGCGGAATCAGCATGGCAAAGTTGGTCTTGCCGCAGGCCGACGGGAAAGCGGCAGCAACGTAGGACTTCTCACCTTCCGGCGATTCGACGCCGAGGATGAGCATGTGTTCGGCCAGCCAGCCCTGATCGCGCGCCATATTGGAGGCGATGCGCAGCGCGAAGCACTTCTTGCCAAGCAGGGCGTTGCCGCCGTAGCCGGAACCGTAGGACCAGATTTCGCGGGTTTCCGGGTAGTGCACGATGTACTTGACGGTCGGGTTGCACGGCCATTTGGCATCCTGCTGGCCCGGTTCAAGCGGCGCGCCGACAGTGTGAATGCAGGGGACGAATTCGCCGTCGCTGCCGAGCACGTCGAAAACAGCCTTGCCCATGCGGGTCATCGTGCGCATGTTGGTGACAACGTAGGCCGAGTCGGTGATTTCGAAACCGATGTGGGCAATCGGCGAACCGAGCGGACCCATGCTGAACGGGATCACATACATCGTACGTCCCTTCATGCAGCCCTTGAAGATACCGTTGAGCTTTTCGCGCATGACGGCGGGCTCTTCCCAGTTGTTCGTCGGGCCGGCGTCTTCCTTCTTTTCGGAGCAGATGTAGGTGCGATCTTCGACACGGGCTACGTCGGAGGGGTCCGAGAACGCGAGAAAGGAATTCGGGCGCTTGGCTTCGTTCAGTTTGATGAAGGTGCCGGCCTCTACCATTTCGGCGCACAGGCGGTCATACTCTTCCTGCGACCCGTCAGCCCAGTGGATACGGTCCGGCTGGGTCAGGGCGGCGATTTCGGCGACCCATTTCTTCAGGCCTTCGTGTTTGACGTAGTCGGGTGCATTCAGCGGTGCGGTCATGGCGGTGTCTCTCTCCAAGTGACTGATATTAGATAAGTTTCACGCCAGTCGCCGGGAGCTGCTGCCAAGACTTCGAGCGGCGCTGAGGCCGTCGGCTGGGAAGCCCGTAATTATGCATCAAAGTAGGGTAAACATCTACTTGACTTAACTGGGCTACGTGATTTCCACGGGTGAAAGCCCTAGTTTTGCATGGTATTATGTTCCGCGATTTGAAATTGCATTTCACAATACAAAATGGAGACAATCATGGATTCTCGGCAACTACGTGAAGCAGCGCTCTACTATCACCGCGAGCCCAAGCCGGGCAAGATCGCGGTCACCCCGATCAAACAACTTACCAATCAGTACGACCTGTCGATGGCCTACTCCCCTGGCGTGGCCTTCGCCTGCGAGGAAATCGTCGCCGATCCGCGCGAAGCGAGCACGTTGACTTCGCGGGCCAATCTGGTTGGTGTCATCACCAACGGCACGGCTGTACTTGGCCTCGGTGCCATTGGTCCGCTCGCTGCCAAACCGGTCATGGAAGGCAAGGGCGTCCTGTTCAAGAAATTCGCCAACATCGACGTCTTCGATATCGAAATCGAAGAGCGCGACCCGGACAAGCTGATCGACACCATCGCCTCGCTCGAGCCGACTTTCGGCGGTATCAATCTGGAAGACATCAAGGCCCCCGAGTGCTTCTACATTGAGAGGAAGCTGCGCGAGCGCATGAAGATTCCCGTTTTTCATGACGACCAGCACGGCACGGCCATTGTCGTCGGCGCCGCCATCCTCAATGGCCTGCACCTGATCGGCAAGGATCTGTCCAAGGTCAAGATCGTCACTTCCGGCGCGGGCGCTGCCGCCCTGGCCTGTCTCGACCTGCTGGTCATGCTTGGCGCACCGCCCAGCAATATCTGGGTGACCGATATCAAGGGCCTGGTCTATGAAGGCCGTATTGAAGAGATGGACGAAATCAAGGCGCGCTACGCCAAGGTGACCGAGGCCCGGACGCTGGGCGAGGTCATCGCCGATGCCGATGTTTTCCTCGGTCTGTCGGCCGGCGGCGTCCTGAAACCGGAAATGGTTGCCAAGATGGCAGCCAATCCACTGATCATGGCGCTGGCCAACCCGACGCCGGAAATTAGCCCTGAACTGGTCAAGAGCGTCCGTAACGACGCCATTATTTGCACCGGCCGATCGGACTATCCAAACCAGGTCAACAACGTCCTGTGCTTCCCCTTCATTTTCCGCGGCGCGCTCGATGTCGGCGCGACGACCATTACCGAAGAAATGAAGATGGCTGCCGTCAAGGCCATCGCCGAACTGGCGCGCGCCGAGCAATCCGAGGTCGCGGCCCGCGCCTATGGTGAAAAGGTTGCCAGCTTTGGTCCGGAATACCTGATCCCGAATCCGTTCGACCCGCGCCTGATCGTCAAGATCGCCCCGGCTGTTGCCAAAGCGGGTATGGATTCCGGTGTCGCGACGCGGCCGATCAAGGACTGGGATGCCTACATCCAGGGCTTGAACGAATTTGTTTACCACTCCGGCATGATCATGAAGCCGGTCTTCTCCCAGGCCAAGATGGCGCCCAAGCGAATTGTCTTTGCCGAGGGCGAGGATGAGCGCGTGCTGCGTGCCGTGCAGGTGATTCGTGATGAAGGTATCGCCAATCCAATCCTGATCGGGCGGACCAGCGAAATCAATCGCAGCATCGAAGCGGCTGGTTTGCGCATCCGTGAGGGAGAGGATTTCGAGGTTATCCACGGCGATAACTGCGCATTCTTCGACGAGCATTTCGAGGAGTTCGCGACCACCTATCACCGCCTGATGGAACGCAAGGGCGTCTCGCCCGAATTTGCCCGCAGAGAAATTCGTCGTCGCGCCACGCTGTACGGTTCGTTGATGGTCCACCTCGGCTACGCCGACGGGCTGATTTGCGGGACCTTTGGCCGCCACGAGACACACCGTGACTACGTTGAAAGCGTCATTGGCAAACAGCAAGGGGTGGATCGCTGCTACGCGATGAATCTGCTGATGCTGCCTGGCCGCACGGTATTCATTGGCGACACTTACGTCAATTACGACCCGACAGCCGAGCAGCTGGCTGACATGACCCTGCTCGCCGCTCAGGAAATCCGCAATTTCGGTATCCAGCCCAAGGTGGCCCTGCTCTCGCACTCGACCTTCGGTACGGAAAATACCCCGACCTCACTAAAAATGCGCGAAGTGCTGGCCATCCTTAACCAGCGGGCACCGGATCTCGAAGTCGAAGGCGAAATGCACGGCGATGCGGCGCTCGATGAACGCATCCGCCAGAGCGCCTTCCCGAACTCCCGCCTCAAGGGCCAGGCCAACCTGCTGGTCATGCCGACGCTGGATGCTGCCAACATTTCGTTTAACCTGCTGAAAGTGGCGGCCGGTGACAACCTGACCATCGGCCCCATCCTGCTCGGTGCGGCCAAGCCGGTCAATATCCTGACGCCGACCGCGACTGTGCGACGGATTGTCAACATGACGGCACTGACCGTGGTTGATGCCGTATAAGTGCATTCTTAAGTTATTGTTGTATCTATCTATTTTTATTGATATTTCACGGCCTCCTGCTAAACTAAGGTAAAATCCGCGCGATGTTGGCAGGAGGTGGTGAATGAAGCACAAATTGAAGGCAGCCTTGCTCGCAGTAGCCCTGCTGGGGCTTGGCGCCCAAATGCCGCTGGCGGCGGCGCCAGCCAAGAAGGCTGAGCAACAGACAGCCAAAAAAGGTCACGTAACGGCAGCCAAAAAGGCGCCCGTGCAAGCTAAATCGGCGGCAGAAAAATCGCCCCGGAAACTGGCACGGAAGGCTGTTCCGGGCAAGACAGCATCAGCTAGTGGCGCAAGGAAATCACAGGTTGCGCATGGGCTGTCCGGAAAGCATGTTCGTCATGCCTCCATGGCCGATATTGATCCGGGACGTTTGGCGCTCTATTCAGCTTCGGCCTTGGTCATCGATCAAAGCAACGGCCAGGTGATGCTGGAGAAACAACCGGACATGGTGGTGCCGATTGCCTCGATCTCCAAACTGATGACGGCAATGGTTGTCCTCGACGCCAAGCTTGATCTGCAGGAAGTCATCGCCATTGGCGACGACGATGTGGACGGCCTGAAAGGCACGCGTTCCCGCTTGCCGGTCGGCACGACGATGACGCGTGAAGCAGCCATGCTGCTGGCGCTGATGTCCTCGGAAAACCGCGCGGCACATGCGCTGGGCCGGCACTATCCGGGCGGCATGCATGCCTTTGTCCAGGCGATGAACAAGAAGGCGCACGCCTTGGGCATGTACAACAGCCGTTTCGAAGAACCGACGGGGCTTTCCAGTAACAACGTGTCGACTGCGCATGATCTGGCACGCATGGTGGCAGCCGCGGCACGCTACCCGGAAATCCGCAATTTTTCGACAACGGCGGAAGCCAAGGTTGAGTTGAACGGGCGTATCCGCGACTTCCACAATACCAACGCGCTGGTGCGTAGCGACAACTGGGAAATCGGTGTTTCGAAGACCGGCTATATTTCCGAGGCGGGCCGTTGTCTCGTCATGCAGGCCAGGGTGGCAGACCGTCCGGTAGTTATTGTCCTGCTCGATTCGCAGGGCAAAATGACGCGGGTCGGCGATGCAAACCGGATCAAACGCTGGATGGAAAGTGCCAGTCTGGCGGTAGAGCGTCCTCGGGTTTGATCGTCCGACTCGCTTGCCAAAGGCCGCCGAGTGCGGCCTTTATTTTTTCGGGCCGGTGTAGCCGAGAGTTTGCGAGACGGCATCGGCTGTCTGCTTGACCAGGCGAGCCCAGTCGGGGTCGTGGCGGTCGGCCGGCGCGGAAACCGAAAGCGCAGCCACGACATTGCCTTCATCGTCATGGATGGGAGCGGCGACGCACTTGAGGCCGAGTTCTGCTTCTTCGTCGTCGTAGGCGACGCCGTGGCGGCGCACCTTGTCGAGTTCCTTTTCCAGGGCGACAAGGGTGGTCAGCGAGTGCGGCGTCTTGCCGGGCAGGCCGGTGCGTTTGGCGTAGTCACGCACTTTCTGGGCGCTCTCGGTGGCCAGGAAGAGTTTGCCGAGCGAGGTCAGATGCAGTGGCGCGCGGCCACCGACGAGATAAACCACGCGGACTAGCGCACGGCCCGACGAGGTGCGCTCGAGATAGACAATTTCGTCTTCGTGACGAGCGCCAAGATTGATCGCTTCGCCGATTTTTTCATGCAGTTCCTGCATGAAAGGCAGGGCGACTTCCCGCATGTTGATGCGCGATTTGACGATGCCGCCCAGTTCCAGCAGGCGGATGCCGAGGCGATAGGTGCCGGCATCCTGACGTTCGACAAAGCGCGCTGCGCTCATCGCGGCCAGAATGCGGTGCGCAGTGGACGGATGAAGTTCGGTGGCCTGCGCCAGTTGTTTCAGGCTCGCCGAGTCCGGGGACGCGGCGAGGGCATCAAGCAGCGACATCATGCGCTCGATGACCTGGATGGTGCCTGGCGTTTTGGCCGGCCCGCTGGCAGCTTCAGACAACTGGATTCCTTTATTGGTGTGCTTTGAGTAGCATTAGCCACTTCGTTTTCTTGTGCGCCGCAATATTAGCATGCGCTTAGCCCTCTACGTTACCTGTCTGGTCGACCTGATGCGTCCTTCGGTCGGCTTTGCTGCGTTGCGTCTGCTCGAAGCGACGGGCGCCGAGATTTTCGTGCCGGAGGGTCAGACTTGCTGCGGTCAACCGGCCTGGAGTGCCGGAAATCGTCCTCTTGCCGTCGGTCTGGCAAAGAAGGCGATTGCCGAGCTCGAGGCCTACGATTACGTGGTCATTCCATCCGGTTCGTGCGCGGACCAGATCCGCAATGTTTATCCGCAACTCTTTGTCGATGATCAGCAATGGGGCCCGAGGGCACGGGCGCTGGCCAGCCGGGCTTTCGAGCTGACGAGCTTTCTGGCCGATGTGGCGAAGAGTGATTTTGTGACGCCTGACTTCGCTGGCTGCGTCACTTACCACGATTCCTGCAAGGGGCTGCGCGGCCTGGGTATCAAGCGCCAGCCGCGCGAATTGTTGCTCAAGGTGCGCGGGCTGAGCCTCAAGGAAATGCCGGATTGCGAGGAGTGCTGCGGTTTTGGCGGTGCGTTTTCGGTTAAGTTCGGGGAAATATCGACGCAGATTGTCGATCGCAAATGCGATTCGATTGCCGCAGCTGGCGCCGACGCGGTAGTCGGTGGCGACCTCGGCTGCCTGATCAACATCGAAGGCCGTTTGCGCCGACGCGGCGACGAAACGACGCGTGTGCTGCACATTGCCGAAGTGCTGGCCGGCGGGGGCGAGGGCTGATGTCGGCTGCCGGGCATTCGCAAGCCATGCATTTCCACGCGCGGGCCGGGGAGAAGGTCGGGAATGCCGTGCTGCAACGCGCGTTGCAGAAGGCGAAGCCGTTATTCGTCGGCAAGCGGGCCAAGGGAATGGCCTCGCTGGCCGAGGACGGCCTCGATTTTGAAATGCTACGGTCAACCGGAAAAAACATCCGAAATCGAACACTCGCCGATCTCGATGTCTGGCTCGAACTTTTCGAGGAGCGGGCCACGGCGACCGGCGCCGAAGTGCTGTGGGCGCGTGATGGCGCCGAAGTGAGCCGGCTGGTTGTCGACATCGCCCGCCGCCACGGCGTGGGTAAGGCAGTCAAGTCGAAGTCCATGCTCTCCGAGGAGGCGCAGCTCAACGAAGCCCTGGCCGCGGCCGGCATCCGCCCGGTTGAGACCGACCTTGGCGAATACATCGTGCAACTGGCTGGCGAAACGCCTTCGCACATCATCGCCCCGGCCGTGCACAAGACCATCAACGAGATCGAAGCGCTGTTCGCCAAAGAACACGGGCGGCGAGTCGAGACGCGGACCTCGGCCGATATTCCCGCCATGGCCAAAGAGGCCCGCGCGGTTTTGCGCGAGCATTTTCTGAGCGCCGAGATGGGCATCTCGGGCGCCAATTTCCTGATTGCCGAAACCGGCAGCGCGGCGCTCGTCACCAACGAGGGCAACGGCCGCATGGTGACGACGCTGCCGAAAATTCATGTGGTGATTACCGGCATCGAAAAAATCGTCCCGACGCTGGAGGATTTCGCGACGCTCATGCGCCTGCTGCCGCGCTCGGCCACCGGCCAGTCGATTTCCAACTACGTCTCGCTGCTGACTGGTACCAAGCGCGATGGCGACCACGACGGCCCGGAAAAAACCATTTTCATCCTCGTCGACAACGGCCGGGCCAATTTGCTCGGCTCCGACTACCAGGACATGCTGCGCTGCATTCGCTGCGGCGCCTGCATGAATCATTGCCCAGTCTATTTTTCGCTCGGCGGTCACGCCTATGGCTGGGTCTATCCCGGCCCCATGGGGTCGGTGCTGACGCCGCTCTATACCGGCATCGAGAACGCCCTCGATCTGCCGCATGCCTCCACCGGCTGCAACCAGTGCGGCGCTGTTTGCCCGGTCGATATTCCATTGCCAACCCTCATGCATCGCCTGCGCGAGGAACAGAACGAGCGCGGCCTGCGCCCGTGGTCGGAGCGGCTGGCGCTCAAGGCATGGGCCTGGCTGGCAGGCAAGCCGGCGCTCTATCGCTGGGTTGCCCGGCGCGCGGCACGCTATCTCAACTGGCTGGCCGACGGGAGTGGCCGCATCCGCATTTTTGGCCTGGCCCCGGCGTGGACCGCAGGACGCGATCTGCCGGTATCCTCCGGCCGGACATTTCACGAACTTTACTCAGCAAGAAAGAAACCCTGAACATGGAATTTTCAGCCGAAGGCCCGAAAGCCATCCCCCTGTGGATCAACGGTCATGCCTTTTTGACCGTGACCGACGCCTTTTTTGATGTGACCAACCCGGCCACCGGCGAGGCGGTTCGCCGCGTCCCGCTGTGCGGAGCGAGCGAGGCGGCCGAAGCCGTCGGCGCCGCCCAATTGGCCCAGTCCGCCTGGGCGATGATGGGGATGCCAGCGCGGCGTGTCTGCCTGTCCAGCCTGGGCGACGCGCTCGACAACTACAGCGGGCACTTTGCCAAATTGCTGATGCAGGATTGCGGCTTCGACGAAGCGCGGGCCAGCGCCGAAGTCGGCGAAGCGGTCGCCGCCCTGCATGGCGCTTCGGTCGGCGAAACCGGGATTTTCGGGCTGGTCCTCGATGCCTCGCGGCCCCTGGCCAGCCTGGCCGAGGTCATCGCGCCAGCACTGATGGCCGGGGCGACCGTCGTCGTCAAGCCGAGTCTGAAAGCACCGTCGGCCGCCTTCGCCCTGTGCGAACTTTCCGGGCGTGCCGAGTGGCCGGCCGGCGTGCTCAATCTCATGCAGGGCGACACGGCGGCCATTGAAGGCATATGCGCCGCCGGCATTGATCGGCTCGTTTATGCCGGCCATGCCGCCCTCGGCGTCCAGGTCGGCGCCATTGCCGAAACGGCCGGTATCCCGTTCGAGATGAAAGCCGCCTGATGTTGCGCATCGTCCAGCTCGAAGGCGAATCGCTGATCGCCGAGGTTCGGCGGCCGGCCTTCGCACACGACTGGGTCGAGTATGCCAAAACGGCGCCGGCGCAGGTTATCGAGCGCCTGGCCGGAGCGACGATTGCCATCACCAACAAGGTGGCCATCGACGCTGCCGCCGTTGCCGCGTTGCCCGATCTCAAGATGATCGCTGTCTCGGCGACCGGCACCAACAACGTCGATCTCGATGCTTGCCGGGCGCGCGGCATTGTCGTTTCGAACATTCGGGGCTACGCCGTGCATACCGTGCCCGAGCACGTCATGGCCCTGCTCCTGGCCCTCTCGCGCAACCTCGTGGCCTGGCGCGAAACCCTGCTGGCCGGCGGCTGGCAGCGGGCCGAACAATTCTGTCTGTTCGATCATCCGATCCGCGATCTGCACGGCGCGACGCTTGGCTTGATCGGCAGCGGCACGCTGGGCAACGGCGTGGCGCGGCTGGCCGAGGCATTCGGCATGCGCGTGCTGCGTGCCGAGCGCAAGGGGGCGACGGTCGTTCGCCCCGGCTACACTGCGTTTGACACGGTACTC
The DNA here is from genome assembly GCF_049652925.1 of Azonexus sp. Taxonomy (GTDB): domain Bacteria; phylum Pseudomonadota; class Gammaproteobacteria; order Burkholderiales; family Rhodocyclaceae; genus Azonexus. The sequence goes on from NZ_JBASFI010000018.1 coordinate 18,285, forward strand.
GCCGAGTCCGATGCGATCAGCCTGCATTGCCCGCTGACGGCGGAAACGAAAGATCTGATCGGCGAAGTCGAGTTGCGCGCCATGAAGCGCTCGGCCCTGCTCATCAACACGGCACGCGGTGGCATCGTCGATGAACTGGCGCTTATCCACGCACTCAAGGAGGGCTGGATCGCCGGGGCCGGATTCGATGCGATTACCGCCGAGCCGCCGCCGGCCGATCACCCGATGGTCGATCCGGCATTGCTGGCGCTGCCCAATTTCCTGCTCACCCCGCACGTTGCGTGGTCCAGCCGGCCGGCCATGCAAACGCTGGCCGATCAGTTGATCGACAACATCGAAGCCTTCGTCGCCGGCGCGCCGAAGAACCGCGTGGCATGAGCGCCCGGGACGACATCCTCGGGCGTGTCCGGCGCGGTGTCGGCAAGGACGATTTTGCCGGACGGCGGGCGGCGGCCATCGCTGCGATTGAATCACCGGAGCTTGGGCCGCAGCCGGTGATGAACGCCGATCTCGTCGGCCGCTTCCGGGCCAAGGCCGAATACCTGGCGAGCACTGTCGCGGTTGTTTCCTCTCCGGCCCAGGTGCCGCTAGCCGTGGCCACCTACCTGGTGGCGAACGGGCTGGCCGCCGAGGCGGTGGCAACCGCTGATGTCGCCAGCCTTGACTGGGCGGGCAGCGGATTGAATGTCAAGGCACGTCCTGCGGTCGACGCCGATAAAACCGGCATTTCCGGCTGCTTCTGCGCCATCGCCGAAACCGGCACGCTGATGCTGCTTTCCGGCCCGGAAACGCCAGCCACCGTCAGCCTGCTGCCGGAAACGCACATCGCGCTGGTTGATGTTTCGCGCATCGTAGCGACCATGGAAGATGCCTTCGCGCTGCTCCGGGCCGAACGCGGCAGTTTGCCGCGCGCCGTCAATTTCATCTCCGGGCCCTCGCGCACCGGCGACATCGAACAAACCATCGTCCTCGGCGCCCACGGGCCGTGCCGGGTCCATCTGATCCTGGTCGGCCGGGCCTAGGTTCCCGAGGAAAAAGCCGCGGCGCGGGCCGCATTGCTTGTCAGGCGGAGCAGTTTTCTTCGATTGATGGGGATTGTTCGGGGGACGACCACAGGTCGATGGTCCCCAGCTTGTTCATTGGCGGATTGTTGCGGATGAACATTTCGGCCTGATCGGGCGGCAGCGGTTTGCTGATCAGGTAGCCCTGGATTTTCTCGCAGCCGATGCTGAGCAGGAATTTCAGTTGCGCCTCGGTTTCGACACCCTCGGCGACGACCTCCAGACCCAGCTTGTGGGCGAGCAGCACGGTGACGTCGCAGATGTCGGCATCGTTGGGGTCAGTCTCGATGTCCTTGACGAAGGAGCGGTCGATCTTCAGCGAGTGGATCGGCAACAGCTTGAGATAGGCCAGCGACGAATAGCCCGTGCCGAAATCGTCGATCGACAGCGTCAGTCCGCTGCTGCTCAGGGTTTTCATGACGCTGATCGACTCGTCCGGCGAAGCCATCGACATCGATTCGGTCACTTCAAGGTCGAGCAGGCTGGCACTCAGGCCGTTGCTGGCCAGCAGTTCATGGATGCGGGCCGGCAGGGTCTTGTCGAGAAACTGTCCGGTGCTCAGGTTGATCGACATGCGGATATGGTTGATGCCTCTTGTCTGCCACGCCTTGAGCTGGCGGCAGGCTTCTTCAAGCACCCAGTCGCCGATGGCCGTGATCATGCCGCTGTCTTCGGCAATCGGGATGAAGTCGGCCGGCGAGACCAGGCCGCGGGTCGGATGCTGCCAGCGGATCAGCGCCTCGACGCCGACGATGGTGCCGCTGCGCAGGTCGAGCTGGGGCTGGTAGTAAAGCAGGAACTCGCCGCGGGCGATGGCCAGACGCAAGTCCGATTCGAGGTTCATGCGCTCGGTCGTCGCGATGTTCATTTCTTCCGTGAAGAACTGGTAATTGCCACGCCCCTTGGCCTTGGCGTGATACATCGCGACGTCGGCATTTTTCAACAGATCGCCGATTTCCGTGCCGTCTCCCGGATAGACGCAGATGCCGATGCTCGGCGAGGTGCGTAGCTCCTGACCGTTTATCAGGTAGGGGGCGGAAATCTCGCGGGTGATCTTGTCGGCCAGGTGGGCAGCGTCGGCCGGCGAGCCGATGCCGGGCAGGGCAACAACGAATTCATCGCCGCCCAGACGGGCCACGATGTCGCTCTCGCGGACCGCCGCCGAGAGGCGCTGGGCGACCTGGATCAGCAGTTCATCGCCGGCCTGGTGGCCGAGGGTATCGTTGATCGTCTTGAAGCGATCAAGGTCGATCAGCATCAGGGCCAACTGCATGTGATTGCGTTTGCAGAAAGCGATGGCCTGGCCGAGTTTTTCGTGCAGGCTGAAACGGTTGGCAAGGTTGGTCAGCGTGTCGTGATGGGCGAGATGGCGGATGCGCTCCTGTGTCGCCTTGAGTTCAGAAATATCGATGAAGCTGCCGATGTGATTTCGAATCTGCCCGTCATCATCGCGGACCAGCGAGATCGACAACCATTTGGGATAGGCCTCGCCCGATTTTCGGCGGTCCCACAGCTCGCCCTGCCAGGCGCCATGCCGATCCAGGCTGGCCCACATGTCAGAGAAAACCTCGGTTGGGGTAATGCCGGCCGAAAGGATGCGCGGATCCTTGCCCATCACTTCATCCGGCAGGTAGCCGGTGAGCCGCGTGAAAGCCGGGTTGGCGGCGATGATCCGGTTGCCGGCATCGGTCACCATGATCGCTTCGTTGCTGTTCGAGAAAACCATCGCCATCAGCTGGAGGTGCGCCTCGGTCCGCTTGCGCTCCGAAATGTCCTGTACCGTGCCTTCGTAGCAGATGAATTCGCCCTTGGTGCCGAGCACAACGTGGGCGTTTTCGGATATCCAGATGCGCGATCCATCGCGCCGGTAAACCTCGGACTCGAAGTTGAGGACCTCGCCATCTTTTTCGATCAAGGCGAGAAAATCTTCCCGGCGATCAGGCAGGACATAGAGCAGGCGTTCGATGTCGGCCAGGTCGGCCATCAGTGCCTGCGGATTGTCGTAGCCATACAGTTTGGCCAACGCCGGGTTGGCGTCCAGGTAGCGGCCATCGCGAGTGGACTGGAAAATGCCTTCCGAAGCGTGCTCGAAAATGTTGCGATAGCGCAACTCGGCTGCCTCAAGCGCCTCCAGCGTCATTCTGCGCGCCGTAATATCCTCGATGAAGCCCTCCAGTGCAGCTTCGCCCTGCTCGTCGCGGATCGCCACGCCGCGCTCAGCGACCCACCTGATTTGCCCCGACTTGCAGACGATCCGGTACTGGACGGCAAAGCGCCGGTCGCTGCGCATGGCCTCTTCGATGCAATCGCGGACGTGCCTGCGATCTTCCGGATGGGTGATCTCCTCCCATGAAATCCCCGTCTTGCCGAGAATTTCCGAAGAGGCGTAGCCGCACAATTCGCGGCATCCATCGCTGACGAAAACCATCGTCCAGCCGGCGTCATGCAGACAGCGGTAGGCCATCCCCTCAAGGTTCTTGACCAAAGTATCGAGGACTCTGGAGTGATTCAAACGCGAGGGGGTGACGCCGCTGTGATTTTGGCGTTTGGGACGAAAGTGCACGGCAATGGCTGAAGTCGAGTGAACAGATACTGGTATCAGCAATTAGCGTACCCGCCCCAAAACGACGTTTTATGACGTCGGGGCGCCTTGTTGGTGCCTTTTATGACGCGGCGCACCGCGATGAGGCGTATCCCTTACCGGCAGGATGCAAAATGGCGATGGATATACAATGAGCGCCTTCGACAAGCCAAGCCATCCGCTCACTTGTCACCGTTACCGACAGGAATACCCATGAGCATCACCTTTGCCATTCGCGGCGAATACATTCAGCTGGACCAACTGCTCAAGGCCACCGGCCTGTGCGAATCCGGTGGTGCGGCGCATGCCGCCATCGCCGAAGGGCGCGTCAAGGTCGATGCCACGGTCGACACGAGAAAACGGGCAAAAATGAAACCCGGTCAGGTCGTCAGTTTTGCTGGCGAAGAAGTGGTGCTGGTCGCCGAATAGGCGGCAGCTAGCCGAGCCAGCGGATCGGCGCGGCGAGTTCGGGGTGTTTGCCTTCTCGGCCGGCGTAGTGCGCGGCGATGGCGGCGATGTCGGCGGCGGGGTCGCCGGTCATGGTGAGGTAGGCGAGGATGCCGGCCTGGCGGCGCGAGTAGTCGACGAAGGCGAGGGCGACTGGCACCTTGGCGCTGAGTGCTATGCGGTAGAAGCCGCTTTTCCAGCCCGGTGTCAGGCTGCGCGTGCCTTCGGGGGCGATGACCAGGAGAAACTCGGGTTGCGCGGCGAATTGGGCGACCATCTCGGCGACGAAGCCGTTACGCACGTTGCGTTTGATCGGGATGCCGCCGAGTCGGCGGAATATCCAATCCAGCGGTCCGCAAAACAGGGAGTCCTTGGCCACCCAGCGGGCGTCAAGGCCGAGGGCCAGTTTGGTGAACAGGGCAATGAATCCATCCCAGTTCGAGGTGTGCGGGTAGCCGACGAGGACGGCGCGGGCTGGGCGTTGCGGTGGTTCGATGACGGTCCAGCCGACTAGTTTGAGCAGGCTGCGGGAAAGCGTTTTCAGCATAGGCAGTTGAGGTCAGCACATCTTGACGACGATGTCGTGCAGGGTATTGGCGCAGTTGGCCATGCGGTCGGCGGCGTTGGACAGGTGGCGGTAGATTTCGCGGCGCTTGAACATGTGGATGTAGTCGTCGCCGACGAAGAGTTCGGCAATGGCCCGGCGGTAGTTTTTTTCGACCCGGCGTTCGGCCTTGCGCGCGGCGTCGGCATCGGCGGCAGCGGCCATCGGTTCTTTGGCCAGTCGCGAGTAGCCCTGAGACAGCGCATCGGTGCCGAGCTTGATGTGCATGGCCATTTCGAGGCAATGCTTGTCGGGGGCAAGGCCGAGAACTTCCATTTCGCTGACGGTGGTCTTGCAGTAATTGACGATTTCGTCGAGGTCGATGATGGCGCGGTAGAGGTCTTCGCGGTCGATCGGCGTCGAGAAGGCTTCGTTGAGGGTGTGCAGGTTGCGGATCTTGACGCGGTCAGCTTCGTGCTCGTCCTGGCGGATCAGTTGGCCGATATTCTGGTCGCCGGTTTCCATGAATTCGACGAGCCGGCCGGAGGTGATGCCGACGTGCTGGCACTGCTCGGTGAGCAGGGTGAAGAAGTCGGGCATTTTGGGAAAAACGCGGTCGAACAGGCGACGGAAGACCGAGGGGCTGTTTTCTTCGCTCATGGCGTGCCTCCAAGAAATAGATGAACCAAGGCGTAGGCCTGGATGGCGACGATGGCGGCGCCGGGAATGGTGATCAGCCAGGTCATCGCGATGTCCTTGGCCTTGGCCCAGCGCACGGCGCGCGGCCGTTCCGAGGCGCCGATGCCCATGATCGAGGTGGCGACGACGTGGGTGGTGGAGACCGGGGCGCCGCCAATGGAGGCGGCCATGATGACGGCCGCCGAGGTGAGTTGCGAGCCGAGGGCGTGGATGGGACGGACACGGTAGATGGCGAAGCCTAGGGTGCGGACGATGCGCCAGCCGCCGGACATGATGCCCAGCGTGATGGATGAGGCGCAGGCGAGCATGACCCAGAAGGGCACTTCGAAGGTCGGGATGAAGCCGCCGAGGAGCAGGACGAGGGTCAGGATGCCCATGCTTTTCTGGGCGTCGTTGGCGCCGTGCGAGAAGGCCAGGCCGGCGGCGGTGACGTATTGCAGGCCGCGCAGCCGCGAATTGGCGGCCGGGTTGGCAGCGACGAGCAGGGCGCTGAGCAGGCGGTGAACGAGAAAGCCGACCCAGAAGCCGATGAGTGGCGAGAGGACGAGCGCGGCGAGGACCTTGACGATGCCGGTCAGGTGGCCGTCGGCCAGTTCGGCAAAACCCCAGACGACGTGGGCGGGGCCGACGGCGACGACAACGGCACCGATCAGCCCGCCAACGAGGGCGTGCGATGACGACGAGGGGATGCCGAAATACCAGGTGCCGAGATTCCAGACAATGGCGCCGATCAGTCCGCAGAGCAGGATGGATAGCGAGAGCACCGGCGCCACGCCGTCGAGGGCGACGAATTTGCCGATGGTATTGGCGACTGCCGTGCCGCCGAGCAGGGGGCCGAGAAACTCGAAGATGCCGACGATCAGTACCGCCTGGGCCGGCGTCATGGCGCGCGAAGCAATGACCGTGGCGACGATGTTGGCGGCGTCGTGGAAGCCGTTGGTGTAGTCGAATACCAGAACGATGACGACAGTGACGACGGCGAGCAGGAACAAGGTGTCCATAGGCGCTGGGCCATCGGTGGTGGCCCGGTCTCCGATTCGTTATATGTAGTTTTAGGCGAGTATATCGCCGCCAACGGCTGATGCCACGGTCAACCGGATAAAATGGCCAAAATCAGAATGCCGAGAAATTGACGCCATGAGCTACCCGGGATTTTTCGTTGTTTCGCCGCCATGCCGCTGAGCATTGGAGTCTCCTGGTTGTGGGGCATTCCTTTGCTGGCCAGCGGTATTGGCGGGCTGAATTATTTCATTCGGCGCGGTCTGGCGGCGCCGCGTGTGGTCGAGAGCGGCCGGCCGGAGGGTTTGCCCTGGCTTGAAGTGACGGTGCCGACGGTCAATGACAAAAATCTTTATGGCTGGTTTTTGTCAGCCGGGGACGGGCGCCCCGCCCTGGTCGTCATGCACGGCTGGGGTGGCAACGCCGGGATGATGTTGCCGATGGCGGCGCCGTTGCACACTGCCGGGTATTCGCTGTTGCTGGTCGATGCCCGTTGCCACGGCCGGAGCGATGGCGACAGTTTTGCCTCGCTGCCGCGCTTTGCCGAAGATATCGAAGCTGCGTTCCGCTGGTTGGCCGGGCGGCCCGAGGTCGATCCACAGGCCCTCGGGGTGATCGGCCATTCGGTGGGGGCTGGGGCCGCGCTGCTCGCTGCGTCGCGCCAGCCGGCCATCCGCGCCGTGGTCAGTCTGGCGGCCTTTGCCCATCCGGCAGCGATGATGCGGCGCTGGCTGGCCGGCATGCACATTCCGTTCTGGCCGCTTGGTGCCTACATTCTGGCTTATGTGCAGCGGGTCATCGGGTATCGCTTCGATGATATCGCGCCGTGCAGGACGATTGCCCGGCTTCGTTGCCCGACAATGATCGTGCATGGCCTGGAGGACGATACCGTTCCGGTGGCCGAGGCTCGACAGATCTACGCGGCACGGACGAGCGAGGCGGTCGAACTGCTCCTGGTGCCGGGCAGTCACGACGATTACGGCGACCTGGTGAAACAGGTCGGCTTGCTGAGCGAATTTCTGGATCGGGCTTTTCGGTAATTCATGGACGAAAAAAAGCGGGAGACAGGCTCCCGCTTTTTGCTGTCTGCCAGAAAACTATCTGGGCAGCAGGAAAGCCGCTTTTTCGCGAACCTTGATGTCCGGGTTGTCCAGCGCGACGATCTCGAAGTGAATCGGGTTCGAGCCGGTCTTGCCAGCGTCGGGCGGTACGGCGACGATGGTGTTGAACGATTGCAGCGTGGCCGGCGGGACGTCGACTTCAACGTCGCCGGTGATTTCGGCACCTGGCAAGCCGTCGACCGTGACCTTGTAACGATGCGCCTGTTCCTCGGTGTTCATGATCTGCAGCATGTAGACGTTCTCGATGCGGCCGTCGTCGGCTTCGCGGGCCAGTGTTGAGCGGTCGCGAATGATGTCCACCTTGAGCGGGATACGGGTGGTCAGGAACCAGATGGCCAGCCCGGTGATGACGATCAGGATGAAGGTATAGAGCAGGATGCGCGGGCGGATGATGTGGGCCATGATTTGCTGCTTGCCCAGATGCTGCGCCATGGCGTTTTCGGTCGAGTAACGAACTAGTCCGCGCGGCAGGCCAACCTTGTCCATGACCTGGTCGCAGACGTCGATACAGGCGGCGCAGCCGATGCACTCGTATTGCAGGCCCTTGCGGATGTCGATGCCGGTCGGGCAGACCTGGACGCATTGGTTACAGTCGATACAGTCGCCCAGCTTGGGGGCGTCGGGGTCCGCGTTTTTCTTGCGCAGACCGCGCGGTTCGCCACGTTCTTCATCGTAGGTGATGATCATCGTGTCCGGGTCGAACATCACACTCTGGAAGCGGGCATACGGACACATGTGCTTGCACACTTGCTCGCGCATGAAGCCGGCCATGAGGATCGTGAAGCCGCCGTAGAAGAATATCCAGAACGTTTCCCAGGGGCCGAGTTGGCCGGTCAGGACGTTGTTGATCAGTTCCTGGACAGGGGTGAAGTAGCCGACCAGCGTAAAGCCGGTCCATAGGCCAACGATGCCCCAAAGCAGGTGTTTGGTCGCCTTGATGCGGAACTTGCGCGCATCCATCGGGGCCTTGTCGAGCTTGATCCGCGCGTTGCGGTCACCTTCGACCCAGTTCTCGATCCACATGAAGACCTGTGTGTAGACCGTTTGCGGGCAGGCGTAGCCGCAGAACAGTCGCCCGGCGATGGCTGTCACGAGGAAGAGTCCGTAGGCCGAAACGATCAGCAAGGCCGTCAGGTAGATGACGTCCTGTGGCCAGAAAACGACCCCGAAAATATAGAACTTGCGTTCGACCAGATGCAGAAGAATGGCTTGCCGGTCGTTCCAGGTCAGCCACAGGCCGCCGTAAAAGATCACCTGGGTCAGGATGACCAGCGCAACACGCCAGTTGTCGAAATAGCCACGAACGCGTTTGGCGTAAATGACCTTGTGCTTTTCGTAGAAGGAAACCTTGGCTGCTTTAGATTCTTCCGTATTTTCTTGGGGCTGATTCATTGACGTTTTCGTGGAGATGGAAAATAGGGTTGGAAACCGGTGCTACTGACAGCAACAAGCGACTGCGCAAAGCAAGCCTGCGGGGCGAGGGAAAATAGTCGCAGTCAGACCCGTCGCTGCCAAGGTCGCCGCCCACTGCAATGTGTCGCAATAGCGCGGAGACCCAAGTGTTACCGGTTTCCAAGGATACTTACTATCAAGATGCGTGCCTGCGTGGTTTTAGGTTCAAGTTGCTTAAAAATCATTTGCTTATATATCTCATTAGGGTGCTTGTTGGCAAATTGTGTCAATATTGACAGACGTGACTGACGAAATTGACGGAGATGGCATGGGCGAACATTCTTTGGGCGAGCTGATTTCTTTCCTCGACGGCTTGCCTGAGCCGCGCATCGTGATGAGTGCCGATTACCGGATTATTGCGGCCAACGCGGCGTATGTCCGCGATTTTGGCGGCGGTCGGTTGATCACCGGGCGGACGTGCTACGAGGTCTCGCATCATTTCAACGTGCCCTGCGATCAGGCTGGCGAATCGTGTCCGCTCCAGCAGAGTCAGAAATCGGGATCACCGCAGCGCGTCCTCCACCTGCACCATACGCCACGTGGCGAAGAGCATGTCGCCGTTGAAACCACACCGATTCGTGATGAAAACGGACAGGTTGTCTATTTCGTCGAGACCATGCGCGTCGTTCGCCAGGCCAGCAGTCGTCCGGCGGCGCAAGGCCTGGTCGGTCGCTCGCCGGCTTTTGTCGGCATGCTGGAAAAGGTATTGCGCGTCGCCAATTCGAACGCCGCTGTGTTGCTGCTCGGTGAAACCGGCACCGGGAAGGAACTGGTTGCTCGCGCCATCCACGAAGCCAGCGCCCGGGAGGATGGTCCCTTTGTTGCGGTCGACTGCGCCGGGATGACCGAGACCTTGTTCGAGAGCGAACTCTTCGGATACGAAAAAGGGGCTTTTACCGGCGCTACCCACCGCAAGCAGGGTCTGGTTGAAGCGGCGTCGGGGGGCACTCTGTTCCTCGACGAAATCGGCGAGTTGCCGCTGGTGCTGCAGGTCAAGCTGCTGCGCCTGCTGGAAACTGGGACTTATCGGCGGGTTGGCGGGCTGGATTGGCTGCCGGCCGATTTTCGGCTGGTGGCGGCGACGCACCGCGACCTCCGCGCCATGGTCCAGGCCGAAACCTTTCGCCGTGACCTGTATTTTCGCATTAACACCTTCCCGGTGCACACCCCGGCCCTGCACGAACGGCCGGCCGATATTCCCTTGTTGGCGGTTTCCCTGCTCGAACGAGTTGATCGCAAACCGGGCCGAAAATTCACGCCCGCGGCGCTGGCCTGGCTGAGTGGCCGGCGTTACAGCGGCAACATTCGGGAACTGCGTAACCTGATCGAACGCGCCACCTTGCTGGCGGACGGCGATCTGATCGATCTACCCCACCTCGAAGAAATGGCTGAGGATTTGCCCCCGGCCTTGCTGGTGAATGACAATGCATTTCATGTCGATCAGATTGTTGAACTGGACACGCTGGAGCGGCGTTACCTGAACTGGGCCAGGGACCGCAATGGGCTCGATACCGTCGAGCTGGCCGCGCGTCTCGGGGTCAGCCAGCGCACCTTGTATCGCAAATTGCAGGGCTTGAAAGGCAATTGAGCCCTGCGCTTTTGCCGGCTGGTCGTGCTCCGGAAATTTCATTTTTGGGCCCAAATTCTGGTTGACCGTGGCAAGTCCCAGAAAGATATAAAGCGCCTCCCCGTGGGCGTTTGCGGAGGCAAAGCACAGATCCCGGCGAGGTTTGTAAAGGTCAATTGGGGCTTGTTTACTATTTCTTACAATCAGCCTGATGGCGCTTCCTATAATCGCGAATGCCTATTTCTTTGGTATTTCCTGGGCGCCGGGGGGTAAGTTTGCACGGGCGTGAGGAATTGCCGTTTTCCTGCTTAAACAAAAAATACTGTTCATGAAAAAAATAACGCTCATCTCGCTTCTGGTTTCGGCTGTCTTTCCTGCCATCGCACAGGTTTCGCCAGTGCAGATAGCCACCCCTGCCACCCTGAAAGAAGTCGCCCAGCGCGCCGTTCTCAACAGCCCGGAAGTCACCGCCAAATGGCACGCCTACCGTGCCGCCGACGAAGAAATCGGCGTTGCCCGTGGCGGCTACTTCCCGCGCGTTGACCTTACCGCCGGCTCTGGCCGCGAAAGCCTGCGCCAGCCCACCGCCGCCGACCGTGACTACACCCGCAGCGGCGTCATGCTCAGCCTCAACCAGATGCTCTTCGACGGCTTCGCCACCCGCAACGAAGTCCGCCGCCTCGACAAAGCCCGCATCGTCCGCTACTACGAACTCCTCGACGCCTCCGAAACCACCGCCCTCGAAGC
>NZ_JBASFI010000019.1:0-62144 GCF_049652925.1 Azonexus sp.
CCTGCATGCATTGTCGGCGTTGCGGGCCGGCGGTGGTCTTGCAGGCTTCCCGAGCCTGGGCGCGGGCTTCACGGTGAGCCGTGCAGGCGGCGGGGTTCGGGGCTTGACTGCAGTCACGCGGGGCGCGGGCGCGCGGGCCGCTTCCTTGCATCATCCCGGCGCCGCCACCGGGGCCCATGCCGTTCATGCCGCCACCCATGCCTCCCGAGCCTTGAGCGGGCTGGGCGCTGGCCGGCAGGCAGATCAGGGAAGCCAGCAGGGCGCTGGCGATCATCATGAGGCGGGTTTTCATTTTTCGCTCCTTGCGAGTGGGTACGACTTCATTCTAGGTGCATGAAACCGATTGTTCCCGGCAAGTTGTAAAGGTCTGCAAACAGAGTGCTTTCTGGTTACAAATCGTTACCTGCTGCGTGCTATATTGCCGCGCATGAGTGACAAGAATATCGGCGAACATCGCCTGGCACTGACCGAAGTGCTCGACTGGATGGTGGAGGATGGGCTGGTCAGCCAGGAGGCGGCTGATGAGCTCAAGAGCGAGCGTCGCCTGCATGGCGGCAAGACGCATCCTCTGGTTGTCATTGCCGATCAGAAATGGCGACAGGTCGGCCCGCCGGCTCGTCTACTGACGCTGGAGGTGCTCACCGAATGGCTGGCCGCGCACACTGGCCTCGACTACCAGTACATCGACCCGCTCAAGATCGATTTCACCGGCGTCGCCGAGGTCATGTCGAGCGCCTATGCGGCGCGCTTCGGTATCCTGCCGGTGCAGGTGACGACGCGCGAGATTGTCATCGCGACGGCCGAGCCGTATGTCCGCGAATGGGTCGAGGAGTTGCAGCAGATCCTGCGCAAGCAGATTCGCCGTGTCATGGCCAACCCCGACGATATCAGCCGATATCTCGTCGAATTCTTCAACCTCGCCAAGTCGGTCAAGAAAGCCAATGCCCGGGGCGATGTGACCTCCGGCCTGTCGAGCTTCGAGCAACTGGTCGAACTGGGCAAGGTCAACAAGCAGTTCGATGCCAACGACCAGCACATCGTCCATATCGTGGACTGGCTGTGGCAGTACGCCTTCGACCAGCGCGCTTCCGACATCCACATCGAACCGCGGCGCAATCTGGGCATTGTCCGTTTCCGCATCGACGGCGTGCTGCATCAGGTTTACCAGATTCCAATGGCGGTCATGAACGCGATGACCAGCCGCATCAAGCTGCTCGGGCGCATGGACGTCATCGAGAAACGCCGGCCGCAGGACGGCCGGATCAAGACGCGGACGCCGGCCGGGCAGGAGGTCGAGCTGCGTTTGTCGACGCTGCCCACCGCCTTCGGCGAAAAACTCGTGATGCGGATTTTCGACCCGGAAGTGCTCGTTCGCGACTTCCGTTCGCTCGGCTTTTCGGATGAAGACCAGGCGCGCTGGAAGCAGATGACGGCGACGCCGAATGGCATCATCCTGGTCACCGGCCCGACCGGTTCGGGAAAAACGACGACGCTGTACACGACGCTCAAGCAGCTGGCGACGCCGGAAGTGAACGTGTGCACCATCGAAGACCCGATCGAAATGGTCGAGGCTTCGTTCAATCAGATGCAGGTCAGCCCTTCCATCGAACTCGGCTTTTCCGATGGCGTGCGCGCCCTCATGCGGCAGGACCCGGACATCGTCATGATCGGCGAAATCCGCGACCTGGAAACGGCCGAGATGGCCATCCAGGCGGCGTTAACCGGCCACCTCGTGCTGTCGACGCTGCACACCAACGACGCGCCATCGGCCATTACCCGCCTGCTCGATCTCGGCGTGCCGGCCTACCTGATCAACTCTACGCTGCTTGGCGTCATGGCCCAGCGTCTGGTCCGTACCCTGTGCCCGCACTGCAAGAAGGCCGTGCAGCCGCGCGAAGAGCAACGCGCCGCCTGGCGGGCTCTGGTCGCCCCGTGGAAATCGGCCGAGCCGACCCAGATCTGGCAGCCGGTTGGTTGCCTGGAATGCCGGATGACGGGTTATTCCGGCCGGGTCGGCGTCTATGAAATTCTGGTCAATTCGCCGGAAATTCGCCGCATGATCAAGCCGCTCACCGAGATTCCCAAGTTGCGCGAACAGGCCTTCCGCGAAGGCATGCGCCCGCTGCGCATTTCCGGCGCGCTGAAGGTGGCGCAGGGGATAACCTCGCTCGAAGAAGTCATCAAGGTCGCACCGCCGTCGGACGATAGCTAGGCCAGCATTTCAATTTTGGCCTTTATTTCCGGTTGACCGTGGAAGAGCGGTTTCGCGGCCGGTTGAACCCCTAAATCAGGCTAGCCTTGCGCTTCACCGCGTCGACGTAGGCCATCGCGTCCATCGGCTGGCCCTGGCTCTGGGCGCGCCAGATCGTTTCGCCCAGGCAGTCGAGCAGCACGTGCTCGGCGTCGTGCGGGTCCATGCGGGCGCGCAGTTGCTCGAAGGCCATGCGGATGCCGGGCGGCTGGTCGATGCTGACCTGCTCGTGGATAGCGAGGTGCAGCGAGAGGTGGAGGAAGGGGTTCATGGCGCCGCCTTCCGGCGTCCATTCCTTGTCCACGGCAGCCTTCGGATCGTTGAGCAGCGGGTGGTATTCCGGGTGGCGGGCGGCGATGTCGGCGGCGGTGACTTCGGCGCCGACCAGCGGCAGGCGGTCGACGTGCTTTTTCCAGGCATCGCAAAAGAAGAGGCGGACCTGCTCGCGGGAGGGATTAAACATGAGCGCTTTCGAACAATAAGGTGAGTGCAGTGTTGTGGAACAGGCGGTTGTGGCCGGTCAGCGGGGCGATTTGCCCGGTGCCGTAAGCGCCGAGCAGCGGCGTGTCGGGGAAGGTGTCGCGGAAGGCGACGAGGTCGCGATCATCGTTGCCGTAAAACAGCGGGCCGCGGCCGATGCAGGAAAACATCAGGGCGAAATTTGGCCGTTTTTTCGGGTTGACCGTGGCAGTCAGCGCTTCGCGCATTTCCTGCTCGGCGGCGAGCGGCTGGCGAATGGCCCAGGTGATCGTCTCGCCTTTATTCAGGTTTTCGGCCAGGGTCAGCGAACCATCGGCGTTGGCCGAGAGGATGGCGATGCTTGGCGAATCGGCCTGGCGTAGTGCGGCGATCAGGTGCAGGGGAGGGCGTTCGCGCAAATCGGCGGGCAGCGCACGATGCAGGCTGTCGACGGCGCTGTGGCCGCCAACGCGGCGCAACTCATAGCCGCTGGATTGCTCGACGGGCTGTGCTTCGCCAAGCAGGCGCAGGCCAGACGAGCGGACCAGGCGGGCGCTCACGCCGGGCAGCTGAAATTCGGCGCAGCCGTTGTCCGCCGTGCGGCCATGCGACCAGGCGGCAGCGTCGGTGTCGAGCAGGCCGACCCGCGCCGGGCCATCCTGCCAATCGAAGGGCAAGCGGCCATGGCCGCTGAAGGAGAGCAGCGGCGATTCAGCCGGTGCCTTGCCCGCCGGCGTCGAATAGACGAGGGCCGCCGCTGTCGGCTGGTCGAGACGCCAGCCGCGCTCGGTAAACAGACCGCTGGCCGTGCCGCCGCTGACCGTCAGGCAGCCGGCGGCGCGCGCCGCGGCGAGTACAGCGGGCTGCGGATTCCGGTTGAAATCGTGGGTCAGGAAAAGGATGACGTTATCGGCTCGCGTCAGCCCGCCGGCGTCCAGCGCTGCCTGGACAGCTACATGGGCCAGTTCGGCTTCCGGTCGCTGACCGGCGACGAGGGCGCTGCCAGCCTTCATACACTCTTGCTCCGGTAGCTGCACAAGTCGAGCACGACGCAGCGGCCGCAGTCTGGCTTGCGCGCCTTGCAGACGTAGCGGCCGTGCAGGATCAGCCAGTGATGGGCGTCCTTCTTGAATGCTTCGGGCGTCACCTTGAGCAGCTTCTTTTCGACTTCCTCGACCGTCTTGCCGGGGGCCAGTCCGGTACGGTTGCCGAGGCGGAAGATGTGCGTGTCGACGGCGATGGTGGGGTGGCCGAAAGCCGTGTTGAGTACGACATTGGCTGTCTTGCGGCCGACGCCGGGCAGGGCTTCGAGGGCAGCGCGGTCGTCCGGCACCTCGCCGTCGTGCAGCTCAAGCAGCAGGCGGCAGGTGGCGATGACGTTTTTCGCCTTGGTCCGGTACAGGCCGATGGTCTTGATGTATTCGGTCAGGCCCTCTTCGCCGAGCGCCAGCATGGCGGTCGGGGTCGGGGCGACCGGGTAGAGCCGCGCCGTCGCCTTGTTGACGCCGACGTCGGTGGCCTGTGCCGAGAGGATGACGGCGATCAGCAACTGGAAGGGCGTGGCGTAGTGCAGCTCGGTGGTTGGCGCCGGATTGGCGTCGCGCAGGCGGCTGTAGAACTGCTCGATGTCGGTTTTTTTCACGAAGGGGGCGATGATGGATTGTCAGGCGCGGCAGGATGCGCCATATTGTCACAAACAATTCTACCTGACAGAGAAGGCAGACCCGATGGCGCTTACAACAGAAGGCAGCCTCAATGGGCTGACCCAGTGGCTGGAAGTGAATCCGGTGGCAACGCTGATCATTGACGCGGCGCATCGGGTGACCCATTGGAATCCGGCCTGTGCAGCCCTGACCGGTGTGCCGGCGGCGCAGATGATCGGTTGCACCGAGCAGTGGCGGGCTTTCTATCAGTCGCCAAGGCCGATTCTGGCTGATCTGGTGGTAGACAGCGCTCCCGACAAGGTGGTTGAGCAGTATTACCCGGGAAAATATCGGCGTCTGGAACCGGAAGACGCGGTCTATGAAGCGGAAGATTTTTTCCCCGCTTGCGGCAATGGTGGTCGCTGGCTGTTTTTCTCTGCCGCGCCAATCCGCAACGCGGCTGGCGAAATCATCGGGGCCATCGAAACGCTGCAGGATGTCTCCGAACGGCGGCGCGCCGAGGCGGCATTGCGCGACAGCGAGGCCTATCTGGCGCAAATCGTCGATGGTTCATCGGTGGCCACGCTGGTCATCGATGCCGGGCACCGCGTCACCCACTGGAACCGAGCCTGCGAAGCGATGACCGGGATGCTGGCCGGCGATGTCATCGGCACCAGTGGCCAGTGGAAGGCTTTCTATCCATCAAAGCGTCCGATCATGGCTGACCTGGTACTTGATGACGCCAGCGAGAATGCCGTCGACCGGCTCTATCACGGCCGCTTCCGACCTTCGCTGCTGATTCCCGGCGGTTATGAAGCGGAGGATTTCTTCCCGCATTTCGGCGCTAGCGGTCGCTGGTTGTTCTTTACCGCGGCGCCCTTGCGCAACGCCAAAGGTGACCTCGTTGGCGCCATCGAAACGCTGCAGGATGTCAGCGAACGTCGCTGGGCCGAAGAGGCGCTGCGCGAAAGTGAAGAGCGTTATCGCAGCCTGAGCCAGACCGATTCGCTGACCGGACTGTACAACTCGCGCTACCTGCACGAACGCCTGCCCGGGGAACTGGAGCGGGCGACCCGCTATGGCCGGCCGCTGTCGCTGCTGGTCCTCGATTGCGACAACTTCAAGAGCATCAACGACTGCCATGGCCACCTCGAAGGCGACAAGGTTTTGCAGAGCCTGGCGGAGGTGATCAGGCATTGCCTGCGCCGTTCGGACAGCGCCTTTCGTTACGGCGGAGAGGAGTTCGTCGTCTTGCTGCCGGAGTCCGATACCGCGGCAGCCCAAGCCTTCGCCGAGCGCCTGCGCAGCATGTTCGCGGCGCAGGAAGCGCTGTCGCCGGACGGCAATAAAATCTGCTGCACGGTCAGTATCGGCGTTGCCCGCCATCTCCCGAGCGACACCGAAAGTAGCTTGATCCGGCGGGCCGACGATGCCTGCTATGCGGCCAAGCAACAGGGTAAAAACTGTGTAGTGCTGGCGGGTTCAACCGGCTGAGCTGGCGTCCGGCACATTTTGTTTTTGGCCAATTTTCCCGGTTGACCGTAGCAATGGGCGAGCGCTTTCACGGGCTCGCAACTGGCCGCAGCCACCATCGACATCCTGCCCGGCCGAGTTGCGCACCGTCGTCCGGATCCCCTTGGCGTGCAGATAGCGCGTCAGTTCGGTGATGCGCTCGAGCGGTGGCCGCCGGTAGGCAAGGGCGGCCGTGGCGTTGTACGGAATCAGATTCATGATCGCGTACTTGCCGGTGAGCAGATGGACGATGCCGTCCATTTCCTCGAAGCTGTCGTTGATGCCGTCGATGAGCGTCCATTGATACTGGATTGGATAGCTCGTCGTCCGGGCGTAATGCTCGGCCAGTTCGACCAGTTCAGCCGGATCGATGCGCGAGGCCTTGGGCAGCAGTTCGGCCCGCAGTTCGACCCGGGTCGAATGCAGCGAAATGGCCAGCGCCGGCTTGACGGTTTCCTGCGGTAGACGCTCGAAAACGCGCAAATCGCCGACTGTCGAGAAAACCAGGTTCTTGTGGCCGATGCCGCCGGCCGTGCCGAGCAGATCAATCGCTTCGAGCACGTTGTCCATGTTGTGCGACGGCTCGCCCATGCCCATGAAAACAACGCGCGTCACCTTGCGTCGGGCCCGGCCGAGGATGACCTGGGCGACCATTTCGCCGCTGCTCACCTGACGGAGCAGGCCGTCGCGGCCAGTCATGCAGAAAGTACAGCCGACGGCGCAGCCGATCTGCGTCGAAATGCACAGGCCGTCACGCGGCAGCAGCACGCTTTCGACGGTCTGACCGTCGGCCAGTTCGACGAGCAGGCGCGACGAGCCATCCTCGCCCGGGTGCTCTGAGCGGACGCGAGCCAGCGCCGAGAGTTCATCGTGCAAGCCGGGCAGCGCATTGCGCAGGGCCAGCGGCAGGAGGGTTTCCGGCGGGTGGTTGCGCGGCCCGGCGTCGAGCGGCTTGCCTTGCGCCCAGGCGCGCATGACGCGGTCGACGTGGCAATCCTTGGCGCCGGTGGCGAACAGGGACTGGCGGATGGTTTCGATGCGCATGCGGGCGTCTTCGTCAGGCCCGCAACGGGCCGCCGGGAATGATCAGTGGCAACCGGCGGTAGCGACCGGGGCTGGCGGCTTGCGCTTGGCGCGCTCAGCGGCCTTGGCTTCCATCCAGTTTTTCCAGGCGATCATGCAGCCGAGCAGGATGAAGGCGCCGGGTGGCAGCAGGGCGAGCAGGAAGCCGGGGTAGCTTTCCGGCAGTACCTGGATCGGTTGCAGACTCGGGAAAACCATGTCGATGCCACCGAGGATGGTCCCGCTACCGAGAAATTCGCGCATGGCGCCCAACAGACCGAGCGTCCACAACATGCCGATGCCCATGAAAATGCCGTCAAAACTGGCCTGTGCCGGCGCGTTCTTGGCAGCAAAGGCTTCGACGCGGGCCAGCACGATGCAGTTGGTGACGATGAGCGGAATGAAGATGCCGAGGACCAGGTAAAGTTCATGCAGGTTGGCGTTGAACAGCAGGTCGACGACGGTGACCAGGGCGGCAACGATCAGGATGAAGACCGGGATGCGGATTTCGTGCGGAATCAGGTTGCGCAGGCTGGAAATCGCCACACCCGAGAGTGCCATGACGATGATCGTTGCCAGCGACAGCATGATGCCGTTGACGGCGTTGGTGGTCACCGCGAGCAGCGGGCACAGGCCGAGAATCTGGACGATGGAGGTGTTCTGCTTCCAGATGCCGTTGCCGGCAATGGTCTTGAATTCGTCACGCGTGATCATTTGGCGGCTCCTTCGGCGAACAGTCGGTCACGATTGGCTTCGACCCATTGGACAGCTTTCAGCACGGCCTTCGACACGGCTCGCGGCGTCACGGTGGCGCCGGCGTGATAGTCGATCTGGCCGCCATCCTTCTTTAGCTTCCAGTCCTTGTCGGTGACCTTGGCCAGCGACATGCCGTTGAATTGCGTGATCCACGGCCGGGCCTTGTTCTTGTCCTTCTTGATCTCGACGTAATCGCCGAGTCCGGGCGTTTCCTTGTGCTGCGTGACGCGTACGCCACCGACTTCGCCATTGGCGCGAATAGCGATGATCAGGCGGATCTTGCCGGCATAACCATCGGGAGCAACGGCTTCGAAAACCAGCGCGGCCGGCTGGCCACCCTTGCGGGCGCGAAACAGCGTAGTCGGATCTTTCAGCCCGAGTTCAGGCGTTGCCGGCAGGGCGATGGTGTCTTCAAGCAGGGCGTTGTCGTACTCGGTGCGCGGCAGCACTTCGTCGACCAGTTTCATTTTTTCTTCGGTAGCCGAAGCTTCGATGGCCGGCTTGGTCCACAGATAGGCGCCGGATAGCAGGCCGGTAAAGATGGCGACAAAAATGAACAGCGTCGCTGCCGTGCGGGCAGCCATGACGGGGGCGGTGTATTCCTTCGGCGCGCTGGTCATGCCTTGTCCTTCATGCCGAAAACCGGGGGCTGGGTGAGCAGGTCGATGACCGGGGCGGACAGGTTCATCAACAGGACGGCAAAGGCCACACCGTCCGGATAGCCGCCGAAAACGCGGATGATGTAGGCGAGCAGACCGCAGCCAGCACCGAAGATCAGCTTGCCGCGCGGTGTCGTGCAGCCGGAAACCGGGTCGGTGGCGATGAAGAAGGCGCCGAGCATGGCGCCGCCGGAGAGCAGGTGAAAGAGTGGGCTGGCGAACTGGCTCGGGTTGTAGAGCCAGAGCGCGCCGGAAATCAGGCTCAGGGAAGCGACGAAGGCGAGCGGTACATGCCAGGTGATCAGCTTGCGATGCCAGAGCCACAGACCGCCGAGCAGATAGCCGGCAGCGACCCATTCCCAGCCGCGACCAGCGAAATTGCCGTAGATATCCTGGTTGGCCAGCAGTGTGCTGACATCGAAACTGCCTTCGCCGAGCTTGAGCGCCGTTTTCATCGCATCGAGTGGCGTCGCGCCGGACAGGGCATCGACGCGCGGCGCCCAGCCCAGAATGATGTTCATCTGGTCAATCAACCCCAGTTGCAGGCCGACGCTGGGCCACTGCGACATCAGCGCCGGGAAGGCGACGATGCACACGGCGAAGGCGACCATGGCCGGATTGAACGGGTTCTGGCCCAGTCCGCCGTAGAGGTGCTTGGCGACGACAACGGCGAAGACGGTGCCGGTGACGACCAGCCACCACGGTGCCAGTGGCGGAAAAGTCAGGGCGATCAGCCAGGCGGTGACGATCGCCGAGCCGTCGGTCAGGAAGAGAGCCAGCGGTTTGCCGCGCACCTTGAGCATGACGGCTTCGGCGAGCAGCGCGGCGAGCGTGGCGATGACCAGCTGAACCAGGATGGCCGGGCCGACCAGGCTGGCATAGGCGGCAATGCCCGGGATCAGCGCGACGCAGACCTGGATCATCACCTGGCTGACGCTGACATCTTTGAGAAGGAAGGGGGCGGGGGCGAACATTATTCGGATTTCTCGCTGGCCGGGGCTGGTACGGCCGGCTCGGGCTCTATCAGGTGGGCGGCGATGCGACGCGCCTCGATGTCAGCAGCAACTTTCTGCTGGTCGGGCGTCAGGTTGTCGATGTTCTTCGGCTGGACGGCTTCACGTTGCGCCTTGGCACGGGCCATGGCGGCTTCGATAGTGGCGCGTTTTGCCTCTTTTTCCGGGTTGACCGTGGCAGCGGGAGCATCGGCGGGGGCGGCGACTGCCTCACCTGTTGGCGCTGCGCTGCTTTCTGCAGCTGCTGCTGCCGCAGCCTCGGCGGCCTTCTTGGCAGCTTGAGCGGCGGCGGCCTTGGCCAGCTTTTCAGCCTTGTCGGCCTTTTCTCGTTCTTCGCGCAACTGCTTGAACTCGAAGCGGGCCTTGGCCTGGTCGGAGGCATTCTTTTCGCGTTCGCGCGCCCAGATTTCGCTCTTGGCGAAGCGGAAATACTGGACCAGCGGGATGCGCGACGGGCAGACGTAGGAGCAGCAACCGCATTCGATGCAGTCGAAGATGTTGTATTCCTGCGTCTTGCCGAAATTCTTGGCACGCGAGAACCAGTACATCTCGAACGGCTGCAGCTCGTGCGGGCAGGCCCGGGCGCAGGCGCCGCAGCGGATGCAGGGCATCTCCGGGGCCTTGGGCGGGAACAGCCGGTCGTCGTGGGCGATCAGGCAGTTGGTCGTCTTGACCACCGGCACCTGCGGATTGGGCACCAGGAAGCCCATCATCGGGCCGCCCATCAGGATGCCGTCGGTGTCCGGATGCGGCTGGGCCAGGGCCAATAACTCATCCATCGGCGTGCCGATCAGCACTTCGTAATTGCACGGCGCGTGGACGTTGCCGGTGATGGTCAGGATGCGCGAAATCAGCGGCTCGCCGTGGGCGATGGCGCGCCAGGCGCTGTAGGCGGTGCCGACGTTGAAGACCTGGACGCCCATGTCGGCGGTCGAGCGCATCGAACCCGGGACTTCCTTGCCGGTCAGCACGCGGATCAGCTGCTTGGCACCACCGGCCGGGTAAAGCGTCGGCACGGCAACGACGGAAAATGGTTCTTTTTGGGCGTCGACCGCAGCACGCATGGCGGCGATGGCTTCCGGCTTGTTGTCCTCGATACCGATCAGCACCTTTTTTGGCTGCAGCAGGTCACGGAAAACGGCGATGCCGCGCACGACTTCATCGGCGCGTTCGCGCATCAGCAAGTCGTCGCAGGTGATGAAAGGCTCGCACTCGGCGCCGTTGATGATCAACTCATCCATCGGCACGCCCTTGGACGGCGTCAGCTTGCCGTGGGCCGGGAAACCGGCGCCGCCGAGACCGACGATGCCGCATTGCTGCAGGTGATGGAAGACGTCGGCCGGCGGTACTGCCTTGTGATCGATTGGCCTGCGGGCGATCCACTCGTCCTTGCCATCGGGCTCAATGACGACGCACAGCGAGTCGAGGCCGGACGGGTGGGGGCGCACATGCATCGCCACCTCGACTACGGCGCCCGAGGTCGGGGCATGCACGGCGGCGGAAATCCAGCCGTCAGCCTCGCCGATCATCTGGCCCTTGAGGACATGATCGCCGGCCGCGACGATCGGCCGCGGCGTGCCGCCGATACTCTGGTGCAGCGGGACGACGAGGCGCGAGGGCATCGGCGCCTGGGCAATCGGCAGATGGTTCGATTGCAGCTTGTTAGTCGGCGGCTTGACGCCACCCTTGAACTTGAACAGATTCATCAGCATCAGGCGGCCGCCTTGATCTCGATGACCGGATACTTCCACTTCCAGTTGTCGATGGTTTCGGGGATGACTTCCATGTGGATGCACTCGACCGGGCAGGGCGGCAGGCACAGTTCGCAGCCGGTACATTGCTGGGCAATGATGGTGTGCATCTGCTTGGCGGCGCCGACGATGGCATCGACCGGGCAGGCCTGAATGCACAACGTGCAGCCGATGCAGGTGTTCTCGTCGATGATGGCGATCTGCTTCGGTTTTTCTTCGGCGTCGAGCGGCTTGACTTCGCGCCCGAGCAGGTCGGCCAGCCGCTGCACGCCTTCAGCCCCGCCCGGCGGGCATTTGTTGATTTCCTCGCCATTGACGATGGCTTCGGCGTAGGGCTTGCAACCGGGAAAGCCGCACTGACCGCATTGGGTCTGCGGCAGGATGGCTTCGATCTTTTCGACTAGCGGGTCGCCTTCGACCTTGAACTTGATCGCGGCAAAACCGAGCAAGGCGCCCAGTACGACAGCCCCGAGGGCCATGATGGCGACGGCGAGCAGGATGTCCATTATTGGTACTTGTCCAGGCCGGCAAAGCCCATGAAGGCCAGTGCCATCAGGCCGGCGGTGACCATGGCGATGGCGACGCCGCGGAAGTGGGTGGGTACGTCGGCGCCTTCGATCCGCTCGCGGATGCCGGCAAAGAGGATCAGAACCAGCGAGAAGCCAACCGCGCTGCCGGCCCCGAAGAGCAGGGAGTCAATAAAGTTGTAGCCGTTCGAAACGTTGAGCAGCGGTACACCGAGCACGGCGCAGTTGGTGGTGATCAGTGGCAGGTAGATGCCCAGCGTCTGCTGCAACGTCGGCGAAGTCTTGGCGATGACCATCTCGGTCAGCTGGACGATGGCGGCGATGGTGACGATGAAGGACAGCGTGCGCAGGTATTCGAGCCCGAACGGCATCAACAGGTAGTGATCGATGATGTAGCTGGCGCCGGTCGCCATGGTCAGCACGAAAGTCGTGGCGGCGCCCATGCCGTAGGCTGTCTCCAGTTTCTTGGAAACGCCCATGAAGGGGCAAAGGCCGAGGATCTTCACCAGCACGACGTTGTTGACCAGCACCGCGCCGACGAGGATGAATAAGTAGTGGCTCATAAATTAGGCAAGCTTGAGGCGGGTATTATCGGGCTTAGTGACAGTGCAAACAACCGCACGCTGCATGTGGCTTTAGGTGTTTTTCCGCATGACGTGGGCCAGGGTTTCCGCCACTTCGGCCACCAGATCGGGGCCGCGGTAGATGAAACCGCTGTAGAACTGCACCAAGCTTGCGCCGGCGCGGATTTTTTCGGCGGCATCTTCGCCGCCCATGATGCCGCCGACGCCGATGATCGGCAATTCGCCAGCCAGGGCAATCGACAGCTTTTTCTGCACGGCCGTCGATTTCGCGAAAACCGGCTTGCCCGACAGGCCGCCGGTTTCGGCGCCATTCGGCAGGCCTTCGACGCCTTCGCGTGACAACGTGGTATTGGTGGCGATGACGCCATCGAAACGGTGGCGACGCAGCGCATCGGCGATGACGGTGATCTGCTCGTCGTCGAGATCGGGGGCAATCTTGAGCGCCATCGGCACGTATTTGCCGTGCTGCTCGGCCAGTTGCAGCTGTTTGGCCTTGAGTTGCGCCAGCAGATCGTCAAGCGCCTCATCCTTCTGCAGTTCGCGCAGGTTCTTGGTGTTCGGCGACGAGATGTTGACCGTCACGTAGCTGGCGTCGTTATAGACTTTTTCGAGGCAGATCAGGTAGTCGTCGGCCGCCTTCTCGATGGGCGTCGTGGCGTTCTTGCCGATGTTGATGCCAAGAATGCCGCCCTTTTTCGGGAATTCGGCAGCGCGGACGTTTTCCAGCAACTTGTCGACACCTGCGTTGTTGAAGCCCATCCGGTTGATGATGCCCTGCGCTTCCGGGATGCGGAACAGGCGCGGCCTGGGGTTGCCATCCTGCGGGCGCGGCGTGATCGTGCCGATTTCGATGAAGCCGAAGCCGAGCCTGGCCAGCGCATCGATGTGGTCACCGTTCTTGTCGAGGCCGGCGGCCAGGCCGACCGGATTCGGGAACTTGAGGCCCATGACCTCGACCGGGCAGGTGGCGACCTTTTTGGCGACCAGGCAGGAGAAGCCGGCGGCATTGAGGAAATCGATGCCATTCATGCCAATGCCGTGGGCGGTTTCAGCGTCGAGAGCGAAAAAGAACTTGCGGATAAGGGGATAGAGCATAGTGGGCGCGATTTTACCGCATTGGCGGTACCCTTGCCCGGCGAATCAGCAGCATTCCTGCTACGTTTTTCTTGATTTCCGGGGTTGGCGAAGCCCGCAAGAGCTGGCGATAATCAGCTTCCCGGAAAATTGGCGAGTGCCTGTCTCTGACTCGGGCCGGCTTGTTCCGTGCTGCAACCGGTATTCTCGCGGGAAACAAACTGTAACGACTCATCTGTCAGGCTAAGGCTAAACTTCCGTCCATGCGATTTTTACCCTGTTTTTTCCTGTTGACCGTGGCAATGCCCGTTTGGGCAGAGGGGCTGAACGATCCGTTCGGCACAGATGCCATGGCTCCGCTCAAGGTGTCGCCGAGCCTGGCTGCCCGGGTTGGCGAAGCGCCCTGTGCTACCGAGATTCCGGCGACGGCGCTCACGGCGCTGGATGCGGTCGATCTGGCCTTGTGCAACCATCCGCAGACGCGTGAAGTGTGGGCGTCGGCTCGGGTGCAGGCGGCGCTGGTCGGCGTCGCCCGGGCCGGCTGGTTGCCGAATCTCGATGCCAGCGCCAGCGCGACGCGTTTTCAGTATGACGATGGATCGTATAACCGGCGTTCCGCGGCGCTGACGCTGTCCTGGCTGCTGATCGATTTCGGCCAGCGTTCGGCCAATGTCGAGAATGCCCGGCAATTACTCAATGCGGCGGCGGCGACGCAGGATGCGACGGTCCAGTCGCTGTTCCTCGCCGCCCTGCAGACCTACTACACTGCCCAGGCGACGCAGGCGGCGGTGATTTCGGCGAGCGAGGCCGAGCGTTCGGCGCGCGAGGCTTTTCAGGCGGCCGATGCGCGTTACAACGTCGGCGTCGCGACACCGGCTGATCGTCTGCAGGCACAGACGGCGCTGTCGCAGGCGACGCTCAACCGCATCCGGGCCGAGGGCGATGCCCGCAACGGGCTTGGGGCGTTGGCCAATGCGCTTGGTTTTGAGGCGCAGCAGAAGATTGTGTTGGCTGACCTGCCAGCCTTGCCGGCCGAACTTGTTTTCCAGAAGGAAGTCGATGCCATGATTGGCGAGGCGCAGGCCCGGCGGCCTGACCTCAAAGCGGCCGAGGCTCAGCTCAAGGCGGCTGAGGCCAGCGTCGACATCGCTCGTGCCCAGGGCCGGCCGACCGTGTCGCTGGCGGCAGGGCCAAGCTGGCAAAACAACGCCGGCGCCGTCACTCAGGGCGGCAGCATCGGTTTGACGCTCAACGTGCCGATCTTTGCCGGTTTCGATACGACCTACCGCGTCCGTTCGGCCGCGGCGCAGGCCGATGTGCGTGCCGCGCAGCGCGACCGCATCAAGAACCAGATCGCGCTCGATGTCTGGCGGGCTTATCAAAGCTTGACGACGGCGACGCAAAGCCTGAAGACGAGCGCCGACCTGGTCGCCAGTGCCGAGCAGTCGGAGCGCGTCGCGCTTGGCCGCTACAAGGCCGGCGTCGGCACGGTACTCGACCTGCTGTCAGCGCAGAGTGCGCTGGCCAGTGCCCGCCTGCAGCGTATTCAGGCGCAGCTCGACTGGAATGTTTATCGCGCCACGCTGGCTCAGTCCATGGGCGCGCTCGATTACACGCTGCTGCAACCGGCAGTTGAAGGAAGACCATGAAACAAATCGGCAAGATTCTGCTCGGCGTTACGGTGATTGCCGGCCTGATTGGCGGCGGCGTCTGGTACAGCAAGCAGCGCGCGGCGCAAAACCCGGAAACCCGCTACAAGCTGGCGACGGTGGAGAAGGGCGACGTGACACAGACGGTGTCGGCCAACGGCACGCTCAATCCGGTCGTGCTGATCAGCGTCGGTACGCAGGTGTCGGGCACAGTGAAAAAGCTCTACGTCGATTTCAACGACAAGGTGAAAAAGGGCCAGGTAATGCTTGAGCTCGACGACGCGCTGGTCTCGGCCACCGAGCGGCAGAGCGCGGCGAGCGTGATCAGTGCCCAGGCGTCGCTGGATCTGGCGCAGGCCAATGAGGCGCGCATGAAGTCATTGCTCGCCCAGGAGTACGTCTCGAAACAGGAATATGACCAGTCCACCCAGGTACTGAAGTCGGCCCGGGCGCAGCTGGCACTGACCCGGGCGCAGAACGAGCGCGACCGCGCCAACCTCAATTTCACGGTGATCCGCTCGCCGGTCGATGGCGTCGTCATTGACCGCGTCGTCGATCTCGGCCAGACAGTGGCGGCCAGTTTCCAGACGCCGACGCTGATCAAGATCGCCCAGGATCTGTCTGAAATGCGCATCGACACAAGCTTCGCCGAGGCTGATATCGGCAACATCCGTGAGGGGCAAAAGGCGCGTTTCACAGTCGATGCTTTCCCGAGCCGCAGCTTCGTTGGCGACGTCCAGCAGATTCGGCTGAACCCGACCAACCAGCAAAATGTGGTGACTTACAACGTCCGCATCAACGTGGCCAACCCGGAGCAGGTGCTGCTGCCGGGCATGACGGCCTACGTCAATATCGGCGTGCAGAAGCGCGAGGGCGCGCTGCTCGTGCCGAATGCCGCGCTGCGCTTCAAGCCGGCCGATGCCGGCGAGAAAAAATCGGAAAATGGCCAAAAATCGCCGTCGACCGCAGGGCCCTCCAGCGTCGGGCCGGGCATGGGCGCCGGTTCAGATGGTGGCGCCGCCAAGGCCGGTGCCGGCAAAGGCAAGAAGCGCGACGGCCAGAGCGGCACGGTTTATGTGCTGACCGGCGAGGAACTCAAGCCGGTCAGCGTCCAGCTCGGTATCACCGACAACCGCAACACCGAGATCGTCGGCGGCGAGTTGAAGGAGGGCGACCGCATCGTGACCGGCGAGAACGGCAGCGGCCAGACCGGCAAGCCGTCCAGCGTCGGCATGCGGATGTTCTGATGACTGAATCAGTTATCCGGGTCGTCGGCCTGGGCAAATCCTATGAAACGGCGGCGGGTTTGTTCCCGGCGCTCAAGGGCGTCAATCTCGATATCCAGCCCGGCGAGTACATTGCCATCATGGGGCCGTCCGGCTCGGGTAAATCGACTTTCATGAATCTGCTCGGTTGCCTCGATACGCCAACCATGGGCGACTATTTTCTGACCGGCAAGAATGTCGCGCAGATGGACCAGGACGCCCTGGCCGTCCTGCGCAACCGGACACTGGGCTTCGTCTTTCAGGGTTTCAATCTGCTGCCGCGCATGACCCTGCAGGACAATGTCGCGCTACCGCTGGTTTACGCCGGCGCCGACAAGGAAACGCGGCGGGCCAGAGCGCGCGAAATGCTTGCCAAGGTCGGCCTCGGCCAGTACGCCGAATCGCTGCCCAGCCGGATTTCCGGCGGCCAGCAGCAACGCGTGGCGATTGCCCGGGCGCTGGTCAATGCGCCGCGCCTCATCCTCGCCGACGAGCCGACCGGCAACCTCGACAGCCATACCAGCGAGGAAATCATGCGCCTGTTCGGCGAACTGAACGCTGAGGGCATCACCATTGTGCTCGTTACGCACGAACCGGACATCGCGGCGCACGCCAAACGGCAGGTCAAGTTTCTCGACGGCGAGATCGTCAGCGATCACCTGACGGAGCACGCACCGGCATGAGCGCGAGCATTTCAATTTTGGCCGTTTTTTCCAGTCGACCGTGGGAGTTGCCTAAAAGCCGCAATCGGGAGGTTTCGCCATGCTGAAAGCGATGCTCGGCGAAGCCTGGCTGGCGATGGGTGCCAACCGCCTGCGTACGGCGCTGACCATGCTCGGCATGGTCATCGGCGTCGGCGCTGTGGTCATCATGATGGCCATCGGGCAGGGCGCGCAGTACGCAGTGCAGCAGACGATCAGCACGATGGGCTCGAACCTGTTCATCGTCCTTTCCGGCTCCTTCACCACGGCCGGCGTGCGCAGCGGTTCGGCCGGCGGGCCGACGCTCAACGTGGCCGATGGCGAAGCGATCGCCGAACTTGACGGTGTCGCCAACGTGGCGCCGACGCACCAGGGGTCGCGGCAACTCGTTTATGGCTCGCAGAACTGGAGTTCGCAGGTGGTCGGCTCGACGCCGGCCTATCTTGAGGCGCGGGCGTGGAACATCGTCAATGGTGCCGGCTTCGGCGATTCGGATGTGCGTTCGTCGACGCGGGTAGCGGTCATCGGCAAAACCGTGGCCGAAAACCTGTTCGGCGCCGAAGATCCAGTCGGCAAGACCATGCGCATCCAGCAAAACCCTTTCCTGGTCATCGGCGTGCTCGGCAGCAAGGGTCAAAACCTCGACGGCCGCGACCAGGACGACACCGTGATCATTCCGCTGAGCACCGCCCAGCGCAAGGTGTTCGGCACGCCTTTCCTGGGTTCGGTGCGGATGATCATGATTCAGGCCGATTCGGCCGAAACGATGCCGAAAGTCATGGACAGCGTGACCAGCCTGCTGCGTCAGCGCCACCGTCTGCGCGACGGCACGCCCGACGATTTCTTTATGCGCAACCTGTCGGCAGCGGCCGAGTCCGAGGCCGAAACGACGCGCACGATGTCCATCCTGCTTGGCGCCATCGCCTCGATTTCGCTGCTCGTCGGCGGTATCGGCATCATGAACATCATGCTCGTCTCGGTCACCGAACGGACGCGCGAAATCGGCATCCGCATGGCCATCGGCGCCCGGCAGAAGGACATCCTGAGTCAGTTCCTGCTCGAAGCCGTGATGATTTCCTTCGCGGGCTGTCTGCTCGGCCTGCTCATCGGCCTCGGTGTCGCGCTCGGCATCAATTTTTTCACCGGCATGGTCATCGTCGTTTCCGGTAGCGCGGCGCTCATCGCCTTTGCCGTCGCCGCCGGCGTCGGCATCTTCTTTGGCTGGTACCCGGCGCAAAAGGCGGCGCAGCTCGATCCGATTGAGGCGCTGCGCTACCAATGAAATCCGGTCGCCGCCAGTTCCTGCTTGCGGCCGGGTTGCTGCCGCTGGTTCGGCCACTGCGCGCCGCCGGTGAGCGAGTGGTCATCGTGGGTGGTGGCTGGGGCGGCCTGTCGGCCGCCAGCCATCTTCGCCGCTTGGCCCCGGAAATCGACATCACGCTCGTCGACCGCCAGCCGGCCTTCACCTCGTTCGCCCTGAGCAACCGCTGGCTGGTTGATCACGGCAACAGCAAAATCGAAACGCACGACTACGCGGCGCTCGCCGCGACCTGGGGCTACCGCTTCGTCCAAGCCAGCGTTGAAAACATTGATCGCGTGCAGCGCACGGTAAATACCTCTGCCGGTCGCTTGCCCTACGACTGGCTGGTGCTGGCTCCCGGCATTCGCGAAAATTACGCCGCCTGGCAGGTCAATGACCCGCAGGTCGTGGCCGAACTACGCCAGCGCCATTCAGGCGCCATGCTCAACGCCACCGACCTGCCGGCGCTCAAGAAACGCCTCGCCGGGTTCAAGGGCGGCGATCTGCTGATGACCATCCCGCCGGCGCCCTACCGTTGCCCGCCGGCGCCCTATGAGCGGGCGATGCTGATCGCCTGGTGGCTCAAAACGCAAAAAATTCCCGGCAAGCTGGTCATCATCGATCCCAATCCGATGATGCCGGCCTTCAAATCCATTTTGCTTGATCGCTTCAAGGCGCAGGTCACCTACCTCGATCACGCCAGGGTTCGGCAGATCGATCCGGCGCGCAAGACGGTGACCACCGATATCGACGACATCCGCTTCGACGAGGCCTTGCTATCGCCGCCGCAGGAAGCGGCCGACCTGCTCTGGCAGGCCGGGCTGATTCGTCGCGATGCTTCCGGAAATTCGACAGGCTGGGCCGACCAGGGCGGGCTCGATTTTCGTAGCGTCGCAGACCAGCGGGTGTTCATCATCGGCGATGCGGCTGGCCTCGTTTCACCGGTATTTGGCCATTACCCGAAAACTGGCCATGTCGCCAACCGCATGGGCGCCATCGTTGCCCGGCAGATTGCTGCCAGCGCGACCGGCAAGATGCACCCGGCGCTATCGCCGGAAAGTGTTTGTCATGTCGTGAGCAGCGTCGAACCGCTCGAATACACCCGCATCGAGGCCAGCTACCGGCAGCGCGGCGACGGCTTCCTGATGCAGCAGGTCAAACAGGTACGAGAGCCGAATCCGGCCGGCGAGGATGTCGCCTGGGCCGAGGCCATGTACCGGGATTTCCTGCGGCCCTGACGAGAAAAGAGCCAGGAAACAGCTCTGGCTCTTGTGGTTCTTTCCCGGACTAGCGAAGGTTTGCCAGCGCTTTGGGGTATCAGTGCAGAAGCCTGGCTTCGAAAATTGATTCGGTCTGGTCGGGAAAACTGTACTGGGCAAAGACGCGCTGCAGTTCCGCCGATAACTGGGCCGATTTCATGCCCGGGTTGGCCATGAAGTTGATACCGATCCGGTCCCCCTGCTTGACCAGCGTCGTGAAGGCGTAGTGCCATTCACGGGCTTCCTCGAGGCGTTCAATCACTTCTCGCTCGTTGCTGATGGCGACGCCGGCGCCCTTGAGTGACTCGATGAACAGGGTGGATTCGGTATTCGGGTTGTGGATCATGATCTCTCCGCAGGGTTTGAGGTGCTATGTCTGCTTAACGATCATGTCTGCTTAACGATGACGAGCGTTGTGTAGCAGCGTGTAACGGTCTGTCCGTGGCGATGATCCAATCCCCGTTAGCGTCGGGAGACTTCAGTCTTCGTCCTCGTAGCCGTGTTCAGCCTCCAGCTCATCGGTGAATTGCCGGGTCAACTCGGCCCGGCCTTGCCGGGTCTCGATGCGCAGCAACAAGCGTTCGAAGGCGTCGTCGTCAATTTCGCCAGAGGCCCGATTGACCGACAGGACATAGACCAGGAACTCGATGTTCTCGAGGTCTTCCTCGTTGCCCGGGGCGTTGCCCAGTGCCGAGGCGAGGGCATTGGCCAGCGAGTTGGCCTGGCCCTTCGGCGGTTTCGGGGCAATGTCGCGATGGGCGGCGTGGACGATCCTGATCATGTCAGGGTGGTTTTCCGGGAGAGTCTGTTCCATGGCGCCAGGTATTCAGGTGTGGAGGAGTCGCATTTCGTTAGCGCAACGCGAACGGGTGGCTGCTCAGCCATTTGAGCAAGGTGTCGAACAGCAGGTCGGGGGCTACCGGTTTGCCGATGTGGTCGTTCATGCCGGCTTCGATGCAAATCTGCCGGTCTTCATCGAAAGCGTTGGCGGTTATCGCCAGAATGGGCGTGTCCTCATAGCCGGACAGGGTCCGGATTGCCCGCGTCGCATCCACACCATTCATCCTCGGCATCTGCATGTCCATCAGGATCAGCGCGTATTGCGTCTGGCGCGCCATGGCAACCGCAACTTCACCATCCTCCGCCAGATCGACCGACAGCCCCGCTTCTTCGAGCAGGCACATCGACACCTCCTGGTTGATCGGCTCGTCCTCGACGAGCAGGATTCGGGTGCCCGAGAAACGCTCCTTGAGTGCGTTTTCCGACGAATACTTGAATTGCGTGACCGGTGGCCGGGCATCTTCCGGAACCCGCTGCAGGCTTACCGTAAACCAGAACGTGCTGCCGACATTCGGCGTGCTCTCGAGGCCGATTTCGCCGCCCATCAATTTGACGAGACGCTTGCTGATGGCCAGACCCAGACCGGTCCCGCCGTATTTCCGGGACATCGAACCATCGGCTTGCTCGAAGGCGTTGAAAACGTGCTTTTGATCTTCGGGTGCGATGCCGATGCCGCTGTCGGTGACCTCTAAGCGCAATGCGATGGCTTTTTCGCTGCTTGGCAAAAGTTGAATGCGGACGACGATCCCGCCCTGGCTGGTGAATTTGACGGCATTGGCCGACAGATTGAGCAAAATCTGGCCAAGACGAAACGGATCGCCATTGAGCAACAGGCCGGCGATTTCCGGGGGCGAGTCAATTTCCAGGTGCAGTCCCTTGTCGGCGGCCCGTTGGCCAATCAGGCTGCGCAGATTGGCGAGCACTTCACCGATGCGGAAATCGATATGCTCGAGGTGCATGTGCTCGGCCTCGATTTTCGAGATGTCGAGAATGTCGTTGATGACGCTGAGCAGGTGATTGGCAGCAAGCTCGATCTTGCCGAGCTGATTCTGCAATTTGGGGTCAGCGGCCTTGCGCAAGGCCAGCCCGGTCATGCCGAGGATGGCGTTCATCGGGGTGCGCAGTTCATGACTCATGTTGGCCAGGAAGGTGCTTTTTGCCATGCTGGCTGCCTCGGCAGCTTCCTTGGTTTGCTGCAATTCAGCCGTACGCTTGGCCACCAGCCGCTCCAGATTGTCACGGTGCGTCTGCAGCTCGGCGTGAGCCTGCTTGAGTTCGGTGACATCCGTGATCGCCCCGATCAGTCCGGCAATTTCACCGTCAACGCGACGGAAAGTGGCTTTGTGGAAGATGACATTGCGTGCCTCGCAGCCTTTGACGGTCAACCAGTCGTAGGTCTGGGTGCCGGGCTGGCTGAACAACTCGTCGTCCTTGTCCTTGTAGCGTTGGGCAATGTCGGGCGGCGCCATGTCAAAAACGGATTTGCCGATAATGTCGTGACGGGATTTACCCAGGGAATCCTCAAAAGCGTGGTTGCAGCCCAGATAGCGGCCCGTTGTGTCCTTGTAGAAGAGAGGGACCGGGATGCTCTCGATCAACGTCTCGAGAAACAAGGTCTGATTCTGGATTTTCTGCCAGTAATGTCGCAACAACCAGGCGCCAAGGACCGTGGCCGTCAGGAACCCGAGAATGAGCAACATCGCGTTGCGCAATTCGATGTTCCAGTCGTCCAGATAGTCACGCGGGGCCATGCCAACCGCGACGAGAAAGGGTGTCTGCGGAACGCGGCGGAAGGTATAGGTTCGCTCGACGCCATCCGGCATATTCGCCGTGTGGAATATCCCGGTTGGGCTTCCGGAATCAAGCTGAGCTTTGAATTCGGGTGGAACCTGTTGATTGCCGGCTTGCCATGCCGGTCCGTCGACAACCGGAAAATGTGCCAGTAAAGCGGAGTTCTGATGACGGATGAGTGCCGATCCATGCTCGCCCAGCTTGATGGTCGATAGCACCCCGATGAAGTGCTCGAGATTGACCGCCGCAGTGACGACTCCGGCGAAAGACCCGTCGGCATTTCGATACGAGCGGGTCAGCGCAACGACCCATATTTTGGATACACGCCCCAGGATTGGCTCGGAGATGATCAGTTTTTCCCCCGGCTTGCGCTGATGCTCTTCGAAGAAAGAGCGGTCGGCATAGGTGACAGTCTTCTCGGGCGTTATGCCTTTGCCCCAGACGACCTTGCCTTGCTGATTGCTGACGCGGAAGGCATCGACGGCCGGGTGGCGCTCCTCATGCAGCTTGAGCATCTGCGCGATTTGATCCGCGTCGATGTGTCCCTCCTTAAGCCGGCCCTCCAGCGCGTCAACAATGTCGAGAAGCCCGAGATCGATGCGGCGGACTGAGTCGGCCACGTTCAGTTCGAGCAGGGCGGCCAGGTTGTCGGTCATGCCAACCACCTGTTCCACTGTGCGTTTCTTGTGATCCAGCAGATTGACGACACTGACTGAAATCATCACGGCGTTGATGAGTAACACGCCAAGTATCAACAAGCCGAAAAAACGGAAAGCCGATTTCCGTGAATCAATGGACGTTGCGATTAAGGAGGCTGGTTGGGACAAGTTGATGCAACCGGGAGTTGGAGGGCGCGTTTACAAAGCGCAGATTATTGCACTCCCGGAGCGTTTGGTGGCAGTCTGTCTGGTGCTGTGCCGCTCAGTGGCGGGCAAAGCGGGAGGGCCTGCCCTTGCGGTCAACAAGAAAAGTCTCGAAAAATTCGCGGCGGACGGTTTGCTCGACGCCGTCCTTGTCGAGCATCGTGCACGCCGTTTCGCAGGTCGGATTCGAGAATTCCCGGCCGGGCGCACCCTGCGGCAGGCCGGGAACGGCGAGGCCAAGGGCGGGCGGTTTCTCATTCAGTAACAGCTTGATGTCCTCAGCCGGTACATGGCCTTCGATGAAATAGCCGGCAACCAGCGCAGTGGGCACAGATTCCATGTCCTTCGGCACCTTCAGGCGGCGTTTCAGTGCATCCATGTCGACCGTCGGCGTCACTTTGACCGGGAAGCCGTTCTGGCGCAGGTGTTCAGCCCATTCTATGCAAGTCAGGCAGACCGTTGGCGTGAACACCTCAACGGAAGGCAGCGAGGCCGTCGGCTCGGCGCCGGCACTACTCGCCAACACGGCGAGTAGCAGCGGAATGGCCTTCAGCATGGTTTGCCGGCCTTGCAGCCCTTGAGCACCCATAGCGAAAGGACGCCGGCCGCTTCGTCGGCCTTGACCTTGCGCGCCATCGAGCCGGGGTCGCGGCCGTTGTCAGTCTTGGCGAAGGGGTCGGCGCCGGCTTCGAGCAGGATCTGGACATTTTTGGCCCGGCTCGAATAGGCGGCCATGTGCAGCGGCGTTGCTCCGTCGTTGTCGCGGGCCATCACATTGGCGCCGGCGGCGATCAGCACCTGCATGGCTGTCGTATCCGGATTGGTGGCGGCCAGGTGCAAGGGGGTCGAGCCTTGTTCCGTGCGTATTTCACGCTGTTTCGGGTCGGTCTTGAGGAGGCGGCGAACATCATCACCGCTGCCCGCCCGCGCGGCATCATGGATCGGCCTGTCGAAGCTCAGTACTTCGGCAAACGCCGGGAAGACGAGACTGGCAGCGAAAAGAAGGGAGAGCAGGCGCTTCATGCGGGCATCCGGAAATGGTTGATCTGGTGATTGTTGCCGCTTGCGTATCGGACAACCTTGATCTGCGCTAGTTTCAGTTTTTGCTGATATGGCTGCGCAGCGCCAATGAAAAACGCCCTGCTGGGCAGGGCGTTGGTAGCTTCAAGGTGGCGTTCAGATGACCAGTTGCGTACCCAGTTCGACGACGCGGTTGGTCGGAATGTGGAAGAAGTCGCTGGCGCTGGTGGCGTTCTTCGACATGATGGCGAAGAGCCGGGCGCGGATTGGCAGCATGCCGCGGGACATTGACGGGACAATGGTTTCGCGCGACAGATAGAAGGTGGTATCCATCATGTCGAAACTCTCGCCGAAACGGCTGCATTGCTCGAGCGCGCCGGGTACATCCGGGCTTTCCATGAAGCCGTAGCGGATGATCAGGCGTTTGAAGCCCTTCTTCATGTCGTGCAGATAGATGCGTTCCATATCGTTCACGTGCGGGGTCTGCATCGTTTGCACGGTGACCAGCACGACGCGTTCGTGCAGCACCTGATTGTGCTTGAGGTTGTGGAGCAGGGCCGGCGGCACGCCGTCCTTGGCACTGGTCATGAAAATGGCCGTGCCGTAGATACGGTGCACATCGTCGATGGATTCCAGGAAGTCGTCCATCGGGATGCTTTGCTTGGCCATTTCGTCCGAGACCATGCGCCGGCCGCGCCGCCAGGTGGTCAGCACGGTGAAGGAAACGATGCCCATGGCCAGCGGAAACCAGCCGCCCTGGGGGATCTTGATCGCATTGGCAGCGAAGAAGGCGATGTCGACGACGAGCAGAGAACCGGCGACGAGCGCGACGAGCAGCCTGTTCCACTTCCAGAGCAGGACCATGACGAAGGCGACGAGAATAGTGTCGATGAGCATCGTGCCGGTGACGGCGATGCCGTAGGCGGCAGCGAGGTTGGACGAATTCTTGAAGCCGATGACCAGGGCGACGACGGCCAGATAGAGCGACCAGTTGGTGAAGGGCACGTAGATCTGGCCTTCTTCCATGCCCGAGGTGTGGATGATCTGCATGCGCGGCAGCAGGCCCATCTGGATCGACTGGCGGGCCACCGAGAAGGCGCCGGAAATGACCGCCTGCGAGGCGATGACGGTGGCCGCCGTGGCCAGTCCGACCATCGGGATCAGCGCCCAGTCGGGGGCGAGGTGGAAGAAGGGGCTGGCGATGGCTTCCGGATCGACGAGTAGTAGCGCGCCCTGGCCGAAGTAATTGAGGACCAGCGCCGGCATGACGAAGCCGAACCAGGCGAGGCGAATCGGGAAACGGCCGAAGTGGCCCATGTCGGTGTACAGCGCTTCGCCGCCGGTCACGGCGAGCACCACCGAGCCGAGGGCGAGGAAGGCGAGGCCGGGGTGTTCGGCGATGAAAAAGGTGGCGAACAGCGGATTGAGGGCGAGCAGGACGGCCGGGTTGGTGGCGATCTGCAGCACGCCGAGCACGGCCAGAATGGCGAACCAGGCGACCATGACCGGGCCGAAGAGTTTGCCGACGGCGCCGGTACCGTGCTTCTGGATGAAGAACAGGCCGGTCAGGATGCCGAGCGTGATCGGGATGACGTACGGCTTCAAGTCGGGTGTGATGATCTCCAGACCTTCGACGGCGGAAAGCACCGAAATGGCCGGCGTGATCATGCTGTCGCCATAGAACAGCGCGGCGGCGAAGATGCCGAGCAGTGTGACGATCCACGACAGGCGCGGGTTCTTAGCCTTTTCGGTGACCAGCGCGAGCAGCGCCAGCGAGCCGCCCTCGCCGCGGTTGTCGGCGCGCATGATGATGAGCACGTACTTGATGGTGACCAGCACGATGATCGCCCAGAAGACCAGCGACAGCACGCCGAGGATGTTTTCCGGGGTGACCGGGATCGGGTGATGGCCGTTGAAGATTTCCTTCAGCGCGTAGAGCGGACTGGTCCCGATGTCGCCGAAGACGACCCCGATGGCAGCGACCGTGATGGCCGGCAAGGCTTGCTTGTTGTGTGACGACATCTATTCCCCTGTTGCGCCTGAGGCGCTGAATTTTGCGATGCTGCTTGCCTAGCCGCGCCTTTCTCGGGGAAGCGCGGTCTGGCAAGCCCGGCAATCTAGCACTTTGCACTGAGCTTTGGTATAGATGGCAGCATCGGCAGCGTGCTGGCAAGGAGCGAAAAATGGCAAGAATCGGGCGTCATCTGGTGGTCGAAGGGCGGGTTCAGGGTGTCGGCTATCGCTGGTCCATGGCCGAGCAGGCAAGGGCGCTCGGCGTTGTCGGCTGGGTGCGCAATCTGGCTGATGGTCGGGTCGAGGCGATGGCTGTCGGCGAAGAAATGGCCGTGCTCGAACTGATAAGCTGGGCGCGGCGCGGGCCGAGCCAAGCGATCGTTCAGCAGGTCAATATCGCGCTGGGCGAGGGGGAATTCCGGAGTTTTGAGCAGGCTCCGAACGGCTGATGGCGATTGCTACGGTCAACCGGGTTTACTACGTGAAACGTAAAAAACGGCGAAAATTGAAATCCGGAACTGGTCGTTGTAGCCCCATCAGCCACCCGGCCCGCAATCCATGCATTGATCGACTGCCGCCGAACCGACCTGCAGTTCAAGCTTCACGTCGCGCAAGGCGGTGCGCAATCCTTCTTCGATGACCGGGTGATAGAAGGGCATTTCCAGCATTTCATCCACGGTCATGCGTTTTTGCACCGCCCAGGCGAGCAGATGGCCGATGTGCTCGGCACCGGGGCCGAACATTTCGGCGCCCAGCAACAAGCCGCTACTGACCTCGGCATAGATTTTAAGCATCCCCTTGTTGCGCAGCATGACCCGACTGCGCCCCTGGTCTTCGAACGAGGTGCCGCCTGTCGCGAAGCGTCCCTGGAAGTGCTGGTTCAGCGTCTTCAGGGCGATGCCGGCCGAAGCGACTTGCGGGTCGCAGAAGACGATGGCCAGCGCTGTGCGGCGCAGGCCGGGCTGGACGTTGGGATAGCGCCCGGCATTGCCGCCGGCAATGCGCCCCTGGTCGGCGGCTTCATGGAGCAGGGGAATCTCGTTGTTGGCATCGCCGGCAATAAAGATCGTGCTGTCGCCGCATTGCAGCGTGTAGCGGTCAAACAGCGGCACGCCACGGTCATCGAGTTGCAGGCCGGTGTTGGCCAGAGCCAACCCGGCAAGATCCGGCGCCCGACCGGTTGCTGCCAGCACATAATCGAATTCCTCGGCGATTTGACTACCGTCCTTGTGCCGGTAACGGAGCACGACGCCGGTCGCCGTTTCGCTGACCGATTCGACCTCGGCGTCGGCATCGAGATAGAACTCGTCATTGAAAATCCTGTTCGCGTAGTCGCGAATTTCCGGGTCACGAATGCCCGCAAGGCCGCCGCCGATGCCGAACATCTTGACCTCGACACCCAGGCGGCTCATCGCCTGCCCCAATTCAATGCCAAGCGGCCCTGTGCCGAAAACCGCCATACTTTTCGGCAAGGTTGGCAATTCAAAAACGGTCTCGCTGGTCAGCAAGTGCTTGTCCAGACCTTGCAGCAATGGCGGCAAGATCGGTTTGCTGCCGGTGGCGATGATGATGCGACGGGCGTGAATCAGCTGGCCTTGCGGCGTCACCAGGGTGTTCGCATTCTGAAAGCTGACCTTCGCTGTCCACCGGTCGCCGCGCGGCATGGCATCGACGGCGGCGAGGACGAATCCGACAAAACGATCACGTTCGCGCTGCACCCGCGCCATCACCGCCGGGCCGTCGACCACGAGGTCGCTGGCCTGTATCCCGAAGCGGTCAGCATGGCGCGCCTGGTGGGCGACTTCGGCCGCCGCAATGAGCAATTTGCTCGGCATGCAGCCGGAACGCGCGCAGGTCGTACCGTAGTCGCCGCCTTCGATGAGCAGGATCGAATCGGTATGGGCCCGGGCGCTCAGATAGGCCGCCGTTCCGGCGGTGCCGGAACCAATGATGGCGACATCGACATCGATCGGCGTCATTTGGACTTGGCCAGCCAGACCGCCAGTTCGTCGGCACCGCCGATGTGCTCGCCGTCGATGTACACCTGCGGCGTCGTTCCCTGGCCGCTCACGGCCTGCAAGGAGCTGTAGCTGACGCCGTTGCTGCCCAGTTCGATTTCCTCGAAACGCTCGCCCTTTTTGTTGAGCATCTCGCGGGCGCGGGCACAATGCTGGCAGCCCGGCTTGCTGAAGAAGGTGATCCGCGGGGGCGGCACGGCTTTGGCATTGATGTAGTCGAGCATCGTATCGGCATCGGAAACCTTGAAAGGATCGCCCGGCTCTTCCGCCTCGATGAACATTTTTTCAATCAGCCCATCCTTCACCAGCATCGAATAACGCCAGCTCCGCTTGCCCAGGCCGATATCGGACTTGTCGACGAGCATGCCCATGCCGGCGCTGAATTCGCCGTTGCCGTCAGGCAGGAAATAGACGCCCTCAGCCTTCTGGGCTGCCTGCCAGCTTTCCATCACGAATGGATCGTTGACGGCCAGACAGATCACGCTATCGACGCCATTTTCCTTGAGCGTCCCGGCCAACTCGTTGTAGCGCGGCAGATGCATGTTCGAACAGGTTGGCGTGAAGGCGCCGGGCAGGGCAAACAGCACAACGGTCTTGCCTTTGAAGAGGGCATCGCTGGTGAGCTTTTCCCATGCGCCATTGACCATGACCGGAAAAGTGACCTGAGGAACGTGTTGACCTTCTTGTGACTTGAGCATGGCGATATTTCTCCTGTTGGCTTGCGCGTAGCGAAGTCAGAAAAGTACGCCACCATTCAGGCGGCTTCTGTGCGCCAGGGAACCCAGAGCTGGATGGCCGGGGAAAATCCAGGCCACGAACGGCTGAGTTCGATTGCTACGGTCAACCGGAAAAAACGGCCAAAATTGAAACGGCAGTCTTTCCTGCTTGGCAAGCCAAACAGTCGTTGCGGAACGGGGTGTTACATTGTTCCAGGTTGAGTCGGAGGCTTGCCGATTGGCTTTGTTTTCCTGCCAGAACACCCTTCAGAAAAGAGACACAACATGCCCAACAAACGCATTAAAAATGCCATTCGTCTTGAATTTGCCCCGGGCGCGCTGGTTCAGGCCAACCTGTCCGGCGCCGCGTTTTCCGGTGAATGCTTGTGGGTTGCCGGCGACGAGGCGTGCGGCATCGACCGCCTGCGTCGCCTTGATCCGTCGGGAAGCGAACTGCTGCGCTTCGGCGATGGGCTGAGCTTTCCGCTGTCCGAACTGCTGGATCTACCCGGCGCGGCGGACGAGGAGGCCGACCTGGAAGGCATGGCGGTGGCTGACGGCTATCTTTGGGTGGTGGGCTCGCATGGGCTCAAGCGCAAGAATGCGAAGGGCAAGCTGGACAACGCAGAAAACGCCAAGCGGCTGGCCAAAGTGACACTTGATGGCAACCGCTGTCTGTTGGCCTGTTTGCCAATTGAAACGGGTGACGACGGCAAGCCCTGTCTGGTCCGGGAGGCAAAAGATGGTCGCCGGGCGCGACGCCTGAAAGGGGATGCCGAGTCCAACCTGCTCACCCAGGCTTTGGCGGATGATCCCCATTTCGGACCGTACATGGGTATTCCCGGCAAAGACAATGGTCTGGATATCGAAGGGCTGGTCGTGGACGGCAACCGCTTGCTGCTTGGACTGCGCGGCCCGGTGTTGCGTGGTTGGTCTGCGCTGCTGGAGATTGCGCTCGAAACCAAGGGCGATGAACTACGGCTGGTGCCACTGGATGACAGCGGTAGCCTGATCCGCAAGCATTTTCTGCAACTGGAAGGGCTCGGGTTACGCGATCTGCTTTTTTTCGGTGATGACCTTTACATCCTGGCCGGGCCGACGATGGTGCTGGATGGCGACATTCGTGTCTTCAAGTGGCCGAATGCCAAGTCCCTGCTGGCTGCCAACCAGGAACCGGTACGTTTTGAGTCCACACTGATCGAGATGCTTTCTCTTCCTCACGGTCACGGGACCAATCGGGCCGAGGCGCTTTGCCAATTACCGCCTGAACTCGCCTCGCACGCGCCGAGCTGGCTGGTGCTTTACGACGCGCCCGGCCTTGATCGCAAGGATGGCGAATACACGGTTTTCGGTGATGTTCTTCATCAATGATAGGGGGCCAGCTCAACTTGGAATCGATGATAAACCGGGCTGTAGCGGCACATGCGATTGCCGTGAAGCCCCAACGACCAACAGTGAAATGGCAGTGGAACCGGCAAACTGACGCAGAAATATCAGCTTGGCCGAGACCTCCTGTTACCCCGAACGCAAAACAGGATCAGGACGATTCGGAATGCGAAAGGTCGATCAAGTGGCGTCTGCTCGGCTGGACGGCAACAATCGAGCGTACTCGGCTTTGACCGCCGAATAACATTCACAAGCCCGCTCTTCCAGCTTGGGACGGTCAACTACGGTGATTCGACCACGACCACGCGCAATTACTCCACCTTTTTGCAACAGGCCGGCAATTTGGGTCACGCTCTCACGGCGGACTCCCAGTAGTTTTCCAATCATCTCTTGCGTTATCACAACTTCGTTGCTGTTCAGTCTATCGACACTCATCAACAGCCATCGACACACCTGTTGTTCCAGAGAGTGATGTTGATTGCACACTGCCGTTTGTGCCGTCTGCGACATCAACGCCTGGGTAAATAGCAAAGCAAGGTGTTGTAGCTGGCCACCCAAGGAAAACTCTCGTTTCATCACTGCGCGACTAAGTCGATATGCTTGGCCTGCACTTTGCACCTCGGTGCTGGTCGGCATGCTCTCTCCGCCCATGAAAATCGAAATGCCCACCAGGCCTTCATTGCCAACCAGTGCAGTTTCGCTCGACGAACCGTCTTCCAGCGTATAGATCAACGAGACAATTCCGGAGATGGGAAAGTGCAAAAAGTTTACATGGTCACCTGACTCGGACATCGTCCATTGCAATGGCATATCCACCAATTTAAGGTCGGGTAGCAGGCGCGCGTAATCCTGCGCGGGAAGGCTCGCGAGAATACCGTTTTGCCTCGGCTCAGGCGGCAAAGCAGTGTTTTCGATACTTTTCGACATGGCAGGCTTTTTCGGGGGGGGGGGCTTGGAGCTGCCGGATAAAAAGCAGGAATCAAGTTCCAGCGTACAAGGCAGCAGGTGAACGTGTGTTCCAGGTTCTTCCAGTTGATTGTAGCATCGCGCCTGGTCTGGGCAGGGACATGCCGAGTGGCTGTTTTCCCTGAATTTCGATCCGCCGGCCTCTCGGTTAAGAGAAACTGGCTGATGCGGCCAAAGCTGGCCGCATCAGGTTCAAGCAAGCTTGATCAGCTTCAGTACGTTGTGCCGTAATAACCGTGGACGGTCTTTTCCCAAGTGGGATCGGCCATGTTGGGCCAGTTGTCGGTGTCGAATCCCGGCGCATTCTTCAGGCGATCCTCGTCGGTATCCATGACCAGGCGCTTGTTTTCGGTATCGACCGTCAGGGCGCTCCAGGGCACGGCAAAAAGCTTTTCGCCGAGGCTGAGGAAGCCGCCGAAGGACAGCACAGCGTAGCAAACTTTGCCGCTTTGAATGTCCAGCATGAGCTCCTTGATGCTGCCCAGCTTTTCGCCTTTCGGGTTATACACATCGTCGCTGGCGAGCGAACTGGCGCTGAGGACTCTTGAGCCACGGTTGACGGCACTGATTACATCGGTTTTGATCATATCGTTCATTTGATACTCCTGAATTTGGTTGGGGTGGGGTGGAATGGAAAAAACGATTGGCAGAAGGTTCGGCCAACGCTTTGGCTATTTGCCTTTGATGGCATCCTTGACGTCTTCTTTCAGATCACCGTGGGTGGCCTGTGCTTTGCCGCCGGATTTTTGAATCTTTCCTTTCACTTCCAGCTCGTCGTTGCCGACAAGCTTGCCGGTGACTTCCTTGACTTTGCCTTTGGCTTCTTCGAGACGACCCTTGGCTTGATCCTTGTTCATCGTGTGCTCCTGAGAATGAAATTGATTGAGGGCGGCAGTGCCGAAATGCAATCCGGCACCTGAGTTGAAGAGATTAGGCCGGGCGCTTTGGCTAATCGGTGCGCCAGCGCACCCTTTGGTGACGGGCTCGGTAAATGTTCGGGAGCCGACGGGGCTGGCATGGCTGTGTTGCTGGCGACGCAGCATCCCGAGCGCTCGGGCGGTTGCCGGGCACTCGGGAATCACGACTGCTTAGCGCAGGCCAAAAAATGACAAGACGGCGATGACGACAACGACCAGTCCGACGATGTAAATAATGTTGTTCATTTGCGTTTCCTTTCGCGTAGGGAGGTGGGCAATCCGTGTTGTCCATCTGGCCTCACCTTACC
This sequence comes from Azonexus sp., assembly GCF_049652925.1. Lineage (GTDB taxonomy): Bacteria > Pseudomonadota > Gammaproteobacteria > Burkholderiales > Rhodocyclaceae > Azonexus. The sequence continues at coordinate 32,304 of NZ_JBASFI010000019.1, forward strand.
CGGCACTTCCGTGCTCTTCTGTATGCCAGCGCGCACAGAAGCCGGCCGGGAAATTGCCCGGTTGGCGCTACTCGGCGCGGGCAATTCGCACGATTTCCCCGGCAATGTCTTCGGGGGACAAAATGAAATCAATGCAGCCGCTGGCAATGGCGCTTTCCGGCATGTCGGGCTGCTTGGCGGTGCTCAGCTTCTGGGCAATCGTAATGCCCCCGATTTCCTTGATGCCGCACAGCGCGTCGGCGCCATCACCGTCGTAGCCGGAGACAATGACGGCAATCAGCTTGCCGTCCCAGTGCTCGGTCAGCGAGCGGAGAAAGACGGTAATGACATCCGGCCAGCCCCGCGGCTTTGAAATGGGTTCGAGGTGAAACTCCTCGCCATCGACGTGCAAATCCCGGTTGGCCGGAATGATGAAGACATGGTTCGGCTCGATCAGCAGGTTTTCGGTGATCAGCTCGACCGGCATCGTGGTGAAGCGCGGCAGAACTTCATGGAGCTGCGTCGGCGCGAGGGTGATGTGATTGACGATGACAATGGCCACTCCCATGTCGCCCGGCAGGTTCTGCAACAACCGGATATAGGCGTCGAGTCCGCCAGCTGAACCACCGACGCAGACGATCGGAAACTTTTTTACCACTATCGCCGCGGCGACATCGATGGGATTGTCAGTCGCCATCGCTCCCCCGATTTAGCCAGAATCGGGCGCCAAGGGACGATTGCGCGACCGTCCGCAGGATTTCAATTTTGGCTGTTTTTTCCGGTTGACCGTGGAAGGCAAGATATCTCGCCGCAGTTGAGTATCCCGGCAGTACTGGACAATTATTTGGACAAACGGGCATTGAGTTCATCAATGACGCCCGCCCAGTCGGCATCCCAAATGATCTCTTCCTTGAGAAAACGACTCTGCACCTCAGTCCAGAATGGCGCGTTACAGAGCGTGGTTCCGTTGCTCAAGGGGCGCCGTTCGGTGATGAATTTGTCGATATCTGCCGGCTCTGCCGATAGCCCAAGCTGGGCAAACAGGCTAGCCATCGAGTGTGTTTGGGCTTCCATTGGTACTCCAGTTCAGATTCACTTGAATCACGAAAGCGTCAGAATTTGTTGTCCTTGATCCAGTCAAGCAACAGTCCGCAGACAATTTCCGGTTGATCAAGCGTCGCCAAATGGCCGCAATCCTCGATGAGTTCAAGCTTGGCATGCTTGATCCCGTCGGCTATCTCCGTTGCCAATTCCGGGGGCGTGATCTGGTCGTCCTGGCCGCAGATCACCAGCGTCGGGCAGGCGATGCTTTTCAGCGTCGGCCGACTATCCGGGCGGCCCATGATGGCCCGCTGCTGACGCGCAAAGACCTCCTTGCCCAGACCGCTCGCCATCGACTGGATGACGCCACGCACGGTGGGCAGGTTCATTTGATCGGGATGCGAGAGAAGCGGCAGCAGTTGTTCGGTCACGGCTTCGAGATCGGTGGCCGCCAGCTTGATCAGCGCTTCCCGTTTTGCACTGGCCTCGGCTGTATCAGGGCGCGCCGTCGTATCCATCAGGACCAGTCCGGCCACTCGCTCGGGCGCCTGACGCATGATTTCGAAGGCGACATAGCCGCCGAGTGACAGGCCCAGCAGCACAAAGCGCTTGGCCGAGGCCAACTTGAGGACGCTGGCGGCGAGATCGGGGATCGTTTCCGCAATGCTCAGATCGCCAACTTCGACGGTAGACATTGCCGACAAGGCGGCAACCTGGTCGGTAAAAACGCTCGCGTCATTGAGCAAGCCGGGCAACAACAAAATGGTTGGTTTCATGGTTTGTTCCTGAATTGACAGTGAAGGCCATGCTGGACAGAGACGGGTGAATTTAATGAAGAACAATCCATGTCCGGCACCACCATGGCGGGTCGCCTTGATGAGTCATGGCTTCATATTGCCCGCAACCGCCGTGACGACTCGGTGCGCAAGCGCACATAAAAACCGCAAATTGTCCCGGCGCGTTCAACGGCATTGCTGTGTGTCCAATCGAACTGAGCACCAACAGAATTGTTGAAATAATCAGCCAACCCGACTCAAGTGGCCTCAGGAGATAGCGATGCTGAATGCAATACACAGTGAATGCCTTCAACCACCAGGCAACATCGACAGGTTCTTTCTCGCGGCTGACCACGCAAAAGAACTGCAACACCACGTTCCCGAGACTGTGCGGGACAAGCTGGCCTATCGGTTCGTCAAATTCCTGCGCTTTTTTGCGGATAGTTTTTTTGCCGGACGCTACGGTCATCGTGCCGTTATTCTCGAAACCGTCGCCGCAGTGCCGGGCATGGTCGGCGGTTCGCTCCAGCACCTCAAATCGCTACGCCGCATGGAATCCGACCACGGCTGGATCCGCACCCTGCTGGACGAAGCAGAAAACGAGCGCATGCATTTGATGACCTTCATCCTCATCGCCCGGCCATCGCAGTTTGAACGCCTGCTGATCCTCATCGTTCAAGGGGTGTTCTATAACTTCTATTTCCTGCTCTACCTGCTGTCTCCAGCAACGGCACATCGTGTCGTCGGCTACCTGGAGGAAGAAGCGGTCACGAGTTACACGACCTATCTGGCTGGCGTAGACAACGGCACCTACGCCAACGTCCCGGCCCCCGCCATCGCCATCGATTATTGGAAATTGGCGCCTGACGCACGCCTGCGCGAAGTCATCATCGCCGTCCGTGCCGATGAGGCCATGCATCGCGATGTCAATCATCAATTTGCCGGTCAGCTGAGTTGATTGGAGTTGGGCAACAGCTGACATCATTCTGGAAATGCGTTGCCAAATCGAATCCGGAAGGCGATTCAGGTACGGATCGATACGAGGCGCCAGTTATTTCTTTGTTAACTGACGCCCTTTTTCCATTGACGGTTAGCGGCCTCTACCGCCACCCATTCCTCCACCCATGCCGCCCATGCCGCCACCTTGTCCCATACCTTGACGCATGCCAGCACCTTGAGCCGGCGGCGTATCCGGCAAGGTAACGCCACGCTCCTTGGCTCTGAGCTGCATTTTTTCATGATGCTCCAAGCGAACCTGTTCGCGCTCCTGGGCCGTTTTTGCAGCATTTATTTTCGTACGATGTTCAATCCGCTCCTGGTTAGTCATCATCTGACTACCGTAAACCGTCTCATCAGCGGCAATGGCTCCTGAAGTCATCAAGCCTAAAGCGATGGCAGACAACATGATTTTTACTGTGTTCCTGGTCATTTTCTCTCTCCCTATCAAACAGAATTAACTCAATACAACGACTGGGTCTGAAGTGCTACGGCATACTTTTTCCAAACCTTCAATTCAGTTATAGCCCTGATTTTCAGAAAAACTTACGCAGCAACAAATAGTTGCATTTGATGTAATGAATATTAGGAAAATCTGAATTGGTCACCTATACTGGTAAGTGACTTATTACTTACAAGAAGCCATGTCTATCAACCCTCGTCAATCCACCGAGTCACGCCAGGCAGAAATCATCGCCACCATGGTTCGGCTCTCGGCTGAGCGCAGCCCCGCCGATATAACGACAACGGACATTGCCAAAGCGATGAACGTGACTCAGGGGGCGCTTTTTCGCCACTTCGCCACCAAGGAGGCCATCCGCCTGGCTGTCGTCGAATGGATTGAAGCGCATTTGATATTCGAACTCATGGCAGCCAAGGAGAGCGCCCCTGATGCGCTGACTGCCCTCAAGGCCATGTTCATGGCTCACGTTGGTTTTGCCAAAGCACACCCCGGGGCGCCTCGCCTGATTTTTGGCGAGCTTCAGCAACCCGCTGCATCCCCCGTCAAGCAGCGGGTGCAGCTAATCATGGAGCGCTATCGGCAAACCCTGTCCCAAACCCTGGCTGCGGCAATTGAGACGAAGCTGATTCGCGCCGATGTCGATTGCCCATCGGCAGCAGCCCTGTTTCTTGGGGCCATCCAGGGCTTAGTCATTCAATCCATGCTGAGTGGAAGCACTGGGCAGATGGAGCAACAGGCTGTGGGCGTATTGGAACTTTATCTTGCCGCCCTTGGGGGCAAGTCATGAAGCTGAATGGATTTCTCAGTCGAAAGTTTGGCCTGGTGGCTTTTGCCGTGTTTCTTCTGCTCGGATTTGGCTTTGTGGTCGCCCGGTCAGGCCCGCTGGCGCCAACCAAGGTCACCATCACTCGGGTCGAAACTGGCAGCCTGTCGTCATCGCTGTTCGGCATTGGCACGGTCGAAGCGCGACGCAGCTATTTTATTGGCCCAACGGCGGCTGGTCGGGTCAAAGCAGTTCATGTCGATGTGGGTGAGCAGGTAAAGGCCGGACAGCTGCTGGCAGAAATCGACCCCGTCGACCTGGACGAACGACTTCGCTCGATCGAGGCCTCATACGCCCGGGCGTCCAGCGCGGTTTTGGCGGCTGATGCTCAGCGCAAGGATGTTCTGGCCCGCCAGACAGTTGCCGGCTTGAATGCCAGGCGCTATCGCGACCTCGGTGATAAGCATTTCGTCAGCCCGAGCGCTGTCGAGAGCAAACAACAGGAACTGACATCGGCTCAAGCAGCCGTCGATGCGAGCGAAGCCAACCTGCAAAGCGCCCGGCAGGAAGTCGTCCGCCTGAAGGCCGACCAGGATGCTTTGCGGCAGCAACGGAACAACCTGCGCCTGGTGGCGCCGGTTGACGGGGTGGTGACCAGCCGTGACGTTGAAGCTGGCTCGACCGTCATTGCCGGCCAATCGGTAGTCAAGTTGATAGAGCCCAACAGTCTCTGGGTCAAGGTTCGACTCGATCAGGGGCGGTCCCGCGGGCTGGCCCTGGAACAAGCTGCAAGCATTGCCCTGCGCAGCAATCCGGGAATGCCTTTAACCGGGAAAGTGGTCAGGATTGAACCGGTCAGCGATAGTGTGACCGAGGAGCGCATCACCCTGGTTACTTTCGACCAGATTCCTCCTGGCCTGAGTATTGGCGAAATGGCTGAGGTGACTGTGCACACGGCTGCCAATCAATCTGGCCTGATACTGCCCAATGCCGCCATCAAACAGACAGCTGAAGGTTCTGGCGTCTGGATGCTACGCGATGGCAAGCCAGCGTTTGTCGCCATCAAACTCGGCAGCAGTAGCCTGGATGGCTTGGTGCAGGTGCTGGAAGGACTTGGCGCTGGTGACGAAATCATCGTTCACAGCGAGCGCGAGCTGTCTGAAGGCGGCCGCGTCAAAGTCGTCGAACAACTGGCGGGACAAGGCAAGTGATCAGTCTGGCCGGGCGCGATATCCTGCATTCCTGGTCGAAGTTCGTGTTGACCGGAATCGGTCTTGGGTTGCTGATTGGCGTCACGCTGACCATGGCCGGGGTGTATCGCGGCATGGTCGATGATGCCAAGGCGCTGCTCAACAACAGTGGCGCTGACTTGTGGGTCGTTCAGCAGGACACGCAGGGACCATATGCCGAGTCGTCGAGCATCAAGGATGACGTGTACCGCTCATTGCTGAGCCTTTCTGGCGTGGCTCGCGCTGCCAACGTGACTTATCTGACCATGCAGGTTCGTCTGGGCAATACCGATGTGCGTGCCATGGTCGTTGGCTTCGAACCGGGGCAGCCGGGAGAACCGGGGTATTTGGTGGCTGGCCACCACATTACCCGCAACCATTACGAAGCAGTGGCTGACGTAAAAACCGGGTTTCAGCTGGGCGATACCATTCGAATTCGCCGGCACGACTACAAAGTCGTCGGCCTGACCAAACGCATGGTTTCGTCCGGCGGCGACCCCATGGTCTTCATTCCGCTGAAGGATGCACAGGAAGCCCAGTTCCTCAAGGACAACGATGCCATCCTCAATGAGCGGGCAAGAACAGCGGCCAATCCCACACTGAATCGCCCTGGGGTACCGGGCCTGCTCGAGGCCATCCTGGCATCGCAGAACGCCAACCGAAACGTGAATGCCGTGCTGGTTCAGGTGTCACCAGGAAGCCAGCCCGACACTGTGGCAAATGAAGTCAGGCGCTGGAAGCACCTGCAGGCTTTCACCAGGGTGCAAATGGAAGAGATTCTGGTGGCCAAGCTGATCGCCACCTCGGCCAGGCAAATCGCGATGTTTCTGGTCATTCTCGCGGTGGTCAGCGCTGCCATTGTCGCTTTCATCATTTACACGATGACTTTGGGCAAGATTCGTGAGATTGCCGTGTTGAAGTTGATAGGCACGCGTAACCGGACCATTGCCGGGATGATTCTTCAGCAGGCCCTGGGGTTGGGGCTGATCGGTTTTCTGGTCGGCAAGGTTTCGGCAACGGTATGGGCGCCATTCTTTCCCAAGTATGTTCTGCTCGAGCCAGGCGATGCAGTGCGCGGTTTTGTCGTGGTGATGGTCATTTGTGCGCTGGCCAGCACGCTGGCGATTCGGGCTGCCCTGCGCGTAGACCCTGCCACCGCCATTGGAGGATGAGATGGTCGGTTTCGGAATTCGCATCGAAGGCTTGAGCAAGCGCTATGGCGAGGGCGATACCGCGGTCGACGCCTTGAAGGACGTCAATATGATCGTCGCCCCCGGCGAGGTGGTGGGCTTGATTGGCCCCTCAGGCTCCGGAAAAAGTACCCTGCTCAAGTGCCTGGGCGCGGTGATAGAACCCACTACCGGCAAGATGACCTTGGGTGATGAGGTCATCTACGACAATGGCTGGAAAATTCCTGACCTGCGCGCCTTGCGCCGCGACCGGATCGGGTTTGTATTTCAGGCTCCCTACCTGATTCCATTCCTCGATGTCATCGACAACGTAGCCTTGTTACCCATGCTGGCGGGCAGACCGAATGGTGAATCGAGAAAGCGCGCGCTGGAGTTGCTTGAAGCGCTGGACGTCGGGCACCGCGCCAATGCCCAGCCGTCGCAACTATCGGGCGGGGAGCAACAACGCGTGGCCATTGCCCGGGCCCTGGCGAATCAGCCGCCCGTTATCCTCGCCGATGAGCCGACGGCTCCTTTGGATAGCGAACGCGCCTTGAGCGTTGTGCGCATCCTCAATCAGATGGCTCAGCAATTCAATACGGCCATCATCGTGGTGACCCACGATGAGAAAATCATTCCGACATTCAAGCGGATTTACCACATACGCGACGGGAAAACCTACGAAGAAAAAGGCCTGGCGCTGAACTGAGTTTGAGATGCCGGCTACTGGTTCTTTAGCATTTTCAGAGTGGGTCTGGGCGAAGGGCCACATTGGCCGACTTGCGCCGGTGGCCAAGCCAATAACCCCTAAACCCCCGGCGGGAGCTTGGCGGCCATCATCTTCTTTCTGTCGATCTTGCGTCCGTCGACGATGAAGGTGCCGTCACCGACGGCGTGAGCCGTGCGCGTTTCCTTGCGGTCGCTGTCGATGTAGGCGGCGACTGCCTCCAGCACGACGATGTTGTGCTTTTCGATGATGTCGATGACCTTGCACTCGATATTGGCGAGGCATTCCTTGATCAGGGGCGGCTTGACGAGTTTGGCCGGGACTGGCGTGAGCTTGAACCGGGCGAACTTGTCGGTGTCTGCCCCGGAGCACGTCCCTATGCCAACGACCGTATCGAGCAGGTCGACGGTGGGTATGGCGATGACGCATTCCCGATGCTTGCGCAACGCCGCGTAGGAGTGATTCCATTCTCCTGTGGTGATAGCAAATACCGGGGTGAAATCGATCACCATGGTCCATGAGATGGTCATGATGTTGTCTTTCTCGTCATCATGGGTGGTGACGAGGACGACCGGGCCTGATTCGATCAGGGTGAAAGCCTTGTTCAGTTCCAGCGCTTGCATGAGGGCTCCTCCCTTTGTCGAGCCAAACTTAAAGCATGGTTGGCGCGTCGTCGAGTTCGTTCGGGTTATCGCCGGTGGCCGGGAAATGCTGGGCGAGCAGGGCCGTGATGCGCTCGACGGCGTCCACCATGCCGCTCTGGTAGTTCCCGGCGGCGAACGCGGTTTCCATGCGGTGGCAGATGGCTTCCCATTCGGCTGGCGGGACGAGGGCAGAAATGCCGCTGTCGGCGAGGATTTCGACCTGATGGTCGACCAGCTGGACATAAACGAGGATGCCGTTGGCCTCGCGCGTTGCCGCCACGCCGAGCGACAGGAAGAGCGCTGCCGCCCGGTCGCGGCAGGATTCTTCGCGGAGCAGGGCGCGGAGCGGTAGCGGGCCTTCGATGGCGATGCGGATTTCGCCGCGCTGCTTCGATTCTGAAGCCTTTACCGCTGCGCCGATGGCTGCCAGATCGTCGGCGCGGAAGGCGCGTCTGGCCCACCAGCCGGGCGATGAGAGGTGTTTGAGCAGGCGTTTCAGCATGGTTTCACCAGTTCCCCGAGGCGCCGCCGCCACCAAAGCCGCCTCCGCCGCCGGAAAATCCGCCACCACCCGATGAGCCGCCACCAAAACCACCGGGGAAGCCGCCGCCGGATTGCCAGCCGCCGCGGCCGAGGCGGATGAAGGAGAGCGCGAAAGCGAGCAGCGCCGCGCCACCAGCCAGGCCGAGCGAAGTGAAGAGGGTCCACGCCAGCCAGCCAGCCGCGCCGGAAACGGCGAGCGAGCCGAGCAGGCCGAACATGGAGCGGATGACGCCGGCCATGAAGAAGACGATGAGCAGGAAAGTCAGCGCATCGCCGGAATCGGCGCTGCTCGGGGCGGTTTGCACGACAGGCGCCGGTAGCGGCTCGCCGCGAATGACCTTGTCGAGCGTTGCCACGGTGGCCCGCAAGCCGCCGGCAAAATCGCCCTCGCGGAAACGCGGTGCCATCTGTTCGGCCACGATGCGCTTGGCGATGGCGTCGGGAATGGCGCCTTCCAGCCCGTAGCCGACTTCGATGCGCATGCGCCGGTCGTCCTTGGCGACGATGACGATCACGCCATCATCGACGCCCTTGCGACCGATTTTCCACGCCTCGGCCAGTCGGATGCCGAACTGCTCGATGCTTTCCGGCTGCGTCGTCGGCAGCAGCACGATGGCAATCTGCGCGCCCTTGTCCTTTTCCAGCGCCGTCAGGCTCGCCGTCAGCCCGGCTCTATCCTCGGCCGACAGCGTGGCGGTCAGGTCGGTGACGCGCTCGGTGAGCGCCGGCAACGCTACCTCGTTGGCGCTCCAGCCGATGATCGGCAGAAGCGCGAAGCAGAGAGCGGCGAGCCAGCGGAACATCAGGGCTTACTTGGCTGCGGCCGGGGTGTCGAACTTGACGACCGGTGGCGTTGAAATGGCCTTCTCGTCCTCAACCGTGAAATTGGCCTTGGGCTTGTAGCCCATGACCATCGCCGTCAGGTTGTTCGGGAAGGTGCGCACCGAAATGTTATAGACGCGCACCGTGTCGATGTAACGGTTGCGGGCCACGGTGATGCGGTTTTCGGTGCCTTCGAGCTGGGCTTGCAGGTCGCGGAAGTTGGCGTCGGCCTTGAGGTTCGGGTAGTTCTCGGCGACCACGAGCAGGCGGGACAGCGCGCCGGACAGTTCGCCCTGCGCCTTCTGGAACTTGGCGAAGGCGGCTTCGTCATTGACCAGTTCGGGCGTGATCTTCATGCCGGCGACGTTGGCGCGCGCCTCGGTGACGCGGGTCAGGACTTCCTTTTCATGCGCGGCGTAGCCCTGGACAACGGAAACGAGATTGGGGATCAGGTCGGCCCGGCGTTTGTATTGGTTGAGCACCTCGGACCACGCGGCGGTGACGCCCTCGTCGTTGATCTGGATCTGGTTGTAACCGCAGCCGGAGAGCAGGGTGGCGATGAGGACGAGGATGGAGTGGAGACGAATGCGCATGAAGGTGGCTCCCGAAAAATGGTTCGCGGTACACCATACCATTGTGATATTTCCGGGCTGGTAAAGTTTCGTCGGGCCTGCCCGATCCCACGGTCAACCGGAAAAAAGCACCAAAATTGAAATCGTCGCGCGACCGCCTCAGGCCGGTTTGCGGCGCAGCAAGTGAATGACGATGAAACTCAGCACTGCCTCGCCGCGCTGATTCACCGCCTGATACTTCAATCGCGCAATGCCGCGGTCCGGCTTCGTGTTAGACGGCCGCACTTCGAGCACTTCGATCTCGCTGTGCAGCGTATCGCCCGGCCGCACTGGCGCCAGCCAGCGCAACTCATCGATGCCCGGCGAACCCATGCTCGATTCGGCCAGGATGCCGGACTGGATGAACAGCCGGAAGCAGATGGCCAGACTCTGGAAACCGCTGGCGATCAGCCCGCCATACGGCGAGTTGGCCGCCGCGTTGGCATCGAGATGGAAGGGCTGCGGGTCGTAGCGCCAGGCGAAGTCGATGATTTCGGCTTCGGTCAGCGTCAGTCCCGGCGAGGTGAAACGTTGGCCGGGGGCGAGGTCGTCGAGAAAACGGGTGTCCATGGCGCTCAGTCCTTTGATTGTGTGGGGCTTACGGGTTACGGCACTGACCAACCTGAGTGTCGCCGGCCTTGCCGCAGGGTGTCAGCGTGCCGGGCATCGGGTGCGGGGTGCCGTGCTTGTCCATGTGGGCGGCCAGGGTGTCCCATTCGAGGACGCCGGTTTTGTCGAGCTTGAGGCGGAGCAGCCAGCCGACTCTGGCTTCCGGGGCGTCGAAGCCGTCGAAGACGAAGTTGCCGAGGCTGTAGATGATGGGTTTGCCCTGATAGACGTCGGCGCCTTGCGTGACGTGTGGATGGCTGCCGACGACCATGCTGGCGCCTTCGTCGATCATGCGCCGGGCGAAGCTTTGCAGTCGCTGGCTGGCGACCGGTTCGTATTCCCAGCCCCAGTGCATGAAGGGAATGATGAGGTCGGCGCCAGCGGCCTTGGCGGCGCGGATATCGCTGATGACGTGATCGTCCTCGCTCCACGCCGTGCCAGGCGTGTCGGCGCTGGCTTCGAAGGTGCGCGGGGCGAATTCGTTGTAGCCGAGGATGGCGATTTTGAGGCCCCGGCGTTCAATCCACAGCGGCTTGTGTGCTTCGACGAGGTTTTTGCCGGCGCCGAAATGGGCGATGCCGGCGGCGTCGAGGCGTTGCATGGTTTCGAGCAGGGCCTTGTGGCCGTAGTCGCCGACGTGGTTGTTGGCCAGCGTGACGGCGTCGAAGCGGCCTTGCAGGATGCGCAGGGTGCGCGGATGGGCGCGGAAGGTGTAGGGCTTGTCGGCGAGGGGCTTGCCGCTCCTGGCGATGGAGGTTTCGAGGTTGGCGATGCGGTAGTCGGCGGCCCGGAGCGTTTTGGCGAAGGGGGCGAGCGGATCGCCGCCGCGCGCGATGAGCCGGCCGGGGCCGTCGTCGAGCATGACGTCGCCGGCGAAAATGAGCGTCATGGGCTCAGCCTGGGCGTTAAGGACGGCCAGAAACGCCATTGCTACGGTCAACCGGAAAAATTGGCTCATTTTGAAATGGCCTCGCGCAGCTCGCACCAGTAGTCGAGGACGAGACCGTAGCGCGGCTCGTAGGCGTGGTTCAGGCCGGTAAAGCCGTAGCTGCCGGCGTGGACCGGCGGGTAGGCGTAGGTCGCCTGGTGGATGAGCGGGCGCCCGTCGACGTCACCGTGCTGGGCGTAGGTGTAGAGCTTGATGCTGGCGAGGTCGGCTGGCTCGTTGCGAAAAACGATGCGGAACAGCAGGTAGGAGCCAAATTTGATCGGCGCCACGGTGTAGGGCGAGGCGACGGGCTGGGCTTCGACGATTCTGGTTTCGCCACCGTAGGTGACGTGGCAGGCCACGGTTTCGCCCGCTCGGGCGTGCGCCGTTGCGGCGCCCAGGAGCAGGGCGCCGAGCAGCGCGCGGCGGTTAGCGCGGAGTCGCACGGCTCGCCGGTTTCAGCACGATGTCGACCGGGACCGGCTGGCCGTTTTTGATTGCCGGAGTCGGTTTGGCACTGGCGAAAAGCAGTTTGCCGCCGGCCTCGATCCGGGCGCTGACGGTGGCGTTGGCCTTCTTGCCCATGAGGTCGCGGTCGACCGTGGCGGTGAAGGGAATCGGCACCTGGGCGCCGTTCAGTTCGTAGCGTTGATCAGCCAGCGTGCGCTGGCCGGACTGGATGCGGATCTTGAGGATGGCGTTGGGCGGCAGGGCAATGCGGGCGAGGTAGCTGACGCTGCCGGCGATGTCGATGAAGCTGCTGGCCGCCGCTGGTTGCGCAGCGGCCTGTGGCATGACCGGCGCCACGCTGCCACGCGAACAGCGGCGCAGGTTGTTCTTGCCGTCTTCGAAAATGGCGTCGTCGCCCTTGGTGGCCAGGCGGATGGCGCCGCTGCGATACAGCGCGCCGGAGGCGGCTGGTACTTGCGGCAAAACGACGGCTTGGTCGGCGAAATGCAGCGTTGCCTGCGGTCGACCGGAAATATCGGCCAAAAATGAAATGTCGATGCGGCTTCCGTTGTCGCAGGTGTAGGCGATGCGTTCATCGCCGGCCAAGGCGCTGAGCGGGACGAGCAGCGCCAGCAGCAGCGCCGGCAGGGGGCGGAGGTTCATGGGTTTTCCGGTTTGGGGAGGGGAATCCAGCGCCCGTCGAGCAGACCTTCGATGGGCTGGAAGGCCGATTTGTAGGCCATCTTTCGACTTTCGGCGATCCAGTAGCCGAGGTACAGGTAGGGCAAGCCGAGGGCGGCGCACTGGGCAGCTTGCCACAGGATGTTGTAGGTGCCGAAACTGGCGTGCGGAATGTCCGGATCGTAAAAGGTGTAGACCGACGACAGGCCGTCGTCGAGGACATCGATCAGGCTTACCATGCGCACGATGCCGTCTTCCGAGAACTCGATCAGCCGTGTGTCTACGCGGCTTTGCAGGAGGAACTGGGCGTACTGGTCGTGGCTGTCTTCGTCCATGCCGCCGCCCGGGTGGCGGGCCTGCTGGTAGCGGTTGTAGAGCGTGTAATGTTCTTCGTAGTAAAGCAGCGGCAGCTCGCGGGCACGCAGGTTGGCGTGGTGCTTCGAAGTCCGGCGCTGGCTGCGGTTGGGCTGCAACTCGGCGACCGGCAGGCGCACCGGCACGCAGGCCTGGCATTTGTCGCAATGCGGCCGGTAGGTGAAGATGCCGCTGCGCCGGAAACCGGCCCGGACCAGCGTGCTGTAGATTTCGCCGTCGATCAGGTGGGCCGGCGTCGCCACCTGCGAACGCGCTTCGCGGTCGGCCAGATAGCTGCACGGATAGGGCGACGTGGCGTAATACTGGAGCAGCGAGAAGGGCAGTTCGGCGTCGTCAGGCTGGGCCATGGCTTACCACGCGAGATCTAGTTGATCGGCCGACCAGCGGGCGCGCGCCGACTCGGCTGCGGTCAACGCCGACAGCCGGGTCAAAAAAGAGTCCCGCGGAATTTCGCGGCCGCCGAGCGAGGCGAGGTGGTCGGTGTGCATCTGACAATCAATCATGCCGAATTGGTTGGCCACAAGATAACGCACGAGGTGGGCGAAAGCGACCTTCGAGGCGTCGGTACGATGGGAGAACATTGACTCGCCGTAGAACATGTGACCGATGGCCAGCCCGTAAATGCCGCCGACCAGCGTGTCTCCCTCATAGCTTTCGACCGAATGCGCCCAGCCGAGTTCATGCAGGCGGTAGTAGGCTTCTTTCATTTCAGGGGTGATCCACGTGCCGTCCTGGCCGTCGCGCGGCGTCGTCGCGCAGGCGTCCATGACGCCGGCAAAATCGGTGTCGAAGCGCACCGCGAATTTCCCGGCGCGCAGCGTTTTTCGCAGCGAGCGGGTCAGCCGGAACTCGTCGGGAAAAAGCACCATGCGCGGATCGGGCGAATACCACAGGGGCAGGCCATCGACCGTTCCCCACGGGAAAATCCCTTGCCGGTAGGCTTCGAGCAGGCGATCCGGCTGCAGGCCGCCGCCGACGGCAAGCAGGCCACCCATTTCTTCGCGGGCCATGTCGACCGGCGGGAAAAGGTCGAGCGGGCCGAGAAACGGGATCATGCGTGATCGTTAAGAATTAGCTGGCGCTGCTATTGGCCAGCCAGGTGATCGGCTTGGCCTGCTGTTCTAGCTTGATCTCGCAGGCTGGATCGGCGCATTCCTCGTGTTTCATGAAGGCAATGACGTGGTCGGCATCGAGCCGGATGCCGATTTTTTCGCCGAGCGCATGATTGTGGTGCGACGGGACCAGCGACAGGACCTGCGTACCGCTGGCAAGACGCAGCGTGTACAGGATGTCGGCGCCGCGAAAAGCCTTGTTCAGCACCTCGGCCTGGACGGCGCTGGTGTCGTCATGAACGATATCGTCCGGCCGCAACAGCACGTCGACCTTGCAACCATTGTCGCAGGCTGCACAGGTTTCGTTGCACTCGACCGGGGTGTCGGAAATCAGCGTGCCCAGTTCCATCCGCACGCTGTTGTTGTCGCCGACCGTGCCGGTCACCAGCACGCCCTGGCCGATAAAGTCCGCGACAAAACGATTGGCTGGCCGGTGATAGAGGTTGTATGGAACGTCCCACTGCTGGATGCGGCCTTCGTACATGATGCCGATCTCGTCGGCCATGGCGAAGGCTTCATTCTGGTCGTGCGTGACCATGACCGCTGTCGATCCCTCGCGTTTGAGAATTTCGCGCACCTCGGCCGACAGCCGCTCACGCAGGCCGACGTCAAGGTTGGAAAACGGCTCGTCGAGCAGGATCAGTTCCGGCCGGGGCGCCAGGGCGCGGGCCAGCGCCACGCGCTGCTGCTGGCCGCCGGAAAGTTCATGCGGGAACTTGCTGCCCTGGCCATGCAGGCCGACCGTCGCCAGCAATTGGCGGACGCGCAGATGGGCGTCCTCACCGGGATTGCGACCGAGGCCGAAGGCGACATTCGCTTCGATGGAAAGGTGCGGAAACAGCGCGTAATCCTGAAAAACCATGCCGATCCGCCGCTTTTCGGGCGAAACACGCTGACCGGCTCGGCTGACAACATTGCCGTGCAAGCGGATTTCGCCACCGGCGATGTCCTCGAAACCGGCGATACAGCGCAGCAAGGTCGTCTTGCCGCAGCCGGAGGGACCAAGCAGGCAGGCGATGCTGCCGGCTTCGAGCGAGAAGTTCACGCCGTCGACGACGGTGTGGTTGCCGTAGCGCTGGACAACGCCATTTAGTTCAAGTTGGGCCATAGCGGTCGATTATAATTCGCATTCACACACATGCGTACCGCCCATTATTCCCCCCTGCTGACGGTCGGAATCGTCGTCGCCCTGCTGGCTGGATTGCCGGTGGCCAGCGTCGGCCTCAATCTCTTTGTTGGCGGCACCAGCGCCACCTGGTCGCATCTGGCCGACACCGTACTTTCCGAATACATCGCCAATTCGCTCTGGCTATGCCTTGGCGTTGGCTGCGGCGTCGGCATCGTTGGCGTGGCAACGGCCTGGCTAACGGCCATGCACGAATTCCCCGGCCGGCGCTTTTTTGAATGGGCCATGGTCCTCCCACTCGCCGTTCCGGCCTATGTCATGGCCTACGTTTACACCGATTTCCTGCAGTTCATCGGCCCGGTGCAAACTTTCCTGCGCGACACTTTCGGCTGGGAACACGGCGACTACTGGTTCCCGGACATCCGCACCTTGCCCGGTGCCATGCTGATGTTCATCTGCGTCCTCTATCCCTACGTCTATCTTCTGGCCCGCGCTGCCTTCCTTGAACGCGCCAGCGGCATGCTGGAAGCCGCGCGCACGCTGGGCATGGGGCCGTGGCGCGGCTTCTTCGCGGTCTCGCTGCCGCTGGCCCGGCCGGCCATCGTCGCCGGCATCGCGCTGGCGCTCATGGAAACGCTGGCCGACTACGGCACCGTGGCTTATTTCGCGGTGAACACTTTCACCACCGGCATTTACCGCGCCTGGTTCTCGCTCGGTGACCGCGTCGCAGCCGCCCAACTGGCTGCCATGCTGCTCGCCTTCGTACTTTTCCTGCTCGTGGCCGAGCGCACTTCGCGGGGCAGGGCGCGCTATCACAACACCACCGGCCGCAACCGGCCGATGGCGGGGGCGCAGTTGCGCGGCCCGGCCGCCTGGCTGGCGACGCTGGCCTGCACCGTGCCCCTGCTGCTCGGCTTCGTTCTGCCAGCGATCTTGCTGCTCAAAATGGCCCTGACTGAAGGTGATGCCCAGTTCGGCGAACGCTTTCTGGTGCTCGCCCGCAACAGCTTCGTGCTGGCCGGCGTGACGGCCGCCATCGCCGTCCTGCTCGCCCTGCTCATGGGCTACGGCGCCCGCCTGTCGAAAACGACCTTTGCCAACGGCCTGAACCGCCTCGTTGGCCTGGGCTACGCCGTCCCGGGGGCGGTCATTGCCGTTGGCGTGCTGATTCCCGTGACGCGCCTCGACAACTGGCTGGCCGGCCAATGGGAGTTGTGGTTCGGCCACAACCCCGGCCTGTTGCTGACCGGCGGCATTGCCGCCCTGATCTACGCCTACCTAGTGCGTTTCCTCGCCGTGGCGCTGCACACGGTTGAATCCAGCCTGGCCAAGATTACGCCGAATATGGACGACGCAGCGCGCAGCCTGGGCCTGGGGCAGGGCGAAACCCTGCGCCGGGTGCATGTGCCGATGCTGCGCGGCAGTCTGCTGACGGCAGGCTTGCTGGTCTTCGTTGATGTGATGAAGGAGTTGCCGGCCACGCTGGTCATGCGGCCTTTCAATTTCGATACGCTGGCCACACAGGCCTACACGCTGGCCTCGGATGAACGCTTGGCCGAAGCATCGACGGCCGCCCTGGCCATCGTCGCGGTGGGTTTGTTGCCGCTGATTGCTCTGTCGCGGCAGATTACGGCAGCGCGCCGGCGCTAGCCGACTTTCGTCGTTTCTCGTCGGGAACCAGACAGATCGCTAGTGCTTCTCTGGCGGCTGTGGCGACGCGTCCGGGTTGTCGTCTTCTTCGAGAAAAAGCAGGTCCATGCTTAGAAGGCTGGTATCTGTCCCGAAGTGGCACGGTGCCTCGGCCTCGTCAGCCGAGAGGGGTAAATCGGAAGACGAAAATTCAATGAGGTTGCCAGGTTTGCTGCCGGGAAGTGGTGGATAAATCGCTTCGTCGGTCGGAGAAAGGGGGACGGAGGGGGTAAATTCGACGATGTTGTCCGGCTTGGTCTCGGAGGGCTTGGTGCCTTCGTCGGGCAACGGGACGCTCGGTGCATCGAGGATCACAGCGGGGATGACCATGCCGTCGGGGGGTGTGGCGCCCTTTTGCAGTAGCAGATCGGCAATGTCCTGATGCCCTTTTCTCAAAGCCAGGCGCAGTGGCGCTCCCGCGCCGTCGCTGGCGATGGCGTCTGGATTGGCGCCACGATTCAGCAACTCGCGAACGATTGCCAGGTTCCCTTCAAAACAGGCAGTACGTAGCGGCAAGCCGCTGTAGCCGTGCATGTCGGGCATCTCGATGTCGCCGCCATCATCAAGCGCATTGAGCACACCACTCAAGCTGCCAGAGTGGATGGCATCAATCAGTTTATTCCTTGTAAAACCTTTGACCGTCATATTCCAGTTGTCCCATAGGCCCCGGGAATTGTAGGGAATTGCCGGGGCTTTGGCGAGAACTGGTGTTACTTGAAGCCGGCCCGGTCAAAAATGATCTGGGCTTTGGTCTGGTACATGGCCAGATTCTTGACCGGCAATTTGTCGGCCTTGAATTTGCCCATGGCATCCAGTGCCGGATTCGCCACTTTTACGCTGTCGACCGCAGGCCATTCGTTGTTGCCATCGGCAAAATAGCGCTGTGCCTGATCGGAGGCCAGGTATTCGAGGAACTGGACGGCCGCTTCGCGATGAGGCGCAGTCTTCAGTACGCCGCCGCCGGAAACGTTGATGTGAGCGCCATTTCCGCTCTGGTCCGGCCAGATGATGCCAACCCGTTCCATCATTTTAAGTTCTTCCGCCTTGGTCGAGCGGAGCAGGCGAGCCACATAGTAGGTATTGGAAATTGCCACGCCGCATTCGCCGGCGGCAACCGCCTTGATCTGGTCGGTGTCGCCGCCCTTCGGGGCGCGGGCGAAATTGGCCACCATGCCGCGGGCAAGTTCTTCTGCCTTGGCTTCTCCCTGGTGGGCGATGATCGATGCCATCAGCGACAGGTTGTAGGGATGTGAGCCGGAGCGCGAGCAGAACTTGCCTTTGAGCTTCGGGTTGGCCAGGTCGGCGTAGTTCTGTACATCTTCCGGTTTGACGGAGAGTTTGTTGTAAACGATCACCCGTGCCCGCGTCGAAAACGAAAACCAGTCTTCGGTGCGCAAGTGGGCCGGGATGCGCGATTCCAGTATTTTCGAGGAAACCGGAGCAAACAGGCCAAGTTCATGGGCTTTGGCCAGTCGGGCGGCATCGACGGTCAGGAAAATGTCGGCCGGGCTGTTGGCGCCTTCATTCTTGATCCGCTCAAGCAGCTCGTCTTCCTTGCCTTCGATCCGGTTGATCTTGATGCCGGTTTGTTGCGTGAAGTTGGCATAGAGCGCCTCGTCCGTCTGGTAGTGGCGGGCGGAATACAGATTGAGGATTTTTTCCTGGGCAAACGCAGGGTGGGCAACGGTGAAGGTTGCGGCGGCGATCAGGGCAGGTATCAGCTTCATGCGGAAACTCCGACTGGATATGAGAATGGATCCAGTTTACCGGCTGCTTTGCGCCGTGTAAATGAGAATGATTATCTTCTCTTGGCGTAAAAAAAGCGGCTTGAAGCCGCTTTCGTCTAATTTCCTTCGAGTATTCGTCGCGCCCCGTTGTAGCGGGTCATCCAGTAGCTACTGTCCATGCTTTCGACACGTACTTCGGCACCTTTGCGCGGCGCATGCAGGAAATGGTTGTCGCCGAGGTAAATGCCGACGTGCGAAAAGGTGCGGCGCATGGTGTTGAAAAAGACCAGATCGCCAGGCTTCAGCTGGTTTGCATCAACTTGCTGGCCGACTTCGCTCATTTCGCGGGCCGTGCGCGGCAGCGAGGTGCCGGTGCTGTCCTTGAACACCAGACGGACGAAACCGCTGCAGTCCAGGCCGCTGTCTTCGTCGTTGCCGCCCCAGCGATAACGAACTCCAACCAGCTTCAGCCCTTGCAGGATGACATCCTGAGCGGCGTTGGTGTAACGTTCAAAAAATGACTGTTGTTCTTCGGGCTTGCGAATCGATTCTGCTGCCGACGGCGCACTGATCCCGCCGACGAGCAGCAAGGAGGCAAGCAGAAGCGAAACCATTACTTTTTGCATAGCGGCGAAATATATTTGAAAAGTAGTCCGCTGTAAAGGCGATGAAAATTCAACACCTGCAACTATGTTCATAGTCCGTAATTATGAATACAATTTCGTTCCCGAAGCGCGAGGCAAACATGGATTCCTTCAAGGCACTGCTGATTGAAGAATGCGATGGCAAAGTGAGCAGTGGTTTCGTTCAGATGGACGAAAGCGGGCTTGATGCCGGGAATGTGACGATCAAGGTTGCCTATTCGAGCATCAATTTCAAGGATGCGCTGGCCGCGACCGGGACCGGCAAGATAATTCGGCGCTTTCCCTGCGTTGGTGGCATTGATCTCTCCGGAACGGTCATCGAGAGCGGTGATGCTCGCTTCAAGCCCGGCGATTCGGTGATTGCCACGAGTTTCGATATCGGCGTCGCGCACCACGGCGGCTATGCCGAATTCGCCCGGGTGCCGGGTGACTGGGTGGTGCCTTTGCCAGCCGGCCTGTCTCTCTATGATGCGATGGCCTTGGGTACGGCCGGGTTTACCGCGGCGCTGGCCATTGTCCGCATGGAAGAAAACGGTTTGCGGCCGAGCAAGGGGCCGGTCATCGTCACCGGCGCGACTGGCGGTGTCGGCAGCCTGGCGGTCGATATGCTGGCCAGGATCGGTTATCACGTGGTGGCGCTGACCGGCAAGGAGAGTGAAGCGGATTACTTGCGCGGCCTCGGTGCCGCCGAGGTCATGTTGCGCCAGAGTCTGGACCTGTTGAAAATCAGGCCGCTGGATCGGGCGCGCTGGGCGGGGGCGGTGGACAATCTCGGGGGGGATGTTCTGGCCTGGATCGCCAGCACCATGGAGCAGGGCGGCACTATCGCCAGCATCGGGCTGGCGGCCAGCATGTCGCTGAACACGACGGTGGCGCCTTTCATTCTGCGCGGGGTTTCCTTGCTCGGTGTTGACTCGGGTTATATCCGGGAGCCTTATCGGAGCGGGGTCTGGCAGCGTCTGGCCGGTGATTTGCGTCCGCCGCATCTGGCCGCCATGTCGCGGCGGATTCCGTTTGACGATCTGCCGGCCACTTTCGGTGATTACATCGCCGGACAGGCCAAGGGCCGAGTGGTGGTTGACATTGGCGGAGGCTGACGTGGCCGAGTTGCCACGCATTCTCGTTGTCGATGACTCACGGGTGGTCAGAATATCGCTCATTCAACATTTGAAGGGGCAGTATGAGGTTCGGGAGGAGGGCGACGGCGAGGCGGCCTGGCAGACGCTGGTGCTCGATCACTCTATTCGCGCCGTGATTTCCGATCTGCAGATGCCGAAACTGAATGGTTACGAGTTGCTGGAACGCGTCCGCACGTCGAAGCTCAGGCGCCTGCAGTTGCTGCCGTTCATTCTGGTTTCCGGCGAGGAAACCGAGGAAGAGCGGGCCAAGGCCAAGGCGCTTGGCGTTTCCGATTTCGTCACCAAGGGCGCGGGATGTACTGAGCTTTTGACCCGTCTGAATAACTTGCTGGTCTTGACTGACGCCAAGGAACATCTTGATGCCAGTCGCGAGCACCTGGTTCAGGATCCGGCAAGCGGATTGTTTACCAAAAAGTATCTGGAATTGCAGGCAGCTCAGGCGATGTCGCATGCCACCCGACATGGCGTTGATATCAGCGTGATGGTGCTCGGGTTCGATGGCTATGAAAAGATGTGCGAGCGTCTCGGGAGTCAGGTTGCCGAGGAGGTTGGCAACCGTTTCGCCCGGATGCTGGGTGGCAAGATGCGTCAGGAAGACAGCCTTGGCCATTTTGGTGCCGGGCAGTATTCAGTTGTTTCGCCGGGGACGGCTCCGGCGTTTTGTGCGACCTTTGCCGAAAGGGTGCGCGAGGCTGTCGAGGTGGCACGTTTGTCGGTCCAAGGGCAGACCGTGGCGCTGACGGTCAGTATTGGTTTGGCCAGTGTGCCGACCGACTTGGTGACCTCGGCCGGGGCGCTGCTCGATCTGGCCGGTGAGCGCATGCATGCCGCCATGCGGTCGGGTGGGAACCGAACGGAGTCAGGTGGCGTCTCGCCTGCCTCAAGGCCGATTTCAATTCACCACGCACTGGAGTTGCTGGCCGCCAACCGTCTGGCGCCGGTCATTCCGCATCTGCCGTCGCTGGCCGAGCGCTTGTTGCCGTTGATGAAACTGATGAATCAGGAGCTCGATTTGGCTTTGCCGGTGGCAGAAATTGAACGTCTTTTGAGTGAACGGAAATCGCAAAATAATTAATCCGTTCTGTATTTTGTTGTGCAGGAAAACCTAGCTAGAGGGAGTTTTATGGCGACTTACAAGGAGTTTCACCAGTATTCCATCGAAAAACCGGATGAGTTCTGGACCGAACAGGCCCAACTCGTGGATTGGAAGGAGCCGTTCACGCAGGTGTGCGACTATTCCCGCCCGCCTTTTGCCAAATGGTTTGTCGGTGGCAAGACCAATCTCTGCCACAACGCTGTTGACCGCCATGCGGCCAAGCGTCCGAACGACCGTGCGCTGATCTTCATTTCAACCGAAACCGATGAAGAAACGGTTTACAGCTTTGCCGAACTGCAACGCGAAATCGAGCGCATGGCGGCGATTTACCAGAGCCTCGGCGTCAAGAAGGGCGACCGCGTCCTGATCTACATGCCGATGATTGCCCAGGCAACCTTCGCCATCCTGGCCGCAACCCGCATCGGCGCCATTCACTCGGTGGTGTTCGGCGGCTTTGCTTCCGGTTCGCTGGCGACCCGTATCGACGATGCCAAGCCGGTGCTGATCGTTTCTGCCGATGCCGGCATGCGCGGTGGCAAGGCCGTGCCCTACAAGCATCTGCTTGATGAAGCCATCGAACTGGCTGAACACAAGCCGGCCAAGGTGCTGATGATCGATCGTGGTCTGGACAAGGAGTTCAACAAGGTTGCCGGTCGCGATGTCGACTACGCCACCGAGCGCGCCAAGTTCATGGATGCCAAGGTGCCATGCGAATGGCTGGAATCTTCCGAGCCGTCCTACATCCTCTACACCTCGGGTACGACCGGCAAGCCGAAGGGCGTGCAGCGTGATACCGGTGGTTACGCCGTGGCGCTGGCTTCGTCAATGAAGCACATCTACTGCGGTGGTGAGGGCGAAACCTTCTTCTCGACCTCGGATATCGGTTGGGTGGTCGGTCACTCCTACATCATCTACGGTCCGCTGATTGCCGGCATGGCCACCGTGATGTACGAAGGTACGCCGCTGCGTCCGGATGCCGGAATCTGGTGGAAGATCGTCGAGAAGTACAAGGTCACCGTGATGTTCTCGGCGCCGACGGCTGCCCGTGTGTTGAAGAAGCAGGATCCGGCCTTCATGCACAAGTACGACCTGTCGTCGCTCAAGCACATCTTCATGGCCGGTGAGCCGCTTGATCAACCGACCCACGAGTGGTTCATGACTGAACTGCAAAAGCCGGTTATCGACAACTACTGGCAGACCGAAACCGGCTGGCCGATGCTGGCTGCCTTGCCGGGCGTTGAAAACACACCGATCAAGTACGGTTCGCCGTCCTTCCCGGTCTACGGCTACAACCTGCAGATCTTCCGTGAAGACGGTTCGGTCTGCGGTGCCAACGAGAAGGGCATCGCCGCCGTCATTCCGCCGCTGCCGCCCGGTTGCCTGTCCACCGTCTGGGGCCAGGACGATCGTTTCGTCAGCACCTATTTCACCCTGTTCAAGGAGCCGCTGGTTTATTCCTCCTACGACTGGGCAATCAAGGACGACGACGGTTATTTCACGATTCTTGGCCGCACCGACGACGTGATCAACGTTGCCGGTCACCGTCTGGGCACCCGTGAAATCGAGGAAGCCATCCAGAACCACCCGGCGATTGCCGAAGTGGCCGTGGTTGGCGTCGAGGACAAGCTCAAGGGCCAGGTGCCGATGGCATTTGCCGTCGTCAAGGATGCTTCCAAGATCGCTACGCCGGAGCTGGTCAAGGCGCTGGAGAAGGAGGTCTTTGGTACGGTCGACAGCATTCTCGGCGCCATTGGCCGTCCGGCCCGCGTGCACTTCGTGACCGGTCTGCCCAAGACCCGTTCCGGCAAGATGCTGCGCCGTTCGCTGCAGGCGCTGGCTGAAGGCCGTGATCCGGGTGATCTGACGACCATCGACGATCCGTCGACGCTGGAGCAGATCAAGAACGCGCTGGCCAGCTGAGTTTCGGTCCCGTTTCAACAAGCCCGCCGATGAAAATCGGCGGGCTTTTTTACGCCCTGCATTCCATTTTTGGCCAATTTTTCCGGTTGACCGTGCAAGTCTGCGCAATGACCTCGTTTGCTCAGGCGTCACAATCCGTTCGGGGGGCGGGTGGTAGAATGCCGGCCAACTGAAGCTTTCTGTGGTTTTTGAAAAATGATTTACGAAACCGTTGCCGCCGTCGATCTGGGCTCCAACAGCTTCCGCCTGCAGGTCGGGCGGGTGGTGGACAACCAGATTTATACGCTGGACTCCATGAAGGAACCGGTTCGCCTGGCCTCGGGTTTGATGCCGGACAAGCGTCTCGATGCGCCGGCCCAGGCCCGCGCCCTGGACGCGCTGCGCCGTTTTGGCGAACGCTTGGGCGGGCTGGACAAAGGGGCGGTGCGGGCCGTGGCGACCAATACGCTGCGCGTAGCCAAAAACGCCTTCGAGTTCCTGCCGCTGGCCGAAGAGGCGCTCGGTTTTCCCATCGAAGTCATCGCCGGTCGCGAAGAGGCTCGCCTGATCTACATCGGCGCCTCCCATTCCTTGCCCTCCGCGGCGCACAAGCGCCTGGTCATCGACATCGGCGGTGGTTCCACCGAATTCATTATCGGCAAGCGCCATGAGCCACAGCTCATGGAGTCGCTGTACATGGGCTGCGTTAGCTACACCCTGCGTTTCTTTCCGGACCGCAAGATCGACCGCAAGCGGCTGCGCGAGGCCCAGGTGGCGGCAGCCAAGGAAATCGAGCTGATCGCGGCCGATTACCAGCGTCTGGGCTGGAAGGAAGCTGTCGGCTCTTCGGGGTCGGCGCGGGCGATTGCCGATGTACTGGAACTGAACGGGCTGAATCCGAATAACGAAAGCGGCATCACCCGGGTCGGGCTGGAAAAGCTGTGCAATCTGCTCATCAAGGCCGGTTCGGCCGAAGCGCTCGATCTGCCGGGGGTCAAGGGCGACCGCCTGCCGGTTTTCCCGGGTGGCGTGGCCATCATGTCGGCGATTTTCGAAGAACTCGATATCGAACGGATGTCCTACGCCGAAGGGGCCTTGCGCCTGGGCGTGCTCTACGACCTGCTTGGCCGCTTTCATCATCACGACATGCGGGATTCGACCGTGGCCCAGTTCCGTCGCCGCTATCAGGTCGAAGGCGACCAGGTCGAGCGGGTCGAGGCCACGGCGCTGTCGGCGCTGACCCAGTTGTTCGACGGCGTGCCGGGCGAGGCCGATGTCCAGTTCCTGTCGTGGGCCTGCCGCCTGCATGAAATCGGCATTTCCGTCGCCCACAACGCCTATCACAAGCATGGCGCCTACATCCTGACCTATGCCGACATGCCGGGCTTCTCGAAGAAGGATCAGGCGCGGCTGGCCATGGTGGTACTCGGCCATCGCGGCAAACTCGAAAAACTGGGAGCAATTCCCGCGGTCGACAGCGCCTGGGACCTGATTTTCTGCCTGCGTCTGGCGGTCCTGTTGCACCGCACGCGCGATGACCGGGCCATCCCTGCCTGGCGCGCCAGCCGGGGGGCAAACGGGTATGTCATCGAAGTCCCTGCTGACTGGCTGGCCGCCAATCCATGGACAGCCGCCGCTTTCGGCGAAGAGGCCAGTGTCTGGAAACAGCTTGGCCGGGACTACATCCTCCACTCGAAGCCGACGAGGAAAATTGCATGAGCCAATCCCCCCGCTTGCTAGTCGAGCCGGGGAGAGTTGTGCTGTCCGGTTGCTGGACGCTGGCCGAAATGCTGCCGCAAATGCCGGCCTTGCAGGCGGATCTGGGGGCTTGTTCAAGCGGCATTGAACACTGGGATTTGTCGGCCGTAACGCGACTGGATAGCGCCGCCGCCGTGCTGCTGTGGCGTACCTGGGGGGCGAAGTGGCCGACCGGGCTGGTCGCCGGTGACCTGCACCGGCAAGTGCTCGAGCGGGTTGCTGAATTGCCGCGGGAGATCGCGGAGCAGGCCAAGCCGAGAGTGCGTTTGCCCGAATGGGTCGGCGCCTTGCTGTTCAAGGCGCTGGGCAACCTGCGCGGCATGATTGCCATGCTCGGCCAGTTGCTGCTCGACATGGCCTATCTCTTCCGCCATCCGCAGGATGTGCCATGGAAGGAAATTACCGCCAATGTCTACAAGTCGGGGGCGCAGGCGTTGGCGGTCACGGCGCTGGTCGGCTTTCTGATCGGGGTGACGATCAGTTATCTGTCGGCGCTCCAGCTCAAGAGCTTTGGCGCCGACCTGTTCATCGTCAATATTCTCGGCATCTCGATCATTCGCGAACTCGGGCCGGTGCTCGTCGCCGTGCTGGTGGCCGGGCGTTCCGGTTCGGCGATGACGGCGCAGATCGGTGTGATGCGGGTGACCGAGGAAATCGACGTGCTGTCTACGATGGGCATTTCGCGCAGCATCCGTGTCGTTTTACCCAAAATTTTCGGGTTGACCGTGGCAATGCCTTTGCTCGTGCTGTGGACCTCGGCCGTGGCGCTTTTTGGCGGCATGTTGGCCGCGCTGCTTCAGCTTGACCTGTCCCTCGTCTATTTTCTCGACAACCTGCCACGTGCCGTGCCGGTGTCCAATCTCGTCATCGGCTTGTGCAAAGGCGTCGTCTTCGGCTTTGTCATCGCCATCGTCGCCTGCCACTTTGGCCTGCACGTCAAACCCAATACCGAGAGCCTGTCGTCCAACACGACCAGTGCAGTAGTGACGGCGATTACCACGGTTATTCTTTTTGATGCGATTTTCGCCGTGTTCACCCGGAATATCGGTGTGCCCTAGCCATGAGCCAGTTACCCGTCATCGAACTGAACGGCGTCGGCGTGAGTTTTCGCGGGAAAGCTGTTCATCGCGATCTTTCGCTGCGCGTCGAGGAGGGCCAGATCGTCGGTTTGCTCGGTGGTTCGGGCAGCGGCAAGACAACCTTGTTACGCGAAATTCTCGGCCTGTTGCGGCCAGACTCCGGCAGCGTTCGCCTGTTCGGCGTTGATCTCAACGAGCCAGATGTCGAGATGCAGCGCAATCTGCGTAGGCGCCTCGGTATGCTGTTTCAGCAAGGCGCCCTGTTTTCGGCCCTGTCGGTCTTCGACAATATCGCCTTTCCGCTACGCGAACTGCGTTGTCTCGACCCTGACTGGATTCGTCGCCTGGTCCATCTCAAACTGGCGATGGTCGGGCTGGAGCCGGATCACGGCAAACTGATGCCGGCCGAACTCTCCGGCGGCATGGTCAAGCGGGTTGCCCTGGCCCGCGCCCTGGCCCTGGAGCCCGAACTGTTGCTGCTTGACGAGCCGACGGCCGGCCTTGATCCCGATCGCAGCCAGAATTTCGTCGAACTCGTCGGCGACCTGCAGCGCGAACTCGGCCTGACCGTCGTCATGGTCACCCACGACCTCAATACCCTGGCCGGACTGGCCACCCATGTCGCCGTGCTGGCCGACCAGCACATCATCGCCTTCGGCCCGAAAGCCGAGGTCATGACGGTCGATCATCCATTTGTTACCGGCTTTTTTGGCGCAGACCGCCGGAAGCTGCTTTAATTGGCATCCATGGAAAACAAGTCATACGCCTTCGCAGCCGGTCTCTTTGCGCTACTCCTCGGAGCGGCCGCTTTGCTGGCCGTGTATTGGCTGAGCGACAGCAAGGACTCGGAGCATGAATACATCGTCGTCACCAAGCAGAATATCGGTGGCCTGAACCCGCAAGCGCAGGTTCGCTATCGTGGCATCCGGGTTGGCAAGGTCAGTGACATCCGCCTCGATCCAGAGGATTACAGCAACATTCTGGTGTCCATTTCGGTCAACGAAGACGTGCCGCTGACCAAGGGGACGGTAGCTAAATTGAACTATCAGGGGGTTACCGGCCTGGCCCACATTCTCCTGCTGGAAACCGGGAAGGATAGCGAGCCGCTGGTGCCAAATGACGAGCAGCCACCGCGCATCACGATGATTCCATCGTTGCTTGAAGAGCTCGGTGAAACCGGCATGGCCACGCTCAAGCAGGCCCGGCAACTGTTGGCCAGCGCCAACGCTACGCTGGACGACGAAAACCGTGCCCTCCTGAAGGCTACCCTGGTCAATCTCGAAGCGGCCTCCGGCAACATGAAGCCGGTTCTGGAAAACCTCAATACGACGCTGTTGCAGGTCAAGAAACTGCTCGACGACCGCAATATCCGGAATTTGTCGCAAGCCGCCGGTGAGGTTCAGCCCCTGCTGGCCGATACCCGCGTCCTGATCGGCAAAATGCAGGTCGCAACCGACAAGCTCGATGTGGCCATCGGCGACGCCTCGGCCGGTGGGACATCGGCCCTGATGCCGCGCCTCAACGAACTGGCGACCGATTTCTCGCTGACCTCGCGCCAGTTGAGCCGCGTTCTGCGGGTTCTCGAAGATACGCCACAAGGTCTGGTCTTTGGCGCGCCGGCCCAGCAGCCTGGTCCGGGCGAACCCGGCTTCAACCCGAGCGGGGAGAAATAAGATGCGCTGGTTGCTTTCCCTGCTGCTTTGCGGCCTGTTGTCAGCCTGTTTCACGGCTGGCAAGCGTGGCGGCGATAGTGCGTTGGCTGTCTACGATTTTGGCTCAGCGCCAGAGACTCTATTGGATGCACCGCGCAAACAGCCTATGGCCTTGGAAGTTCGAGCGCCTCTGTGGTTCGATTCGCTAGGTATCGATTATCGGCTGGCCTACGTCGACGTCGCGCGCTTGCGCGAGTATGCGAGGGCGCGCTGGGCTGGGCCGCCAGCGCAAATGATCCAGCAGCGACTGATGCAGCAACTTGGTTACTCGATATCTGGGCAAGGGCAGGCGCGCTGTGTAGTGCGTGTCGAAATTACCGAGTTCAGCCAGTTATTTGTTAACCAGGAAAGCAGCAAAGGTGTGTTGCAAGGACGCGCTATTCTGCTCGATCAGTCGCGTCGCCAGTTGGCAGCGCTCGACTTGAGAATCGAAAAAGCAGCTTCCAGCCAGGATGCGCGTGGTGGCGTTGCGGCCTTGTCGGCGACGGTGGAGCAGCTGGCCACTGATTTGCTGGCCTGGGAAAAATCGCAAAGTGCCGGTGCTTGCGCTGGCTAGCTCGCAATGATGCGGTCGGCGATGCGTTGTTTGAGATCTGCCAGGTTGTCGTCGAAGTGCGTGTAATGCATCAGTGACAGGCCGAACACGCAGGCATATAGCAACAGGCTGCGGCTCTTGGCCTCCGCATCGGACATGCCGGATTCAACAAATAATTTACGGGTGCATTCCAGTCGATAAAGGTCTACCGCCTCAACGACTGCCGCTGCCTGCGGATCGTGGCGCGCCCAGTCGCGAATTGCCAGTTCGATCGACATTCCCTTGCGGTTTCGACTGGCACCGTAAACCTCAATGGCGTAGTGCAACTGCTGGCGCTCATTACCGGCGGTAACTGAAGTCGTTTTTTCAATGTCGCGGATACGGCCGATTTTCCAATGTTCCAGCACAGCATCGAGCAGAGCCTGCCGATCTTTGAAGTGCCAATAAAAGCTGCCTTTGGTGACGCCGCAGCGCTTGGCCAGCACCTCGACGCGCAAACCAGTGACACCTTCTTTTGCCAGAACGTCGATAGCCTCATCCACCCAGCGTTCCGGGTCGAGTTGCGTGCGTGCTTCGGCGGCCCGCTTGCGGGGTTTGACGGATGAGGATCTAATCAAGGGCTTGACAGGTTTGTTTTCCATACGCTACCGTATGCGTTTCCATACGACACAGTATGGTCATTGTGCTGATTGAGTGATCGTCTGTCAAACGGACGGCAGTAATTCAAAAAATCGAACCGAATAAAAGGAGATGCGTGTGAAGATTCTCGTACCCGTAAAACGAGTCGTTGATTACAACGTCAAGGTTCGCGTCAAAGCGGACGGTAGCGGTATTGACCTGGCCAACGTCAAGATGAGCATGAACCCCTTCGACGAAATTGCCATCGAAGAAGCCGTCCGTCTCAAGGAAGCCGGCATCGCCACTGAAGTCATCGCCGTCTCCTGCGGTGTTGCCGCCTGTCAGGAAACCCTGCGCACCGCCATGGCCATCGGTGCCGACCGCGGCATCCTCGTCGAAACCGACGTCGAGCTTCAACCGCTGGCCGTCGCCAAGCTCTTGAAAGCCCTCTGCGACAAAGAGCAACCCCAACTCGTCATCTGCGGCAAACAAGCCATCGACGACGACGCCAACCAGACCGGCCAGATGCTCGCCGCCCTGCAAAACTGGCCGCAAGCCACCTTCGCCTCCAAGGTGGTGATTGCCAACGGCAAAGCGACGGTTACCCGCGAAATCGACGGCGGCCTCGAAACCCTCGAAATTTCTCTGCCTGCAGTGGTGTCGACCGACCTGCGCCTCAACGAGCCGCGCTACGCCACGCTCCCCAATATCATGAAAGCCAAGAAAAAGCCGCTCGACACCGTTAAGCCGGCCGACCTTGGTGTCGACGTCACTCCGCGCCTGACCACCCTCAAGGTCGCCGAACCGGCCAAACGCAGTGCCGGCATCCGCGTCGCCGACGTCGCCGAACTCGTCAACAAACTCAAGAACGAAGCCAAGGTGATCTGATCATGACCATTCT
>NZ_JBASFI010000020.1:0-17226 GCF_049652925.1 Azonexus sp.
ACTGCAGCCTGGCCCCGAACCCCGCCGCCTGCACCGCCCAGCGCGAAGCCCGCGCCCCGGCCCGTGAAGCCTGCAAGACCACCGCCGGCCCGCAACGCCGGCAATGCATGCAGGAACAACGACAGAACTTCGACTGCGCCAAGGCCGGCAACCCGCAACAATGCGAAGCGCGCAAGATGGCCTACAAGGAATGCCAGGGCCAGACCGGCCCCGCCTTCCGCCAGTGCATGCAACAGAAAATGCCGCCGGTCGACTGCAGCAAGGCCCCCAATCAGGCCCGTTGCGACCAACACCAAAAAGCCCGCGCCGCCTGCCAGGACAAAATCGGCCCGGAACACAAAGCCTGCCTGCGTGAGCAGTTTGGCGTGAAATAAGGCGACGAAATGCCGGGATACCGGCATTTCATTTTTGGCCAAGAATTCCGGTTGACCGTGGGATTGGGACAACCAACGGGGTAGCTGCCCAACAAAAAGGAACCTCGCGGGTTCCTTTCTGTTGGCGGTATTTAGGGGCGATGGTTGATCTGGTGTGTGTTCTCAACATCCAGTTTAGCCAGCAGATATTCAGCGGCAGGTATCCGATTGGGGCGGCCGCCAAATGCATTTGACCTTCAGGGCGATTCAAACCAGGTGGCAATTGATGCCCGAACGGCTGTGGCCGTTTGTGACTGTCCAGCTTATTTCGGTGGTGCTCCTTCGTTGCTGCTGCTTTCCTTTTGCAGCCAACGCAGCAGTGTCGCGAACACAACATCCGGTTCATACGGTTTGCCGACAAAATCGTCCATTCCTGCTGCCAAGCAGTTCGCGTGGTCATCAGAGAAGGAGTTCGCCGTCATCGCGATAATCACCACATCGCCCTTGTCGGGCAATGCACGAATCCTGCGGGTTGCCTCCAGCCCATCCAGAGTCGGCATCTGGACATCCATCAGGATGAGCTTGTAATCGGTTTGCACCACCTTCGTCAGCGCGTCCTGACCGTCATTGGCCATGTCGGCCACCAACCCGACCTCTTCAAGCAGACAACCAATCAGCGTCTGATTGATGGCGTCGTCTTCCACCACAAGCACCTTGCTTCCGCAGAAACCCTGCCTCAGCAGCGCTTCTGCGGACGGAGCTACAAGCACAGGCAGTTCCGGATTGATACCCACTCCTCTTCCCAGACGGGCTGTCAGCCAGAAGGTACTGCCTTGGCCAGGCGTACTTTCCACGCCAACATCGCCCCCCATAAGATGGGCGATGCGGCGGGTAATCGCCAATCCCAATCCGCTCCCCCGGTATCTCCGGCTGATGGTGCCATCAGCTTGCTCGAAGGCTTCGAAGACGCGGAATTTTTGCTCATCCGACATCCCGATCCCTGTATCGCTGACCTCGAACCGCAGGAAATAGCCCGCTTTCGTTTCCTCAAGCAGGCGGCAACTAAGGGTGACACAACCTCGCTCCGTGAATTTGACGGCATTGCCCAGATAGTTGATCAACGCTTGCTGCAGGCGCCCCTTGTCGCCTCGCAGGGCAAGACCGGACAAGTCACAGTCGGTCACCTGCTCAAGCCCCCGGGATTGAGCACGGTTGCCAACAATCGTCCAGACTTCCTGAATCAGATCGTCGAGCAGGAAATCGAATTCGGCCAATTCGACCTTGCCTGCTTCGATCTTGGAATAGTCAAGAATATCGTTAATGACCGTAAGCAGAAATTGTCCCGAAGTCTGGATATCATCAAGATAGCTGGCCTGTCTTGTATCCAAAGACGTGCGGCGCAATAGTTGGGCCATGCCGAGAACGCCGTTCATCGGTGTGCGGATCTCGTGGCTCATCGTCGCCAGGAATGTGCTCTTGGCCAAGTTGGCGGATTCAGCCTTTTCCTTGGCGACCTGCAGTTCTGCGGTACGCTCCTTGACTTGCCTCTCAAGTTGCTCGCTATGCGTCTGGAGTTGTTTCGCCATCGCTTCCAGCTGCTTGATTTGGCGCCAGATGATGACTGCCGCAATCGCCAGCAGAATGACACCCAGCGTGGCGAGAAATACAAACCGCAGTAAATGCTTATGCCACTCGGCGAGGACCTCGTCCTGCCTGACCGCGGTCACAATACGCAAATCCTCGTAGCCCTCGACCGATGCGACGGTCAATATGTACTCGTTCCCCAACAGCCTCATTTCAGAGGGGATTTCCTGGATGTCTGCGATGGCGACTTCCGGAATCAGCGACTGTATCTTCTCGATGGATGCCTTGCCTGATGGATTGTCACGGCAGCGCGAAATGATCTCACCAGAGCGATTGACCAGTGCCCCGACCAAAGAGCCGTAGTTCATCAGTGACTGGCAATGCTCTTCGAAATAACTCGTTTCCATCGCGCCAAACAAAATACCCGCAAAACTTCCATCTACGGACTCAAGCCGACGGATATGGGCATAAACCAGCTTGCCCGTGTTCCGACCGAGATAAGGGCCAAAACGCACCCGCTCGACTCCAGCCAAAATCTCGCTCCAATAGGGGCGGTCGGTTACGCTGACGGGTTTGAACTCGGACGCGAAGCTGACATGGCGCTGATTGCCCAGGGCATCGTAAATCAACAGATGCCTTAGCTGCGGCAACCGGACCTTCAAGCGCCCCTGGAGAAACTGATAGCCCACCTGGGAACTCGACCAGGTCCACCACGCTTGGGACTTAAGGTCAGCTTGAACGTCGTCAAGCAGGACATCGACACCGTCCATCGAACGGGCCACCAGTTCGGCGATTCCGTGCGTCAGCCGCGCGTTCTTGTCGCTCCATTCGTCGAGGATGCGCTGCCTCTCAAAATGGAGGTTGAACACCATCCCCGTCAGGATCGCCAAAGAGGCCACAGCCGCAAAGGCGAATCCCAAAAATGTTAAATGCCGACCGCGGTTCCGCATCAACCAGCCTCCTACCTCAGTACAGTCGCATCAATGGATACCGAATTTCAGATGACTCAATCGAAGTTGAATTCAGAACTATAAGAAACATATCGAATTTATCGCAATCATCAAGATTGCGAATCCTATCATGAGCACAACTGCTAAAAGCTGATCGAATTGACAGATGCCGGATCGACCGCATGCGAAAAGGGGATGAAGCGGTGGATTCCTCCTGCCTTCTCCAGCTCTCGCGCTGCTCGTCGCCACGCCGTTCAATGCGCCTGAACAGTAGCAGCTGTTACATGAATCCCAGTCTCGACTACGGAAAGGTCCGCATCCACACCTCGACAACGGTGCAACGCAGGAATCAAACCACTGACGACGCCGAGCTTCAATCCTTAGGCGTCCACCAGCAGCAACCTATCAGGCGCAAGATGCATCAATGCAAACGAACCGCTTCAGCCGAGTTGTCTGACTTGGAAGTCGCTAGTTCGGCAGGGCCCGGAACAGATTCAACCGGTCATTCAGATGGCGGCTTCGTGACGAGAGTGAAGGTCGACAATTGGCCAAACCATGCCTGATGTCACTTGTAGACAAGAGGAAAAACACCGATGTCATTCGCTAATAGACAGCGTGTAAATAGCCTTGCAACTAAGCGCTACTTTCGGCGCAAGGGCTTGAGCAAATCCGACAGCCCGTTATGATCAATCTCTTGCATCAACGCCAGCAAACGGCCGATTTCGCCGGGCGGGAAGCCTTCGCGGGCGAACCAGTTGAGGTAGTTGCCGGGGAGATCGGCAATCAGGGTGCCTTTGTGCTTGCCGAAGGGCATCGTGCGGGTGACGAGGAGGAGCAAATCTTCGGGGTTCATTGGCGAAGGCGTTCAGGGTAAGCCGCCATTTTGCCAAAACTCAGCCGATGCTGATCATCCATAGTGCGGTGGCGACCAGCATCAGCGCGAAAGCAACACGCAGACGGCGCTCGGGCAGGCGATGGGCGATGCGGACACCGAGCGAAACGGTCAGGGCTCCGCCCACCGCAAACAACGCACCCATTTTCCAGTCGACCAGCCCGGCGTTCGAAAAGGTCAGCAAAGCGACGATGGAGCTGGGCATGACCAGCGCGATGGCGAAGCCCTGGGCCATGGCCTGCGTCTGGCGGAAAAAGGTGACCAGAATGGGTGGCGTGATCATGCCGCCACCGATGCTGATCAGGCCCTGGCAGGTGCCGCCGATCAGGCCGACCAGCGGAATCAGCCATTCAGGCAGCGTGAACGACCAGTTCGAGCGCCCGGCTCGCAGGGACCACAGGCTGTGGATGGCCAGCCAGAGCAGAAAAAGGCCGAAGTAGCGGCGCAATTGGCTGGAGGCCAGGCTGCTCGCGTAGTGCGCTGTCAGGGCCGTTGCCGTCACCGCGCAGACTACCAGCATCGCGGTGCGCAGCTTTGGCAGCGGCTGGCGCTGGCAGTAGCGCCACAGGGCAATGCTCAGGTTGGGCACCATCATGACCAGCGCCGTGCCCTGCGCCAGCTTCTGATCCATACCGAACAGCCCGGTCATCACTGGGATGGCAATGATGCCGCCGCCGATGCCGAAAATGCCACCGGCCAGGCCGAGGACGGCGCCGATCAGCAGGGGCAAGAGAAGGCTAAGGGCGAGAATCATGGCGGGACTCGGAAAGTATATCGGGCCATGTTACTGCTTTGCATAAAGGCGAAAATGTCTCAAAATTAACTTGATTCGTTAATTCCATTTATCAATCAGCCAATGTCCTCCGAACTCGCTTTCTTTAGCCTGCTTGTCCAGCAAGGCAGTCTGGCCCGCGCGGCCCGCGAGCTTGGGCTGACCGGCCCTGCCGTCAGCCGGCGCTTGGCCCAGCTCGAACAGCGCCTCGGCGTTCGCCTGCTGACGCGAACGACGCGCCGGATGAGCCTGACTCCTGAGGGCGAACTTTACCTGGCCGAAAGCCGCCGCATACTCGGCGAAATCGACGCCTTGGAACAAACGCTGACCCGCACCCGGGCCGAACCACGCGGCTTGCTGCGAATCCACGCGACCTATGGTTTCGGTCGCCGTCAGCTGGCGCCAGCCGTTTCCGACTTCGTCCGGCAATATCCGGCCGTGGACATCCAGCTCACGCTCGGTGATCAGGCCGTCATGCCGGGCGACCAGAGCTTCGACATCGCCATCCGTTTTGGCGAACCGCCGGAGGCGCGCGTCGTGGCCCGCAAGATTGCCTCGAACCAGCGCTACCTGTTTGCCTCACCCGACTACCTTGCCCGCCGTGGCCAGCCGCTGGACCCGGATGATCTGGGCAGCCATGACTGCATCGTCATCCGCGAAGGCAGCGCCGCCTTCGGAACGTGGACGCTGTGCGCCGGCAAGCAGTGCCGCAACGTCAAGGTGAGCAGCAAGCTGAGCACCAATCACGGCGAGGTGGCCGTCGACTGGGCGCTCGACGGCCATGGCATCCTGCTCCGTTCGCTGTGGGATACAGCGGCCGAGCTGCGCGCCGGCCGGCTGGTCCGCGTGCTGCCGGAATGGTCGGGCAGCCCGGCCGACATCTACGCGCTGTATCCGCAACGCCTGAACCTGTCGGCCAAGGTGCGGGTGTTTCTCGATTTCCTGACCGAGCGCTTCGCGGCCTACCGGAGCGCCACCGACAGCAGGGCCGAATTACGCTGGTAAGCGCGCCGAGCGCCAGAGCGGGTAAAGGCCGAGCAAGCCGAGCAGCGGCCCGGGCAGGAGCAGCCAGGCGATGCTCATGCCCCAATCGGCAATCCACGCCGTGCCGAGCTGGATGGAGAACATGGTGATGGCGAAGCCGATGGAGTTCTGGAAGGCCAGCGCGCTGCCGACGATTTCCGGCGGGCAGGCACGGGCCGAGAGGGCCGAGAAATGCGGCGAATCGGCGACGACGGTGGCGCCCCAGAGGAGCAGCAAGGCGATCTTGGCGGCAGCCGGCCAGTCTCCCGTCAGCGGAAACAGGGCGCAGCAGATGGCCGAGCTGGCCAGGGCGATGGCCGCCACACGCGCGCTGCCGATGCGCTGGCTCCACCAGCCGCCGAACAGGCAGCCGAGCGCACCGATACCGATGACGGCAAAGGCCAGCCCGGAGAGTTGGCGGCTCCCTGCCTCGGCCAGGCCGCTCAGGATGATCAGCGCCGGGGTTAGCGTCCAGAAGGCGTAAAGCTCCCACTGGTGGCCGAAATAGCCGAGGGCGGAGGCGCGGAATTCGCGGACGGAGAAGGCGTAGAAGACGCGGCCCAGACGCAGAGGTGGTGCACCGTGCCGACGCTTGAGGTGCGGCCCGTCGCCGAGGCGGAAGATCATGACTGCGGCCAACAACGCCAGCCCGGACGACACCAGGATGGTGGCCTGCCACGACCACCCCGCCCCGGCTAGCCGGATGCCGTGGGGCAGGGCCGTGCCCAAAGTCAGCATGCCGACCAGCTGAGCCAGCGCGGCACCGGCCCGTTCGGGCACCCAACTGACGACCAGCTTCATGCCCAGCGGGTAGACGCCGGCCAGACAGAAGCCGACGGCGAAACGCAACGGCACGGCCGAGGCCATGCCATCGGCGAGCAAGGCAAAGGCGCCGTTGCAGACGGCGCCGAGCACGGCGCAGATGGCGAAGATGCGGCTCGCCGCGAAGCGGTCGGCCAGACCGGAAATGGCGAAGGTCATCGTGCCGAGGATGAAGCCGAGTTGCACGGCGTTGGTCAGCGTGCCGATGTCGGCCGGCGCGATGCCCCAGGCGCGGATCAGGTCGTCGGCCGCGCTGTTGGCGGAGAACCACAGCGAGGTACCGAACAGTTGGGCGATGACGATGATGAGGACGGAATTTTGCATGGGTGAATCGATTTCGGAAATTCGCGCTAGCTTATCGCTGATTGCCGCGTGCCCGCCAAAAAAGCACCGAGGCTTCCAGTAAAATCGGCGCGCCATGACCAAACCCGCTACGCCCAACTACCTCGCCGGCTACCCCGCGCACCTGACGGAATCGGTGCAGCGCCTGATTGAACAGGGTCAGCTCGGCAGGGTGCTGCGCCAGAAGTATCCGGAAGTGCATCAGGTGCGCACCGACAAGGCGCTCTACGACTATGTTCAGGAGATCAAGGCGACGTATTTGCGCAATGCCCCGCAGCCGAGCAAGGTGGCCTTCGACGGCAAGTTGCAGACGCTGCAGAAAGCGCTGGGCATACACAGCCGGATCGCCCGCGTCCAGGGCGGAAAGCTCAAGAGCAAGCGCGAAATCCATGTCTCCAGCGTCTTTCGTGAGATGCCGCCGGAGTTCCTGCGCATGATCGTTGTCCATGAAATCGCGCATCTCAAGGAACCGGAGCACGACAAGGCGTTCTATCAGCTGTGCCAGCACATGGAGGCGAATTACTTCCAGCTGGAATTTGACCTGCGTGCCTATCTGTGTCACTTGGCGGCCGGCGGCCCGCCGTTGTGGGTGGCCGAGGTTTCTGCCGGAAATTCGTGAGTTCCACGGTCAACCGGGGCTTGCTACGGTCAACCGGGAAAAACGGCCAAAATTGAAATTGTTCTGCCATAACACGGAGTAGAAAAATATGCGCTCAAGCCTGATCAGATTGCTGCCAATAGCCCTCGTGCTGCTCCTCGGCGGCTGCATGTCGCGTGGCATTCCGCAGGCTGCCGGCAGCGGCGAACAGCCGGCAGCGCGCGCCATGCTGCAGAAGTCGGCGGAAGCGCATGGCCTGGCTGCCTTCCGCCAGATCGATGACCTCAACGTTGGCTATGCCGGCGAGTGGTACGGGCTGGTCAGCAAGGTGCAACCGACGCTGATCGACGCCGATTTCCGTCAGGGCTCTCAGGAGCGGATCATCTTCAAGGGCGGGCCGCTGATCGGTCAGCGCCATCTTGGCCCGAAGGGCAGCAAGCAGGTCATCCGGCGCAACGGCGAGGTGCAGGTTTTCTACAACGATGCGCCGGCCAACGACCGCGATGTGCTCGCTGCGGCGGCGCTGGTCGCCGACGGTTACCGGATGTTCCTGACCGGGCCGTTCTATTTTCTCGACGGCAACCTTAGTCTGGAAATGGGCGAGAACGAGGATGTCGAAGGCCGTGCCTGCACGACGCTGGTCGCCGTGCGCCGCCCCGGCCATGGCCTGTCAGCGGAAGATCGCTACCTGCTGTTCATCGACGCCGAAAACCACCTGCTGCGCCGTGTCCGCTTCACCATGGAAGGTCTGGAATCAACACAGGGCGCTCTCGCAGAAGTCGATTTCTTCGACCACAAAGAGATCGCCGGCGTCACCTGGCCAACCCGTTTTTACGAGCGTCTGCGCAAGCCCATCCCCAGCCTGCCGGTGCATGACTGGCGGCTGATCGGGCTGGATGTGAATCGCGGTCTTAGCGAAGCGGACATTGCCGGCCCGGCCTTTTCCGCCAAGGCTGCTGAAGCCGCCCGGCCGATCAAATAAGAAACAATGAGCCAACTGACCGAACTGCACGTCGATATCGACGCCCGGGTGGCAAGCATCCGGGAAAACAAGGCCGACTGGCCGTGCGGAAAGGGTTGCGATAGCTGCTGCAAGCGGCTCGCCGAGGTGCCGCAACTGACGGCGGCCGAATGGGACTTGCTACGCGAAGGCCTGGCCGAGTTGGCGGCTGATCACCTGCAAGCCATCAGCCGCGAGATCGCCGCCGTGGCGGATTCAACGGCCCGCCTCGTTATCTGCCCGCTGCTCGACTACGCCACCGGTGCCTGCCCGGTCTATCAGCACCGCCCGGTGGCCTGCCGCACCTACGGCTTTTACATGCAGCGTGATCTCGGGCTGTTTTGTCGCGACATCGAAAAACGGGTGGCCGATGGCGCGCTGCCGGATGTGGTCTGGGGCAACCACAATGCCATCGACCACCGCCTGGCCGGCATGGGCGAAAGTCGGCCGCTGACGGCCTGGTTTGCTGATTGGGTGCGCGACAGCCTGCCCTCGGCGCAATACTTGAACTCCGCCTAGACTGCCGACCACTTTTTGCGCCAAAAATACGGTTGACCGCAGGATTGGCATATTTTGCTCGGCAAATCGGATTTTTTCGTGGCGTGCATTCAAAAAGCTGGCTGGCTCAATTCGTATCACTCCGCTTTTGCTCGACCCAGATCAGCTTGTCGGTGGCAAAGCCGAGCGCCCGCGCCTGACCGAGCAGTTGCTCGCGGACCTCGGCCGGCAGCGTCTTTTCGCGGGCGAGAATCCACAAATAATCGCGATCCGGCCCGGCAACGAGCGACCAGCGATAGTTCTGCTGATCAAGCGCAATCACGTGATAGCCGCCGTAGAACGGGCCGAAGAACGACACCTTGAGCGATGCCGTACCACTGTCGCCGATGAAAAGGGCGCGGCCGATGGCCTCCTTCCACGCCTGCCGCTGCGTGTCGTATCCCCGGTTGATGACCTTGACGCTGCCGTCGTCCTGCAACAGGTAGGTGGCATTGACGTCGCTCATGCCGCGCTCGAACGAATGGTCGAGCCGGGCGATTTCGTACCACTGCCCGAGGTAGCGATTGATGTCGAAAGAGGTCACCGGACGAACGCCTTCGGGCGGTGCCGTCGAACAGGCAGCCAGCGTCAGGGCGAATAACAGGGCGGGGATGGTGGAGCGGATGGACGACATGGGCACGCTTTCAGAAGGTATTTCTAAATACTTTAGAACGATATGGACTTAATTTTGTCCTAGACAAACATAGACCTAAATCGCAACAATAAGCTAATTTCTTGCAATACGAGCCAAGCATTATTTTTCGTTCTGGACGAAATAGTTAAACCCAAGAGCCCGCATGAACACGACCGCACCGCTCACCGGTGCCGCAGGTGGCGTTTTCGCTACCTGTGTTTAACTACGAAAAACCCCGGAGGTCGCGCCATGAACCTGTTCAATCGTTTGCCCGGTTTTCCCCGCACCCCGGCCGGCAAGGAACGTGTCGTCCTCCGCTTGCTCCCTCGGACATTTCTGCTCGGCACAGCGCTGCTCGCTGTTCCCTCGCTTTTGACCCGACTGACCACCAGCCCGGATGAGGCGCTGGCGATCACCACCACCGACATTTACGTCATCAGCCTGATCATCCTGCACTGGACGGTGGTGCTCACCGTCGGCATTGCCGCCTTTATTGTCATGATGATGAAAGGCCCGGCCTACGTCGCCGACGCTTATCCGCTGGACGAAGCTGAAACCCTGGATGAACCGCCAAAATGGAAACCACATTGGAAGCCGGATGGCCGATGAGCTGGTGAGGAAGTCATCGGCCGTTCCCGGCGGCCGCTGGTCGCGCCTGGCGCGGCTTGGCTCGCTGGCCGGCGGCGTGGCCGGCAACATGCTGGCCGAGGGGGCGCGGCAGTTTGCCCAGGGCAAGCGGCCGCAAATGCATCAACTGCTACTGACGCCGGCCAATGCCCGCCGCGTAGCCGATCAACTGGCCCAATTGCGCGGCGCGGCGATGAAGGTCGGGCAACTGCTGTCGATGGATGCCGGCGAACTGTTGCCGCCGGAGCTGGCCGAAATCCTCTCCCGGCTCCGCGCCGATGCCATCCCGATGCCGATGAGCCAGGTTGTCAGCGCCCTCAACGCCAACTGGGGCGAGGGCTGGGATCGCCATTTCGAGCGTTTCTCTTTCACTCCGATGGCGGCGGCCTCGATCGGCCAGGTGCATTTTGGGCAACGCAAGGATGGACGAAAAGTCGCGGTCAAAATCCAGTACCCCGGCATCCGCCGCAGCATCGACAGCGATGTCGACAACGTCGCCACCCTGCTCCGCGTTTCCGGCTTGCTGCCGAAGTCGCTGGACATCAAGCCGCTGCTCGACGAAGCGAAAAAGCAGTTGCACGATGAGGCCGACTACCGCCGCGAAGGCGCCTGCATGATGCAGTTTTCCAGCCTGCTAGCCGATGCCGACGAGTTCATGGTGCCGGAAATGCACGAAGATCTGACGACGGAAAACATCCTGGCCATGACGCGCCTCGACGGCGATGCAGTGGAAACGTTAAACCACTTGCCGCAGGCCGAACGCGACCGCATCGTGAGCCGCCTTTTCCACCTATTGTTTCGCGAAATTTTCGAATTCCGCCTGATCCAGACCGACCCGAATTTTGCCAATTATCGCTACGCCGCGGCATCGCAGCAGCTCATCCTGCTCGACTTCGGCGCCACGCGCGCCTATCCGGCGGCGATGGTCGACAGCTATCGGCGACTGATGACCTGCGCCATGCGTAACGACCGCCAGGGGATGAATGAGGCCGCCGTGGCCATCGGCTATTTTCAGCAGGACATCAAGGAAGGCCAGCGCCAGGCCGTGCTCGACATTTTTGCGCTGGCTTGCGAACCGCTGTGCCACATCGGCGAATACGACTTCGGCCGCTCCGACCTGGGCGTGCGCATCCGCGATGCCGGTATGGTGCTCGGCATGGATCGCGATTTCTGGCACACCCCGCCGGCCGATGCGCTCTTTCTGCATCGCAAGCTGGGCGGGCTTTATTTGCTGGCAGCTCGATTGAAAGCCCGCGTCAATATGCACGAAGTGGCCGGGTCGAGCGGTTTGAGCCCGGACGCAATCCAGGCTCGATCCAATTTCACAGTCAGTTATTTCCCAACGGAGACTTCATGAAAAATTCACTAAAAGGCCTCGCCGTAATCGGGCTGCTTTCGCTCGCGGCACCCAATGCAGTTGCCCAGGCCTTTGATGCCGTTCGCCTGGCTGGCGGCGCTGCTGAAAAGGATCGTGGCTCCGTCGGGCTGGCCGTCATTGCCGGCATGGCTTACCAGGGCGCCGACGAACGGCGAACGCTGGTTCTGCCGGGGCTCGACTACCAGTGGCGAAATGGCTGGTTTGCCGGCACCCGCAATGGCATCGGCTACAATTTTGGTCAGACGAGGGAGTTGCAGTACGGCTTGCGCGTCACCGCTGATTTCGGACGCGACGAGAGCCGGTCGGATGCGCTGCGCGGCATGGGCGATATCGACCCGAAACCAGAGCTGGGCGCCTTCCTGAACTACTCGCTCAACAAGGAAATCACCCTGACCTCGTCTCTGCGTTACGGCTCGGGCAATGATAGCGCGGGGATGGTTATCGATCTCGGTGCGGGCTATTCGACAAAGTTGTCGCCGCTCTGGCGCCTCGGTTTTGGCGCCAGCATGACGCTGGCCAACGAGGACTACATGCAGTCGTATTTTGGCGTTACCGCAGCCCAGTCGGCGTCGAGTGGTTACGTGGCTTACCGCCCGGAGTTAGGCCTGCGTGACGTTCGCGCCAACGCAGCGCTGAGCTATCAAATCACGCCAAGCGTAGCGATCCTGACCACCGTTTCGGTCAGCAGCCTGCAAGGCGATGCCAAGGACAGTCCGCTGACACGCCAGGCGACGTCGGTCACCGGTGTCGCCGCCGTATCGTATGAATTCTAGGTAGTGAGCAAGCAGTCGTTCGCCAAGCGACTTCCACGGTCAACCGGAAAAAACGGCCAAAATTGAAATCACGCCAGTCAGTGGCGTGATTTCAAAACCGCTTAGTTGGTCAGAATCCGCACCTTGACGGTCTTGCCCTTGACCTTGCCGGCCGACAATTTACGCACCGTCTCCTTGGCAACGGCACGCGCCACGGCGACGTAGGTGCTCTGATCGGTCACCGTGATCTTGCCGACCTGTTCGCGGGTCAATCCAGCCTCGCCGGCCAGCGCGCCCATGACGTCGCCGGGACGAATCTTGTCCTTGCGCCCGCCGAGCATGAGCAGCGTCGACATCGGCGGCACGAGCGGCGAATCGTCGGTGACTTCGACTGTTTTCAGGTCGAGCACATCGAGTTTGCACTTCATCATCTCGGCGATGGTCGCCACGCGGCGGCGGTCGCCCGAACTGCACAAACTGAGCGCCCAGCCCTCCTCGTCGCCCCGGCCGGTACGGCCGATGCGATGGATGTGGATTTCCGGATCGGGTGTGACATCGACGTTGATGACCGCTTCCAGCTGATCGATATCGAGACCGCGCGCCGCAACGTCAGTCGCCACGAGCACCGAGCAACTGCGATTTGCGAACTGGATCAACACCTGATCACGCTCGCGCTGTTCCAGATCGCCATTTAGCGTCAGGGCATGAATGC
This sequence comes from Azonexus sp., assembly GCF_049652925.1. Classification (GTDB taxonomy): domain Bacteria; phylum Pseudomonadota; class Gammaproteobacteria; order Burkholderiales; family Rhodocyclaceae; genus Azonexus. Next base: position 12,977 of record NZ_JBASFI010000020.1, read on the forward strand.
CGGCATGGCGCAGGACATTGACCAGATCGCGGCACTGCTGCTTGGTGTTGCAGAAGGCCAGCGTGCTGACCGGGCGGTAATGCTTGAGCAGGCGCACCACAGCATCGAGACGCTCGTCGTCCTTCACCTCGTAGAAGCGCTGGCGAATCTTCGTTTCTTCATGCTGCTCAAGGAGTTTGACCTCCTTCGGCTGACGCAAAAATTGCTTGGCCAACTGGGCGATGCCGTCCGGATAAGTCGCCGAGAACAGCAGCGTCTGGCGCTGCGCCGGGCAACGCTTGGCAACGAAAGCGATGTCGTCATGGAAGCCCATGTCGAGCATGCGGTCGGCTTCGTCGAGGACCAGCGTGTTCAGTTCGTCGAGCTTGAGATAGCCGCGCTCTATGTGATCCATGATGCGACCTGGCGTGCCGACAACGATATGGACGCCGTTTTCCAGACTGTTCGCCTGATTGCGCAAGGTCGAGCCACCGACCAGTGAGAGCACCTTGATGTTCTCTTCAAAACGGGCCAGTCGACGGATTTCCTGCGTCACCTGATCGGCCAGTTCGCGCGTCGGGCAGAGGACCATGGCCTGTACGGCAAAACGACTGGTGTTCAGGCGATTGAGCAGCGCCAGACCGAAAGCAGCCGTCTTGCCGCTGCCGGTCTTGGCCTGGGCGATCAGGTCGTTGCCGGCCAGCGCCAGCGGCAGACTGGCGGCCTGGATCGGCGTCATGCTCAAGTATTCAAGCTGCGCCAGATTGGCCAGCATGGCCGGCGACAAGGGCAGCGTGTCGAAAGCGGTGCTGGCGGCGGTAGTTTCGCTCATGCCCAGCTCAAACCCGACGCTTGCGTGCCGGCATCGGCTTGCGCTGGCGTTGGCCGGGCTTATGAACTTCGGCCTCCGGCTTCGGCTTGGGCACCAGCAGGTTTTTGGCCGTCGTCTTCTCGGACGCGCGATGGGCCAGAATGGCTTTCGTCACGTCAGCCGGATCAACCGTAACGCCGGCGTGCTCGCCCTTGACGTTGTATTCCGAGAGACGGTCCTTGATGGCGAACAGGCGTTCCGGCGTTTCCGCCTTGCGCGGCAGGCCGGTGATAATCGCCTGCCCCGCTGCGGTCAGCACAAAACCGCCAGCCTCGGCCGTGATCAGGCCGTGCTTGGCCAGACGGTCGAAAGCCTCGACCAGCTTCGCCTCATTGGGAATGTTGTTCTGCAGCAGATCAGCCGCCGAGACGATCTCGACCAACTCGGCCGGCCGCCGCTTGGAAGAAAGGGCCGTGGCGAGAATGAGAAGGGAGTCAACGTCGTGGACTGGATGCATCGGAGTACCTATGAATATCAGGGGAATGAGAAACGGCGGGGAATCAGCGGGTTAAAGGCCGGAAAAATAGCCAGCCTGAAATCAGTTTCTCGAAAGGAGAACAGTGTACCCGGTTTGCCGGCCCAGGCGGCGCGAAACCTGACATCCAATGTCACGGTCAACCGGAAATTCATGCCAATTTCCACTCGTAAAAAAGGGCCACCCGAAGGCGGCCCAATCTTTGTTGCCGGAAATTCGCCAGCTTACTTGGCGGACAGCGCCATCATCAGGTCGTTGATGCGCTTGACGAAACCGGCCGGGTCGTCCAGATGGCCACCTTCGGCCAGCGTTGCCTGTTCGAACAGCAGCGCCGCCCAGTCATCGAAACGGCTTTCCTCGTACTTGAGGCGCATCACCGCCGGGTGCTGCGGGTTGATTTCGAGGATAGGCTTCGAATTCGGCATCGGCTGACCAGCCGCCTTCATCAGGCGGGCAAGGTTGCCGGACGGATCATGCTCGTCAGACACCAGGCAGGAGGGCGAATCGGTCAGTCGGTAAGTAACGCGCACGTCCTTCACCTTGTCACCAAGCGAGGTTTTCACCTTCTCCAGCAACTCCTTGTACTCGTCAGCAGCCTTCTCGGCTTCCTGCTTCTCGGCTTCGTCCTCCAGCTTGCCCAGATCCAGACCGCCCTTGGCGACAGACTGCAGGTGCTTGCCATCGAACTCGGTCAGGTGGCCGACGACCCATTCGTCAACGCGGTCAGAAAGCAGCAGCACTTCGATGCCCTTCTTACGGAAGATTTCGAGGTGCGGACTATTCTTCGCAGCATTGAAGGTATCGGCCGTGACGAAGTAAATCTTCTCCTGACCTTCCTTCATGCGACCGATGTAGTCAGCCAGCGAAACGTTCTGCTCCGGCGTGTCGTTGTGCGTCGAGGCAAAACGGATCAGGCCAGCGATCTTCTCCTTGTTGGCGTGGTCTTCGCCGACGCCTTCCTTGAGCACGGCGCCGAAAGCTTCCCAGAATTTGGTGTACTTTTCCTTGTCGTTCTCGGCCAGGTCTTCGAGCATGCCCAGCACCTTGCGCGTACAGCCGCTGCGGATGCCATCAATATCTTTGCTCTGCTGCAGGATTTCGCGCGAAACGTTGAGCGGCAGATCCGATGAATCGACCACGCCGCGTACGAAGCGCATGTAGAGCGGCATCAACTGCTCAGCGTCATCCATGATGAAAACGCGACGCACGTAGAGCTTGATGCCATGACGGGCGTTGCGGTCCCACAGATCGAACGGCGCACGTGCCGGGATGTAGAGCAGCTGCGTGTATTCCTGCTTGCCTTCGACGCGGGCATGCGTCCACGCCAGCGGATCTTCGAAGTCGTGGGCAACGTGCTTGTAGAACTCCTTGTACTGCTCATCGGTGATGTCCGACTTGGAACGTACCCACAGCGCGTTGGCCTGATTGACCGTCTCATCTTCATCGGTCGCAACCTGCTCGCCGTCCTTCCAGTCCTCCTTCTTCATCACGATAGGCAAAGTGATGTGATCGGAGTACTTGCGAATAATCGACTTCAGCTTCCAGCCACCGAGGAATTCGTCCTCGCCTTCGCGCAAATGCAAGGTGACATCGGTACCGCGCGTGGCCTTCTCGACCATCTCAACCGTGTAATCGCCCTCGCCGCCAGATTCCCAGCAGACAGCCTGACTAGCCTCGACACCGGCGCGGCGGGAAACCACCGTAACCTTGTCGGCAATGATGAAAGACGAGTAAAAGCCGACGCCAAACTGCCCGATCAGATGGGCATCCTTGGCTTGGTCACCGGTCAGAGCGGAGAAAAACTCCTTGGTCCCGGACTTGGCGATGGTCCCGAGATGCTCGACAGCCTCGTCTCGCGACAGACCAATACCGTTATCGGAAATGGTAATCGTGCGAGCCGCCTTGTCGGAGGAAATACGGATCTTCAGATCGCCATCATCGCCGTACAGCGCGCTGTTGTTCAGCGCCTCAAAGCGCAGCTTGTCGCAGGCATCGGAAGCATTTGAAACCAGTTCCCGCAGGAAAATTTCCTTGTTGCTGTACAAGGAGTGAATCATCAGTTGCAGCAGTTGCTTTACTTCAGCCTGGAAACCCAGGGTTTCGCGATTTGCGTTCGCGGTTGCAGACTCGGACATGCTTGAAACTCCCAATGAAACATTAAGAACGTGGATTGAGAGTTGGGGGCAGAACAACAGAATTCAAGAGGAAGAAGAGTCGGTGATTTTGAATTTTTCTTTCCTCTCAAACGCAAAAACCCCCGCTAGAAATCTAGCGGGGGTTTGCATGGGTTGTCTGGCGTTGACCTACTTTCGCGAGCGGAAGCTCACTATCATTGGCGCTCATCTGTTTCACGGTCCTGTTCGGGAAGGGAAGGGGTGGTACCAGAAGGCTATTGACGCCAGACGTAACTTGTATGCTTGTCGCGGGTGACCGCGCCAAGCGCAAAATGGGGATAGAAGGTTGTTTGTTGTGACTGCGAATATGAGTTACATGCAGTGTATTACAAGGTTATAGGATCAAGCCACACGGGCAATTAGTATCAGTTAGCTTAACGCATTACTGCGCTTCCACACCTGACCTATCAACGTCGTGGTCTTCGACGACCCTTTAGGGAGTTCAAGACTCCGGGAAATCTTATCTTAAGGCGAGTTTCACGCTTAGATGCTTTCAGCGTTTATCTCTTCCGAACATAGCTACCCGGCGATACGACTGGCGTCATAACCGGTACACCAGAGGTTCGTCCACTCCGGTCCTCTCGTACTAGGAGCAGCCCCCTTCAAATTTCCAGCGCCCACGGCAGATAGGGACCAAACTGTCTCACGACGTTTTAAACCCAGCTCACGTACCTCTTTAAATGGCGAACAGCCATACCCTTGGGACCGGCTACAGCCCCAGGATGAGATGAGCCGACATCGAGGTGCCAAA
>NZ_JBASFI010000021.1:0-304028 GCF_049652925.1 Azonexus sp.
AGTTGCGCGGCTTCAGTGCGCACGCCCAGTTTTTGTACCTTCTCGGTACTGATCTTGATCTGATTGGCGGACGCCGGCTCGTCGTCCGCTTCGCCTTCATAAACAGCGATGTAGTCCATGCCCATCGGGTCTTTCTTGGGCGTCGGAGAGGTATCGGGCAAGCCCATCGGGTTGCGGTAGAAGAGCAGCTTTCTTTCTTTTTTGGCCGGCTCGGTGGCCGTCGCTGCCGCCGGTGTTGCCGATTCACCGTGGGAGGCGCCGCCTTTGCCGCCCAGCCAATAGCCGCCACCGGCCGCCACGGCGAACGCGATCACGCCGATGGTCAGTCCTGCACCCTTGTTCATAACTCTTCCCCTAAAAGTCGTTCGATTTCGGCCAAACGCATTTGCGCCTCGGCCTGTGCCTTGATCTGATTTTGTCTGGCCTGGCGGATTTGCCGCTGGGCATCGAGCAGCGTGGCGAAATCGACCTTGCCGGTTTCGTAGCCGGCCAAGGCCGCCTGGAAGGTCAGTTCGGCCTGGGGCAGCAGGCTATTGGTCAGCAAATTTTCGGTCTGGCGGGCGGCTTCGATGCCGGCCAGACTTTCCGCGAGGTCACTGACCACCTGGTTTGCGGTCGCTTCCTTGCGCGCCCTGGCGGCATTCAGCATGGATTCGGATTCCCGTTCCTGAGCGCGGCGCGAGGATTGCTGCAGCGGGATGTTCATTTCGAGCATCAACTCCCATTCCTTGACCTCGTTCTGGTACTGGATGGGCGAGACGCCGAGCGTTACATCGGGATAGCGATTCTTGTAGGTCAGATCGCGGGTTTTTTCCGCAGCCCTGATCCGCGACTCGTCGGCGAACAGCAGGGGATTCCTGGCGCGGACGCGCTCTTCGAGGGCGACATAGTCGAGTCTGGCTGGCGCCGGCAGTGGCCGCAGTTGGCTTGGCTCGGCCAGTGGCGCCCGAGTCGGCCGGGCCAGCAAGGCGTTCAGGCGGGCATGCAGGTGATGACGCTCGGTTTCCAGCGCGATCAGTTCATTGCGCATCGTGGTCTGTTCAACCTGGGCGCGAATGACGTCCTGCTGGGCGGCCAGGCCGCCGGCGTAGCGGACCTGGGCGATTTTTTCCAGACGGATCATCAGGTCGAGGATTTCGCGCGTCAGTCGTTCGCTGCCGTGGATGTAGTACAACTGGGCGTGGTTGACCTTGATCCGGCCGGCGATGTCGGCCCATGTCCCCATAACCCGCCCCTTGGCACCTTCGGCCTCGAACTCGGCAATTTCCCGCTTCAGGTCGCGCTTGCCGAACCAGGGAATATCCTGCATCAACAGGTATTTGGTACTGCCGACGCGACTTGGGGAAAGCGTGGCGTTTTGCTCGCCCATGCGGGTAATGTCACGCAACTCGGCCCGGAACTTGGGGTCGGGCAGCGCCCCGGCCGATGTAATGCGTTGGCCGGAGGCCTCCGCTTCCGCCTGCATTGCCGCGTACTCGGGGTTCCGCGTCCTGGCGAAATCGAGCAAGCTGTCGACCGAAGCGCCGATAGCCGGTTCCTGAGCCAATGCTGGCATACCCAAGCCGATGGCCAGCAGCACGGCGAAAATGGGGGCAAGCCTGAATCGTCGCATACGACCTCCCTGTGAAACGCGACTTCACAAAGCGATGAGCACTTCGGGTGGCTTACCCGGAATGCCATCGCCCTCATTGTTATTTGGCCGGTTCGAAATGAACAATGGTTACCGCGCCATTGACATTGTCAGCCATGAAGCGAATCTTGTCGCCCGACTTCATCTGCTCAAGCCATTTCGCATCCTTGACCCGGAAAACCATGGTCATCGCCGGCATGCTCAGATTGGTCAATGGCCCATGGGAGAGCGTTACCTTGCCGGCCGATTTGTCGACTTTCTTGACTACGCCATCAACCATCTGCATTTCTGTGGAAGCAGTTGCCTGCATCGCCATGCCGTGGCCGGCATGGTCGCTGGCCGCCTGGACTGAAACGGTACCCAGCGAGGCGAAGGCGATCAGGGTAGAGGTAATCAATGCTTTCATGAGTTTCTCCTTTGGGTGGATAGGGGATTAGTGTTTGGCAAATACGGTGGTTGCGCCGCCGGCCTGGACCAACAGCGTGTTGTAGGGAACCGGCTTGGGGCTTTCCATGCCGGGTGAGCCGGGGGGCATCGAAGGCACCGCCAGGCCGACGGCCTTCGGTTTTTCCTTGAGCAGGCGCTGGATGTCGGCGGCGGGGACATGCCCCTCGACGACGTAGCCGGCGACCTTGGCGGTATGGCAGGAGCCGAGGCGCTCGGGCATGCCCAGCCGCTGGCGAGCCGCCGGCACGTCATTGACGTCGTGGGTTCGCACGTCGAATCCCGCCTGGCGCAGATGCTCGACCCATTTTTCGCAGCATCCGCAATAGGGACTCTTATAGACGTCGACCGCATCGGCCGCGCTGGCCGGCAGGTTAGCTACCGCGCCAAGGGCAAACAGCGTCAGGAGAACAGTTATCGGCTTTGCCATGGATACAACTCCTCGTTCAATTGATTGAGGGCAGTATGGCCAAGCGATACCAACAAAAGACTGACTCCCTGATTACATTTCTGTAATTTTTATGGGCGGTGATTGCCACGCCAGTGGGTCGATCAATGGTGCATATGGTCGTCGCCATGGCCTGCTGCCAACGGGGAAAATCGAGCTTGCTCGGTCTTTTTGTCGGGGAACACGACGGAGACAACCACCTTCATATGGGCATCGGAGACATACTTGCCGACGCCTGTCAGCTTGTTGTCGCCAGCCGGAGTCAGCGGTACCGTCACTTTCGACTTGCCGGCCAGAATCGTTGCCGTGCCGCTAGCACCGGCTGCCGGGATTTTTTTCTCACCATGGTCGGTGAGATAGACCGTGACCGGGCTGTCCTTGGCCTCCTTGTTGTTTTTGTCGACCAGCAGTTCGAAGTGATAAGGCCCGGCCATGCGGAGTTGGCCGCCATTGGGTGCCTTCATTTTGTCGAGGGTGCCATCGTCGTGGGCGAAAGCGGCGTTGCCGGCGAAGATCAATGCAGCAGATAGAAGCAGGTTGGGAATCAGGGGGAGTTTCACGGATATTTCCTCATCGTGTGGGGTTAGAAAGATTCCTGCGCCTTTTCAGCGAGCAGGCGTTGTAGCGGTTTCTCACCGAACAGCCAGAACATGACCGGAGTCAGCAAGGTGTCGAGCAGGGTGGAACTGATCAGGCCGCCGAAAATTACGACGGCGACCGGGTGCAGGATTTCCTTGCCCGGTGCGTCGGCGGAAAGCATTAGCGGGGTCAGCGCGAAGGCGGCGACCAGCGCCGTCATCAGCACCGGGGTCAGGCGCTCCAGCGAACCGCGGACGATCATTTTTCGCCCGAACACTTCGCCCTCGAAAGCGCACAGGTTGATGTAATGGCTGATCTTCAGAATGCCGTTGCGCGTGGCGATGCCGGTGAGCGTGATGAAGCCGACCAAGGCGGCGACCGACAGCGGCTGGCCGGAAATCCACAGCGCGACGACCGAGCCGACCAGGGCGAGCGGCACGTTGCCCATGATGATGGTCGTCAGTACCGCTGACCGGTAGCGGCTATACAGCACCAGGTAAATCATGGTCAGCGAGACGACGGCGAGCAACGCAATCAGCTTGGCCGCCTGTTCCTGCGCCTGGAACTGCCCTTCGAGCAGCGGGAAGTAGCCTTCCGGCATGGGTTTCTTGTCAATTTCGGCGCGGATGTCGGCGATGATTCGGCTCATGTCGGAACCATCGGTATTGGCCGAGACGACGATGCGGCGCCGGGTGTTTTCCCGACCGATCTGGTTCGGGCCCTCGCCATCCTCGATGCGGGCAAGTAACGACAGCGGCACGCGGCCGGTCGACGTCTCGATCAGCAGATTTTCCAGGCCGCGTTCGCCGCGCGCCTCTTCCGGCAGGCGCAGGGTCAGGTCGAACCGGCGATTGCCCTCGATGACCTGGCCGATTCTTTCGCCGGCCAGCAATTGCTCCAGGCGTTGCAGCAATTCGCCGGAAGCCACGCCGTAGCGGGCGGCGGCGTCGTAATCGAGATGGATCTTGTATTGCGGAATCAACACTTGCTTTTCGATCTGCAGGTCGGTGATACCAGGAATCTTCGCCAGACGTTCCTTGATGTCGCCCGCCAGGCCGCGCAGGGTATCTAGATCATCGCCAAAAATCTTCAGCGCGATCTGCGCCCGGACACCGGACAGCAAATGGTCGAGGCGATGGGAAATCGGCTGCCCGACATTGACCACGGCCGGCAGGATGGCCAAGCGCTGGCGGATATCGGCGATGATTGCCTCCCGATCACGCTCGGAGGCCTTCAAATCAACCTCGATCTCGGAGTAATGGACGCCTTCGGCATGCTCGTCCAACTCGGCGCGACCGGTACGGCGGCCGACCTCGGTCACTTCGGGCACAGCGAGCAGGATGTTTTCCGCTTGCGTGCCGATCTGGTTCGATTCGACCAGCGATGACCCGGGGTTGAGCACGACATTGACGGTCAGCGTGCCTTCGTTGAACGGCGGCAGGAAGGACTTGGCGAAAAAGGGAATGGAGGCCAGCGCGATGACCACGACGGCGACGGCGCCGATCAGCAGCGCCCGGGCACGGTCGAACGACCAGTTGAGCAGGCGTTCGTCCCAGGCCTTGAGTTTCTTCACCAAAGCGCTATCGCCGTGGTCGATATGCTTCATCTTCGGCAACAGGTAGTAGCACAGCACTGGGGTGATGGTCATGGCCACCACCATGCTGGCCAGGATGGAGACGATGTAGGCGACGCCGAGCGGTGTGAACAGCCGGCCTTCGATACCCGGCAGGGCGAACAGCGGAATGAACACTAGCACGACGATCAAGGTCGCATAGACGACCCCGGAGCGGACTTCCTTCGAGGCGGCGGCAATTACCTCCAGCGCCGACCTGGGGTTGGGCAAGGTTCGGTTTTCGCGCAGGCGGCGCAAGACGTTTTCGACATCGACCACGGCATCGTCGACCAGTTCGCCGATGGCGATGGCCAGGCCGCCCAGCGTCATGGTGTTGATCGACAGGCCGAAGTAGCTGAAGACCAGGGCCGTGACCAGCAGCGAGACCGGGATGGCGGTCAGCGAAATGAAGGTGGTGCGGAAATTGGCCAGGAACAGGAAGAGGATGACGGCGACCATGATCGCCCCGTCGCGCAGCGCTTCCTCGACGTTACGCACTGAGGCTTCGATGAAGTTGGCCTGCTTGAACAGGAACTGCGGCGTGTCGACGCCCTGCGGCAGGCTCTTGCCCATTTCGGCCATGGCCTGTTCGACGGCACGGGTCAATTCGACCGAATCGGCCGTCGGCTGCTTCTGCACGGACAGAATGACGGCGGGCTTGCCCTTGAAGCTGGCATCGCCGCGCTTGACCCCGGCGGCAAAGGTGACGGCCGCCACCTGGCGCAGCAGGATGGGTTGGCCGTTGCGCGTCGCCACCGGCTGGTTCTGCAGATCGACCAGCCGGGTCGTCCGGCCGATGTTGCGGATCAGGTACTCACGACCGCCGGCATCGACGAAGCCGCCGGCCGTGTTGCCGCCGAAGTTCTTGAGTGCCGCTTCGAGTTCGGCGAGCGTGACGCCGATCGCCTGCAAGCGGGCCAGATCGGGTTCGACGCGGTATTGCTTGACCTGGCCGCCGATCGGGATGACCTGGGCGACGCCCGGGATGGTCAATAGCCGCGGTCGCATAACCCAGTCGGCGTATTCGCGCACCTGCATCGGGCTGGCTTTTTCCGGATCGGCCGGCAAGGCGATCAGCAAAATCTCGCCCATGATCGACGAGATCGGCCCCATCTGAGGCACGATTCCCTGCGGCAACTGTTCGCGCACCAGGTTGAGCCGCTCGGCGATCTGCTGGCGGTTGCGATAGATTTCGCTGCCCCACTCGAACTCGACATAGACCACCGACAGGCCGATCCCCGACACCGAGCGCACCCGCGTCACGCCAGGCATGCCGTTCATGGCCGATTCGACGGGGAAGGTGATCAGTTGCTCGACCTCTTCCGGGGCCATACCGCCGGCTTCGGTCATCAGCGTGACCATCGGTTTGTTGAGGTCGGGGAAAACGTCCACCGGCATCTGGCGCACGGTCAGCGCCCCGTAGATGATCAGCAAGAGCGAAACGCCCAGTACGATCAGGCGCTGCTTGAGACTCGCATTGATAATGAAGTCGAACACGGCGTCCCCTTAGCGAATCTGCGCCAGGGAAGCAGCGCCCTGAACGACGACGCGTTCACCGCCGTTCAGGCCGTCGGTCACGACCACCGAATGACCGTCCAGGGCCGCCGCCTTGACTTTGCGGGAAACGAAGCGCTCGGCGCTTTCATGCACCCAGACCACCGATTCATTGGCCGCATTGCGCACCACGGCGGCGGCGGGAATCGCCACACCGGCTTGGCGGGCCTTGGTTTGCGCCAGAACCTTCAGGGTTTGGCCGACCGCGACGGCGGGCAGGGCGCCATTTTTCGGCGTTTCGACCCGGAACAGCACCGGCATCGCCTGTTCCTTCAAGGTGCGTCCCAAGCCGACGAAGGCGAGGTCGAGAAGGCCGCCGGCAATCGGGGCACTGGCCTTGGTCAGTCCGTCGAGTAACAGCGGGTCGTAGGCCAGGGCCTCGACCGCCAGCCGCTGTGGATCGATGACCTCGAAGACCACCGCCCGCGCATCGACCACTTGGCCAACCGCGACATTGGCCGCACTGACCACGCCGCTGACCGGTGCGACCAGGGCCTCCCGGCCGAGGCTACCGCCGACAGCGCTCTTGCGCTTCTTGAACGCGGCAAGTTCGATCTCCGCCTGTTCGATGTCTTTCTGCGGGACGCTGCCTTCCAGTTGCTGGAGCCGCACCAGGCGGCGTTCGAGGACGCTTTCCTGCGCAGCCAGTTCGGCCAGGGCCGACAGTTGAGTACCGCGTTCGAGGGCGGTTGCAGCTGGTTGCAGCCAGGCCAGAATTTGCCCTTTGTTGACCCGTTGACCAAGCACGGCCAGCCCGTTCGGGCCAGCCTCGATCCGCCCACTCTGGAAAGTCTGCACCCGGCCGCCGGCATTCGGATCGGCGACAATGCGGCCATTGAGTTCGACCGTGCGGGGGAATTCCCCCTTGAGGGCGGTCCGGGTGCGCAGGCTCAACTGCCGTTGGGCCGATTTCGGGACAAAGACGCTGCCGTCCGGCAAGCGCAAGGCCGGCTCGTTGAAAGTCACCTGGCCTTGGGCGTCGACTGCAGCAACCGGTGCCGGTGCAACTGGGGCTTTTTGTTCATCGCCATGGTCCTCGCCGCCATGGGCGGAGACCTGAACAGCCAGGGTGCTGCCCACGAGCAGAGCCAGGGCGTAGCGGGTAAGATTCTTGATATCGGTCATGCTGAGTGAATTCCATGTTGCGGTTGGCGACGCAGGCGACGCACGATCAGGCCCCCGGCCAGCAGCAACAGCGGAGTTCCGGCGTAGAGCCACCAGTTGCGATCAGGGTGTCCGGCTTCAGTCAAGGCGGCTGCTACTTCGCCAACTTCCAGGCTGGCGGAAAGCAGATCGACAATTTCGCCCGCCTGGACGGTGATGGTCAGCGGGTATTTGCCAGCTTGCGTCAGGGAGGAGGCCGATAATTGGTAGACCCCACCCGCTATCTCGGTGGCGATCCCTTTGATCCCCTGTCCCTCGATTTCGATTTGTGCCCCGGGAATGGGTGCGTTGTCGGCGGCGCGGTCGAGATAGATGATCAGGTCCTTGCCAGCGAGCACACCGACCAGTTCAAGGTCTTCGCTGCGCAGCTCGAAACGTGGTGCCAAGTTGACATCGGCCGGCTTGGCGGGGGCTCCGTGGTCATGGCCTTCATGGGCGAGGAGCGGCATGGACAGCGCCAGCAGGATGGCTGCAATAAAGGCTTTTAGGGCTGCCCAACTCAGGATGAATGGCTTGTCGATCACGGTGTAATTCCTCGGGCTTGATTCAGATTGGCCTGAGCGGCCGACAGGCGGGCGCGGCTGCGGCCAAATTCAATGCGGGCTTCGGTCGCCTGGGTCTGGGCGCGCAGCAACTCGACGAGCGCGGTTTCACCCAGTTCGAAAGAACGGCGCATCAGGGTCAGCCGCTCGGCGGCGGCTTGCTCGCGTTCGACCGCCAGTTCGGCACCGATACGGGCCGAATCGAGTTGCGCCTCAGCCTCCCTGACTTCGGCTTCGACGTCGGCCAGTAACCGCTGATACTGGGCATCGGCCTGGATCAGCGCCGTGTTGGCGCTGGCAACCAAGGGCGCATTACGCACCTCGCCAGCGAAGGGAATGGTGATGGCGAAACCGATGCTGTCGCGTGGAGTGGCGCCGGAGGCATCGCGCTCCCGTCGATATTGCACGCCGATGCTGGGCGAATCGCGGCGCGACTCTTGGGCCAGTTTCATGCCGGCACGGGCACGCTCGGCAATTGCCTGCCCGGCCGCCAGGCGGGGATGAATATTTTCAGCGGCTGCCGCCATGACCGACTCTTGCGGATTGTCCGGCAAGCGGTCGCTGCCGGTCAGGACCCGGTAGCGCTGCGTGCTGCGTACCACACGTGCGTTCGCTTCGGCCGCGGCGGCCCGGGCGCTGCTCGTTTCCTGTTTGACGAGAAGCAGATCGGAGCGGGCCATTTCACCGACCTTGACCCGCCTGGCCACATCAGCTTCCAGTTTGGCCGCCGCATCCAGACGTTCACCGGCAACCGCCGCTTCACTTTGCGCCAGATAGAGCGTCCATAGGGCCGTCCGCAATTCGCCAGCGACGGCCAACCGGGTGGCGGCAATGCTCCGCTGACTCTCGTCGCTATCGGCCTCGGCGACGGCTATCCGGGCTGATTTTTGACCGGGTAGCCAGAGAGGAACGGAAATTCCGATTTCGCTTTCTTCTTTGCCGAGATTGTCGTTCCAGCGGTCCGTGCGCTGCGCTAGGCCTATCCTAGGGGTGCCGGGAAACAAGGATTCAGCAACGGTTCGGCTGGCGTTCGCTTCTTCGCGTTTCGCCACGACCGTTTTTCCCTGCGGGGAATTGGCCCATGTTTTTTCAAACACATCGCGCAGGGTCTCCGCCTGAGCGAAACCAATTGGGGCGGCCAGCAAGGCCACCAGCAGGAAGCCGGTCCCGGCGCGCAATTTGGGCGTTGGCGGAGAGCAATTCATTGGGGCAAGTTCACCGAGTTCAGATCAATAGACACGGATGGTACGGAGCGTTGCCCAACGGGATGCTGACCGATAAATTACATTTGTGTAACCTTGCGACCCCTATCGGTGCACAGTGATCTTGCCTTTGATCCTCGCTTCGAAATGTCCCGAACCGGACATAGCCGACACTTTGACCCGTTAAACTCCTTTCCCGAGCGAATTCGGTCAGCTAAAAATCTATGCCCTGTCGTGGCAGGTGCCAATAAATTGAATATTTGACTTATCTGGACTTCTTTGAGCGGCCTACCCTGACATCCGTTTGGGGTATGGCTCAAAATGACACCAAGACGGCACACAACGAACATCCGCTATTTGGGAAGCAAGCAAAACCATGAGCTTGTCGCCTTTTTGGCTTTATATGCTTCCCGAAGCAGGCTTACCCAGAATCAGTCGAAACGAACATCAATCTCCTTTCCATCAGGCTTCGTGCAAACCCCGGCTGGACTTTGGCCTGAACTCCAAGCCAGCAGGCACCGAAGCGCTTCCCCATTTTTGGCATGTAGTACCGGCGAGGCCGAACTCCTTATGTGATCGCTGTCCATGCCGCTGGTAATTCGGTCGTAATGTTTGCCGGGGCCAAACAATTTACGTAATTCTGCGAGGTCTTGATGATGCTGAATCACAAATCCCCGCCCCTCATATCGCGCGCCTTCGAGTTCCAGAACCATTGCCGGCGCTTGCGAGCCCTCGTGGCTGAAGAAGCCTGTGACAGGTGGCGAGTCCTTTTCCGATACCAGTTGATGGGTATGCCCGGCACAACCGGAAAGCGCCACGCCCAGAAAACAAGTTGCGAGGATTTTTGTGATCGCAGACATGCGACCTCCCTTCTACTTCAACACGAAGCGAACGGTTGCCGGGGCTTTGCCAGGGAGGGACACCAAGGCAACCACTTTGCCGTTGTTAACCTTGAAACTGCCTTTGGCCTCCAGTTGCTGGCCCGCCGGTTTCAATTCGACTTCCTGTTTATCTGTACCGACGAGGATGGTCAGTTTGGCGTTGGATTTTGAGACATCCACCGACTTGCCATGATCACGCAAATGCAACTGGATCAAATCCGGCTTGGCAACCAGTTCGTAATCCACATCCTTGGCCTCGCTGACGACGCCACCGTGGAGCGGTTTATGTTCGTGGCTGTGCTCGTGGCCATCGGCAGCGAAGGCATTGCCGGACAGGGAGAAGACAACAGCGGCGAGCAAATGAATCGGTTTCATGGTTTTTCCTTTCGTTGAGAAATAGTTAAAGCGCACCGGCATCGCGGTCGGCCATCAGGCGTTCCACATCCTTGCGGCCAAACAGCCAGAACATGGCGGGTGTCAGGAAGGTATCGAGCAGGGTTGAGCTGATCAGGCCCGAGAAAATAACCACGGCCACCGGATGCAGGATTTCCGTGCCCGGCCGCTCGGCCTCGAACAACAGAGGCGCCAGCGCGAAGGCGGTGACCAGCGCCGTCATCAAGACGGGCGCGAGACGTTCCAGCGAGCCGCGCAGGATCATCTGGTGGTCGAAGTTCTCGCCTTCCATGCGCATCAGGTTGATGTAGTGGCTGACCTTGAGGATGCCGTTGCGCACCGAAATGCCGGCCAGCGTGATGAAACCAACCAGTGCGGCGACCGACAGCGGCTGCCCGGAAATCCACAAGCCGAGCACTGCGCCTACCAGCGCCAACGGAATGTTGGCCATAATCAGTGCCGACAGCACGACCGACTTGTAGCGACTGAACAGCACCACGAACATCAGCACCAGCGAGACGATGGAGAGCAGGCCAACCAGCCGGGAAGCCTCTTCCTGCGCCTGGAACTGGCCGCCCAGCGTGACGAAGTAGCCTTCCGGCAGTTTGCTGTCGCCGACCACCTGGCGGATGTCCTCGACAATCTCGGACAGCGCCCGCCCTTGCGCGTTGGCCGAAATCACGATGCGCCGCTTGCCGTCGTCGCGGCTGACCTGGTTCGGCCCATCGCCGTCCTCGATGGTGGCGATTTTTGACAGGGGAATCGGGCCGCCGGGTGTCTCCAGCAATATTTGCCCCAGGCCTTGCAACGAGCGGGACGAGTCGGGCAAGCGCACGACCAGCGCAAAGCGCCGGCCGCCTTCGACGACCTGAGTTACCTTTTCACCTTCGACCAGACTTTGCAGTGTCGCCAGAATCTGCGGCGTCGGCACGCCGTATTGCGCGGCCGTCGCATAGTTAACGCTGACCTTGATCTGCGGCGCCAGCACCTGCTTCTCGATTTCCAGATCGGCAATCCCGGGGATACCGGCTAGCCTGCCGCGCAGCGCATCGGCCTGACCGCGTAGCGTGTCCAGGTCGTCACCAAAAATCTTGATGGCGATCTGCGAACGCACACCGGACAGCATGTGGTCGATACGGTGCGAGATGGGTTGGCCGATGGCAATCGCCGCCGGCAGGTTGATCAGGCGAGCGCGAATATCGGCAGAAATTTCGCCCATTGAGCGCGTCATTTCGGATGCTGGCTTCAGGCCGACATCCAGTTCGCTGACGTGAACACCTTCCGCATGCTCGTCGAGTTCCGCCCGGCCGCTGCGCCGCCCGACGTGCACCACTTCCGGCACCGCTTTGACCAACACCTCAGCCTGTTGCGCCAGGGCCGACGACTCGGCCAGCGTGACGCCGGGATTGAGGCGCATGCCGATCAGCAGCGTTCCCTCATTGAACGGCGGCAGGAAGGTCTTGGGGAAGAACGGCACCGCGACTGCTGCCAGCAAAATGGCGACGGCACCGGCCGCCAACGCCGCTTTGGGACGGTTGAGCACCGCCTGCAAACTGCGGCCATAGCCGGCCTTCAGCCAGGCCAGCAGTTTCGTGTCGCCATGATCGAGCGACTTCATGCGTGGCAACAGGTAGAAGGACAGCACCGGCGTCACCGTCACTGAGACCACCAGAGAGGCCAGCGTCGAAACGATGAAAGCGATGCCGAGCGGCACGAACAACCGGCCTTCCATACCGGGCAGCGCGAAGAGCGGCAGGAAAACCAGCACGATGATGATCGTTGCGTAGAGGATGGCCGAACGCACCTCCATCGTCGCATGGCCCACCAACTCGATCGGATGCATCCGGTGATCGTGGTGCTTGGCCCGGTCTTCCTTCAGCCGTCGCAGCACGTTCTCGACGCCGACCACGGCGTCATCGACCAGGCCGCCGATGGCGATGGCCAGGCCACCCAGCGTCATGGTGTTGATCGACAGGCCGTAGTAGTCGAAAACCAGCGCCGTCATGAAAATCGACACCGGGATAGCGGTTAGGGCGATCACCGTCGGGCGCAAGGTGCCCAGAAAGAAGAACAGGATGACTGCGACGAAGACCGATGCCCCGATCAGCTTGCCTTGCAGCGTGCTGATCGACGACTCGATGAAACTCGCCTGGCGGAAAGTCACCTTGGGCGCCTCCATGCCGGCCGGCAGCGATTTCTTCAGATCCTCCACTGCGGCCTCGATACTTCGGGTCAGATGGATGGTATCGGCCGTCGGCTGCTTCTGGATGCCCAGAATCACCGCCGGTTTGCCCTCGAAACCGGCATCGCCCCGCTTGATGGCCGGTGCGAAGGTCACGTCGGCGATTTGCCGCAATAAAACGGGTTGACCGTGGCGGGCCGTCAGCGCCAGGTTCTTCAGGTCGTCCAGACGCGACGTGCGGCCGAGATGGCGAATCAGGTATTCGCGCCCGTTGAGTTCAAGGAAGCCGCCGGAGGTGTTGGCCGAGTAGCCCTTGAGCGCCCCGGTCAACTGCTCATGTGTGATACCCAGTTCCGCCATGCGGGTCGTGTTCGGCTGCACCTGGAACTGGCGCACCTCGCCGCCGATGGGGATGACCTGCGCCACACCGGCGATGGCCATCAAACGCGGCCGCAGCACCCAGTCGGCGTATTCGCGGACCTGCATCGGTGAAATCTTCGCCGTGTCGATGGGAATGGCGATCTGCATGATTTCGCCCATGATCGAACTGATCGGCCCCATGCGCGGCGTGACGCCCGTTGGCAGCCCTTCCTCCATCGAGGAAAGACGTTCCGACACCATCTGCCGTGCCCGGAAAATCTCCGTTTTCCAGTTAAAGGTCACATAAATGAAAGACAGGCCGGCACTGGACACCGAACGTACGCTTTCCACACCGGGCAGACCGTTCATGGTCGTTTCCAGCGGGAAGGTGATCAGTTGTTCAACTTCCTCGGCGGCCATGCCGCCGGATTCGGTCATGATGGTGACCGTCGGTTTGTTGAGGTCCGGAAACACATCCACCGGTGTGCGCGAGAGCGTGAATGCCCCATAAGCCATCAGCACCAGGCTGGCGATGATCACCAGCAGGCGGTTGGCAAGGCTGTTGTCGAGAAGCCACTTGAACATGATTGGCTCCGCTCAGCGTATCTGGTTAATCAGGGTCGCAGCCCGGACGGCAACCCGATCTCCGGTATTTAACCCGCTGGTCACCGCCACGTGGGTGCCGTCCAGCGGCTCGGTGGTTACCGTGCGCGGCTCAAAGCGTTCCGGCGCGGTCTTGACCCAGACGATGGCCTGGTTCGCAGGGTTCTTCATCAGCGCCGCCATCGGCACGCGGATGCCCGGCACCGTGCTGCGCGTCTGCACGAAGACCCGAACCGGCTGGCCGACGGCCAGCGCCGCCAAAGCGCCGCCTTCACCCCGGAAGGTCAGCGGCAAGGCTTGCTCACGCAGGCTGCGGGCGACGCCGACCAGGCGTAGCGGCAGCTTCTGCTCACCGACGGCAACAAAGGCCCCGGCGACATCGCTGGCGACGGCCATATCGAAAGCCAGCGCCTCGATCAGCAGGCGTTCCGGATTGACAATCTCGAACAGGGTTTCGCGGGCTTCGAGAACCTGACCGGAGACGACGTTGGCCGAGGCGATGACGCCGCTGACCGGCGCCACCAATTGTTCGTTGGCGACGGCGGCTTCGGCTTCCTCGATGACCTTGCGCGGCACGGTATCGGACAGTTCGCGTAGGCGGCGCAGGCGACTTTCCGCCAGCGAGCGGCTATTACCGCCGACTTCCGGCGTGACGTAGGCGAGCACCTCGCCCTTTTTGACCTGCTGGCCGGGCAGCGGCAGACCGCGCGGCCCCGGCGTGACTCGGCCGGCGACGATGGCCTGCACTTTGCCGCCGGCATTCGGGTCCATGACCACCTTGCCGGCCAGTTCATGGGTACGGGGCAGTTCACCGGGCTCAACCAGCAGGGTGCGAACGCCGATCTGGCGTTGCGCCGGTTTGGGCAGGAAGACGCTGCCATCCGGCTGACGCTTGGGGCCATTGCCGCTGGCAGCGGGTGGGGCGTCGCCGTGATCATGGCCATCGCCGGCCAGCACCAAGGTTGAGGAAAACAAGAAGGAAAGACAAAGGGCGCTCAATAACAGACGGGGCTTCATGCGGCACCTCCGAAACGCGGGTTGCGGGAAGCGCGCCGGCGGCGCAATAGAGCGGCGAGGAGCAGCAGCGCCCCGCCGGCGGCACCGCCCCACAGGGCGTATTCCTTCCAGCCATGGGTGTGGGCGGTCGTTTCGGCATGCGCCTCCTCGTGGATGTCGAGTTCACCAGCCAGCAAGTCGGTTTCCTCGCCGGCGATGACGGTCGCCGCGACCGACACGATCCCCGGCTTGAGTTCCTGCGCCAGCGTCGCCTCGAACTCCCCGTCGGCATGCGGTTCGACGGGGACTTTGACGCCGCCGAGTTCCAGTTCGAGCTTGGCATCCTTGACCGGGCTGCCGTCGGCATAGCGGTCGAGATAGAGCGTCAGTTGCTTGCCATTGACGACGCCGACCAGTTCAAAGGTTTCGGACGTTGCCGCAAAACGTGGCGCGGCGGGACCGGCGGATGAAGCAGGCGCCTCGCCGTGGTCGTGCCCGTCACCGGCCCAGGCCAGTGGGGCGGCCAAGGCGATCCAGGCGGCCCATCCCAAAGCGGCCAGCGTGTTTGTTGCTCTCATGTTCGGGTTCCTCATTTTTGTTCGGGGAGCAGGCCCAAGGCCTGGCGCAGGGCGGAGATCGCGGCGGCCAGATCAATCCGGGTGCGAGTGCTTTGCCGTTCGGCTTCGACGGCTTCGAGTTCGATACGCAGGCGGGTTGGCAGATCGCTTTCGCCCAGACGGAAGGACTTGTCGAAGAAACCCCGCGACTCACGCGCCAGTTGGGCGCGTTTCTCAGCGGCCGCCAGTTGCGCGCGACTCGATTCGACGCGCACCCGCGCCGCTTCCAGATCGGATGCCAGGCGTTCGCGTTCGAGACGAAGGTGTCCCTCGGTTTCGAGGGCTTCGGCGCGGGCCAGGCCGAGCTTGGCCCGATTGCGGCTCTCCGAACCAAACGGGATACGCACGCCGAGGGTGACGGTCTGCTGATAGTCGTCGCCGAAAGCGCCCCGCTCGCGGGTAGTGGCGAGTAACAGTTCTGGATTGTTCCTCGTCTGCACGCTGGCCAGATCGGCGCTGCGGCGAACGACTTCGGCCCGGTCGAACAGTTCGACGACCGCCGGGTGGGTTGCATCCAGGGCGGTGAAGTCGGCAGGCACCGCCGGCGGGGTTTCCGGTCCGTCGGCTGCTGTCTCATCCGGCAGCTTGCCGATCAAGGCGCGCAGTTGCTGAGTGGCTGCGGCCAGCAGGCTGGCGCTTTCGGCCAGCGTTACCTCGGCGCTGGCAGCCGCACCATCGGCCTGATGCTGGTCCGAGCGGGCCAGGTCGCCGGCCTTGGTTCGGCGGCGGACATCTTCTGCCAGTTTTTGTGCGCTGACCAGGCGCTCGCGGGCCAGCGACTGTTCGCCGCGTGCCCGCTGCCAGTTCCACCAGGCATCACGCACGACGGCGGCAGTGCGCAGTTGCGCGGCCGTCACCCGGCTATCCACGGCCTTTGATTCGGCGTCGGCCATGGCCCCCTGACGGGAGCGTTCGCCGGGCAGCCACAGGGGCAAGGCGACGCCGGCCGCGTATTCGCGGCTGCCTTGATTCTTGCCCAGTTGGTCGGTCTTGCCGGACAAATCCAGCGAAGGCGCTTGGGCCGTCCAACTGCCGGCAACCTGCCGACGCGCTTCGGCAGCATCACGCCGCAGATCGAGCGATTGTGCTTCGGGTTGTCGTGCCCAAGCGGCCGCAAAGGCTTGCGGCAAGGTAATCGCAGCGCCAGCGGGGGCTGGCGTCGATTGTGCCCAGAGATTGCCGGTCGCTAGCGTAGCGAGCGAGCACAGTCCGGCCACGAGTAGGCGGGCCGGTAATAAGGGTGTGCGTGAAACTGATTTGCTTCGAGACATCCGATTCTCCAGTGATGAAAAGACACACGGGGAATCGGCGAGGTGCGACCGGAAAGCGTCGCAATGCGTCAGGGCGGATCAGGCCACCACAGCCGCAAGGGAAAAGCGCAGAAAAGTGCTAGCCACCCCGCCGATCAGGCGAGGACGGACCAGTTGGGGCGTTCAGGGTGCGCGAGAGGTGGCGCGGTCAGATTTCCCGATAGCCAGGGAATCGCAAAGGACGCGCTGCTTGATGCCGGCAAGGAGGCCATGCTGAAAATCGCCGCGGTACAACTCGCATGGCAGGCGACGCAATCGCCGTCGATGCCACCACCCAGGGCTTTGGCATCCGGCGTGCCCTCCTGATCGGCAGCGGCCTGATGCTGGTGATCGTGATGGCCGAAGTGCTGTGCAGCCGCCCCGGTCTCGTGCTGGCAATAGCCGGCCACCGCTGCCCAGGAGAACTGGAACGGCAGAAAAACGAGAAGAAGGATAGAGAGCCAGCGGCGCATGGGCCGGATTGTATCAGCGAAAATCATTTCCGGCAGTCCACCGCAAGATGCGCACGCCGTTGCCCACCACCAGCAGACTTGCACCCATGTCGGCAAAGACGGCCATTCACATGGGTGCATTGCCAAAATCCCCCCATCCGCACTTTCGGGAATCGGCGCTATTCGACCGAGTAGAGGCGCGACGACTCACCCGCTTTGGGCAAGGTATATACCTTGAGCGTTCCCACGATGTGCGGCCCCATGCCTGGGGCATTGGCCGGCATGCCCGGAATGGTCAGGCCCCGTACCGACGGCTTTTCGGCCAGCATTTTCTTGACGGCGGAGGCGGGCACATGACCTTCCACGGTGTAGCCGCCAACTTTCGCGGTATGGCAACTAGCCAAATGTGGGGGTACCCCAAACCGTTGCCGTTCCACGTCCATGGCTCGGGTATTGACCTGCTTCACCTGAAAACCGGACTCTTGCATGTGCTTGACCCACTCGGTGCAGCAGCCGCAATCAGGATCCTTATAGACGGTTACTTCGGGCAGTTGTGCCGCAAGGGCACCCTGTAGTGCGGTGGTCGCTAACAGGCAGGCAATGAGCTTTTTCAACATGACAACAAAACCTTTCAATAAATGGCAGACTGGCTAAAGGCTGGTAATGGAAAAATGTGATACCCGGCGTCAATCGAACTTCATGTCAACGGTTTTCTCAATCGGCGGATAACAGATGCCGAGTTTCTCATTGCACCCCTGATAAGACGCATAAAGGGTGAAGACTTTAGACTTGGGAGCGCGTTCCAGAACGATTTCCGCGACGACGGGCGATTTATAGACTTCAATCAGCCCAAAATAGGGGTCGTTCTTCATCTCGCCGGAAGGTAGCTTCACCTCCCTAATCATGACGCCGCTGGCGTTCTTCAAGGCGAAGCGGACCTTGTTCTTGTAGAGGTAGTGCTTCTTGGCAGGAATGATTTCAGCCACCACCGTATCGCTACCCTTCAGGGATGCCTTGAGCCGAAACGCCTGATCAGGAGGCAAGGGTTCCTCGGCTGCCGAAGTGCAATGGACCAGGCCCATGAGCATCAAGGCAGACAACGTGCGACGGTCAAATAGGGAGAAGGATCGTTGAGCCAATTTGTGTTCCTCGTTTTGGTTTATAGCCAGGATTTGCATCGAGATTTCCTGTGCACGTGCTAAGTGGGCGCCTTGCTTTGAGCTGACGACAGCAAGGTTCCCCAAAGAAGAATCAAGGCGCTCAGACAAAGCGCCGTATCGGCGAGATTGAAGGCTGGCCAGTGCCAGCCGCCGGCATGGAAGTCCAGATAATCCACGACCGCTCCCCGGCCCAAGCGATCTACCAGGTTGCCGACGGCACCGCCGAGGAACAGGCTATACCCCCACCCTTCCCACCGGTTCGCCACGCCTTTGAGCAACATGACGGTCAGCCCCACCGAGACGGCCAAGGCTAATGGCATCCCCATGGGTCTATATCAGAGGATGGGTACCCGCCTATCCAGCGTGGAAACATGCACCCATCCCGAACAATTCTGTCCGGCATGGCCATTGCGAACGATCAAATCGACCAGGGCGTCAGCAATCTCGTCCTCACAAACCAACTCAAGTTTGGTTTGCAGAACGACCGGCTCTCCCAGTTCGACAGAATAGTGCTGTTGCGTGCTGTCGCTGGTCGCATGCACGCATTGCACCTGCGAGATAGCGATATGGATGCATGCGGCCCCCGCCTGCGCATCGCACGCCCCGGACTCCCTCAGCGCCTGGATGACCGCCGCCGTGCGGTGGGGATGAATGAATGCCTTGATTTCCTTCATTGGCTTGCTCCTTCCAGAGTCGGTGATTGCCTGCGCTGCTCCATCCACTCATAGACCAGCGGCAGGATGAACAGGGTGAGTGCGGTGGATGAGACGAGACCGCCCACCACGACGGTCGCCAGCGGGCGTAGCACCTCCGAGCCAACACCAGTAGCCAGCAGGAACGGCAGCAGCCCGAGAATCTCTACCAAAGCCGTCATCAGCACCGGCCGCAAGCGCAGCACTGCACCCTGCACCACGGTTTCCCGGATGCTCAGCCCCTGTTCGCGCAGACCATTGAGAAACGAGATCAGCACGATGCCGTTCAGCATGGCGACGCCGAAGACCGCGATGAAGCCGACCGCCGCCGGCACCGATAGATACTGGCCGCTGACGAACAGCGAAATGATCCCGCCGATGGCGGCGAAGGGCACGTTGGCGATGATCAGCGTGGCGTAGCGCACCGAGTTGAAGGCGGTATAGAGCAGGATGAAGATGAGGCCGATGGTCAGCGGTACGATGACCGCCAGCTTGGCCATGGCCCGTTGCTGGTTCTCGAAGGCGCCGCCCCATTCCTGCCAGTAGCCGGCGGGGAGCTTCAACTGCGTCTTGAGCCGCGCTTCTGCCTCTTTGACGAAGCCATCCACGTCGCGCCCCTTGACGTCCAGTTGCAGCACCGCATAACGCTGCAATTGCTCGCGGCGAACGAAGGAATAGCCTTCGGTCAGTTCCACGGTCGCCACCCGCGACAGGGGCACCAGGGCGCCGCCGACCGTACGGATCGGGATGGCACTCACTGCCTCGCTGCTGTTGCGGAACTCGGGCGGCAGCCAGACTTGAATCTCGTAACGGCGCACGCCGTCGATCAAGGTGCTGACCGCCTTGCCGCCAATGCCCGCCTGCACCACGTCGAGCACGTCGTCGGCATTGATCCCGTAGCGGGCCGCTTCCGGACGATTCACCTTGATGACCATCTGCGGTTTGCCCTGATTGGCTTCCAGCGCCACGTCGGTGGCCCCCGGCACTTTTTCGACAATCTCCTTGGCCTCAGCCGCCAGCCTGTCGAGGGTGGCCAAGTCTTCGCCGTACAGCTTCAGCGCCAGCGTTGCCCGCACCCCGGAGATCAGTTCCTCGACTCGCATCTGGATGGGCTGGGTCGCCGCCAGAACGGCCGTGGGGATTTCCTTTTCCAGGCGTTCCTGCAACTGGGCGGACAGTTCGCGGTAGCTTATCCGTTCAGGCCAGGATTCGTGCGGCTGGAGGTCGACCAGGATTTCCATGTAGTTGACATCCGCCGTTTCGCCTTTCTCGGCGCGGCCGATCATGGCCAGCGAATGCTTGACCTGGGGAAAGGACTTGAGGGCTTCGTCGATGCGCTGCGAAACGGCAATGGACTCCTCCAGCGAGGTGGACGGAATGCTGGTCACCCGGAACATGATCTCCTGTTCTCCCAGGGTGGGCATGAACTCCTTGCCGAGGAAGGGGAAGAGCGCCAGCGAAGCGATGAACAGGGCGCCGGTGGCCAGCATGACCCGTCGTTTGTTCGCCAGCGTCCACAGCAGCAGCGGCTGGAAACGCGGCTTGAGCCAGCGCACCAGGCGCGGGTCTTCTTCCTGCTTGGGGCGCAAGGCCAGGGCGCATAGCACCGGCATCAGGGTGACGGTCAGGATCAGGGAACCAACCATGGCGAAGGTCATGTTGATCGCCAGAGGCTTGAACAGCTTGCCCTCGATCCCGGTGAGGGCGAAGAGCGGCAGGAAGACCACGATGATGATGATGACCCCGAAGGCGACCGGATTCATCACTTCGCGGGCCGCCGCCAGCACCACAGCCGTCCGGTTGACCGGCTTGCCGGCATGATGGGAGAGCAGCCGGAAGGCATTTTCCACCAGCACCACCGGCCCGTCGATGGTCATGCCCAGGGCGATGATCAGTCCGCCCAGGGACATCAGGTTGGCGCTGGCGCCGGTCTGGTCCATTAACAGGAAGGCGACCAGCCAGGCTGCCGGGATGGCAATGACCACGATCAGCGCCGAGCGGACTTCACCGAGGAACAGGAAGAGGACCAGGACCACCAGCGCAGCGCCTTCCAGCATGGCGCTGCTGGCCATGGAGATGGCCTTGCCGATCAGCTCGGTGCGGTCGTAGGCGACATCGAGCTTGATGTTCTCCGGCAGGGTCTTGAGGGCAGTGGCCACCTTTTCGCGGACGGCTTCGACCACCTGTTGGGCGTTCTCACCGGTGCGGGCGAGCGCCATGCCAAGCACCACTTCCTTGCCGTCCTTGGTCACCGCGCCAGTCCGCAATGCCGGCGCCGGGCGGATGTCCGCCACGTCCCGTACATAGATCGGCGTGCCTTGGCGCTCGGCCACCAGGATGCCGCCAATGTCGTCCGCATTGGCGACCAGTCCCAGGCCACGTACCAGGTACTGCTCACGCTGGAGATTGATGTACTGGCCGCCGACCTGCCGGTTGTTGGCGGCGATGGCAGTCATCACCTCCTTGTAACCCAGGCCGTACTTGATCAGCCTGCGCGGGTCGATCAGCACCTGGAACTGCTTTTCATCGCCGCCCCAGGAGGTCACGTCGTCCACACCCGGTGCCGTGCGCAGGATCATGCGTACACCCCAGTCCTGGGCGGTGCGCAGGTCCATGCCGGAGAGCTTGTCGTCCATCGTCTCCAGCGTGTACCAGAAGACCTGGCCCAGCCCGGCGGCGTTCGGGCCGAGGACGGGTTCGCCATAGCCTTCGGGGATGCGCGACTTGGCCTCGATCAGCTTCTCGCCTACCAGGCGGCGGGCGAAATAGATGTCCATGTCGTCCTTGAAATAGACGCTGACGAAAGACAGGCCGAAGATGGACGTGGAGCGGATTTCCTCGACCTTGGGCAGGCCGGCGAGGACCGATTCGACCGGGAAGGTCACCAGCTTTTCGATGTCCTCGGCCGCCAGGCCCGGCGATTCGGTATAGATGTTGACCTGGACCGGCGTCACATCGGGGAAGGCATCCAGGGGCAGCCGCTGCCAGGCCCGCGCCCCGAGGAGCACGATCAGCGCCAGCGCCACCAGAACCAGGAGCTTGTAGCGTAGGGAAATATCGACGATCTTGTTGAGCATGGCTGTCCCTTAGTCGTGATCGCCGATTTTGGATTTCAGCAGCCGCGCCTTGAGCGCATAGGCGCCTTCGACCACGACCGCCTCACCGGCCTCGATGCCGTCCTTGACCACGAAACGGCCACCGAGGTTGTCGCCCAACTCGACTTCCCGTTTCTCGAACCCTTCCTTCTCACGAACGAAGACGGTCTTCTTTCCCTCCAGCAGGAGCACGGCGCTCGTCGGCACGGTCAGCGCCTTGCCCGCCGTGGCGGTGTCGATGGCGGCGTTGGCGAACATGTCGGGCTTCAGGCGGCCGTCGGCATTGGCAACTTCGACGCGAGCCTTGATCGTCCGGCTTTCCTTATCCATGACGCTGCTGATGTAGGTCAGGCGCCCCTTGAACAACTCGTCGGGATAGGCGGCAACCGATACGCCGACCGTGGCGCCGACCTTGATCTTGCCGAGGTCTTTCTCGAACAGATTGGCCTCGATCCAGACGACAGACAGATCGGCCACGGTGAACAGGGACTTGTCCGGCTGGGCAAGCTCACCCAGCACCGCCGTCTTCTCGATCACCGTGCCGGCAAAGGGCGCGCTAACCGGGAAGACCGAGACGGCCGATTCCGAGCGGGCCGGCGGCACACCCATCAGACGCAGCTTGTCGGTGGTCGCCCGCAGGTTGGCGCGGGCTTTTTCCAGTTCGGAGCGACTGCGCAGGTAATCCTTTTCCGGCACGATCTGCTCGGCATGGAGCTTTTCGGCGCGCTCGAAATCGGCCTGGGCCAGCCGGAACTGGCTGTCGGCCTGAAGATAAGCGGAATGGGCTTCGCCGACCTCGATACTGTCCAGGCTGGCCAGCGATTGCCCGGCCTTGACCCGGTCGCCCAGTTTGGCCGTGATGCCGACGAGGCGGCCCGGCACCCGTGGGACGACATGCGCCAGCCGGTCCTGGTTGGCCTGAATGGTGGCCGTGACGGCGATGCGCTCATGGACTTCGGCTTCGTTGGCTTCCTCGGTGCGGATGCCGGCCGCCTTGATGTCCGCCTCGGTCAGATGGATTTGACCGGCTTCCGGCGCTTCGCTGGCTGCTTCCTTGTCGTTGGCAGCGGTCTTTTCCGGGGCGACGGTTTGGCTTTCGGTTGCCGGCTTGGCCTCGGGGGCATTGCGGTCGCAAGCGGCCAGCGTCAACAAAAGCACCAGGGTGGCGGCAGTCAGGGTACGGGTCATCATTTATTTTTCTCGGGGGCAAGGTTGGGCCAGCCGGCGGTCTGCTCCAGGGCAATGCGGGTCTGGATAAAGTCGCCGAGGGCATCGAGGTAGTCGCGGCGGGCATCCAGCAATTGGCGATTGACCAGCAGGAGTTGCAGCAGGCCAATTTCGCCGGCCCGATAGGCGGTAGACGACAGGCGCCGGTTCTCGTCGAGGGCGGGCAAAACCGACTCGGCCAGCCGTTTGACGCGGCCTTGCAGGCTGCCCAGCCGTTGCCAGAGGGCATTCACCTGGGCCGCTACTTCGCGCTCGGTGCTTTGTCGTTCGATCTCGGCCTGGGTCAGTTCTGTCGTCGCCTTGCCAATCCCGGTGCCATTGCGGCGAAACAGGGGCAATGGCATGGAGAGCGTCAGACGGGTGAACTGCTCGCGGGCGTCGTAAGGGGCTTCCCGGCCCGTGCTCAGACCCACCGTGATATCGGGATAGGCGGCCGAGCGTTCCAGGCCGAGTCGATTGCGGGCGGCCTGCTCCCGGTGTTCCAACGAACGCAGCAGGGGCCGTTCGCGGGCTGCTGCCTGCAATGTTTCCAAGGGGGCCGCTATTGGCGTAGCCCGCAATTCGCCAGCCGCTTCCGGCAAGGTGGTGGCAGGTAGTTGCAGCACCGTCGCCAGTTCAGCGCGGGCCTGTAAGAGTTGTTCGTCGAGTACGGCGAGCTGGTTGTAGCCGCGCTCGGCTTCCACCGTCGCCAGGTTGCCGTCCAAGCGGCTATCCTCGCCGGCCGCCACCCGTTTTTTGACCGCCGAAGCAGCGTCGTTGACGGCGGCCAGGGCCTCGCGTTCGGTCTCAATACGCCGTTGCAGGATCAGCACCCGGTAGAACCGCTGCTCGACTTCGGCGTGTACCTGGCGGCGGACTTCATCAATGTTTTCCGTGACGGCGGAAAGATCGCGGGCGGCGGCTTCGCGCCGATAGCCGGCCTGACCGGCAATCTCGAAGGTCTGCGAGATACCCACCGTCTGTTCATGGAAACGGTTATCCGATTGTCCGGCTTGCGGAACGCGACGGCGGGTTTGGTCGGTCGACAACTGCGGATTGTTGTAGAGCAGGCCGGAGGCGTCTCGCAGTTGGCCTTCGGCCGCATCGAGATTGGCCCGGGTGGCGCGTAGCGTCGGATTGGCGCTCTCTGCCAGGCGCCAAGCCTCGTCCAGCGTCAATGCAGCGGCGGCGAAGGCGCTGCCAGTGGCAAGGGCAAGTCCCGCCATAAAGCCGAGATGGCGCAGCCAAGCGCGCTCCCCGGCAGGGGTGTTGAACAACATGGGAGAAACCTTTCAAGCGATGAAGAAGCGGAATGCGCGGCGGCATCCGCTGAGGAACTAGGTCGGTCTAGGCTTGAAAGGCGCTTCGGGGCGGACGGAACAGACTGTCGCCGGATTGAGTGGGAAGGTCGATTCCCCCCTCGCTATTAAAAACAACATCAGCGGACGGTAGGACAAAAGTCTGCGCGCTGGATTCGAGGCCCGTCAGATGGGTCTGGGCATGACATCCATGATTGCACAGCTTCTCAGTCGAGGTGTGATCGCCGGAGCCGCCACCCGAAACGGCGATACTGGTCTCGTCGGACAAGGCATCCGCCATCGCTTCCGCGCTATAGCCCCATAGCGACGCGCTGACCAGACACAAGGCCAGCAGCATCGCGACAAGCGAGCGGGAGCGGAAGCAGAAACGACGGAACATGGCTATCGATTATCGAGAATTGGTCTCAACTGGTCAAGTAATGCAAGGAACAAGTGCAGGAATGATTTCAGCCACCACCGTATCGCTACCCTTCAGGGACGCCTTGAGCCGAAACGCCGGATCAGGAGGCAAGGGTTCCTCGGCTGCCGAAGTGCAATGGACCAGGCCCAGGAACATCAAGGCAGACAACATGCGACGGTCAAACAGGGAGAAGGATCGTTGAGCCAATTTTTGTTCCTCGTTTTGGTTTATTGCCAGGAATTGTATCGAGATTTCCTGCGCACTTGCTAAGGGGGCGCCTTGCTTTGAGCTGACGACAGCAAGGTTCCCCAGAGAAGAATCAAGGCGCTCAGACAAAGCGCCGTATCGGCGAGATTGAAGGCTGGCCAGTGCCAGCCGCCGGCATGGAAGTCCAGATAATCCACGACCGCTCCGTGGACCAAGCGATCTACCAGGTTGCCGACGGCACCGCTGAGGAGCAGGCTATACCCCCACCCTTGCCACCGGTTCGCCACGCCTTTCAGCAACATGGCGGTCAGCCCCACCGAGACAGCCAAGGCGAGGGCAATGAAGACATAGCGTTGCCAACCGCCGGCATTCGCTAGAAAACTGAAGGCTGCGCCGCTATTCAGGATGTGGACGAGATTGAAAAACGGTAACACCGTTTCGCCTGCGCCCAAAGGGAAGGCCCCCACGATCCAATGCTTGGCCCCTTGGTCCGCCAAGGCCACACTGATAGCCAACCCCAGCCAGCGGTACCGCTCGGCCGTTTTGATTGCCGGAGGGCCATTACTGCCTCTGGTCACGACGTGACAACAGTACCGGCAGCAACAAGACTGGGGCCGGCGTTAGTTTCGACCAGAAGTTGATCCCCGCGGTGAGGGGCTGGCAAATAGATCATAAAGGGAAGTGCGTTAACGCAGGTACGGTTTCGAAGAGATCGGCGACCAGACCGTAATCCGCCACCTGGAAAATCGGCGCATCCGGATCTTTGTTGATGGCAACGATGACCTTGGACTCCTTCATCCCGGCCAGGTGTTGAATGGCACCGGAGATGCCGACGGCAATGTAAAGCTGTGGGGCAACGATCTTGCCAGTCTGGCCAACCTGGTAATCGTTCGGGACAAAGCCGGCATCGACCGCCGCTCTGGATGCACCAAGCGCCGCACCAAGTTTGTCAGCCAGCGGTTCCAGCAACTTGTGGTAATTCTCCCCACTCCCCAGACCACGGCCACCGGAAACGATGATCTTGGCCGCACCGAGTTCCGGGCGTTCGGACTTGGTCAGTTCGCGGTTGGTCAGTGTGCTTTGACCGGTATCAGCGGCAGCGGCAATACTTTCGATTTTTGCTGCATTTCCAACGTTGACCGCATCAAACGCCGTGGTACGGACGGTAATGACCTTGACCGGATCGGCGCTCTTAACAGTAGCCAGTGCATTGCCGGCGTAGATCGGGCGAACGAAGGTGTCCGCCGATTCGACGGTGGTGATTTCGGAAATCTGTGCCACGTCGAGCAAGGCGGCGACGCGCGGCATAAGGTTCTTACCGAAGGTGGTGGCTGGAGCGAGGATGTGGCTGTAGCCCGCCACGTGGGCGATGACGAGGGCCGTAAGGTTTTCGGCAGTATGGGATTCATAGTGGGCCGCATCCGCCACTTTGACGAGGCTGATGCCTTGCAGGCTGGCGGCTTGTTGTGCTGCGGCGTTACAGTTGGCACCGGCCACCAGAATGTGAATATCGCCACCGATCTCCAGGGCGGCAGTAATGGTGTTCAGCGTGGCGGCCTTAAGGCTTTTCTGGTCGTGTTCGGCAATGACGAGAATGGTCATGGTCTCCCCTTAGATCACTTTCGCTTCATTGCGAAGCTTGTTAACGAGTTCGGCCACATCGGTCACCTTGATGCCGGCAGAACGCCTGGGGGGCTCAGAGACCTTGAGGGTCGTCAGACGCGGCGCGACATCGACACCGAGATCAGCCGGCTTGACTGTGTCGAGCGGTTTCTTCTTGGCCTTCATGATATTGGGCAGGGTGGCGTAGCGCGGTTCATTAAGGCGCAGGTCGGTAGAAACGATAGCCGGCAAGCTGATTTCCAAAGTTTCCAGGCCGCCGTCGATTTCGCGGGTTACCGTCGCCTTGTCGCCAGCGATGACGACCCTGGAGGCGAAGGTGGCCTGCGGCCATCCGGCAAGTGCAGCCAGCATCTGGCCAGTCTGGTTGGCATCATCATCAATCGCCTGCTTGCCGCAGATGACGAGTTGCGGCTGTTCCTTGTCGCAGAGTGCCTTGAGTAGCTTGGCGACAGCCAGCGGCTGTAGTTCGACATCAGTTTCCACGAGAATGCCACGGTCAGCGCCAATGGCCATCGCGGTGCGCAAGGTTTCCTGGCAGGCGCCGACACCGCAAGAGACGGCAATCACTTCCTTGGCCAAGCCTGCTTCTTTCAGACGAACCGCCTCTTCCACCGCAATCTCATCAAACGGGTTCATGCTCATCTTTACGTTCGCCAGATCGACACCCGACCCGTCTGCCTTCACCCGAACCTTCACGTTGTAGTCTATGACCCGCTTTACGGGCACCAGGATTTTCACAAATCTTCTCCGGAGACAATGTCTTTGGGTTTGAGCTTGAAACGCCCAACGGTTGCTTACTGCTCGACGAATGCACGCTCAATCACGTAATCCCCGGCTTCGCCGATATGTGGGGAAATCTTCAAACCGAAACCATCAAGCATGGCCGAAATTTCCTTAAGCATGGCCGGACTACCGCAAATCATGCCCCGATCCGTCGCGGGGTCGATGGGGGGTTCGCACAAATCAGAAAACAACTTGCCTGAGAGGATCAGATCGGTCTGACGTCCCTCGTTGCGGAACGGCTCGCGAGTTACCGTTGGGTAATAGATCAGCTTTTCACGGATCAGATCACCGAGGTATTCGTGGTCCTTCAGATCCTCCTCGATGTAGTCGTGGTAAGCCAGTTCATTGGTCCAGCGGACGCCGTGGATGAGAATGACTTTCTCGAAGCGCTCATAGGTTTCCGGGTCGTGGATCAGGCTCATGAAGGGGGCCAGACCGGTCCCGGTGGCAAACATGAACAGGCGACGACCCGGCTTGAGGTCACGCAGCACCAGCGTACCGGTGGGTTTTTTGCTGACCAGGAGCGGATCACCCGGTTTCAGGTGCTGCAAACGTGAAGTCAACGGACCATCCTGAACCTTGATGCTGAAGAATTCCAGATGTTCTTCGTAATTGGCACTGGCAATGCTATAGGCACGCATCAGAGGGCGACCATTGACTTCCATGCCGATCATGACGAACTGGCCATTGAGAAAGCGCAGGGCAGGATTGCGCGTGGTCCTGAAAGAGAAGAGGTTGTCATTCCAGTGGTGGACTGAGAGGACGGTTTCGGTGACAAAAGAACTCATGATTGTTGTGCTTGGAAAAGTGAAGGCGGCATTTTACGTCGCTGGCTAATCGATAAAATCGTGAATTTTCTCTAACGGATATTTATTAAATAGATATGTAGCCTGAGCCACTTTTCAGGAATTCGCATAAAAAATGGTTACGTGTGGCCCACCAGCGTGTCAGCCGGGCATCATCCGCTGGAAGACACCGTCCTTGTCCCACACCAGGTGCTTCAGGGCCGCGGCGATGTGAAGCGCGATCAGCGCCGCGAAGACGAGAGCGGTTACCCGATGCACTGCCGCGAAGTCGCCGCGCAGCGCCACGTCCTCCCATCCCCAATGCGGCAGCGGGATGCCGAAGAGCTTGGGGCCGTATTTGCTGAAGGAGGAGGTGAGATAGCCGGCGAGCGTCATCAGCACCATGAGGACGTAGAACAAACGG
This sequence comes from Azonexus sp., assembly GCF_049652925.1. Lineage (GTDB taxonomy): Bacteria > Pseudomonadota > Gammaproteobacteria > Burkholderiales > Rhodocyclaceae > Azonexus. The sequence continues at coordinate 28,643 of NZ_JBASFI010000021.1, forward strand.
TGGTTGAGGACGGCCATCATCCTTTCCCACTTCGGCATGGCCGTGGGCAGCGGTGGTGCGTCATGTCTCAGACGCCAGACGATCAGCGCCATGATGAGGATCGCTGTGATGATGCCGAGCGACTTGTGCAGGTTGAAGAAGAAGGCGCGTTCCGGAGTGTTCTTCGGGATGCCGACCATGTACCAGCCGGTCGCCAGCAAGGCGATGATCAGCAGCGCCACGGTCCAGTGCAGGACCATCGCGGTGCGTGGGTAGCGGGTGGGCAGATTCATATCGACCGTGTCCTTGGTCATCGCTGTCCAGGCGCTCATCGGATCACCACCCCCCAGGGGAACTCGCCGACCGGGATGTCATGAACCTTCTGGTTGGTCTCAGTGTCGATCACCGATACCGAATTGGAGCGGCCATTGGCCACGTAGAGCTTCCGGCCATCCGGCGTCAGCGCCATGTTCCACGGGCGCTGCCCGACCGGGACCGTGGCGACAACCGTGTTGCTCCCGGTATCGATCACCGAAACGGTGCCATCCTTGCCATTGGAGATATACGCCCGTTTGCCGTCGGGGCGGATCGCCACGCCGTTGGAGAACGTGCCGGGCTTGATCGTGGCGACGGCCTTCTGCTCGCGCACGTCGATCGCATATACCGTGCTCGCCAGTTCGGAGGCGACGTAGGCATGGCTGCCGTCGGGCAGGAAACCGATACCGCGCGGCCTTTTGCCGACGGGAATCGATCCGGTCTGCTCGCGTTTTGCGACGTCCACCACATCGACCTGCTCTGCTTCTTCGGCGCTGACGTACAGCCACTTGCCGTCCGGGCTGAAGACCGCGTGCTCCGGATTCTTGCCGCGGGTGCGAACGCTGAACTCCTTTTGCAGCGTTGCTGAATTGATGAACGCCACACTGTTGCTGACCTCGACCGCCGCGACGACCCACTTACCATCAGGGGACAGGCTCACGCCCTCCGGCGACTCGCCGAGGTCCACCTTGCCGACCACGGCGCGCTTCTCCAGGTCGACGACGAGGAGCGCGCTATCGGGCTGGTCGCTGACGAACAGCCGCTTGCCATCCGCGCTGACAGCTAGGCCGCGCGGCTTGCTCCCCGCCTTGATCTCCGCCACGACTTCGTCCTTCGCCGTATCGATGACCGAAATCGTGCCGCTCTTCTCGTTGGGCACATAGGCGAGCGGCGCAGCCAAGGCGACCGAAGCCGACAGTGTTACGCCACTCAGCAGTGAAATTAACCGTGTGATAGTTTCCATTGAAACCTCCTCTTAAAATGGGCGAGTGCGGAAGCTCATGATCCATATTGCGAATGACGAATACAGATTGCTTCATGAGAAACGCTGCAACCCGTAGTTCGTGTAGTGCGGCACGGCAGCGACCGCACCACACTGGTGCTTTACCTCGGCGACTGCCACATGTATTGCTGGTGTTGCATCATGTGGTCCATCATCATCTGCTGCATGCCCATGTAGCGGTCCATCATGTACTGCCTTTGTTTCATTTGCTCCGGAGTGAGCTTGGAGTAATAGCTGCCTATGTGGCCCCAGCCCATCGTTGGGTCGCCCATCATCATGCCGTGCCCCATCATGCCACGGCCGCCCATACAGCAGCCCCAGCCCCCCATGCCGCCGCTACCCCACATGCCGTGCATCATCTGCATATTGCCTTGCATGGCGGTCCAATGGTCTTGCAGCAGTTTCTGACGCTCTTGCGGATCTTGGGTCTGGCGAATCTTGTCCATCTGCTCCTGCATTTTTTTCATGTTTTCCTGGGCCAGCGCCATCTGCTTGTCGTACTCGGCCACGTTCGGCACAGATGGTTTCGCTTGGGCATTTTTTTCGGGGCTGTTTGGTTGTTGTGCCAGAACGGGCGTTGCGAACAGCACGCTTGCAGCCAATGCGACGGTAAAAATCGTTGGTTTCATTGCACTACTCCTTTGAGTTACGAACACATGAAAGGCCCGTAACGGGCCGGCCAAAGCAAGCTTACAGTGCCTGCATCACCCGCATTAGCCGCTCCCGAACCTCACCAGCCAACTTATTAATTTCAGGTTTGTCAACCAACGCGAGCACGGCGTAGGGGTCCATGAATTCCGCATGAATCTTGCCATCATCGTCCTGGCGCACCACGACGTTGCATGGCAAGAGCAATCCAATTGAGGGTTCTGCCCGCAATGCTTGATTCGCGAGCGGCGGATTGCAAGCCCCGAGGATACGGTAGGGCGGCATATCTTGATTTAGTTTTTTCTTGAGCGTCGCCGCCACGTCAATGTCCGTGAGTACGCCGAAGCCTTCTCTTTGTAGCTCCTGGGTTACTTTTTCAATTGCCTCGTCGAAAGATGACGCAATCGTCTTGCCAAAGCCGTACTGGAGATTCATATCATTTTCCTTTCAGTGCACATGGAATTTCATGTCCTTAGCATTGTCCGACCGCTTGCTATCACCACGAATTCGCTGAACTCATGCGCGAGAATGGCAATCGGGAAGCAGAAAAGGCAGCCTCACCAAATTGCCGCTCAATAGCCGGCTCTGGCGAACGCGCCGCTCGCCAAGGCTTTGCGTAGCGGCAGGGACCAGGGACCTCTGAAGCCTTCTTCGCTGTGGCAGCCGCAACTTGTCTTGTCCTTGCGTTCCTCAGGCATATCATTTCCGTTCTCTTGAGTGCTCGTTTTCATAATGTGGTGTTTTACTTTAAGTTCGTGAGAGACACCATTTCCCGCAAACGTTCCTCTTCGGCAATAAATATATCGACCGCAACAGGATCGAACTGGCTTCCGGACATTTTCACGATCTCATTCTTTGCTGAATCAAAATCGAGTCCCTGTCGATATGGCCGATCCGAAGTCATGGCATCCAGCGTATCGATAATTGCAAACAGACGCGCCGCCAGCGGAATGGCGTCCCCGCACAAGCCTCGTGGATAGCCGGAGCCATCGAACCGCTCTTCGTGGCAGAGAACAATGTCGGCGGCAACCTCGAAAAACGGGACAGGAGCCAACATGTCATACCCGGCTCCAGGATGCCGGCGCATGATTTCCCACTCCGTCTCAGTGAGCTGGCCGGGCTTCAGCAGAATCGCGTCGGGCACGCCGATCTTTCCGACATCGTGCAGCAGGCTGCCCCAATACACCTGCTTGAGCAAGGCCGGGTCGCTATAGCAATGTCTTGCCAGCACCAAGGTGTGGCAAGCAACCCGCTTAGAATGCATGCCGGTTTCATGTTCCCGCATATCCAGGGCCGCAGTCAGCGACTCCGCCAGCAGCTCCTGCAACTCCTCCCCCATGCCCAAGAGCTGCTTGCGGCACTCCAGAAGGCAATGTTCGCAAGTGCACGTACCTGCCAATCGGGTATACAACCTGTCGGTCGAGTGTGATCCGCACAGCACACAGGGCTCGGCGCTGTGCGGTGTAGCTGTGCTTTCCTGGGTGTGGTCGCTCATGTGTGACTCCTCATGCGAACTGCCTGCGGAAGCGGCGCATGCCGAAAGAAAAGATTAACACCCCCCAGTATGCCGATCGCCAGCACCGAGTCCCGTAGCAGATCGAGTCCGGCCCCCTTCAGCAGGACGCCGTAGCTTACGTCGATGTAGTGGCGCATCGGCGACGCTAGCGTCGCCCAGCGCATCCAGTCCGGCATCGTCTCCGGCGGCGTCCATAGTCCGGACAGCAGCAGGATCTGCGCCAGAATGAGCAGGCTCAAGAGGCCGACTTGCGCCTGGTTGCGCGCGATTCAGGTCATCCATTGTTCATTCCTGATACGAAAATGGCGTGAGCACACTGTGACTAACCGTGCCATGACGAAAGACTGGCGCTCGAATTTCGTCGCCATCAACTTACCGTTAGCTATCAGATTCTGGGTTGAAATGCGAACTCCAACGCACGCCCACCGCATCCAGCGCCACCGGAGGTGCCAGCGTATTCAATCGAACAAGTCCTTGAAAAATCCACCTCGCTTAGGTGAATTGCCGCTATGGCCCCAAGAGTGCTCGTCATCGCATCCGGATCGCCTTAGAGGCTGCTGCGGTGTGGGTGCAGGTTGTGATGGAGCATAAGCGGGGTCGCGCTGACTACGCTCAATGATTTTGTCGAGTTCTCCGCGGTCAAGCCAGACCCCTCGGCATTGCGGGCAATAGTCGATCTCGATCCCTTGACGCTCCGTCATAACAAGGGTGGTTTCTATGCAGACTGGGCATTTCACGGCAGTTCTCCTTGAGGAAAATCGAACGGTTTCAGCCTTTGACACCGCTCGGCACATTGAACTTTAACCAGCAAATTGTTGGAAGACTTGCTGGCGACGGAAAACAGGAAGTCATCACCCCGAATTGGTGACGGTGTTTTGACTCATTGCAATATAAATTAGGCAGAACGCCCCCAGAGAAATTGTCACGTCCGCCCAGTTGAACGCGGGCCAGTGCGAGAACCGCCAATGGAAGTCGAGGTAATCCACAACTTGCCCGCGCAGCACGCGATCTGCGACATTGCCGAGTGCGCCACCCAGAATCAGGCTATAGCCCAACGCTTCGAGGCGTGGCCGTTGCTGGCACAGCATGCGTCCCAGCCAAGCGGAAACGGCCAGACCCAGCGTGATAAAAAAGTAACGTTGCCAGCCGCCAGCGTTCGCCAGAAAACTGAATGCCGCGCCGGGGTTCAGGACATGGACGAGATTGAAAAACGGGGTGATTTCGACCTGTTCACCGTAGGCAAACGTGCGGGTAATGGCGAACTTAGCGAGATGATCGATCATGATTGCACCGGCGGCCACCGCGTACCAGACCCAAACCGATGTGTGGCGAGCTGATTGCCACATAGGGGCGGCCAGGGTCATCACCCTCCCGGCAAGCGCCGTGCAGATACATCCAAGTCCCCATCCCGCCAGCACATCAGCAGGAAAGTGCATTCCGGCCGCGATGCGTGACCAACCGACCAATGCCGCATAGAGCACCAAACCGATGCGGCCACGGCGGCCCATCAAAGGCCAGAGCGCGCCGACCACCAGCGCGGCATAGGTGGCATGCCCGCTGGGCAGGCTGTAGTGTCGCTCAATCTCTCCGATAACGTGCACCATGTCGCCAAGTACAGCCGACGGGCGCGGAAAGTCGAGCCATAATTTCAAGACGGCGGAGGCCAGTAAAGCCAGCAAGAAGGCCACGCTAAAACCAATGAGGCGCTGCAAAACGACCGCACTACGCGCCGGGTCGGTGGCCGATTTCGAACACCACCACAGACCCAACAGCATCAGCGGCGCTGTCCAGTAACTGCCCACGAGGCTGAAGAACCACGCCACCGGCTCCAGCGCGGCAGGCGTACCCGTGTTTATGGCTTGGAACAACGCGATGTTCAGGTCACCCCAGTCATAGAGAAAAAATTTCCAGCTCATCGGCGCAGCAGCCTCAAGCCGTTACCGACGACAAGGAGGCTGGCTCCCATATCAGCAAACACGGCCATCCACATGGTGGCGTGACCCGTGAAGGTGAGCACCAGAAATACTGTTTTGATACCAAGGGCCAGCACGATGTTTTGCATCAGCACCTGCGCAGTTGCATGCGACAGGCGCACGAAGGTCGGTATCTTACGCAGGTCGTCGTCCATCAGCGCCACGTCAGCCGTTTCGATGGCGGTGTCCGAGCCAGCCGCCCCCATGGCAAAGCCGATGTCGGCTCGTGCCAAGGCCGGTGAATCATTGATGCCATCGCCAACCATGCCGACCTTGCCGCTTTGGGCCAATTTCTCCACTTCGTGCAGTTTGTCTTCTGGGAGGAGATTACCTTGTGCACGGTCGATCCCGGCTTGTGCGGCAATGGCCTTTGCCGTATGTGGGTTGTCGCCGGTCAGCATCGTGGTGTTGATGCCCATCGCATGCAACTCGGCGATGGCTCTCCTGCTACTGTCCTTGATAGTGTCCGCTACGGCGAATAAGGCATGAACCCCCTTTGCGCTGACCAACATCACGACAGTTTTACCTACGGTTTCCAGCTCCGCGATGCGCTGTTCCAACTCGGGAGTGCACTGCCCCAGTTCTTCGAGCATCCGGTGGTTGCCCAGATGATAGGTCTCGCCGTTGATTTGACCTTGCACGCCCCGACCGGGCAACGCGCTGAACTCAGCCACGTCGAGCAGGGCAATCGCATCTGCCTGCGCAGCCTGTGCCACCGCTTTGGATACCGGATGGTCTGAGCGGGCCGCCAGACTGGCAGCGATGCTGCGGCTGTCAGCGGTGAGTGCAGTGCCACATGCGACAAAATCGGTCTGAGCCGGCTTGCCGTGCGTGATCGTGCCGGTCTTGTCCAGCGCCAGCCAGCGTAGCTTGCGGCCTTCTTCCAGATAGACGCCGCCCTTAATGAGAATGCCGTGACGGGCGGCGGCGGCCAAGCCGCTGACGATGCTGACCGGCGTAGAGATCACCAATGCGCACGGGCAGGCGACCACCAGCAGAACCAGTGCGCGGTAAATCCATTCGAGCCAGGCAGCCCCCATGAACAGCGGTGGCAGCAACGCGACAGCGATGGCCACGCCGAACACAACAGGGGTGTACCAGCGGGCGAACTGATCGACAAAACGTTGCGTCGGCGCACGGCTCCCCTGTGCAGCTTCGACCGCGTGAATGATGCGGGCCAGTGTGGAGTGGCTGGCCACGGCGGTGACGTGGTACTCGAATGAACCTGATTCGTTGATCGTGCCCGCAAACACCGGATCACCGGGGGATTTCTCGACCGGGAGGCTTTCGCCCGTGATCGGGGCTTGGTTGATGGTAGAGCGGCCTTCCAGCACCTCACCGTCAAGGGCGATGCGCTCACCTGGTTTGACCCGGACGCGATCGCCGATGGCGACTTGCTTAGCACTCACTTCACGCCATGTGCCGTCCGGCTGCAGTACGGTTGCTTGTTCTGGTGAAAGATCAAGCAGGCCGCGGATGGCGTTACGAGCGCGATCCAGCGATTTGGCTTCGATTACCTCAGCCAGCGTGAACAGTACCATCACCATTGCAGCTTCGGGCCAGTGGCCGATCAACATGGCGCCCGTGACCGCAATCGACATCAGGGCGTTCATGTTCAGATTACGGTTCTTGAGCGCAATCCACCCCTTCTTGTAGGTGGAAAGGCCACCCGTGAAGACCGCGACGAGCGCCAGAACAACGACCGACCAGTGATTGCCGTTGTGGAGCCAGTAGACCACCTCGGCCGCCGATGCAGTGACCAAAGAAATGCCCAGCGGCCACCAGTTGGTTGGCGTGGTCAAAGGGGAAATGGATGGCGCGGCCTCGGCTGCGTCCATCACTTGCGCCTCGAATCCAAGCGCTTGCAGGGCCATGAGCACCTCTGGCAGAGCCTGGTCAGTATGGCGCACCGACAACGTGCGCTGCATCAAGTTGAAGTCGAGTCCTGAGACCCCTGCCATTGGGCCGAGTTTGTTGCGGATCAACGCCTCTTCGGTCGGGCAATCCATTTTGGCAATGGACAGCCTGGTCGTTTGCCCGGCCGACGCCTGATCCATGCGCACGGCTTGCATGCCGATGGCTGTTAGCGCCTGCTCAACCGGTGACAGCGAGGGCAGTTCGTGGCGAACGACCAAAGTACGCTGCATCAGGTTGAATTCAAGACCAACTACGCCCGCCAGACCGGTCAATTTACTTCGGATTAGCGCTTCTTCCGTAGGGCAATCCATGTTCTCGATGTGATACACCACTTGAGCCGATCCCGCTGTTTGCGGGGTCGGAGTCGTTGGATGGATGATCGGCTCGGCCGTGCAGCTGCAGCCTTTTGAAGCGCATTCACTCATGGATAGCTCCTTCAAATGGTCTATTAAAGCTCCATTTAAAACTCTGTAGTCGCTATAGAGTCAAGAAATAAATGGAGATTGATGTCCGATTCACGGAATACGTTTCCACAGCATGGATGTCTGCGCTTAACGAAGTCACGCGAGCCGGCAGGAATCATCATTATGGGTTTCTTGTTGGCGGATATACTGCTTTGACTTTCAGCCAAAGCCTGTTCCAGTTTCTTTTGGAGGTTTCTGATCTCCACCCCGTGCGCGCCAACATGCTGAACAGCAAAGCAGCTACGGCAAGGATCAACACAAGCCCATTTCCGAATCGCGCGTATGGGGTGGTTCCGGCATAGCCCTGCACGTCGGCCACGAGAGCGCCTCGGACGAATGGAGGTAGCTTCTTGTCGACCAAACCGGTGGGGAGAACGACTGCAGTCATGCCAGTGTTGGTCGCGCGCAGCATCGGTCTCCCCGTTTCCAGCGCCCGCATCTGTGAAATCTGCAGGTGCTGTGGCTGAGCCAGTGAGCGACGCCCAAACCAGGCGGTATTCGAGACGTTGGCCAAAATCGATGCGTGCGGCATGGAGCGAATGATTTCCTCACCAAAGAGATCCTCGTAGCAAATGTTGACTGCCACCTGCTGACCAGAAACGGCGAGCGGTATCTGATCAACTGTTCCGGGCGAGAAATTAGACTTTGGCATTCTTAGGGCAGCAACGAACCAGCCGAAACCGGAGGGGACGAACTCGCCGAACGGAACCAAATGGTGTTTGCTGTAAACCTGAGGTGGCGAGGCGCCAAGCGTCACCACGATATTCGCGTAGTTCTGATCATCCCCAAGGACGGTCCCAAGCAAGAGATCGCCACCCCGCGTCTGTACGAGTCGTGCCAAATCTCCAAGAAATGCCTTCGGGATTTGATGAAAGTACGATGGTATCGCGGTCTCAGGCAGAATGCTCAGTTGTGCAGGATGGTCTTTCGTTAGCTCAAAGTATACTGCCAATGAATCAGCAAAATGCCCAGGCTGCCACTTCACATCTTGCGAGATGTTGCCCTGCAAAAGTGCCACACGTAGTGGCTGGCCAACTGCCCACGTCCAGCGGTGTTGCTGCGCGAAATAGCCAACAGCTAATGCGCAAACAACACACAAGAGCGTTGGGGTTGAGAGCGCCAGCCTGAATTTCGGGGGAGACGACAATGAGATGGTTTCGCGATGGCATCCCACCATGCCGCCCACTAGACCCGCGCCAACCACGACCGTGAAAAATGATACGCCGTACACGCCGACGACAGGCGCAAATCCGCTCAGTGGCGATGGAGGAGACTGAGAGTATCCAAGTGTCAGCCAAGGGAAACCGGTGAAAAGCCAGCCGCGCGTCCATTCCGACAACGACCAGCAAGCGGCAAAAGCCAGTACATCGGCAAATGGTTTCCCACTCCTGATGCGGACAAATGCCGCGCTCCACAGTGCTGGAAATAATGCCAAGAAGGCGCAGAAGAGTAGCGTCGCTAAAGCAGCAGGCACGGTGGGCAACCCGCCAAACTCGTTCAGGCTAACGAAGACCCACGAAACACCAGCAAGAAAGATTCCGAGACCATGGGCGAATCCCCTCGCAAACGCGCTACGGACATCTGGTGCTTGAACAAGAAGAAAGAAAAGCCCGCCAGTCGTGAGCCATGCTATCGGAAAAACTTCGAGCGGCGCGAACGCAGTGACGCTGACTGCGCCTAGGATCAGCGATAAGAGCATAGAAGTCATGGGAGACAAAAAATCCAGTATTTGGAAGCAATCCATCATTCATGGGATGCCATGAAATGTTGGGGCAGGCGCGAATGATTGCGGAACTTCTTGAGGTGCTATGGCCGTTGAGGCTCAAGTGCCTAGTCTGGTGTCATTAGATATTTGCTTGTCAGTATGAGTAGCCAGGACGAACTACTATTCGTAGCCATCATTTAAAACCCTTGAGTCGCTAAAAGGTCAAGCAGCTACAATTAAAACCCGCAAGGAGAAAAGCATGCTGGAGTTTCTGAAAATTCTTGCCCTATTCGTGGTTACGGCTCTGGCTGAAATCATCGGGTGCTATTTGCCATGGCTGGTGCTAACCCAGGGTCGCCCGCGCTGGCTATTGATCCCGGCCGCCGTATCGCTGGCTCTTTTCGCCTGGCTGCTGACGTTGCATCCGGGGGCAGCAGGACGTATCTATGCGGCCTATGGCGGTGTTTATGTCGCCATTGCCTTGTTGTGGCTGTGGCAGATTGATGGAATTCCGATCACCCGATGGGATCTTGTCGGCAGTGCGGTCGCGCTGGCCGGTATGGCGATCATCATGCTCCAACCAGTTCGGTCCGTTTGAACGTCAGGAGATGAAGATGAAAATCGGCGAACTGGCCCGCCTTGCCGGGACGAATGTGGAAACCATCCGCTATTACGAGCGTGATGGGCTGCTGCCGGTACCGGCCCGCAGCGAAGGCAACTACCGCATCTATGGGGAAACCCATGTCCAGCGACTGTCTTTTATTCGGCGTTGTCGCAGTTTGGACATGACGTTGGATGAGATCCGGGTCTTGCTGCACTTCAAGGAGTCACCCCAGGAGAACTGCGCGGATGTGAATCGCCTGCTTGACCGGCACATTGGGCACGTCGCCCAACGGATGCAGGAACTCCAGGAACTGGAGAGGCAATTAAAAGACCTGCGTGAGCGGTGTGGCGAGGCGCGGGATGCGGCCCACTGCGGCATCCTTGACGGCTTGTCTCAAGCGATTGTGCCTAGCGGCAAGACGGCAAGCCATGTACAGGGAACGCATCAACATATCTTGGCACAGGATGATCGAGGCAAACATGGCTGACGATATCGACTTGGTGTGCGATTTTCCGACCGGGAAGCCAAAGCGGAATGGAATCCGATTTATGTAATCTTGCGAACTACCGGCGCACATTAATCTTGCCTTTCATCCCCGCTTCAAAATGACCCGGAACGAGGCAGGCAAAATCAAAACTCCCCGATTTCGCGAATGTCCAGGCAAATTCCGCAGTTTTTCCTGGTTCTACCGACACCGCATTCGGGTCGTCGTGCTCCATCTGCGGGAACTTTGCCATCAGTGCCGCATGTTTCTTCAAATCCGCCGACGTGCCCAGCACAAACTCGTGTTTGACTTGCCCCTGGTTGCGCACAACAAAGCGAATCGTTTCTCCTCGTCTGGTTTCGATGCGCTCGGGTTTGAAACGCATGCTGTCGCCCATGGCCACTTCGACCGTCCGGGTGGCCGCGCTGATCGAAGCCGGTCTGCCGAGGTCGGTGGCATGTTGACCGGATTGCTTGCCCGCCGGCTGTTTGGTCGGAGCAGTGTGGTTTTCATCGCCGTAGGCGGCAAATCCGGGCATTGCCAGCATGACGAGCAGGGTCAGATCATAACGATTGCGCATAGAGAGCACCTCTTCAAATAAATCAGCTTAGTGGCCGGCATGCTTGCCGGGTTTGCGCACGGTCAGTTCCTGGTTCACCGGTTTCCCGTTCGCTGGCATCGACATTCCGCCGTGAGTTGTCGCTCGCGGGGCCTCGGCGACCTGCCCCATCCATTCGGAGGCCTGACTACCGGCGGGCTGCTTGTACCAGCCGGGGTCGCGATAATCCCCCGGCTTCTGATCGCGGCGCACTTTCAGCATCGAGAACATACCGCCCATTTCGACAGCACCATAGGGCCCTTGGCCGGTCATCATGGGGAGCGTGTTGTCGGGAATCGGCATTTCCATTGCGCCCATGTCCGCCATGCCGCGTTCGCCCATCACCATGTAGTCGGGAATCAGGTCGGTGATCTGCTTGACCACACCCCGATGGTCGACGCCAATCATCGTCGGCACGTCGTGTCCCATGGCATTCATCGTGTGGTGGCTCTTGTGGCAATGGAAGGCCCAATCGCCTTCTTCATCGGCCAGGAGTTCGATCTGGCGCATCTGGCCGACCGCGACATCGGTCGTCACCTCCGGCCAACGGGAACCGATTGGCGTCGGACCGCCATCGGTACCACTGACGACAAACTCATGTCCATGCAAATGCATCGGGTGATTGGTCATGGTCAGGTTGCCGATCCGGATGCGGACTTTGTCACCCTTCCGGACATTCAGCGAATCGATGCTTGGGAACGCCCGGCTGTTCCAAGTCCAGAGATTGAAATCGAGCATCGTATTGACCTGCGGCGTATAGCTGCCCGGGTCGATGTCGTAGGCGTTCAGCAGAAAGCAGAAATCGCGGTCAACCACTTCGATCAACGGATGCGTGTGCTTTGGGTGGGTCACCCAGAAACCCATCATGCCCATCGCCATCTGAGTCATCTCGTCGGCATGCGGGTGATACATGAAGGTGCCGGGGCGGCGCGCAACGAACTCATAGACGAAGGTCTTGCCGACTGGGATCTGTTTCTGATTGAGGCCGCCCACCCCATCCATACCGTTTGGCAGGCGCTGGCCGTGCCAGTGAATGGTGGTGTGCTCCGGCAGCCGATTGGTCACGAAGATGCGCACGCGGTCGCCCTCGACCACTTCAATAGTCGGGCCAGGGCTTTGTCCGTTGTAGCCCCACAAATGGGCGTTCATACCCGGGGCGATTTCGCGGACGACTGGTTCGGCGACGAGATGGAATTCCTTGACGCCCTTGTTCATCCGCCACGGCAAGGTCCAGCCATTGAGGGTTACCACCGGGTTGTAAGGACGCCCGTTGGGCGGCTGGAGCGGCGGCATGGTATCCGGTTTGTCCATCGTTACCAGTTCAGGCAGCGCCGCCATAGCGACGGGACTGACCGAAGCGGCGGCCACGGCACCGCTGGCAATACCGAGGTGTTTGAAAAATTCGCGACGGGTCGTCATGGTCGTCTCCTTGCCGCTCAGTGGTCGGCCCGACCGGTAGCCGTGACGCTAGCGCGGGTTGCGGTGTTCAGCGCGGGTTTGCCGATCATCGACATTTGCAGATCGCCCTCGGCAATCCAGAAATCCCGCAACGTCTCGATATAACTGTTAACCGTGGATATCTGCGTTCGGGCATCGGCAAGCAACTCGAATACGCCAATCAGCATGCCGTTGTAGCGCAGCACGTTCTCCTCAGCGATCCGCTGGTGGAGCGGCACGATCTCGTCGCGATAATGGCGGGCGATATCGTAGTGGGTCCGATAGGCGTGATAGCTCTGACGAACCTCCGAGCGCGCATTCGTCGCTGCCTCGGCTGCCCGTTCGACCGCCTGCATGTAAACGGCCTCGGCCTTGGCGACCTTGGCGCCACCCCAATCGAAGATCGGTAGTTCGAAACTGATTTCGTAACCTTTCTTGTAGCCGCTGTCCCGCGCCCCCTCCAGGACGCGGGCCGGCCCCACCTCCAGAACGTTGATCAAGCGGGTCGCCTTGCTCAATCCCAGGTTACTGGCCAGCGCTTCGGTTTCGAGGCGGACAGCTTGCAGGTCGAGACGCTGGTCAAGGGCAGCCTGTTCCAGGACCGGAAGTTCTTCGACTGCCTTGGGCAAGTCCGGCAAACGCTCGGGAAGTTGGAAGGCCGATCGATCCGCCAGTCCAAGAACTCTGGCAAGGCGCTCTCGGGACGAGGTAGCCGCCTGCTCAGCCCGTGCCAGATTGAGGACAGCATCGGCGTAAAACGCTTGTTCCCGAGCCTGGCGCAACTTGTTGAAGTTGCCCACCAGCGCCATCCGGCGGGCCAGTTCAGCACTGGCCTCCGCAGCCTGTTTGACTTTGCGCAGGTAGCGGACCGACTCTTCCGCCGCGACGGCGGTGAAATACGCTTGCCGGGTGTCGGCGGCCAGACGGGCCACCTCGATGATCGCCAGGCGCTGAGTTTGTGCGAAATTGCGCCGCTCGACCTCGACGGCCAGCGGCATGGTGATCAAGGCAAAAATATTGAAGGTCAGCGCTTGCTCGATCTTGTATTCGCGAATCCCGTTTTCCGGTTTGCTGGCCCGCAGCATCGAGAAGTGCGGATTGGGTAGCCTGCCGACCTGCACCAGATCGGCCTCGCTGATCCCTAGATCAAAAAAGCTGGCCTGCAGCCCTCGATTGTTGAATAGTGCCAACTGGATGGCGTCGTCCACCGTCAGGGGCTTCGCCAACAGTTCATTGACGCGACTTTGCAGGGTTGCGCGCTCCTTGTCGCTGCGCGCCCACTTCACTTCCTTGCCGAGCCTCTCCTGGACAGTCTGTTCAACGCTGCCGAATCCGCCGTCATTGGAGAAAGTGGCGCATCCCGCCAAACTCGTTAGGACGATCACGAACCAGGCGCGCTTGCCGCTGCTGTACAGCCCTTCGGGGAGATGGGAAGACATGACTTATTTCTTCTCACGCGGGGCGACTTCGGTTGCTGTTCCCGAATGTTGCTCTGCTTTCGAAGGTGCGAGATTTTCTGCATCGAGATGCCCCATATGGCCTCGCAAGCGCCCCATCCGGTCATTGGCTTGCCGCCAATCCTGAACCGTTTCGTCCGGCATGGGTTTGTAGTCGACAAATACCGACCGGTAGCCGGCAGTTGGCGTCGACGCTGGCGATGCGTGGTCATCGGCCCATACCGGACTCATGGCGATGACAAGGATCAATGTCCTATATTTCATGCTGCCTCCGTGGGGAAAGGAGAGTCTTGGGAATCTATCGCTCCCATGGTGGACATCATGCTTTCGCGAAACCAACAATCGGCTGACTTACGGATTACATTTGCGTAATCTAGGGCGATCGATGCTGAATCCGACGCAAAATGCATCAACGATAGCCAACGGTTGGTGGAGAGCGTCATGAAAATATTGGTCGTGGAAGATGAACCAAAGACCGGGATATACCTGAAACAAGGCCTCGTTGAGGCTGGCTTCGTGGTCGATCTGGTGGCGAACGGCCTGGATGGCTTGCATCTGGCGCTGACCGAGGCGCATGATCTGGCCATCCTCGATGTCATGCTGCCGGGTATCGATGGCTGGCAGGTATTGCAAGGAATTCGGCGGGCAGGGAAGGAGATGCCCGTACTGTTCCTGACCGCCCGGGATCAGGTGGAAGACCGGGTCAAAGGCCTGGAGTTGGGGGCTGACGACTATCTGGTCAAACCGTTTGCTTTTTCGGAATTGCTGGCTCGCGTCCGGACCTTGTTGCGGCGAGGTGGGAAAGCAAAAGAGTCGGAGTTTCTGCGGGCCGCCGACCTTGAACTCGATCTGCTGCGCCGTCGGGTAACCCGTGCGGGGAAACGCATCGATCTGACCGCCAAGGAGTTTGCCTTGCTCGAATTATTGCTGCGCCGCCAGGGTGAAGTGCTGCCCCGTTCGTTGATCGCTTCTCAGGTTTGGGACATGAATTTCGATAGTGACACGAATGTCATTGAAGTCGCCATCAAACGCCTGCGGGTCAAGATTGACGAAGGCTTCGAACCGAAGCTGGTACGCACGGTCAGGGGGATGGGCTACGTTCTGGAGATTACCGATTGAGTCAAACACGGAGTCGATCGCTGACACTTCACTTGACCTTGTGGTTTGCATTGGCGTCGGTATTCGTGCTGTTCCTGCTCGGCTTGTTGATCGGGCGCTCGGTGGAACAACACTTCGAAGAGCAGGACATCGAGGTGCTGGCCGGCAAAATGGAGTTGGCCAAGCATGTTCTTGAGAAAGCGCTGGCCACGCCAAGTGGCGAGACGCTGGCAAAACAGTTGGATGAGGCTTTGACAGGGCATCACGGTTTGGTCATTGCCGTAGTCGGACCTAATCGGCAACGCTTGGATGCCCATGTAGGGCTTGTTCTGCCCACTGAATTGCTCAGCGATCGACTGGCGACCGGTGGTGGACGCCCGATCAAATGGGTCGCCGACGATGGTCTCCCATGGCGAGGCATTTCGGCCACACTGACCACCCGAGGCCAGGCGGGGTACTCGTACACCGTCGTGGTGGCTACCGAAATATCGCATCACGAGCATTTCATGGGCGCGTTCCGGCAAACCTTGTGGGTTTTCATGCTACTCGCCACGCTGGCCATGGGCCTGCTCGGCTGGTTTGTCGTCCGGCGCGGACTGGCGCCGCTGCAGACGATCAAGCGTCAAGCTGCCGCGATCACCGCCAACCGACTGCACACCCGTCTGCCAGTCGAGGCTATTCCCCTTGAACTGGGCGACTTGGCGAGCACCTTGAACGAGATGCTGTCTCGGCTGGAAGAGTCCTTCCAGCGCCTGTCGGATTTTTCGTCTGACCTTGCCCATGAACTGAGAACACCGGTCAGCAACTTGCTGACCCAAACTCAGGTCACGCTGTCGCGGGCCAGATCGGCCGACGAATATCGGGACATTCTGGCGTCCAATGCGGAAGAGTTCGAGCGCTTGTCCCGAACAATCGCCGACATGCTTTTCCTGGCCAAGGCTGAGAACAACCAACTCATCCCGCACCCGGAGCCACTCGAACTGGCCGACGAAGTTGCCGAATTGCTGGAGTTCTACGGGGTGCTGGCCGAGGAAAAGGAAATCCGTCTGTCGATCGTTGGGCACGGCACCGTATCCGGTGACCGTCTGATGCTACGTCGGGCAATCAGCAATCTGCTCTCCAATGCGCTGCGCTATACCCCGGTTAGTGGAACGGTAACGGTTCGGATCGCAACGCAGGGCGATGAGGCGGTTAAATTGACAGTGGAAAACACAGGGCCATGTATCGCGGCCGAGCATCTGCCTCGCCTGTTTGATCGTTTCTACCGGACCGACAGTGCCCGCCAAAGAACAACCGAAGGCTCAGGCCTGGGGTTAGCCATCACGCGCTCCATCTTGATCGCTCATGGTGGTGATGTCAGCGTAAGGTCGGCAGAAGGCATCACACGATTCACGCTGTCCTTGCCAGTTGGTGGGCAACTGTAAAAAGGCGATGAGTCGGGTCGGTTTTTATAAATGCAGCCAAGTGGGCCGACACCTGACGCAGCTAATGCCTCATCCACGTCGGTGAAAACACCCCAGCGCCCGCCCGGTCAACACGCCGACCACTAATGGGACGCACGGCAGCAGCAGCGGATGCAGCGACACCGGCAGCACGAAACCGATGACCGTCGCGCAGAGGATCACGATCCCCAGGCTGGCGTACAGCGCGAACATCTCTGGATCGTGCTGCAGAAATTCCTTGGCCTTAATGAGCCGCGCCAATCCGCCGTCGATGACGGCGGCCAAAGCGAATCCAGCCAGCCAGGGCAGCCATTCCAGCAAGGTGGAGAGCCGATAACTGGCGAGCAGCAGCAACGCATCGACCGAGCGGAAGTAGGCGTTGTTGAAGAGGCGCTGGTTGACCGAGGACATCTCCCGGGACACCGCGCCGTTCACGCCCGCTGGCGAAGGCGCATCCTTCGCGGCAGGAATTGGCGTGACTTCGGCTGTCGAATCTTGCATGCGCATCGCCCGATTGAGCATGCGGGTGGCGGGCTCGGCGCCCCAGTAGGCGGTGGCCGCCTCATGCTCGGCGCGTAACTGCGCGAGGAAGCGCTCCGGGGGATGGGCCGACGGAACGTACAACACCAGGACCAGCAGGACGAGTAACGACAACACGGCGACGGCGCGGATCATGCGGTCGCCTTTCCCGGGGCGTGGCACGACTCCGCATCGGGATCGAGGATCGGAAACCGTCCCTTGATTATCCGGCCGCCCGACACCGAGGCGAAGTACTGGAGGTTGGGCAACTTGCCCAGCACATCGGCCGGCACCATCTCCTCAAAGCTCTCGGTGAGTTGGGTGGAATAGCTCGACGAGAAGTCGCCCAGATGGGCATCCGATCCGTGGCTCAGACCCACCCGCACCGTATGGATCGCCGTCTTGCCGAAGGTCTCGACCACGAAGTCCTGGGTCGGCCGGTCCTTGGTGCGCAGCGCGATCAGGTTGTTGAGGTTGCCCAGCGCCATGCGCGCCGCGTCTTCGCTGCCCAGCCGCCTGGCCAGGTCCGCCAGGGTCTGCATCGCGCAGGTGGTGAAGATGCCGCCCTCGGCGCCCTTGTTGAGGATCTCGATCAGCGGCTGGTTGATGACGTTCGATACCTCGTCGACGAACAGCGCGATGCGCCGGTAGCCGCCCAGGTTGTAGCGCATGCCGGCGCGCGCTGCCTGATCGGCCAGTGCCAGGGCGCCGATGGCTGAGGCGACGGACGGGTCGGGCAGCGAGTCCAGGCACATGTAGAGCACGTGGCCGGCGCGCTCGATCTTCTCGAAGTTCATGATCGGCCGCCTATCGTCGGCGTCGAAGGGATCGGGCGAGAGGCTGCGCCCCAGGTCGCCCGAAGTCAGCATCGACAGGATGGGCAGCAGGTTGGCGGTGATCTTCTGGTAGTGCTCGCGATTGTGGCGGAACGTGCGCACCTGGGCATCGATCACCTTGTTGCGCTGGTTCTGAGCGATGTGGTGCTCGTAGTAGGCGACGAAGGCCATGAGGTCGGCGCTGGCCGCCTCCGACGGCCGCTTCAGGTTGCCGCGTTGGGCATCGTGCAGCAGTTTCTTCATGTCGGGCAGTTCGCGCCAGCCGGCGCCCAGCGTCTGGTCGTAGTAGCGGCGCAGCGATCCTTCGAGGACCGGTTCGATGCCGCCCTCGATGTACTTGGTCAGTTTCATCAGGTTCGGCCGTTCTTCGATCTCGACCAGGCCCTGCACCACGACATTGACGGCATCCCAGCCGAAGGCCGAGAAGGCGCCGGCCGTGTCCGGCGGCATGATGGACTGGATACGCGAGGCGATCTCGGTGGGTTTCTGCCAGTTGAAGGTGAAATCGAGCCTTACCCCCCGCTCCGGAAAGGCCGGGTGGAACTCCAGGAAGGTGTCCGGCTCGCGGTAGTCCGCGCAGGCGCGCTCCACGACCCGCTTCAGGCGCCGGCTGTTCTTCGGATCGATGACAATCACCACGTCGCCGCGCCGGATCGCCTGGGTGATCAGATTGGCGAGTGCCACCCCCTTGCCGGACTGGGTGGTGCCTACCAGCAGTGTGCCGCCCTCGAAGTTCTGCAGCGGCCGGTGCAACGGGCCTTCCTTCGGTTCGATGCCGTGGATATAGGGCAGACCGATCTCGGCGTCCGGCTGGGGCTTGCTGTCGTAGCCCAAAAGTTGCAGCAGGCGCGGCGATACGGCGAACTCCCGGTAGTCGACCTTGGACAGTTCGTAGAGCCGCTGTGAATGCACCGGCTGCCATTCGAAGCCGAAACCCAGGAACACCAAGGCCGGATCCTGGCACCATCGAGCCAGGTCGCCGGTACCGACGACCTCAATGCCCCTTCCACCGAGAGAAGCGCGCAAGACCAGCATGCGCAGCGCCTGGGCGACCCGCAACACACCCATTGCGAAGCAGACGAATGCAAGCGGCAGGGCCAATTGGCGGTGGAGGGCACCAGTGACGCCGACTCCGACGAAATAGAGCAGCGCCAGCCACCAGGCGATGCCGGCATAGACTTCGTAGGCCCGGCGCCAGGGCATCTCGTAGCGGCGTACCAGCATCTCAGCTTCCCTCGGCCGGTGGCGCGGCAAAGCCCGCCAGATCGAGTCCGCTCACGCAGCGCGGGTCGAGCACGATGCCGACGGTGGGGGTGCCGTTGAATTCACGCGACAGCGTCGGCGGACCGTTGCGGTTGGGCTTCATCAGCAGGTTCGCCTCCGTGAGGGCACGCATGGCGACGGATGGCTGGACGCCGCGCCGCCCGAATTCCTCCAGCGGTACGAATATTCCCTGGGCGACGGTGCACACGGTGGGCGGACCCATGCCATCGTTGAGCGTGCGAACGGCCTCGGCCAGGGCGTCGCGCACGACCGGGTTCAGACGCATCGGAGCTTGCAAGGCGAATGTCGCCGACGGCGGTGTCGTCGCCGGTTCCAGCGAGGCTGATCCGGGTGTTTCCTCGATCGGCGCCACGCGGACGTCACTCTCGGCGGGCGGCTCGGGCGGCGGAATGAGCGACAACTGGGTGCCGCTCTTCACCGGTGACATGGATGGAGGCGTCTGGGTTGCAACTGGCGCAGATGCCGACGCCGGCTTGAATTCCAGTGCCTGGGGCAAGGCGACGGGTGGCGGTTCGATCCCCGCGAGGAGAATGGCCGGGGCCGAGAGCTTGACGGCTTCCAGCGGGGCCTTTGCGCCGGGCGGCTGGATGGACCAAGTCGCGCGGCCCGCTGCCGCCGCTTCGAACACGCCAGCGGCCAGTAGCAGTTCCAGCATCGTCTCGGGCGCCTTGGGGATGCCGGCCAGTTGGTCGGCTTCGAGTAGTTGGTGGACATCCTCGGCGGCGCCGGGCCAGACCAGGAACAGACCGTCCTGTCCGACCCACAGGCGCGACTTCTCGCGGTTAGCTATCCAGGCCGAGTTGCCGCTGGTGAGCCGCCGCAGGGCGTCGACCAGGTAGCGCTCCAGGTGCGAGCCGTATTGCGGCGAACCGTAGCGGTCGGCGCTGGCGACCAGGTTGCGGTCGATGACTAGCGCCAGTGAGCGGCGGACCAGTTCGTCGAGGATGTTGTGGTCGCGATAGACCGGAATGCCGCCGATGCTGGCCAGCAGATGCGGCACGATGACTGCGTTGCCCTCGGAGAGGTCGGCCATCACCGCTGGCGGCACTACATGGGGCAGGGCGAACAGGCCCAGGCCGCGCGCCTCGACCGCTTGGGGCCGCCAGCGCAGGAAATAGCGCTCGCTGCCCCGGGTTGCCAGCCAGTTGGCCAGCGGCTGCAGGAAGGCCGGCCACGCCTCGCCGGCAGCATCGGTGACGATGATATGGCTCATCAGCCGGTGCAATTCGCAGCACAGACCGGCGATGAAGGTTGCATGGCGCCAGCGCGGTTCCAGTTGGCGGCGTGCCGAGATGCTCATCCGCCCCGAAAAAATGTGTGCATCGGTGCCTTGCAGGCTGAAGAAAGCGGTCTCCAGGCCGAGCCGCAAGAGCCCGCCTGGCTTGCTGAAGTAGTTGTCGGCGGTCGCCGGCAGCAGATGCACGCAGGCGGCGTAGCGGCGCACCAGCAATAGGACATCGCGCTCGAAGCTGTCCCGGTCAATGCCGTAACACAGCTTGATGCGTGCGATCAGGTCAGCTTCGCCCGCCAGTAGATCCTCGACCGGCACGGCGGCGAACCCTGGGTCGGAGGCGGGGTAGGAAGTGACAGGCGTTGGCGTGGCGGGCATGGCGGTACGGCGATGCCGGAAAGAATGCGAAGTAGGCATTCTTCGGCCGGCTATCTCGCTTGTCGCGCTGAAACGGGACCTATTCCGAGGGGCTATCGCCTTCGGCCTCGGGGCTGAGCTTGTGAAACAACGCGAGCATGCCCAGTTGGCGCTCGGTCATGTCGAGGGCAGGGCGAGCCGGGTAACACGCTTGGATGCGATGGTCCAGGTGAAAGCGTTCCAGCAGCTTGCAGAAGGGGCAAGGTTCACCGTGGTGCGCTACGGTGCCGACCGCAGCAATGAACTCGCAGCCGCACCCAGGACAAGTCAGGACGGTCAGCGTTGGTGCGCTGGCCAGCCAGATGCCATCGACGTAGGAGATAAGGTTGAAGGCCCGGTCCAGGCTGATCCGGTAAGGCGGCTGGGTGACCGACTGATAGGCGCGATACGCCAGGATCAAGGCTTCCGCGGCGGTCAGGCCATGGCTGCGCAATTGGTGGTACTTGGCACCAATGAGGCAGGCATCGATGCGCAGAATGAGGTTGGCACCGTGGTACCACTCGGCCGAGTCCGGGGCTCGGCCACGGGGAATCGTGTGTGCGTCGGGGAAGAAAAGGCTCTGTACCTGGCGCGGTGGCATGCCGGTCATGAGGTGAATCGTTTTCAAGCGGGCGCCGAGTGCAGCCAACTGTTTCGCCTGTTGCATCGCGTGCAAATGCCGGTCGCCTCTGGTCGGCATGTGAGTCTTCCTAGCGCCGAATTTCCATTGGTGCGGACGGATGAATGATGGCCATGGGGCCAGCCAGGGCTCGCGGCGTACTTAGCAGCGTCACCAGGTCGGCACGCGGCGGGAATAAGGTCGTGTCGCCGACATGAAGCACCAGAGACCACAGTTCATCGAGGCTCAAGCCCTTGAGGTAGTCGGCTAGTTTTGTATCGAGTGAGAATTTGCAACAGGTTGAAGCCCGATCATGTTGTAGACCGGCGCGAATGACGGCAAGCACATTCAGGTTAATCCATTCGACATCGGTAAGCGTCACATGACTCATGGTCCTGTTCTCCGGTTGGCCCTGTTGGGATGGGGGCATCAGGCATTGGAGACGGAAACCTTCGTGAGCGATCCGGCGCGCCAGCCTGGTCAAGGCAAGTGGGCAGTCTATTTATAATCGAAGTGAAATGGCAATAGCATTTGCGGAAATGCTTGAAGGGTGACGTTCTTGCCATACTCAAGGGCTGATTGATACTGTCGCTTGGTGAGTGGCGCGGTGCAGGATGGACTATCTCGTGACGCCGGAGAGGTAATAAAGATAGGGGGCACAGTGCTCTTGAGTGATTGAATGCCGAACCAGGACAAATGTCCCGGCCGGCTTTCAACATGCTTCTGGATCAGGCCGCTTCGGCCAGTCCTTTCCACTCATGGGCCGACAAGTCGATCAGCCGACCGCCCAAGGCTTCGAACTCCGTCGCGCGGTCATAGTCCTCGACCTCCTGACTGAAATGCGTGACCGCATTGACCAGTCCGTAACCTGACAACTCTCCCTCGGCGATCAGATGGCGAAGTACGCCGGCCCGTTCGCCGTCGTTCAGGGTGTAGCGCTGAGCCAGCACCTCGACCGTCTTGACGGGGTCGCCAACCAGCGGGATGTTGAGCGTCTTCTGCAACTTCTGCGCTGTCTGGCGAAAGGTCGCATCCGACACTGCAGCCTGCACCACATCGCGGACCTTCAGGAAGAAGGCCTTGTCATCGGCTTGCAGGGTGTCGTCCTGGTAGACCTGGATGCGTTCATCCTCGCCGCCGAGCGCGCGACCGACGTGGGTTTTGCGCAATGAGCGATCCGGGACGATCAGGCCGTTGCTGCATACCAGCCGGAACAGCAGCGGCTGCACCGACAGTGTGCCCTGGCCGACCTCCGAATTCGAGATGACGACGCCGGCTTGCACTACGTCGCCGGGTGCCATCTCGTACTTTAGGCGCGGCGTGATGCACTTCAGGTACATTTTCGTTTCGGTCAGTTCCACCGACTCGAAGCGCACTTCTGGCAACTGCTGCAGGATGGGGAGCACGCTCTCAGCCAGGTCGAAGTTGTCCAGGCGGCGATAGCGATCCGACAGCACGGCACGCACCTGACCATCCAGGGTGCGCAGCATGCGCCGGTCTTCATCGTTCTGCAGCCAGGTGTTCACATTGCGATCGAGCAGTGTGGGCTGATCTTCGCGCATGCGCTCGAAATAGGCATACGGAATCTTCAGCTTGTCCGCCAACTGGCGGCGCGCCAGGGGCGTCACGCCATACTGGACCGGGTTGCCGCCTTCCTCGATGACGAGACGAGTCTCGCCCTGCTCGTCGGTGGCATGGCGTATCAGCGCCGAGGGCACGATCAGGTCCTTCTTCGAATGCAGTTGGCGTTCCAGTTCCTGGGCCAGGCTGACGAGAGAACGTCCGTTTTTCATAGCAATCTCCTTGTCGGAAAAGAAAAGCGGAGACGGCATCGCCCACAGTGGGGATGCGCATCCCCGCCAGGGTCGATGACGGACCGGCGAATGCTGGTCCAAATAAGGCACGAGGTGAATCGCGCCGGAACTCCAGGGCTGTCTTCGCGATTCCGTGGGGTATCGCCTGGTGTGACAACTACCAGTCGGGCAAATGACCTTTTCAGTGGCACCGCAGGGCGCTGCAGTGCCACTGAAAAGGCGGGTGCGCGCGCCTTGCGGCGGCGCACCCCCTGGTTGCTCAAGCTGCCCGTGCCGACAAGGCCTGCACGCGGCGTAGCCACAGATCGCTCCAGTCCACGCCAGCGTCCTTGGGCACAAACACCTGCACGTCACGGTTGCCTGTGCGATGCGTTTCGTGCTTCAGGCGCCGGGCCAGTACGAAGGCGCCGGCCTGACCAGCGAAGTCGCCGTCGGCATCGTTGTCGGCGTAGATCCAGACCCGGCGAACCGAGTCGGGAATCCACAGCTTTTCCAGATTGCCTGCGTTCAAGCCGGCCCAAAACGGCCGCCCCGTCGCCAGATACAGCGCGATGCTCTTCTCGATACCTTCGCTGATCCCCAGGTCCTCGGTCGCCTCGAAGAGACGAACCGCGGCTCCGTTGATGCCGGAAGACAGCACCTTCTTCGCATCCGGCACGGCCAGTTTGGCGCCAGCTTGGAGGTAGGTTCGGTGCAGGGTGACTGCATGACCATCCTCGCCCTGGATGCAGGCCAGCATGGCCGGATACTCGGCGACCTTGTGCGATTTGCCGTCGGCATCCTTCTGGTAGTAGCCCAGCGCCGGATGGAAGCGCAGCACCTTCGGATAGACCGGCAGCGCCACGCCACGACTGGTCAGGTAGCGATCGACTTCATCGCCAACCGTCACTGGTTTCGCTTCGTTCCAGATGCGCTGGGCCAGTTTCTGCATGCGCTCGGCCGAAGGCTCGTTGGCCTTTACTGGAGCCGTCGCCGGCATCATCCCCAGGCAACGCTCGACATCGCGCAATGCCGTGTTGAAATCGATGCCCAGTACTGCCTGCATCAACTTGAAGCCGCCGCCTGGGCCGCAACTGCGGCAGTGATAGTTCCCTTCGCCGAACTTGTCGGTGTACTGGAAGCGATCCGTGCCGCCGCACAAGGGACAGGGGAGATTGCGCCGCTTGAGGATGCGTTCATCGACTCCCAGGCTCGCCAGTATCTCAGTCCACCGGCCATGGGCTCGCTGCTTGACCGCTTCGATACGGGCCTCGTACTCACGATTCTGCATGGCATGCACCTTCTTCGATGATCAGGGCTACCGAATAGCTGGGGGCGATGCCCACGCCGACGGTGACCTGGAAAGCCTTGCCATGGAGTAAGGGATAGCGGCCCAGCCGCAACTCCTGCAACAGCGAGTCCAATGTCTGCACCGGATCGACCGAGCGCAGGTGACGGATCAAATCCGCCAGTGCATCGCGGTCCGCATCGAGGTCAGCGGCGAGGAACTGGTCGTTCTCGTCGATGAAGGACGAGGCCTGTCGTACTGGCTGGCCGGAGGTCTCGCCGGCCGGGATGTACAACACATCATCGTGGCAGACGCCCGCGTCGGTGATTTCGGCGACGTCCTTGATACTGCGCAGGATTACCGAGTCGCAGAGGATCACGGTGGGCCATACCCAGCGTCCTTCCAACTGGACGCGGATTTGCTCGGAGACCGCTTCGACCTGCACTGTTTCCTGGTCGAGGAAACGCACGTAGCGCCATGCCCAGTGATTGGAGCTCAGGCCGATCCAGTCGAAGATCAGATAGCCTTTGGCCCGGGCCATCATCCAGCGTGCCGCGTTGTCGTCGCCCAACCAGTCGAGCGAAACCAGGGTCACCGCGCCGCTCTCGACCGCTTGCCGGGTGGGCGCCACGGCAACTTGCCGGACATAGCTGCGGTCATCATCCTGGATTGGATAGTCGACGATTTCGTCGAACAACTCGACCGGCAGCACATCGAGGTCGTTGAGCAGGTCCAACTGTCCCCAAGCGCGCATCGCCTCATAGTAGATTGCGACAAAACGTTCAGGACAAAGCTGGCTTTTGGCAACTTCCAGCGTCTGCCGCCAGCAGGCGGCCAACTCGGCATTGATGCGCTTACTCTGGACGTCTTCGTCGATCAACTTGTCGCGATCCGGCAGGCGCGCCATGAATTGGCGCGAATCCAGGTGTACGACATTGGCCTCGTCGAACGAGCCGTAGTTTGGTTTCATGACGCAGAAGCCTTGCAGAAAGACCAGGGCGTTGTAACTGAACTTGCCGTCCCGCGTCCCGGTCAGATGAACCGTACCCATCGGGCTCGCCATCGTCGCCAGGTTCGCGACGGCAAAGCGGCGCGTCAGCGGCTTGCCGTTGAACAGCACCTCAACCGGAAAGCCCAGGCACAAGGTCTCGATGCGACTACCAAGTTCGGGTAGTTCGACCCCGTGCAGTTCTATCCGGGTGCCAGTCACTGCTTCGGTCATGGACTCGACGTCGATGGATGCCTTGGCCAGTGCCGCCGCGGTGTCGATATCGACTCGCTGATGGCGGGAAGCGACGATGCAGCGCGTCGCGGCATAGAGGCACTTCGAGAAGCCAACCCCGAAAGGGCGTTCCTCGGCGCTGGTGGCATCATCCCAGCCCGACTCGTGGAAACTCAGGAGTTTCTGGAAGTCGTCGAGACCGTTGCCATCGTCTTGTGCCACCAGGATCTGTGTGCCGGCGTCGTAGTCGACTTCGATGTGCATTGCCCCGGCACGGCGGGCGTTCTGCAACAACTCGGAGACGAGCGTGAAGCGGTCGGTGAAGGCAAAGCGCTGGTTGCGCAAGGCGCCTTCCTCGTTGACTCGAACCTGTATCTGCATGATGTGCTCCTTGAATGCAGGCGGTACTGATCCCGGCGGGACCGGCCCGCCAAGGGGGAAGAAGACCCGTCAGCCGAGACGGCGAACAGGCGGGGTAAACAGTTGGCCGGCGGCCAGGGCTTCCATCAGGCTGTGCTGGCGGAATTCTTTGGCCAGCAGGTGGCGGGTGCTCAGGATCTGGCCGGCAGCGTCGAGACGCTCGACCTTTAGAGCGATTGGGTGCCAGTGCACCCGGTAAGCCAGCCAGTCGGCACTGGCGATGACAAATGTACGACCGGCCCGGCCGGTGAGGACTTCGCTTTCCTTGACGAGGAACTCGATGTCTTCGGGGGCCTGGACGGTCAGTAGGGGCACCGCGCGTCCGGCGAGATGCGTTACGGTATACATAGCGCTCTCCTTAGAGCACGGGCAGGGGGCAGGGCAGGCCATCGGCGGGCAGTCCGGCATCCATGTCCTTGCCTGGTGGATCAAGGCGTTGGTCGTTGATCCGCGCCAGCTGATCTGTCAGGCAAGCGGCATGCAGCCGTTCCTGGCGAATCTGTTCCAGCCCAACCGCGTCTTCATAGTCCAGACGTCCGGCGATGCCGTAGAGGACGAAGATCGCCAGCAGGCAAAGGACATCCTTGAAAGTGCTCATGACGACTCCTTGAAAGTGGGGGCTTGCGCGTTGGCAGCAAGCCCGAAAAGTTGGACGGATTAGGCGAACAGGTCGCCTTGCACGGACATCCGCTTGATCTGTTCGTTGATCCACTGGGGGTTCTTGGCGAGTCGTGCTTCGATCCAGGCGGGGTTGTGGACGACGGCGTCGCGCACCCAGTCGGGGTAGCGCTCGAGCGAGGCGTTTAACCAGGCTTTGAGGTTGTGGCGGATGTGGCCGCGGATTTCTTCGGCGTCGACCAAGCCGCAATAGGCGATGGGTGACAGTGGGCTGCAACCGACCACGCGCAGGCAACTGGCGAAGGAGAACGGCATGCCGTCCTTTTCGCGCTCGCTGAACACCCAGCGCAGCGTGTCGAACTTCTCTTCAAGGGGCGTCGCGGGATCAGCCAGGTGGCTGACTTCTTCAAGCAGGCGCCAATGCAGGAAGACGATGTCTTCCTCGCTCCATTCGATCGGTGCGTCCGCATCGTCGAGCATCTGCTCCTGCGCGGCACGATCAGGAATCGCCGCCGGCCGGTGACATGAGATAGCCGGCCAAGAGGAAAAGATGGGCGGGAATACGGGGCCCACGGGCGTGGGATGGGAAGCTTTGGGGGATACGCTCTGATTCAGCATCGTTGGCTCCAGGAAAAAAGGAGGCAACGCGCACCACGGCAGGGGGCAGATGCCCCCGTGGGGTGACGAACGGCCGAGCCGCTAGAGGCGGTACGGGAAGAAGAAACTCCAGGGCTGGCTTGAGCAGGCGGCGTGAACCGCCGTGATCGGTATGCCAGCGACCGATCGAGGAAGGCTTTCGGGGGAGGGGCGTCCGGGATACGGGAACAGAGACGCCGCGCCCCTGCCTCGAAAACTTCCCGCGATGGCATGGGTACGATCGGCAGCGGAATTGCTACCGGGAAGACTGTTGTGCACAGCACCGGCGAAGCTCAACGGTGCGCGACAAACGGAAACTCCAGGGCTTGCCTCATTTGAATGCAGGGCCAGCTACTGCATGACGTAAAGGTAGCGGCCCGCATTGCCACGGTCAATCCCGAAAATGTACCTGGATCGGCCCCGATGCCGAAAGGCCCCTCAAGCGTCGGCCATTTCCGGTGGCGAATGAACCGCCCTCTGCGGAAGATTGCTGCGAACGCGGTATTTCGAGGAGCACGGCATGTCGGAGATCCAGATCGTC
This sequence comes from Azonexus sp., assembly GCF_049652925.1. Lineage (GTDB taxonomy): Bacteria > Pseudomonadota > Gammaproteobacteria > Burkholderiales > Rhodocyclaceae > Azonexus. The sequence continues at coordinate 56,686 of NZ_JBASFI010000021.1, forward strand.
AAGATAGATGAGGGTGGCGTTAACGCCCGTATCCTCGCCAAGGAGGCCAAGGCTGATTTTCGGCGCGTTGAAGCTGCCAGCCTGAAAATGCCTACACGCTTCACCAGCGCCGAGGGCAAACGTTTCTTCGCGCGGCTGTTCAATACCCTGCAACTCAACACGCACTTCATCTCGGTAATTGCTCGTACCCGGCTGGACCATGAGGACGTGGCCAAGATCGAGAACACCATCCGCGCCCAGATGGACACGGTAAGTGAGAATTTGAACAAGGCCATCGATGGAGCCGAAGTGCTCTTCAAGGCGCACGCCATCAACAGCACGGCGACTTACGACACTGTACCGCTGGATGTCGAAGTTCATGTGCTGTCGTCGAGTGGCCGCCGCTTTCTCGAGGTGCTGGGGAAGCTTGACCAGTTGATGCCATTGTTGCAGACCCTGGAAATCCACGAGGTGATCACCACCCAGGCAGTCGATATCCAGCGTGCCAGCCTCAAACGGCAGGTGCGCGACATCGCCAATGGTGCGCGCAATTTCGCCATGGGTCTGCGACGGCGAATGAATGCCATGGGGGGGCGCGATGGCGAGGGCCGAGGCATGGATGTCCGGCAGGAGGCCGTCGCGGTAGATAGCACGGAAAAACCTGGGGAAGAAGGCGGCGGGGAGGTCGAACCGGCAGCGATGAACTCCGACACACGATTATCCGAAGCCTTGGAAAGCGACCAGCCTTCAGTTGGCGAGTAGCAGCGATATCTGCTACTCGTCCCCTTTGCTGTTTCCCCCGAGCCGAAATCAACAACTATGTAGATGCAAATAACAACATAAGACACCCTGTTTTGATACTTCGGAGACCGTCATTCTTGTTGATTAAGAGGACAACATGATGGCGGTAAAGAAAAAAGACTCCGCTGGTCTGGCGAAGCACCTTGGGGGCAACCTATGCGAGCGGCGCAAACAGTTGGGATGGACACAGGAAACAGTCGCGGAGCGGGTCGGCGTGGATGTCGAAACCGTCTCGCGCATTGAACGCGGAGCACATCTGCCATCGCTGCCTACGCTAGACAGGCTTGCGATTGCGCTGCGCTGTTCTGCTGGTGACCTGTTGTCGAAAGAAGGACCCGCCGAGGCCAGCGAAGCTGCGGCCTTTGGCGCATGGATTTTCGAACTGGGTCCCGATGATCGGGCATTCGTTATGTCGGTAGTGCGGAATTGTTGTGAACACTTGAGTAAACGCTCGAAGTAGCAAGTATTCCTGCCGACAGGAGGAATACAGGGTACTCAATGGCGTGTGGGACGCACTTTTACGGGGCTCTGCGAGATGTCGCCAGCACAAGTCATGGCCATTTCCGCCAAGGCAAGCTTGATCCTGGCCGGATTTACCCGCGATCCGGTTTTCGGGTCGCAACCTTGATCGCGGCGAGTCGGAATGGGTTTGCTACCTGTGCCATCTCCAATCGCTGGCTGGCGCGGCCTCTTTAGGCGGGCAGGTTCCGGAGCTTCTTGCGTCTGCCCACGGACGCCCATATTGTGTAGTCAGGTTCTATGTCAGCCTGCCCTGGCGCCATGGGCACCTTTACCGCTCTCGTGGCGGCGTTGCAGTCGATACCTGCCTGTTACCCGACGATCCGCTATCGCGTGTGCCGCGCGGCGCAGTGGCGGATCGGCTGACTTTTCCCGACCCGGACGCCCTTGGCCGTCATGGGATCGAATTCACTTTCTTGCTCATCCTTCCATGCTGTGCGACCGGGGCGCCCGCAGCATGCTGTCGAGTTCAGCGTTCCCTATCGGCTCGCGCCATCCTGACCTAGTGCGGCCACAACAGAGCAGGTCATGTTCGTTAACAGCGTCTGCTGCAACGAGGTCCGATCATGCCCAAAATCCGCTCCAGGGTTTCCGCTACGGCGGCGACTTCCAACACTTTTTCAATTTCGCCCATGACGCCGACTGCGGTCCTGAAGTTGCCCGAGACCGGGTTCCTGCGTCAGCCCCAAGTACTGGCTTTCGTGCCCATTTCAAAATCAACCCTATGGCGGCGCATCCAGGCGCGCACTTTCCCGTGCCCGGTCAAACTCTCGGAACGAGTGACCGTCTGGCGCGCCGAAGATATCCGCCGCTGGATCGCGCAGCAGGGGGCGCCGGTCTGATTCCCGAATCAAGTATGGGAGATTGGCTCGTAGCGGCGTCGTTTGCGCCGCAACCGGGCCGCTACCGATCCACCGCATAACGCATGTATGCCGTCTCCGATCGGGGCGTCTGTCCCGAGCACGGCGCTCTTGATCTGATGACGAAATCCCGCACCTTTCCGGGCGATTCCGCCTGGCAATGGGGGCGTCGGTGCTTGAGTATTCGGAAAGATGTCGGTCGACAGATGATGGGAGAAGCAGGTCATGCAAGACAACCAGGAGGTCAGCAAACACCACGAAAATGCATTGCAATCGGTTGAGATGCTGCGGGCCGTTATCGGCGGCGATACCTACGAGACGGTAGCCGTGCGTTTCGGTATTTCGCGCACGGCGGTGGAGCGGCGCATCAAGTCGGTCGCCGTCCAACTTACCCAGCTAGTGGGCGTGGACGGTCTCAAGGAAGAGGGCGCCGCATTTGTGCGCCGGCTGCGCCTGCGTCGCGAAGCCATCCTGGTTGCGCTGGCGGGATTCGAGCCGCTGCCGCCGGTCGGTGCCCGCCCGGCGCGGGTATTGTCGGCGCCGGAGGTGGCCCAGGGCGCGGTGCGTATCAAGGGCCGTACCAGTCGCACCTGGCACGACCTCGCCCTCTACTACATGCTGTTTGCCACGGGCCTGCGCCCTCTCGAAATCGCCCGGCTTGAGGTGCGCGACTACCTGCATGCCGACGGCAGCGTGTGCCGTGAATCGGAATTGCGTGCCGAGGCGGCAATCAACGGAAAATTGAGGCCACTCTATTTCAGTAGTTGCCGGCTCGATGATGCGCTGACAGCCTATTTCAGGGAGCGCTGCGATTGTGGGCACGGCGTCGGGGTGCCGGACTGCTACCGTGGATTACGTGCGGACAGTCGCTTGTTTTTGTCGCCCTGCGGTGAACCCTACCGAATTGCGCCGAACAACGGCGCACCAGGGCAGAATCGGTTTGTCTGCCGGGCGCTGCTGGAGATTTACCGCAAGTTGTTCCGCTACGCCGAACTCAAGGGCCTGAGCGCCCAGTCGGCACGTCTGACGGTGATGTCGCGGATGTATGAGCGGGGTGCGGACGAAGATCAGGTCGGTGCCATCCTGGGTATCGGTGAGCGCAGCGCGGTGCGGGAACTGCTACCCCGGCCGAAGCCGACGTTGGCGGAATTGCTCGACGAACTGGTTTAAGTAAGGTCTGACCGCCATGGACCTCCAGCGCTTTGCCATCAAGGGCCGCGTAATCGGCGCCGATGATTCACAGTTGCAGGAAGCTTTGGCCCAGGTTCATGACACCCTCGAACGGCCACGCTGTCTGTGCATGCCGGGTGGGGTGGAAATGTACGTGGCGCGCCACAGCCTGTTCGTAGTCAAACGCATGCCGGACAGCGGCAGCGCCCACCATCCGGGTTGCCCGTCTTATGAGCCGGAGAGTCAGCAATCGGGCTTGGGCGAACTGCTGGGCGAAGCGGTGCTGGAAGCTGAACCGGGACGGGTCGAACTGCGCGTGGATTTTCCGTGGACGCGGGTGATCGGGCACAGCGTGCCGCGCGGTGAAGCGCAGGAAGTGGCGGAGGTGGGCGTGCCGCGGCGGCGCATGTCACTGCGCGCCTTGATGCACTTCCTGTTCGAGCGCGCCGGATTCAATCGCTGGAGTCCGGCCATGGCCGGCAAGCGCAACCAGGGAGTGCTGCGTAAATACCTGCTCGATGCAGCCGAGGAAATCACCGTCAAGGGCGTGCCGCTGGCCGAGCGCCTGTATGTCCCCGAGCCCTTCAGCGAATCCGGCAAGGCCGAAGCCGCCCAGCGCCGCCGCGAGAAGTTGGCGGTGCTGGGTCCGCGCGACGGCCAGGTGCCGCTGGCCGTCGTCATCGGAGAATACAAGGCCAGTGAGGCAACAGCCCAGGGACACCGGGTCTGGATTCGCCACATGCCGGATGCGCCCTTGCTGATCGCCGGACGTACTTGGGAACGTATTGAACGGGTCTTCGCACCACTGTTCGAGGCCCGCGATGCCGACATCCGCCACTCGGTGAGGCTGGTCATGGCGGCACTGATCTGTGCCCGCCGTGAACACACCTACGAGATTGATTCGGTAAGCCTGATGCTGACGAGCGAGCAGTGGATACCGATCGAGGGTGTGCATGAACTTCCACTGATTGATGCCCTGGTCGCTCAGCAGCGTCGCTTCGTCAAGCCGCTACGCTACGATGCCCGCAGTGCCGCGCCATTTCCGAATGCGCTACTGCTGGATACCGGGCCATCACCCATGCCGCTGCATGTGCTGAGCGTGTTCATGAACCCCAAGGAGCGGGCGGTGAAGGAGAAAGCAATTGCGAGGGTGGGAGAGATGGCCTGGGTATGGTCGACAGATCAGGTGATGCCATCCTTGAAAAGCATTTCTGATTCACGCTGACGGGTGTCGGCGATTGCGCCATAGGCGGGCTGGTCGATCAGCAAGCGTTGAGGAGAAACTGACGCCATCACTCGTTCACGCAACTCCTTTCCTGCCTTGAAGGCGGGAACCCATTTTGCCGGTACTGCTACTGGCTCACCTGTTTTTGGATTACGTGCCTGGCGGGGTGTGCGGTGGTTCAGGTAGAAAACGCCGAACCCGCGAATCTCAACCCGGTCACCGTGAATCAGCGCCGTATGGATGGCACCGAGAATCTCTGTTACCGCCATTTCAGCATCCTTCTGCACCAGTTGAGGAAAGCGTTCGGCGAGTAGGACAATGAGTTCGGAGCGGGTCATGGCGATATTTTAAGACCGAGGTGACCTTCGGCCAAGGGGATGCTTTTGCCGTAAGTGTTTCCGTAGGGGTTGAAACGGAGGGAAGTCGCGAGAGCATGAATTGTCGAAATATCCCGACCTTCATGGAGGAACGCCGTCATGGCCCATCTCAACCCACACCCAGTGATTGCCATACAGGGTGGCGGCATCACACCCACCCTGCTCGGGCAAAGCCCTGCCCGTATTCCGACCGGCGGTAAAATCCGCGCTGGTATCAAGGTGCTGACGAAGAAAGCTGCCGAGCAGCCCAAGGCCAAGGCGATCTACGACCAGGGCGTAGCCGCTGGCCAGTCCTTCGAGCAGATCGAACGCACTATCTCCGAGGTGCTGCCCGCCCTCAAGACGCCACTGGTGCCGCGCAATGTGCCGTGGTTTACGGTGCGGGGCCAGGATTTCCCTAATCCTGAAATTGCCGCGCAAATTCTGGCGGCTTTTGGCGAGAATCGGGGCGAGGGGATGCACCTGTATCGCTTCCCGGTGGTATTTCCTTCCGACTACTGGCAGACCGTGATGCCGCACGAACTGGCAGCCTGGGGGATGAACGACAAGCACTACTGGTCGCAATACTCGGCCGATGGCCGGGTGCGCCATTGCATGTGCCATGCGCCGGTACCGGTGGACGATACGGGGCGGCGCACGATCCGTCTCTTCGGTGGGCGCAAGACCGTGGTCCGCGAGGAGAATAACGGCCTGTGCGAACCGGAGGCCTGCCGCGAGTACCAATCGCGTCAGTGCAACCTGACCGGGCGATTCCTGTTTTTCATACCTGGCATCCGCTCGATCAGTGCTTTCGAATTGCACACCAACAGCTTTTACGCGATGAATGCGGCGATCCAGAAGTTCGAGACTGTCGGCTTTCTGCGCGGCGGGCGTATCTCCGGTTTTCTCGATCGGCAGCGCACGCCGTTCTATCTGACCAAGAGGTTGATGGATGTCGCCCATATTGACGAGCAGGGCCGAGCCGTGCGCGTACCACAGTGGATCATTGATCTTGAGGCACCGGTGGACGTCACTGCCTTGCTGCGCGATAACGAGGACATCGAGACGGCCCTGCTGCAGGCGCAACTAGCGACGCAGGTGCTGCAAGTCAGTACGGTCGAGGCCTCTGCTGAAATGGCGCAATCTGATGAGGGCGAGGTCCGCTCATCCCCAATGGTCGATGCCTCGCCTGGCGACGAACTGCCGCTCCAGAACGGGCATCCCAGTTTCGAGCAACTGATGGCACGGGTGCTGGCTTATAACATCGTTCCTGAGCAGTTCCGGGCCTATGCCGACCGGCGCTGGGGTCCTGGCTGGAAGATCAACCCGCATGGCCGTGCCCGGGCCTGGAATGAGCTGGAGCGCTACGACAACGATCCACAGGGCTACCGCGACAAGATCGAAAGCGAAATGCAGTTGGCGTCGCGCGGGAGAACAGCATGATCCGCATCGCGCATTTTTCCGATCTGCACTACGGCACCAAAAATCGGGTGGAGGCGGATCACTGCTTCGGCGCCGCCATCGATCGGGCCATTGCACAGGAAGTAGAAGCTGCCGTGCTGTCGGGGGATGCCATTGACCATGCACTGGACTTACACGCGCCGGCCGCCGAACGACTGTTCGCCCAAGTGCGGCGACTGGCCGACCATTGCCCGGTGCTGATGTTGCAAGGCACGTTTTCGCACGAGCCGCCCGGTACCTTGGCGATTTTCAAGCTGCTGGGCGGACGCTATCCGGTGCATGTGGCCGAGCGTATTGAACAAGTGGCACTTACCGCCCAGGGCCAATGGCTTGTTTCGACGGACTGGTGCTTCGAACAACTGCCGGCCGGTACTCGTGCCTTGTTCTCCTGTGTGCCGACGGTGAACAAGGCGGTGGTCGCCGCAACGGTTGGTGCGGCAGACGCGGCGCAGGCCGTTGGCGAGCATCTGGCCGTCCTCATGCGCGGTTTTGTACCGATTAATCGGGCCGCACGGTTGCAAGGTCTGCCCACCATCGGTATCTCGCACGGCACCGTATTCGGCTGCCTGAGCGAGCACGGCGTGCCAATGGCCGGCTTCGATCATGAATTCACCACCGGGGCGCTGTTCGCAGCCGAGGTGCAGGCCTTCATGCTCGGTCATATCCATCGACATCAGTTCTGGGAGCAGGAGGGTAGGGCCGGGCGGCAGTGCATTGCCTATCCCGGTTCTATCGGCCGTTTTCATTATGGCGAGGAAGGCGAGAAGGGATTTCTGGTATGGGAGGTGGATGCCAATCAGGTGCGCTGTGCACTGGAGCCAACGCCAGCGCGACGAACGGTCGACGTTGTGTTCGACGGCAAACCAGACCTCGACGCGCTCCGCGCTGCCGTCGCCCGGCAGGACATAGCCGGTGCGTTCGTGCGCGTGCGTTGGACTGTTGCCGATGAAGATCGTCATGAAGTCGACCGTAGGGCAATTGAGCGCTTGCTGGAGGGGGCCGCTGAAACCAAGTTGGAAGGGCGCATCGTACCGGTGGTACGGACACGGGCAGCCGGTATCTCGCAGTTGGCGCATTTGGCAGACAAGGTGCGGGTATGGGCGCAGGTAACCGAGATCAGAGTGGAGCCACTGCTCGACTGTCTTGAGGCGCTGGCAACCCAGAACCCTGAACAACTTGCTGAACGTTTGCTTGACGGTGGTCGTTGCGCGCCTCCGCTGCATGCCTGTGATGAGGCGAGACCTATGCCAAGTATTCCGCTACTGGATCTCTCACACGGTGACGGGCTTCAGCCGGTAACACTGGAACTGTTTTGAAGTACGAGTATGTGCCCCTGGGGGGTTACGTTGTGGTTGTGGCGTATTCCAGAAACTCCACGAGAGGAGATCGGGCTTCATCCCAACGGCGCCGATATCCTTCCGGCCTTTCCCGATGATTAGCGGCGGTCAGATAGAGTCGGCGTTTGGCTCGTGAAATTCCGACGAAAAATGCCGAGCGCTCATCGGCACGCTTGCCAAAGAAAGTTTGTTCTTCAATGCCCAGCATGATCACGCTATCGAATTCCAGGCCTTTGCTTTTGTGAATGGTCATAATTCGCACAGCGCTATCCTCCGAGAATCGTGACAGGGCACCCGCTGCATCCGTATCGAGGGCAAGAAGGTCGGTGATCCGATCCAAGGTTTGTGCGATGACTTCCTCCAGACGGTTGCCTCGCTCGTAGTCTGCCGATAGTGCTGCTAAGGCTTCCTGTCCTAGAAGTGCGAGGAAACTGTCAGCAAGTTTGAGTAGGGCTGCGGCGTTGTGCGCGACGGGACCCTCTTCGCGAACCTGATTGCGTGCGCCATCGATATGGCGATTCCAGCGTGCTCGCAGGTCGTAGGCGGTGTCCTCGTCCACTCCTGTGGCAAGGAGCACGTCCATCAAGCGACCATAGGCATCCGGCTCTCGCTCGCCCGCCACGACGGACAGGAAGTCGACGATGAGCCGTGCCGCCGGCTCGACGGACAAATCCTGCAAATTTTGTTCGTTACGGAACGGTAGGTGGCGGCTCGCCAACTCCGCCATCAGCCGGTCAGCGTAGAGGTCTGGGAGTTTGGACACCAGCACGGCGATTTCAGAGGGGGGCATGCCTTCGTCGGTGATCCACGCTTGGATCAGGTCGGCCAGTGCCTCGGCTTCCGCTTGGCTATCGGCGAATGCCAGGACATCAACCGAGCCGTCTTTGCCTGCCAACTCGCTATCCGGTATAGCAGCCTTGGGGTCCATTATTTTGACCATCGCATTCTGTATGCGACGCAGACGTGGCTGAGAACGGAAGTTCTGATAAAGGTTGAGGGGGAGGGCCTGAAAGTCTTCGGCGAATGCCTGGAATACGCCTTCGAGCGCGCCAGCCCAGCCCATGATGCGTTGTTTGGTGTCGCCGACAGCAGTCAACGGAATGCCAGTACCGAGAAAGGCGATTCGGATGAGCTGGTATTGCGGATCGGTACAGTCCTGAAATTCGTCGAGGAAGACATGGCTGTAAGTCTGTCGAACGGCATTGCGCGCCACTTCGCTGCTCTGAAGGATTTGCACCGCTAGGGGCACCATGTCCTCGAAGTCGATCTGACGTCCTTGGACTCGTGGTGAGCCGATCGAGTAGTCTGGATCCAGCGCATTCCGACCGGTCAGCACGGGGCGAAAACGATCGATCAGTCGCTTGGCAAATGCATGAAAAGTATGGCTGTCCAAACGCGCAGCAAGTTCAAAGCCACAGCGCCGACGTACTCGATCCTTGAGATTGCGACTGGCGTCGACCTTGAATGAGATGGCGAGGATGCGCTGCGGATAGCGACAGATGCCGGTACGCAGTAGAAAGTCCGCACGCTGCGCGAGCATCTCGGTCTTGCCGGCCCCGGGGCCAGCCGTCAGTGCCAGGCTGCGCTGGGATTCACGTGCTGCGGCCAGCGCATTGGGTTCCAGTTTCAGGCCGTCGGATGGTTGCCAGCGATCAGCTTTGATCACTCCGGGAGTCCCTTGAGGCGTGCCTCGACCGCATCAATTAGTCGGGCGACCCGTGGCGGCATGTGGTCGACCAAGTCTTTGTCACTGAGTTCGGCCATGGCCGCGAGGTGTGCAGCCGGCTTGCTGCCAAGTTTGAACCGCTGGTGATAAGCAGCAAAATGCTTCTGGTGTTCAGTGTTGTATTGCTCTATGCCATGGTGTTTCTTGCCCAGCACTGCAGTCAGCGTAGATGTCTCGGGTTCAGCAAGTTCTGCAGCAGCCAACTCGTACGCCGCGCTGTACCTACGCAGCATCGCAAAGTCTAGGTCGAGCGGGGATGAGAAAAAAATTGATTGTGTTTCGAGCCAACTCAACCATTGTTTTCCAGACTCGGATGTCATCACCTGATCGGTGCCGTTCCATTCGGGGAGGGCTTCGATGCTTGTCTTTGATAGGCCTTTGATCGGTTTGCCCAGCGCAAGGATCTGCTTGGCGGCATAGCGCACGCGGCCCCATCCGCCCTGATAGCGCCCGAGATCGAGATCCAATAGCGTCACGTAGGGAATGTCCAACCCATCAAGAAGTCGCCAGAAATGGTTGACGTGCCGGCCGCCTAGCGGCACGACCGAAATTGAGGTGTCGTCATCGGCAAGCCCCTTGGCCCGCAGCATGCGGGGCAGGACGATCTCTTCGCTGTCACCTTCGCCGAGGACGACCAGCCGAGAAAAATACAACTCAGGGAAGGCTTGCACCGCTTCCCGGACGAATTTGTGGGCTTCGTCTGCGGCGTCCGGCATGATTATCGACTTGACTACGGTCTGGCGGTCCCCATTCAGGCGAAGGTAGCGGATGTTCTCCGGCGCAACGCGCTTGAGTAGCGATGGCGCATGAGTGGCGACGACGGCTTGGGCGTCATGATGCTCGGAGAAGGTGGTCAGCGCCTTGATCACCCGACCCAGATAATGGGGCGACAGACTGTTCTCAGGCTCTTCCATCGCGACTAGGGTGAACACGGCAGGTCTCAGCTTGTCCACATCGAATGCGTCGAGTTTGCCGTCCAGGACTTCGCGACCGATTGCCTGGATGGATAGGACCAGTGACACGTAGAGCAGGGACTGCTGACCGTCGCTCAAGCGCGAGAAGTCGACGATCTGCTCACCATGTCCGGGCGTGAAACCGACTGTCAGGTGACGCAGGAGGTTGTCGATTTCGTTGCGCTCGAACGAAACACTGGGTTTCGTGTAGTAGCTTCCTTTGTGCAAGGTGCTCCAGTGCGCGGACAGGTGTGCGCCGATGCCGCCTACCGCTACGTTTTCTGCCAAAGCTTCGCTGATGTTCTGGGTCAGGCCGGCAATTTCGTCGCGTTCGGCCTGCCAATCGGCGGCACGCAAGGCGCGCCCCAGCAAGGAGTTGGCTGCATAGGAAATATGGTCGCTAGGGTCGCGTCGAGCTGGGAGGTAGTGCACCTGGATCGCATTGCGATCATGCTTTTGCACCGCCACCATCTTGACCGGCTCTCCGTCGGTGTCGACCTGGATCACATAGTGCAGGGTCTCTTCAATGTCGCCATCATCGTCCAGTTCAGCGTTCAGGCGAAACCGTACCCGGGGGACACCGTCGACGGACTCCAACTGCATGTGGGCGAAGTGCCCCGGGATAGTGGCATGTTTGCCCTTGGAATTCTTGAGTTCGGGAAACTCGAACTGTGCTTCGATCCACAGTGTCAGTGGTCCGATATCGCTCTTGGCAAGGTCCGCCGGGGTAACGTGAAAGTCGCTTCTGCGCACCCGCCGCAGCGCCGGATCGAAACCGAATAGACGTGAGAGCGCTTGAAGCACCGCTGTCTTGCCAGTCCCGTTGGGGCCCAGTAGGAAACTCATCGCTGACAAATCAATAATGGTCGAGGTCGGGCCGAAAGATTGGAAATTGTTGATCCGTAGTTGTGTGAGTTTCACGCTGTTCCCAAGTTGAATATTTTGATTGCATTGTAATCAGCGATGGTACAAGGACCAAAGGAGTCTTTGTCGGAACTGGCAGCTGCCAGTCGGGGTTGAAGTCGGGAAGCACTGGCGGATATTGGTTGCTGTCATCTTCCTGGGAAAAGCCGGCATGCAACCGCTTTCACTTACGCTTAAAGGCTTTCGCGGTATCCGCGCCGGTCTGGGACGCGATGTCCTCTCCCTGAATTTCGAGCAACTGGCCGACGGTGCCGAACTGGTCGCCATTGCCGGTCCTAACGGACGCGGCAAGACAACGGTGATGGAGAATATGCACCCCTATCTCACCATGCCCTCGCGTGCGGCGACGGCGGGTCCGGGTAGCTTCTCCTATTACGATCACGTCTGCCTCCCGGAAAACGAGAAGGACTTGGTGTGGTCTCACGCTGGCCGAACCTACCGTTCGCAGGTGGTGATCCGCCTCAACGGCCGGCGCAAGACCGAAGCATTCCTGTTTGCACTTTCTGACGACGGTGCGTGGAAACCCATGGCATTGGAAGATGGCACCGTTGCGGACGGCAAGATGGAGACCTATACCCGCTGTGTCGAGGCGATCTGCGGCAATGCCGACACCTTCTTCACGTCGGTGTTTTCCGCTCAGGGAAAACGGCAGTTGAGTGCCTATCGCACTACCGAGATCAAGACGTTGTTGGCTGATCTGTTGGGGCAGGAGGAAATCCGGGCGCTGGGCCAGAAAGCAGCCGAAACGGCGCGGCTACTCAAACTTGGTCTGGCGGTAATTCGGCAGGAGCAGTCCGGACTGGATGATGATGCGCAACGCATCGCCGGAGATTTGCGACGGCTTGAGGGCGCTACGGGACGCGTCGCCCAGAGTCTGGCGGCACGCCAAGGGGCTCTGGCGACTCTGGAAGCGGCCCGAAGTCAGCATGCGCAATTGGCGGCCGAACGAGAGCAGTCACTGAGTGTTGAGCTGCGTCGGACGCAGCTTCAGGGCGAATGCAGCGCGGTGATTCAGGCTGGTACCGAGGCCATAGAAGCCTTGAAGGGCCAGGAGCAGGGCGAGGCTCAGCGCCTGGAGCGACTGGAGCAGCGTATCGCGCAACGCCTTACCCAGGACCTCAATCGCCGGCAGGCTTTGCACAATCGGCGCCACCAATGCCTCAAGGTGTTGGCCAGTACATCGACCGTGCAGCATGCCAAGGCCCGTCTGCCCATGGCCGAACACGCCCTGTCGCTGCACCGGGCTCAGGTCGCCCACTGGCGCCAGCAGACCCAGCACCTGACCCAGTGCAAAGCTTCCGAGCGCCTGATCCTGCAGAAATTATCAGGGATCGAGCGCGAGGCTGGGCAGGCGGCGCTCAAAGCCGAAGAATTGGCGCGGCGCTTCGGCCTTGCCGGGGTGGTGCCTTGTGCCGGTAGCGACCTACAGGGGCAATGCCAGCTCTTGGCGGATGCGCGGGAAGCACAGGCTCTGATTCCCAGTGCTCAGGCCGCCATCAAGCGCCTGGCAGACCAAAAGGCAGCGGCACAAGGGGAATTGGCGGCGCTTGGCGGGCAGTATGAAGGGATTGCTGCCGCGCCCCAGAAGCTAGCGTGGGCTGAACATCGTGCCGAGGTGGCCGACGTGAGAGGCTCGCGGTATGCGGTACTGGCAGCCATGGCGGGAGAACAGGCCCGGGCGAAGAGCGCACTCGCCGAGATTGAGGCGGAGTTGGCTGCGCAGGACGGCGAAACATCGTTCTGCCAGCAAGAGGCGGAAACACCGGATGAGTTGGCCGAGCGCCAACAAATTGGTGCCGCACGGCAGGCGATTGCAGCCCAACACGAACAACAGGCCAAGCACTACCGCGCCACGCTGGACCGGCTCAAGCAGGTGTTGGCGACCTTGCCTCCATGCTATGACGAGCAGCGTCTGAGCGAGTCGCGCAGGAACATGGAAGAAGCTGCGCAGTTAGTCGCTGCCGCCGAACAGAATTACCTGAGCGCCGTGCGGGACGCCGAAAACTTCGCGGCCTTGGCGCAGCAGGCAGCAGCTTTGGCTACCCGCCGGGCCCAGGTGACGAGCCGTGTCGCCAAGGTCCAATCCGAGTTGGGTAAATGGACCTTGTTTGCCAAGTGCATGAGCAATGATGGCTTGATTGCCCTGGCCATTGATGATGCCGGACCGGCCTTGGCGGGACTGGCCAACGATCTGCTGCTTGCTTCCTACGGTTCCCGTTTCACGCTCTCCATCTTGACGCAGGTGGAGACCGTCAAGGGCGAACAGAAGGAAGGTTTCGATATTCAGGTGCACGACGGCGACACTGGCGAAAGCAAAAGCGTCAGCCTGATGAGCGGTGGCGAACGGGTGTGGATCAATGAGTGCCTGATCCGGGCAGTGGCACTGTATCTCGCCCAGAACACCGGACGCTGTTATGGCACCCTGTTCTCGGACGAAGCCGATGGGCCGCTGGACCCCGAGCACAAGCGAATGTTCATGGCGATGAAGCGGGCGGTGCTTTGTCTGGGGGGCTATCAGCGAGAGTTCTTTGTCTCCCAGACGCCGGAACTGACCGCCATGGCTGATGTCGTGATCAATTTGGAAGTCTGCACACAGATGCCAGCATGAACAATCCTCTCCGCAGTCCAATTTTATCTGTGTGTTCGTTTTAAGCATTTTATCGGCTGGGTGTTAATTCTTCACCAGAATAATCATCAGTTAATCGAAGTTCTGTGAAAGTCAGGAGATATAAGTGTCAGATTGGATCGGGTAAATGTTGGAAAAAGCAGGGCGTCAGCCTGTCGGCCCAACGCCCCCCAATGGAGCTGCTCGATAGTCGCCTCCTCAGTCGGCTCTCTTCTCGTCCGCCGTTTGGTCGACGTGGTGCCCTACTACGATGTTGCCTGCATTGAAACGTTGATCCAAATACACCGCTTCGATCATCTCATTGGGTACACAGATTTCGAGGTTGCCAAGTTTCTCAGTTAGCGTGTCAATGTTTGTCCAGTCGAGGCCTGGCTCATGGAGACTGTCGTAAACAATCTCGTCCTCGCCGGCGAACAAGTTCTCCCGACAGCGAAATACCTGCAGGAATAGTTCGCCTAGGGGCCGGTCATAGCCGGCCACCACCAATACGGCTCGGCCCTCGTGCATGAGCCGGATGTGATGCCGACTCATGAGGCCAGTTCCGGCATTTCGAAAATCGGCAGGCCGTCAATTACGGCTGCTTCGCTGTCGAATTTCAGCCAGACGATGCCGGCCAACTCGGCGACCTCGAAAATCGCGGCCAGGTCGGTTTCGATCGGGATGCTGTGGCGCGGCGCACCGACGTAGAGGATGCCGCCGCAGTCGGTTGGATAGGCGTTGACCGACAGGTCGTTGTCGGCCAGTTTCAGGCGCGTGTTCGAACTCAGATGCAAGAGCGAAATTGCGGCCAGGGGTTCAGCCTGTGTTCTCAGGCATGTCACGGAAGTGTTTTCCATGCGGGTCTCCTCCTTTTTTAGAGCGTGTCGACCTGGTCTTCGAGTGCTGGCCAGTTTGACGGTGGTAAGTCATGCCGCAGTCGCGGCAACGGAACCAACGCAGGTATCCGAGCGTCCCCAGGGGGACGCCATCACCTGCGCAAAGCGGGCAATATGAAGTGGAAGTCATTGATTCTTCCCCTTCACAAAGCAATTATTGAAGTCCGACCCGGTTGCCTCAGAGAAGCACATCCAGATCGGGCTCAGCACGGAAAGCGGGCGACTCATGACGCTAGATCAACCCAAGTTCGGCAAACGAAACGACTTTGTCACCGGCCACGATGAAATGGTCGATGATCCGCACGTCCACCAGGCTCAGTGCCGATTTCAGGGTTTGCGTCAGCAGTTCATCGGCCCGCGAGGGCTCGGCTTCGCCCGAGGGATGATTGTGGGCCAGGGCCAGCGCTGCAGCATTTCGGGTCAGCGCTCCCTTGACCACTTCCCGGGGATAGACGGAGGTCTGGGTCAGGGTTCCCCGGAATAGTTCTTCAGCCTCGATCAGGCGATGGTGGGCATCCAGATAAATCACCAGGAACACCTCATGCTGCAGGCCAGCGCAGTGCAGACGTAACCAGTCGCGCAGAACTTGCGGTGAGGCCATCACCGGGCTGTCGCACATCTGCTCGCGCAAGTCGCGCAACAGCAGTTCGCGCGCCACGTCCAGGCGGTGGGCCAACTCAGTTTCGGGCAGGTTGCCCATGCCCATGTTGGCAACGGCATCGCTGACATGCAAGGGTAGGGCACTCGATGCGCAAACTGTGGGCGCGAGTAATTCGCGGACGAGGTCGGCGCGGGATAGGATAGACATATTCATGGCGTTCTCCTCTACAAATGGGAAAAGCGGGAACGCCGATCCCGACGGGGACGAGGTCCCCGCGTGGGATGATGGTGTGGACTAATGTACAAATGACAGTCGGCAAGACGAATGAGGCAGGTATCGACTGCGACGCCGGCCAAAAACCGGGTGGCATTCCACAATGGAATGTATTTAGGCTTGGCTAGTTTCTCGCATCGGGTTCTGGGCTTCAATGGGCTGGTAGGGACGCCATGCGCAAGCCGGTCGGATTCCGGTCGATTATGTATAGCGTTATCGATGAGGGTGTCGTGCGAAAACTATGCCCCATAGCCTTGCTTTGGCGACGTCAGCGGAAGACGCGCGGCTCGATCGTCGCGCCGCACATGAAGGCGAGGTAGGCGCCGGCCTGGCCGATATCCCGGAAACTGGCGACGACTTCTTCGCGCCGGAGTACGTCCCAGGGACGTTCGGCATTGGCTGATGGCTTGATGCTCAACTCGGCTTCCCGATAAGCGTCATGGCGGTACAGGAAGTTGCCGGATGCCCAGTCAACGATAGCCAGGATGCAAGCACACAGAATGGCGCTGCCGCCCTGTTCGCCAGGCTCAATCAGAAGTGGGACTTTCAGGGTTCCGATCGAGCGGCCAATCCGGCCGACGACATCGTGCTCTTCCAGCCAGGGTTCGCCGGTAAGCGTGTCGCCCAGAATCAGACGGATCTTTCGTTCGTGAGTCCGACAGGACTCGATAACCTTGGCGGCCCGGGCATCGGTGCCTGGATCGAAGTAGGTTGTGCGCGTCAGCGGCGATTCGCTCCAGGCCTGGACGGCATGGCAATACCTCTCGTAGCCAGCGAGGGTGGCATAGTCCTCGTCCGTGAAGGCCAGGTCTGATCGGTTCAGTTTTCTGGCGATCTGATCGGCATGATCGCGGGCGTTGGCAAAGCCGAAGCAGGAGTAGCCCTCGCCGCAATCGATCACATAGAGTTGTTGTTCGGCATTAATGCTGACCTTGTTCATCTCGGGTTCCTTTCAAAAACCCGTGGCGCCCGTTCCCCACAGGGTGTGAGCCCCACGGGGTACTGGGTAGTCGGCTGTCTGTTGAATTGGCAGCCGATACGTCAGCCGCGTCTCAGGCTGCTTGGGCGGCCGGTTGGAAGCGTTCTTCCTGGGCTGCGTCATCGGAAATGACGACCATCTGTTCAGATACCAGACGATCCAACTTCAACAGCAGGGCGTTGGCGTGCTCCTGATCATCAGGGCACAGGGAAGGACGCAGTTGCCGGACTTCTTTTTTCATGCGGAGAAGTTCTTGGGCGATGGCGCATTCGGCATGTGCTTCGATGGCATTCAGGATTTCAGTAATGGTTCTCATCAATGGATTCCTTGCTTAAAAAGGCCGGCATGCAGGGCAAGACGGCGGGCGGGGGGGTGAAAGCGTGGCGAGCAGATTTCGCGGCAGGTGCGTTCGTCTTGCCGGTGCTTACGGGCATTTAATGGATAGGGTGGGATCGGGACGAGCGCTGCACGTGCCGCTCGATGAAGCGGGCGTGGGCGTTCGGCGATCAAGATGCGACTGCAACTGCTATCGCGTTGCAGGCCGGGACGATATGGGTCCAGTGCTTCTCGGGTCAGGCAGCCGTGCGCGTTGTTTTTGCGCTGGGCGCAGCCTGAGTTTCAGTGGATGCGGGTACTTGTTCGGCCGCTGATGCAGCCGTCCGTTGGTTGAAGGCTGTGCGCGCCGTTTGGAACTCGGCTTCCCGAGCCAGGCGGCGAACTTGGGCGATGGCCGGTTCTTTGGCTACCCCGGGCAGGCATTCGGCGGCGATGTCGCTACCGTGAAACCACAACTTCTGCAGACCGCGCAGTGGCTGGATGAACAGCCCGACGCACAGCCAGCGGACGAACTGACCGATCCGTTTGTGGCGCGTTTGGCGGGCCTTGTGCTGGCGCAGGGATTCCCGGCAGCACAGGTAGAGCGCCAGATGGCTGCGCTTCATTTCAGGATCGGACTCCAACTGGGCCAGAACTTCGCTAGCGATGGCCGGATCCCGGCCGACGCGCTGGTAGAAACCAACCCAAGCACGTTCTTCCTCGGATTCGAGGCTGGCGCGCCGCGGACGAGGACGGGACTTCTCGATTGACATGGTGTTATCTCCAAAGGTGAACAGAGGGAACACCTGTCCCCGGTCGGGGAAGCGGTAGACTCCCCGGGGTTGCACGGACATGTGGCGCTGTTAAGCTGAATGCCCACACGAGACAAGAGGTGCCAACACCATGCTGCGTGCAGGCGACGTACTACGGTTCACGCCCGACGAAATCGAGGATTTCCGAAAACTCGGACTCGACTTCGATGGGGCGCGAACACCGGACGACATCGAACAGGCATTGACCCGGTGGGCCGACACGCTGAACGACGAACGTCCGAATCTGCTGGAAAAAATCGCTGCGGAACTGGCTAAGGCCAAAGGCATCCAGTTACCCGCACGCTTGACGCGGGTACGCTGATACAGCCTTGCTGTTCTCCTCGGCAATCTTGATCCAGCGGTCGGCAATCCGGTCCAGATAGACCAGATCGTCGGCTTCGATCTCGCCCGACTCTCGCAAGCGGGCGATGACCTCCTTGACCAGGGATGGATCGTCCTTGGCCAGTTGAATCACGGTGGCGGCAATGCGTCGGCGGTAGAGGCTGATCGGCATGATCAGGCTCCCATCGCATGAGGCTCGGAAGCGCCGCCGGACCGTCCGGGGATGATCGGCAGCGGCTTCAACAACGCCGGGATGGCCGGTGTGCGTATGGCAGGCCGGGCATGCCCGGAACCACCTAACAGCACAGCAACTGGGCGCGACGTTTGGGTCACAGGGGTTGCGAACATGGTGTTCTCCTTCGGGAATGAAAGGGAACACCTGTCCCTGGCGGGGAACTTGGGGTTCCCCGTTCGGGATGCTCCGCCCGGATCGGCAGAGCGGCTCAGGACATGCCTGGTGGCATGTGCAGGATGACGGCCTACGAGTGCCTTGGGTCAATGCAGATCAACCCGAAGGTCGAACGGCGGCGAAACACAACATTCGGCCCGAAGGCTGAACATGACTCTCGGCCAAGTAAACGGCCGGTCCCGACGGTAGTCGGGTATTCAGAAGGCAGGTGACGACTGCGACGCCAGCGAGGCCGGACTTCAGGGCAAGCAGAGTTGCCGATGAAGGCTGTGCAGACACGATGTCCGCAGAAAGCCCTTACAGTATTGCGCTGTTTTCGTCCTTGGCTCAAGCCTGCCTAGCCTTTTGCCACCTGCAAGCGCCCGGCGCTGAGATCGCTTTTACTCGGGATTATCGTTTCCGAACCGTCCAGCCATAGGGGAAAAGGATGCGTTCATGAGCCTGTTTGTCGAACGAAAGGTAATTGATGGTCAGTAAATGGGAAGGAACCACCATTTGTTCGGCCAGTCGCGCCTCAAACTTGGCGATGGTCATCTTTTCGGCATTCGGGATTTCCCCCGGTTCGACTGCGTAGTCCTCATCCTCCAACCACATGATGCTAGTACCGCCGCAATGGATTGACTTAAGTCGATACGTATTGGCAGCACTATCGGGAGTCGTCGCGACATCAACCACCACAGGGTGTTTTCTGCCAGGGGTCGAGTAGAAACGGCCGGCCTCGGGAAGCAGACATTCGGTGATAAAGTCAAAGCTGGACGAGAGGTTTTTATGCTGCTGGAGGGCGAATAGATCCTCGAACCTGCGGGCCTTGAAGTCTTTTCGGAGTTTTGCCTTGGGGTCGAAGAAGACCTCGAACAGCATGCCGTCCAGTAGCGCTTTTCGTTTCTCGGGTTTCGC
Source organism: Azonexus sp. (assembly GCF_049652925.1). GTDB lineage: Bacteria > Pseudomonadota > Gammaproteobacteria > Burkholderiales > Rhodocyclaceae > Azonexus. Next base: position 76,126 of record NZ_JBASFI010000021.1, read on the forward strand.
CGCCTGGGTCCGGGCGGCGAAGTCGCTCAGGTAGGCAATGGCACTGTTCGATCCGCCGCATGCCGCCTGATAGATGTTCCGCCCGAGAACGAAGAGAGAGTCCAGCGACGCCTTGTTGGCGATATCGGACAAGAACCCGTCAATAGCCGGATTCTGCACTGGCCAAGTCAGGCTTTTCAGAGCCTTGATAATCCGATGAGATGCTTTGGCTTCGTCGGGCACGAACAGGCCGTCGCTGAGCGCGCTGTCGGAGTAGTCGTCAATGCGAGCCCCAAGGCTCAGGTTGAAGTAGAACTCGCCGGATAGCGAGGTATGCTCCCAAGAAATCTGTTTTCCATGTGTGGCGGCACTGAGCGTGTTGCGGACCCGCTTGAACATGTTCTCGATCGAACAGTCGGGAGTGGCAATATGTTGAAGTAATGCAGCGGTATACGCCCCATTGCGTCCGTGCCCATCGCTGGCGGTTTGGCCTGGCGAAGTGGCATAGGCGATCAAGGTCCCTTTGGGGGCATACACGGGGGCCAGGCCGCGGGTTGCCGCCGAACGATGCCAGGCCCGTTCGAACGGATTGTCGCGACAGGCATCCAGGATGGTGATGCTGGTCGACGTTGCCGCCTTTTCCATGGTTTCGATGACCCGGTTCAAGGGCAGCGAAGAGTATTTGGCCTCAACTTCCCCGGCGGTATCGGTGTCCACCGCCGCCAGATAGTTCTCGCCTTCGATCTGCATGCCATGCCCGGCAAAGAAGAAAAGGCCGACATCGTTGTCTGGCAGTTCTCCCTTGAATCGCTTGAGGGCTCGGTCCATTGCCGCGGCTGTGCAGTCGATTTCTTTGATCACCGAGAAGCCACAAGCCTCGAGCTTTGCGGCAACATCCTCGGCGTCGTTGACGGGGTTTTCGAGTTCGCTGGCATCCTCGTAGGCGCCGTTGCCGATGACGAGGGCGGTTAGCCGCCGACTCATGAGTTCGCAGTCCGAATTTCCGCCAGATCCAGCAATTCACCGACCGAGATGCTTTGGCTGTAAGCGCAGGGGATCACCCAGGTCCCGGCGAGTGGCAGTTCTTGTACCGTGATCTCGTCCGGCGCATGGAAAGCCTGGTTGAGTAACTGCTTGTGAACGTAGTGGTCCCCGTAGTGGCCGCCACATTCACAAACCGTCATGAAATACGAGTCGCCGGCAGTCATGCTGTGACGAATGACAAAATTCGGATGATGCTTGAGGATTTCACCAAGCAATCCCGCTGGCAGTTCCTCCACGTAGCTCAACAGGAACCCATCTTCCTCCTGCTCTTCCTTGGCGGAAAGATTATTGGTGGCCAAGGCGGCGACCATGTTCTCCTTGCCGCAGAGGTTGCATAGCTGCATGGCGCTGATGAGGAAGAGGGGGGCGCTGACTGAGATTCCGTCGATGGTGTCCATGATTCTGGTCGAGCATGAAAGCGCAGAACTATAGCCCAGCGACATCGGTGAGAGCCAGTCCGATTAAGGGAAATCCGGATTTTGTTACTTCAGTTATTTCATTGAGGTAGGGCGACGAATGCACTGAGGTGACTGGGGCTACCGATATGGCCTGAAGATGTCAACGAGAACCTCATTGGTTACGTTAACGTCATTGGCTCAACGGTCATGCAAATTGAGTTATCAGCTTTCTTTTCAAGCCTTGTGGCGCCGGTAAGAGAAAGAAATTGGTCAACAACATATAGGACTTCGGTTTCACCAAATGACGATCAAACAATTGATGCAGCTTTGCTATGCACAGGGATTGGATGGTAAGCAAACGGATATTTGTGTGAAAGGTATTGCAGTAAATCTGCTGTCACCAAAGATGCCTGTGACGGCCATCGACATGGACTCCCCGGAAGATTTGCTGCGGATGATGAAAGGCGCAGACTCAGCGCATATGTTTGTTGAAGGCGGTACTTGTCATTTCAATGCGCTTTATTCGGTCGCCGAGAATTTTCCGACGCCCAGAATTTACTTCATGAAATCGCACCTTCTCGATGAAATTGGTCGGTTGGGCCTCTTCCTTGAGCGCCATGGATTCAAACTACCTGTTGTCAATACAGCAAAATTCTCGGAACTTATCGAAGATAGGGAGTACGCGAGCCGCTACCACCGTTGGCACGAAAGCTGGGAGGCCAAGAGCAAAGCGTTTCGGGGTCTTGTCGCAGGACGGGTCGAAAATACGGGGGTTGAAAAGGGCATGTGGCTTGCTACGGATGGTTGCTTGATATGCGGAGAGGAAACCGACTATATGTCGACGGGGACGCTTATCGGTGCAAGTGGTTTGATAATCGGACTCCGCTTGTGCAAGCAGCACGAGGATGAAGCCCGAGATCACGCATCGCTCATCGAATACATCGCAAAGAGAATGGGCGTTCCCGCCCCGTTCTTCTCTAACATGAAACTCGTCAAACATACGAACGAGACATTGGCCATGTCTTGCCTTGCGGTTCAAAACGAGCTTGAGTGTGACATCGAGAAGGTCGACGAGAAGACAATTACTGCGGTTCGACGAACCGGGTTTCGCATCATTCTCAGACAGGATGCACTGGATGATTATGCCTACATGATTCAAGATCCAAATGGAAAGCCAATCTCGCGGATTGACTCAGCCAATCACCATGCGGTCGAATATGGTCCCGACCATGTTCATCGGAACCTCAGCAAATCGAAAAAGAATCAGGTCGATTCAAGTTTCACTTATGGGTTTGTATTGGCTGACCTCAAAGCGATCAAGACGTTGGTTGAAGAAGCGGAGTCGCACTCGAAGCCGCATTGATACCCAAAGAAAATCCCCACAGTCTTTCGACCGTGGGGGTAAGGTTAATCAAGCAGTTTGCCGCAGATCTTCGGTGTCGATTTTCCCGATGCCCGCCTCATCTTTGTCCAGGTCGAGTTGCCTGAGCAGTTCGCGCTGCCGAATCAATAGATCGGTCAGGCGGCCTTCATACTCGAAGGGGCGGGTCAGTTCCAACCGAAGATCCTCCAGCCTCTTTTGCCGGGTTGCCAACAGTGTCCCGGCATCGGTGTGGTGCTTGGCTATCGATTCCAAAGCACCAAGCAGGGCGGCGACGAGAGCCGGACCCGTTTGATAGGGATCGGCCTGGTAAAGGCAGTGCCCGGACAAGTAGAGATTGGGCACTTCACCGCTCCGGGTGGCTCGCACACCGAGATCGAAGCCGCCGAAGCGGCCGACGACGCGTTCGATCGGGCGGTTTGCCGTCTGCACTTCGTCCTTCGCGGACTTCACCAGGCCGCGCAGCGCCTCGCCCACGGCATCGGCGCCGACAATCCGCCGGCGGCCGAGTTCCAGGGCGAGGCCCTGGAAGGTTGGGGTTTCAACTCGTTCCAAATCCTGTGCATAGAGCGCGATCTTGTTTTCCAGCGCCTCGATCATAATCGGCAACCGGCTCACCTCGCCCTCATTGGCAAAGCGCTGGTTGCGCCACACCGAGAACAGCGTCGAGAACTTGGCTACCTCCGCGTCTACACCGGCTTTCTCGATCACCAATGGATTGCCCGAGGCCAAGGCTTTCACCTCGGCGTAGGACAGGGCCGTCAGTTCTACATCTTCCAGCGAACGGATTCCCTTGTCGCCGGCCATGACTTGAGCGATGAAGCGTGCCTTGGTTTCCAGCGTCTGCCATGAGTAGCTGTCGAAGCTTTGCTGGGTGACGTAGCGGAAGATTTCCACTTCCTCGCTCAGGTTGCCCTGGCGCAGGATGCGGCCCTCGCGTTGCTCAACATCGCAGGGACGCCACGGGGCATCCAGGTGATGCAGGGCCACGAGGCGCGTCTGCACGTTGGTGCCCACCCCCATCTTGGCGGTGGAGCCCAACAGCACCCGCACCCGGCCTTCCCGGACCGCCTTGAACAGCGCAGCCTTCTGAGCATCGCTCTCGGCGTCATGGACGAAGGCGATTTCCTTCTCGGGAATGCCCGCTGCCATGAGCCGCGCCCGCAAGTCGTCGTAGACGCTGAACGTCTTGCCGCCCTTGGGGGACGACAAGTCGCAGAATACCAACTGCGCACCGCGGAAATCCATCGTGCGCTGCCAGATGGCATGGACTTCCCGCACGCAGGCGGCGACCTTGCCGTTCTCGTCGAAGCGCGCCGTCGGTGCCACCAGCCGGAAATCCAGCGCGGCCTTGCGGCCGTCGGTGGTCACCGCCAGCATGTTGTCGTCCTTCGGATCGACCTCGCCGTTGCGGATCGCCTCGGCGCGCAACACCAGGGTCTGCACGAAGGCCTTCAACGACGGGCTGGCCGGGCAGGCGACGACTCGCGGCTTGCCGCCACGCAACTTTGGCACCGGCAGGTCCAGCATTTCCGCCGTGCGGATGTCGGCCACTTCGCCGAACACCGCCATCAGTTCGGGCACGTTGATAAAACGTGCGAAGCGCGTGTGCATGCGGTAACCGCTACCGTCCGGCGCGATTTCCAGCGCCGTCACGCTCTCCCCGAAGGTCGCCGCCCAGGCATCGAACTGTTGTAGCCCAAGTTCCTCCAGCCGCTTGGGCTGCAGGTAGCGCATCATCGTGTGGACTTCGGCCATGGTGTTGGCCACCGGTGTTGCCGTCGCGAACACCACGCCGCGCTGCGCATTGCCGTGGCGCTGCATGGTGTAGCGCGTCTTCAGGAAGAGGTCGAAGGCGCGCTCCGAACTGGTCAGCGGCAGGCCTGCCACCCGGGTCATCTTGGTGAACCGGTAGAGGTTCTTGTGCAAGTGGGCTTCATCAACGAACAGCCAGTCGATGCCCAGTTGCTCCCAGGTCAGCAGATCGTCCTTCTTGCTGTCGGCGGACAGCTTTTCCAGCCGGACCTGCCAGCTTTTCTTCATCGCCTCGAGTTGCTTGACGATCCGGTTCGACCGGTCGTTGCTCTTCTCGGCGCGTACCGCCATTTCTATTTCATGGATGATCTCCTTGATGTAGCCCTCGGTGAATTGCGGCGACAACTTGATGCGCTCGAAGCTCGAGTGGGTTATGGCCACCGCATCCCAATCGCCCGTGGCGATGCGTGACACCAACTCGCGCCGGCGATCGCCCTCCAGGTCTTCCTTGCTTGCCATCAACACCGAGGCGTTCGGGTAGAGCCGGACGAACTCCGCGGTGTATTGGGCCAGCATGTGATTAGGCACCACATGGCAAGGCTTGTTGGCGAACCCCAGACGGCGCAGTTCCATGCTGGCAATGACGCAGACCGCCGTCTTGCCGGCACCGACCACGTGAAAGAGGCCGGTATTTCCGGACTGCACGATGCGCCAAACGGCATCCGGTTGGTGCGGATGCAGATCGAAGCAGCGGGAGAAACCCGGCAACTTCAGGTGCGAACCTTCGAAGTGGCGCGGCCGCGTCGCATTGAACAGATCGTTGTAGATGCGGCACAAGCGCTCGCGGCGTTCAGTCTCCGAAAAGGCCCAGGTTGCAAAACGTTCTTTGACCAGGCCCAGTTTTTCCCGGGCGGCCAAGGTTTCGTCGGCATTGACGTAGTACTTGTCGGTCTCCGGGTCGCGGTCGCGCACCGTAGGCACCTGGACGTTCAGCGCGCACTGCACCAGTTCGATGGCGTTCATGCGCGAGGTGCCGAATTCCTGGGTTACCTTGACGTTCTGCCGGGCTTCCCACTCGCTGTACTTCACCGACCAGGCACCAGCCTCGGCCGAGTAGCCCACTTGGCAGTCCTTCAGTTCCAGCACTTCCTGGACGAAAGTCTCGACGTCATGGGCCGGAACCCACACCGCGCCCAGGCGCGGCTCGATGGCCGCCGGCGGCAGATCCTCGGGCTGTACCCGTTCCAGCGCCTCGACATTGCGCCGATACGCCGGTCCCGACAGCGCCGCCTGTTTGAGCTTCGTTTTCACGTTTCCCGACAGGTAGTCGTCGGCGGTCTTCCAGTCCCCATCCATCGGGTCCAGGAAAATGTGGCCGGCGCTGGCAAGCATAGCCATGACTTCGGCTTCCGGTGCTTCCAGCAGCCCGGCCATGTAGGCCGGATCGACCCGGCCTCGCCACTGCACCGAGGCGGCCAGTGCCTCGCTCGGTTCGCCTGCACGATCGGGTTCGACTACGCGGCTCAATGTGCGCTGGGAGAACAGCGCCGCCTTGCGCGCCGTGCCCGATTCCTCATCGTAGTGCTCCAGGGACAGCAGCAGCGGATAGTCCGGGTCGCGCCGAAATGCCAGCGCGTTGGCCCGGGCCGTCAGGCAGCCGTACTTGGCGACGAAGCGGTCGTAGGTGCCGTTGAGCATGGCCCGCTGGTGACCCAGACGACCATTGTTCTCGTCCTCCAGTTGCGCATCAAGCAGGGTCCGGGCATGGTCGCGGATCGCGCACATGCCGGTGATCCGGCCCCGCTGCGTGGCATTGAGTTGGTCATGGACATCGACCAGTTCGCCACCTTCGACCCGATGCACCCGCCCTTGATGCAGACGGAAGCTACCGGGACGGGCACCGGCTTCGGCCGGCACCACGACACGTAGCGGTGCCGTTGCGTGCTTAACCGGCTCGAAGACGCCGGTGGGCAGCAAGGCGATGCGCTCGCGCAGGGCCGCTTCCAGGTCGCCCTCGAAAACTGCCATCGGGACTTCCTCGTAGCCGTTGCTCTCGCTACGGATGCGACCGATGCAGAACTCGGGGTGCCGCATGTACCATTCGTTGATCGGCAGGTAGCGATTCGGCGGTGCCAAAGGGTGCCTCAATTCGTTCGGCACCGCGGTGATGTCCAGCCACTCGGCTTCGACCGTCTCCGAGCGTTGCCGCTTGCGCAGGAACAGGATGTCGGTCTGCACCTCGGTGGCGGCGATGCCGGCGAAGGCACCTTTCGGTAACCGGATGGCCCCCAGCAGATGGGCCTGGCTGGCGAGATACTGGCGTACCGTCTCTTGCCGGGACTCCATCGTGTGGCTGCTGGTGATTAGGCAGACCAGCCCACCGGGGCGTACCAGGTCGATAGCGCGCCCGAGAAAATAGTTGTGGATGTTGTAGTGGGCATAGGCCCGGTTGCTCTGGTCGGCGACCTGGTACTTGCCGAAAGGAACGTTGCCGATCACCAGATCAAACCAGTTCTCGGGCAGCGGCGTTTTCTCGAAGGGAGCGATCCGCACGTCCGCGCCGCCGGAGGCATAGAGCGCCTGGAGGATGCGACCCGAAAGGCGGTCGATCTCGATGGCGGTGACGGTGCTGCACCCGGCCAAATCCTCCGGCATGGTGCCGATGAAATGGCCGATGCCGGCAGCGGGTTCGAGCACGCGGCCGCCGCTGAAGCCGAATCGATGTATTGCCTGCCACATGGCCTCGATCACGTGAATCTCGGTGTAGTGGCTGTTGTTCACGGAGGCCCGCCCAGAGGCGTAATCCTCGGCTGGCAGCAGGTCCTGCAACCGTCGGGCGCGTTCGGCCCAAGCGGGCTCGTCCGTATCCAGGTTGAAACTCGCCGGCAGACCGCCCCAGCCGGTGTAGCGCAGGAGGGCCTGGCGCTCTTCCGCACTGTGTATGCGGTTCTCGTTCTCCATCCGTTGCAGGGTGTCGATGGCCACCAGATTGGCCTCGAACTTGGCGACGGCGCCGACCGGATAGAGCCGGCCGGCACTGGTGAGGCGCGGCCACAGGATGCGTGGTGCGGCCTCGACGACCTGGCTGGTCGTGCGCCAACTGGCGCGGGCAACTATGGCAGGTTCGGGCGTCTCGATCTGAGTCGCTTCGATGCATTCCGCCAAGGCCGCGTCCACCGTCGGAATGACGATGGGGATTGCCAGTTTCGGCAGGGTAGGGGGCTCGGGCTCGTCCGGATCGAATCCGGGCAGCCACATGGAAGGCGCAGTGGAACGACGGGCCATGGGTGTTCTCCAAAGAAAAATGAGGAACACACCGCTCCCGGGGGAGGTGTGCTCCCCGGTGGGATGGCAAAGGCATGGCGTTGACCGATGGTTTGGTCACGGACAGGCGCGAGGAAACTGCATCGGACTTCAAGGTGAAGTCGACGGCGTGGGCAAATTGGATGTGCCTGGGTTCAGGGAACCGGTCGACGGGCGTCGGCAGGCATGGGTCTCAGTTCGGGATGAAGTGCGGACCCCGGACAGGGCGGCGGTGAATCGTCATGGCAGGCAGGTAACGACTGCGGCGCCAGCGAGGCTGGCTTCAGGGTGATGGGTTTCGCCGTGAAGGCTGTGCGGACACCATGCCCGCGGATAGCACTTGCAGTTTGGCGGCGAGTAAGTAAGGGCTCAAGAGTGCGGTGAAAGTTGCCAAACTCAAGCGCCTCTAATTGGAGGGGCTTTTCCGTCATAATTCCCGACAAGACAATCCAACAGGGAAATCGGGAGCAACGATGACGATCGTCAGGGAGCACAATTTCACGCTAGCCACTGCGCGCCACGTCTTTTTGCATCCATCTCGTGGCGTAATTTTTACCGCCGACGGTTTACCGCTGGCCGAGGCCGAAAAAGTAGGATTCTCGCCGTTGATTATGTACGGCGTTTCCTTACCAGGATTGCCGGATATTGCCGTCCGATTTGTGCGCCTCGACGCCCCGCGCCCGATCATCGATGTTCTGACCGAGTTCTGGGATTGCCTGCCGGAACTGCGAGGTAAGCCCGAGCGTTTGCGAATCAGCCGCAACTGCGCGGCCGCCGACCAAGGCTTTATCGAGGTGCTTCAGGGCGCGGGCATCGCGATCGATGTCGCCGCGTCAAACGATAAGTCTCATGCTGCGGTACTGCGAAACGCACAGAAGGACGCCAGGCAACTTCAGTTCTACTTGCCGAAATCGCTAGATGAACTCCACCAAACCGCAGACAAGGCTTTCCGTTTTCGTTGCCAGCATTTCAGCAAGGTCGCCCAGCGCGAACTCGCCAACCAGTGGAAAGTACTTCCGTTCGTTGAGCCAAAGGTCGACGTACCCGACAACATGGACTGGATACCGGGGGATTGGCTCTCTGCTTGGCAAATGAACGTCCCGGCAAACCTCCCGCGCTACTGGGACGCATCGAACGATCCAAAACTGAGAAACTGGCTCTTCTCAGGCGATGCGGATGATGCGATGGCCGATCCGAACAGCGGGGATATCCCTGCTAAGGAGCCTACGGAGTATTTCGATAGCACGGCAAGCAAGGAGGTCAGCAGCATGATCCAATGCTGGCCAGGTGGCAAAAAGGCAATCGCCGATTCGATCGAGGTCACCGTCAAGGAGATCAGTTGGATGATCGCCGGGCAGCAGGCTCTGCCGCCGGAAAAATTCGACCGCTTGCTGGATATCCTGGGTTTCCAAGCCAAGCATGAATATTACGAGCCAAGCAAGCCGTGCATTCTGATTGCCGAGATGGGAAAGCACGCACGAGAAGCCTACCTTGCCTTGACACACGGCGGAGACCTGGCGCTTTCCATCGACGCCGTGCCGGATCGAGGCGTACCGGACCCAAGTTGGCAGTACCTGACTTTTGCTGCCCATGGAAACCAGCCGAGCGTCATCATGGTCCCGCGAGGGAGCAGGGTCAGTACACAGATGCCTGACTACTTCATGAACTATACCGGGACACAAACAATTCCCGAGAATGTCTACCGGGACATCGTGGCAACATGCGCGGCCATTGGGCGGAAGCCAGCCCAGAACGTCGCGTTGACGAAAGGCCTTTACCAGCGGCATAGCGAAACCTTCGATGGACTTATGCGATCTTCCCGCTACTACTAATCGGGCTCCGTGATTTTCCGATTGATGCGGTCCTCCTGTCACGTACGCCGGGAAAGCCTATCGTTTCTGATTTTTTCCATATCCGATGAGTTGTTCTGATTCAGACTGGGTCTTGTAAATAAACGATCGGATGAGACGCTGGGGGCATGGATACCTCTGCGACTCGTTTGATCGGCCCGCTCTACCACGGCACCCGCGATACTGCCGCCCGCACCATCTTGCGCGAAGGCTTCCGGCGTTCGCGCTCCCGCAGTTACACCGGCACTGGCATCTGCCTGAGCGAGTCACTTTCCATCGCCTACGAATTCGGGATGTATGAGACGGGCGGTTGCGTACTGGAGGTGCGACTGGCGCCGAATGCCCGCTGGACGGATCAACTGGACAGCAAGGCCACAAGCCGGGATGTGTGGGACGAGTTTTTTTCCGAGTCAGGCATGGATGCGGTGCGCAACTTCGGCGGCAATGTCTGGGTGGTGTGGAACCCGACCGTGCTGGTGTCCATCACCCGCTTGAGCTACCGCGAAGCGATCCGGTGCCTGTGCGCCGAGTTCGATGAGGATGGGCCGCAGTGTGGCTACAACGGCGTCGTTTCCGACTACGCGAACCTCTGGTGGAAGCAGGATGCCACCGACCCGAACCTCACGCGGTTTCCCGATCATCGCCAGCAGTTGATGGGGCGCCTGAAACGCTTTGTTGGCCGCACCCACTCGACGAGCGCCTGATATGCCTCTGGAAAAAAACCTGCGCGATCGGATTACCTTGGAGGAGCGCATGGCGCTGATCGAGGTCCGTCACCTGCTCGACAAGGCACAGCAGGCGTGGAATCGGATTGAGAGCGGCAAGCAGTGCGAATTGAACGCCGTGCACCACGATGAAAACTCGCTGGCCCACTGCCTGCAGTGGGGCACGCAGGCGGTGGAAGAAATGATGGAACTGACCAAGGGCGCAGGCAAGCTAGCCAATACTTGACGGGTGCCCCGAGGGGGCGGGGGGCGTTTTTCGGTCCGGGCATGCCCTTGAAGGCCGCCCATCCCGCGAGAGCATGAAGGTATCCCACCGCAGGAGACCCTCATGGAAACACCCGCCACGCCCACTTTGCCGCTGCGCCTCATTGTTCAGGGCAAGAACCCCCGCGAATACTTCGATCCCATCGAAATGGCCGACCTCGAAGCTGGCCTACGCGCCGCCGGTCGCGTCGTCCAGCCCATCATCGTCCGTCCCATTCCCGGCACCGATCTGTTCGAAATCGTGGCCGGCGAGCGCCGCTGGCGGGCCGCAAAGAACGTCTTCGGCGACGACTACGACATGCCGGTGGTGATCGAAGCCCTCAACGACGAAGAGGCCGAGGCCATCGCCGTCATCGAGAACCACCACCGCGCCCCGATGTCCCATGCCGAGGAAGCGCACGCTGCCAAGCGCCAGTTGATGCGCCACAAGGGCGACAAGGAAGAGGCGGCGGCGAGCCTGGGCTGGAAGCCCGAACTGCTGGAACGTCGGCTGGCGCTGCTGACCTGCACGCCAGCCGTGCTCTCTGCGCTCACCTGCCGCCAGATTCAACTCGGCCACGCCGAACTGCTGGCTGGCGTCCCACCTGACAAGCAGGATGCGGTGCTGACCGGCGTCCTTGCGCACAAGGTACCGGTGGGCGTGCTGAAAGAGCAGTTGGGCTGCTTCGCCCGCCAGTTGTCGGCCGCCATCTTCGACACTGCCCCATGTTCGGCCTGTCCGCACAATTCCGCCCGGCAGGCGGGGCTGTTCGATGAATCCCTCGGCGAAGGCTACTGCCAGCACCCCACCCACTATGACGAACTGACCCTGCTAGCCGTCGAGGCCAAGGTCCAAGGCCTGCGCGACCAGTATCCACTGGTCCACATCGTGAAGGCGACCGATGGCAGCGCCTATCTGCCGGTCGCGGTGGACGGCGAATTGGGTGTCGGCGCTGCGCAGTACACCGCCTGCCAAGGCTGCGCCTCGTTCGGTTGCGCGGTGTCTGCGCTGCCTGGCAGTTACGGCGACGTGACCCACGCGCAATGCTTCTACGCGGCCTGCCACACGACGAAAGTGGCGGCTTGGCGTAAGGCGCAACGCGAGAGCGGGCAAGAAGCCCCTTCAGGAACCGGCAAGACGCCGGCCAAGGGCAAGCCATCCGGCGCGGTGCATCCTGCTGCCACTGTTGCGCAGCCTTCGAACCAGACCCCGCAACGGGTGAAGGACTACCGCGTTGCCCAATGGCGCAAATGGGCGGCGAGAGAACTGATGGCACAACCTGTGCGCAACCGGCGCGTGATGATCGCGCTGGCCCGCGCCGGCCATGCCGGCGATGTCCGCACCGCCGAGTTCGGACAGGTCGCCCAGCGGATCGCCGGGCCGTGGGTAGTCGACCGCCTCGACTTCGCCACCATCCTGCCCGAGGCCGAGGCCATCGACCCGCAGCATCTGGAGCAGTTGATGCTGGCGGTCACCGCCTCGGCGGCGTTCGGCGTCGGTTTGCGCGATCTGGAAGCCTTGCTCAACTACCTGGAGGTCGACGAGGGGCGCCACTTCAAATGGAACACCGAATTCCTCGAACTGTTCACCCTGAGCGAACTGGAGTCCCTGGCCGGCGAGGTCGGCCTGAAAGCCAAGATGGGTGCGGTTTTCAAGCTGGCGCGGGCGAAGAAGAAAGGCGACTTCATCAAATCGCTACTGGCCGTGCCGGGATTCGCCTACGAGGGTACCTTGCCCGTCGTCATGCAGTACCCGCGCCGCGCCGTTTCAGCAGCGTCCATCGTTCAGGCAAACGACGACCTCGCGGTTTCAGCGGTCGAGTCTGCCGAAGAAGCCCTTGCTGCCTGAGCGGCTCAGCCACTGGCAAACCCCCAATGCCTTCGTAGCATGGTCTCGAAGGCATTTCTTTTTTGAAGGAGCGTGACATGACGATGTTCAAAGAGCTTTACGAATTGGCGACCAGCGCTGCGCTGACGATGGTCATCAGCGCCGACGAGAAGAGCGGGCGGATGACGATCAACGTGGTCCCGAAGCCCAAGATGGACGTGGACGAGCCGGCCCTGACCAAGGCATTGAGCCTGACGGCCACGCCGGACGAATTCGATGCGGAGTTCGTCGGGGTGTTGAAGGGCTACCGCGAGGTTCGCCAGAGCCTTGTCGAACAGGCCGAAGCGACACAGGAAGTGCTGCAAGCGGCCAAGGCGGCATCGGCTAAGAAGGCGGGCGAGGCAATGACCAAGGCGGTCAAGCCAGCCCCCCAAGCCGCCGCGCCGAAGGCCCCGGTCAAGGCGCAGACCGACACCGCCGATGACTTGGGCGATGACGACGCCGGGGCCGCTGGCCGCGCACCGCAACCGAGCGCTGCAACTACTGCCGACAGTGCTTCTTACGATCTGTTCGGCTGAGGTCCGGCCTTGAAAACGGGCAAGGAGGCGAGAGACTGATCGCAAGGGCCTCCCGGTGGGAGGCGCCAGACGACAGGAGCCAAACCATGACGATTGCAGTCAATGAAATCCGGCGGGTCTTCCGCTACAACGGTGTGCAGTTGCCCGATGTGCCGGGCATGGAGCCAAAGGAGGTCCGCGACCTCTACAGCGCCCAATACCCCGAACTCATCAGCGCCGAAATCGAGGCGGGAGATGTCGTGAATGGGGTGCAGGAATACACCTTCCGCAAAGCGGTCGGGACCAAGGGCCGGACCGGTGGCGAAGGCGAACGGCTTGCCGCCCTCAAGGCCGCTGTCGCGGTCGAGATTGAGGGCCGCACGGACGCCACCGGCAAGCTCGCTCAAGCCCTGACCCGGCGCGGCACGCAGGAGCGCGGTAGCGCTTGGGGCGCCTTCGTTTTGCGCACCCGGCGCGATGGGAACGAACGCCAGACGGCCCGCATCCTGCCGCCCAGCGACATGCTGGCACCGCTGCCATGATGGCTCTCGTTTTGCCGCGCATCGGCCCGCAGGTGCCGCGCAGCATCGCGCCGGGGCCGCTCTTGGCGGCCAACGCCATGGTATCGCGCTTCCTGATCGAGGCCGAGGCCTTCGACGAGGCCGACATTCCGGTGACCTGGAGCGACTCTCTCGACGCCTGCCGGCAGGCGCTCGATGGCTGGCTCAAATGCCAGATCGGCGCGCTGCATTGCCTCACGCCGCGCTTTGCACTGCATATGGTGTCCCGCGATGGCGAGTCCTACCGCTACTACGGCAGCCAGCCGCCCAAGGACTTCGACTTCAATGCGGTGGAAGCATCGTGGTGCGAATACCACGAGCAGGAATGGCCGGTGGGGGCGGGGCTGGAAGCCTTGAGCGCCCGCCTGCACGGCTTGGGCACGGTCGTTCTGCATGTGTTGTGCCGCCAGAGTGCTTTCGTCTATCCGCTGTTTACGCCCGACATCGCCTGTGACGTGGCGACCTATCTCTACTGGTGCGGCGAGGATGATGAGGAAGCCGCCCTCGATATGAACTGCGGTGAGGACGAAGAAGAACGCGAGGCGATGCGGGCCGAGATGGTCACCAAGTCCATGCTGGAGGCGTCTTTTCCCGCATGGACACGGCGCTGGCCGCGTGGGCTGGAACTGGCGCAGTGCGCCCGCTTCCTGCGCCGGGCGACCAAGCGTCTGTCCGATCCGGGCGCCAAGGCCACTGCCGAGGATGCGCTGGCGCTGGCTACCTTGGAAATCGACGACAGCTTCCGTCCCGACATGGAGGGTGAGTTCGTTGGTTTCGGCGCGGTGCTGTCATGGCGCGACGGGGACGTGACCACCCGTATCTACGACGATCTTCTCGAACTCGCCCATCAAGGCGAATACTACGAGCACATGGGCGAGGTCCAAGTGCCGTTGGACGACCCCGCTGCCTTCGGTGCGTGGCAGCAGGCGATGGCCAGCCGCTTCGCGGCCATTCGGCTGATCGACCGCTTGATTCATCACCTTTCGGCAGGAAACTGATCGTGGAGGTAACGACCATGAACCAAGCCGAGTTTTTCATACAGGCCCCGAGTGCCGGCACCGTGCATCTGCGTCGGGCGGTCCTGATCTACGACGGCCAGCAGGGCAGTGCGCTGGCCACCGTGCATGACATTGAAGAGGTCGATGGCGAACCCGTTATCGGTGCCGGGCAGGCAATGACACCGCGTGCGGCGATGGACCTCGCCAAGGCGCTGCTCAAGCGCGCCGCCCACGGTGGTTTCCTGCCGGAGACGGTGCTCTACATGGATGGCGACCTGATCGTCTGGTGGATGCCGCCGGCCCGCCGCCACATCGCCTTTCGCGTCGACGCGGAACAGGCAGAGGCCTTCGGCGGGCAGGAACGCGGGGAGAGCGTGCCACATCCGGGACTAGTCTTTGCAGCATCCAGTCGTGTCTGGCGGGTCTGGGCGGTGAAGGGGGCAGGGCGCCCGACCCCGGCCACGGCCTTGTTCCAAGTGCCGTACTTCAACGTCAACGTGCAGGGCAACATCTGCCACGGCAACGCGCCGGTGCCCGAGGGCACCACGGTCGAGAAGATCGCCGCGTGGAACGATGCCTTCCTGCGCAGCTATTTCACCCACCCCAACGGCCCCGGCAAGCTGATTCGCTATCGCGGTGGCGCTTACACCTTCTGGCGGGACATGCTCGACGGGCGATTCCAGCGCTTTCCCGAGCGAGTGCTGGTCGATGTCAAAACCACGCTGGGCGGGCTACTCGGCCTCACGGAGGAGGCATGATGGATGTGCGCGACCTCGCCTTGCAAGCGGTCTGCCCCGTCATTGCCGCACCGCGCTTCGGCCCGTTGCCCGACATGGCGAACGGCCAGCGCATCATCCTCGCCGCCAACGGTGTCTTCGTGCAGGTCAAGCTCGACTGGCTGGACTGCATCCAGCGGCTCTCGCCCGCGCTGCCGATCACGCTGCCCTACGGCGGCATCGAGGAGCGGCTTGCTTTCACTTTCGGCGTATTGCCCATCCGGGTGATCGAGGCCTTCATCGAAGCCGCTCGCCGGGGCCTGCCCAACGAAGTGGCGGGAGCGCTGATCTACTCCCGGCGCAACCAAAGTCTGCGGCTCGCGCTGTGCGAACCCATCGAGGTATCGCCTCACCAGATCGATTACCGGGTGCCGACGATGGATGCCGACGAAACGCTGGCCGTGGACCTGCATACCCATGGCTACGGCAGCGCGTTCTGGTCGGCCAAGGACGATGGCGACGATCAGGGCATCAAGGTGGCCGGCGTGTTCGGCTGTCTGCACCAGCCCAAGCCGCAAGCCCTGTTTCGGCTGGTGGTCAACGGCAGGTTTCGCCCTTTGCCCCATCCGTGGCAGGCCGACACCGACACGGCGTGTGACGTGGCGCCTGACCTTGAGTCCGGCCTGCTGCGCCGGATACTGAATTTCTACCAAGGAAGGAGGTTCGGACCGTGGAACACCTGATCGATCCCGCATTGCTCGACCGTCGCGTCAGTATCCATCTGGGCGGCGTCGGCGGCAACGGTGCCCAGATGGCGGCCTGCCTCGCTCGCCTCGACATCGCCATGAAGGCGTTCGGCCATCCCTACGGCCTGCACGTCACCGCTTTCGACGCCGACCGGGTGAGCGAGGCCAATGTGGGCCGGCAACTCTACAGCCCCGCCGACATCGGTAGGCACAAGGCCATCGTAACCATCCACCGCCTGAATCAGTTCTACGGGCTCGACTGGATCGCCCATCCGACGCGCTACGAAGCCTTCGAGACGAACCGCTATTCGCCGCTGAGCGCCGACATTCTGGTGAGTTGCGTGGACAGCCGCTCGGCGCGGCGGATTCTGCATGAGGCTGTATTCGATGGCGGCGGGCGCTATCGCTATTGGCTAGACCTCGGCAACACCGAGGCGAGCGCTCAGGTGGTGTTGGGGCAGGGGCCGCGCCGGGCAAAGGGCGAGGTAAACCTGCGCCTACCCTGTGTCACCGAACTGTTCCCCGAACTGTTGGACGCCTCGGTTCCGGATGACAACCGGCCATCGTGCTCGGTTCGTGTGTCGCTGGTTTCCCAAGGGCTGTTCATCAACGATGTGGCGGTGCGCTTCGCGGCGCAGTTGCTCTATGAACTCTTCTCCAAGGGGCGGCTCGACCAGCATGGCGTGGTGGTCAATCTCGACTCGAAACGGACCGGCCCCATCGAGGTCGATCCGAAGACCTGGGCACGCTTCGGGTGTGTCATGGCGGACGAGCGTCAGGACGAGGAAGAAGCGGTCTGAGTGCAAAGGGTCAGGCATTCAACGATGAATGGACGGGGTGAGGAATTGGTTATAAACTAGTCAGGTGACTAGTTTATTTGGAGGTCGTCATGAATACATGGCCAGTTCAGGATGCAAAAGCGAGATTCAGTGAGTTTCTGGCAGCTTGTTTGTCGGAAGGGCCGCAAATGGTGACCAAACGCGGGACGGAAGCTGCGGTGCTCGTACCGGTTCAGGAATGGAAGCGCCTGCAAGCGGCGGCGCGGCCTAGTTTGAAAGCGCTTTTGCTGTCCGTTCAGGCTCGCGGCGAAATCGGAATACCGCCACGGGGACGAGCCAGGCGTCGCAGTGTTGCCGAGATCGGGTGAGCGGTGTTTCTTCTCGATACCAATGTCGTCTCGGAACTGCGCAAGCCGAAGCCACATGGGGCCGTCGTGGCGTGGCTGGAATCGGTCGACGATGCGCACTTGTTTCTCTCTGCCGTTACCTTGGGTGAAATTCAGGCGGGCATCGAACTGACCCGTGAGCAAGACGCGGCAAAAGCATCGGAAATCGAGGCTTGGCTGGCGCAGGTCGCATCGGCCTACAATATCCTGCCGATGGATGCGGCAGCTTTCCGGTGCTGGGCAAAGCTCATGCACCGCAAATCGGATACGTTGTACGAGGATGCCATGATTGCAGCGACCGCGTTGGTTCATGGCCTTACCGTGGTGACCAGAAATACTGCCGATTACAAGGCGATAGGTATTGAGACCTTCAACCCATTCCAATGTTGGGGGGCTTAGGGTGGCGCGCTGTTTCCTCGATCACATCACCGTTACCGCCTTCTCCCTTGACGCAGGCGCTGCCTTCGTTCTTGAGACCCTTGGTGTTTTCCCGCAGGTCGGCGGCGAGCACCCGCGCATGGCAACCCACAACCTGTTGCTGCGCCTCGGCGACTCCACGTTCCTTGAGGTTATCGCGCCAAATCCTGCGGTCCCTGCGGCTTCGCGGCCTCGCTGGTTTGCCCTTGATAGCATCGGCTCTCAGTCGCCGCCGTCCCTCTCCACGTGGGTGGTTCGCACTTCAGATATCCGTGCCACTGTTGCCGCCTCCTCCGAACCACTTGGAAATGTCGAGCCCATGAGTCGTGGTGCGCTCAACTGGTTCATTACCATTCCCGCTGACGGTTCAGTTCCGCTGGACGGTATTGCGCCGGCGCTAATCGAGTGGCACACCGATGTTCATCCCGCCGCCAAGCTTGAAGATAAGGGGCTCTCTCTTGTCAAACTTGAGATCATGCACCCAAACCCCGACCGTGTCTCTCGGTTGCTTTCATCGCTGGAGCTTGATGCTCCGGTATCCGTGCTGTCGGCGCCGTCTGGTGAATCGGCGCGTTTGGTCGCGCACATCAACACACCCCAGGGGCTTCGTCTCCTGTCTGCCCACCAACCCCTCGTTCCAGGGGACCGCCGGCAAGCTGCGCTTGCCGGTTCGCTCCGGGCTGCGCCCTCCGCCGGCCCCTGAACTCAAACGATGGATGTGCCTTGGGGCAGTTGGGCCTGAATTAAGCAAGCGAGAGGTGATCTGTGATTGACCATCCCATCATCAAGCAGTTTGAAGCGCATGCTGAATTGCTGGACATTAGCGGCAGCGCCGAAGCCATCGACGATGCCGTCGTCCAGTTGGCCATCTGGATGGATACCCTGGAACTTGCCGAGGACGATGAGGCGCTACTTTGTCGCATCGGGGGAATCCTCTACCGGGAGGGATTGCGGCGCCGCATGGAAAGCTGAAGGAACTCCAAAGGCAGGAAAAGCGGGGGCGGGGAAGTTTCCCAGTTCCCCGTTTCGTTTTGAACGGGCCGCATGGCCCCAGTTCAATGCCCTCCGGGTGATTTTTCCGCATCGGATGTGCAGGGCAGGCTGTCTTTTGCCTGGTCCTTCAACGCCGCTTGTCGTGGCAGTAGCCCACCTAAATAAGCGCCTGCCGCCCTAGCGCGATTGTGTCCGGCCAGCCGGGCGGCCGAGAGTCTTGCCGCCGCGTCCTCCTCGGGAGGCACATCACCGCCGCCTCGGACCGGTGGCGTCCCGCCAGCCTTGGTCGTGTAGTGGTCGATCATCGCTTCATGGCGTAGCCCGTGCGCCGTGGCACCCAGGCCGTCCGCCGTGATGCCGAACTTCGCCATCACATAGTCGAAGCGCCGCAGGTTGTGCTTCAGACTGTGGCGAGGATCGCCCAGATGCGCCTCCTCTCCCGGAACGACTGCCTGGGCGAATTCTAAAGCTGCGATGCGTTGCTCTGAATCCAGTGGCACAAAGCGCCGCCTTCCACCCTTCGCGCCTTCCTTGATTCGCATGTAGTTGTCGGCCTGCCTTTCCCCGGGTGGCAGGCCTGTGGCTTCGAAAGGCACCACGCACAGATGCGGGCGGATCATCACTGATTCCTTGCGGCGCAGTCCGAACGTCCGGATCAATCCCAATGAAGCGCCGACGTAGCGGTCGAACGCAATGACCTGTTCAACCACGGCGTCGATATCGATGCTTGCCGCCGTCCAGCTCTTGTCGCGCTGAGCGTTTTCGTCGCGCTGATATTCATTGGGCGAGAGGCCGTAGTAGGCCGGCGACCGGATGAAGCCAGGTTTGCTCAGCCACAGCGCCAGTCCACGTAGGAAGCTCAGATAAGTCTGGATTGTCGCCGGAGCGAGTCTCTCTTCGCGCCAGACGGCGACGATGGCCCGGATGTGCCGGTCACCGAGATTACGGGGATCGGGTACGGTGGCGAAATTGGCCTTCACCTTGAGGTCTCGGAAGAAACGGCGCAGGAAGTCGGCCCGTTCCTGTCGTGTCTTGTGCGAGACCGTCTTGTCGAGCGCGGTGTGCTGCGTGTTGAACAGTTCCAGCAGCACATCGAGCACCTGTAGCGGATCGGCCTTGCCCGGCCGGTAGCGGCTCAGAATCTCGGTGGGCGTGAGTGAAGCCCACTCCTGACGGCGTGCTGGTTGGTGTTGGGCAGCACGGCCCGAGCCAATGGAACCTTGAGCCCGGCGGCGGGAATGGGAAGCGTTAAAAGTAGACATGGCAAATCTCCGAAGCGAGCCGTGCGCTGTCCCGTCAACCCACAGCAGATGTATTGGGTGGAATCCATCGGTTCGTTGCGGGCGCAGATTCCGTCGCGTCCGCAAAACGTGGTCGAGTGCTTCGGCACGGTGTGCGACCACGAGCACGCCACACCTACCCAGGGATTGCCGGTGTCGCGCCTTATGCACGGCCTCCGGCTCGGTCAGTCTTAAAAATGAAACGGTGATCCGTCCGCTTCCGCATTTCTGCGTTCGACGGGATTGGTGATGCAGCCTCGCCTCGAAGGTGGGGACAACATCGGCGCGAAGGTCTGGCCTTGCGCTACAGGGGGATCAGTCCTCGATTCGTAGCGTCATCCATCTGCATGGGTCCGCCCCTGACCGAAAGTCCAGGGCAGTACAGGCGTACGAGCGGCTTCACACGCGGAGCCCAAGAAGGCTTACACGACGTGTGCTGCGCAATGCGCGTGCTCGAACGATGACGGGGAACAGGGGCGTGGCATCGGGTGCCGGCCGTTTGAACCGAACGCAAGACACGCCCTCAAGGAGCATTCGACAGGGAACTGCCGGCAAGGTCTAGCGTTGCACTACGTTTGGAACAGCTTCGGGCAGGGTCTCAGGGACCGTGCCAACCCGACTCAAGGTCGGGGCTGAAGAGGCGGGTAACGACCGCAACGCCTTTTGCTCCGCGATGGAGCAGGCCAGGAGGCCTCGGGAGCCTGTAGTTCACACCTTGAGCGAGAGTAGGTCAATGGGGGAACCAGGTAACGGCCCCCAGATGCAGGGGCTTGCGGATGGCACTTGAAACCGAAACACAGGGTGCGTTTATTTTTCAGGCGAAGACCGGAGCGAGGCCAAATAAGGGCTTGACGGGCGCTAACTCGGCCTCTGGTTACCACCGTGAGCGTTTCGACTTCTTGCCGCAGTTTTCCCTGGGATAGCCGCTGGAAATGTGGCCTTGACGTACCCCGATCCAGTGAGAGCGTAGTGCGACGCGGAAGGCGCTTGGGCACCCGGCGCAGGAACTTGACTTTCATCGCAACTCAGGTCGACTGGACTTCGAATATGGTCGAGGCTGATTGCGATAGCCGGGGTAAGCAGAGCGGGTTTCGCGTGGACGGACCGTATCGGGATGCCGATGCTGGCCGCTCGCAAATCTATAGAGGAGCCTCACATGGACTATATCGTCAGAGCGGTGGATGTCGGTTTCGGCAACACCAAATACGTTAGTAACGTGGTCGGCAGCGATATTCGCTGTACCAACTTCCCCTCAGTCGCTTACCCAAGCATGCGCGAGCCCTCGGGGCAGCCCGGCTACGAGCGGCGCAAGACGGTCGCGATCCCGGTCAATGGTCTCTTCTACGAGGTCGGCCCAGAGGTAGAACTGGCTGCGGACACGTTCCGCGCAACCCAGATGCATGATCGCTACACCGAGACGCCGGAGTACACGGCGCTACTGAGGGGGGCGTTGGCCTTGATGAAGCAGCCTGAGATCGATCTGCTGGTCGTGGGGCTGCCGGTGGCGGCGCTCACGACCAAGAAGACGGCCCTCGAGAAAGCCGTGACCGGGACGCACGATATCGGCAATGGCAAAAACGTGGTGGTTCGCAAGGCGCTGGCCATCGCCCAGCCCCAAGGGGCATTGGTCGACTTTGTCGAACAGCACGGGAAGACGACCACCATCGAGCGGGAACAAAGCCTGATTCTCGATCCGGGTTCGCGCACTTTCGACTGGTTGGTGGCTAGAGGTATGCGCTTGGTGCAGAACAAGAGCCATTCAGTAAACCGAGGAGTCTTCGACATCCTGCAGGCTATTGCGGCTGAGATCGGGCATGACATCGGTACGCCTTACAACGATATCGAGGCCATCGATCTGGCCTTGCGTACCGGAAAGAACCCGGTGATTTACCAGAAGCCCTACGACATCTCGCGGGCCATGCCCATGGCGCATTCGATCGCCCAGCAGGCCGTGGCCTCGATGATGCGCTGGATCGATGCGAGTTACAGCTTCCAGAACATCATTCTGGTGGGCGGTGGCGCCTATCTCTTCAAGAAGGCGGTGAAAGAGGCGTTTCCCAAGCATCGCATCCTCGAAGTGAAGGACCCGCTACACGCCAACGTCCGGGGCTTCCAGATTGCCGGCATGAATCACGTGGACAAACTCTTCAGCGGTACAGCCACTGCGACCCATGGAGGTGCGTGATGAACGAGAAGAAAACGCTGGAGCACGAGACGATCCGCTTGTTGTTCGAGTTGGACCGGGCTGACGACACGCAACTGTACGACGACCTGATCCGCTTCAAGAAGGGAACAAAGCGGATCAACCGGTTGCGGTTGCTGGCGCGTGAAGGGGTGATCGGTCAGTTGAGCCTCTCCGGGGGCGGAATGGTGCCGCGCCTGGTTCAGGTGGCCGGTGCGAACGGTCCAGCCGCAGAGTTGCCGGCGGCACCGGCGATTGCCATGCCGCTCGCCTCGGAGGTGTTCGGCGAACCGATCACCGATCATTGATCGAACTTTGCGGATCAGGAGGATATTCATGAATCAGAAAAACTTTCGGGTCATCCATGGTTGGGTGGACGACATCCTGATGGATCATGCGCCCAGCGGCTATCGGCTGCGAGTTAGACAGGACGGCGGGCAAGTGGCCGATCTCGCTTTGGATCAGCCGGTTGGTTCGGTGAAGATTGAGGACGAGGTGAGCATCGTGGTCGCAAACTCGCGACCGGGCCGGGTGTTGGTTCTTATCGATCACACGACGGGCGATGGGGCGAACTTCCTTCGCGAAGGGAGACGCCGGCGGCCTGGCGAAGGTGAACTGCTGCTAATCTTGGCGACCGCCGGGTCCTTGGCAGTCGCCTTGGGATGGGTGGCCCTGCCAGCCTCGCTGTGCTTCGTGGTGCTTTACTGGCTGGTGACGTACCGAATCCCCGAGGCGAACAGACGGCGCGCTGCGGCACGGATCGATTACCTGATTGACCGGGAGTATTGCCGCTGGCACGCGATGCGGACCCGTAAGGGGAGCGTGCCGTGAGCGCCAATTGCCAGCCACGCTCCGGCCTGCGCGAGAGTGTCAGTGCATCGGAGCTTGCCCAGATGGGTGTCTGCGAGCGCTTGGTGCTATTCGAGCATCGTTATGGTCAGCGGCGCTCAGCTCAACAAAGAAAGGACATGGCTCAAGGGGGGCAAGAGCACCGGCGATTCTTCCGGGAAGGGCGGGTACAGCAGCCGGTACGCAAGGGGCCGTGCTTCATCGCCACCTTGGTGTATGGCGAGGGGTATGAGGTTTCGGTGCTGCGAGCGTTTCGCGACCAGGTGCTGTGTCGCTCAATGCTTGGCCGAGGTGTGATCCTTGCCTGCTACCGTGCGGCTCCGGTCGTGTGCCGGATGCTCGTGGGGCATCCGTGGCTGATTCGGCTGATGCACGCTTTGCTTCGTCCCATGGTCAAGATAGCCGCAAGGCTATACCGGCGGAGGGCAGGCGATGATTGAACAGACGATTGCTGGTGGCATGTTGATCCTCTTGCTAATCTGGGTGCTTCATCGCTTGAAACGCCAAGGGGATCAAGCTTGGTTACCGCGGGAGTTGCGACGGTCGACGCATGTCTATGCAGAGCAGCTATTCCGGGCACGTGGTCCAATAACCCTGACGGCGAAGGTCGACCGTGGATACCGTGATCCTGCCGGGATCATTATCCTTGTCGAACTGAAAAATCGGCAGCGTGACTGCGTATCCCCCGCCGACGTGATCGAACTCTCGGCGCAGCGGGTGGCTGTTATGGCGGAGACAGGAGGGCGGGTGGCCTTGCATGCCTATGTGATTGTGCAAGGACCATCGGGCCGCCGCGTTGCTCACCGAGTCGGATTGCTCGATGTTGGCGAGGTGAAAGCGTTGATCCAACGGAGGGAAGCGATTCTAATCGGAAAAGCAACACCTCGATGTTCGCGCTCAGTTCATTTGTGCAGTGGGTGCGGTTTCCGGCGACGGTGCATGGATCTGCCGTTGTTTAATGGTCCCTGAGGCGGCTTTCTTGCGAGCCGCCAGTGCTTTCTTGGGAGGTGTGTTCTTGGTGTCTGAGTCTGCAGCATTCGTCATATGGAGAGCCGCCAGTCGTGTCAAATGCTTACCAAGAATCTTCCAGGCAGCCTGCATTTCACGTTCGTAAGTATGCCGTTGATAAACGCGCTTCGTACGATTCTCTTCGATATGATTCAGACAATGCTCGACGACATCGGGGAGCACATGTAGCTGAGTCATGATTGTGGCGCCAGTTCTCCTCAAGTCATGGGGTCCCCATTTTCCACCTGGTAGTGTCAAGGCAGAGGTAGATTTGCTGCGCCGTTTCATCGGCTCGCTACTGCGTTGCCTATCCCCTAGCTGCTTGGTAATCGACTTGCTGGAGAGTGCCTTCTTCTTATCTCGGCCCGGGTAGACCCACGCAATATCGGGGTCGCTGACTGCTTTTACTTTGCGGAAGTGTTCTACTGCGAAATCTGACAGGCATACTTCGTGAGGTTTGCCATTCTTGGTTTCGGGGATGCGCCAGCGTCTGTTGTCAAGGTCAATGTCAGACCATTTTGCGCTCGATAGCTCCCCGATTCGGCAGAGCGTTGCAAGGACGATCCAAACTGCAGCCTCTGTTTGCGGCATCAGTCTTGCGGTGGGCAATTGGTGGAACAGTGTTTGAATTTCGGTTCGGCTCAGAACGCGTTCACGTTCAGTGTCCGGGCCGCCGATCTTGACCTTTCGGATACTCGCGGTTGGGTCGGCTTCGATGTAGTCTCGATCAACAGCAAACCGGAACATCTGCCGAACTAAAGAAAATACAAGTTTGGCCATCCGGTTTACGCCTCTTGCTAACAGAGGATCGGTGACCAGTGTGATGTGCCCTTTCTTGACATCCGTGACGAGGAAGGCGCCCAACTTCGGAAGCACATCTTTCTCGAACATCCGCCGGACTTCTTTACCCCCATCTTTGCGACGTATCAGATCGACCTCGGCCCAATGCTCGAATAGCCCTTGGACGGTGAGCCTAGCCTGCTGGGCGACAATTTCGTCAAGCCTCTTCTGTTGTTTTTCTACTTCTTCCAACTGGTCGACTTTGACCTTGAGTCGTTCCGCTTTGCGGCGTTCTGTTGGATCGTATCCACCGTCAACCTCTACTTTTAGCCGGTCTCGTTCGGAGCGGATAGATGCGAGAGACAATTTGGGCCAAGCACCGACAGAGATTTGCTTCACTTTGCCATCGAAGCGATAGCGCCAATCGAAGTAAACCGACGCCCCGTTAGAACCGCAGCGTACCGACCCAATAAGGCCACCATCTTCGCGAAGTTTCTTGCCATGGTCCTTGTTGCCAAGTGCCTCAAGTTCCTTGACGGTCAGCTTACCCATGCTTGCCTCCTTGTCGGGGATGGGTTAGTGGGGTAGAATTCCCCCCACATTTCCCCCCACAGATTTGCCGGATGTGGTTGGATTGTATGGGACGATACTGGAATGGTAAAGGTGTTTTTCTACATACAAAACAATGTGTTGAGATGGTTTCTGGGATGTCGTTGGATGCTCTGGGATACGCTTTTACCCTGATGGGGTGCAAGGGGTCGCGAGTTCGAATCCCGCCGCCCCGACCAAGAGAATCAACGAGTTAGGCCAATCTTCGGATTGGCCTTTTTCGTTTCTGGGGTTTCAAGTGCAAGATCAGGGAACAATCTCCCAAAGTTATGCTTGCCTCATTGAGCTCGTCGCTCCCAGTTTTGGCGAATATTGCCGCATAGCCAAAAAAATCCCGGCCACTTCGCCAAACCTCATGGTTTGGCGAAGTGGCCGGGAAACTTGATCTGCGTGGTATTTGTCAGTTCAGGTCTTTGGCAGGGTGTGGTTCGATACCCCGCTCAGACCGTTTGCGCCGTGATTAAAACTCAAAGTTTCCAGGAGCTGCGACGGCACAGCCCTGGTTTTTGACAAGCACGAGATTCCGGCTGATCGCTGCGGCGCCTGCATCGGGATCGATGCCAATCATCGCATCGGTACCAACGGTTTTGCAGGTGACGTAGCCGCCGGCAATAGGGTTTGCGCTGGTGATGCCGACGGATTGGAGGAGCTGGGTCAGCACGATGCGGTCGATGCCAGGCTGG
Organism: Azonexus sp.; assembly: GCF_049652925.1. GTDB lineage: Bacteria > Pseudomonadota > Gammaproteobacteria > Burkholderiales > Rhodocyclaceae > Azonexus. The sequence continues at coordinate 102,175 of NZ_JBASFI010000021.1, forward strand.
AAGTCGGTGATGGTGTCGACGCCGTCGCGCAGGCTGGTGAACACGAACTGGTCTGCGCCGGTACCGCCGGTCAGGGAGTCGGCGCCGATGCCGCCGGTGATCACGTCGTCGCCTGCCGTGCCCGTCAGGGTGTCGCGACCTGCAGTGCCGCCGATCTGCTTGAGCAGATTCAGGCCGATGACAACCGGATCATGGTCAGACGAGCGATAGACCGTGTTCGTGTAGTAGTCCGGGCCGCAGGTGGTGCAAGCCGGCTGCTTGTACTCGAGGTTGTAATCAATGATGGCCGGCTCGTCGGCGTTGATACGCCAGTGGGCGGCTCCGGCAATCTGGGCACTCAGGCTGGGGGTGGCCAGGGCGTGATCGAGGTAACCGGCTTCCCCATCGAAGACGTAGGAGTAACCCAGGTTGTTGAAGCGGTCGACCTGATTGACATAGCCGGCAGCGGTGAAGTCCAGAATCGGGTCTTCCTTGCCGTAGGCGTTGAGGTCGCCAATGACGATCACGTCGGCATCGCCGCTGCTTGCCTGGAGGCCGGCAATGTAGGCGCGCAGTGCCTGGGACTGTTCGGTGCGAAGTGCATTCCAGCAACCTTGTCCATCGCCTTGATCGGCATCATCGCCGGAGGTTGGGCAACTGCTCTTCGACTTGAAATGATTTACCACGACGCTGAACTTCTCGCCATTGGCGGCAGAGAAAGTCTGGACCAGTGGCGGGCGGTTGTGGATTGTGTTGCTGTCGCTGACGGCGGCGCCCACGGTGCTGACTTTTCCTGGCTTGTAGATCAGCGCGACGCGGATGGCATCAGTGCCGGTGCCGCCATTGGGCAGGGCGACGCTGGCGTAGGTCCCGGCTGCGGTGGCGGCATTAAGTGCGTTGACCAGGTCGAGCACGGCTCCGTTGCCATTGTTCTGGATTTCCATGAGGCCGACGACATCGGCGTTGAGGGCTTTGATGGCGTTGACGATCTTCGCCTTCTGGCGGGCAAATTCGGCAGCATTGTCGGCGCCGCGGCAGTTGTTAGCGGCTGTAGCACCACCCAGTGCACAACCCAGGCCAGTCAGGCCTTCGGCGTTCTGGCCGTTGGTGAAGGTGGTGAAGTAGTTGAGAACGTTGAAGCTGGCCACCTTGACGTTGCCGCCGACCGCTTCCGGCGCCGTCGTCCGCGGATTGGTCCGGCTGATGACCGGTGCTTCCGTTGGCTGGATGCGGTAGTCGCTGAGGCCGGAACTGGTGCTGGTTGCCAGGCCGTAGTCGATGACGCCGGTCAGGCCATCGATAGTGTCGCCGGCGCGTACGGTGTTGTCGTTGGCCAGGTACGGGGTCGGGTTGACGTTCTGCAGGCTGGAGCCGTCATCAAGCAGGATGCGGCGGCGGGCATTGTCGTCGGCCATCGCCAGGGCTTCGGCGCTGCCGGCCGGGTAGCGGTTGGTCGGCTTTTCCAGGCGGCCATTGGCTGAAACCGTGAGTTGGCCGTAGCGGCCGAGGAAGTAGTTCTGGCCGACGGTGAGTGGGCCTTCGATTTGGACCAGCATGCCTTCGACATGCTCAAGATCGCCTTCGACGACTTCCGGGAAGGTGATGGTGGTCGGCGCGATACTGAGGCCGGAGGCGAGCACGGTAACTGCCGGGCTGGTGAGTTCGGTCAGCGGGTTGGCGACAGCCCCGGCCCCGGTGCCGACGGCGTATTCGGCCACCGTGGCGGCGACGCGGACGCGTTGTCCAGGCAGTACGGTGGGCGCGGAGCCGGTATAGACGTAGATGCCTTCCGAGGTGGTTGGATCGCTGTCTGGCGTTTCGTCCTGCATGAAGAAACCGCTGTTGATGACCTTGGTGACGACGCCTTGGGTTGTCACCTTCTGGCCAACCAGCTGGCTGGTCGTGCCACTGCCCTGGATTGCGTGGATCGCAGTGATGCCGCTGACCGTGACATTGACCGTGCAACTGGCGGTCTGGGCATCATCGTTGCCGAAGTTGACGACGACGGCGTAATTGCCGGCCGCCAGACTGGCGGCAGCATTGAGCGCGACCGAGGCGCTGGCACCGTCGGCTGAAGCGCTGGTCAGGGTTCCGAGCGTGAAGCCGGTCGGGGCGTCGGTGGCGAGGCTGGCAGTATTGACGCGGCTATCGGCGTCGGTGGCGGAAAGCATGATGCTGCCGGCTTCGCCCTGGGCCAGGCTGGCGGCGGGGCAGGTGGTGGTGATGGGCTGGTTAACTTCGCCGCCACCGGTGCCGTCGGCGCTGATCATGATGTCGTCGATGCCGACCCACTCGTCGCTGCCGGCAGCGTTGGTGGTCATGATGCGAAGTTGAAATTGCGCCTGGTCGTTGGCGGCGGCGGGCAACATGACGCTGACCGGGGTGACCTGGGTGGCGCTATTGGCGGTCGTTGCGTCAGCGACGTAAGCGGCCGGGACGTTGATGAAATTTCCGCTGCTGCCTACGCGGTATTGCAGGGCGACTTGCTGGATTGCGTTGTCGGCCGTGCCATCGATATCGCGCAGGTTGAAGGCAACCTGGATGTTCTGGAAACCGGTGGTGTTCAGATGGATCTGGATGAAAGGCGCGTCGGCGGTGCCCGAGCCCTGCAGCGCAATGGTCGGATTGGCGAGTTCAAATTCGGCGACGCCGCCGTTTGAAATGCTGGTCGAAGTCTGGTTGGCGATGACGTCGACGGGCGTGGCGGCGCCGTCGGCCAGAATGCTCTGCGGGTCGGTGCCGGTTGCTCCGGTCAGGCTGTCGCCGCGGTAGCCGATGATGCCGGGTACGCCGTTCCAGTTGCCGTTGGCACTGATCAGGCTGGTATTCGACCAGTTCTGGCTAAAGGGCAGGGATTGGTAGGTGGCATCGGCGAAGGCCGGCGCCATGGCGGCGACCAGACTGGCGGCGATGATGTTGCGGGCGAATTGATGGGGGGCTGAAGGGCGAATTTTCATGGCGTGTCACTCATGGCGAATATTGGATGGGCCGCCTGGGCGGGGAGAAAAGTCAAAAAAATGGCCCCCGCAGGAGCCATTCTCTGAATGCAGTGCTGATCAGGCGGCTTGGGAACGGCGGCGGGCGACCACACCGATCAGGCCAAGACCGGCGAGCAGCATGGCGTAGGACTCGGGTTCGGGAACCGGGAGGTAAACGATGGATCCGTAACCTGACTGATCGTCAACGACGTTTCCACCGCTCAACATGTCGTAGGCAACGTAGGCCTCAGAGGTATCGCTGAAGCCGGGAATGACACTGAACCCCAGCGTGCTGGTTGTGACCGAATACGAGAGGCCAAGAAAGCTCCCGTTCAGAAAGCTCACATCGGGCATCGCGTCGGCATTGCCAAACGTGTAGGTATTGCCGAGGAAGCTCAGGCTCAGGCTGTTCAGGCTGCGAATCTCGAGATTGACACCGGCCAGGCCAAGGTCATCGAAGCTGAAGTTGCCGGTGAAGCTTTCGCCGATCAGCGAGCCGGAATCCATCATTCCGGAAAAGCTGTAGGTAGCGGCCTGGGCTGCCGGCACGGCAGCGCACAGCAGGGTAGCGAGGGCGGTGATGCGAAGTAACTTGGACACAAGAATCTCCTGAGAGCAGAGCGGCGGGGCGGCATTTGAAAATCGGCCAAAATTTCCGGTTGACCGTGGAAGTGGCGGGACTTGGGCAGTTGCCCGGTCCGCGCCGCACGCCGAGGCAAAAAACCGCACGGGCCGGGCAGCCCGTGCGGTTTCACCGTTATGGATCAGCGGCTGCTGCGGCGACGGGCGACGCCGGCGATCAGACCAAGACCGGCCAGCAACATGGCGTACTGTTCCGGCTCGGGAACGGCGGTGACGGTGAATTCACCATTCAGCATGCCGGTCAGGCTGGCATTGATCGGCCCGGTGGCATTCATGTGGGAACCCTGGGATGCGGACAGGGTCAGGATGTCGCCGGCATTAGCCGTGAAGGCAAAGGAGACGTTCTGGTCGGCATACTGGTTGGTGTTGAAGCTGCCCAGCAAGGTGCTGCCGTTCATGACGCGAATACTCGTCTGGAAGGAGCCGGTGGCGCCGGCAAGGCTGTTTACCGATTGGGACAAGCCAGCAAAGCTGACATTGACGATCGAACCGATATCGCTGCTGTCGGCGACCACTTTCAACTGGATGGTTTTTTCCACCGCGACAGCCATGCCGAAGTAGTTGATGGCGTTGGCCGAGTCGAAGCTGACCGAGGTCGATAGATCGAGAGTCTGGCCATTGAAGAAGCTGCCAAAGGCCGAACCGGCATGGGTGTAATCCGTGCTGGCGTCGATCCCGGAAGCCATGGTCAGGACATCGCCGCCACCGGAAAGGTCGTCGCCTTCATATTTGAACGCTTCGAAATTGACCATGCCGCTATAAACGCTGGAAGCGGTGTAGCTCTGGACTTCGAAATGGGCCGCCTGGGCGGAGACGCAGCCTACCAGCAGCAGGGCAGCGACGAGAGGTTTGAGTAGATTGGTTTTCATGATGAGGTTCTCTAAATAGGGTCAGTTGGTCAGTTCTTGACGATGCGGTTCTGCGGGCCGGGGGCAACGCCGCTCGGGTTGGCCTGCAGGTACTTCTCGAAGGCATCGGTATCGACTTCGCCACCAAGGCGGTCGGTGCCGTTCTTGAGGACGATGAAGCCGTCGCCGCCATCAGCCAGGAAGCTGTTGACCGTGACGCGATAGCTGGCAGCGGAATCGACCGGCAGGCCGTTCAGGGTCAGCGAGGTGACGCGGGCGTTACAGGCATTGGCGGCGGTGTAGGCGTAGCTGAAGCCGTTGGAGATCTGAAGGATGCGTTCCTGAGTCTGGCCGTTGCAGCCGACGAACTGGGTTTCCAGTGCCGTCTTGATCTGCGCGCCGGTCAGGGTCAGCGTCACCAGGGAGTTGCCGAAGGGCTGGACGGTGAAGGCGTTGCCGTAGGTCACGGCGCCGTCGTAGGCAAAGCCGGCGGAAGCCAGGTTATACGGCAGATCGGCACGGATGCCGCCCGGGTTCATCATGGCGATGACGGCACCGCCGGTCGCAGCGCTGGCCGTGGCGGCCAGTTGTGCATCAGCAATGACGTCGCCAAGGGCGGATTCGCCGGCGGCGTTGTTCGTCTTGGTAATGCCTGCCGTGATCTTGCCGATAACGCGGCTGGCCGGGACGGCGGCAGCAGCATCGTAGTGGGCGACGAGGTCGGTCAGGGCCGGGTCTTCGGCGGTCGCCACACCGGTGCCGGTGACCAGATTGGTGGCAGCGATGCTCAGGACGTTCTTCGTCTTGGTGTCGATGACCATGTCAATGTCGGTCAGGTTGCGGCCGTACTGGCCGGCCGACGTGACGCGAACCGGCTGGCCGTTGCTGTTGTTGATCAGGCAGTTGTAGGCAGCGTGGGTGTGGCCGGAGATCACCAGGTCGACTTCCGGATGCAGGCGATTGACGATATCGACGATCGGGCCGGAGATGCCGGTGCAATCGTTGATGGTGGACGTGGTATCGAAACCGCCTTCGTGGATCAGCACGACGACGCTCTTGATGCCCTGGGCTTGCAGGGTCGGGATCAGTGCATTGACGGTGTTGGCTTCGTCGCGGAATTCAAGACCGGCAACGCCGGACGGCGAGACGATGGTCGGCGTGGCTTCGAGGGTCATGCCGATGAAGGCGACCTTGTTGCCGAGGAAGTTCTTGACGCCGTAGGCCGGGAAGACGGTGCTGCCGGATTCGGTTTCAACGACGTTGGCCGACAGGAAGTCGAACGTGGCGCCGGCGAATTCGCCGTTCTTGAGGTCTTGCGGCAGGCCAAGGCCCGAGAATGCGTCGGTCGGGTGGTTGCCGCCCTGTTTCATGCGCAGCAGTTCGGTCTTGCCTTCGTCGAACTCGTGGTTGCCCACCGAGTTGAAATCGATGCCGATGCGGTTCATCGCTTCGATGGTCGGCTCGTCCTTGAACAGGGCGGAAGTCAGCGGGCTGGCGCCGATCATGTCGCCGGCCGAAACGACGGCGTTCAGGCTGTTCTGGGCGCGCAGGGCCTTGATCTTGGTGGAGAAGCGGGCGACGCCCGGGTTGCTGGACGAGCCTTCGCCAGCCTTGATGTAGCCGTGGAAATCGTTGAAGCCCATCAGCTTGACCTTGATCGAGTTGCCGATGCCGGAGGCCTGGGCTGCGGCCATCAACTTGTTACGCTCGATGGCGCTGATCTTGCCGGTCTTCAGAAGATTGAAGGTGACCGTCGAAACATGCGAAAGAAAAGTGGCCTGGCTGCCCCACTGTTGTTCGTCGTCGAGAATCTGGTCATCGATAGTGCAGGTACCGGACACGGCGCGATTGGTTACGCCGGAGTTGTAGGTGCCGAAGGTAACACTGGTCGAAGCGTCGGGGCAGGCGGCGAAGGCCGGTGCGGCGAAGGCACTGGCCAGAACGAGGGCCAGGGTGGAAAGTTTGAACATGAAAATCTCCTTGGGGCAGCGGCCAATCATGGATTCAGCCGGCTGTTTCAAATGTGGCCCGACCGAAGCGACAAGCCCCGGTCGGTTGTCGTGGGGCTTAGCGCTTGCTTTGGCGACGGGCGATCACACCCATCAGGCCAAGACCGGCGAGGAACATGGCGTAATTCTTCGGCTCGGGGACGGCGGTGACGCTGAATGCGGTGGTGTTCAACGCTTGCCCGGTGAATTCGCCGCTGCCTGCCATCGTCCAGTTGGCGTTATTGAAAACCAGCGGTGCGTAGGCGCCAAAAGTGGCCAGGCCAGCACGGGTGGCGGCGTATTCACCAAAGTCGGCATCGTTGCTCAGAGCGGTGGCATTGAGGCCGATCGTCAGGCCGGCGTTGGTAATGTTGGCCAGGGCGCTGTTGGCTTCGGTGGTGATCGCCGTCAGAAAGGTAGTCGGTGCAGCAGCGCTGGTGCCGAGGAATGCGTAGAAGGTTTCATCGCTCTTCGACAGACCGAGGTTGGTGCCGGTGCCGGCAGCCACGCTCAAGGTACCAATAGAAGCCGAGATGACGTCAGGCGAGGCGTCGATTTCGAGGAAGCTGACGACGGTGCCGGCGGCGATGGTTTGGGTGCCGGAATTCCACACCAGTGAGTGCTCGTTGGTGTCGTTCCAGGCGGAACCGTTCCACTCGTTGTCGCTGAAGTAGACGGAGGTGTTGGCGGAGATATCCTTGAGGGCAACGATGGCCCAGCTATCTTCGTCGGCGTTGAAAGATGTGAAGGCGATATCACCAGCCGACAGTGCAGCGTGAGCGTTGATGCCGGCCGCAGCCAGCAGAAGAGCGAGAGCAGTCTTGCGAATCATGGCATTCCCCAGAGTTTTGGTTGGTTGACGTATTCCGGATACGAATCCGGATGGGCCAAGAATAGGGAGTCGGCATGACAGGCGTTGATACGCCATGCCTGATAGATATGATCTGAACGGACTAGTAAACGGTCAGCGTTGCAACAAATTGGCGGATGGCGATATGCACGGATGCCAATCGACGTGGCGCTGTTTTGGCTGGCCCGAAATTGTGTGCCTCAGTGGGCCTGCTGACCGTAGCGGGCCATGATTTCACCATGCTGTCGCCATAGGCGACGCAAGCCTTCAACGCCGAGATCTTCGCTGCTGCTCGCTTCGAGGCGAAAGAGCAGAATCATCATGGTGCGCAATTCCTGGCAGATTCGCGGATCGATGCTTTCGTTGCGCCAGGCGGCCTGGTCGCTGTCCAGAAAAAAGCGAATTGACGCGCGATTGCCCAGGTCGACACCACATTGAGGGGCAAGCTGAGCGATCAGCTGGCGCAGGGCCTGCATGTCTTCGGGCGGATACTGGGTGTCGGAAACTGACTGTTGCATCGATATCTCCCTTCGTCGTGGCCGGTGCTGGCGCGATGGCACTGTGTCCAGGGAGTATTGCGACCTCAAGTTTCAGCCGTATGAAGCGCGGAGCGGAATTCAACTGGTATATTTACCTGTCTTTAACACGCCTGTAATGCTGGCTTCCTACGATAATAAGATTTTGTAACGGTTCAAATTGATGCACACCCGATTCGATAGTGCTCTGAAGCAAGGCTCGGTTTTTCTGCTCCTGGCAGTTTTGCTGGGTGGGTGTTCCCATCCGGCCTATCGGGACGGCCTCGATTTCATGGCGGCCGGCAAGAAGGAGGAGGGGGTCGCTTCTCTGGAAAAGGCAGCGCGTGATCGTCCGCGCGATGCCGAGATCAAGGCGGCAATGATTCGCCACAAGGGCGAGTCGGTCGATGCCTATCTCGATGATGCCGATCGTCAGCGCTCGGCCGGCAAGCTAGATGCTGCCGAAGCCGCTTACCGTCGCGCACTGGGTATCGATGGAAGGAATACGCGGGCCATCCAGGGCCTCGAACAACTCGCGGTCGACCGAAAAAATGCCGCCAATCTGGCCCAGGCCGAACAGTTGTTGAAGAAGGGCGACCTGCTCGGTGCCGAGCGCGTGGTGCGTACCGTACGGGCCCAGGACACGCTCAATCCGGTGGCGCGCAAGCTGCAGCAACAGATCGATGTGTTGCGCGAGAAGGAAATGAATCCGTCGGCCAACCCGGCCGTCAAGGCGGCGCTGGCCAAGCCGGTCGTGCTGGAATTCCGCGATGCGACACTGAAATCGGTCTTCGAAGTGCTTGCCCGTTCGTCCGGCCTCAATTTCGTGTTCGACAAGGACGTCAAGGGTGACACCAAGGTGACCTTCTTTGTCCGCAACAGCCCGCTCGAAGACATCCTCAATTTAATCCTGAAAACCAACCAGCTGGAAAAGCGCCAGCTCAATGACAACAGCTTCCTGATCTACCCGAACACGCCGGCCAAGGCCAAGGAGTATCAGGAACTGGTGGTGCGCAGCTTCTATCTGGCCAATGCCGACGTCAAGCAGGCGCAGATACTGGTCAAGACGGTGGCCAAGAGCAAGGACGTCTTTGCCGACGAAAAGCTCAACCTGCTCATCGTCAAGGACACGCCGGACGCCATGCGGCTGGTCGAACGGTTGATCGAGTCACTCGATCTGGCCGAGCCGGAAGTGATGCTGGAGGTCGAGATTCTGGAAGTTACGCGTAGCCGGTTGAACGAGATTGGGGTGGATTGGCCGGATTCGGTTGGTTATGGCGCTCTGCAGCAGACGATCACGACGACGACGAGCACGGCCGCCGGAATTTTGCAGAACGTCGTACCGGGCGGGACGCTGACACCCGGCTATATCAGTCTCAAAAATGCTTCCGGTCTGACCAGCTTCGTCGCCAACCCGGGCTTGACGCTCAATCTCAAGGGCCAGAACAGCGATACCAACGTGTTGGCCAACCCGCGCATTCGCGTCAAGAACCGCGAGAAGGCGAAGATTCACATCGGCGACAAGCTGCCGATATTCACCACCACCTCGACGGCCAACGTCGGCGTTTCGGCGTCGGTCACCTATCTCGATGTTGGCCTCAAGCTCGACGTTGAATCGAATGTCACGCTCGACGACGAAGTGTCGATGAAGGTCGGGCTGGAAGTGAGCAGCATCGTCAAGGAAGTGTCCGGCCCCTCCAGTTCGCTGGCTTATCAGGTCGGCACGCGTAGCGCGAGCACCACGCTGCGTCTGAAAAATGGCGAAACCCAGGTGCTGGCCGGGTTGATCAACGACGAGGAGCGCAAGTCCACCAGCCATATCCCGGGGATTGGCGAAATTCCGGTGGTTGGTCGTCTCTTTGGCAGCCAGCGTGACACCTCGGTCAAGACGGAAATCATCCTGCTCATCACGCCGCGCGTGCTGCGTAACATTCATCGGCCGGACTTCGGTCAGCCGGCCTTGCCGTCGGGTACCGAAGCGGCCGTTGGTTCGGCGCCGATGATCATCAAGTCGCAGGGTCCGAAGTCGCTGGCCGTGGCGCCGCGCGGCGGCGTCGCAGCGGCCGGTGGTGGCGGGCCACGTTTTGGCGCGGAAGTCGTTGATCCTGGGCAGCCGGTGCCGCCGCCCGTTTTCGAGGGGCTCCAACTTGGCGGGCCGGCAGAGGCTATCGCTGGCGCCGAGGTCGATATCAGCGTCATGGCGCCGGGGCAAACCAGTGCCTTGATGGTCGATGTGGCCTACGACTCGACGCTGCTCGAGGTGGTTCAGCCGGCGGCGGTATCGCCCGGACGGATACTGCTGCGCGTTGATCAAGGGCACGGCAGCCTGCGCCTGCGCGTCCTGCCGGGGGCCAAGGGCGATACCCGGATCGACGTGACCGGGGCGACGCTGGAAAGCGGCGAGCCTTACTCCGGGGCTGCCGTTTCGCATGCGCTCAAGCTGAACTAGCCATGATCGGCAAGCCGGGCCGGGGTTTCACGCTGATCGAACTGGTCATCACCGTCGCCATCGTCGGCATTCTGGCGATGACGGCGATGCCGATGATCGAGATGACGGCCAAGCGGCAGAAGGAAGTCGAGTTGCGGGCCGCCTTGCGGGAAATTCGCGGTGGCCTGGACGCCTATCGACGGGCCGTCGACGAGGGCAAGCTGGAGAAAAAGGTCGACGAAAGCGGCTATCCACGTCGTCTCGAAGACCTGGCCAAAGGCGTCGAAAACGTGCAGGACCCGAACAAGGCCAAATTGTATTTTCTGCGCCGCCTGCCGCGCGACCCGTTTGCCGATGATCCGGCACTGCCGGCGGAATTGACCTGGGGCAAGCGCAGCTATGCCAGCCCGCCCGATGCGCCGGTTGAAGGCGCCGATGTTTTTGACGTCTATTCGCTGGCCAAGGGCGTTGGCCTCAATGGCACGCCGTACCGGGAGTGGTGAGGCATGAATTCCCGTAAAAAAGGCTTCACGCTGATCGAACTGCTCGTCGTCATGTCGGTGATCGCCACGCTGCTCACCATCGCCGTGCCACGCTATTTCCAGCATCTCGACCGGGCCAAGGAAGCCTCACTGCGCGAGTCGCTGGCAGTCATGCGCGATGCTGTCGACAAATATCGCGGTGACACCGGGCGCTACCCGGAAACGATTGAAGAGCTGGTCACCAAGCGCTACCTGCGCAAGGTGCCGCCCGACCCGATCACCGAAAGCACCGAAACCTGGGTCATCGTGCCGCCGCCGGACGAGCCGGGCCAGCGCAAAGTCTGGGATATCCGCAGTGGGGCTGAAGGGCAGGGCCTGAACGGCAGCGATTATTCGACATGGTGATCTGCCACGGTCAACCGGAGTTTTTGGCCAAAAATGAAATCGGTCGTCAGGCTGGCTTTACCTTCCTCGGCGTGATGTTTGCCGTCGCCATCGCCGGCATTGCGCTGGCCGGGACCGGCGCACTGTGGCAAATGGAAAGCCGGCGCGAGAAGGAAAAGGAGCTGCTGTTCATCGGCGAGGAATACCGTCGCGCCATCGGCAGCTATTACGGCAAATCGCCCGGCGCCGTAAAACAGTTCCCGAACAAGCTCGAAGACCTGCTGCAGGACAAGCGCTACCCCAACCCGACCCACCACCTGCGCCGCCTCTATCGCGATCCGATGACGGCCGATGGCGAGTGGGAGCTGATCAGGCAGGAAGGCCGCATCATGGGCGTCGCCAGCCGCTCCTCGGACAAGCCGATCAAGGTGGCGGGATTTGCCGCCGATCAGGGTGATTTCGAGGGCGCCGCGAGTTATACCGAATGGCGATTCATCAGTAGCGGCGGGGGGCAGCAAGCGAACGCCAATCCCGAGGCACAAGCGGGGGGCGCTCTGTCATCGCCGGAACGCTAGCCACCCGTGGTGCCGTCTCCGGAATGCAACATTGCTTCGCTAAAGTAGCCGGCATTTCATTCTGATGCTGCGGTCATCGCAGACCAAGGTCGATTCATGAGCAAGGGAATAACCCGCCAATCCGCACCCGGCGCCGGGCGCTCGGCAATGCCGGGCAATCTGCAATTCATTCTCGATCAGGGCATTTCCCTGCTGCAACAGGGGCAACTGGCCCCGGCCGAGGTGTACTTCCGGCAGGTGTTGACGGCCGTGCCGCAACATCTCGATGCGCTGCAGTTTCTTGGCGTCATCGAATACCAGAAAGGGCGCTTCGCGGCCGCGGCTGAACTACTGCAAAGTGCCATTGATCTGGCGCCCGACGCCCCGGGTTTGCACTGCAACCTGGGCCTGGCGCAGCAGGAACTCGGCCACCCTGAACAGGCATTGGCCAGCTACGACCGGGCGCTGGCCCTGATGCCGAAATTCGTCGAAGCGCTGAACAATCGGGGCAATGTCCTGCGCCAACTGGGGCGGCTCGCCGAATCAGCCGCCAGCTACCGGCGCGCCCTGACCTCGCGGCCGGATTTCATCGAAGCGCTCTTCAACCTCGGCATTACCCAGATCGCCCAAGGCCAGGCCGACCAGGCTGTGACTCCGCTGGCGCGCTGCCTGCGGCTAGCACCGGGGCATCTCGGCGCCTGGGGTCAGTACGGCGTCGCCCTCATGGTGTTGAACAAACATGCCGATGCCCTGAACTGCTTCGAGCGTATCCTTGAGCACACGGCCAACGATGCCGAGGCGCATTACTGGCGCGGCAACGCGCTGCTCGCGCTGGGGCGCCCAGACGAAGCGCTGCTGGCCTACGGCAATGCGGCGCATCTTCGCCCCGATATTCCTGAAGTCCACTACAACATTGGCAATGTGCTGCTCGATCAGGGCCGGGTGGAAGAGGGCATAGCCGCCTTCGACCAGGCGCAGGCTCGCCGGCCGGCTTTCCCCGAGGCACTCTACAACCGCGGTGGCGCCGAACAGGACCTCGGGCGCTACGACGATGCCGCGGCCACCTACGAGCACCTGCTGACCTTGGTGCCGGACCATCGCTACGCCCTCGGCCGGCTTTTCCATTGCCGGCAATTCGTCACCAACTGGCGGCGCCACGCCGAACAGCGCAACGCCTTGGTGGCCAGCGCCGACGGCGTCGTCCGCGACATGCCTTTCCCTTTCCTTGCCGTGAGCGACGATCCGGCGCTGCAACTGCGCTGCGCCCAAGCCTACACCGCTGCCAAGTATCCGCCAGCTGCCACCCCGCTGTGCAGCGGCCAGCCCTACGCTCACCAGCGGATTCGTCTCGCCTACGTCTCGGCCGACTTTTGCGAGCATGCCTTGAGCTACCTGCTGGCCGGCGTCTTCGAGGCGCACGACCGGGGCCGCTTCGAAGTCTGGGGCATTTCGCTGAAGCCAGGCGACGGCAGCGCCATGGCCACTCGGGTAGCTGCCGCCTTCGAGCATTTTATCGACGCCTCGGCCCTGAACGACAACGAAGTCGCCCGCCTGCTGCGCGACCTGGAAATCGATATCGCCATCGACCTCACCGGCCACACCCAGGATGCCCGCACCGCCATCTTCGCGGCCCGGCCGGCACCAGTGCAGGTCAATTACCTCGGCTTCCCCGGCAGCATGGGCGCGGCCTACATCGACTACATCATCGCCGACGACTTCGTCATCCCTGAGGTGGCGCGCCCTCACTACGCCGAGCAGGTCGTTTATTTGCCCGAGTGCTTCCAGGGCAACGACGACCGGCGCGTCATCGATGCTCAGCCGCAAACGCGCGCTTTCCACGGTCTACCGGAAAAAGCCTTCGTTTTTTGTGCCTTCAACAACACCTACAAACTGACGCCGGAATTCTTCGATATCTGGATGCGCCTGCTCGCCGCCGTGCCGGACAGCGTGCTCTGGCTGGCCAGCGCCGACGCCAGCGTGCAGCGTAATCTGCGCGCCGAGGCCGAACGGCGGGGCGTCGCGCCCGAACGCCTGGTCTTCTCGCCGCGCATCCGCTATGCCGAGCACCTCGCCCGCCTGCAACTGGCTGACCTCTTTCTCGACACCTTGCCCTTCAACGCCGGCACCACGGCCAGCGACGCCCTGTGGGCCGGCGTCCCGGTCCTCACCTGCGCCGGCCGCGCCTTCTCCGCGCGCATGGCCGGCAGCCTGCTGCGCGCCCTCGGCCTGCCCGAGTTGATCACCGGCAGCTTGGCTGCCTACGAGGCGCGGGCGCTCGAACTCGCAGTAAATCCGTCTGTCCTGAGCGAGCTCCGGTCGCGCTTGGCCAGCAACCGGACGACCCATCCGCTGTTCGACACCCGGCGCTTTACGCGCCACCTCGAACAGGCCTACCTGGCCATGCAGCAACGCGCCGAGGCCGGGCTGCCACCGGATCATCTGGTTATCGCTGCCGAGCCATCGCCAGCCTGATGCCTGGCCGGATTTCCGGGGATGGAGTCAATGCCGTCAAGGCGCGCCTGATCGTGAAGCAATCCGGCTCCTGAGCGGCCTTCGTGGCCTGGTCGACCAGGCCGGCTGTGCCGCCGGTGAATCGGTCTTCAGCCTGACAGCTGGGCGTGCAAGTTGGCTACCGGCAAGTGACGGATGGACCTCAGCATGCGCAATTGTCCGGCACGCATGTTGGCGGGTACGTCATCGCGATGTTCAAACTCGGCCATGACTTTGTCTGCGGCGGCGATGATGCCGTCTACCAGTCGGGAGATTTCACGATTGGCGGTTTTCTCGGGAAGTTTTAGTGCTTCGGCAAATTGAAATAGATGCTCTCGCCGGATATTCCGGAAGCTTGTCGCATCACCGATGGGGAAAGATAGCTCGATGTCTGGCCAGGTTGGCCCTTGATTGACTAGTTCCGGTCGTGCCCAGGATGCCGTGCTCAGAAGATCATAGTGGGGCGCCAGGGAATAGCCTTCGTGCCCGGCATGCAGGGATATATTCTTGAGATGCGCATCGTGGTTGCCGATGAGGACATTGAACAGCGCCCATCGGAATAGGGCGATCCGGGTGGGTGCCTTGGCACGGCAGATATTTACAACATCATTGAGTGCCTTGGCGCCCGACATTGTGTATTTTGAGCCAGCCGACAGCGAGAGGAGCTGAGCAGCGTCCAGAGCATGACGGCGGACCAGGGTGCCGTTGACCCAGGCTCGATCGAACCGCTCGACAAGATAGATGCATGAAGGCAGGTAGCGTAATTCGACAGGCGGGACATTGAGCTTCAGTTCTTGCGCAACTCGGGCGCAGAACCACTCATTCACTGCGCTGGCTGGGTAATACTCGCTCAGCGCATCGGGTTTCAGGATGTGTGTTGAGATCTGCGAGCCGACCGGGTCGAAAATCTCACCGCCTTCGTTGACGACGACTGGCAACTTTTCCTGGGCGCCGGCCAGCGACATTTTCTTGGGTGCATCCGATCCTAGCGGAACATGGGGCATGGCAAGGATTCGAGCCTGCAATTGCTCATCGGTCAGCCGATTGAGACCAGGTTCTGCCAGGGAGTCACCGGGTTTGAGTAGCGTCAAGGCCCCGGCGGACTCGCTGCCAAACCGTTCGAGCAGACGCCAGGCATCCCATTCGCCCTTTTCGAGTGAGGCAACCAGCCGCGTGCGCGCCATCTCTTCCGGGAGAAGATTGTCAAAAAACCACTGAACCGGACGCTCGGTCCCAGTATCCACAATTTCTGCAGCTTGCAGCGGCAAACGAGGGGCAATGGGATATCCGCTTGCCTGCCAGGTGGTGTCATATTGAAACGACCAAATGCCGGTGTTTTCGCAGAGACGACCGATGCGCTCGGCTTCGATATAAACGTCAAGTTCCCGACTCATGGACGGACTCGCGTGCGCCGTGGTCTGGATTGCTCATCAGGCAACGTGATCTGGCCGACACCGGGGGGAAGGGAAACCTGCAAATCCAATCCCAGTTCATCCAGCAGGGTAAAGAGCATTTTGATGGCGGCAGTCGGATTGCCTTGCTCGAGACGGCGCAACGTAACCGGTGACGTGCCGACCATCGCCGCCAGGTCTTCAGCTGGAATCCGAAGGGCTGTTCGTGTCTCGCGCAAAACGGCGCCAAGTGCGCCGGGTGACTTGAGGGCTAGCATTGGTGTACTCCGTATCGATCAATTTCTGACGATTGTACTGCGCATATGGGTTGATTTAAAGTTATCGAAAGTTTTCTTACTTTAAGTGTGGTTGTGACCAGTTGTTTTTTCTATCGTTTAAATTTTAACGATAATAGAAGGTCATCAAAACAAGAGTCGGACCCTCGACGACATTTGTCGACTCAATGTCTTGGCAGTTGTCACCGTTCTGCAACAACAGGGTAACCAAGAGAGGCTAGATTCAGGCGCTTAGCAAAAATTTACCAGTGAACTGTCATGCGCCTCGCCAAATCCGTCGTTCCCATCGTACTTTTCACGGCTGTTGCCTCGGCACAGGCATTCGAGGAGGGGCCGGCGGTGCCCGAACGGCTGGCACCGGTGTCGGCCAAGGTCCGCCAGCGGGCTTTGCCCGAAGACTTTTCGGCGGTCGGAAAGGCTGCGTGGGAAGACAGCCGGCCGGTGGTGGCATCATCGACGCGCGACCTGCTTGCCGCCGTCAAGGCCAGCCAGTTCGATGCCGTCAAGACCTTGCTCAATGACGGCGCGCTGGCCAACGGCGCCGATGAACTCGGCGAGCGGCCGCTGCTCGTAGCCATCGTTGGCGAACATGCCGAAATCGCCCGCCTGCTCATCCAGCGCGGGGCCAGCCCCAACGTCAAGGGTCCGGAAGGGCGGACTCCGCTGGCCATGGCCTCGGCTGCCGGTAATCCCGGCCTCGTGCGTATCCTGCTGCTGGCCGGTGCCGACATCGACGCGCGCAGCGACAATCGCGCCACGGCCCTGCATGAGGCCGTCCGCTTTGATCACCCGGAAATTGTCCGCCTGCTGCTCACCGCCAGCCCCGACCCCGAGCGTTACGACCGCGAGGGCCTGCATCCGCTGGCGCTGGCTGCGGCGCTCGGCCGGCTCAACTGCCTGCTGACTTTGCTCGACAGCCAGATAGCGCCCGATCAGCCCGACCGCAAGGGCCTCACCGCGCTGTACTGGGCGCGGCGTTACGACCAGGCGCTGGCCGAAAGCCTGCTCGTCGAGCGCGGCGCCAGCCGCGAAGCCTGGCCCATCAACCTTGACTGATCACCCGCTCATGGACGCGCTGGTTACCCTCACGGCAGTCGATCTTGAGCGTTTGCTGATTACCATCGAATCCTCGCAACAAGTGCATCTGCGCCACCAGTATTTCCTTTGGTCGCAGGGCGTGCTGCAAAGCTTTCTGCCGCATGAGGCGCTGATCATCGGTCATGGCGAATACGGAACGCCGGCCTTTCGCTACGAAGTGCTCGGGCGTACCCAACTGGCCGGCGACCGGATGCCGGGCAGCGATTTCGACAAACTGGTCGGGCTGGCGCTCGATAGCTGGCAGCATGGCGGCTACGTCCCGAAAGCCTTTGGCGGTGACCGTAACGGAAGCGGCATTTGCCCGGTTGGTCAGCTGCTCAAGCGCTTCTCCATCGGCCACGCCATGGCCCACGGCACCCGCGAGTTCACCGGTGACACCTCCGGTTTCTTCGTCTTTCTCAACATGCCGGAAGCGCCCGGCCGGCGCCATGTGTACTTCGCGCAAATGCTCATGCCCTACCTGCACACCACGCTGCACCGCATGCTGACGCAGGAAAAAAACGCGCCCGAACTGCCGGTCCGCTTCAACACCCGGCTCAGCGGCCGCGAGGCCCAGGTCATCTCGCTGGTGCGCGACGGCATGACCAACCAGCAGATCGCCGGCACGCTCGAACTCAGTCCGCTGACCGTCAAGAATCATATCCAGAACATCCTGCGCAAGCTCGAAGTCTCGAATCGCGCCCAGGCCGTCGCCAAGGCCGTCAAGGCCCGGCTGATCAGCGATCAGCCGGGGACTTAACGGCAATCCCACGGTCAACCGGAAATTTTGGCCAAAATTGAAATTCACCATGACGCCAGACCTCCACCTTTTCCAGATCTATTACGACGACGCGACCCGGGCAGCCATCGATCCCGATTTCCAGCCGCTCGACAATTCGCGCAACGAGCGCCCGGACTGGTTCGAGTACTGGCCGATCCACAACAACCTGCAGCGCCAGCCGCTCGACGACGACAGCTATTACGGCTTCTTCTCCCCCAAGTTCCGCGACAAGACCTGGCTAACCGGCGCCAAGGTTCGCGCCTTCATCGCGGCGCAGCCGGGGGCGGACGTCTACACTTTCTCGCCGACACCCGACGAAGCCTGCTTCTACGCCAACGTCTTCGAACAGGGGCAAAGCGCCCATCCCGGACTGGTCGAGGTCGCCCAGGCCTTCTTTGACGACATCAAGCTCGGCGTCGATCTGCGTCGCGTTGTCATGGACGTGCGGACCAGCGTCTACGCCAACTACTTCGTCGCCCGCGGCAGCTTCTGGCGGCGCTGGTATGCCATCTTCGAGCGCTGCCACGCCCATGCCGAAAACCCTGCCTCTCCGCTGCACGAAAGGCTTTGCGCCGTCACCCGCTACCGCACGCCGGTGCAGATGAAGATATTCCTGATGGAAAGAGTGGTATCGACTCTGCTCGCCACCACGCCCGGCCTCAAGGTCGTTAACTACCCCCCGTTCGAGATGCCGCTCAGCGAAGAAAGCTGGCTGCCTTACTTCGACAACCTGGTGGCCATGGATGCCAGCAAGCTCGCCTTTCTGCACACCGGCAACGAGATTTACATGACGGCCTTTCGCAACACGCAAAAGGCCGTGTGGAGCACCCTGCAGCGCAAGTTCGCTCAGGGAAAATAGGCGCGCTGCCCGACGGCGAGGGCTGTGGCGGGGGCTGTGCTCTGCGGCGTCCTGCCGAATGGACGGAAACCCCCAGCCAGCCCCGAATGCCGCCAATGTTTCAGATTATGACAACGAGCCCTACCCGGGCTGAGCCAATCGGACTAGTTCCCTAGTCCGATTGGCGGGTCAAAAAGCCCTGCCGGCGCCGTATCTGGAGTCATCTTGCCCTCCTAAAGTGGCTGTATCAGCAAGGTTCTGCCCCGGGTGAAAAACTGCTTCCCACGGTCCGTGAGCGTGGGCTCCCGGCTGGCAGTGACCAAGCTGGTCGTTCTTTGCCTTCATCCGCTTCGCTCTGGAGCACAGTCAATTTTTTCAAAAGGGGTTTTCAATGAAGTTTTCTCTCAAGACTCTCGCTGCTGCCGTCGTCATGGCTGCCGCTGCTACCGGCGCTCAGGCCGATATCATTACTGGCGCTGCCGGCAATGGCGAACTGTTCTTCAACATTTGGGATGCCAACGGCTCCTACACCCGTGGCCTGAATGTCCAGATCAACACCTTTGAAACCGGTTTGGCTGCAACTGGTAACGTTGACATGATGTGGGCCTCTGACAACCTGCTGAACAACTGGTTGGCCACTGCCGATGTTTCGACGCTGAAGTGGAACGTTGTCGCCAACGACACCCAGTCTGCCAACCGCCTGCTGACCACCTACACCTCTCCTGAGATGGCTGCTACCGTGCAAAATGATGTGATTCGTACGGCTGGTTCGAACGTTACTTCGTTCCTTAACACCGTCAATCCGATCATGGCCAATACGGCTGGTGCTTCGATGACTGCTGCCGTTGGTACCCCTGGGTATGCTGGCGTTTCCACTTTTGGCGAAAAAATCAACAATAAACTGAATTTCAGCAGCGCCGGCACTCTGGCCAATGACAGCTTCTCCAGCGGCCTCGGCTTCATGCGTATCGATGCATTGGTTGGCGGTTCCGCCAAGTCGGTTTACAACGAATACCTGGACGGTAGCACCGCTGTCAACGTCTGGCTCGACAGCGCCAATACCCTGCACATCGGTGCCGTGGCTGCCGTGCCGGAACCTTCCGAGTACGCCATGCTGCTCGCCGGCCTTGGCATGATCGGCTTCATGGCTAGCCGCAACAAGCGCGCCTAAACACACCCTGATGCCTGCCGACGCCGTCCTGGCGTCGGTTCTTTTGTCTTTTGGAGAATCCCATGCAAGTCAAGAAAATCGTTTCCCTGTGCGCCGTCGCCTTCACCGCCATGGCTGCTGGCCAGGCCCAAGCCGCCCTGAGCGCTGCCGAGCAGCTCATCGTCAATGACGCTGTCAGCAACGGCCGCGTCCTCTTCATCTCCGGCGCTTCCGCCACCCAGAAGGGCTTTGGCGGCATCATCAACTCGATGTTCACCGGCACCACCATCCGCTTCGCCAACACCACCGCTTCCTCCAAGGACTTCGAAGCCGTCGCCGGCAAGCTGGCCGCCGGTGCTGGCGCCTGGTCCAACCAGAACGTCATCATCATCGACCGCGTCAAGGGCGGTTCGGTCTTTGGCGTCGATCCGGTTGCCCGCGCCACCGCCATCGAGTCGCTCGATGTGACCTCCGCTACCTGCGGCTCGGCCGGTGCCGGTACCTCCGCTTCGCCGTATGTCTGCTCGGCCACCCCGCTGGCCGGCTACATGGTGCCGGACGCCGGCGTTTCCGACGTCGCTCCGAGCCTGTTCCAGTCTCCGTACAACACCGAAGGCGAAACCGCTGCTGACTCCCTGAGTGCAACCGAATTGGCCGAGCTGGTCGCCAACCCGATCTACGCCCTGGCCTTTGGCGTGCCGGTCACCAAGAACGTGCCGATGATCAACCTGAACAAGGCTGCCGTCTCCGCCATCATGACCTACAACGTCGGCACCTGGAACCAGGTCGACGCCTCACTGCCGGCTGACGACATCGTCGTTTGCCGTCGTGTCCCGGGTTCCGGCACCCAGGCTGTCGATAACATGTATTTCGGAAACTATCCCTGCAGCGCCGATAGCAACGTTCCGGCCGATCGCTACGCTTCCGGCGCCTGGGATGACGCTACCCGCAAATTCACCGTTACCGGTGGCACGGGTGGCCTGGTGGTCATCGAGAACTCGACTTCCGGCGACGTCGTCAACTGTCTGGACAAGGCTGTGACCGGCGGTACCTTCGCCGGCAAGGATCGCGATGGCCATGCCGTCGCTGTCGACTTCGGTGCTGGCGGCCACAAGGCCATCGGCGTGCTGTCCATGGACAGCCTGGCGAAGTCCAAGACCACCGGCAACTGGCAGTTCCGTTCGCTCGACGGCGCCGGCACCATCACCTGGGACAACACCGCCAATGCACCGGTTACCTCCGGCACCGGCAAGTTCCCGACCCTGGCCAGCCTGATCGACGGCACCTGGGACCTGCAGGGCTGGATCTCCTTCCAGGTCCCGACCCGCACCACTGGCGCCAAGGCTGATCTGGCTAATGCATTCCTGCTGCAAGCCCAGAACCCGGCCATCCTGGCTTCCATCACCGACCTGAAGAACGTTGCCGCCGCCATCCCGGGTGGTGCGTACTCCGGTGCCCAGGTGCTGCGTGCCCAGTATCTGGGCAACAACCAGTGCGCCCCGCTGAACCGCAACTACTAAGCGCCTGACAGACATTTTCCGCCCTTCGGGGCGGGAATGCTTCTGCCAACGGCCCACGGTTTTCCGTGGGCCGTTTTTTCTTGTGCTGCTGCCGTCGCCTAGTCCGATCGGCTCATGTTTTATGCCCCCTGTTTCACAGGGAGGTAACGTCGCCTGTCGATAATCCTCGGGCTATGCATGTCTACAAAATTCTCCTTTCCGCCGGCCTTTTGGGCGCGGCCTCCCTCGTCCTGGCGGCACCGGCTCCAGGCGCTTTCGATCTGCTTGAGTTTTCGGTTGAGGGTAATACGGTGCTCGACGAAGTCGAGATCGAGCGCGCCGTCTATCCTTCTCTCGGCCCTGGCAAGCTGGTCGCCGATGTCGAAAAAGCCCGTGCCGCGCTTGAGGCGGCTTATCAGCAGCAGGGCTACTTGTCGGTTTCCGTCGTCGTTCCCGAGCAGTCGGTGGCGAGCGGCGTTATCCGCCTGCAGGTCATCGAGGGTCAGGTCGAGCGCCTGAAGGTCAGCGGCAATCAATACACCTCGCGCAGCGATCTGCGCGCCGAGGTGCCGGAAGTGGCGCCGGGCAAGGTGCCGCATTTCCCGACCATGCAGGCCGAGCTGGCGCAGGCCGGCCGTTTGGCCGACCGCCGGGTGACGCCGCTGCTGCGCCCCGGTGCGCGCCCTGGCACGATGGAGGTCGAACTGGCCGTCGAGGACGAATTGCCCTTGCACGGTAACGTCGAGCTGAACAACCGGCAGAGTCCGGATACCTCGCTGACGCGTCTGGAGGCCGGGGTGCGCTACACCAACCTGTTCCAGAAGCAGCATAGCGCCGGGCTGAATTATGTGGTTTCGCCGGAAAAGCCGGACGAGGTCAGTGTGCTGGCTGGTTTTTATAGCGCCCCCTTGAGTGCGACGCGCTCGCTGTCGGCCTTTATCCAGCATTCGAACAGCAATATCGCCTCGGCGGTGGGCAGCAATGTGGTGGGCAAGGGCACGACGCTCGGTGCACGGATGTCGTTTACGTTGCCGCAGCCGGCCGGCATTGCCAATTTCTTCCATTCGCTGTCGCTGGGTCTTGATTTCAAGGATCTGGCCGAAACCCAGAATGCGCTGGGCGCTGACCGCAAGGAAACGCCGTTGCGCTACATGCCGTTGGTGGCGCAATACACCTTCAGCCGTTTTGGCGAAACCGGCGAGTTCGCCGGCAATCTCGGGCTGGTGGTCAACACAGGTTACGGCTCGCGCGATGTGGATTGCCAGGGCGTGCAGATGGAGCAGTTTGCCTGCCGCCGGGCCTATGCCCGCCCCGGATTTTCGGTGGTGCGCGGCGACCTGAGTTATTCGAAGCGCCTGCTCGGCTGGGAAGGGCTGGCCAAGCTCGATTTCCAGATTGCCGGGCAGCCGCTGGTATCGCCGGAGCAGATTCTGGCCGGTGGCATGGATACCGTGCGCGGATATTACGAGGGTGAAGCCGCCGGTGATGTCGGCTGGCGTTTGCGCACCGAGGTCAAGACGCCGACCTTGTTTGAAATTGGTGGGGCAGGCTTGCGTCTGCTTGGTTTTGTCGAGGGCGCGCAGGTCTGGCTGAACAGCCCGTTGCCCGGGCAAACCGATGAATTCACGCTGGCCAGCGCCGGCATCGGCCTGCGTTTGAAGGGTAGCAAGGGCGGGCCGCTCGTCGTTGTCGATATTGGCCAGGCACTCAAGGATGGTCCGCGAACCACGTCCGGAACGCAGCGCGTGCATGCGCGCCTGGGTTACGAGTTTTAGACCGGGCACAGAAAGAACAGGAATCAGACATGAACCACGGTATCTATCGGCTGGTCTTCAACGTCGAGCGCAACGCCTGGGTGGCGGTAGCCGAGTGTGTGCGCGGACGCGGCAAGAAGAGTGCACGCAAGCGGGTAGCGGCCGTGGTTCTCGGGGTGGCGGTTTCGTTCGCGGCGCTGGATGGCGCCTGGGCGGCGCGGCCGGTAGCGGCGCAATTGCCGGTGCCGTCGGCATCCCGGCCATTCGTCTTTGCCGGTTCGGTCGATGGTGGCCAGCCAACGACGGCGATGATCAACGGCATCAACACGATGACGGTGACGACGCAGAGCCGCATGCTCGGCCTCAATTTCGACAGTTTTAACCTGGGCGAAAATGCCGCCTTCGAACTCAAGCAGCCGGATGCGCTGTCGCGCGCCCTGTTCCGCATCTGGGACAGCAACCCCAGCCAGATTTTCGGCAAGGTGACGGCCAACGGCCAGCTTTACCTGATCAACCAGAACGGCATCCTGTTCGGCTCCGGCTCGCAGGTGAACGTCGGCGGCCTGGTCGCCTCGGCGCTCGGCATGTCGGACACCATGATGAACCGGCTGCTGACCAACGGTCTGCCCAGCGCCTCGGGCGACAGTCTGACCTTCAACTACGAGGGGAAAGTCGGCGATTTCAAGTCGACTGTCGTCGTTGAGACCGGCGCCACGATCAATACCCGGGACGGCGGCAAGGTAGTGCTGATTGCGCCCCGGTCGGTGACCAACGAGGGCAGCATCGGCGTCGACGGCGGCGGCAGTGCCGAAACGATCCTGGCGGCCGGCGGCAAGGTCATCCTGACTGTGCCAAGCGATCCCAACCTGCGCGGCATCCTGGTCGAGACCGATTCGTTTACCGGCAAGGACGACCTGGGCATCAGCACCACGCTGGACGGCAAGGTGACCAACGCGACCACGGGCAACGTCAATATGGGCCGGGACGGTGTGGTGACGCTGGCTGGCCTGATTGTCAATCAGCAGGGTGTCGTCAATGCGACCAAGGCAGTCAATCTCAACGGCACGACCATGCTGGTTTCGGGAGTGACTGATACCGATTTGTTGACCATCAACCAACGAGGCAGTGTTGCCGAAATCGACTGGGTCAGCGGTTTCAGCATTGCCGCTGGCAAAAAGATAGAGGTTGTCCAGTCATCGGCAGGCGACGTTCTTTACAACTATGTCCGCGATGAGGACAGATCAAAGATTGATGGCTTGACGCTGCCACTGGCCGGCAACCCGTCGTTGCAATTGGCCAATAGACCGACGGTGACACTGGCTACCGGACCCGTGGTGCAGTTGTCCGGAAATACAACCCTGACGACAGATAATCCGACTTTGGCGGTGGCCAAGGATCAGCAGCTGACCCTGGCCAGCGACGTCCAGGTAACGCTGAGCGACGGCAGAACGGTGATCCTGGCCAAAGGTACGGTCGTAACGATTCAGGAAGATGTTGCGCAGAGCGTCACCTTGTCCGGCGACAAGCTACAGGCAGCGGCCGGCAACACCATGGCTTTGGCCAACGATTCGACAGTTATTCTGGAAGGCGCGCCGACGACAACTTTGTCGGACAAATGGCGCATCGATCTCAAAGCCGGTGCTCAAATGACGGTGTTCTCGGCCTGGGCCGGGAAGATGGTCAGCAAGACTGACAGCGGGATAGTGGCTGACACCAAAGTCATTCTGGGCGATCAAGCCACCGTCGCCACGAATGGAGATTTCAGGGTCAGGCTGGCTGACGGTTCATTGGTGACACTGGCTTCAGGTTCATCGGTCAATCTAGCGGGCGGCTCCCAAGTTGCATTTGCCGATAACGCAAATGTGGTGGTGCAGACAGGGTCGAAAATGGTTCTGGATAGCACCGCGCTGGTTGCCCTCTCGGATAAGTCGACAGTCCGGTTGAACGATGGTTCGACGGTCAACATGGCCGATGGCTCGTCCTTGAAGTTGCCTGCTGGCTCGACGGTGAGACTGTCCGATGGGTCGAATGTAGTCGCCTTGACGGGAGGGCGCTCCAGTATTGACGGCACGTTAACTGCCAATGGTCAGTTTGTCCTGGTCAACGAATCGGGGATCGATTTTGGCCCGAATGCCCGAGTCTCGGCGAATAACTTTGTTGCTTCGGCGCTCGGCATGAATCCGGATATCGTCAGTTCCGGCCTGCTTGGTCAGAGTGACGTGCTGGCTCGTTCTTTCTACCTCAATCGCAACTACGCAACTTTCGACAGCAACGACAATGTTGCCGGTGTCGCTGCCAAGACACGCGCCTTGAACGACTTTCGCCGTGCCACGGTGAATGTTGAAAACGGGGCAACAATCTCAAGCACCAGCGGGGGCTATGTCGTCCTTGCCGGTGGCAGCGTCAACCAGGGCGGAAGCATCAGCACACCGAACGGCCAGACTCTGCTCGCTGCCGGTGCAGACGTTTACCTGAAGCCGAATTATTCGTCTGTGCTTCGCGGCTTTACGGCGGAAGTTAACCCGTTGCTGATCAAGGATGCCAACAAAAGTGGCATCAACTCTCTGGTTGCGCTCTCCCGGGGCGCAGATGCAAATGCCGTGACTAATACTGGCTCGATTTCGACCAGTTTTGGCGACATCTCGATGGTCGGCCACCAGATACTGCAAGCCGGTTCGATCTACGCTTCCACGTCGGCGTTGGCCAACGGATCGATCAACCTGAAGGCGCGCGACATGGTGCTGATTGATTACGTGATCGACGCCGAAACCAAGGATATTGCCGACAGCAGTTATTTCCAGATTGCCCGAGACTTCAACGTCGATGGCGTGCTGGCCTACGACCCGAAGCATACCAATTCAGCGAAAGCGACAAAGTTCATCTTTGGCAAGGATGGCGGCACGGTCATCTTCACCGATGGCAGTCGTACCGAGATTGCCATTGATGGCAGCAACGGCAAGACCTTGACCGCTAGCCAGCATTTCGTCACTTCGTCGGTGGCAGTGCAGGGCAAGAAAATCATTGTTGGTGACGCCGATATCGAGGCCAAAGGGGGGAATGTTGATTTCCGTTCGGCTGCGACGTTCAGCGATAGCAATGCCTTCGTGATCGACACGATGACACCGGGCGTCGAAGCAACGGCTCAATCCGAGGTCGGCATCTACGTGGGCGACGGCGCGAAGATCGATGTTTCCGGGACCAGCGCGCAGAAGTCGGTTCGCGACCTGTTTGTTGAAGTCGAGTTGCGTGGCGACAACTTTGCCGACAACACGGTCCAGCGCAATGGCGTGCTGCGTGGTCAGAAGGCCTGGGTAGACATTCGCGATGCGGTCGAGATTGCCGATGTCAGCAGCTATTTCAACAACGTCGGCCTGACGGCCAACGAACTGGCGGCCAGCGGTGGCAAGGTCTCGCTGGTGTCGACTGGCAACGTCATCGTCAAGAGTGGGGCGACGCTGGATGTCTCTGGTGGCGCGATCAATTTCGCGGCGGGAAGTGTCGAGGAGTCACGGGTATTGGCCGGACGCAAGTCCTATCGGCTGAACGATGCGCCGGTATGGGCCGAGTATTTGTCACTTACTACGGCAACGCGCGACGAAGTTGCCTATGTCGAAGGCAAGAGCGCTGGTACCGTGGATATCCGCGGCAATCGCCTGGCCATCGACGGGCAGTTGCAGGCAAAGACCACGGTGGGTACCCGCCAGCGCGAGGTCGGTGACCCGGCGAGCAGCCGCAGCGCGATTCCGCTGGGTGGGAAACTGATTGTCAAGGACGGTGGTCAGCACTACTCGGCGGTCATTGGCGAGAAGGACACCGAACAAGAAAAGCAGAATAAACGGGACGCTGCGTTCGCTACGGCCCAGATTGTTTTCGTCAACGGTGCGGCTGATGCTGCCAGCGGGCTGGGGCAGGATAGCGCCGGGCCGGACAAGCTGGCGTTGTCGTCGTCGTTGGTTGATGCCGGTTTCTCCCGTTTCTCGATCACCAGCGATGGCCGCATCGACATTCCGGCGGATATTTCGCTGAATCTGCCGGCTGGTGGCAAATTTGCCGCGGCCGGTCGCCAAGTCTACATGGCCGGCGACATCAGCGCGCCGGGGGGTAGCATTGAGCTGAGCACCCGTGATCTGGGCCAGTCGGTCCCCAATGCGCCGGCTATCGGGGAGGTCGCTTACTCGAACCTGGTCGTTGCCGATGGTGCCAGCCTGTCAACGTCTGGTGTCTGGGTGAACGATTATCTCGACGGCGAACTGAGCACCGCGCCGCTGGCCATGAACGGCGGGAAGATCGTTCTGAATTCGGCGCACGACCTCGATATTCGGCATGGCAGCAGTATTGCTGTCGACGGTGGCGGCCAGGTCAACACCACGCGTTCCCTCAAGAAGGGCAATGCCGGATCGATAGCGCTGACCAGCGGCAGCGGTTTCGGTGAATTCGGGCTGGGCAACAGCCTGTTCCTTGATGGCACCCTGTCGGGGATGGCGCTTGGCAAGGGCGGGTCATTGTCGATTACCTCGTCGCAGGTAAAGCTGGGCCATGCCGAAAGCGTCGATACCCGGACGTGGACTGATGCCCTGCGGACCGCCGAAGGTCGCCAGGGCTTCGCGGCGAAGGCCGATCTGGTCGACCGTGGCGGCTTCTACAATTTCATTTTTACCGGAAAATCCGGGTTGACCGTGGAAAAGGATCAGGTCGTCAAGGCCGATCCTCTCAACTGGTCGCTGCTCGCCGTCGGCGACTACTTCAAACGACCGACTGGTAGCAGCATCGCCTCTTTTGCCGCTACGCAGGTTCTGCCCGAAGCACTACGCTCGGGGACGACGAGCATCAGCCTGACGACGACCGATATCTACAGCGGGCGTCTGACCGTTGCCGAAAACGCCTATGTCGGGGCTTCAACCAAGGGTAGCGTGAAACTCGAAGCGGCCGGTCAGATGACGGTGCTGGGTACGCTGGAAGCGGCTGGCGGCACGATCAAGCTGGGTCGCGCGGAAATGACCAGTGATCTGAATGCGGCGGTCCAGAATGCCCTGATCGATGCCGGCAAGAAACAGTCCGAATCGATCTACCTCGGCGAGAACAGCAAGTTGCTGGTCGGCGGCACGACGGTGCTCAATGCCGATACGCAACAAGCGCTGGATGCAGGAATTTCGGCCGGGCAACTGCTGGCTAGGCAAGCCTATCGGGGCGAGGTACTGGCCGGGGGGACGGTGAGCATTGATTCCGGCCTCGGCTACCTGATCATGCGCGAAGGCGCGCTGATCGATGTTTCGGGTGCGACCGGTACGCTGAATGCAGCGACGGCAACGGCCACCGGTTATACCTATGCGGCGCGTTCGCTGGGCAGCGCTGGTGGCACGGTCAGCCTGGCGGCTCACAGCGGCATGTTCCTCGATGGCAACTTCAAGGCCCGGGGCGGCAAGGATGCGCTCGGCGGTGTCTTCAGTCTGCGCTTTTCGGCCGACCCGGTGAAGACTGAGGTCAACCCGTGGGGGGCCGGCGTCGGACAGACTCAGGAAGTGATTGACGCGCTGACTCAAGGGCGCGTGCTGACGGTTTATCAAACGGCTTCCACCGAAGGAACGGCTTCTACCGATGAAAAGAGCGGCCGGGAAAACCATGCTGGGTTGTGGCTGAAGAGCGGTATTAGCGCCGCCGAATATTTGGCCGGTACCGCCGTGCTCGATGCAAAAACCTACAACGGCAAGGCGGCGCTTGATGTCGCACTGTTGCAGGATTTCGGTTCGGTTAACGACGCGGCTTTCGGTTCCTGGTATCTGACCAGCCAGAGCGACATCGTGTTTGCCGGCACGGTTGAGGCGACGGTCAATAACCATCTCAGCATGAATGCGGCGAACTTCAGGGCCGCCGACGATACGACCGATCTGAAGCTGACGGCGGCCACGGCGCGCATCGGCAATTTCCGCGACGGGGCCGGCGCTGCCGTGGTGGCCGGGACCGGCCTGGCCGATGCGTCGATCACTGCCCGCGACATCGGGCTGGTCGGTACCTTCAGCTGGAGCGGCTTCGATGCCAGCACCTTCACCAGCACCGGGGCCATCCATTTCGACAGCGTCCAGAACACGGTGAAGAACCGCACCGACGGTCGTTTGTTCAACGGCCAGATGACGGCTTCCGGCGCGCTGACCTTCTCGGCCGCCCGCCTGAGCCCGTCGACCTATGGCGATTTCCGTATCGACCTGCTGGCCGATCCAAAGGGCAGCATTGCCATCACACGCCCGGTGGATGCCTCGGCTGACGTATCGCTGTCTCCCTACGGTCGACTGGAATTTTCGGCCAAAACCATAAACCACGAAGGTACGATTTCCGCCCCCCTCGGCGAGGTTGTCTTCAATGCCCCGGGTGGCACGGTGACGCTGGCGGCGGGGAGCAAGACCTCGGTGGCGGCGGATCGCAGCCTGCTCTTCGGCGCCACCGGCGAATCGGGAAGCAGCTGGAACTACCTGGGTAGCGAAATCGAGGCTCTGCCGTCCAAGGGCATTGTGATCGATGCCGCCGAGTCGAAGGTGCTGAGCGGCGCCGAGCTCGATCTCTCGGGCGGTGGCGAGGCGCTGGCCTGGGAATTTACCGCCGGTCCGGGCGGCAAGAACGATGTGCTCAAGGGTTCGACGACCTTCGCCATCGTGCCGGGCTGGAACGGGGTCAGTGCGAGCGATGCCGAACTGCTGGCTGGTTATGCCACAACCGATGACGGTTCGTTGCCGCTGTTGAAGGTGGGCGATGCCGTCTCGCTGGGCGCCAACACGCTCGGCCTCGGTGGCAGTTATGTGCTGCTGCCCGCCCGCTATGCAGTGTTGCCCGGCGCTTACCTGGTGACGGTGAAGGGCGGCAACGACAAGGTGCTCGCCGCTGCGGAACGCCAGGCCGACGGTTCATGGCTGGTGGCCGGCGCGAGTGCGGCACTCAATGCCGACGGCTCGACGACGGCTTACTCGCAATCACATCTGACTCTCGAATTGGCGAGCAGTGAGGTGGTGGCCAGCCGGGCCAAATACACGCTGACGACGGCCTCGTCGTTCTTCTACGATCAGGCCGGCGTTCGTCTGGCCGGCGATGCCGGTCATCTTTCGGTGGTCGGCCGCAGCAGCCTGGAATTCGACCCCAGCGTCGTGGCCAAAACCGTGGCTGAAATCAGTGCCGCTGACGGGCGCAATCGCGCCGCGCAAGGGCTGGCGCTGGATCTTGCCGCGCCCAAGCTGTATGTCAGCAATCTTGGCAATACGCCGGATGGTTATTCGGTGGTCGATCCCTCCAAACTCCAGGGTGTGACGATCGCCAGCCTGCTGCTCGGCGGCGTGCGCACGGAGACGGCTACCGGTACGCAAATCGACACCATCGCCAGTTCCGTACTGATCAACAACGATGGGAACAGCCAGGGCGGAACCGCACTGAGCGCCGGCGAGGTGCTGGCGACGGCCAGCGAGACGCTGACCGTGGCGGGCAACAGCAAGATCGATTCGGCTGGCGATGCGACGGGACGGGACATCGCGCTGACCGGTGACGGCGCCTTCCTGCGCGTTGCCGAAGGCAGCCAGGTCAAGGTCAGCCGGAGCGGCGTCAATCGCCTGCAGGGCGATTTGACGGTCGAAAGTACTGCTGCTGTGGCTGGCGAGTCGCTGGTATTCGACGCGACGCGCGGCAATGAGCTGGCCGGTATGGTTTCCCCGGGCAAACGTCTGGCTGACGGTTCGCGCGATGGTGGCGGGGCGGTAAGCATCGGTGCCGGCCGGATCAACGTGGTGGCCGACAATTCGGCGCCGACTGAAGGCGTCACGCTGAAGAAGACCGATCTGGAGCGGTTCGCCAATGTCGATCAAATGCGCCTGGTGAGCTATTCGACGCTCGACCTCTACGGCGATGCGACGCTGGGATCGGCCACGCTCAAAGAACTGGTTATTTCGGCTGCCGGCATCGCCGGGCACGGCATTGCCGGGCTCGGCGATGACGCCAGTGTGGCCAATATTTCCGCCAAACGGGTGGTGTTCGAGAATGCCAATCCCGAGGGTGCGCAGTTCGTCGCCGGCGCGGCGTTAGGCAGCGGTAAATTCAAGGTGGATGCCAAGCAGATTACTTTTGGCGACAACGCGACTGCAGCGATGCGCAAGGCAGGCAGCAGCGGCTTCAAGATCGCTGGCTTCGATGCTGTCGAACTGAAGGCAAGCGGTGACGTTGCGTTTGCCGGTCGCGGTGTGACTCGTGTCGAGAGTGGCCGGATCGATGCCAAAAAACAACCCGTCGAAGCCAAACTCGACATCATCGCGGGACGCGTGACCAGCACAAGCGGGGCGGATCATGCCCTGACAGCCAGTGGTGCAATGTCTGTCCAGCGCCATGAGAGCGCCACGACGCCGACAACGACAGCCGGCCTCGGCAGCAAACTGGAACTGGCTGGCAAGAGCGTCACGGTGTCCGGTCACATCGATCTGGCGGCCGGCGATCTGACCTTGGCCGGCACGAAGGGTGTGACCCTGGACAACGGCGCACTGGTCAGTGCCGCCGGTGCCGCCGTGAAGTTTGCCGATACCACGGCTTACGCATCGGGTGGTCGCATCACGCTGAAATCGACGGAAGGCAATGTCCAGGTTAACGAAGGGGCCGTTGCCACGGTTTCCGCCGATGCCGGCGGTGGCAATGCCGGCACGATCCGCTTGCTGGCCGAAAAAGGTACCGTTGACGCTGCGGCGAAAACCCTGCGCGGCAACGCGGCCAGCGGCAAGACACAGGGCAGCCTGGTGGTCGATGCAGCATCGGTTGCGCTTGATCGCCTGGCCAATGCGGTCGTCGATTCATCCGGCAACCGCCATCTTAGCGAAAGCTGGGATGTCCGTCGCCGGGTTGGCGATCTTGTGCTGAATGAACAGATCAAGGCACATCAATTCCAGTTGTCGGCTGATGCCGGCAATATCGGCATTTTCGGCACCATCGATGCGTCCGGTAACAAGGGTGGTTCTATCGGTCTCTATGCCAACCGGGTGAGCGATACCGATGGCTCGAATGCCGTCGGTGGCAAGGTTGAACTGCATGCCGGCAGCGCCCTCAAGGCCAATGCCACCGAAGTGGTCGGTGGTGGCGATGGCACGGCAGGCGAGGGCGGTTCGGTGACCATCGGCGTCAGTGCGACGAAGGCCGAGGACGAATTGGACACTGAGATCAATTTCTTGGCCAAGGATGGCGAGGTTGCAGCTGCCAGCATTGATGTCTCGATGGCTACAGGCAGCAAGGCAAGCGGTGGCCGCGTGACGTTCCGCGCGCCGCGCCAGGACAAGTTGGGCACGCTGGTCGATGGCAATGGGGCAGAGATCGTCGATAGCGCTGCCATCGCAGCGCTGGTGACAACCAGGCAGGGGGCAGCCAGTACCGATTACCTGTTGGTAGGGGTCACCAACCCCAATTCGTTGGCAAACGGGACAGTGATTTCCTTCAATGCCTATGCCGCATCGAAGGTGGGCACCACGGTGACCGTGGGCAGTAATAGCAAGGTGGCACTGGTCAATGCCGATGGCACCGCACTGGCCGCCGGCGCGATCAAGGCAGGGCAGGGCGTTGTTGCCATCTACGACAATGGCGTCTTCAAAATATCGACCGCGGCCGAAGTAGATACCGGATCAGCCAACAAGTACAGCCTGACACCGGCCGTTAAACCGCTGACGGCTGCTGATTTCCAGAACCCTGGTTACACGGTGACATTCCGTCCAAAGAGCAACAATACCGCCGCATCTACGCTGGAAATCGTGTCGGCCGATACCAAAAAGACGTCGGTCGAATTGAAGAATGCTGACGGTAGCGTGCTGAAGTCCGGTGATCTTAAGACGGACAGGTTGGTGACGGCGGTCTATACGGTGGTCAATGTCGATGGACAGAGTAAGGGCGAGTTCAGGCTAGTCAATGACGTGCCACTGGCTTCGGCACCCGTCGTCGGGTCGAGCATGGCCAAGGTGAAACTGGATGGCAACGTTCAGGGCGCGGCTACTGTTGCGCTGGAGGCGGTACGGGTGACGCGCAAGACCGGCGATTTCGTGCTCGGTACGGCCGAGCAGGCTGCCTTGCTCAAGACCGCGAGTGAAGTGTCCGCGCTCAAGGGGGCAGCCTTTGTTGAGGCCACCGACCCCGACAAGCGCCTGGGTACGGTCTTCCGGGTGGGCGAGGAAATCCGGGCGACCGGCAACTTGCTGGTTGGCAACGACTGGAGCTTTGCCAAGACCAGTGCGGCCGGTGCAGTTGGCGCTCTGACGCTGCGCGCTGAGGGCGATTTGCTGGTCAGCGGAACCCTGACCGACGGCTTTGTTGCGAACGGTTCTGGAACCAACGTGGTGCCTGATATCTATCGCGATGCACGCGTCGGTAGTGGCGTCGATAGCTGGTCGTTCCGGCTCGTTGCCGGGGCGGATGCCGATCAGGCTTCGCCGCTGGGAACGGATGCTTCGGCCACCACTGGCAGTGTCGTGCTGGCGGATAACAAACTGATCCGTACCGGCACGGGCAGCATCGATATTGCAGCTGCGAAAGACATTGAGCTTGGTGACAGGGCAGCGATTTATACGGCAGGTGTGACCGATACGACGGCCCTTGATGGCTTTAACCCGGCTTTCGTCAATAACAACTACACAGCCAAGGGTGTGTACTCGGCTTTCCTGACTGGCGGTGGCGATATTTCGCTGAAGGCCGGTGGTTCTATCGAGGTTGAAAAGCCTGCCCTTACGTCGGTCTATCAGGGCAACCCCAACGAATGGCTAATGCGGGTTGGCGGCAACAAGAACCTGCAATGGTGGTCGCGAGTGGCTTCGTTCCAGTCGGGTATCGCCGCGTTCGGCGGTGGCGACATCAGCCTGACGGCGGGGGGCGATGTCAGCAATGCCATCGTTGCTATTCCGACCAGCGGCCGTGTGCCGACCGTGGATGGCGAGGCGCAACCCGACCGGGCGTTGATCATGGGCGGTGGTGACCTGAGTGTGCAGGCGCAAGGCTCGATCATCGGCGGGATGCTCTATGCTGAAACCGGCAAGGTGACGCTGACTGCCGATTCGATCAAGCCCTATGTCATCGTTACCACCAACAGCAATGGCGATCTGATTGACAACAATTTCTACACCACCGTTGCCATCGGTAACAGTACCGTTGATGTTGTTGGCCGGCAGGACGTCGAACTGGGCAATGTGTACAACCCATTGTGGGCCAACACGAACTGGCTCTACAACAGCACCTACACGACGGGCGCCAAGGCGACGTCGGGGTTGGTCACGGTGACCGGTGACTATAACGTTCGCTTGGGTACCTTTGGCGAGCGTTCAGCTCTCGATGTCGTCTCCCTGGCCGGCGATGTCGGCCTGAAAGCGCAGGATACGGTTTACGGGGTGACGGACAGCGAGACCCATCGGCTCATGCCGGCGCAGGTCAAGGTGGCGGCCCTGAGCGGCGACATCAGCGGATCGGTTGTCCAGGTGCCGGGTTTGTCGGGGCAACTGGATTTGCTGGCCGAGGGTTCGATAGCGTTTGATGCACCGGTCCAGCAACTGGATCTGTCCGAAAAGTATTTGCCGAGTGTCCGTAATCCAGTACTTGTCAACGGTTTGCTCGGTGAGACCGGCTTTGTCCTGCTAGGTGTGCTGAATTCAGGAAGCGCCCTCGAGAAGCATTCGGCAACGAACTGGCATGCCAACGATAACGAGCCGAGCCGCATCGTCGCGTTGACCGGAGATATTGCTGATCAACGCGCAACCAACGCGATCGACGACAAGGTGCACCTGTTCAATGAGGCTGTCGTGATTGACGCGGGCGGCGACATCAAGAACATGAGTCTCGATATTCAGCATAACCATGCCGATGACGTTAGCGTCATCAAGGCAGGGGGCGACATCCAGTACGACTACAAGACGGTGACCGATCCGAGGAATCTGCCCACGCCAGTGACCGAGCCACTCAAGGGAATACAGGTTGGTGGCGGTGGTTCTGTCCTGGTTCAGGCCAAAGGAACGATCGATCTGGCCGATACCCAGGGCATCGTGACGCGCGGCAACCTTGACAATCCCTATCTGCCGGAGGGGGGCGCCAATATTCTGGCTATCGCCGGTGGCACGCCGGACTATCAGGGGTTGTACAGCGAACTGGCCTCGGACAGAACAGAACTGGTCAACCTGATTTCCTCTGGCAAATCCTATTCAGCGGCTGAGCTGGCCAGGAATGCGGGCCTGCAGGCCACCCATCAGAAAATCATCGATGGCGAGGCCGTCAGCGATGCCGAAGTGCTCGACGTCTTCTACGCCAAACTCACCGAGTTTGGCCGGGTTGCCCAGAATACCGGCGACCAGTCGCAGTATGACAAGGGGCGGACGCTGGCAGCAGCACTGTTCCCCGAAGAGAACATCGGCAAGGGCGACCTCCTGCTTTCGATGAGCCAGATCAAGACCGAGCAGGGCGGCAATATCCAGATGCTCGTTCCGGGAGGTAGTACCGTTGCCGGCGTGGCAGCGCCTTCTTTGTCGAAAGCGGCTTCGGATCAGGGCATCTTTACCATCAACGGCGGCGATATTCTGGCCTATGTTGCCGACGATTTCCTGGTCAATCAGTCGCGGGTGTTCACGCTCGACGGCGGCAACATCATGATTTGGGCAAATCGGGGCAACATCGATGCCGGTAGCGGTGCGAAGACGGTGAACTCGACACCGCCGCCGGTCCTGGTCGTACGTAACGGTCAGATCGTCCTTGATACAGCCAACTCGGTGTCGGGTTCGGGGATCGGGGTTCTGGCGTCGCGCGACGATACGCCGGCCAGCGACATGGACCTGTTCGCACCGGAAGGGGCAATCGATGCCGGCGATGCTGGTTTGCGCAGTACCGGGAACATCACGCTTGGCGCGCGGGTGGTACTGAACGCGACCAACATCCAAGCGGCCGGCGGGGTCAGCGGGGCTCCGGCCCCGGTAGCGGCGGTTGCTCCCGTTGCTGCTGTAACTACACCGACAAACAACGAAAACAAGGCCCTCGAAGATGCCGCGCCATCGGCCGGCAAGCGGGATGGGGCGGGCGGCATGTTGACGGTTGAGGTGCTCGGCAGCGAACCGGCTGCCGACCCTGCCCTGCTCGAGGAAGAAGAACGCAAGCGCAAAGCACGGGCACGTGCGGCGGGGTAGCACGGCTGTAAAGAACAACTTTCATAATCGATAGATCAACCCAATAACTTTGAAGACGATGAGAAACTTTGCACACTGGATGATGGCGGCCGCGAGCCTTTTTGCCCTGAACGCACACGCCGCCGACGGCTTCAATGCCGACGACTGGGCGCACAAGCAGAAGACCGTGATCGACACGACGGCCGAAGGCGTTGAATTGAAGCTGGGGGCCACCCAGTTGCCGCTGGCCTTGCGCCTGCACACCGGAAATTTTGCCTTTGCCGAAGCCAAGCCGGACGGTAGCGATCTGCGCGTGACGGCTGCCGACGGCAAGACGCCACTGCGGTTTCATATCGAAAAATATGATTCGACGAACGAACTGGCGGTGATCTGGGTGCAACAGCCCAAGCTGGCCCCGTTGGCCAAAACGGACGCGGTCACGCTGCTCTGGGGTAATGAAAAGGCGGTAGCCGCCAGCGATGCCAAGGGCAGCTACGATGCGGCCCAGAATCTCGTATTGCATTTCTCCGACAATGGTCCGGTACAGGATTCCACGGTCAACCGGAATAATCCGCAAAATTTGACAATCAAACCCGTCGCTGGTCCGCTCGGTGACGCAGCCAGCCTGGATGGCAGCACGACGCTGACGGTTCCTGCGTCTCCATCGCTGAAGCTGATTACCGCCAATGGCCTGACTTTCACGGCGTGGGTCAAGCCGGTGGCCAATGCTTCCGGTACCTTGTTCCAGCAAAGCGAAGGCGGCAAGAGCCTGGCCTTGGCGCTCAAGGGCGGCAAGCTGGTAGCCGTGGTCAATGGCAAGGAATTCCCGTCGAAGGCGACGGTGCTGGCCGATACCTGGCAGCACGTGGCGATGACGCTGATTGGGGGCAAGCTGACCTTCTACATGGAAGGCGCCGAAGCTGGCACGGCCGATATCGCGCTCGACGACACGGCTGGCGATATCCAGATCGGTGCCGGTTTCCGGGGTGAGCTGGATGAAGTGACGCTGGCCGCGACCTCGCGTTCGGCCGATTACATCAAGGCCCTGCATGGCAGCCAGCAACCGGACAGCCTGATGTATGGCGCCGAGGAAGAAGAGGCGGGCGGGGAGGCCTCCTACGTCGGCATCCTGCTCGGCGCACTGACAGTGGACGGCTGGATCGTCATCGGCATTCTCGCCGTCATGGCTGTCATCAGCGCTGCCGTCATGATTGGCAAGACCCTGTTTCTGGGCAAGGCGGAAAAGGCCAACGGGGCCTTCCTTAATCGCTTCCGCGACAATCCGCGCAAGCTGCTGCAACCGGATTCGATGGATACCAAGGCGCTGAGCGAAGACGAGGCGATGCGCCATTCGACGATCTTCCGCCTTTACAAGATTGGCATTCAGGAAATGCATCATCGCTTCGACACCCAGACCAAGAGCGGTGTTGAAAACAAGCTCTCCGATGCGGCCCTCAATTCGATTCGCGCCGCCATGGATGCCGGGCTGGTCCGCGAAAATCAGCGCCTGAACAGCCAGATCGTGCTGCTCACCATCGCCATTTCCGGCGGCCCCTTCCTCGGCCTGCTCGGTACCGTGGTTGGCGTCATGATCACTTTTGCGGCGATTGCTGCGGCTGGCGACGTCAATGTGAACTCGATTGCGCCGGGTATTGCCGCCGCCCTGGTCGCCACCGTCGCCGGTCTGGCTGTGGCGATTCCCGCCCTGTTCGGCTACAACTGGCTGGCCATCAAGATCAAGAATGTTTCGGCCGACACCCAGGTGTTCGCCGACGAGTTCTTGACCAAGTCGGCCGAGCTGTACGCCGTCTAAGCGGGAACGAGCCCGATGCACGTTCAGGAAGACAACCAGCCCTACGACGAGATCAATGTCACGCCGATGCTCGATCTCGCCTATGTGCTGTTGGTCATTTTCATCATCATGACGACGGCCTCGGTGCAGGGCGTCAAGGTCGAGTTGCCGAAAACGGTGGCCAGCACTAGCCTGGCCAAACCGGGTACCAAGGCAGTGACGGTGGCGCGCAACGGCGACGTCTTCATCGATGCCTACCCGGTGACCATGGAGCAGCTGGATCTGCGTCTGGCGCAGTACATGGCAGCCAATCCAGCGCTGTCGATTGTCATCAAGGGTGATGGTCAGGCCCAGTACGCCAAGGTCATGGAGGTCATGGAGCTGCTCAAGCGCAACGGCATCACCGATCTCGGCCTGGCGACAACGCGGGCGCAGAGGTAGGCCATGCACGTTCAAGCGGAAACCAAACCCTACGACAGCATCAACGTCACGCCGATGCTCGACCTCGCCTATGTACTGCTGGTCATTTTTATTCTGATGACCACCGCCTCGGTGTCGGGGATGTCGATCAACCTGCCCAAGCCGTCGAACAAGCCGAGCACCGAAAAGCACGAGATCAAGATCATTCAGATCAAGCCGGACGGCTCCCTGCACCTGAATGGTGTCGGCGTCACCGTCCGTGAACTGGAGGTCCAGCTCAAATCGACCATGGCGCGCGATCCGAAGGCATCCGTCGTCCTCAAGGGCGATCCGGCGGTCAATTACGCCCGCGTCGTCGAAGTGCTCGATCTGACGGGGGCGATGGGCATTGGTGCGGTTGGCCTTGTGACGGCGAGAATTGGTAACTGACAGTCATGGAAACAGAGATCAAGTCGCCGCGGCGCTGGGTAAGTATTGTTGTGATCGCCGTGCTTGGTGCTGCGCTTATCGCTCTTGTCACCTGGGGCATCATGACCTTGATGGGCGGGAAGTCGGGCAAACCGCGCAAGCCGCCGGTCGTTACCCTGCTGCCGGATAAACCACCACCGCCTCCGCCACCGCCCAAGGAAGAAAAGAAGCCCGAGCCGCCCAAGGAAAACAAGGACGTCAAGATCGAGCCGCCCAAGGAAGCGCCGCAGCCGGCGCAGAACGAGCCGCTGAAGATGGAAGGCGCGGCCGGCGATGGCGACAGTGCCTTCGGGGCCGGCACGGTCGGCCGGGAATACGCCGGCGGGGCGATTGGTGGCGCCGGCATGCAGGGCATGTACGCCGGTCGCCTGCAGCGCCATCTGCAGGAACAGCTGAGCCGCAACCGCAAGCTCAAGGAATCCGACTATCGCGTCACCGTGCGCGTCTGGCTGCGTCGCGACGGGTCGGTCGAGAAAGCCGATCTGGCGCAAAGCACCGGTAACAGCGGGCTGGACGAACTGCTCCGCGAAGCCTTGCTGCAAGTCGCCGCCATGCGCGAAGCGCCACCCGAGAACATGCCGCAGCCGATCCGCATACGCATCACTGCCCGCGGCGCGCCCTGATTACGAATTGAATTGAAGAAACCACGAGAGAAATCCATGAAATTCACGCAAAAACCTTTGCACAAAGCCATGGTCGGCGTCTTTGTCGGCTTGCTGGCGGCTGGTCAGCCGGCGTTTGCCGACGACCGGGAATCGCTCGAAACCCTGCGCGAAACGACGCTCAACTTGATCGATGCGCTGGTCGAGCAGGGCATTTTCAGCCGCGAAAAGGCCGATGCGATGGTCAAGGCTGCACAGTCCAAGGCCGCGAAAACAGTGACCCGGGAGAAGTCAAAATCGGCCGCGCCGGTCCGCGTCCAGTACGTACCGGAAACGGTCAAGAACGAGATTCGCGACCAGCTGCGCCAGGAAGTCCTGGCCCAGGCCAAGGCCGAACGCTGGGCCGAACCGAATGCCGTGCCGTCGTGGCTGGATCGGATCAAGTGGGAGGGCGACATTCGGGTCCGCTACCAGTTGGAGGAGTTTGCGAAAAGCAATGCTTCGCCCGACGATTATTTCCTTGCGCTGACATCTTCGCCCGAAACAACCCGGGCCGCCGGCTTCATTCCGGTTTCGGCGAATACCCAGACTGACCGCGAGCGTTTCCGTGTGCGAGCCAGACTGGGTATGCTGGCCAAGGTTTCCGATGACTGGAGTGCTGGGGTCCGCCTGGCGACGGGCACGACGAGCGACCGGGTGTCGACGAATCAGACAATGGGACAGGATTTCAACAAGTATCAGTTCCTGGTGGATCGTGCATACGTGAAATACGATCCGGTCGAATGGATGTCAGTGACGGGCGGACGTGTCCCGAATCCCTGGTTTTCGACTGATCTCGTCTGGGACGAGGATCTGAATTTTGAAGGGGTTGCGGCGACGTTCAAGCCCAGTTTTGCCAATGGCGATTTTCGCCCCTTCCTGACCATCGGTGCCTTCCCTCTACGTGAGGACGGCCCACCATCAAAGAGCAGTCGATGGTTGCGCGGCGCACAGCTCGGCGCCAAGTGGCAATTGATGCCGAATAGCCGCTTGAGTTTCGGGGTAGCGCTATACGATTATGAGAATCTTGAGGGCCGGCCGGAAACGCAGGCAAATTACCAAAGCTATCAACTTGGTGGATCAGCTACCTACGGCCAGTATGAATATGGCTCAGGCCTGCGTCAGAAGGGCAATACGCTGTTCGATACGGCTTACCAGTCTGATACGAACAGCATCTGGGGCCTAGCCTCCAAGTTCCGCCCGGTCAATCTGACCGCCTCGCTCGATCTGGCCCACTTCGACCCGGTCCATGTCGTGCTGACAGCCGATTACGTCAAGAATACCGCTTTCGATCGCAGCGAAATCCAGCGTCGGACGGGGGTTGCGCTGACCGATGGCAAGGATTATGGCTATCTGTTCAAGCTTGCTGTCGGCATGCCGAAACTTGAAAAACGGCATGACTGGCAGGGTTCCTTCGCTTACCGCTATCTTGGTTCCGATGCCACGGTCGACGCCTTCACGGACTCCGATTTCGGCCTTGGTGGTACCAACCTCAAGGGCTACCAGCTGGGCCTGAACTATGGTGTCGATCAGAACGCCTGGCTGTCGTTGCGCTGGATGTCGGCCGAGTCCATCGAATCCTTCTCGCTTGATCCGGCCCATCGTTTCGGGGTCGATCTTCTTCAGGCTGACGTCAATGTGCGCTTCTAAAACAAAGCTGTCGGCGCTGTTGCTGGTGGCAGCGTTGGCTGCAACGCCGGCGTTTGCGGCCGAAAAAAAAGCCGACCCGAACAAGGGTGAAGTGCGCCGTTTGCAGCAGATGCAGCGCCAGTTGGAGCGGGAGAAGACCGAACTGGCCGAGCAGAAGGCGGCCGCCGAAAGCGAGTTGGGGGACGTGCGCAAGAAGGTGGATGGCGAGTCCCGTCGGGCTGCCGCCTTGAGTCGCGATGTTGGCGCCCTGCGTGCGGCGCGCGATGCCACTGCTGCCAAGCTGGCCGAAACCGAGGCCGAGTTGCGCAAGACCCAGGAGGCGCAGCGCGCCGCAGAGGCCGAAGGCAAGCGCCTGCAAGCCGCTCTGGCGGCCGAGAAGCAGCAACTCCAGGTATGCACCGAGCGCGGTCAGGAGTTGCGCAAAGTGAGCAATCAGGTGCTGGATCTTTACGAAAAGAAAAGTTGTCTGGACAGCTGCTTGCAGGGCGAGCCGTTCACCGGCCTGAAGCGGGTCGAGATCGAGAACGCGGTCGAGGACATGCGCGAGAAGCTGGATAGCCAGCGCGTCGGCTCATGAGCGTCGGCGTTCTGGAGCGGGGCTTGTCTTTTCCGGGGCCGGTCGTGGCCCGTGCCTTGCCGTTCGCGGTTTTCATCGGCCTGATGGCGGTCGAGCCGTGGTTGGCCGCGCAGTTGGCGGGGATGATCGACCCGCGCTGGTTGTATGGCATTCGCGCTGCCTTGGTGGCTGGTCTGCTCGTCGTCTTTTGGCCGAGCTTCACCGAACTGACTGCGGCGCGTCGTCCGTCCGTTCAGGAAATCTGGCTGGCCCTGGCGGCTGGCCTGTTGGTTCTGGGCATCTGGTTGTTGCTGGATTCCGGTATTTTCGTGCTCGGCCAATCGGGTTCCGGATTCGAGCCGCATGCGGTCGATGGCAGCATCGACTGGTCGCTGGCCTTGATGCGACTGGCCGGTTCGGCGCTGGTGGTGCCACTCATGGAAGAATTGTTCTGGCGCTCGCTGGTCATGCGCTGGCTCGAAGAGGCGGACTTTTCGGCGGTCGACCCGGCCCGCATCGGCCTGCGCGCCGTGCTCTTGTCCAGCATCGTTTTCGGGCTTGAACACAGTCAGTGGGCGGCCGGCATGCTGGCTGGCCTGGTCTATGGTTGGCTTTATGTGCGTAGCGGCAATCTGTGGGTCGCCATCGCGGCACATGCCGTGACCAACGCTGGCCTGGGGATTTGGGTGCTGGCGACTGGCGCCTGGTACTTCTGGTGAGAAGCGTGGCGGAAATCTAAATATCATCATCCGGTAATGTTGGTGGAATATCCTGACCGGCTGTGAATGCAAGCAAATGGGCGAGAGATGTCTGCAAGAGTTCTGGTCGTTGAAGATGAGCCGTACGTCAACGAGTTGATCACGATTAACCTCAAGTACGCGGGTTTTGAGGTGCATGCCGTCGACAGTGCCGAGGCCGCCTGGCAGGTTCTGTCGTCGAACGCGCCCGATGTGTTGCTGGTGGACTGGATGCTGCCCGGCATGTCCGGCTTTCAGCTGATCCGCCATGTCCGCGCCGATTCCCGCTGGCGTGAAATTCCCGTGATCATGCTGACCGCCCGCAGCGAAGAGGTAGACAAGATTTCGGCACTTGAAATCGGCGCCGATGACTACGTGACCAAGCCATTCTCGCCGCGCGAACTGGTCGCCCGCGTCAAGGCGGTGATCCGTCGGCGCGATCCGAAAATGCTTGAAGGCTCGGTTGAAATCGGCGGTTTGCGCCTGGTGCCCAATTCGCGCAAGGCGTTGGCCGGCGAGGAGCCGATTGGTCTGGGACCGACTGAATTCCGCTTGCTGCATTTCCTGATGACCCACGCCGAGCGCGTCCATAGCCGCGGCCAGTTGCTCGATTATGTCTGGGGCGGTCGTTCGCACATCGAGGAGCGGACGGTCGACGTGCATATCCGTCGCCTGCGCAGCG
Organism: Azonexus sp.; assembly: GCF_049652925.1. GTDB lineage: Bacteria > Pseudomonadota > Gammaproteobacteria > Burkholderiales > Rhodocyclaceae > Azonexus. The sequence goes on from NZ_JBASFI010000021.1 coordinate 145,172, forward strand.
TTCTCGAAAACCACGCGCTGGACGGCATGGTGCAGACCGTGCGCGGCATGGGCTATCGCTTCTCGATCACCCCGGATGGCAACTAAGCCACAAATCCTAACTTTTTGATTTTGGCTAGAATTTCCGGTTGACCGTGGGATCGCTCTGAAATCCGCTTAACTACCCTGCATCCGACGGTAATGCGCGACGACCAGCGGCACGTAGCGCCGGGTTTCGGCGTAGGGCGGCAGGCGGCGGCCATGGCGGATGACGGCGTTTTCGCCGGCATTGTAGGCGGCCAGCGCCAGTTCCAGATTGTTGTCGAACAGCGCCAGCAGATCGCGCAGGTAGCGCGCACCGGCGCGGATGTTTTCGCCGGGGTCGAGCAGGTTGACCGTGCCGTAGCGTTTGGCCGTGCCAGGCAGCAACTGCATCAGGCCGGTTGCCCCTTTGGGTGAAACGGCGCCCTGGTTGTAGCCCGATTCGACGGTGATCACCGCATGCAGCAGCTTGGCATCGACGCCGGACTCGTTGCTGGCGCGCATGACCGAATCGTGAAAAGGGCGCTGGCCGTAGGGCAGGGCGAGCACGCCGCGTGGTGCGCGCAAGGCGGTGCGGGCCGGTTCGAAACGGTCGGCCAGTACCAGGCGGTAGCGCTTGTCATCCGGAATGTTGCTGAGGTGCTCGACACCGTCCTCGTCGACAAAGCCAAAAATGCCGCTGGCCGCTTGCGCCTGCAGGGGGGCAAGCGCGGTGACGGCAAGGCAGAAGAGGGCTGAGTTGAGGCGCATGGTCGAATCATAATCCAGTTGTCCGCCCAGCTTAACCTGCCTGTGTTACCGGGAATTGACCGGCGGGTAACCGGGTTCCGCCAGTGCAGCGTCATGGTCGTGTAACGCAGCTTGCATAGTATTATTCCCTGGATACCTAATCTCCCTTGGCGAACCCGTGCTGCATAAACTAACTTCCCGAATCCTTGGCCGCCTTTTCGCGCCCGGTGCCGTTTCCCGGCTGCGTCAGCGCGGATTTACCCTGCTTGAACTGCTCGTCGTCATGGTCATCATCGGCCTGCTCGCCGGTTATGTCGGGCCAAAGTATTTTTCGCAGATCGGCAAATCGGAAATCAAGGCGACGAGGGCCCAGATCGACGGCCTTGAAAAGGCTCTCGACCAATATCGTCTCGATGTCGGTCGTTACCCCAATACCGAGCAGGGACTGGCCGCGCTGACCAAACGTCCGGCTGGCGAGAGCCGCTGGCAGGGCCCCTACCTCAAGAAGGAGGTGCCGGCTGACCCGTGGGGCGCCGCCTACCAGTACGCCCAGCCCGGAGAACACGGCGACTTCGATCTCTTCTCCTTTGGCAAGGATGGCAAGGCCGGCGGCGAGGACGAAAACGCCGATATCACCAACTGGTGAGTCGCGGCTGACAATGGATTACGACGTGATGGCCGTTTTTCCCGGTCGGGGTGTTTGCCGACTGACGGTGGCGGCCGAATCACCGGAACTGCTTGGCGCGGCGCCGGCCTTGCAGGGCGGCGTCATCGTCTCGTCGCGGCCGATTGGCCAGCGCAGCGGGCGGGCGCGCGGTGGCAAGTTCCCGCTGCCGCTGTTTACCCGGCAGATGCTCTCGCTGCTCAAGGCCGGACTGACCGTCGTCGAAGGCCTGGAGACGCTGTCCGAGCAGGACCAGGGCTCGGCGACCTCCGATGTTCTGAGCCGTTTGCTCGGCCACCTGCGTGAAGGGCAGTCGCTGTCGACGGCCATGCAGCATCACCCCGAGGCCTTTCCCGATCTATACGTGGCGACGGTCAGGGCCAGCGAGCGCACCGGCGACATGCCCGAAGCGTTGCAGCGCTACATCGTTTTCCACGAAAAACTGGCTGACCTCAAGAAGAAAATCGTCAGCGCCGCCATCTACCCGGTCTTGCTGATGTCGGTCGGGGCAATTGTTACGCTTTTCCTGCTTGGCTACGTCGTGCCACGCTTTGCCCTGGTTTTCGCCGATAGCGGGCGCGATCCGGAGGGGCTGTCCAGCCTGCTTTTCGCCTGGGGCGGCTTTATCAACAACCATGCTGCGGGGCTGGCAATTGGTGTCGCGCTGGGCGTCGCCGGTCTGGTCGGCCTCTTTTCGTTGCCACCGGTGCGCGCCGCCGTCGCCCGCGCCGCCTGGCGTGTGCCGGCCCTTGGCGAACGTATCCGGCTGATCTTCCTGGCCCGCTTTTACCGGACCACCGGCATGCTCTTGCGCGCCGGCATTCCCCTCAAAACGACGCTCGGCATAGTCTCTGACATCCTGCCCGTGGCCTTGCGCGCTGGTTTGCTGCAAGCTGTGGCCGACATCGAACAGGGGCGGCCGTTTTCGCAGGCGGCCGAACGGGGCGGCCTGACCACACCGGTCGCGCTGCGCATGATTGCCGTCGGCGAGCGCAGCGGCCAGCTCGGCGACATGATGGAAGCGGTCGCCACCTTCTACGACGAGGAAATCAATCGCCTCGTCGACATGTTCACCCGCCTCTTCGAACCCTTGCTGATGACGGTGATCGGCGGCGTAATCGGCGGCATCGTGCTGCTCCTTTACATGCCGATCTTCGAACTGGCCGGCAATTTTCAGTAGAGTAAACGATGAATTCACCAAGAGAGGCCCACTTGTCGATGGAACGCCAGGAACACGATGTCCTGCTCGGCGAGGCATGCCAGCTGGCGGCGGCCGGGCGTGGCCTGCCGGCGGTGATGGCCGCCTTGCAAGCCGATTTCGGCCAGAGCGAAGAGGCGGCCGGGGAATTGACGGCCCTGGCCTTCGGCCTCAATGCGATCAGTCTGGCCGAGCTTTCCGAACACTCGCTGGCCCTGTCGCTGGCACCGTTTGCTGAATTCATCCGGCGTCAGGCGCTGGTCCTCGAAGCCGGCGATGCCTACCTGATCGCCACGCCGAACCCCTTCGACGTCACCGTGCGCGACTGGCTGGAAGGACTGGTACCGCTCGGCAAGCCGCTGCACTGGCGCCTGGCGCCGCCATCGGTCTTAACCGCCTTCCTGGCCCGCGAAGAAACCCGGGTCCGGGCGCTCGACGGCAGCCTGAGTGGCGAGGGCGGCCAGATCGCCATCGGCTCGGTGGCCGAAGACCTCTCACTGCAACGCATTTCCGAAGACGGCAGCGCCGTCGTCCGGTTGCTGCGGTCGACGCTGCATGATGGCCTGAAAGCCGGAGCCAGCGATATCCACGTCGAGGCCAACAATCGCGGCCTGGCCATCAAGTACCGCATCGACGGCGTGCTCAATTACGCCGGGTCGATCGACGGAACCGATACCGCCGAACAGATGATTTCCCGCGTCAAGGTGCTCTCCGAGCTCGACATCTCCGAACGCCGCGTGCCGCAGGACGGCCGTTTCAAGGTCAGTTGGCAGGACCGCGAGATCGATATCCGCGTCTCCATCATGCCGAGCATCTGGGGCGAGGACGCCGTGTTGCGCGTGCTCGACAAGCAGGCGCTGACCGATCACCTGCAGGGCCTGCGTCTCGATGCCATGGGCTTCGACGCCGATATCATGGCGCGCATCCGCCGGCTGTCCAGCGAGCCCTACGGTATGGTGCTGGTCACCGGCCCGACCGGTAGCGGCAAGACGACGACGCTCTACGCGGCACTGACTGAAATCAATGACGGCAAAGACAAGATCATCACCATCGAAGATCCCGTCGAGTACCAGCTTTCCGGCGTGTTGCAGATCCCGGTCAACGAGAAAAAAGGCCTGACTTTCGCCCGCGGCCTGCGCTCCATCCTGCGTCACGACCCGGACAAGATCATGGTCGGCGAAATCCGCGACGCGGAAACGGCGCAGATTGCCGTCCAGGCGGCACTGACCGGCCACCTGGTGTTCACCACGGTGCACGCCAACAATGTTTTCGACGTCATCGGCCGCTTTCTGCACATGGAAGTCGACCCGTACAACCTCGTTTCGGCGCTCAACGGCGTTGTCGCCCAGCGCCTGATCCGCACGCTGTGCCCGGCCTGCATGCAGCCGACGACACCGACCGGCGAAGAACTGACCGATGCCGATATTGGCACGGTGGCCGGTGCCGACTGGAAATTCCGCCGCGCGGTCGGCTGCGGCACCTGCCGCGGAACCGGCTATCGTGGTCGCAAGGCCATCGCCGAACTGCTCGTCCTCAACGACGAAATCCGCGAACTGATCATCAGCCGCGCCCCGATCCGCCAACTCAAGGAAGCGGCACGCCGTAACGGCACCCGCTCGCTGCGCGAAAGCGCCCTCGACCTCGTCCGCGACGGGATAACCAGCCTGGAAGAAGCCAACCGTGTCACTTTCGTGGCTTGACCGCCTGACCCTCTTCATTCACCCGCAGCGCGTCGTTCTCGAACGGCAGCCGTGGCGCGGTGCGCCGTCCAGCCAAGCGGCCGAGGTAGCATCGCCGGCGCCGGGCGAAGCCGACTGGCAGCCGGTGCTGGTCGCTGCCGATGCCCTGCTCAAGACCGCCGGTAAGGGCGCAGCTTTGCGCATCGTCGTTGCCGACCATCTGGTCCGTTACGCCTTGCTGCCGTGGAGCGAGATGCTTACCGGCAAGGCGGCCCGACTCGACATGGCCCGCGCCCTGTTCCGCAACGCGTTGGGCGAACGGGCCGCGGCGCTGGACATCGCCCTCGACCGTCCGGCCTTCGGCAAGAACGGCATTGCCGCCGGTATCGACCGCCAGTTGCTGGCCGGCCTGCGCGCTGCCGCCAAGGCCCGGCGCCTGCGCCTGAACAGCGTGCAGCCGCGGCTGATCGCCGAACTGGCAGCGCAGCAGACACAGTTGAACGACGGCTGGCTGGCCTGCCTCGACCTCGGCTGGCTGACGCTGGCTGGGGTTCGTGACGGCGAGATTGCCAGCCTGCGCAATCACCGCGCCAGTACGACGGAGCCGGCCATTCTGGCGGGTGAGCTGGCCGGCTTGCTGGCCGCCGAGTCTGCTACGGTCAACGGGAAAAAAGTGCTGATTTCAACATCTGCCGTCGCTGCCCCAAAGCTCACCGGCGGCTGGGAAACGACGCTGGTTACGCCAGTCACCGGAGGCGCCCATGCGTGATTTGGGCCTGGATTTTCAGCCGCGCCGTCCCGGCCTGCTGACGGTTGTCCTGCTCCTTGCCGGCGTGCTGCTTTGCGCCGACGCCTGGTTCGAAGACCGCACGCTGCTCAGTCAGCAGGAAGAAGTTGAAGCCAGGCTGGCCCAGGCCAAGCGCCGGGCTGACCGGGTCGATGCCGGCCGCCGCGACAGCCGCCCGGAAAATGTTTTTTCGGCTGAGGAAGGCAAAACCCTGCGCCAGACCATCGGCCTCATCCGCATCGACTGGGAAAAGCTCTACCGCAGCATCGACGCGGCAACCGGCGAGGACGTCGCGCTGCTCGCCATCCGCCCCAGCGCGGCCGGCAAGGCGGTGCAGATTTCCGGCGAGGCGCGCAACATGGCGGCGGCGCTGGCCTTTGTCGAAGCCCTGCGCCGCGAACCGCTGGCCAACGCCGTGCTGCTCTCGCACCAGATCAAGCAAAGCGACCCGCAACAACCAATCCTCTTCGAGATTGCCGCAACATGGCTGACCGGTTCCTGAACCTCCTGCTCGGCCGCCTGCGCTTTGCCGCGGCCAATTTGCCGGTGCTGCCGCTGATCGCCTTTTTGCTGGTCGTTGCCGCCGCGCTGACCCATATTGTCGTGTTGCCCGGTCGTGAAGCCGCCATCGAAGAAGGCGAACGCCGTCTGGCCAGCCTCGAACGCAGCGCCCGCCGCGCCACGATGGAAAGCCAGACCGAGCGCGTGACCCCGGAAGATACGCGGCAGCGCCTGCTCGACCGTTTCCCGAGCGAGGACCAGCTAAATGCCGAGCTTGGTAGCCTGCTTGAGCTGGCGAGCAAGGAAGGCCTGCAAATTCCGACCGGCGACTATCGCCTGGTGCCGGGCAAGGACGGCTTGTTCGACCGCTACGTGCTGAATCTGCCGGTCAAGGGCAGCTACCAGACCATACGCCGCTACGTGGCGGCGGTGCGCCAGGCGTTCCCCGATCTGGCCGTCGAGGACATCAGCCTGCGCCGCGAAAACATCGGCAGCGCCGACGTTGAGGCGCAATTGCGCTTCATCCTCTTCGGCCGGAGGAAGGCGGCATGACGCCGAAACAACGCTGGATCATCCTCGGTGGACTGCTCTCGGCCACCCTTGTCGCCGGCTACCTGATTGACGACGAACCGGTGCCGGAAAAGAGCAAGCGCAAGGGTGGTGTCGCCAGCAAATCAGTCGTTTCGTCGCCGGCGGAAAGCCGGCGGGCCGGAGCGAAGGTGCTGCCGAGCGAACTGGCTGCTGCACCCCTCAATTTTCCCGAGCCTGCGCCGCTCAAGGCAGCCGAGGAGGGCAAGACGGAGGAGGGCACCAAGCCCATCGACCCCTTTCGCAACAAGAGCTGGTACGTCGCGCCGCCGCCACCCAAACAGCCCAAGCCGACGGCCCCACCGCTGCCTTTTCAGTATCTCGGCAAGCTCAGCGAGGCGGGCGAAACGCGTGTCTTCCTCAACCATCAGGGCAAGCACATCATCGCCAAGGTCGGCGACGTCATCAATGGCACGTACAGCGTTGAAGAGATTTCCGGCGGCCAGATGACTTTTCTCTACCAGCCGCTGAAGGAAAAACAGGTGCTGGGCATCGGCTCCGACAAGTAAGGCGGAGCCGTGCTGGAGAGCGTCCCGCACTGTTGTGCGGGACGGTTCAGAAGCTTACTTTGCCTGGCGACGACGGGCGGTAAAGACGATCAAGCCAAGACCCGCCATGAGCATGGCCCACGACTCTGGTTCCGGCACGGGCGCCGTGTAGCCGGCGAGGTCGGTAGCGCTGACCTTGTAGGCGTGCAGGACACCGGGCAGCAGCTTGTAGTCGCTGTTAAGCGTGGCGCCAGTTGCATCGGCGGTGCTGATGCAGCCGGTGGTCTGGCCGAGCGGGCACTGGATCGAAGTGGCATACGGATCAGCATCGCTGAAGCGGAAATAGACGTCGAACTGCTCATTTGAGCCATTCTGCGTGACGCTGTAGTCGTTATCGGTGCCGGCCAGCATCAGGAAGCTGCCATCGGCCAGCTTTGGTCCGATGGCCAGGCCTTCCCATTTTTCCGGCGACTTGTTGCCGAGAGCGGACAGGGTGTTGGCATCGAGATCGAGGAACTTGGCCGATTTGCTGACCTTGGTGTAAACAGCGCCGACAGCATCGAGATCGATGTTGCTGACATCGGTCGCACCGGTCAGATCGATCTTGTAGACCTCCTTGTCCGCCGTCGCCAAGGTGGCGCCGACTCCGATACCCCGGTTGTTGCGTTCAAGCACATAGAACTCGTGATCATTGATGGCGACCAGCGAGGAGATGCCTTGCCCCTGGCCAGAGCGCTTCATGTCGTAAGCGTACTGGCCGACGGCGTTGCCGGTTTCGATGTCAAACTTGACGATGCGATTGACGCTGCCATTGCTGCCGCCTTCGTCGAGCATGGCGCTTTGCAACATGGCATAGGCGTACTTGCCGTCCGGGGTGATGGCCAGGCCTTCAAAGCCGCGATTGGTGCGCTTGCCGGCCGTGTTGCCGGCATCGCTGGCGTAGTTTGGAATGCCGCTGACCGTATTGCGCGGCTGCAGATTGGCCGGCGTGGCGAAGGTGCGGAGAAGATTGCCGTTGCGGTCGAATTCACGCACCGACGGGCCGTACTCGTCAGAAACCAGGAAGTTGCCGGTCTTCGGATTGACGACGAAACCTTCCGGGTCCATCGACAGGCCGAGCGTGCTGGTTGGGCTCGGGGCGATGCCGTTGAGCGAGCTTCCGGCATTGTTGAAAACAATGGTTTGCTTGATCTGGAAATTGGAGATGGCGCCGGTGTTGTAATCGACGTCGAGCGAGAAGCGCTGGACGCGGGTGTCGTAGTTCAGCGTGCCGCCGCCCGGGCCGCGGTCGGACAGGCCCCACCACTCGTTGCGGTTGGTGTCGTAGTAAATGTCGGAAAAATAGCCGAGGCGGCCGTTGTTGACCGTGGTGCCACCGGACAGGTCAAGCATGCCCCCATCCAGGGTCAGGCCATTGACGAAAGTCGGGGCGGCCTGGGCGGCGCCGGCGAACAAAATGCCCAGCAATGCGATTGTTGGTTTGAGTTTCATGATCTCTTTTTGAGGTTGGGTGTTGTCGAAAGTTGGATGCCGGAAATTGAACGGGCGCCACCAGACGGTCGCACCTGACCAGCATTTTTTCGCCGGCATTCCCCCTTGTCTGACTCTATGTCTGCTTTATTGCCGGAATATGACAAAAGCTGTCATGGTCAATGATCCGGTCATTTTTTGTGCCCGGCCTTGTAAGGGTTTTCCTTACCCATTTTTCATTCCCTGGCAGCCTTGGGCTGTATTAGGATGTCATGCGGATGGCTGCCACGGTCAACCGGAAATATCCCCCAAAATCAGAAGGAGACAAAACATGAAAAGACCCAATATTGCGTCGCCGTTACCGGCCGTCCGCTGCCTAAGCGCGCTGATCATGCTGCTCGGCGCCGGTGCCGCCCAGGCCGATCGGTGCGCCAGCCTGATCCAGGCTTTTGGCAATCAACTGGCCGATGTCAGCTGCGTCGACAGCGCCGACCTGACCACCGCCAACCCGGCAACGACCCCGGCCAACAACTCGCTGCCCGGCCTGCCGGCCTTTGCTTTCACCCCGCAGACCGACCGCGCGACGATTTCGCCGGACGCCGCCAATCGCCCGCCGATCACCGCCCCGGTGCCCGGCGTCCAGCTCAACGCGCGGATCGCCAGTGACCCGACCGGCCAGGCGCGCTTCCTGCTGCGGCTGCCGGCCAAGTGGAACGGTCGCCTCGTCGTCGCCGGGGCATCCGGCACGCGCAGCGAATTCAACGGCGACTTCGCGTGGAGCGACTACGTTGTCCAGAAAGGCTATGCCTACGCCTCGCAGAACAAGGGCGTGCTCAACCTGAAGTTCAGCGACGCCAGCGACCCGCTGGCCTGCCGCCTCAACCCGACATCGCCGCTGTGGGTCCAGTTTTACGATAACGGTCCGGGTCAGGAATTCACCCGCTGGCGCGACTACATGGTGCTCGCCTCCAAACTCGCCCACAAAGGTGCCGCCGCCAATTACGGCAAGAAACCGCGCTACACCTACGCCGTCGGCACCTCGAACGGCGCCTACCAGGTTCGGCGAGCCGTCGAGTCGGCACCGGACTGGTTCGATGGTGGCGTCGATTGGGAGGGTACTTTCGTCGACGAAGGTGGCCCGAATCTGCTGACCGATCTGCCGACGGCCGTCCTCAACTTCCCCGATTACGTCGCCAGCGGCATGAGTTCGACCAGCACCGCCGCCAAAAACATCCGCGGCGCTGGCTATCCGCCCGATCTGGGCACTGGCGCCACCTCGCTGTGGTCGATGAATTCTGCCTCGTTCTGGGAAGTCACTCTGTGCCAGTGGCAGAAGCGTCTTGATCCCACCTACGACACCTACGGCAGCGGACCGGAGAACTACAACTACATCGGCCGCCTGCCGGTCTCCAATGCCGACGACAAAGTTGCCGAATTCGCCACCACCGGCCGCATCCAGCGTCCGCTCATTACCGTCGCCGGCACCATGGATGCGCTGCTGCCGATTGATCACCACGCCCGCGCCTACGCCCGCAAGGTGGCCGAGAACGGTGGTGAGCGGATCGATGACGACGACCATCATCGGCGCCATCACCACCATGATCGCAACCCGGCCTACCGGCTCTACGAGGTGCAGAACGGCAACCACATCGAGACCTACAAGCTGACCCTGCCGCAGCTGGAATTCATCCAGCCGCACGCCCAGCGCGCTTTCGATCTGCTGGTCAGTCACGTCGAGCAGGGCAAGGCCTTGCCGCCCGACCAGTGCATAGCCCGCGGTGCCGCCATTGCCGACGCGCCGGCTCAACCAGGGCACTGCGCCGAACTGCTGGCCCCCTGATCTGACGCCGCCATTTCTGGCGGCAAGCGCAGCGGCACTTTCTCCCGGTGGGAGGAGGTGCCGTTTTTGCAATCTATTGTCATATTTTGTTCACCGGGGGGTAACGGGGAAGCACTATATTTCAGCTGCTTGAGTGAAGGAGAACCCCCATGACGCGTGACGAAATGATCCGATTGCTGGTCCTTGACCGCCTTGAATACCGGGATGATCAGGCGCGTTATCTGCACCTGCAAGGGGTACTCGAAAACGGTTTTCGTGGCTTCAGGAAGTTGTCAGACCATGAACTGGCGGCCGAGATTCAGGCGCTCGGACTGGACAGCCAACTCGATGCCACCGACGGGCTCGATGACGATCTCGATGGGTTTGCCGACGACGGCCTGTTCGACTCCAGCCTGTCGGTCGGTCACGTGTTCATCCTCAAGCAGTCGGCCGACTTCTCGCAATAAGCCGTCAGGCTGGCCGCGGGGAATGCACACCTCGATCTGTATCGCCACCTGCCAATTTCACTGACATTTTCCGGCAATGCTGTTGTAATTCTCCGGCGCTAGGCTGGGCTACCTTCATCTCCTCCAGGCAGCTCTCATGACCACTCGCACTCCGACCCAACGTCGCCGTTTTCTCCGTCATTTCGCCCTGGGCAGCGTCGCCGCCTCGACCGGTAGCCTGCTGCCATTGCGCGCCATGGCCCACGGTTTCGATGCCGACGACTTGTTCTCCGATGAGCTGCGCGCGCTGGCCCACTTTCCGCATCGCCAAAAGGTCAGTTTCGAACACGGCGTCGCCAGCGGCGACCCGCTCGCCCGCAAGGTCATCCTTTGGACGCGCGTTACCAGCGAGCGCGGCGGCATCGTTCCGGTCAAGTGGGAAATGGCCCTCGACGCGGCCTTCCGTCGCGTCGTCCGCGCCGGTATCGCGCTCACCGATGGCCGCAAGGATCACACCGTCAAGATCGATGTCAGCGGTCTGAAGCCGGACACCGTTTATCACTATCGCTTCGCTGTCGGCCATACGGTTTCGCCGACCGGTCGCACGCGCACCTTGCCGGTGGGCAGCGTTGCCAAGGTCAAGCTCGCCGTGTTCACTTGCTCCAACTTCCCGGCTGGCTATTTCCACGCCTACCGTGAAGCGGCGAAGCTCGAAGGCATCCATGCCGCCGTCCATCTCGGCGACTACATCTATGAATACGGCCGCGATGGCTACGCATCGACCGATGCCGCCGCGCTCGGCCGCGAAGTGCTGCCGGCCGGCGAGCTGCTGACGCTGGACGACTATCGCCAGCGCTACGCCCAATACCACACCGATGCCGACCTGCAGGCCGTGCATGCTGCGATGCCCTTCATCAACGTCTGGGACGACCACGAGATCGCCAACGACACCTGGAAGGATGGCGCCGAGAACCACGATCTGGCCAGCGAGGGCGAATTCACCGTCCGCCGCGCCGCCGCGTTGCAGGCTTTCCATGAATGGCTACCGATTCGCACACCGGACCCGCGTCGACCGCAACAGATCAACCGCAGCTTTGCTTTCGGCAATCTGCTGGCGCTGCACATGCTCGATACACGCGTCATCGCCCGCGACCAGCAAATGGAATACGCCAATTACTTCGGCAGCGACGGCAGCTTCGACGTCCAGCGTTTCGCCGCCGATCTGGCCGATACCGACCGCCAGTTGCTCGGTGCCGAACAACTGCTCTGGTTGCAGGATCAACTCGCCGGTTCCGGCGCCACCTGGCAGATGCTCGGCCAGCAAGTGCTGATGGGCCGCATGAATATCCCGGCGCCGCTGGTCCTCGGTCAGATCAGCTTCTCCGCCTACTCCGCGCTGGTCTACAAGGCGCAAACGGCACCTGCCACGTTGACGCCGCAGGAACAGTTCATCCTCGCCCAGCCGGCCATTCCCTACAACCTCGACGCCTGGGACGGCTACGCCATGGCGCGCGAAACAGTGCTGGCCATGGCCAGAGGGCTCAACAAGAACCTCGTCGTGCTGGCTGGCGATACCCACAACGCGTGGGCGAGCGATCTTGAGGACTACCAGGGCAATGCAGTCGGCGTCGAGTATGCCGTCGCATCGGTCTCCTCGCCGGGTCTCGAGGAATATTTCCCGAGCGAAAGCCCGCTCGCGGTGGCGGCCGGGCTGGAAGCCATCATCGGGCCACTCAAGTACGCCAACACCGGCGACCGCGGCTACATGGTGGTCACCGCCACGCCGGGAGAGTGCCGTTGCGACTGGCGCTATGTCAGCACTGTCAAGGCAGAGGAATACACCATGCTGGCCGGCAAAGCGCTGCGCACGCTGCCTGGTGCCGCCAACCGGCGCCTGATTCCGGTCTGATGGAGAGGGCGTGTTTGCAGCTATTTCAAAATGGGCCGATTTTCCCGGTTGACCATGGAATGCCCGGTCCGTTGTCCTGTCCGGGTCGGATACATTCCTGAATAGCCAAGACTTCGCTTGCAAACAATAGTAAACTGGCGGCTGTGCGGCATTTTTGCCGCCGGTTGCACCCATTAAAAAAACCGGCAAATGCCGGTTTTTTTAATGGGTGGCGTTGAAAAATTGTTTCAAACAAATTAAATTGTCGCCACCTATTTATATAAGGAAATAATCATGGATATTTCTACGCTTACCGTTGCTCAATTGCGTGATTTGCAGCAGCATATTCCGGCCGAAATCAAACGTCGCGAAGCCCAGGAAAAGATTAATGTCCTGAATGAATTGCGTGCCTTGGCCAAAATCCATGGTTATGCCATAGAGGATTTGCTCGGCAAGGAAGTCAAGGTCAAGACGACGACCGGTAATAAGGTCAAGGTTAAATACCGTCATCCGCAAAATGTCGAACTTGAATGGACAGGTCGCGGTCGCAAGCCGAAATGGGTCGAAGCCTGGGTGGCCAATGGCGGCACATTGGATAATTTGCTGGTCTGATCATGCGTATTCTGCTGAGTAACGACGACGGCTATTTTGCGCCGGGGCTTGCCGCTCTGGTTGAGGCGCTGCGCAGCCTGGGAGAGGTTGTCGTCGTTGCTCCCGAGCAGAATCGCAGCGGCGCCAGTAATTCGCTGACGCTGGATCGGCCTTTGTATTTGAAAAAGGCGGCCAGTGGTTATTATTTTGTAAATGGCACGCCAACCGATTGCGTCCATTTGGCCGTCACTGGCATGCTGGATGATTTGCCGGATATTATCGTTTCGGGAATTAATAACGGCGCCAATATGGGCGACGATACGATTTATTCGGGTACTGTTGCTGCGGCGACCGAGGGTTATTTGCTCGGCATTCCATCCATCGCCATTTCCCTGACCAATTTCGAGGGAAATAATTATGCGACGGCCGGCCTTGTCGCCCGTGAATTGGTCGAGCGCTTTATCCGCGACCCGATCAGGCAACCGGTGTTATTGAATGTCAATGTCCCGGATATTCCCTACGCTGAATTAAATGGCATGGAAGTTACCCGTCTTGGCCGTCGTCATAAAGCCGAGCCGGTGGTGAAAATGACCTCGCCGCGCAATGAAACCGTTTATTGGATCGGCGCCGCCGGCGCGGCCGCTGATGCCGGGCCAGGTACCGATTTCAACGCAATCGAGCGTGGCGTCGTTTCGATTACCCCGTTGCAGATCGATCTGACGCATGCTGCCCAGCTGCCTTCGATTCGTCAGTGGATGAAGTGAGTAACGGCGTGTTGCAAGGTATCGGCATGACATCGCAGCGCACCCGGACGCGGATGATCGAGCGCCTGCGCGAAAAGGGTATCCGCAACGAAACCGTCCTCAAGGCGATGGCTGCCGTCCCTCGTCACGTCTTTGTCGAAGAGGCCCTGGCTTCGCGGGCCTACGAGGACACCGCCCTGCCGCTCGGCATGGGGCAGACCATTTCGCAGCCCTATGTCGTGGCGCGCATGATCGAGTTGCTGCTCAATGGTCGAAAGACGCTGGGCAAGACGCTCGAGATCGGTGCCGGTTGCGGTTACCAGGCCGCCGTGCTGGCGCAGTTGACCAACGAAGTCTATGCCGTCGAGCGGCTGGCGCCCTTGCTCGAAAAAGCCAAGGCCAACATGCGCACCCTGCAGCAGTTCAATGTTCGTCTCAAACACGCCGATGGCCAGTTCGGTTTGCCAGAGGCCGGGCCGTTTGACAGTATCATCGTCGCAGCCGCCGGGGCCAGTGTGCCGCCTGCACTGCTTCAGCAGCTTGCGCCAGGTGGGCGCCTGGTCTTGCCAGTCGGGGCTGCAGAGCAGTATCTTAGCTTCATAGAACACACGCCCCAGGGATATGTCGAAACCCGGCTCGATGCCGTGCGTTTCGTCCCGCTACTTTCAGGAACGCAATGATTCGAATCGTCGTCGCACTATTTCCCGTCCTGCTCCTGACTGGCTGTATCTCCCAGCAACCGGTACCAGCGGTTGATCGCTCGATCTCCAGGGCTGCAGTCCAGCCGGCCGGCCCGGGGTATTACACGGTCAAGCGCGGTGACACCCTGTATCGGATTGCGCTGGAGCACGGCCAGGATCATCGCGATATCGCCAACTGGAACAATATTGCCAATCCGTCATCCATCAAGGAAGGCCAGATCCTGCGCGTAGCACCGCCGGGTGCCGTGGCCGAGCCTGCCACTGATGGTGCGGCAGTGACCAAACCGATTGACGTTGGCGTCGCCGTCGAATCGCGGTCGCTTGACCAGCCGGCCGGCGGAAGCATTGTCGCAGCCCAGCAAAACGGCACATTGAAGCGCGAGCCGCGGGTCGGCAAGGAGCCTTATTCTGATGAAGCCTACGCCCGCCTGAACAAGGTCGGCGGCGAACCCGCCAAGCCGGCCGAGATCAAGCCGGAAGTGAAACCCGAGGCGGCACCGGCCGTTGCCACCGGCCCGGACGACGTGCCGTGGATGTGGCCGACATCGGCCAGACTCTTGGCGCCGTACAGCGAGTCCAGTAACAAGGGTCTCGATTTCGCCGGCAAGGCCGGTGATCCCATCCTGGCCGCGGGTGATGGCAAGGTAGTCTATGCCGGCAGCGGCCTGCGCGGCTTTGGCGAACTGGTCATCGTCAAGCACAACGCCACCTACCTGTCGGCTTACGCCCACAACCGCAAGATTCTCGTCAAGGAAGGCCAGCAGGTCAGCCGTGGCCAGAAGATCGCCGAGATGGGCAATACCGATGCGGACTCGGTCAAGCTGCACTTCGAAATCCGCAAACAGGGCAAGCCGGTCGATCCGGCTCAGTATCTGCCGAAAAGATGAGCGATATCGGCGAGGGCTTGGATGACGAGTTCGAGGGGCAGCCCGATGAATCGGTCCTGCTGTCCGAGCCCGAGGTCGCCATCCCCGAAATCGAACTGCTCGAGGACGTGACCCAGCTTTACCTGAGCGAGATCGGTGCCAAGCCCTTATTGACTCCGGAACAGGAACTGGCCACCACGCGCCTCGTCCGCGCCGGTGATTTTGCCGCCCGTCAGCGCATGATCGAGCACAACCTGCGGCTCGTCGTGAATATCGCCAAGCACTACCTGAATCGGGGCATCCCGCTGCTTGACCTGATCGAGGAAGGCAATCTCGGCCTGATCCACGCGCTGGAAAAGTTCGACCCGGAACGCGGATTCCGCTTTTCCACGTACGCCACCTGGTGGATACGCCAGAACATCGAGCGCGGCATCATGAACCAGTCGCGCACCATTCGGCTGCCGGTGCATATCATCAAGGAAATCAACGTCGTCCTGCGCGCCATGCGCCACCTGGAATCGGCCGACAAGCGGGATTCGACAGTGGAACGCATCGCCGCGCTGATTGACTGGCCGGTCGAGGACGTAAGACGCACGCTGTCGCTCAACGAACATATCGCCTCGCTCGACGCACCGCTCGACATCGATCCCAGTCATACCATCGCCGAAGTCATCGCTGACGATGGCGGCAGCGATCCGGAGTCGTTGCTGCAGTTGAGCGAAGTTGGCACCTTGGTTGATGACTGGCTCAGCCAGTTGACCGAGCGCCAGCGCTCAGTCATTGAGCGTCGCTACGGCCTGAGTGGGGCCGATGTGGCGACGCTCGATGTCATTGCCCACGATCTGGCGCTGACCCGCGAGCGGGTCCGGCAGATTCAGATGGAAGGTCTGGATCGCCTGCGCAAGATCATCAAGCGCGGCAATATCTCTCGCGATTCTCTGTTGTAGCAGCGCACATCCGGCCGCGGATTTCTTCGGCCAGCTGGAAAACCGACATGGCGTAGAAGCTCGACCGGTTGTAGCGCGTAATCACATAGAAATTATCGAATCCCAGCCAGTATTCCGTCTCGCGCCCCGGTGAGACGAGGTCGATCAAGGCAGCGGTCGTTTGCGGGTCGATGTTGGCCCGGATGCCTTTGTCGGCCAGGTCGGCGACCTTGAGGCTGGGGCGGATGCCGGCCTGAATCAACTCCGGTTCTGGCGTGCCCGCCGTCATGGCCGGCACGGCGATGGGCTGCCCGGCTTGCCAGCCATGTTGTTCGAGAAAGCGGGCGACGCTGCCGATGGCATCGTCGACGCTGTTGCCGAGATCGACGCGCTGGTCGCCGTCGAAATCGACGGCATAGCGGCGCTGGCTGCCCGGCATGAACTGCGGGATGCCGATGGCGCCGGCAAACGATCCTTTGACGGCCATTGGGTCGAGACCGTTCTCGCGGGCCAGCAGCAGGAACTGCTCGAGCTCGGTCCGGAA
Source organism: Azonexus sp. (assembly GCF_049652925.1). Lineage (GTDB taxonomy): Bacteria > Pseudomonadota > Gammaproteobacteria > Burkholderiales > Rhodocyclaceae > Azonexus. Next base: position 161,820 of record NZ_JBASFI010000021.1, read on the forward strand.
AAAATCGGCTCGCCGCGGGTAATTGAAAGCCAGCGTGGACAGCGCCTCGAAGACACGGAAGCCACCCGTGTTGCGGCCGTATTCGGTCTCGACGCCGATGATGGCAACGATGATTTCCTCGGGGACGCCGTAGAGGGCCGAGGCCTTGGCCAGTTGCCCGGCATTTTCCTGCCAGAAGCTGACGCCGCCATCGATGCGCCGCTCGTTCAGGAAGCGCGGCCGGTAGCGTTCCCACGAGCGCTGCAGCGGCGAGGCGGGCGGCTGGATGAGCTTGAGGACCGTGGCGTTCGGGCGGGTCTGGGCGAACTGGCTGATCAGCTCGTCGGCCTTGAAGCCGTGGCGCGTTTCGAGGTCGCGGGCAAATTCGATGGCGGCCGGATCGTCGGCGAAGGTCGGCGTGTTCGGCTTGGCATTTTGCCCGGCATTGGCCAGCGTAGTCAGGGCGGCGAGGAGCAGCGGGGCAAGCGTCAGTTTGAGGTTCATCATCGCAATCGCGCGATGGCGTCGCGCAGTGTTTTCAGGTGTTTGTCGGTGTTGCCGTAGCGCGCTACAAGGTAGGCGTCGACCACGCGCTGGAAAGGTTCGGCCAGTTCGGGGCGTTGGTCCCGAACACGTCGGGCCAGGTCCAGAGGGGTTTCCCAAGGGGAGCAGTCTACCTTTCTTCGGGCCAGATGTCGCAGCGCCTTGTGCCACAGACGAACGACCGGGTCGCTTTCCGGGCGTTTGTAGAGCGCCCATCCCATGAGGCCGGCGACGAGCAGACCGCAGGTGCTGCCGAGGGCGATGGCCAGGCTGCGCCAATCGGTGTCGGGCAGGCCGAGTCGGGCGAGCAGTTCGTGCTGGCGTTGCGGATCGTAGCCGAGGATATTCTGGTTCCAGGCGTTGTTGATCGCCTCCCAGCGATAACGAAGTGTGCGCACCCAGTCGGCGCGCCATTGAACGAGCGCCGGCAGCGGTTCGCCGAAACCCAGCGCATCGGCGATGCCGGTTTCGATTCGGCTCGGCGACACAGCGGCCGTCGGGTCGACGCGGACCCAGCCCTTGCCGTCTAGCCAGACTTCGGCCCAGGCGTGGGCATCGGACTGGCGAACCACGAGGTATTGATCGAGCGGGTTGAATTCGCCGCCCTGATAGCCGCCGACGACGCGGGCCGGAATGCCGGCGGCGCGCATCAGCGTCACGAAGGCGGCGGCATAGTGTTCGCAGAAGCCGCGTTTGCTCTGGAAAAGGAAATCGTCGATGCCGTGCCGGCCGAGAAGCGGTGGTCGCAGTGTGTAGGTGAAATCGGCCGCGAACAGCGCGAGGGCCTTGGCGATGATCGCCTCCGGTGGGTTGCCGGCGCGCCATTGGGAAGCCAGGGTGCGGGTCTGCGGATTGCCTTCGGGCAGGGCGAGGTTGCGGCGTAGCACCAAGGCGTCTTCGCTCGCGTTGAAGCGGTAATCGAGGCTGGCCGATAGTCGAAAGCGTTGGCGCTCGTTGATGGCATTGCGGCTGACTGCGGTCAGCGTGCCATTCACCGCAATTTCGGGCGGCAGTTCGGCCGGCGCGTCGAGGGCCAGCAGCCAGCGCTGGTTGTGCGCCTCGATCGTCGTTTCATAGGCGATGGCTGGCGAAATACGTTCCACTTGAGGCGCCGGGTGGCGACCTTTGTATGGCTGCCAGGTCGTACCATCGAACTGCTCCATGACCGGGCCGCGCCAGTAGAGCTTTGGCCGGGGCGGTAGCGGCCCGTCGAAGCGAACGCGAAAGGCGATGTCGGCGCTCTGGACGAGCTCGGCTATGCTGCCCGGCGACATGCTGTCGGACAGCCCCGTCTTGCCGGCGTAGGCATCGGTTGGCAAGCCCCAGAGCGGCCCGGAAATGCGCGGAAAGAGCAGGTACAGCACGAGCATGAAGGGAATGGCCTGCATGCAGAGTACGCCGGCATAGCGCAGCGTGTCGCGCATCTGGCTGGCCGGGCCGCCATGCAGGCGGATCAGCGTTGCCGTGACCAGCCACATCGCGGCGAGCAGCCAGAGGCCGGTCGGGATGCTTTGCGAGTACAGATAGTGGGTGAGCAGCAAAAAATAGCCGAGGGTGACGACGACCATCGCGTCCCGCCGCGACTTGAGTTCGAGCAGTTTCATGGTCATGAACATGACCAGCATGGCGACCCCGACATCGCGCCCGAACAGGGTGTGGAATTCGAGCAGGATGCCGGCACTGCCGGCGCCGACCAGCGGAATCAGTATCCAGCGGCCGGGCAGGCGCCGGTCTTTCCACCATAGCCAGACGGCCCACAACAGCAGGGCGCTGGCCACCGCGCTGAGCCACGGCGGCTGATGCATGAAATGCGGCGCTGTCGTCGCCAGCGCCGTGGCAAAAAGCCAGGGCGTGGCGTGGCGGTCGAGGGCTTCGCGGGCCGGTGTGCTCATGGCTGGCAGAGGGCAAGGGCTTCGAGGCAAAGCTGGCGATGCCGCTCGCCGCTGCCGGTCGGGATGTCGACGCCGGGCAGGCGCAGGCCGTAATGAGCGTCGGCCGCATCGGCGGCGAGCACCCAACCGGTCAGGATGCCGATGCGAGTTTCATCGCTCAGCACCGCATCGGTCAGTTGCCAGTCAAGCATCAGCTCGACCTGCGCGCCACCGGCAAATTGCTTGATCAGCAGCGGGCCTTCGCCGGCATTGCGGGCGCTGGCTTTCCAGGCGACGTGGCGTGGCGAGTCGGCCGGCTGGCGTTCGCGGAATCCAGCGAAATCCTCTTGCCCGCCGTCGCCGCTCCGTTCGCCGCCGAGCATTGTTGGTGAGGAAACGGGTAGCGGCGCGGCAATCGGCTGCGGATAAACCAGGCAGCGCATGGCCGGTTGCAGGTAGGCCCAGGCGGTGAACAGGCCGAGCGGGTAGCGCGTCGATAGCCGGATGCGCGGCAGGTCGAGCCAGCCGCGGGTTTTGGTGCTGACCGGAATATTCAGTTTTGTGTTTTTTTTCCGGTTGACCGTGGCAAACACCGGATTGCCGCTTTCGGCCTCCAATTCGAGTCCCAGGCGTGGCGTGGGGCGGTCGTTGTCGAGCGTGATCTGAAAATGCGCCGTTTCGCCGACAAAAACCGGTCCGCTACGTCCCGGCGTGAAGACCAGCCCGTGCAGGTTGCGAAAGGTGTGGATCATGCCGACGATGCCCAGCCCGGCGAGCAGGAATACCAGCGCATGGCCGAGCGCCAGGTTGTAGTTGATGGCGCCGATCAGCATGACGATGAGCGCCAGTGCGTAGAGCAGGCCGCCGCGCGACGGGATGATGAAGACGCGCCGCTGGCCAAGGCGCAGCGGTGCAGTGCCGTCGCTCTGCCAGCGAAACAGTTTTTGCTGCAGGGTGGCGACGATGCTCACGTTTTTCAGGGAATGGCGACGCTGCGGATGAGGGCGGCGATGTCCTCGGCCAGTGCGTAGCCGCCACCCTGTGCCGAGCGCAGGCGGTGCCGGGCAACGCTGGGGAGAACCGCCTGCACGTCGTCGGGCAGGACCATGTCGCGCCCGGCCAGCCAGGCCCAGGCGCGGGCGGCGGCGAGCAGAGCGAGGCCGGCACGCGGTGATAGGCCGTGCTGGAAAGCGGGGTTCTGGCGCGTCGCCTCGACCAGCGACTGGACGTAATCGATGAGCGGGCCGGCCGCGTGGATGGCCGACGCTTCCTGCTGCAAGGCTGGAAGGTCATCGGGCGTGAGCAATGGCGTCAATTCCTCGACGCGGCGCCGCTGGCCGCCGGCGGCGAGCAGGGCGCGTTCGGCGGTGCGGTCCGGGTAGCCGAGTTCGAGGCGCATGAGAAAACGGTCGAGCTGCGATTCGGGCAGCGGAAAGGTGCCGATCTGATGTGCCGGGTTCTGCGTCGCGATGACGAAGAAGGGTGTCGGCAGCATCCGCGTCTGGCCCTCGGCCGTGACCTGGCCTTCCTCCATCGCTTCAAGCAGGGCGCTCTGGGTTTTCGGCGTGGCGCGGTTGATTTCGTCGGCCAGCACGAGCTGGGCAAAAACCGGGCCGGGCAGGAAACGGAATTCGCTTTTATCGCGCTCGAAAATCGAAACGCCGGTGATGTCGGCCGGCAGCAGATCGCTGGTGAACTGGATGCGCGAGAACTGCAGACCGAGCAGCCGGGCGAGCGTGTGGGCCAGCGTCGTCTTGCCCATGCCGGGCAGGTCTTCGATGAGCAAATGGCCGTTGGCCAGCAGGCAGGCAATGGCCAGCCGGATTTCATGATCCTTGCCGAGGATGATCCGGCCGGCCTGCTCGAGAACGCCATCGAATGCCCGCGGTCGACCGGCGAGGCCGGAAAGTGTGTTTTTGAACATCATATGATTCCGCTGTGTCAGTCCGAACCCATTCTAATGCTTGAAGCGGCGCGATGAATGGGACGATAATGACAATTCGACGTGCGCCGTTTTGTGCGCCGCTTCGCAGAGAGAGAACAAGTGACGACCACTGCCATCATCACCCATCGTGACTGCCAGTTGCATGACATGGGTTCGCATCACCCGGAATGTCCGCAGCGTCTGACCGCCATCAACGATCATCTGATCGCCCAGGGGATCGACGCCTATTTTGTCTACTACGACGCGCCGCTCGCCACCTTTGAACAACTGATGCGCGTCCATCCGGCGTCTCATCTCGAACGCCTCAAGCGCGCCTCCCCGGAAATGGGCGTCGTGCACCTCGACCCCGATACTGCGATGAATCCGCACACCTGGCAGGCTGCATTGCGTGCCGCCGGTTCGGGTTGCCTCGCCGTCGACCTCGTCATGAAGGGTGAAATCGAAAACGGCTTCTGCGCCGTGCGACCGCCCGGTCATCACTGCGAAAAAGCAAATCCGATGGGTTTCTGCTTCTTCAACAACATCGGTGTTGCCGCCAAACACGCCCTTGTTGCCCACGGGTTGGAGCGTGTCGCGATCATCGATTTCGACGTTCACCACGGCAACGGCACCGAAAACTGCTTCGCCGGTGACGAACAGGTGCTGATGTGCTCCATCTTCCAGCACCCGTTCTATCCGTACTGCGGTACCGACAAGCCGGCTGCCAACATGTGCAATGTGCCGCTGGCCTCCGGTTGCGGCGGTGAGGAATTCCGCGACGCAGTGACGCAGGTCTGGATGCCGCGCCTGCGCGAATTCAAGCCGCAGATGATCCTGATCTCGGCCGGCTTCGATGCCCACTTCGAGGACGACATGGGCAACCTCAAGTTCCTCGAAAAAGACTACGCCTGGGTCACCGATCAGCTTAAAGCGCTGGCCGCCGAAATGTGCGAAAAGCGCATCGTCTCCATGCTCGAGGGTGGCTACGTGATGACCTCGCTGGCGCGTAGCGTTGGCGCCCATCTGCGTTCGCTGGCTGATCTCTAGCCACTGTTTTCTTTCGGAAAAAGAACAGGGTGGGGTAAAATCCCGCCCTCTTTTTCATGTTTCCAACGATTAACCGGACAAATCCATGGCGTTGATTGTTCAAAAATACGGCGGTACGTCGGTCGGTAATCCCGAGCGCATCAAGAATGTCGCCAAACGCGTTGCCAAGTTCCAGGCACAGGGCCATCAAGTGGTGGTGGTCGTTTCAGCAATGAGCGGCGAAACCAACAAGCTGATTGCGCTGGCCAAGGAAGTTCAGGCCACTCCCGATCCGCGCGAGCTGGATGCCATCATGTCCACCGGCGAACAGGTCACCACCGGTCTGCTCTCCATGGCGCTGATGGACATCGGCTGCAAGGCCAAGAGCTACACCGGCGGCCAGGTCAAGGTGCTGACTGACAGCACGCACACCAAGGCGCGCATCCTGTCGATCGACGAAACCAATATGCGCCGCGATCTCGATGCCGGCCACGTTGTCGTCGTCGCCGGCTTCCAGGGCGTCGACGAGCACGGCAACATCACGACGCTTGGTCGCGGCGGTTCCGACACCTCCGGCGTCGCCCTCGCGGCTGCGCTCAAGGCCGACGAGTGCCAGATCTACACCGACGTCGATGGTGTCTACACCACCGACCCGCGCGTCGTGCCCGAAGCCAAGAAGCTCGACACCATCACCTTCGAAGAGATGCTGGAAATGGCCAGCCTCGGCTCCAAGGTGCTGCAGATCCGCTCGGTCGAATTCGCCGGCAAGTACAAGGTCAAACTGCGCGTTCTTTCCAGCTTCCAGGACGAAGGGGAAGGCACGCTGATCACTGTTGAGGAAGACAAGAACATGGAACAACCGATCATTTCCGGTATCGCTTTCAACCGCGACGAAGCCAAGCTCACCATGCTCGGCGTTCCCGACACCCCGGGCATCGCCTACCAGATCCTGGGCTCGATCGCCGATGCCAACATCGACGTCGACATGATTATCCAGAACGTCGGCCACGATGGCACCACCGACTTCTCCTTCACCGTGAACCGCGGCGACTACGCCAAGGCCCAGGGCATCCTGGAAGGTGTCAAGGCCAAGCTCGGCGCCCGTGAAGTCACCGGCGACAACAAGATCTGCAAGGTCTCGGCCGTCGGCGTCGGCATGCGCTCGCACCCTGGCGTTGCCTCCAAGATGTTCAAGGCCCTGGCAGACGAAGGCATCAACATCCAGATGATTTCCACCTCCGAAATCAAGATTTCCGTCGTCCTCGACGAGAAGTATCTGGAACTGGCTGTCCGCGTCCTGCACCGCACGTTCGGTCTCGATCAGTAAGTTTGACCAAAGGGCGCGGAGGCTATATCATCCGCGCCTCTTGATGGACACGTGGCCGAGTGGTCGAAGGCACACCCCTGCTAAGGGTGCATCCGGGCAAAACCTGGATCCAGGGTTCGAATCCCTGCGTGTCCGCCAACTATATGTTTCAGGCGGAATCAAGAAGTAGCAAAAGCCCCATCCCGTCAAGGTTTGGGGCTTTTTGTTTGTGTCATGTTGTATCAGTTTGTGCCTTGACAGCGCAGCGATTGGCGGGGCAACATCCGGGGCTATTCCCGCCAAGCGCGAAAGTTGCCCCAAATGCCGCTGACCGAAATCGCCATAAAGGCCGCCAAGCCTGCCGAGAAAATAACCCGGCTGTACGATGAAAAGGGGCTGTACCTCGAAATCTCGCCGGCTGGCGGTCGCTGGTGGCGCTTCAAGTATTCGATTGGCGGGAAGGAAAAGCGGCTTTCGCTTGGCGTCTATCCAGAAGTCAGCCTCAAGGACGCTCGAGCAAAGCGCGACGAATACCGGCAGATCGTGGCCGCTGGCAATGATCCCGGTGACAAGAAGAAGGAAGCCAAGCGCAAGGATGCCGGCGCTCAGTCATTCGAGCAGATCGCCCGGCTATGGTGGGGACATTGGCGGATAGGCAAGAACGAGCGTTACGCCAACTACGCTATCACACGGCTGGAAACGGATGTATTCCCGGAGCTTGGGGCAACTCCGATCAATAGTGTCACGACGCGCAATATCATTGACTGCGTGCGCAAGATAGAAAAGCGCGGCGTAAGCGATCTGGCCTACAAGCAACTCGACAAGATCAGCCAGGTATTCCGCTATGCGATTGCGAACGAACTAGCGGAACGCAATCCGGCCAAGGACGTTTCCCCGTCCGATGTTCTCAAGCCGGTCAAAGCAACAAACCTTGCCCGCATACCATCGAGCGAACTGCCGGCCATGCTCAAGAAGATAGACGAGTACGACGGGAAGCCGGTGACGGTGTTTGCGCTAAAGCTCATGGCGATGACCTTTGTACGGACAAGCGAGCTAATCGGCGGGAGATGGAAAGAAATAGACGGCGCGTTCTGGCGTATTCCCAAAGAGCGAATGAAGATGAAATCGCCCCATATCGTGCCGCTATCGACGCAGGCGGTGGTTTTGCTGGCCGACTTGAGGAAGATTACCGGGGAAGGCGAATTGATGTTCCCTGGCGAGCGCGCAGGAGCCATGTCGAATAACACAATCCTTTATGCGCTGTACCGGATGGGCTATCGGTCACGGATGACAGGCCACGGATTCAGGGGATTGGCTTCGACCATCCTGCATGAACAGGGTTTTCCGCATGAGCACATTGAATTGCAGCTTGCCCATTCTGCCCGGGATGAAGTGTCGGCGGCATACAACCACGCGCTTTATCTGGAGCCTCGGGCGAAGATGATGCAGGCTTGGTCGGACTATCTTGATGCGCGCCGGGCGGAAATAGCCGGATAGTTTTGTATGCGCCATCAAGCAAAATGCGCAGTCGTTTGCACTCGGCCTCAAGGTCGCGCTTCTGCTGCACCACATGGCCAAATGCTTCTTTCGCTCCTTCTTCGGCCAGTCGCATCTGCTCAATCTCCTTCGCCTGCTCTGCGATGGTTGCTTCTAGGTCGGCTCGGGCTAGGGTGGAGAACGTAACAAGCTCACTTGCGCTCATGCTGTAGTAGTCGATTACGCAATCTACTGTCACTTTCTTCGCCCACTGTACTACCTGCTCTCTGGTTGGTGTGGTCATTTCTTAAAGCACCCCCATGAGAGAACGAAGTTACCTCGTTTGGTGGCATTGTCTGCCAGGGCATTTCCGGCCCCGATACATGCGGATTGCGAGGTGAACTCTTGAGATATTCCGGCTGCCCCGCTGTTTATTGTCGGGCTTGTTGAAATAAAGATGATCAAAATGAAGGTGCTCACGGCCATGATATTGTCACCTCTCTGACCGGGATTTCCGGCACGTTGTGTTTGCTAGTTGCGCAACCTGCTCTTTCAGCGCGGCGTTTTCTGCTTGGAGAGACTCAACTTTCGATTGTGGAACTGGACACTGTTTACATTCTTCCCCTCGCCAACCATAAGTATCGTGGTTGTGACAGTGCCAGTCGTGCGCTTGTTTTGTCGCTTTCATTTACTAATCTCCTTAATCGCTAGTTCAGACCAGCTTCCTTGACCTAGCTTTACTAGGTGTGGCTCTTTTTTGAATACCCCAATACCAAACTTTGTGGCCTTTTCTCGCGTTGATACAAATCTCAATCCAGCCCCCTTGTAATACCAGCGGCTTGAGTTTGACGGTACGGCCCGCACCTCAGTTATAGCAACTCCGTCTTTCCATACTAGGTAATGCCTCTCTCCTATCTTTTGATATACAACGAAGCCAAAACCCTCGCCAAGATTGACTTGGCGAAGTCCGGGGTTGGTGTGAATCCAATGGCTGCTGCTCATCTCACTTCTCCTGTTTCGGTGCTGCTGCGCGGTCGATCCGTTCAATCTCTGCCAAGATCAACGCGCCGGCCCTAACGAGGTCTTGGCGTTTGGTTTTAGGCTTGAACCAAGTAAGCGACCAATTAGGCTTTGGCCAGATGTTCCAAAGGGCTTCTTTCGGCCATTTCCCAGACCCAGATAGCACATAACATCCGGCCGCCACAGCTATTTCCCCGGCGATGTGCTGGTCGTCGTGGTCATTTGTCCAGCCTTCCACTGACTTCTGGCGATACCTCTCGGCCAGAACATCGAGTGCCGCCGTGGTCGGCACAGCATCCCGCTTGCCTTGCTCGACTTGTTGTTTCAGGGCTTCGATTTCAAAGCGGAGTATCTCAACAGCCTCGAATGAGCAATATCCACCTTCCGGGTCAATCATCATGTTTCCAACCGTGGTGGGCTGGTAACGCGTTTTCAGAATCCTCGCTTTCAGTTCTGGGCTCACAGGTATTCCCTCCATTTGCCATCGTCAATCTCATCAGCAATTCTGTTGCCGCCAACTGCTGACCAGTTTCTACTTAGCTTCGCAATAGCCTCCGCAACTCGCTGCTCAATGTCTGCGGTGTTGGGTGGGCTGGTGAAAGGTAGTTGCTCGTCTTGAAACGCCCAGTGCGTAGGCTCCTCTATTCCTGATGCACTGAACCACGCCAAGCCATTGATGTGGGGCATTTCGTAACTTTCCTGCCAGTACTCCCACACACCATCAAAGTCAAGCTCACGGAGGTTTCCTGACTCACCAAAGCGTGCAAGATACAAAAGTCGTTTGTTATCTCTCGGTGCGGTGTCGATAGGCTGCCAAACCGGCTTCCGCTTACTCGAAATGACGGGAGCGGGGTGGGTGAAGATAGCCGTAATGCACTCTGGCATATATTCTTCAGCATCTTCTTTTGTGATAATTGAGCAATCAGCAAATGATCGCTCTGACGGAGTTACCGTCGATCCGTGTGCAACGTAACCGACCGGCTCCGCATCCTTGCTCAGTTCTGCGAGTAGGGTGTGGGCGAATTGCAATATCTCGGTATTGTCTTCGCAGTTTCCAGTGAATACTTCGTCTGCAACCCGCAGCGCGATTTCGTCTATCTTGTTCATGTCCGGTTTCCTTTGTTCAAATATTGAGCAACCTTCGTAGATCGCTGAGCTGCAACGGTTTCCGCTGTCGCCTAGTCTGGAATATTGGACATTTCACGGATTAGGCGACAGTTTTGTCGTCTACTACTAGTTGTGCGTCAAAAACCACCCGTTTGAATCTCTGCCTCGGCATGAGCAAATTGGCGCTCTTCCTCGGCCGCTTCCATGCGGGCAATCACCCGCTCTACCGCCGCTAGCGCAGGGCCGCAGCACTTCGCCCGCGCACCTTCCGGGCCGTGGTCTTTCACCAGTTGCTCGGCGAACCAGTCATTCAATCCCGGTCCTTTCAGCTTTATCGTTGCCATGCGCATTCCTCCGTAATTTGCCGCCCAACATTTCAGTCAACGCGGACCTTCGCGGCTACGCCGCTCGGCCCGTTACTGCCAGCGTTCGGCGTCATGCAAATAGGTCCATCGTTTGCGCTCTGGCCTTCTTCGTTGCGTAGGCCGTTTTTGCGTGGTGGTGCTTGTCGTAGTTCAGGTGACACCGCTGGCACATTGCACGCAGGTTTTCCGGTTCGCAGTTCTCCGGCGTGTGGTCAAGGTGCGCTACGGTCAACACAACTCGGCTTCCTGTTTCCGGGTGCGGCTGTCCGTTCTCTGCTTTGCAGTCCGGAAAATCGGGGCTTCCCTCGCATTTGTTGCCTGCGCGCTCCCGAATGCTGGCCGCAATCTGCTTCCAGTCTTTCGGGTAGCGCACTCTGTTTTCTGGCCGTATTGGCATTTCTTCCTCCGTTCAATCTGCCGCCGAACCCGTCGCTCCAGCGGGACCGGGCGAAGAGCCGCCCGGCCCCTGAGCTAGTGCGTTGTGCGTCAAAGCAGCGTCCCGCATCGGCCGCACTGATCGCGCAGCTTCATCGGCTTCTCGTCGTGTATTCCGAAGATGCCGCGCCGCTCGCCTTCGTCCGTCTGGAGCCCGTAGCAGTGCCCCTTGGCGCTTTGCCGCGTCTCGGCCTTGTGGTAGCCGAGCAGGCACATCACGCGCTGCCAAAGCGGCATGCTCTTCGGGAAATGAGGCATGCTCTCGTTTCGCCACTTAATGTCGTCACCGTCCATCGTTTTGCTCTCCGTAGTTACCGTTGCCGCACAACTGGTTCATCGAGGCGACCGGCCTGACGGCCGTCGGGTTATCTCAGGCGTTATTTAAAAATCCCCGCAGCCTGCCGTACCTGCCCAGCTTTCCAGCGAGTGCAGCGCACGGACAGCTTGACCGGTTCGGCCAACTTACCGGCGCGAACCATGCGCCACACGGTAGAAGGCGATACGCCGAGAATCGTGCAAACGACCTTGATCGTTATGTGCGCGGTGTCGGGGAGATTGTCGAAGTTCATGCTGCGTCCTTAAGTCCAAGTCGTTCCAGTTCTATGGCCACCATTTCTACATTGGCCGCGTCGACCAGTTCAAAGCGCCTGAACTTGATCAGCCTGTCTTCACAGCGTTTGAGCAGCGCCAGCGCATCGTGGACTTCGCTGGCTTCGAGCAGGATTCCGGCTTCCAGCTTCTTGCTGATTTTGCGAATGGCCGAAATATCGAAGTCAGGCATGAGGCGCTCAATCAGCGCAACGAATCCATTGATGGCGTGATCGATGCGGGCAAAATCATTGTCCGCGTAGTGAATCCGCGTGATGGCGTAGCCACGGTGCGCGTCGACCTCGCCGGACAGCATTTCGACAAAGGATTTCCGGATCGGGGCAAGCCATGCTTTGGCCTGGGTGCGTGTGGGCGGCTTCTGCTTCTCAGCCTTGAATCGGTCGCAGGATGCGAGGTAACGCGCCCTTTCCTTTGGCTGCAGGTTTTTGATGTACTTACTCATGATCGCCAACCATCCGATAAGTCCACGGCCTTTGTGATTTATCCACGCTTGCCTCTTTGCTATAGACCATTTCTGCCAGGCGCAGGCAAATTGTTGCCTGGCTGATTTTGGTCGCAAGGTGGATGCCCATTTGCGTATTTACCCCGTTTCGAAGGCAGTCCTCTATGGCTAGTTGATTGGCCACCTTCTTGTTCAGCATGTGGTCAAAGCACTTCGGGACGAAAGCAGGGCGGGCCGGCTTAAGTCGTGCGGCTTCCGCTTCAAATCTCGGCTTATCGCGGTACTGCTCGACGCGATAGATAGTTGAGATGCCGGGAATGCTTGGCTTTGATCCGGATAGGATTGTGGCGATTATGCTCATGCTGTCACCAATTCATTTGGTAAATAGATAGCCCTTGCCTTTACACCTATCGGCGTTGGGTTTTCGGTCTTTGTGTCGGTGTTTAAACGCCATGCAAGCAATGTTCTCCACGCATCCTTACTATTCGGAACAACCACAAGTTCGCCGCCGTCGTAAAGACGGGCAAGCTCACCATTCGAACGCCGGTAGTATGGAGTGCCGCGAGAAATATCAATTGCAACTTGCTTTGTGACGGCAATGCACAGTCCGCTTCGGCATATATCGCGCGCCTCTGCTTCGTCGTAGAGCCCAGCCTTGTTGATGCAATACGTGTAGCCTTTGCTATCCGGATTCCACCAGCAAACATGTTCTACCCATTTTGTTGAATGCCCGATGTGGGCGATAAGGTATTGGCTCATGATGCGGAGCCTTTCGCGCTGGCGATGGCAGAATCAAGCGCATCCAGAGCATCATCGAACCGCCTGTCCCATCGGCAATGCAGGTCGCAAAGTTCAGCAACAGATGCAGACGCGGCCAGCAGTTCGTCGCGCTGCTTCACTAGATTCGCTGCATGTTCATCGGCGCCGAACAGGTGATTCATCAGAGGCTTGCCAAGATCCTCTAGTCGGTCCGTGCTGATACCGACGCAGGCATTCACGCAAGCGCGAGCGCGGCGATATTGCTCTTCTGTCAGCAAAACCGGAGTCCGCCCGTTTTCATATCGCGCCAGTTGGTCGAAATCGTACTGAAACATTTTGTCAGGCATCACTCAACATCCTCAAGCGTCCGCGCATCAACCCCGAACGCCTTTGCAATCGCATCGGGATCAAACGTCGAAACAGGTGGCACCATCCACGCAATGCTGTCGCAGGCACTTGATCCGGCCTCGCGCTCATGGCCCAGCGTGCAATCGCCGGCCGGGTCCGGTTCGAATCGATGGCAGTTTCCCGACGACGGGCATGGCGTTGATTTCTCCAACAGGCTGAATTTGATCATTGGTTAATCCCTTGTTCGTGTGAAATGTGGCACTGCCAGGCTTGCGTCAAATTGCCGGTATGCGGCGACAGGAATACCGAACTAGCGCGGACCCAGCCCGCCCGCTCAAGAACCCGCGCCATCCGGTAGTTGTCCGCCCGAGTGCTGCACATCACGAAGCGAATGCCGGCATCAGCCAGCGTCTTCATTTGATGAGCCTTGAGCGCGTGGCCGTGGCCCTGCCCTTGGTATTTCTGGAATACCTTGAAGCGGTAGCACATGGCCACGGCGCGGTTGGTCGGCATGGTTGAATAGCTGTATTCGCCGTGTTCGGTGCGGATGGTCGCGGAACCCATTTCATTCGGTCCTGATAACAACCATGTTTCCCTGCGTCGGGAAGTTGTCTTGTTCGCATTCCGTCACAAACAGAAAATCAATGTCTGCGCCGCCTCCATGTTCGTGCGTTGAAGCTGAAGCAACATGCACAGGCCAGTGATCTGGCGCATCCTCAAGCGCCTCGCGTAGTTGCTTGACATTCATGATCAAGCCGCCTTCTTGAACGCCAGGGCCATCGGTTCAAACTGGAACGTGAGGCGCTTGTACATTTCGCGGGTGCGGCGTACATCGTCGGCGCAGTACGAAATGACTTTCACCGGATCAACTGGCCACGTTGCTGCAACCATTGATCCGTCGAAATCGCCCTTGCCAGGAATGCCAAATGCCTTGCATAGCTTGTCCATGCTGGCGCGTTTTTCCTTGTCGCTTGACCACATAAGCATGGTGTCGGCGACTTCGCTGCTCCACAGCTTTGCATCGAATGCCTTGAGCAACGAGACGGGAGGGCGAACTCCATTGATGATGCTGCGGTGCTTGATGAACGGCAGATCAAAGCCGATCAAGTTGTGACCGACGAACGTAACGGTAGACATAACCATTCCGTGATGCGCTTCGATGCTGGTCAGCGTGGTCAGGTGGTCGTAGAAGTTCGCCAGCATGGAAGCCTCTGACGGTGCCGTATCAACGCTAACGCTGAACACTTCGCCATCGTCCAGCGCGTAGCAGATGCAGGCAATTGAACCGTACAGGCCAGAGAATCCGGTTTTATGCACGGCTTCTTTAACGGCCTGTTCCTTGTTCTCGTCCATCCACTTGGCGATGGTTTCCGGCTTGCTGTAGTTGGCTGGCGGCTTGATGTTGGCGGCGATTTCGGCGATTACTGCTGGGTCCGAGGAAGGGATTGTCTCAATATCCAAATAGACTAGGGGCATTTTGTTTTCTCCGATTACCAGGGTACGTCGTCGCCAAGGTCTTGCTTCTTGGCCGGGGCTTGTTTCTGTCCGTCGCGCTCTTTCGGCTCGAACATGCTCACCATTCCGGTGAATCCAACGGGGATGCTGTCGATAACGTCGAACGGGCCTTTGTCGTTTTCAAAGACAACGCCCATCTTGTGCCAGCGTTCTTTGCCGTTGCTGCTGGTTACTTTTGTTGCGAGTTCGTATTTGATGTTTGCCATGATTAAGCCTGTGATGTGATTTCGTTTTGAATGGCCGTTTTGCGCTGGTCCTTGGCCTGCTCAAACTTGGCCTGTGCCTTGGCGTCGGAAACATGCTCTGCGGCCTTGTACGCAACGCTAAATGCCTTCTTGAGCGCATCCATGTCTTTGGCGTCGCTGATCGTCGTCAGAAAGTCGGCAACCGTGTTATCGGTAAGCGTTACTGGTTCGCGTTTCGGTGCCGGCTTGCTGCCTGCGTTTCCGTCGTCATCCTCTGGGGCGATCCCACATGCAGCCATCAAGCTATAGCGACGGGCGTATGTTAGTGCCGATCCATAACCCTGCGGATCATTCTTCGCGGCTGGAACGTGCAGCTTTCCGGCGCTCATTTGTTCGCCTGATTTATGGATGAACAGCGTTTCTACGGTAACGCCGCTTTCGCTTTCGTGGCACGGCTGCATGAGCATTATTCCGTTATCGTTCAGACCTTCGATAACAGCTTCAACGCAGGCCGATAGATCAGCGTAACGGCTTTTGAAGTGCGGGTTCGTGCTGGACTTGAGCGCAGGCCCGAAAGCCTTTTGCGCCTTTACCAGTGCTGCGGAAATTTGTTTCATGCGGCTAACCTCTCTTGTTCGTTGAACAGATCAGCATCCGATACCGGGTAAAACTCGCTGATCTTGATGCCCAGGTGATAGGCCACTAGCGAAAGCTCGTCTGCGCTGAGTACGTCAATCAGCTTGCCGAGGATTTCAACTAGCATTTCGTGCTGTTGTTCGTGGTTCATGCTGCTCTCCGCTCGGCCCAAACCATGTTCTGCTCGTTGAACAAAAGCTGTTCTGCGGTCGGCAACAGAAGCCGCTCAACGATGACGCCGTGAATCATGGAAATGGCCGTCGATGCTTCCCGAACAGTGCGCTCATTGCTGACAGTGAAATCAGTCAGGGCAGTGAATGCTTCGGAGAGGTGGCCGCAAATCTGCTTCAACTCTTCCGGCAGAATCCGGCAGGAGAGCATGGCGTAGAGGCGCTCGGGGTCGTTGGCCCACGATTCGGCCATGGCATAGGCGCGGTCGGATTGTTCTTTTGTCACGATCATTTCCCCCGGTACAAGCAAGGCGTTTGAGCAACTGAAACGGCGTCCTGATAATCCATTTCGCTGACGACTGCCCATCCAATGCAGACCACGATTGCGCAGATAACGGCGCGGATGTTGTCGCTCACTGGCTGGCGACGGTAGCGAGAGTAAAAGGTCATGATTTCCTCCTTGTTCGTGCTGGATGTCCGTGTCCAGCTATCCCGCATTGCTGCTGTCGATGTGCCGCTATTTCGGCCTGATCCGCTATGCGCTGTCGGTCGGTTTTCACAGCGCAGGACACTGGATTTACACACCGGATGTTCCAAGAACCGGCCAATGTCCTGCGATGTGGCGACTCTTTCGAATCGCTCGGCTCGCCTTCCTCTTCGCTAATCCACTTGGGAACCGTCAGCATTGGCTTGCTAACTCGAATCAGGCGTATATCTGCCGCGTTGTCATACTTCCAATTTGTACCGGTCCGCGATGGTCTGCGGATGGGTGCCACTAGGGCTAAAGAGCGGTGTTGCTAAATCTTCACTAACAAGGCGCTTATTGGCCTTGGTGGTGGAGACTTTTCACATGTCGACAAATAGATTCACCGACCCCGGCTCGTTGCCTTTATTTATGCGGGTAGCTACAGCCCTAAGATGCGCATCAAGACCATTGAATAGAGCGGGCAATTCGCTGTCTTTCCATCCTTGAGACTTTGTGTGGCAAAGCTGGTCACGAACAAACTCATCAAGGGCGTTGAGTACGGCCATGCGGCCTTCTTCGATGAATTCTTGAATGCTTACGTGATTTGTCATCTCGTTCTCCTTGGTTGGTGCTGCTCTGTGCTACTTCCTGATTCGCTGCGGTGTTTTCGCTGCGTTGGATGAAATATAGCAACGCTACATTACAGAGTCAATAGCGTTGCTACAGATTATTGATAAATTTTTAACGGTTGATTTTTTGGCGTAAAAAAACCGCCCTGGGGCGGTTGGTTGTTGGTTATTGGTTTCCTACTTTGATGAGATCTTCGCTTCTTCGATGTTTGCCACGATTGCCGCCGCAATTCCCTGGGCCATTTTTGCTATTGCTTTGTGCAAAGCCTCGGCGACATTATCGATGCGGCGCATTGCATCATCCTGATCAGCCCACTGATATGCCTCGTCTGCCGGATATACCAAGTAATCCTCTATCTTGTAGCCTTCCCCGTAATAGGCCCGGTCTCCATAGGCGCAATCGTCTGTTTTCGCTGGCAAGTATAGGCAATAAACAACATGCGCGAACGGTCGATATGTTGAGCTTTCTGGTCTTGACTGAATGCCCACCTTCTCGAGATAGATGTGCAGGATCGGCTCCCCTTGTCCAATCTTCGAATATTTCACATCCCAAGGTTTCACCGGATTGATTGCCGCCAGGACCGGGGTAACAGCGATTCCGTTCGTTTTTAATATGGCCGACACCTGGCCGCCTAGCTCTTCATTCAGGCGCAGGTTTGATCTGACCAGTACATCGCTCAGGCGTTCGCTCATTGAGCTGTTTCGCGCAGCCGAAACCATCCATAGAAAGCCGCCAGCCATTGAGCTTTCCATGCGGTACTTGATCGGCTCTGGCGTTCGAAGCATGGAAATTGACAAGTCGTCGGCGTGGCACAACGATTGCGCGGCTACGAAGAAAAATATCAGAATTTTCAGCATCATCATAATTTCAGTTCCCGTGAATTTTTACCTCTCCATCATAAGCTATTGGTCATACGTTCGGTCTGCGATAATCCGTCAGCCTGATGATGATTGCGTTTGCTTCGCTAGCGGGTAGTCGCGCGCCACATCCTTTGCTTTCTCAAGCATTGCAACAAGACCGAAATCGTCAGTTTCATTCAGTAAAAAAATTATTGAATCGATACGCGACTCGCGCACAGTTTTTGTCTTGATATGAAGAACTGACGCCGATTCGGCAGCTTCAAGCGCAAGGCGCTGGCTGATGTCCTTGAGGTCGCAGCCAAAACCCTTGGCATAAATCACAGCCGCATCCATATTCATTGGTCTATGGGCTGTGATGTGCTGGTTGATCATCGAATCGCCGCCTTTTAACTTCCATGTGCGAGCAAATTCTGCGCGGGATATGCCGCGTTCTTTTTTGAGGATTTCGAATCGCTTTCGTAGCTCTTCGCCCTCTTGTTCCTTGGTCCAGGTAGTCATATAGCGATGCTGCCGAAAATAATCTGTAGCATGGCTTGCAAATGGTCTGTAGCGTTGCTATAGTTTGTCGCATGAACGCTATTCAAAAATCCTGTGAAATTGTCGGAAGCCAAAAAGCATTGGCGGATTTTGTCGGGGTAACACCAGGCGCGGTCAATCAATGGATGTCCGGTTTGAGACCAGTTCCGGTTGAACGATGCCCAGCTATTGAGCTTTCCACGTCTGGCCAAGTAACCCGCCGTGACCTTCGCCCGGACGACTGGCATTTGATCTGGCCCGAACTCGTCACAGACGAATTCCCTGTTCCTGTTTCTTCTAAGGCTGCCTGACATGTCTATGAACTCCGTTCGTTGCGATGCAGGCAGTCTCTTTTTTTTCGCCAAATTTCATACAGGAAAGTACCGGAAACATTTATTCCGGCTCTTTCCGGTAGCTGGAGACCGTGATGAATGCACGCCTCAATAACGACGGCCAGCAGATGACGCTCGATTTCGAGCCGTCCCTTGTGGAGCGCCATTCTTCGGCACTCAGTTGCGTCCGCCAATGCGCCTACAGCCTGCCAAAACGGAATCTCAAATGGATCGCCGGAGAGATGGACCTTTCCGAATCTGACCTATCGAGAAAGCTGGCGCAGAACGAAAACGACTCGCGCCGATTCACCCTCGATGACTTGGAGTCGTTCGTCGAAAAGACGGGCGACAAGACGCCGATTTTATACCTGGCCGCCAAGTACCTCGCAGACCAGCAAATGCTCAAGCAGGCGGCCATGCAAAAGCTGATGCGCGAGCTTCCCGACTTTATGGACCTTGTGAAAACACTCGTACAGGAGAAAGCGTAATGAACAACTTCTTCGACTTCTCAATCAGCGAAATCATTTTCCTGTGGTGCTTCGCGTCGCTGTGTATCGGCCTGTTCCTTGGCCGCGTAATCCATGCAGGTTACGGCCAATGATCTACGCAGCAATCGCGCTACTAGCGTTCGGCGTCGTGATGCTGGTCGTTGGCGTAAGCGCCATGCTCGACGGGTGCGACGAATGACCGACTTCTACCACCCATCAACGCCAGTCAGCCATGCCGCTTTCCGTGAAAACACCGAGAAGCATGGAATGCTTGGCGTCAATACGATACCGGCGCTGACGCTGTGCTGCGGTTGTGGAAAGCGGCGCACGACTCGCACTGGGTCATTCAACAAGCGCGGCGCGTTCAAGTGCCATGGGTGCGGTAGCAAGTGATGAATCGGCTAGCCAAGGCCAAAAAAATGCCCACGTTGGCGACCTTGCAGGGTCCGTGGGCGGTGAATCTCATGGAGTTGAGTATGACAAAGTATCTTGATTTTATCAAGCGCAAGGCAACAAGCGACCCGGCAACCGGGCTGTCTGTTGTTCCTGCGCTCAACCCGATGCTACACCAGCACCAGGCCGACATGGTGAAGTGGGCATTGCATCGTGGGCGTGCTGCAATCTTCGCTGACTGCGGGCTTGGCAAAGGTCCGATGCAGATGGAGTGGGCGACCCGGCAGCCGCATGAGTGCATCATCGCCGCACCGCTGGCCGTCGCGCACCAGTTCGTTCGTGAATCTGCCAAGTTCGGTATTGACCTGGCCTATGCCAAGGATCAAGCAGGCATCACCAAGCGCATCACGGTTACGAATTACGAGCGGCTGGAAAACTTCCATATCGAGCAGTTCGGCGCTGTCGCTCTGGATGAATCCAGCATCCTGAAGAATCAATCCGGCGCGTACAGCACATGGATGATTGAGGCATTCAAGGATACGCCGTTCCGGCTGTGTTCTTCTGCCACGCCAGCCCCTAACGATGTGATGGAACTTGGCACGCAAGCCGAATTCCTGGGCGTGATGACTCGCGGCGAAATGCTCGCCATGTACTTCACGCATGACGGTGGAGATACGTCTAAATGGCGCGTTAAGGGCCATGCGCAGGCCGCGTTCTGGTCATGGATGGCTTCATGGGCCGTGATGATCCGCAAGCCGTCAGACCTTGGCTATAGCGACGAAGGATTCACGCTGCCACCGCTTCACATGCACGAGCAATGCGTATCGGTTTCTGCGCCGACAACTGGCTTTCTGTTTGCGGTCGAGGCTCAGACATTGCAAGAGCGCCAACAGGCTCGGCGCGACTCAATCGAGGATCGCGTCAGAGCTTGCGCCGACATCGTGAATGCCAGCAATGAACCATTCCTCGTCTGGTGCAACCTGAACAGCGAATCCGAGGCGTTGAAGCTGGCTATTCCTGGCGCAGTCGAGGTGTGCGGTTCCGATACCGACGAACACAAGGAAAAGGCCATCGCCGGATTCTTGGATGGATCAATCCGGGTTCTGGTTTCCAAGCCGAAGATCATGGGACTTGGCCTGAATTTCCAGCATTGCGCTGACATGGCCTATGTCGGCCTGTCCGACTCCTACGAGCAGCTTTACCAGTCCATTCGCCGATGCTGGCGCTTTGGTCAGACTCGCCCGGTCAATGTCCATGTGATCACCGCCGAGACAGAGGGCGCCGTGGTTTCCAACATCAAGCGCAAAGAGCGCGAAGCCGAGGAAACCTACAACAACATGATCGAGCACATGAAGGACTTGAACGCCGCTGCACTTCACGGCCAGACGGTTCGCAACAAGAGCGAATACGCCCCATCAATCCCCGTTCAAATTCCTTCCTGGCTGGAGGCTGCATAAATGACCACCGTACTCAATCAAGCATCTGGCGATAACTGGACTCTGGTCAATGGCGATTGCGTTGAAGTCGTCAATTCCCTGCCGGAAAACTCGCTTCACCTGTCTATCTTCTCGCCGCCCTATGCATCGCTCTACACCTACAGCAACAGCGACCGCGACATGGGCAACAGCGCGAACGACAAGCAGTTCTACGAACATTTTGATTACCTGATCGCCGGCCTGCATCGCGCCACCAAGCCGGGGCGCATCGTATGTGTCGACGTGATGAATATTCCGGCCATGAAAGAGCGTGATGGATACATCGGGCTCAAGGATTTCCGGGGCGATGTTATCCGGGCCTTCCAGCGCCAAGGATTCATTTTTCACTCTGAGCATTGCGCATGGAAAGACCCGCTGATCGAGGCGACCCGAACAAAGGCACTCGGCCTGATGCATAAGCAGCTTTGCAAGGATTCGACCCGCAGCCGGGCCGGCATCCCTCAATACCTTCTGGCATTCCGCAAGGATGGAGAAAACTCGGAGCCAGTCGCGCACATTGACGGCCTGACAGAGTTTGCCGGCGAGAACCCGCCGACGCATGGAACGCTATCGCATGAGCGTTGGAGGCGTTACGCCAGCCCGGTATGGATGGATATAAATTTCAGCAACACGCTCAACGCCAAGGCCGCCCGCGACAACGACGACGAGCGCCATGTATGCCCGATGGCACTTGATCTGATTGAACGCGCCATCCAGCTTTGGAGCAATCCAGGCGATGTTGTTTTCGACCCATTCTCTGGTGTCGGTTCGACTGGATACCAGGCTATCCGAATGGGCCGAAAGTTCGCTGGATCTGAGCTGAAGAAATCCTACTTCGATCAGGCCGTGAAGAACATCGGATCGGCCAAAGCCAACCAGGGCGCTTTGTTTGAAAGCGAGGCCGCGTAATGGCAAATCAATGGCTGCGTCTCTATTCAGAGTTCGCCCATGATCCAAAAATACAGCGCATGAGCGAGGCGTTACAACGTCGTTTCATCATGCTTCTTTGTATTCGTTGCAGTAACGGCGAAGTAACGTTACATGATGACGATGTAACGTTTCAACTCCGTATCAGTAACGAAGAGTGGGCAGAAACAAAGTCTGTTTTTATCGACAAAAATCTGATCGATGAAAGCAATAATCCGGTTGCTTGGGATAAGCGCCAATTCGCCTCAGACTCAAGCGCACCAAGGGTTGCAAAGTATCGGGCGAAGCAAAAAGAAGTGTGTAACGTTACAGTAACGCCGCAGATACAGAACAGAACAGATACAGATACAGAAGAAAAGAAAGAACAAAAGACTAGTCGCGCTCCGCGCTTCGATGCGCAAGCGCATCTTGTCAGCTTGAGTGTTGATGATTCGATTGCTGCTGACTGGCTTGCGCACCGCAAGGCAAAGAAGGCAACGGTAACGCTAACCGTTATCGACGGAATCAAGTCCGAGGCTGCAAAGGCCCGTATCGCTCTGTCAGACGCTTTGGCTATGTGCTGTCAGCGTGGCTGGACTGGATTCAAGGCTGAATGGGTTGCTGAATCAGTCGGCTATCAGGCTCCTGCAAAAACGCAGTACCAGATCAATCAAGAGGCAACTGGCCGCGCTCTCTTTGGTGACACAAGGAAGGAAACTGAGCCGCGCCTGATCGTTGGCGAGGTGGTTTCATGAGCCTGCCAGCAAATTGGATTGATCGAATATTCAACCGGATGCTTGGCATCTACGGGGCGCAGTTCAAGTCTAAGTTTTCAGTTGTTGTTGATGGCGTTGATGTTGGCATCGCCAATGCAAAGGAAACCTGGGCAGAAGAGCTTGGCAACTTTAACGACAAGCCGGAAGCCATTGCTTACGCATTGGACCATCTTCCAGTTGATCACGCTCCTAACGCTTTGGAGTTCCGCGACATTTGCCGCCGCGCTCCTGTAAAGCAAGCCCCGCAACTTGAATACACGCCGACCGCTGAAGACAAAGCCCGTCATCGTGAAATGTCGCACAAGGCAACGGCAGCGGTAAAGCAGAAAGAGTTCGACGGTCTGCTATGGGCAAAGCGCCCCAAGTCACAAGTTGCGCTGAACGCAGTCTATGACGCTAAGAAACACGCTAACCGATTCCCCGCGCTGGCTGCTGTGTTTGATCGGCTAGTAACGGATGGAATCGCAAGTTCAACCGGCGCGTTGATCAAGCGTTGGGATGGTTGCCAGTGGGTGAAAGCATGAAATACATCGTCACCCTAAAGCGCAAGCAGACCACGAACGCGGCGCAGAACGCACGGAAGATGCGCGTCGAGGTAAATGCAAACAGCGAAATCGAAGCCAAGGCAATCGCGCTGTTCAAGGATAACAAAGTAAATTATTTCACCGCTGAATCTGCGAGGCGCGCATGAACAAAAAGCCTCCTTTCAATCAACCTTGCTGCAAATGCGGTGAGCAATCTGAATTGCTTTATTTTATCGTTCCATATCCGTCTTATTGGTGCTGGAAGTGCTGGAAGAAAAATCATGATTAAGTATCACGGACTTCCTATTACTCCTGCGTCATCGGCATACGCTGCAATAAACAAACGGCACGCATTTGTTTCTTTTGCGCATCCAGATCAGCTGGGAATCGCTGTTGAGTGCTGCCAATCGTTCGCCATAGATAACGGAGCTTTCACGGCATGGAAAAGCGGGAAAACTCCAGATTGGGACGAGTTTTTCGATTGGGCAGAGGAAATTTCATACCTTCCGTCGTGCGATTTCATCGTAATTCCGGACGTTATTGATGGGGAATTGAATGACCAAACAAGGCTTATCGCCCGTTTCCTTCAGCGGTTCGGGAGTCGCGGATTATCCGTTGGTGCGCCAGTGTTCCACATCCACGAACCTCTTGAACATGCCGCATATTTGTCCCGTGCATGGGACCGCGTGTGTATTGGTTCTTCAGGAGAATACGCAGAAATCGGAACACCAAAGTGGTGGAACCGCATGAATCAGGTTATGACCGCAATGTGCGACAAGCAAGGCCGCCCAAACTGCAAGATTCACGGATTGCGCATGCTCGATCCTGATGTTTTTACCCGGTTTCCATTTGCATCTGCCGACAGCACAAATATAGGCCGGAATATCGGGATAGACCAAAAGTGGAAAGGTACATATTCCCCAGCTTCTAAGGATGTTCGCGCAATCGTAATGGCTGACCGAATTGAACAACGGAACTCAACAGATAGATGGGATTCGCAGCCCGTTCAAATGGAGTTGGTTGCATGAACGACCTATTCGCATCAATCGAAGAAGCCAAAGACGAGCGCCAGGCTATCCAGATGGCCGATGGAATCACCACGACTGCGGACGAGTTACACCGCTTCGAGGTAATCACCATCGTTAATCGTTACTTTCCGGACGGCGATCCTAAACCATTCTTCGCGGAAGTCGAGAAGAAGCGCGGCAAGGAATCAGCCGACAAACCCGCGCCGACTGCCGCAAGGAATGGGCAAAGCGTAGGGAGGTGGCATGACTAAACCTGCCTACTACAACGAATTCGACAAGAACGCCGCGGCATGGCTGCGCGAACTGATCAAGGCTGGGCACATCGCCGATGGCGATGTTGATGAAAGGAATATTCTCGATGTACTCCCAAGCGAACTCCGCGGATACACGCAATGCCACTTCTTTGCCGGCATCGGCGTTTGGTCATATGCCCTTCGCCGCGCCGGATGGTCAGACGACAGACCTGTTTGGACCGGTTCCTGTCCTTGCCAACCTTTCAGCCAGGCAGGCGACGGACTTGCGTTTGCTGACGAGCGGCACCTATGGCCGGCGTTCCATCACCTCATCAAAGAGTGCAGACCTGAATGCGTCACTGGTGAGCAAGTTGCAAGCAAAGACGCAGATGCTTGGATCGACCTTGTACAAGATGACATGGAAGGCCTGGATTACGCCTTCGGGGCGGTCGCGTTCCCGTCTGCGAGCGTCGGCGCTCCGCACATCCGAGACCGGACTTACTGGGTGGCCAACGGCTACAACTCGGGACTGGAAGGACGGAAAGCAATGCGACAACGTGCCGTTGAATGCTTTGCTCGGACGGGTGGCGTGGATGGCGGGTTGGCCGACATGCACGGTTCAGGATGCGTCTCGCGGCGCGAAGGATTCGCGGCCATGGGATACGGGACGGCCATTGAATCAGATCGTGGCGTTATCGGGGTGGACAACTCCGTCTGCATCGGACGGGGAGCGCGGCGGGACGATGACACCGAACATGACGGGGAGCAGCTTGACGCAGCTCGCCACATTGACGGGACCGGCCCGACTAACGGCCACTGGCGAGATGCTGATTGGCTCTACTGCCGGGATGGAAAGTGGAGGCCAGTTGAACCCGGCACATTCCCGCTGGCTCATGGGGCTCCCGCCAGAGTGGTGCGATTGCGCGGTTACGGCAATGCAATCAATGCCATCGAGGCGAAAACGTTTATAGAGTCGTTTATGGAAATTGCAGCATGAACGCCCACTACCTAACCAAAGAGCGCGACCGCATCAAAGACCGGCTTCAGTTCATCGATGCGCTACTGGACAGTACGAAGCCAGATCCGAAGCCAGACGATCCCTACGAATGCCAGCAATACGACGCTACCCGTCTATGCCGATTCGACCGCCGCGCACTGGACCGCAAGTGCGACGGATGCCCGAGAACGACGGATCGTGACTATCTTGAATCGCAGGGGCTATGGGTTCCCGGCGTGGCGTATGAGGTGACGGAATGAGCAAGCGCGAACGGATCTACCTTCGCGTTCAAAAAGGGATGCTGGTCCCTGCCGACAGCTACGCCGCATCGAAACTCAGAGAGCGTGGGTATGCCGTCAATGATCTTCTGGCCGCCGAGTTGGTCAAGCCGCGCAATCCAAAGTTCAACCGCCTGGTTCATCGTATCGGGCAGTTGGTCGTGGCGAACATCGAAGCCTTCTCCGGGCTCGACGCGCATCAAGCCATCAAGCGCTTGCAGATCGAAGGAAAAGTCGCCTGCGAGGAAATCGGTATCAGCGTGGCGAACTACGGGATGGTCATCCAGTTGATACCGCGCAGCCTATCGTTCGAGTCGATGGACGAGGGCGAATATTGCCAGGCCGCGCGCGGCATCTGTAGAACTGTTGCCGAACGCTACTGGCCGAGCCTTACCGAAGACCAGATCGCCGAGATGGCTGAAAGCATGGTGTCGGAATAATGCCCCGCTGCCGCCACTGCTCAACACTATACAAGCCAGCCCGCCCAATGCAGCCCGGCCGCGTCTGCAACTCCATTGAGTGCCAGGCAAAGCACGCCGAGAAAAACATCGCCAGCCAGCGCAAGAAGCGCGCACAGGCCGAGCGAGTAGCCAAGGCCGAGGATCGCAAGGTTATCAAGGCCAAGTTGCTCGACATGGAACCCAAAAGCTACTGGTGGAAGATCGCCAAGCGTTGGTTTCATCTTTGGGTCAGAACCCGCGACGAAGGAAAAGAGTGCATTTCCTGCGACACGATCCTGATCAAGACCGGGAAAGTCGGAGGCGACTACGACGCCGGCCACCGCCGGTCAGTAGGAAGCGCCAAGCATCTTGAATTCGACGAGCGCAACGTTCATGGCCAGTGCAAGTACTGCAATGACAGGCTGACCGGAAATCCTGATGGCTACAACGCAAAACTACCCGGCCGCATCGGGCAAGAAGCATACGACGCGCTGATGGCTGACCAGATGCCGCGCAACCTTTCCGCCGACGATTACAAGCAGATCGCCGACCGCTACAAGAAACTACTCAAGGAGCTAAAGAAATGATCAGGCCATCGATACAAATCCCCTGGCATATCGCCCGCGCAACTCGCGCAATGATGGCCACGACGATCATCGCGCTTGAGTTCATAGGCGATTACTTCACGACTTGGGCAGCAGTCTATGGGGCGAACAAGTGAGCGTCCTCCCATCCCACAAATACGGCGACCCGCTCCAAGTCCTGATCAACAAGGAAAACGCCGTAGAGAACCGAATCAAGGGCTGCGCCGGCTGCAAGCATCTGACCTACGACGCCAGCGGAGACAGGATTATCACCAGTTGCGACCGCAGCCGTAAGGTCGGCCGCAAGGATGTCAGCAAGTGCCATTCCGAACGAGCGAGGCATGGATGCGAGGGAGCGAAATAATGGGCCATGAGTTCGACGACGAATGCGCCTGCATCCATTGCGGTTTCGATGGTGCTGAGTGGTATTGGTGGCGCCACAACACTTACGAAGGACAGGCGTCAGACGACGATAGTCAGCCAGATTGCAAGCCAGAACGCCGGCATCTGCCGAACACATACACCGGAACGGGAGAGTCCGAATGATGAATGAACCGCTATTCAAGTCCGCAGATGATGCGCTGCGCTTTGCTTTCTGCTACTCCGGCCAGTCATACGACCGACCAACCATGAACCGGATGGCAGACGGACCGCACAGAGCAGGCAAAGGACTCGTCGGCCTTGATGGTGCAGCACAGGCTGGGCTAATTCGCTCTGAACTGAAAAGCCTTGGCGGTTTCGTTCTGTCCATCATCACGGCCAGCTATGCGCCGACAACGTACCCATGCGAATGCGGGTCTGCATGTTGCAGCGGACAGCGCGTTAATCTCGAATGGGCAGAGGCAATCACGGCGATAACCCAGGCAGCGGCCGGGCGTGTGTCGTGTGGGTCGAACATGCGACTGCGCCGCACTATC
This sequence comes from Azonexus sp., assembly GCF_049652925.1. Classification (GTDB taxonomy): domain Bacteria; phylum Pseudomonadota; class Gammaproteobacteria; order Burkholderiales; family Rhodocyclaceae; genus Azonexus. Next base: position 189,379 of record NZ_JBASFI010000021.1, read on the forward strand.
GTAGCGAACTGCTTCCTGCGAAAAGGAGAGCGCAAGCCAATCGGAGACATGGCCGATTATTGCGGAGTGCATCGTGATACGGCTAGCGACCACAACGCGAAGATTGCGCTTTGGCTGCTTGGGATGCGCGGCAAGGAAGCTATCACTGGCGAGATTGAGAAGGCAAAGGACGCAGCGCACCGGGCGTTGATTGATGCCGGGTTCGTTGGTTATTTGGATGTGGCTTGACATTCCGCAAACTGTGCGGATAATCCGCTCCTATCTGACAAGTTGCAAAATTGTCACTAAGCCCCGCAGGCCACAAGCCGAGCGGGGCTTTTGCATTTAGCGTTGCGTCTCTCCTCCTTGATACCGCAGCCACCAGCGCGCAAGCGTAGCCGGATGGTGGCGACCACGAAGGATCGCCATGAAGATGCTAAAGCCACGATTGGCAACGCTTGACACGAGGCGAACCAAGGTCACAACAGCAGACCTCGCCTCAACGCCTCGCATGAGAGGCAGGGCATGGATGACACGCCGGGCTCGTTGGCTGAGTGCGAATCCTCTGTGCGTCATGTGCGAGTCATCCAGCCGCGTTACCGCAGCAACTGAGGTTGATCACGTCATCCCGCTGTGCAATGGCGGGCAAGACGACGAGAGCAATTACCAAAGCCTTTGCAGCGCTCACCACAAGGCGAAGAGCGCAGGCGAGGCGAAGACAAGGGCTGTGCGCTGATCGTGCAGCAGCGGAGCACAGCGATAGCGTGACGAGGCGGGGCGTAGGTAAATGTCTGGAGCCGTTCGACCCGGACACCGCACGGTATCTCATTCGCGGAAAATTTCCCCTCCCTAGTCTAATCAAATGAATCATGGAGCAATCAAATGGCAGGAGTCAAAGGGCGCAGTGGTGGCAAGCGTCCTGGCGCTGGCCGTAAGCCGAAAGAGCCAGACGTAATCGTTTCACCGGCGTTGCTGACGAGCAACCCGACGCAGTTCCTGACCGCGTTGATGAATGACTCCGCTGCTGACATAAAGGTTCGCGCCGACGCTGCCAAAGCGTTGCTTGCCGCAGAGCTACGGATGGCAGAAAACAAGGGAAAGAAATCAGAACTGGCTGACGCCGCCGCGAAGGCCGGAGCCGGAAAGTTCGCATCTGCAACACCGCCGAAACTCATAGCGGCGAACGGCAAGAAGGTTTAACGAATGCCGGAGTGGACAACGTCGTGCCCAGATTGGGCAGAGCGCCTCACGGCTGGACAAAGCATCATTCCGCCGCCGATCTTTCCGGAGCAGGCAGAGCAGGCGCTGGCGATCTTCCGCGAGTTGAAGATTGTCGATGCCCCTGGAAGCCCTACATTCGGCGATTGCTGCGCGCAATGGGTGTTCGATCTGGTTGCATCGATCTTCGGCGCCTACGACCAAGAAAGCGGCCGGCGCCTGATCACGGAATGGTTCATCTGCGTTCCGAAGAAGAACAGCAAATCGACCATTGCGGCCGGAATCATGATGACGGCGCTGATTCTGAACTGGCGGCAGTCTGCCGAGTTCGCAATTCTTGCCCCGACCATTGAGATCGCCAACAACAGCTACGGCCCGGCGCGGGACATGGTGCAGAAGGATGATGAGCTTGATGCGCTGATGCACGTTCAGACGCACATCAAGACAATATCGCACAGGGGCAGCAACGCAACGTTGAAAGTTGTGGCCGCTGACTCGAACACAGTAGGCGGCAAAAAGTCGGTTGGAACGCTGGTTGATGAGGTTTGGCTGTTCGGCAAGCAATCGAACGCCGAAAACATGCTGCGCGAAGCAATCGGCGGCCTGGCATCGCGTCCGGAAGGATTCGTCATCTACTTGACGACGCAAAGCGACGATCCGCCGGCCGGTGTGTTTCGCCAAAAGTTGCAATATGCACGCGGCGTTCGCGATGGAACGATCATTGATCCGTGCTTCGTGCCGGTCATCTTCGAGCATCCGCCAGCAATGGTTGCCAGCAAGGCGCATCTGCTTGTTGAAAACTTGGCGCTGGTCAATCCGAACCTGAACTACTCGGTTGATCGCCAGTTTCTTGAGCGCGAGTTCAAGAAGGCAAAGGAAGGCGGAGACGAGTCGTTCATTGGATTCATGGCCAAGCACGGCAATGTCGAAATCGGCCTGGCGCTGCGCTCTGATCGTTGGGCTGGCGCTGAATTCTGGGAAGCCGCTGGAACTGGCCCAGTAACGCTTGAAGAAATAATAGATCGCTGCGACGTCATCGATGTTGGACTTGATGGCGGCGGCCTTGATGACTTGTTCGGGCTTTCCGTGGTCGGCCGCGACAAAGAGACTAGGCAATGGCTGTCCTGGTCGAAAGCATGGGCGCATCCGTCCGTTCTTGAGCGCAGGAAGTCGGAGGCGCCACGGTTCAATGACTTCGCCGCTGATGGAGACTTGACGCTAGTGAGGCGGATCGGCGATGACGTTGAAGAAATCGTCAGCATCATTTCGCAGATTGAAGCATCTGGTTTGCTCGACAAGATCGGATGCGACCCGGCCGGAATCGGTGGCGTGCTTGAAGCTCTGGCAGAAGCCGGAATACCAGAAGAAAAGATCATCGGCGTATCTCAGGGCTGGCGATTGGGTGGGGCGATCAAGACCACTGAGCGAAAGCTGGCAGAAGGCGTACTGATTCATAGCGGGTGCCGGCTCATGGCGTGGTGCGTTGGCAATGCCAAGGTTGAGCCTCGCGCCAATTCGATACTCATTACCAAGCAGGCCAGCGGGTTCGCAAAGATTGACCCGCTGATGGCCTTGTTCAATGCCGTCTCTCTGATGTCGCTGAACCCAGACAACAACCGAATCACTCAAGGCTTCGTTATCCTATGAACGCAAACACAGCATGGAACGACGTGCAGCGCCGCGCATCCGTGCCGGGTTCGCCGATCTTAACCAAATGGAAAGCCGAGCGCGAAGCATCGCGTAGCATTTCGAACGTCACGTATTCGCAAGAGGTAATGGAATCTTTTGGGGTTCTTCCGTCCGCCTCCGGAATGGTCGTGACACCAGTATCGGCAATGCGTGTTGCGGCCGTGTTTGCCTGTGTCCAGAAGATCGCAGGGGCCATTGCAACGCTGCCGATTCATGCCTACAAGACGGAAGGCGACATCAAGTCTCGCCTGCCGCGTGATGACCTATGGTTCAAGCTCAACGAGCAGCCGTCTCCGCAATTTACCGCCGCATCACATTGGGAGGGCGTCAGCATCGCTCAATTGCTGCGCGGCGACTCTTACACATGGATTCGGCGCGGACTGAACAACAGCATCCGCGAATTGCTACCGATGCCGTGGGGCTGCGTCAGTCCTATTCGACAGCCTGACGGCTCGGTTCGGTACTACGTCTCGCTTCCTGATTACGGCATTCAGACGTGGCTTGGTGCTGATGAAGTCCTGCACTTCCCAGGCTTCGGATTCGACGGCATCAAATCCATGTCGGTGATTTCCTACGCAGCTAAGGCGGCTGTCGGGAATGCCATGGCGATGGACGAATACAGCGGCAGGTTCTTCGCGGACGGGGCGCATCCGTCAATCATCCTTTCCGCTGCTGGGAAGATGTCTCCAGATCAGGTTACGGCGCTGCAAAACGCATTCCGCAACAAGTACGCCGGAATTGACAACGCCCACCGCCTGCCGCTTGTTCTGACCGAAGGAATCAGCGCCAAGGAAATTAGCCTTTCTGCCGAAGATGCGCAGCTTCTTGAGGCCCGCAAGTTCCAGGTCATCGACATCGCCCGCGCCTTCGGCGTACCGCCGCACATGATCGGCGAAACATCGGCGTCGACTAGCTGGGGCTCTGGCATAGAGTCAATGTCACGCGGGTTCGTCACCTACACGCTGCAGCCGCACCTTGTCCGCATTGAGCAGGAATTGAACCGCAAGCTGTTTCCGCGTGATACCGGGAAAACGCTCCAGTTCGACCGCGACGCACTGATTGAAGGCGACAGCAAGGCACAGGCCGAATACAACCGTGCCGCGCTTGGCGGTCCAGGGGCAGGTTCGGGCTGGATGACTGTCAATGAGGTACGCCGCAGCAAGGGGCTGAAGCCTATCGATGGCGGCGATGTTCTGTTCGACCCCAGCAAAGTACAAGCCGCACCAAAACAGGAAGCACCGAAATGAAAAACATCCTTCAGCTATACAGTGACAATGCACAGCGCGAAAAGCGCCCGGTCAATGTCGTCAAAAACGAATCTGTTTCGGCGATTTATATCTACGACGTCATCGATTCCTACTGGGGCGTCAGCGCCAAGGATGTTATCTCGGCTCTGGCTAATGTTGGGTCTGATGAAGAGGTTCATTTTCGCATCAACAGCCCAGGCGGCGACGTATTCGAAGGCCGTGCCATCATGGCCGCCATCCGGGCGCATAAAGGCAAGACTATCGCCTTTGTCGATAGCCTGGCTGCCTCTGCTGCGACCAGCGTTGCCATCGCCTGCGATGAAGTTGTCATCTCGCAGGGCGCATTCTTCATGATCCACAACGCTAGCGGAATGGTCTGGGGCGATAAGACCGACATGCGCGAAGTTGCCGATCTGCTCGAAAAGATTGAGGGCTCAATTGTTGCTGACTACACCGGCAAGACCGGAAAAGAAGAGCAACAGGTAATCGACTGGATGGATGCTGAAACGTGGTTCTCTGCTGATGAAGCAGTAGCGAATGGATTCTGCGACAGGATCGCCGAAACGAACAAAGCCAAGAACACATGGAACCTGTCGGCATTCTCGAAAGCGCCGAAAGCCCTACTCGAACCACCCGAACAAGAACCAGAAATCGAACCCGCTCCGGCGGGCTTTTTTTCGTCCGCCAAAAACGCCAACCGCCTGAAGCTGGCCCTGATTTAAGCGCCTCTCGCGCCTGAAACCGCCTCGCGTCGGTCACGCGAACGAAAGCCATCCATCCGGGTGGCTTTTTTTATGGAGCATCACCAATGAAAAACATTCAAGTCTTGCGCGAGAAGCTGTCCAACCTCGCCACTCAAGCCAACCACCTGATCAACGAAAAGGGCGACACCGTCTGGAACAAAGACGAACAGGCTCAATTCGACGGCTACACCGCCGAAATCGAACAGATCAAGGCCCAGATCAAGAGCATCGAAAAGATGCGCGAACTCGAAGCCGACGAATTCTTCAACTCGGCACCGAACAAGATCATCAAGCCTGGTCAGGAAGACATGACCATTGACGCCCTGGCTGCAGTCGCTATCTACCTGCGCCACGGCAACAACGTCACCGCCGAGCAGGCTGTCGCCATCCGCAACGCCATGTCGACCACCACCCCGGCTGAAGGCGGCTACACTGTCCCGGCTGAAATCGCCGCCATGGTCATTGAAAAGCTGAAGGCATTCGGCGGCATGCGCGAAGTAGCCACGATCCTTTCGACGGAATCCGGTAATGCCCTGAACTTCCCGACCTCTGACGGCACTGGCGAAGTCGGCGAAATCGTTGGCGAAAATGCAGCCGCTGCAGCGGGCGACATCACATTTGGCACCATTGCTTTGCCGGTGTTCAAATACAGCTCCAAGAAGATCGCACTTCCGGTCGAGCTGATCCAAGACAGCGCCATTGACGTTGTTGGCTTCGTCGTCAATCGCCTGGCAACCCGCATTGCTCGCATCCAGAATACGCACTTCACCGTTGGTGGTGGCACGACCGTTCCTGATGGCGTGATTCCGAAGTCGGCTACCGGCAAGACTGGCACAACCGGACAGACCTTGACCGTCCTCTATGATGACTTGGTCGACCTGAAGCACTCCGTCAATCGCGCCTATCGTCGCAACGCCCGTTACATGATGAATGACCTGTCCGTTGCCGTTGTGTCCAAACTCAAAGACACCACCGGCCGCCCGATCTGGACGCCTTCCATCACGCTTGATGCACCGGACATGCTCAACGGTTATCCGGTTGCCATTAATGACGACGTGGCTGTCATGGCAGCCAATGCCAAGTCCATCGTCTTCGGCGATCTGTCGCAATACACCATCCGCGACGTGGCAAACAGCACCAGTATTCGCCGCTTCGACGATTCCGCCTTCGCGCTGAATGGTCAGGTTGGTTTCTGTGGCTGGACTCGTTCAGGCGGCAATTTGCTGGATACGGCGGCGACGAAGGTTTACGTCAATTCGGCAACCTAATTTAACCAAGCCCTCGAAAGAGGGCTTTTTCTGGAGCCTGACATGGCACGAGCAAAGAAATCCGACGCTGAGTCGGTAAATGACACTGGCGCTGAGTCGGTTGCAGAAAAATCGGGGCGGGCGCTGGTTGATCTTCCAGCCTACGAATTGAAATCCGGCGACTACGCGACGTTGCTCGCCGATGTTGCAGATGCGCTTGAAAGCATTGGCGCATTCGACACGCAAGCAATCGAGGTGAAAGCATGACCGTAAAACTGTTGATGGACTGGCCAGATAGCCGGGATGGAAAAAACTACCTGGCCGGAAATTTGCTGACGACTGACGCGGGCACTGAATCCGGGCTTGTTGCCGCAAAAATGGCGACGAGCACGCTTACTGGCGGAACTGCTTATGTTCCGCCTGTTGAGCAAATCCAGACATCGCCGGTCATGGCTTATAAGACTCTCACCGGGGAGATTGAATTAATTGGCCCGGATGGGCAGCCTATTTCTGTCGGCGGCGGTGGCATCAACCCAGACGCCACCGGAACGCTCGCTGGCCGCTCTGCGCATGACGCAGAAGCAGTTGGTTTTGTTTATCTGGCAACTGATCAGGTTCCCGCCGAATACTATTTCCGCGAAGGCGCTTCCGGTAATTGGTCTGCTGCAGTTGAGGTTCAAGGCCCAACTGGCGCAACGGGCGCCACTGGTCCGCAAGGACCGCAGGGTATTCAAGGTGCAACCGGGCCGCAGGGGGCTACTGGCGCTCAGGGTACGCAGGGTATTCAGGGGGCCACAGGCGCAACAGGCCCCGCTGGCGCAGATGGCGTTACTTTTGTGTCTGGAACAACCGCACCAAATAACGCAGATGGACGCCCCGATGGGACTGTCTACGTGCGATACACAGCTTAATTAAGGGGATAGGACATGCTTACAGATTGGGTAAAACAAGCCGTCACAGCGGGCGGAACAGGTAATCTAACCCTCGGCTCTGCTGACTCAGGTTTCATTGACTTCAACACAGGGGTTGGGGTTGGTCCACGATTCACGTACTCGATAGAGGATGGGGCGAACCGAGAGATCGGAATCGGCTATCTGTCGGCAGCGACGACGCTAGTACGGCAGTACGTGCGGGAAACGCTTGTTTCTGGCACATACGATAACACCACCCCCTCACCCATTACGGTGACCACCGCAGCGAAGGTGACCATATCCGCGACCGCTCAAAACCTCGTGCAGAGCTTCCCGAGGGTATGGGGAACGTCAGCGGGACAGCGAAGGCAATTGGGAAATCCGGCACACCACCAAACAACGTTTGGGACACTGGCGATGACCGCAAATATTCTGTACGTCATGCCGTTTCTCTGGCGTGGCGGCTACCCAATTAGCACACTGTACGCCGAAGTAACAGCAGCGGCGGATACAAAAAATTGTCGGCTTGCCCTCGCGGATATTGGCGCGGATTGGGCGACTACGACCGTGCTTGCGCAAACTGGAGATGTTTCTGTCGGGGGGGTGGGGATGATTTCAGGAGCGGTAACACCACTACATCTTTCTCCCGGCTGGTATCTCGGCATGGTCGTTAGCGATGGTACGCCAACGTTAAGGTCGATGACTACTTATGACGAAACACCGTTCGGGTGGCACGCTACGTCGGCACCATTTAAGGTGACAAAGATGCTGGTGGCAAAAACTTACGGGACCATCGGTCCAACGGTTGATTTATCTGCGGCCAGTGTTACTACGTCCGACAGTGATGCGACAATGTTTGGTATGTGGGCAGGTGAATAATGACCTTCGGAACCGGCACGCTAGGCACAGGTTCGCTCGGGGCTTCTGACGCCGTAAGCGCCCCACCATCTGACGCGATTACGCTGACTGACCTTACTCAGAAGGTATTCCAGCGAAACGGAACTAGCGCAGCAATATCGGTTAGCGGGACATATACAGGGTCGCCAACTGCTATTGAAGCTCGCGTCGTTCAGAGCGGCACATCTACTGAGGTTGTGACATGGACCACGCTTGATGCGGCACCTGCTGGTGGAGCATTCACTGGAACCATTACGACACCGCAAGGTGGTCCGTATAACGTTCAGGTTCGGTTCTCGAACGACACTGCTGTTGTGTCTAACGGGTCTTATGCGTGGAACGTGGGCATCCTTGCGTTGCTTGTCGGGCAAAGCCAGCTTGTCAATTGGTTTGATGTTGGCGTGCATTCCGCCGTCGCAGGGGCCTATCGTCAATCTGGCTCAGTCTATGGGGGTTCGGCCGGTTCGTGGTCGGCAATGCCAACCACGGGCAACGGAGCCAACGAGTTCGCTGCACAACTGATCGCGCAGTATGGGGTCCCGGTTGGCATGCTCGGCTACGCCTCGGGCGGAACGTTGATCTCGCAATGGGACCAATCTACCGACACGCTGCCGAGACATGCAATTAAAGCCGTGCAGGACTGCGGCGGTGCGGTCGAATACATCCTGTGGGCGCAGGGCGAGGCTGACGGCTCATCTGGCACTGCTCAGGCGACGTATGAAACGGCGCTGACGAACGTTATCGCTAATTTTCGCGCACAGATTACGAACCGCAGTACGAAGGCAAACCTGCCAATCGTTTTGAGCCTTCTTGGTCGCGGAACTAGCATTGGAACAGATGCACAAGCGTCGGCAATCCGCGCCGCGCAGTTCGCCATTGCCGGAAGCGTTTCTGATGTTTATATCGGCGCTGAAACGCTTGATATACCGCTAGCCGATGCTGCGCATTACTCTGCGGCAGGCTACGTCACGCACGGCAAGCGCATGGCGCAGACCGTCAAGTATTTGCTCGGTGACGCGACATATCATCGTGGTCCGTCTATAGCCAGCGCAGTAGTAGTTGATGCAACGACGACCGATGTCACTATCTCGCATCGCGGCGGTACTGACTTTACTCCGACAAGTGCAATCGTTGGCTTTGAGATTGATGATGGCGGGTCGATTATCGTTCCGTCAGCGGCTGTCCGGCAAAGCGCCTCGGTTGTGCGCCTCACTCATGCCTCTCTGTCGTCTGGTTCTCCGACGGTTCGGTACGGCTATGGGGCAGACGGTGGTGACACTTACGCGTCGACAATCTCCAACATCCTGGTGGATAACACCGCTCTGACATTGCCGCTTGAGCAGTCCCCGCAGAACGTGGCTATATCCGCATCAACCTCTGGTGTTTTCGTCAAAATTTCCGGTGTATATCTGCCGTCAATTTCTGTGCATGCGAAAGTTGCTGGTGTGTACAAGCTGGCGAATGAAATCCACCTGAAGCAGGCTGGCGTCTATGCTCCTATCTGATTTCTAATCCCCTCTGCACCATGCTTCAACTTTCGCCCACTCCGAAAGGAGCGTGATCCGCCGTAACGCCGTGAGGCGACCGTTCCCGCAGCCGGAAACCAACCAACCGCCCCATGGCGGTTTTTTTACGCCCATTGGAAGTTCACATGATCAAACTCATCACCGCGCCGAGCGTTGAGCCGGTGACGCTTGACGAAGCAAAGGTCCATTGCCGCATTGACGGTGCCGAACTTGATTCTCTGCTGAATATCATCATTCCGGCCGCCCGAGAATCGGCAGAGCATGAAACCGGCCGGGCTCTCTGCACGCAGACTCGGGAACTTGTTGTCGATAGCTTCGATTCAGATTTAATCCTGCATGGCGCGCCGATTCAGTCCGTCACGTCCGTTAAGTATCTCGACAGCGCCGGAAATGAGCAAACTCTGGCTGGAACCGAATACCTTCTCGACAAAGACAATGAACCGGGCTGCGTTGTGCTGGCCTATGGGAAATCATGGCCGGAAACCTACGCCGTGCCGAATGCTGTCCGCGTGCGGTATGTCTGCGGGTATGGCGATGCATCGGCTGTTCCGAAGGCGATCAAGCAGTGGATGCTGCTCGCTATCGGCACGATGGCAGCGCAGGCTGAAACGATGACCGTGGCGCAGGCAACCGCATTGCCGGACAGATTCTGGCATCGCCTGCTCGATCCGTACCGGGTGTTTTCGTGATGATCTCTGCCGGCCATCTTACCGAGCGCATCAACATTGAGCAGCGCCCGACAACTCAGGATGCCATTGGGCAGCCGGTTGAAACATGGTCGCTGGTTGCTGCGGTATGGGCGTCGATTCGTCACCCGTCCGGGCTGTCGGCGATCAAAGCAGACGCGGACGTTTCAATCGTCAAGGCTTCGATCAGGATTCGTTTCCGGGCCGGCATTGACGCTGGAATGCGCGTTGTTCATAGCGCGACGATTTACGACATCAAGGCCGTGCTGCCGAATCGGGCAGGCGGGTATGTTGATCTGGTTTGCGAGGTGATCAAGTGATTTTCACGCATAGAAACGCGCTAAAAGCCCACGTTTATGATGCCGACTCAGGGTGTGACGTGGAGAAGGTTGTCAGTATCGATACCGAAACAGGCATTGTTGAAACCGTGGCAAAAGGCCCTATTCGCGTTGGTAGCGACGGGAAAGTTGTGACAGAAAAGAACAAATTCAGATCAATCTATCCGATTTTCGGCGGGTCTCCGCTGGCGCAGTTGTTTCTTTGCTACGGCAAGGTAAATCCACTTAATGAACGATTAGGCGGTGTTTGATGGGCATGAAAATCTCGATGAACGTAGCAAAGTTCAAAGAGGATCTGCGCGCCACGGCTGATCGCCTGAATCGGGCAACCCGCCCGGCGGCTCAAGAGGGCGCCGAAATAATCTACCGGCAGGCAAAGCTCAATTGCCCTGTTTCAGATCATGCCCATATGTTCCATGGCACAAATGCCGTGTACGGCCCGTACCCCCCTGGCAACCTGCGCAATGCGATCTATCAGGTATTCAGCAAGGACAACAGTTTCAAGGATGTCTCGACCTATCACATAAGCTGGAATGCCGACAAAGCGCCCTATGGTTTCATGGTTGAGCTTGGGACAAGCCGCATGCCGGCGCAAAGTTTCGTCGGCCGCGCCATCAGTGAAACTAGATCAAATGTGCGCGAGGCAATGAAGCGCCGATATCTCGAAGAGGTTAGTAAATGAGCATAGAAGCCGATCTCAAGCAGCTTCTTGTGGCCATCAACCCAAATACCTGGCCGGATGTAGCACCGTCCGGTGCTGCCACGCCATACCTGACCTGGCAGCAACTCGGCGGTGCCTCTGTTCGCTATGGCGACAACACGGCCGATAGTCGCTGGCCGCTCATTCAGATCAACGCCTGGGCAAAAACAAGGCTTGAGGCAATCACCCTGATTCGGCAGGTCGAAGATGCCCTATGCGCGTCTTCAGCATTCCAGGCAGAGCCGCAAGGTGAGCCGGTTTCGACATACGAGCCAGACACAAAGCTGTACGGCAGCATTCAGCGTTTCGAGGTATTCGGCGCAAGGTAGCCGAACGCACCACCAACAAGCCGCCTCCGGGCGGTTTTTTATTGCCCTTCGGGGCGCATTCAACCGCTTAACGGCGGTTTTTTTTCGTCCATAGAAAGGCTTCATCATGGCAACTCTTCCTTCCGGTACCATCCTCGCCGTCGCGTCCGCGTTCGCTGCGGCAAAAACCGTTACTGCCGTCAGCAATGCGGCAGAAGCATCCGTTTCATGTACCGCTCACGGCTATTCGGTCGGCGACATCCTGCAGCTTTACTCCGGCTGGGGCCGCATCAATCGCCGCGCCGTCCGCGTCAAGAGCGCCACGACCGATGCTTTCGTTGCCGAGTTGATTGACACCTCGAACACCGAATTCTTCCCGTCCGGTTCCGGCGTCGGCACCGTTCGCAAGGTGACGACATTCACCCAGATCCCGAAGTATCTGAACCCGACCCAATCTGGTGGCGACCCGAAGAACGTTTCCGTCCGTTTCATGGACGAAGACACCGACACCAACCTGAACGACGGCTTCAACGCCGTGACGGAATCGTTCGAAATCGACGCCGATCAATTCGGTACGGCTTCGTACAACGCCCTGCGCACCTTGAGCGACGTGCAGACCGACACCATCCTGAAAAAGACCCTCAAGACTGGCGCGATCATCTTTACCCCTTGCACCGTGTCGCTCAACGAAAACCCGAAGCTGTCCAGCGGTTCGATCATGACCAACGTCGTATCGGTCAACGGTAACGGCCGGATTACGAGATATTGATCCGAGCATCTCCACAAGCCCCAGAAATGGGGCTTTTTTACGCCCCTTCGAACGTATGCGGAGCGGGTCTTTTTCTTCTGACTGAGAGCTAAAAATGGCCGCAAAAATCATCCTCGGTGCCAAGCCGAAAACATTCAAGCCCATCGATGTTGCTGTCACATTGCCTGACGGCTCCGACGGCATGGTCCCGGTAACGTTCAAATACCGTACCAAAAGCGAATTCGGCAAATGGCTGGACGGCGCAACGTCGAAAGCCAAGGCCGAGCAAAAAGAAGGCGAAACAAAAGAATTCTCGTGGGAGAAGTTCTACGAGACGAACACTGACATCGCCGTCGACCAATTGCTGTCGGCGATTGATTCATGGGGCCTGGATATTCCGCTCAACCGCGAGTCGCTCATCCAGCTCGACAACGAAATCCCGGCCGCTGTCGTCGCTATGCTTTCCACCTATGGCCTGGCCTGCCGCGAAGGCCGCCTGGGAAACTGAAGGAAGCCACTCGCGCCCTGCATTACCGCATCCCTTCCGTAAAGGAGTTGGAAGGGACTGGCCTGACGCAGGAAGACTACGCGCAAGACCCATTCGATGTATGGCCGGAAAACTGGCCTGCATTCGAAGTGTTCGGCGCAATCAGAACGCAGTGGCGGACCGGAATGGCAGGGCGTGAAGGACTGGATTACAACGTCCTGTTCCGCATCCTTGATGACAGATTCAAGGATTGCGATGAGTGGCAGTCAGCATTTGCGGATGTTCAGGTAATCGAAGACGAGGCGCTGTGTGTTTTCGCAGAGCGTCAATCAGGCTAACCCGCTTCGGCGGGTTTTCTTTTTAGGGGTGGTTGATGTCCGATCTCAAAATCCAGGGCGAGGTACAGCTAAGTTCGGAAGGTGCCGAAGCTGCGCTAGAAAACCTTGGCAACAAAGCAGAGAAGATGGCCAGCCGCCTCCAGACAGAGGCAGGAAAAGCCGGCCAGGCTGTTGATGGTATCGGTAATGGTGCTGCTGAAAGCGCCGAAAAATTCACTCGCGCAGAAGGCCGAATCGTCGAGTCCATCAAGCGGGCAACGACCAACCTTGAACTATTCGGCAAGACAGCATCGCAAAAGCTCGAATTCAAGATTGACCAAAAAGGGCTTGATGCCAGCAAGTTCGAGCCGCTTCTCGCCAAGATGCGCGAACTGGAAGCCGCGCAGGTTCGAGTTGCTACGACTGGCCGTTCGTTCGGTAGCGGACTGCAAAACACCAGCTATCAACTGCAAGACTTTATCGTCCAGGTGAATGGCGGAACGGACGCAACCAAAGCGCTTGGCCAGCAGTTGCCGCAGATGCTGGTTGGCTTCGGTGCAGCCGGCGCTGCTGTTGGCGTGCTTGCTGCCGCGCTGCCGAATCTGGTTGCGGCCTTCTCAAGCTCTGCCGGTGGAGCCAAAGACTTCAAAGAAGCCATGTCGGATTTTGACAAGGCGATTGGCGACGTTGGCGCAGCGACCAAGACGTTCGACATGGACAAACTCTATGAGGAGTTCAACAAGTCGAGCGCGGCTGTCCGTGCCGCCACCATCGAGCAGCTCAATTTTCAACAGGAATACATCCGCACCACGCAGATGGTTTCGTCAAAGAAGTTCGGCGAATCGCTTGGCGGCCTTGGTGACTATTCAACGCTGGATAAGCTCGCCGGCTCGTTTGGTGGAACCGGCCCCGAAAAGCTGGCCAAGCAGCTTGGCGTAACGCTAGACACGGCCAAGAACCTGATGCCGGTGATTGCTGGCCTGAAAAGTGGCACAGAGGACGTTGGCCTCGCCTTCAATCAGTTCGGAACAACCCTACTCGGCGGCAACGCCAAGGCTGTCGAGCTCGCCACGACAATGGTGACGCTGGCCAAGTCAGAAAAGGACGCCGCATCGGCCGCATCCTCGTTGAGCGAGGCGCAAGCCAAGATGTCTAAGGGCCACGTCCAGACCAAAAAAGAAGCAGAAGAAGCCAAGGACGCCCGCAAGTCAGCGATCAAAGACGCCGAAGCCCTGGCCGCCGTCATGGACAAGCTGACCGGCCGCGATACCGGGCTCGATGCAACCTACTGGAAAGACCTTGAAACACTGCATTCTGCCTATTCAAAAGGCCGGCTATCCGTTGATGAATATCGGGAAGCCGTCGGCAAGCTGACCAAGGAACAGAAGTTCGCCAAAGATGCCGCCAAGGCCGAAGCAGACGCACTGAAAGAGCGCAGCAAGTGGCTGGATGAATGGGCCGATTCACGCGCCAAGGAAACCAAGGACATCGCAGATCAGAACGCCAAGGCGCAGGAGTATTTCAACAACCTTGGCCTGACCAAATCGGCACAGGAAGAACTTGCCGCCTCCAAGCTGGAATTGGTTGCAGCCGCAAAGGAAGAGTACGCCGCCAATCTGGAAAACGCCGCAGGATATGCCGGCGAGTTCAAGGACGCCTATCTCGAAGCCGCCGAAGCCGCTCGCAGTCAAGCCGCAGCCTTGCGTGATCTGTCCGTTCTGAAACGTCAGACGGCCGCCAAGGAAATCGCCGTCAATGAGGCAAACGAAGCCTCGAAGGCGTGGGGCAAGTTCGCCGACGACATCGAGCGTTCGCTGACTGATTCGCTGTTCCGGTCTTTCGAGTCCGGCAAGAGCTTTGGCGAGTCGTTCGCCGACTCTCTCGAAAACACGTTCAAGACGATGGCGCTCAAGTTCGCCATCAACTACGTGGTCAACGGGGCGGGCCAGTTGGTTGGCATGGCCGGTAATTCGGCGATCAATGCCGTCCGTGGAACCGGGTCGTCAAACAACGGCAGCGGAATAAATTACCTTGGTGCAGCCAACAACCTTTCCACGGCAAATTCTCTCTATGGCGCCCTGGCTGGCCTGTCTGGAACGACGGTTGGCGCTTCAGGTGCCTCGCTTATCTATGCAAATGGCGTCGGCATGGTTGGTGGGGATTCCCTTGGTGCATTGATTGCCGCAAATGGCTCCTGGTCCGGCGTTAGCACGGGTGCTGCGGCTGGCGGAAGTTCGGCCGCTGGCGGTTCTGCGGCCGGCGGATCAAGCGCAGCCGGCGGCGTAGCAACCATTGCATGGGTTGCTGCCATCGTTGCCGGCATGTGGATGTCGTCCGAAGCCTGGAAGGCCGGTATCCGCTGGGAAAACTACGCCAAACAGGCCGATGTTGCGCTGTGGGACGCTGAGGTCGCTATCCGCGCCGCTCACGATGAGCCTGCCCGCGCCATCTTCGGCGATGACTTCGTCAACTCTCAGTTTTACGCCATCATGGGCGGCGGATCGCTCTCGGCACAGATCCACTACGGCATTCAGAGTGCGTTGTTCGGCTCAAAGTACCAGACGGGAACCCAGACTGCCGGCACGTTCAGCGAGTCTGGCCAGGGATTTTATGGCGCCTATGGCGTCAACATGAAAAAGACAGGTGGCCTGTTCAGTGGTGGCCGCGAGTGGACTGAGTGGCACGCTCTTCCTGACGACATAGATTCCATCATGGACGCTGTTTATCGCGGCGTCCGCAACTCTTTCATCATGCTCGGGGAGACTTTCGATGACACCTCCCTGGCAGCAAAGATGCAGGGCTTTGTCTATGAATTTCAGTCTGGATCTACCGACATTCAGCACGTAGTCGAATCGGCAACTATTGGTCTTTCCGAAACCATAGGCGCGATTCTTGTGCCTTCCATTGATTCGTTGCGGGCAAGTGGCGAGTCATGGGTGACGGCATTCGAGCGAATCATTACCGAAAGCAGCGCCGTAAGTCGCGTGCTTGACTTGATGGGCCGCACCATGTCCGGAACGTTTGGCACCAACAACCTGGACGGCGTTCTGAAAGCATCCGATGCGCTGGTTGGCCTGTTCGGTTCAATCGAAACATTCAACACGGCATTTACCTCGTACTACGGCAATTTCTACTCGCAGCAAGATCAGGTTGCGCAGGCATGGGAAGAGATGTCGACCTTGTTCGACAAGCTCGACAAGACCATGCCGACCACCCGTCAGGGGTTCCGTGATCTGGTCGATTCGCTTGACCTTTCGACAGAGGCTGGCCGCACGGCATTTACTGTCCTGATGGGGCTGCAAGGTGCCTTCGCGTCACTGACGCCGACCATCGAAGAGGCTACCGCCGCCGCGGCTGCTCAAGCCAATTCGGCGCGTGAAATGCAGGCCAGCCAGATTGCCCAGTTCTACGACTTCCAGCGCTCCGCTGCCGAGCAGTCGCTGAAGAACGGGCAGACGGCAGCGCAATTGGCCGCTTCGACGGCATCAAGCCTGATTTCATCGTTCGAAGCCATTGTCGACAACCTCGACGCCTACCGCGCCAGCCTGTTGTCTGGTTCTGGCTCGCTGTCTCCGGCCGATCAATACGCCGAAGCCAAGCGCGCCTACGAATCAACGGCATCACAGGCCAAGCTAGGCGACATCAACGCTGCCAACAACCTACAAACCTATGCTGACGCCTTCCTGGCCGCGTCGATGCAGATCAGCACGGCAACCGGGTATGCCCGCGATTTCGCGTCCGTAGTCGGTACGGTAGATGCTGTTACCGGCATTGCCGAGCGACAAATCCCGATCGCGCAAAGTCAGCTTGATGTAGCCAATGAGCAGCTGGCTACATTGACCGCCATGCTCGATTCCATGAACGGCGGGCAAGCGCCCGTAATGGTGGCTAATTACGGCCAGGCAGCAACCGATTGGGCCTCGTTCTTTTCGACAACGGCGGTTGGCGATGTGGTCCAGAACGCGGCCGGCGCGATGCAGCGCATTTCTGAATCAATGGGCCTATTCATTGACAATACAGGTGCCGGTTTCACCTTCAGCTCGAGCGATAGCCCCTACGCGCTGGCCGGCGAATCGGCGGCATGGCGCGATGAAATGCTGCGCCGCTATGGCGCATGGTCGGTGCCTTCGTTCGCATCCGGTGGCACGCACTCGGGCGGATTGCGCCTGGTTGGCGAGAACGGCCCGGAAATGGAAATTACCGGTCCATCAAACATCGTCAATAGCGATCGTACCGGCTCGCTGATGGACAACTTCGAAAACATGGTGGCTGAACTTCGAGCCCTTCGTCAGGAAGTGGCAACGCTCAGATCAGAAACGCGCTCAGGCCATGCCGTCATCGCCTCGAACACGAAGAGCACGGCGAAGAGCCTTGAGAAGTTCGACATCGATGGAATGCCGGAAGTGAGAGCAGCATGAAACTGATTCGCCCTTCGGCGGTAACTGACGCCATTCTGCTTTCCAGCAACGTGCCAGAAAACGATTTCGGAGTATGGGAATCAATCTATCCCTATGCGGTTGGTCAGTCTGTGATCAAAGGACATCGCATCTGGGAATCCGTCCAGGCGGCCAACCTGAACCACGACCCCGAAACATCGGGCATTACATGGTGGATCGATGCCGGCCCGGTCAATCGCTGGGCCATGTTCGATGGCGAGGTTGGCACGGCTACGGTGGCTGACGAGAACATCACGATCACGCTGCAGCCTGGCCGCATTGATTCCGTTGCCTTGCTTGGGGTTGATGCTTCCGTGGTCACTGTCACAATGCGGCTCGGCGCCACCGTCATCTATCAGAAGGTCACTTCGATGATTGATGACTCGGGAATCACTGACTGGTTCGATTGGTTCTTCAATCCGATTGAAGCAAAAGACTACGCCGTGATGACCGATATTCCGGTGTTTGGCGAGGCAACTCTCGAAATCATCATTTCGAAGCCGGTTGGTCAGGTTTCCTGCGGCATGTGCATCATCGGCCTGAAATCGGAGCTTGGCGGAACGATGCGGGGAACGTCACTTGGCATCAACGACTATTCCAAGAAAACGGTCAACGATTTCGGCAATGCAACGCTGGTTCAACGCTCGTTCAGCAAGCGCATGGGCGTCAAGCTGATTCTGCCGAACGGCGATGTCGACCGAGTTCATGCCGTGCTCTCTGCGCATCGCGCTATGCCCGTCGTCTGGATCGGCTCAGACCGCTATTCATCGACGCTCATTTATGGGTTTTATCGTGACTTCGAAGTCGACGTCGCTTACGCCTATGACTCCTATTGCACTATCAACATCGAAGGGATGATCTGATGCCTATCACAGCCTTGCCGGCGCCTCCGTCGCGTCAAGACCCGGTAAACTTTGCAGCGCGTGGCGATGAATTCATGGCCGCGCTTCCAGTGTTCGTCACTGAAACAAACGATGCTGCGGCAACAGTTAATGCCCAGCAGATCACGGCTGTCAGCGCAGCATCAACGGCGACCACAAAGGCTTCCGAGGCAACATCCGCCCGCGATATTGTAATGGCCGCCGCGAATTACAAGGGGTTGTGGACAAGCCTTTCGGGTGCCCTTGCTATTCCGGCCAGCGCGTTTCATTCCGGCGCCGTCTGGTTGCTCAAGGAAAGCGTTGCCAACGTCGCCACCGAAACACCGGGCGTCTCGACCAAATGGCTCAACGTCACCCCGGCTAGCGGATTGGGTACCGCTGCGTATGCTGACGAAACTGATTTTCAGGCCGCCATCGGGGCGTTGACCGGATTACTGCGTAGCGCTGGCGATGGGAGTATCAGTGCTGCAACGGCCGCCCAGATCGTGGCGGCTATCGGGTCTGTCTATGTTGCGAATGCGGCGCATGCGTCATCTGCCGACTCTGCAGACTCTGCCACCACCATCATGGATGGCACCGTCAGCTCTGCCGCCAAGATTGCCAACGGAGTCATCACCTGGGCGAAGCATGCCGCAATGACCACCGGAAAGTTGATCGGGCGCTCCACTTCAGGTGGTGGGGCTCCGGAGGAGATCGCCGTCGGTTCCGGGTTGTCGCTCGTTGCCGGCGTTCTATCTAGCACGCTAAGTCTTGGAACGTTGCTCGCCTCAGCCGACGGATACATGATTTTTTCAAACGGGTTAATCCTTCAGTGGGGAGACACCGGGGTCGGGGCGAATGGTCTGGCCTCTATCGTGTTCCCGATCTCTTTTACGACATCGGTTTATTTCCTTGGCTCGAAAGCGCATTACTCGACTGTGGTCAGCAACAGCGTCGATAACTACTCGCTGCATCTTAATGGTCTGTCTGGGTTCGACTATTACCGGGACAGTGGCGTCAATTCAAAATGGTTTGCGCTAGGAAAATAAAATGCCCATGAAATATTCCCCTGCCACAAATGGCTTTTACCTATATCCGTTGCAAGCGTCGGCAACTCCGCCGGATGCAGTTGATATTTCGGATGAAGAATATGCTGCGCTTCGGCTTGGGCAGTCATCTGGAAAGACCATTGTTCCCGGCGGCGATGGTCGGCCATTTCTCACCACCATGCCTGCAATTCCGCATTCCGTATCATCGCTTCAGTTCATGGATCGTTTTACTGAAGTCGAGCAACTCGCCATCGTTACGGCAACTATGAGCGTGGCGCAGGTAAAGCTCTGGTATGACCGGATGCTCTGCGCTGAAGAGATCGTATACAAGGACGCCCGCACGTTGGCTGGATTGCAGGCACTTGTTGCTGCCGGCCTGATCACGCAGGCCCGCATGGATGAAGTCCTGCCACCTGAGTGGCGATAGCGCACTCAATCAAGCCGCCTCCGGGCGGTTTTTCATTTCAGGGAAAACAAAAAATGGCAGAACCAACCGCAACCAGCGCCGGAATTAGCCTGACGATGCTATCCGTGGCGCTACTTGGGCCGATGGCTGGCCCTTATGCGCTGATCGCCTTTGCGGCACTAGCCGGCGCTCTGTGGCCGCTATCGACAACCGAAACGGCATCTGCAGCGGCCGGCGCATGGTTGCTGCTGCGCTGCATGTTGACCTCTGTCGTCCTGACCGTGTTTCTCTCGAGCATCGCCGAGCGCATGTGGGACTTCCCGGTCAACGAGTCGCTTGCTCCGGTTGCCTTCCTGATTTCAGCCCTCGGCAACGGCTGGCGCCCGGTTCTGGATGCGTTCGGCCTGGCCGTTGCTGCCCTTCTAGGCAAGTTCGGCGAGGGCAAAAAATGAACCACTACGCCGTTCTGATACTGCACGAAATGCTGTGCGCCGCCATCTTCTTTTCAGTGTTCTGCCGGTCAGTGAAAAGCAGCGAGAAGGTCCGCGCCGACGTTCGCGCCGCCTTCCTGTTGCTCGGCACGGTGGCATGCGTAGGAATGGCCGCGCCATTGGTCTGGGGGCTGGTACCTGACCTGTTCGTCCTTTCAATGCTGGCGGCCATTGCGTTCGTTCAGATCGTGACTTCGCGGCATTGGCATGCCGGGGTGCCACACAGCTATTACCGGCCGGAATGCGCCCCACGGCTGCGCCGATCAACCGACTACGCAGGAACAGAACGAAGGGTTCGCCATGACCACGCAAATCACGCTTGATGATTACTGGATGGGACGCGACAAGGATTACGCCTCGTCGCTGACCGATGCCATCCGGTTCAACGCCGAAAACACGGTTTCGCTCGTCAATCGGCTGCTGTTCTCAGCGACGAATGCCGGCGTGCTACTTGTGGCTGGCAAGAGTAACAGCCTGGTCAATTCCGGCTGGCGGCCTCCTGCGGTCAATCAGGCCACGCCGAACGCGGCCAAGCGGTCCCGGCACATGACCGGGCAGGCCTGCGACATTCACGACCCGGACGGGACGCTCGACAAGTGGTGCGCTGCCAATCTTCCGGCGCTGGCCAAGGTCGGGCTATGGATGGAACACCCGAAGGCAACGCCGGGATGGTGCCACTTGCAGACGATCCCGCCGAAATCAGGAAATAGGATATTCATCCCATGAACCCGCTGCAGTTGATCCCAGACCCCTACCGCTTCGCAGCCCAGGCGCTCGCCGTCGCGCTGGTGATTGGAGCCCTGATCGCCTTCGGTTGGTCAAAAGGGGCCGACCATGTGCAGACCAAGTGGGACGCCGAGAAGGGCCGCGCACTGGCCGCCCAGATCGTCGCCGAGCAGACCGCTCGCCAGCGCGAACAATCCATGATTTCCCAGATACGAAAGGCCGAAAATGACGCGAACGACCGGGAAGAAAAACGCCGTGCTGCTGTCGCTGCTGCTGGTGACTCTGCTGACAAGCTGCGCCTCGCCCTCAACACCATCCGCAACGGCCTGCCCGGAAATTCCGCCGATGCCTGCCGTGCGACAGCCGATGCCGCCATTGCCGTATTCGGCGAGTGTGCGGCTGAAGCTGGAAGCCTGGCGGACAAGGCTGGAGGCCACGCAAGCGACGTCCAGACCCTGAGTGAGTCGTGGCCGAAATGACCAACAGCATCCCCCCATTTCCGAAGGCGGCGACCGTCCGCCAGATGCGCGAGTACTTCGAGGCCCACGAACGCGCCGGCCGCGCCGACTGCATCGTCATGGGCCGAATGATGTGCTTTTCAATTCCGCCGCTCGGGCCGGACACGTTCGACGAGAAGCGCCGGCATGTCTATACCAACCTGATCCCGGAGTAACTGCCATGCCTGCACAAGTCGTGAATTTCGCTCAATGGAAGGCCGCGCATCCGCCCGCGCTGATCTGCTGGAATCATGGGCTACAATGCTATCTGGCGTGGCATGATTTGTGGCTAAAGGTTTTGTTCCAGCGCAAGCAGTAGCGGGGCAACATTCGGGGCAACTCGAAATCGCTAATTCTGTAGAGGCTTGCAGATAGGTCGATTCTGGCGGTTATATGAATCCCTGCGTGTCCGCCAACTATCAAGCAAATACGCCCCTTTCGGGGCGTTTTTGTTTTCCGCTTCCGAGGAAATTTGTTAACGCATGGGCGTATTGGATATTTTTCGCCTGATTTGAGTTTTTTGAGTTAGTCGAAAAATTCATCAGAGATCGGCGGCTCCTTGATGACTGTCGTCTCAAGGCTCGCATGTGGTTGGCGCTGAATTCCGAATCTGGGTTCGATCCCTCCATAGAAATGTTCCAATAATTCGTCACTTATTTGCATTCGACGAATATATGGAACATACTTTCTCAGCCATGCGCCACGACACTCACACCCAACGTGTCCTTGATCTGGTCAGCCAGAAGGGAGTGCTGCGTCCAGGCGATCTCAATACTATCGGGGCTCCCAGAGTAGTTCTGACGCGCATGACGGCCAATGGCCTGCTGGAAAAGGCTGGGCGTGGCATCTACCGACTACCAGACGCTCACGGTTCCGAGTATGAGAGCCTGATCACCATTGCAACCAAAGTGCCGCAGGCGGTCTTCTGCCTGCTCACCGCTCTGCAGTTTCATGAACTGACCACCCAACTGCCGCGACAGGTGTGGATTGCCATGCCGCGTGGCAGTCATACGCCGAAGATCGATTACCCGCCAGTCAAGATGGTTCAGTTTGCTGGTGAAGCCTATTCCGAAGGGATTGAGGTCGTTGAGCGAGATCAGGTCAAGCTGCGCGTCTACTGCGTGGCCAAGACTGTTGCCGACTGTTTCAAACATCGCAACAAGGTCGGACTCGACGTTGCGCTGGAGGCGCTGAAAGATGCGCGCGCAAAGAACAAGGCCTCGGCCGATGACCTCTGGCGTTTTGCCAAAATTTGCCGGGTCGCCAACGTAATGCGCCCGTATCTCGAGGTGGTGGAATGAACAAGGATCTCGCCGCATCGGTCCGGGCACGGCTGCTGAATGTTGCCAAGGCTCAGGGTGCGGACTTCAACCAAGTGCTTGTGCGCTTCGCACTGGAAAGAATCCTCTACCGGTTGAGCCAGTCAGCGCACGCCAATCACTTTTTGCTAAAGGGTGCGTTGCTGTTCACTCTCTGGTACGACATGCCACACCGGACCACGCGGGATGCCGATCTGCTCGGCTTCGGGCCAAGTGACCTTGAATCGATCGCGCAGACATTTCGTGACATTGCCAGCGTCGAGGTTGAGGACGGCATTACTTTTGATCCGGCATCAGTAAGTGTCGAGGAGATTCGCAAGGATGCGGGGTACGCCGGCGCACGGGTATTGATTTCCGGCCAAATTGCCAAGGCACGCTGCAAGACGCAGATTGACATCGGGTTCGGTGATGCGGTCACGCCCGGCCCGGTTAACGCCGTCTACCCTGTGCTGATTGCAGACATGCCGTCACCTCGGTTGCGGACATACCCGGTCTATACTGTCATCTCGGAAAAGCTGCACGCCATCGCCTTGCTTGGCATGACCAACAGCCGGTTGAAGGATTACCTGGACCTGTGGGTGTTGCTAGACCGCGAGGCACTGAATGCCAATACGCTCGCGAGAGCGATCGCCGCGACCTTCGTCCGGCGTGGAATGTCCATTCCGGCAATCTTGCCCGTTGGCCTGACGGACGAGTTTGCTACTGACTCATCGCGCAAGGCCATGTGGCATGCTTTCCTGAAAAAGAACGAGATCACCATGACGCCACTTTCTGAGGTGGTGGCGAAACTTCGGACAATACTGGAGCCAGCACTTGCTCAGGCCGCCACATTCTCCGATGCGATATGGCTTGAAGTGTGAGCCTCAAGTCGAGAATGCCATTCAGCAGGTCTGTGTGGCATTAACAAATGGTTTGTTATTGAAAATGTTCGTAAATGAAAATGTAGTCCGCCAGTGCCCAAATTTATCTTGTGCATTCCGCCAAGCAATACAAGGCTGCTTAAGGCTCCGATTATTCGGGGCTTTTTGCTTTTTTGGGTTGGTAATCACCCTACGTTTGGGCGCAGGATAAATTCTGGTGGAAGCAGTCATACAAGCCGTCGTCGAAGAGCCGCCTTTGAATCTCGGTTTAGTTGCCCAATTGCAGATTCAATTTTATCGGCTAAGCACCTACGCGGTACTGAATTTTCTCGATGATCCTGCCATGTTGGCCTTCGTACTCTGTTAAAGCGTGCAAAGGTCCAAATTACTTACTGGATAAGCCATTTCTCTGCAGTCACAAACGGCTACAAAACACGGGAAGACATATTTCTTTCGCAGGCCTAGAGTGTGTACGGTGTTGTGCGGTGCACAAAATCTGTAAAGGATATGAATATGGTTCCCGACTACATGCAGAAATACACAGACCTCCGGATTGGGCGGCTGTCGTTTCACCAGTTCATGGAATTTGTCGATGAAATCTACTGTATGGGCCACACCAACGGTAGCTTGTCCGCGCAAGCCGAGTTGCTCAAACGGATCAACGGTCAGATCGCTTCGACTGGTCCGGCATGTGATTCGCAGATAGTGCCGTACGAGTCGGTTTTCTAGACTCGCGGCGATCAATTGGTCTGCACGCGGCCATCTTGTAGCATCAATGTTTGGAGAGTAGATTAAGAAAGTATCGAAGGGAGATATCCATGCGCTACACCATCCTTCTGGCACTTCTGCTTGCATCCACTGCATCCCAGGCCGACGTCTTTACCTGCCACACGCGTTCCGGAGAAGTTGTCTATTCCGACGTTCCGTGCGACAAGGGAGCGATAATCGAAAAGATAAGCCCGAGCGAGTCGGTATCAGACCCGGTTGCCGCCCAGAAAGAACTTGAGCGACAAAAGGCCTATACCGAGCGGCAAGCCGCAGAAAATGCACGGGCAAGAGCCGCCGCGCCAATGCCGGCAATCCTTCCGGATTACTCCAGTCCGCCTCCTTCATGGCCACCGCCGACGCCGTTGTCGCCGTCATCGTCCGGGCAATCGGCAACACCGCCAAACACGCGCTGAGACAAGCTTTCTCTCGAGCACTCCTCAAACAAAAAAAGCGCCTTTCGGGCGCTTTTTTGTTACTCCGGGCTGTCGCTCTATGGCCTGGCGAAGATATTCCGGTCGAACGTCAGGTTATCGAAGGCGGTTTAGGTCCAGGGCAGGCCGTTGGCTTGCGACGAGAGACGTACCTTGGCGATGTTGCGGTTGGGCGAGGAAATGCTCAGCGGATGCCAGTGGCCAAGGAAGTTGGCATCGTGAACCCCCAACTGCGTCAGCACTTTGCCCAGATATTTGCCGGTTGTCGGCATTGCCCGAGCCTTCGGGCGAGTCCATCGCATAGGCCCAGACACTGACCGATTGCTGCAAATGGGAAAAAGTCGCTTCGAGGGCGCCGTAGCGTGCATCGAACCAGGGATAGGAGGGATCGGCCTCGATGATGGTCAGGACATTTTTTCAGCTCTGGCCTCCACCCCACGGCATTTCTTTGGCAAAGGCAGACCACGTGCGTGGCGGATAAGTCACGCTGGCAAAGGTAACGCCCGAGCCGGCGTAGGTTGAATCAACAGCCGTGCCGCTGGCCACATCGTCAAAAGTGATGGTGATCGTTCGCCAGATATTGGGTGGCGGGCGAAATGGAGGACGCTGTGAAATGACGCCGCCGAGCTTGATCGCATTGTTGGTGAAGTCGGGCATGAGAAACGCTCACTTTTCAGTGATGCACAAATCTGCAAAGCGGCACACTTGCTACAGCAATGAAATCTGCCAAGTGTGTTTTTTTCCAACGATTGTCCATACGAAAAGCACAGAACAATCGCTTTGGCATTCAACGAGAAGCTGTACTAAACACCGCAAGCGCAGACGTTTTGGCCAATCCGGATGCCACGGTCAACCGGAAAAAATGGCCAAAAATGAAATGGCCAGCGGGCCCGCCTCAAGCCATTGCCGGCAACGCTGCGCTGAGATTCAATTGTTTGTCGTGATAGACCTCGAGCGTAGTGCGGTGGGCGACGCTGACCAGCGTACACCCCGGCAGCCTGTCGACCAGCAGCTGGTACATATGGGCTTCCGTCGCGTTGTCGAGGGCGCTGGTCGCTTCGTCGAGGAACAGGATGTCCGGCTTGAAGAGGAGGGCGCGGGCGAAGGCCAGACGTTGCTGCTCACCGGGCGACAGGCGATGCCCCCAGCGCGCTTCTTCATGCAGATGCGAAGCGAATTGCGGCAGGTTGCAGTCGATCAGCATCTGGCTGCAGGTCGCATCGTCGACCGCGCTGGCTGGCAGCGGGTAGGTCAGTGCGGCTTTCAGGGTGCCGTCCGGCAGGTAGTTCTTTTGCGGCGTAAACATCACGCGTGCCGTGCGCGGCAGGCTGATGTGCCCCGAGCCGAACGGCCACAGGCCGGCGATGGCGCGCAGCAGCGTGCTTTTGCCGGTACCCGACGGGCCGCGTAACAGCCAGCGTTCGCCGGGGGCGAAGGCCATCGCATCAACGTTGGTCAGCGGCTTGCCATCGGGCAGGGTGAGGGCGATGTTCTCGCCTTCGACGCTGGCCGATGGCGACTGGTTGTCGAATCCAATGCCCGTGGGCGGTGCCTGGTTCAAGGCGGTATCCATGCCGTTCAGACGCTGGACGACGGCGGAAAGCTGGAAGAGGTCGCTGTAGGAGCGGGCAAACCAGGCAATGGCCGCGGCCGTTTCGGCAAAGGCCGAGACATCCTGCATCAGCGTGCCGATGCCGAGTTCTCC
The DNA here is from genome assembly GCF_049652925.1 of Azonexus sp. Taxonomy (GTDB): domain Bacteria; phylum Pseudomonadota; class Gammaproteobacteria; order Burkholderiales; family Rhodocyclaceae; genus Azonexus. The sequence continues at coordinate 215,968 of NZ_JBASFI010000021.1, forward strand.
CGACAGCACTTTTGGCGCAATGGCGATGATCGGGACGAGCAGCGAAACCACAGCAAAGCTGCCCGACGCCATATTCAGGAAGATGTGATAACGCATCAGGTCCGACCAGTTGCGCCGGATTTCCGAGAACAGATGGCCGAGGCGGCTCTGTTCGACGGCCTCGCCTTTATAGAGCGCGATCTGTTCGGCGGCGTCGCGCACCTTGGACAGGGCGAAACGAAAATCGGCCTCGACCTTGTGCTGTTCGACCGTCACGCCGGCCAGCTTGTGCCCGGCCAGGTGCGTGACGATGGTCTGCAGAACGCCCCAGACAATGGCCAGCCAGAACATGTAGCCGGGGATGGTGATCGAGCCGTCGCCGATGGCGAAAGTCATCGGCCCGGCCGTGTGCCAGAGAATCCAGCCCATTGTGCCGAGGGCGCCGAGATTGGCGACGAAACCCAGCGACAGCTGGATCATCAGCTTGACGTATTCGGTCATGTCCTGGGTTAGCCGCTGGTCCGGGTTGTCGAGCATGTTGTCGCGCTCGATCCGGTAATAGCTGCGGTCCTTGAACCAGCGCCCCATCATGTTGTCGGTCAGGCTCCACCGCCACTTCATCTCCAGCGCCTGCTCCATGTAGCCTCTGATCACGGCGACGGCAACGATGAAGGCGATGGCGACGAAGAGCAGCACGAGGTTCGAATTGAAGGCCGCCGTGTCGCGGTTCTGCAGGGCATCGTAGAAGCCCTTGGTCAGTTGCGTATTCCAGGCCATCAGGCCGGTGTTGAGGGCAACCAGCGTGAGCAGGAAGGCGAGCAGAAGCCAGGCATTCTGGCGCCCCTTGGCATGCAGCCAGAAAGGTTTGGCAAGGCGGAAAATTTGAGCGGTGCGAGTCGTCATGGCGCGTCGGTCTGGGTAATTTGTCGGGTTGGCTTGGAGGCGGAAGGCAGCCCCCATAAAATGGCCGGAAGTATGAACGAATGGTATTTGATTGGGATAATGATGCGTGCAAGACACGGATATTTTGTCAGCCTGCTTGGCTTCCTGGCCTTGGCTACCGGTTCGGCTGCCCAGGCGACTGCCGACGGTCCCGACCACTACCGGGTCAGCGGGCTTGCCTCCGGCTCCGGGCTCGTTGTGCGGGCCGAACCGGCTTTGGCATCGACGCCGGTCGGCAGCCTGCCGGCGGCTGCCGACTGCCTGCGCAGCCTGGGCTGTCAGGGAGGGCTGAGTTACCAGGAGTTCGCCACGCTGTCCGCCGCCGAAAAGCAGCAACGAGCCGCGGCGAATCCCCGCTGGTGCAAGATCAGCTACCAGGGCATCACCGGCTGGGTAGAAGGGCGCTACCTCGCCGAGTCCGGTTGCGCCAGGCTGGTGCGAAGCGAGGGTCGGTCAGAAAAGCTCGACCTTTCGGCCGGCACCAAGGTGATCAAAGCCACCCTGCGCGGGCGGCAATTCGTCGATTACCAGCTGACCGGCCACGCCGGCCAGAAGCTCGATGTGTCGCTGGCCGCCGCCAACGGTCAGCAATATTTCAACCTCAATCCGCCGGATTCCGAATTGTCGATGTTCGTCGGCAACCTCTCGGGTGGTCGTTTTTCCGGCCCGCTGCCGGCCGATGGCGTCTATACGGTGCGCGTCTATCTCATGCGGGCGGCAGCACGGCGCCATGAAAGCAGCCGTTACACCCTGAAACTCGGTTTATCCGGCCAGGCGTTGGCACCAAGGCCGGCGAGCAGCGACGCGCTGATTGCCGGCACGCCATATCATGCCGCGGCCACGCTACCATGCGCCTACAGCTCGACGGTGGCCAGCCTGCGCTGCGACGCCTTCGTCATTCGCCGTGGTTTCGATGGCGCCGCCACGCTGGAAGTCCGTTTGCCGCCCGGCGCGCTGAGTGCAACGCGGCGCATTCTCTTCATCAAGGGCCTGCCGGTCGCCGCGGATTCGCCCGATACGCTGACCCACACCCGGCAAGGCGATGTGACGACCATCCGCATCGGCACCGACGAAATCATTGAAGTGCCCGATGCGCTGATCGTCGGCGGCTGACTTCCACGGTCAACCGGAAATTTTGCCCAAAATTCAAAGCGGACGTTTGGCCGGCGCCGGGTACCAGTCGTCCGGCTTCACCACCTTGGCCTGCGCGGTGTCGGCGAGGTAATGTGGCGACATGATCTGCACGCCGTATTCGTTGAAGACATCCTGGATATTGGCGTGGAGCTGGCTCAGCACCTCGGCGCGCGGTCGCGGGCTGTGCGGGATAGCCTGGGCAACCAGCCGGTATTCCGGATAGAAATCGGAAAGGTTGGTCTGAAAGACGACGGGCGGTGGATTGTCGAGAATCCCCGGAGTCCGCTTCGCCGCGTCGATCAGCATGGCTTCGACCTGTCGCCACGGCGTGTCGTAACCGATGGTGACGGTCGTATCGACGACATAGCCGGCGCCATCGACGGTGCGCGAGTAGTTCTTGGTCACCGCCCCGGTGATCATTGAATTGGGCAGCGTCAGCTCTTCGCCGAGGCCGGTGCGAATGCAGGTCGTGAATATGCCGATCTTCACCACCGTGCCTTCATGCTCGCCAATGCGCACGTATTCACCGGCCCGGATAGTCCGCGTATAAGTCAGGATCAGCCCGGCCGCACCCTGACCAACAACACTCGATGCGCCAAGAGAGATCATCAGGCCGAGCAGCACGGACAGCCCCCGGAATGCCTCGGTCTGGGCGCCCGGCAAATAAGGGTAGGCCATGGCGATGGCAAACAGCCAGATGCCGATGCCGAACAGCCGCCGCGTCGTCGGCATGGTTTCCGGTTCCAGCCAGCTGACCGGCGCCCCGGTATGCGACACGCGCTCGAAAAAACGCCCGAGGAAACCGATGAAAACACGGGCCAGCATGAAAATCACCAGCGCCACGCCCAGCCCGGGAATCGCCCCGAGAATGCTCTCGAGCAGGCTGCCCGCCACGTTCAGCAGGTAATCGTTGAGGCGCTCGCCCCACGGCCGGGTGTACGGGAAACGCGAGAGCACGAAACTCAGCCATTCATAACTCAGCAACAGTACCACCAGCCAGCGCAGGATGATCAGAAGGCGGCGCAGGAAAGGAATCAGGTATTCGCCCTCGATCAGCTGCAGGTTGCCGATTTTCAGGGTCTCCACCTTGCGCTCGGCCCGGCTCAACAGCGCGTTGGCCAGCCAGCCGCGCAGCCGGCTCAGCGTCCACAACAGCAAGCCGAAGACCAGCGTGGCAAGCGCCGTGGCGCCCAGCGCCTTGAGCAGCGACTCCATGTTTCTCGACTCCCGCGTCTCGGCCACAATCTGCTCCAGTCGCCGCGCCGCCTGCCCGGCGACCGCCTCCGGTGTTTCCTGCAGCAGCGGGTCGGCATCGCCGGCCGTGATGACGAAAGCCAGACGATCATCGAGCACGATCAACTGCCCTTCGGGATTGGTCCTGATGGTGACGACCAATTCGCCGCCCTGACGCAAGGCCTCCTCGATCACCGAGCGGGCTCGTGCCGCGCGCACGGCCGGCGTCGCCCCGAGAAAGTGGGCGCGGAAGACCGTCAAAGTGCGGTTGAAAACGATCAGGCTGGCTTCCGCTGTCGCCGCCTCGGTGCCATGCGCCTTGGTCTCCGGCGCCGGCGTTGCCCAGGCCACGCCAAGCATCATGACGGCCGTCAGGAATAGTCCAAACGCACGCAGGGCTGCTCGCATTTCAAGTCTCCATCGAAATCGGGCCGGGCTTTTCTTCGCCGGTCATCGTCATGCATTCTAAGTTCGTCGGCATAGGCAGCGTCAAGCCTCAGCCTCGCCGAGGGCCAATGATGCTGCGTACCGGCGCTTTTCGCCGGGTGACAACTGCTTGATCCGGTATTCCGCCTTTGAGGCCGATGAACGATCAGGATGGTTTTCGTAGCCAAGCAGCCGGAGCGGCGGGTGCGAGCGCGTATAGCGGGCGCCGGTGCCGGCGCAATGAGCGGCGTAGCGAACAGCCACGTCCACCGCGATGCCGGTATAGATGCTGCCATCGACGCACTCGATCATGTACAGAAACCAGGGCTTGCTCATGCTTCAGTCGAGCGGGCCAGGGCGCTGCGGATGCGCTCGATGGTCACCTCGACCGGCGCCTGGCGGGGCACGTCGAGGCCGAGATCGCGGGCGATGGCATTGACCTTGGCCGGGTTGAGCGGAATGCCGCCGCGGTCAACCGCCGCAATCAGCTGGCGGGCCCGCGCGTAGTCGGAAAGCGGGGCGGGGCGGCCGAAAAACAGCGCCCATATGCGCGAGAAAAGGCCCGTCGGCCGGCGTGATCCCATACACTTGCTTCTGGATAAAAGCTGAAGGATACATGGATGCAGCTGGCAACGAAGATGGAACGGACCAGGAGCGTACGAACTTGAGCGAAGTGACAATCAGCCGCAGCATGCTCGCCTCAAGCGAGTTGCCGATCTACAACGGTGTTTCGATGGCCAGAATCACGCTGGTCGGCGATGCCGCCTTGGCCGAGCGGGCCCTGGCCGCCTTGCTGGCGGTGCCGGCCATCGGTTTCGATACCGAGTCGAAACCCACCTTCCTGAAGGGCGAGATTTCCACAGGACCGCACCTCGTTCAACTGGCCACCGACGAACACGTCTATCTTTTTCCCGTCGTCGTCGCCGCCAACCATGATGTGCTGCGGCAAATCCTCGCCGCCCAGAACGTACTCAAGGTCGGCTTCGGTCTTGGTAACGACCGCAGCGCCCTGCGTTCGCGCCTGGGCATCGAACTGGCCAATGTCCTCGACCTTGGCGAAGCCCTGCGCGGGCCCGGTCATCGCGGCACGGTCGGGGCAAAAGTCGCCGTCGCCCACTACTTCGGTCAGAAATTCCAGAAATCGAAAAAAGTCGGCACCAGCAACTGGGCCAGTGCGCGCCTCAACGAGCGCCAGTTGCTATACGCTGCCAACGACGCGCATGTCGCCCTGCAAATCTACCGTGCCTGGCTACGCGACCCGGAGCGCCTGACGCAAACCGTGCCGGCCCCGACAACTCAACCAAGCTCAGGAAACAAAAATCATGGCTGAATCACTGCCCATGCTGTCATTGCTGGAAACCCGCGTACTCGGCACCCTCGTCGAAAAACAGCGCACCGTGCCCGACACCTATCCGCTCTCAGTCAATGCGCTGCTCGCCGGCTGCAACCAGAAAACCAGCCGGAGTCCGGTCATCGATGCCAGCGAGAGCGACGTCGTTCAAGCCATCGATGTCCTGAAAGGCCTCTGGCTGGTCAATGAAATCAGCGGCAGCCGGGTCAGCCGTTTCGAGCACCGTCTCGAAAAGATACTCGGCGTGCCCACCCAAGCCTCGGCGCTGCTCGCCGTGCTCATGCTGCGCGGGCCGCAAACGGCCGGCGAACTGCGCCTCAACTGCGAACGCCTGCACCGCTTTGCCGACATTTCGTCGGTCGAAGCCTTCCTCGAAGAACTGGCCAGCCGGGAAGAGGGCGCCCTGGTCGTTGAACTGCCGCGCCTGCCCGGATCGCGCGAAAACCGCTGGATGCACCTGCTTAGCGGTGAGCCGGAAATCGAAGCCATGCTGCCGGCAAAGGCGTCGCATACGCCCAACCAGGAAATTGAGGAATTGAAGGCGAGGGTGACCGCGCTCGAAACCGAGCTGACTGAAATGCGCGCCCGGCTAGACGCAGTCGGCGCATGAAACCCCGCCATCCAGGCAGTCCCGGCCGCATCCGCATCATCGGCGCCGCCAGCGGCATCGGGGCGCAGGATCGCGCCTGCGAAGACGGCCCGGTCGCTTTTCATCGTTCGCAAGCCTGGCACGAACTCGAACATCACCCATTAATCGACTGGGGCAAGACACTGTTTGCCCCGCAAGGCGATCATGCCTCGATCACCGGACGAATCGCCGCGCTGTGCCGCAATCTCGCCGACGAAGTCGCGCTCGCCCTGCGCGCCGGCGAGTTTCCGGTTGTCATCGGTGGCGACCACTCCGTCGCCATTGGCACCTGGAGCGGCGTTGCCCGCGCCATTGTCGAACCGATCGGCCTGCTCTGGATCGACGCCCATCTCGACAGCCATACCCCGGAAACCAGCTACTCCGGCGCCATCCACGGCATGCCGCTGGCCTGCCTGCTCGGCCGTGGCGATAAGCGCCTGCTCAATATCGGGCTGGAAGGCACCCAGATCAGCGCTGCCCACACCGTTGTCCTCGGTCCGCGCAGCTACGAACCGGAAGAACTCGAATTCCTGCAGCGCATGCAGGTGCGCATCATCGACAGCGACGAAATACTCCGCCGTGGCTTTGCCGCCTGCCTCGACGAAGCCATCGCCATCGTCGCCAGCGCCCCGGCCGGTTTTGGCGTCACGCTCGATCTAGACGCCATCGACCCACGACTCGCCCCCGGCGTCGGCAGCCCCGAACCCGATGGCCTGGTCGTGCACGATGCCGTCGAGGCCATGCGCCGAATCGGTGGCCTGCCCGGGCTGAAAGCCCTCGAAATCGTCGAATACAACCCGGACCGCGACCGCCATGGCACAACGGCCGGGCTGATCTCCGATTTGATCGGGGAATTGCTGCCGCCGGGTAGCGACAGGTAGTTCGCCGGCGCGACCGGCGTTGAGCATTTGACCGTCGCTCCCTCTCAACCCGATATCCCATCGCCGGCCAAGTGTCATTGGAATGCAACACGCGTCGGATATTGTTTCAGGGTTGGCTGCGTCAAAATGACGCAAGCGTTTCTTATTTATGGCGGCAAATTGTGAAGATAATCACGGATTAGTCTGAATGGGCTGTTGCTGGTGTTTGCCGGACAAGTAGAATTCCGCCCGGTCTGTTCATGCATATTGAATGGTCTGTCAGCTTCGGCGGGGTGAAAACCCCTTCTTTCATTAGTGTGGTCGGCTATCCTGGGTAAAAATGCTGCAGTGCAATGTGGTAACATTTCAAGAATGATGTCATGCCGAAAAATCCTGATCGCATCTGCGGCCTTAGTGCTCGTTCATGCCCCCGTTGCGGTGGCGAACGAGGGCGATGTCGTCAATCTGAGTGCCGCAGTCACGATGATGCATGACAACAATATGTTCCGTCTGTCGCCCAACGCCAACCCGGCAAATTACGGGCTGGAGGGGCGTTCCGACACCATCACCATGACTTCGGTGGGACTCAACCTCAACAAGACCTTTGGCCTGCAGCAACTGATCGGCAATATCAGTTTTGCCGACACCAGTTACAAGCGGAACAGCTACCTCGATTTCCTGGCCCTGAATTACGACGGCAAGTGGCTGTGGGCCGTCGGCACCCGGTGGACGGGCGAACTCGCGCTTGATCGTACCGAGTCGCTCAACACTTATTCCGACTACACCTCCAACAACTATCGGGCGCGTAACGTTCGCCTGATCGAAAACGAGCGCTTCACCGCCAACTACTGGTTTCACACAAGCTGGGCCGCCTTCCTCGGCCTGTCGCGCAACAGCGTGACCAACGAGCAGGCTGTCCTGGCCGAAAGTGATTACGAAGCCAGTGGCTTCAACTACGGCATCCGTTTTCGCCCCGTTTCCGGCAACACCGTTGCGCTGCGCGTCAGGCAGCTCGATGGCAGCTACTCGAATCGCCAGTTCAATACTGCCGCGCAGGCCGACAACGGTTTTTCGCACAACAGCGTTGAGCTTGACGCCAGCTGGTTGCTCACCGGCAAAACGCAACTGCGTAGCCGGCTCGAATACCTAGAACGCAAGCATGACCATTTTGTCTCGCGCGACTTCAGCGGCTGGGCCGGTAACCTTGATCTGGTCTATGCGGCGACCGGCAAGACTAATTTTACCTTTGGCTACAAGCATGGCTTGGCTGCATTCCAGCTATCCACCTCCAGCTATTACGAGCTCGACGAACTTAACCTCGGCGCCCGCTGGGCCGCTACCGACAAAATCTCCACCAGCGCCCGCCTGGGCTATGGCAAGCGCAGCTATCACGGCGAAATAGCGCCGCTGCCGGCCGGTGTCGAGCCGCGTCAAGACAAAACAACCCGGGCCGGCCTCGATATTGGCTACCGGCCCGTACGCTGGTTTGAAATCAAGGCCGGCATGAACTTCGAGAAGCGCAACGTCAACGACGACCGCTACGACTACAAAGACCGCACCACTTTTGTCTCGCTCAGCGCCCAGTACTGACGTGACCAACGCCATTCAAGAATCCGCTGCAACCAATTTTAAGGTGACCCTGTGAACAAGCTCAAAACCATCTCTGCCATCGTTCTTTCCAGCCTGGTACTTGGCGCTTGCGGCGATCGTCCGCCCGAGAAAAAAGCCGCCAGCCAGGTGGCTGTAAAAGTGAATGACGGTGAAATCTCCGTTCATCAGATCAATTTCGTGCTGCAGCGCACGCCCAACATTCCCGCCGCCAAGGCCGAAGCTGCCAAGCGCCAGGTACTTGAAAGCCTGATCGACCAGGAGCTGGCCGTGCAGCAGGCCATGGAAGCCAAGCTCGAGCGCACGCCGAACGTCATGCAGGCCATCGAAAGCGCCCGCCGCGAAATTCTCGCCCGCGCCTTCATCGAACAAAAGGTTTCCAAGCAGGCCAAGCCCTCGACCGATGAAATCCACAAGTTCTACAACGATCACCCTGAGCTGTTTGCCAACCGCAAGATCTACCGCATTGAAGAAGTAGCCTTCTCTGCCACGCCGGAAATCATTGCCGGCGTCAAGGCGCAACTGGGCAGCGGCAAGACCTCCGTTGCTGAAGTCGTCACCGGGCTCAAGGCCAAGGGTGTTGAAGTAGCCGGCGGCGTCAGCGTCAAGGCGGCCGAGCAACTCGCCCTCGAACTGCTGCCGCGTCTGGCCCAGGCCAAGGATGGTCAGGTCCAGATGATCGAAAACCAGGGTCGTGTCGCCTTCATCACCGTGCTCGCCAGCAAGCCCGAGCCGATGGATGAAATCAAGGCCCAGCCCTTCATCGAAAACTTTATCAACAACAAGCAAAAATCCGACGCCGCCCGCAGCACCATGAAAGAGCTGCGTGAAAAGGCCAAGATTGAATACGTTGGCGAATTTGTCGCACCGGCGCCAGCCGTTGCTGCCGCGCCTGCACCTGCCGAAGCGCAGCCAAAGGCCGCTGCCTCCCCAACCGAGGCAGCCGTCAACAAAGGCATTGCCGGTCTCAAGTAAAGCGGAAACCAACCATCCATGAGCTACCTAAACAGACTTCTCCTTGGCATTCTCGTCACCTTTGGCCTGATCGCCGGCGCGCACGCGCAGGGCAAGCAGGTCGACTACCGCCTGGGGGCCGGCGATGCCATCAAGATCAGCGTCTTCCAGAACCCGGACCTCACCGTTGAAACCCGCGTTGCCGAAAGCGGCGCCGTCACCTATCCGCTGATCGGTGCCGTGCAGCTCGGCGGGCTGTCGATTGCCGATGCTGAACTGGCCATTGCCAACAAGTTGCGCGAAGGCGGCTTTGTGCAAAAGCCGCAGGTCAACATCCTGCTCATGCAATTTAAGGGCAACCAGGTTTCCATCCTCGGCATGGTCAATCGCCCGGGCCGTTACCCCATTGAAACCGGCAACACCCGCCTGACCGACATGCTGGCCACGGCCGGCGGTGCCATTCCCTCCGGCGGCGCCGATGTCATCATTCTTTCCGGCCTGCGCGACGGCAAGGCCTACCGCCAGGAAATCGACATCCCTGCCATGTTCATCAGCGGCAACACCGATCTTGATATTCCGGTATTGGGCGGCGACATCATCTACGTTCATCGCGCCCCCGTCTTCTACATCTACGGCGAAGTCCAGCGCGGCGGCTCCTATCGCCTGGAGCGCAACATGACCGTGCTGCAGGGCCTGGCCCAGAGCGCCGGAACGACCATTCGCGGCACTGAGCGCGGCCTGCGCATTCACCGTCGCGGTCCGGACGGCAAGATACAAATCATCTCCCCGGAAAAGTCCGATCTCATTCAAGCCGACGACGTTCTTTATGTTCAGGAAAGCTTCTTCTAAATAGATACCGATCAACGCGTCATCCCCGCGAAAGCGGGGATCCATAACCAGAACTGGATTCCCGCTTTCGCGGGGATGACAAAGCCGATTTAAATCTGCGTCTCTCCAAGAAGATCACCGAAAGCCCCGCATGACTTTTCAGCAATTCCTCCTCATCCTCTGGGCGCGCCGCAAGCTGGCGTTGTCGATTTTTGGCGTCACGGTGATGACCACGCTGGTCATCAGCCTGATCCTGCCGAAGGAATACACCGCCACTACCTCGCTGGTCATCGATGTCAAATCGCCCGACCCCATCGCCGGCATGCTCTTGCAGGGCATGATGACGCCCGGCTACATGGCGACGCAGATCGATATCATCAACAGCGACCGCGTCGCCACCCGCGTCGTCAAGCTGCTCGGGTTCGAAAAGAGCGCCGATGCAGTCGAGAAATGGAAGGAAGCCAGCCAAGGCAAGGGCACGCTGGAAAGCTACTACGCCGAATTTCTGCAAAAGAAACTCGACATAAAGCCCTCCCGCGAGAGCAATGTCATCAATGTGAACTTCTCGGGCGCCGACCCGATGTTTGCCGCTGCGGTCGCCAACGCCTTTGCCCAGGCCTACATCGACACCTCCATCGAAATGCGGGTCGAGCCGGCCCGCCAGTACAGCGCCTGGTTTGAAGAGCGCCAGAAAGGCCTGCGCGCCGGTCTGGAAAAAGCCCAGTCCCGCCTTTCCGCCTATCAGCAGGAAAAAGGGATCGTCGTTACCGATGACCGCATAATGGACAACGAAACGGCCCGCCTCAATGACCTGACCATGCAGCTTTCGGCCGCCCAGGCCCAGCGCGCCGATGCATCCAGCCGGCAAAAGAGCGGCACCAGCGAGCTCTCGCTCGAAGTGCTGCAAAACCCACTGATCCAGAGCCTCAAAGCCGAAATCGCCCGCGCCGAATCGCAGCTTTCGCAAATCGGTAGCAACCTCGGCAAGAACCACCCGCAAGTCCTGCAGCTTGAAGCCCAGATTGAAGAACAGCGTCAGCAACTGCGCCAGGAAATCGGCCGCATCTCCGGCGGCAATGCCGTTGCCAGCAAGTTCGGAGTCGTCAAGCAGGACGAACTCAAGAAGGCAATCGAGGAGCAGAAAAAGCGCGTCCTCGCCATCCGCTCCGAGCGTGACGAACTCAGCGTTCTGGTCAATGACGTCGAAACCGCCCGCCGTGCCTACGAGGCCGTAGGCCAGCGCATGACGCAAACCAACCTCGAAGGCCAGTCGCAGCAGACCAACGTACTTGTGCTCAGCCCTGCCACCGAGCCGACTCAGCACTCCCGCCCCAAGGTTTTTCTAAACGTGCTGGTCTCCATCTTCCTCGGCGGCATGCTCGGCGTAGGCGCTGCGCTCGTCCTCGAGCTCAGCCAGCGCCGCATCCGTTCAGCCGAAGACCTCACCCTGGCGCTCGACCTGCCAGTGCTGGCCGAACTCGATTCCGCGCTGCCCAAGGCAAAAAGAGGAATTCGATTTTGGGCAAAAAATCCGGTTGACCGTGGCAATCGCGAACCCGCTCTCAATACCGGCAATCAGCCAGCCGCAGCGAAGGCCTGATCAGAGATGAACGCAATGACCGAAAAACTCGACACCGGCGCCGGCCGCTCCATTGGCGCCATTCTCATCGACAACGGCCGCCTGACGCCGGACGCCGCCGAGCGCATCCTCAAGCTGCAAAAAGAGCAGGGCCTGCGCTTTGGCGATGCTGCCATCCAGCTTGGCCTGCTCACCGAAGCCGACATCCAGCAGGCGCTCTCCCGCCAGTACGACTACCCCTACCTGATGCCCGGTGATGACCGCGTCAGCGAAGAAGTCGTCGCCGCCTTCAAACCTTTCAGCCCCATCGTCGAACAATTGCGCGCCGTGCGCAGCCAGCTCATGCTGCGCTGGTTTGACGCCGAGATCGGCCACAAGACAATGGCCGTCGTCAGCGCCGGCAGGGCAGAAGGCCGCAGCTTCACAGCCGCCAATCTCGCTGTCGTCTTCTCTCAACTCGGCGAACGCACGCTGCTCATTGATGCCGACCTGCGCAACCCGAGCCAGCACAATATCTTCCGCCTCGAAAACAAGCTCGGGCTTTCCAGCCTGCTGGCCGGCCGTGCCGAACTGGCTGAAGCCGTCATCCGCATCCCCGGCCTCATCGATCTTTCTGTTCTGCCGGCTGGCGCCACCCCGCCCAACCCGCAGGAACTGCTGGCCCGCCCGGTCTTTAATGCGTTGATGGCCACCGCTGCCGGCCAGTACGACATCGTGATCGTCGACACCCCGGCCGGTGCAGAAACCGCTGACAGCCAGACTATTGCCGCCCGCACCCGTGGCGCTGTCGTCGTCGCCCGCAAGGACATGTCCTCCGCTCCCGCCCTGCAAGCCTTCGTCACATCGCTGCAACACAGCGGCGTTGCCGTCGTCGGCGCCGTGCTCAACAACGGGTAGCCAGCATGTCGTTCAGTTCATTCTCGCTTTGCTCTTCGGATACGCGTTTCCGCCAAAGAAACAGACGTTCCTCCGTCTTGTGCAGCAAAAAAACCGGGGGTTATCCCCGGTTTTTGCGAGATGCACTGTCTATGACATTTCATTTTTTGGCAAGATTTCCGGTTGACCGTGGCATTCGTTCACCAAAGGTCCGGCAATGAAATCCACAGCAGACAAAGCGCTGGCACTCCCGGCGCAATCCCGCCCGGCGATCGCCGAATGGTTCCCCATTTTCATCGGCCTCATCGCACTCTACGTGCCTACCTGGGTCGACCTTTCCAGCACCATCTGGGCCACCGAAGCTCAGGCGCACGGCCCCATCATTCTCAGCGTCGCCCTGTGGTTCTTCTGGAAACAACGCCTCGTTATCCACGATATGCCGGTAGCGCCCTCAAAGGCTGGCTGGCCACTCTTCGTCCTTGGTCTGCTGCTCTATGTCATAGGCCGCTCGCAAGACATCCTGATTTTTGAAGTTGGCTCGCAAATCATCGTCATCGCCAGCCTGCTCCTTATCATGCGCGGCTGGGCAGCCTTGGGCGCCGCCTGGTTCCCGCTCTTCTTCCTGCTCTTCATGATCCCGCTGCCCGGCGCCTTCGTCGATGCGCTGACGCTGCCCATGAAGATGGCCGTCTCATACGTTGCCGAAAACGTCCTCTACTGGGTGGGCTATCCGATCTCGCGCACCGGCGTCATTCTGCAGATCGGCCAGTACAAACTGCTCGTCGCCGATGCCTGCGCCGGCCTGCAAACCCTATTCACCCTTGAAGCCCTCGGCCTGCTCTACCTCAACATCGTTCGCCACGACTCGTTTTTCAGAAACGTCGCACTGGCCATCCTCATCATCCCCATCTCCTTCACCGCCAACGTCATCCGTGTCATGGTGCTGACACTGATCACCTACCACTTTGGTGACGCAGCAGGGCAGGGCTTCCTGCACGGCTTTGCCGGCATGGTGCTGTTCATCACTGCACTGCTGATCATCATGGGTGTTGATTCGCTGCTGCAACTCGGCGAAAAGCGCTGGCGTGGGCAGTCTGTCGTAAACAAGGCGCAAGCATGAACCTCCCGGTCCGCAACATCATCCTGCTCGTCCTCATGCTGGTCACCGCCGGCCTGGCTATCGCAATGCGGCCAACGCACAAGATCGCTGATCAAGGTCCAAAAATTGATTTGGAGAGCATGATTCCGGTCAATATTGAGGGATGGCATGAAGAAAAACTCCCATCAATTCAAGTAATTGACCCCCAGCAAAAGGCATTTCTCGACACGATTTATAGTCAGGTTCTCTCACGCACCTATGTGAATGAACAAGGCTACCGAATTATGCTATCGATCGCCTACGGTAGTGACCAAAGCGACTCCATGAAAGTTCACAAACCCGAAGTTTGCTATGCGGCTCAGGGATTTCAGGTCGAAGACCATCGAATGGACAACCTGATACTTGATCAAGGTTTGTTACCAATCAAAAGGGTGCTCGCACTTCAGGGAAATCGTATCGAGCCAATAACCTACTGGGTCACCGTCGCAGACAAAGTGGTACGCCCCGACATAACGCAAAAACTGGTTCAAGTTGCTTATGGACTTAGCGGAGAGGTACCCGATGGCATGCTGATACGTGTATCGAGTATCGATCACGACCAGAACAACGCTTATAAAAAACAAGACGAGTTCGCTAAAACTCTGCTTTCAAGCCTTACTCCGGAGTCAAGGCTGCGCCTCTCCGGTGGCTTGAAATAATCGCCGCGGTTGAAACAGATCCATGCTGAAAAATATCGGTTGGATGACTGTTTCCACTTTGATGCGCTTGGGTGCCGGCTTCGTGCTATTCATCATTCTGGCGAGAAAGCTAGGGCCGGAAAATTTTGGTCAATTGGCATACTGGCTGGCATTTTCAAGCTTGCTCGCACTATTGGTTAACTATGGTTTTGGCCTCCAGTTACTACGGGAAATAGGGCGAGATCCAAACTCTGCGGCAAGGGTGTACAGCGCTACCCTGGCGGCAAAGCTGGTATTGAGCGTGTTGATCATCGCAGTCGGATTAATTATCGGCCTGCAAGAAAGCGTGCCAACGGCGATATTCTGGTCACTGCTTGTCATGGCTATCGCAGAGTCCTTCGCTGAACATATCAATTTTGTTCTGCGTGCCCTTGGCTATTTTGACAAGGAAGCGCGTTTTGCACTGTTTACATCCGCGTTAAATTTTTTCGGTGTTTTACTGCCGCTACTTGTCTTCGGAACAATAACCGCGGTAGCTGTCGGCTTTCTTGTCTCGCGTTGTGCCACCTTGTTGCTTAGCTGGCGCCTTGCCTTGCCATTTTTACCCGTTCTGCAAAAGCCGAACAATTGGTCGTTCGCCGACGTTTTGAAAACGTTGCGTGAAGGTTTTCCGTATGCCGCGGATATGGCAGTGAGTACGCTTAACTCGACTTTGGATGTCATTCTGCTCAGCTACATGACATCTACGAAAGCCGTGGGTCTTTATCAAGCCGGATTGAAATTAATGCAGGGGGCAAATTCTATTGCGCCCATCGTAGGCAACGTTTACACACCTCATATCGCATCAAAACAGATGCAACAAGCTGACTGTAGTTCGATAGTTAGCAAGTTGATTCTGAAAATGAGTTTGTTAGGTGGTGGACTCGGAGCAGTTTTTGCAATTGGAAATGTGTGGATTACTGATCTGCTATTTGGTACGCAGTACTCACAGCTTACAACGTTATTACCTTGGTTTGGCTTGGCGCTGATTGTACGATTTGTGGCTGCCGGATTTGGAATTAATCTTACTGCCCACGGTTTGCAAACCATTCGAGTTTTTGCCAATGGATTTGCATTACTCGTTCTCATAACAGTGGCCGTGATCGTTATACCGATTTATGGCGCAGTGGGAATGTTAATAGCGTTTGTTTGCGCAACTTTGTTAGTAGGTGGGCTGTATTTCTTTGCGCTATTTAAGCAAGGTATCCCAACAGGAATAAATATTCCAAACGCCAGCGTGATTTTTATTTGCTTTGTGCCGATAGCGCTTCAGATTTTTTTAAACACGCATTGATTTTTAAATAAATAATTAAATACAGGGCTGTGCTGTGAGAAATGAATTAGTGGTTGGTCTTTTATGGCATTCGTTAACATCCGACAATCTCGGTGTTCTTGCGCTTACCGCATCGCAAATAAAGATAATTGATGCGGCGGCTGAACGCGCGGGTGTAACGGTTAATTATCGAATTTTTGGTACGGTAGGCGAAAAGCCTGCACTTGAATTGAACAACCGCTGTGAAATTGGCGCGCCATTCAAACCGAAGAGAATTCTCCTTGGCCAGTCGGAGTTTCTAACACAGATCCGTGAATGCGATCTTGTCTTTGATATCGGTGAGGGTGACAGTTTTACGGATATCTATGGCGGTGTTCGTTTTGTTTTGCAGATTGCGTCCAAAATTTCAGTGCTGGCTTGCGGGCGGCCGCTCATTCTTAGCCCGCAAACTATTGGCCCGTTTGAAAAAAGCTGGACTCGACGGCTAGCAGCCATGGTGATGTCTCGCTGCCGTCGTGTCTATGCAAGGGATCATCTTTCAAAGGCTTATCTGACCTCGCTGAATATTGTCAGTAATTCGGGTGAGGCAATCGATGTTGCGTTCCGCCTCCCCTATACCAAGATTGATCAGGTTAGAGCAGGGGGAAGAATCGCTGTCGGTATCAACGTGTCGGGTTTGATGTTTAGTGGTGGTTATACGGGCACCAACCAGTTTGGTTTGACGGTTGATTACCCGGTCTTTATTCGCTCGCTTCTGACCAAGCTTCAGGAACGAGGAGATTGCGCCGTGACTTTGGTCCCCCACGTGCTGACCGATTCGATTGCTGCCGAAGATGATTATGCAGCCAGCCTCGCGCTCGCCAAGGAGTTCCCCGGTATTGCCGTGGCTCCCCGGTTTTCTACGCCGAGCGAGGCCAAGTCTTACATTGCCGGGTTTGATTTCTTCTCCGGCGCCCGTATGCATGCGTGCATCGCGGCTTTTTCCAGCGGTGTGCCGGTGGTACCCATCGCGTATAGCCGCAAATTCATTGGGCTGTTTTCGTCAGTGGGTTATGACGTCGTTGGTGACTGTCGCGAGATCGGTAACGAAGCGCTGCTAAAGATGGTTCTTGATGGCTTGGACAATTTGCCGGCGCTTCGCGAGAGAGTCGAAGAAGGCAATCGAAGAGCATTGGAGCGCCTGGCCGGCTACGAGTCGTTTGTCGAACAAACGCTGGTGGAGTTGCGCTGATGGCTGAGACGACCCTTTCCGGGATCGTTCACGGGCACTTGTGCTCGGGCTGCGGCCTCTGTTCGACATTGATCGCCGACAATAAAGTCTCGATGGTGATGAGTCCGGAAGGGTTCTTGCGGCCGCAAATTAGCAAGAGACTCACCGTTGAAGAAAATGCCATCGTGGCCAGAACCTGTCCTGGAAACTATCTCGAACATGAGCCAGGGAACGTTCCATACGACTCCCTCTGGGGCCCGGTGGTTTCAGTACGAACCGGTTTTTCGCTTGATGAAGAAGTGCGTTACCAAGGATCTTCAGGTGGCGCAATTTCAGCACTGCTCATCCATTTGCTGGAGTCTGGTGCCGTTGATTATGTGGCTCATGTGGCAGCCTCTGAAACAGACCCTCTGAAAAATGAAGTCTGTTTGAGCCGTACCCGTGCTGAGGTCTTAAAAGGTGCCGGTTCCCGTTACGCACCTTCTGCGCCGCTTGAAAATATAACTGCCTTGCTCGATCAACCAGGGAGGTTTGCTTTTGTCGGCAAGCCTTGCGATGTCGCTGGTTTGCGTAATCTCGGCCGAGTCGACAAGCGCGTTAGCGAAAAAGTGGCTTTCTGTATTGCCTTTTTTTGTGCGGGCGTTCCGAGTCAACGTGGCACGCTCGAGGTTCTAAATAAGCTCGGTGTTGCGCGCGAAGAATTGGCCAAGTTTTCTTATCGCGGAGAGGGTTGGCCAGGCAAGGCCAAAGCAGTGACTCATGATGGACGAGTCAGCGAGATGGACTACGCAACCTCCTGGGGCACGATCTTGAATCGTCATCTGCAGTTCCGTTGCAAGATTTGTCCGGATGGCACGGGCGAGTTCGCGGATATTGCCTGCGCTGATGCATGGTATGGAAAAGACGGTTACCCCGAGTTTGACGAGCAGGCTGGACGTAGCCTCATTCTGGCGCGGACAAAACGCGGAGAAGACCTGATAGCTGATGCCATGCAAGCCAAGGTTATTGGCGGCGAGCCTTGTGATCTTGATCAGGTAGCGTTGATGCAGCCTTATCAGAAGGAGCGCAAATCAGCTTTGCTGGCCAGGTTGGCTGGAGTGTTCCTTAAGGTCGGTACTTTGCCTCGGTTTCGAAATATAGGGCTTGCAGCTTGTAGCCGGCGAAATAGTTTGGTGACGAATTTGCGTAATTTTGCTGGCTCTTACCGAAGAGCGCAGGATCGCGTTATCGACAGCAGATTCAGGGATTAATGCCATGGTTTTTGCCAGCGGATTGAGGACTACAAGTTCAACTCCATTGTTTCTCATTGCAATGGTAGTCGTGGCCTTGTTTTTTGGCCTATTGGCTGCAGTATTGCCTTGGTGGATAGTCGTTGCATTCCTGTTGCTCCCAATGCTGATTGGGATTGCGGTTTTGTTTCCTGAGTATGGACTGATTATTCTTATTTTAATGATTTCTGGTTTGGTCCCTGAGGGATTAATGCCGAGCATTAATGTTGGACCTGGAAAAGTTCTAGGTACAGATTTGGCAATATTTGGATTGGCTGTCGTTGCTTTAGTGAAAGCATCATCATTGCCTGGTTATTTGGATTCTAGATGGCTGTACTTGAGGCCAGTGTTGCTATTCATGTTGCTAACCATTTCTGGAATGATCATTGGAAATAAATTCTACGGATCCCCAATTAAAGATGTGTTCACGGAGGCACGATCTCAAGTGCATTGGCTGATAGCGTTTATTGTCATTTACCTGACAACCGATCGTATCCGATTGAATAGAGTTATCTGGGGCTTGGTCGTTGTTGGCGTTGCTGTTGCCTCTGCGGTGGTCGTGCAGTTTTTGACTGGTATTAGCATTATTCAAAATGCCCGCGTAGAGGATTTGGTGTCTGGTGCTACACATTACCAAGACATCACCCGCAGTACAGCAGGAGGGGCCATCTATCTGATTTTGCTCCCAATGTTTTACCTTATCGCCCGTGTATTGACGGGGAGCATTAATTTGATCTTCCCGGTTTTTTTGTTGCCCGTACTGGCTGCTGGCGTTGTGGTTAGCTTTGGTCGGGCTATTTGGATAACGGCTGCCATTGGTTCTTTAGGATTGGCATTTTTGCTCAAAGGATCAAAAGGATTAGCGCAGATTTCCGTAATTTTGGTTATCGGAGTTGGTGCTGCTTTGGTTGGCCTTTCTATTGCGAAGCCACAGGTTATTGAGGCTGCGTACGAGCGTGTTGTCAGCACTGCTGGTGAAGGTGCCAAAAATTCTTCTCTAGGATGGCGGTTTGAGGAGGCAAATTTCGCGATTAACAAGATCTTATCTAGTCCGATTGCGGGAATTGGCTTTGGCACTGCCTATAAACCACGATTGGATCCTATGGCAGACTGGTCGCAGGTTCGGTATATCCACAATTCCTACTTGGGGCTTTGGATGAAGCTGGGGATTTTGGGTTTATTTTCTGCGATTTTAGCCATTTATATTGTTGTTACAAAAGCATATTGTCTTTATAAGAGTACAAATGAACCAGAATATCGTTCCCTTGCAGCGACATTATTAATTGCGTTCATTGTTCCGGTATTGACTTCATTTACTCAGCCCGAGTGGTTGGTCTCTACAGGTATATCGTTCTTTGCCATAGTGATCGGCTTGCTTGTTTCAGTGGACAAGCACATTTCAATGAAAGCAGTTCGATGAATCCAAAAGTTCATATCGTTTTGCTCAACTGGAACGGCTGGGAAGATACAGTCGAGTGCCTGGAAAGCGTCTTAAGGCTGGATTACGACAGTTTCAAGGTGGTGGTTTGCGACAATGACTCTAGGGATGGATCGCTTGAAAAGATCAAAGCGTGGGCTGACGGAGAGCTTGCTGCTCCGCTTTCTTCACCATCCTTGGCTACCTTGACCTTTCCACCTCTCGTAAAGCCTGTCAGTTACATCGAGTATTCACGCCTGGCTTCTGAGCAAGAGGCTTTGAGGGGGCAGTCTGCAAAACTAACGCTTATTCAAACTGGCTCGAATCTTGGTTTTGCTGGCGGCAACAACGTGGGTGTCCGCTATGCGTTGGCTCAAGGCGCTGATTATGTCTGGCTATTGAATAATGATACGGTTGTTGATTCCGATGCTTTGGCAAAGCTGGTGGAGAGGGCATCGGTTGATAAGGATGTGGGCATCGTAGGGTCGACTCTTCGGTTTTATGGCGACCCGGAACGACTTCAGGCCTTGGGGGGCGCAACTTTTATTCCCTGGCGCTGCCGCGCTCAGCCAATTGGTATTGGCTCGCTGTATCGCGAAATATCTCCTGCCCAGCAAGGGGAGATTGAGCAACAGACTGCTTATGTCATCGGTGCTTCGATGCTGGTCTCCCGTTCTTTTCTTGAGACTGTCGGCCTGATCTCAGAGGACTACTTCCTTTACTACGAAGAGTTGGACTGGGCTCGTCGGGCTTCGGGAAAGTTCAAGTTGGCGTACGCACCTGAAAGCCATGTTTTCCACAAGGTAGGTGCCGCGGCGGGAAATGGTTCGCTCTTTTCGCTCGGTTATATGTTCCGTAGTCGTTTACGTTTTATGAATACATTTTTTCCACATCTGATGGTTACCACGCGGTTTTGGCTTTTGGTTGATGGTGCAAAGGCGGCGCTCAAGGGGCGTTTGCGTGAAGGGTTGCTGGCTGCTTCTGTGGCTTTTTCGTCTGTAAATTCCATCAAGCAGCCTTAGAGAGCCTATTTATGCGTGTTTGTCTTGTAGGACTCCATTTTGCCGAATACACGACTCGACTGGCCCTTGCGTTAGCTGAAAACCACGACGTCTTGTTGATTTTGAGCGAGCCGAATTTTGCAGGTGAGTTGGATGGCGTTTTACCTGAGAAGCCACCGCGCCTGACTCTTGCGACCTTACCCCACCGCATATCGCCCAAGGTGATCTTGGGGAATACCTTTGAATTGGTCGGCCGGATAAAGGCATTTAAGCCTGACGTGATTCATTTGCAGGAGGTTACCCGCGACTATCAGGTCTTTGCTTTGCCATTTTTGAAGCGTATCGCGCCAATCGTCGGCACGGTTCACGATCCTTCGCCACATAGTGGCTTGGAGGCCAAACGGCATGCGCGTAGTCGTCACCGATTCTATGAGCCTTGGTCGAGAAGTTTTTATGACCGGGCTATCGTACACGGAGAAAGTCTCGCCCTCGATCTGAAAGCTGCGGTGCCAAAAATGGATCTCGAGCGGATATTCGTTATTCCACATGGACCGCTTGGGCCGATGACTGTCCCGAAGGTTAAGCCTGAGAATGGCAATCTTTTGTTCTTCGGCCGAATCCATGCCTACAAGGGCTTGCGCTATTTCATTGAAGCGGTCAAGGATTTGAAGGCTCGAGGGTATAAGGTCAAAGGTGTAATCGCAGGTGAGGGTTCAGATCTCCCACCCTATCGCGACGAAATTCTTAACGAGTCTGCTTTCGAACTGATTGAGGGTTATATACCGCGGAGCAGATCGTTTGAGCTGTTTGAGCAGGCTCAGCTTGCTGTTTTACCTTATACCGATGGGACGCAGAGTGGTGTCGCAGCCTTGTCATTCGGTTTTGGTCGCCCGGTTGTGGCTACACGCGTGGGTTCTTTGCCCGAATTGATTTCCGATGGTGTTACCGGCGTACTCGTCGAACCCAGGAATGCGAAAGCCTTGGCTGACGCAATTGCCAGGCTTCTGGAGAATTCAGCAGCCTACGATGCCTTGGTGCAGGGGGTCACAGACAACATATCTGGGCCGTTTTCGTGGAAGAGTATCGCCGACATGACCGTTCGTGTGTACGAGGGAACATGCTCTGAAAGTGTTCGCTTGGTTAGTCAGTATGAGTAAGCCAGAAGGAAAAGTGGTGCTCATGCTCGGGACCGATTTCGGTTCTATGGGCGGGATGTCAGCGGTTATAAATGTCTATTTGCGCTCCGGTTTTCTAGATAAATGGAAGATTCTGTACGTGCCGACACATCGTGACGGCAGTAGGTGGTTGAAGCTGAGAACTGCTTTTGGTGCTTGGTGGCGAGTGCTAATTCTGGCGGTAAGGGGGAGAGTTGCTGGCGCGCATATCCACGTTGCTGCTGGCGCAAGTTTTTGGCGGAAGAGTTTGATCGTTTTGCCCTTATTTCTATTACGCGTGCCGGTTATCTTTCATATCCATGATGGCGAGTTTTCGGATTTTTACCGGTCGCAATGTGGTGTTATCGCAAGGTATTTTGTACGAAATATCCTCGAACGTTCCTATGTGATTGCATTATCGAGTAGCTGGGTTAACGAATTAAAGGGAATTGCACCCAGGGCGGTTGTGGTGTGTATTCAAAATCCCGTGGAATTGACTCCGGTTATCGATCGAGATGGCCGTAATATGGATTCAATTACTGTACTTTTTCTAGGGCGCCTCTCGAAAGAAAAGGGGGTCTTTGACTTGCTTGAGTCTTTTGCGGCGATTCAGAACACCTCGGTCAAGTGGAAGTTGATACTCGCCGGTAACGGCGATCTGCTTGGCGTTCGGCAACTTGCTGATGATTTAGGGGTGAGCGCCATGGTTGAGCTTACCGGGTGGGTTGGGTCGGAAAAAAAGGCTGAATTGCTGAACAAGGCCGACATGCTTGTGTTGCCTTCATATTTTGAGGGGTTGCCAATGGCGGTACTCGAGGGCATGGCATCTGGATTGCCTGTCGTTAGCAGCAGAGTTGGTGGTATACCCGATGTGGTGCAGGACTCGGTTAATGGGCTCCTTTTTGCTCCTGGAGATATCAAGGCGCTGTCTTGTTGTTTCGAGATGTTGGGTGCCGATCTTTCGTTTGCTAGGAAATTGGGACGTGTAGCCAGACTATGTGCAGAGAATGATTTTTCAGTCCAGGTCGTAATTGAGCGGCTGGAAAAATTATATCAGGATGTTGGTTTTAAGAAAAATTAACGAATATAAATAATTTCACTCAGTTTTTCTTTGGAAATATACCCGTGCATATGTTCAGAATGTTTTTTTTGTTAGTGCTAGTGGCTGGTCATCTTGTTTTTGCGCAAGATGTATTTGCGAATAGTGCTGAATTGGTGCGTCGGAGTGCGGTGTTGCAAAATGCTGGTTTTCCTAGGCTCTTTGCTATGGCTTTTATGGAGCAAGGTATAAACCGGCCAGAAGTTCAGGCGCAGCTTGCTAAGTACGATATTGTTATCCTCGGATTTCGACCGAAATGGGAGCAAACCACTCATGCATCCATTCAAAGTGTTGTTAAATCTATCAAGAGATTAAACCCGAATATTCTGTTGGGAAACTATTCAATTCTGAGTGAAGCCTGTATCGAATATAAAGATGTTACAAAGGAACGAACGGCAATACTCGATATTCAGCAATGGTGGCTGACCAAGGCCGATAGCACTAGAGTCAGCTTGAATCCAAAGACGTGTAGGCTGGAAATAAATTTCACCGAATTTACCAAACCAGATCCATGGGGGAGGCGCTATCCGGAATGGGCAGCAGACTGGTTCTATAGAGAGTATTACTCTGGCGTTCCAGAATTTGATTTCTGGTATTTTGATGCGGTTCGTTTTCGCACTTGGATAAAAGAGGCTGATTGGAAAGAGGTGGGAGAGAATCAGCGCGGTGACGATAGTTCTTTGTGGCCGGTATATCGGCGGGGCCAAGCTGCACACTTCAAGGCGGCGCAGAGGTTGTCGCCAGATATGTTGTTTATAGCGAATACAGATAACAATCTTTCGTCAATGGAATATAAAGGTGTTTTGGATGCTGCTTTTCTTGAGTGTTTAATGGGCAAACCATGGTCTTTCGAAACCCGAAACGGCTGGCAATCGATGATGAACCTTTATCGCTCGGTTAGCAATAATCTTCGTGGGCCTAAGACCACAGTATTCGGGGTATGCGGAAATCCGAATGACTATAAATTTTTCAGGTATTCCTTTGCGTCGAGCTTGATGGGGAATGGTTATTTTTCATTTGCAAATTCGGATATATATGGCATTCCTCCTTGGTTTGATGAGTACAACGTCGATTTGGGGCATGCAACGGAAATGCCACCTCTTGCACCGATCAAGAGTGGCTTGTTTAAGCGCACATTTGAAAACGGGCTGGTTCTGGTAAATCCGACGGATAAATCAATTACGTTTGCCGTTCCTCCGGGATATCGCCATATTTATGGTCAGCAAGATTATTCGGTAAATAATGGCCAAGTTGTTAATCAGGTGGTTATTCCTGGAAAAGATGGATTGATTTTGGTAAAGCAACTCTAAGGTTTCAAGTATTAAGGGGACGATGTGTCTAACGATTTAATCGGAAAATTCAGCGTTGTTATTGTTAACTACGGCACGCCAGAATTGACGTTGAAATGTGTGAATTCGATATTGCAGTACAGAATTGCTGCTGTTGATGATTTGACAGTTGTGGAGAACTGCTCGCCAGATGGGTCGAAAGACCTATTAACAAAAAGTTTGCCGGAAGGTGTTGGACTGGTTATTGCAAAAAAAAATTTAGGTTATTCAGCAGGTGTTAATTTGGGGGCGTCGAATGCGAAGCGCGATTTCATATTGATTCTAAATCCAGATACCTATTTTATTGATCAGAGCATTGCTCAAGCGCTGGATTTATTTGTGAAAGATTCTTCTGTTGGCCTAGTGGGGCTGGACCTTACGTACCCAAGCGGGGAGAGGCAGTTTTCGGCGCGGCGTTTTTATAGCGTTCTGGATATTGTCGGGCGTCGTTCGCGGTTGGGTCGTTATTGGCCGCTCAAGCAGATGGTTGCCAAACACATGATGATCGCGGCATGGGAAAAGGCTGTCCCGTTTGATGCTGATTGGGTGATGGGCACTGGTTTCCTGATTCGGCGCGCCTTGTTTGAAAAGATCGGACGTATGGATGAGTCTTATTTTCTCTATATGGAAGATGTTGATTTGTGCGCGCGGGTTTGGGCCGAGGGGCTTCGGGTGGTTTGCATGCCGAATGTCCGTTTGATTCACGATCATCAGCGTTCAAGTGGCGCCGGCCCTTTGAGTGGTGCCGGAAAGATGCACCTCGCCAGTTTGAAAACTTTTTGGCAGAAGTATCGGATTCCGCTGTTTTGTCCGCCGGGGGTTAAGCGGATTTTTCGTGCGTGATATTTGGGTTCATCCAAATTCTTGATTTATAGGCAAATTTATTTTTGTGTATTTCGTTGAAATTGAGTAAGGGAGTTTACTTGTGACTATTCTGGTTACCGGCGCCGCCGGCTTCATTGGCAGTAATTTCGTATTGGACTGGCTGTCCGAGTGCGATGAACCCGTCATCAATCTCGATGATCTGACCTATGCCGGCAACCTTGAGAATCTCGCTTCGCTCGATGGCGATGCGCGGCATATTTTCGTCAAGGGCAGCATCGGTGATTTCGATCTGGTGTCGAAGCTGCTGGCCGAGCACCAGCCGCGGGCGGTGGTCAATTTTGCTGCCGAATCGCACGTCGACCGCAGCATTCATGGTCCGGAAGACTTCATCCAGACCAACATCGTCGGCACTTTCCGCCTGCTTGAAGCGGTGCGGGCTTTCCACGGTCAACTGGAAAAAACGGCCAAAAATGAATTCCGGTTTCTCCATGTGTCGACCGACGAAGTCTATGGCTCGCTGGCCAAGGATGATCCGGCCTTTACCGAAACCCACCAGTACGAGCCGAACAGCCCGTACTCGGCGAGCAAGGCGGCGAGCGACCATCTGGTGCGCGCCTACCACCACACCTACGGCCTGCCGGTGCTGACGACCAATTGCTCCAACAATTACGGTCCTTACCACTTTCCGGAAAAGCTCATCCCGCTGGTCATCCACAATGCCCTGGCCGGCAAGCCGCTGCCCATCTACGGCGACGGTCAGCAGATTCGTGACTGGCTGTATGTCAAGGATCACTGCAGCGCCATCCGCCGCGTGCTTGAAGCGGGCAAGGTCGGCGAGACCTACAACGTCGGCGGCTGGAACGAGAAGCCGAATCTGGATGTCGTGCATACGCTGTGCGCCATCCTCGACGAACTGAGCCCGCGCGCCGACGGCAAGCCTTACGTCGAGCAGATCACCTACGTCACCGATCGGCCGGGCCATGATCGCCGTTACGCGATTGATGCGACCAAGATCGAGCGCGAACTGGGCTGGAAGCCGGCGGAGACCTTCGACACCGGCATCAAGAAGACGGTTCAGTGGTATCTCGATAACCAGGCCTGGGTAGCCAATGTGACAAGCGGCGCTTACCAGAATTGGGTCGGCAAGCAGTACAGCGCTTGATCATGAAAATTCTTCTGACAGGCAGTAACGGCCAGGTTGGCTTTGAACTGCAGCGGGCCTTAGCGCCGCTGGGCGAGGTGGTTGCCGTTGATCTTGCGGACTGCGATCTGTCCAGCACCGACGCCATCCGCCAGTTGGTTGCCGAGGTCAAGCCGCAGGTGATCATCAATCCGGCGGCCTACACGGCCGTGGACAAGGCAGAAGCTGAGCCGGTGCTGGCCCGGGCCATCAACGGCACGGCGCCCGGTGTCTTCGGGGAGGAGGCGGCTCGTCTTGGCGCGCTGGTCATTCATTACTCGACGGACTATGTCTTCGACGGCAACAAGACCGGCGCTTATCTCGAGACCGATGCGCCCAATCCGCAAAGCGTTTATGGCCAGACCAAGCTGGCTGGCGAGCAGGCTTTGCAGGCGAGCGGGGCGGATTGCCTGATTTTTCGCACGAGCTGGGTGTTTGGCGCGCACGGCGCCAATTTTGCCAAGACCATGCTGCGTCTGGCGGCCGAGCGCGATGGCTTGAAGATTGTCGCCGACCAGTTTGGTGCGCCGACTTCAGCCGCGCTGCTGGCTGACGTGACGGCACAAGTGCTCGGGCGCTACCAGCGCGAGGGCAGGGCGGGCTTCCCGTTTGGCCTCTATCACCTGGTCGCCGCTGGTTGCACGACGTGGCACGAATACGCCCAGACGGTGGTGCGCGCTGCCTTGGCGGCCGGCAAGCCGCTCAAGCTGACGGCCGAGGAGATACTGCCGATTACCACGGCCGATTACCCGCTGCCGGCGCCCCGGCCCAGCAATTCCCGGCTCGACACCAGCCGCCTGCGCCAGACCTTCGGGCTGGAACTGCCTGATTGGCAACGCGGGCTGGACCATGTTCTGCAACAAATTCTCTGATTCAAGGACACATCATGCGTAAAGGCATCATCCTGGCTGGCGGTTCCGGCACCCGTCTCTACCCGGTTACTCTGGCCGTTTCCAAGCAGCTGCTGCCGATCCACGACAAGCCGATGATCTACTATCCGCTGACGACGCTGATGCTGGCGGGGATTCGCGACATCCTGATCATCTCGACCCCGCAGGACACGCCGCGCTTTCAGCAATTGCTCGGCGACGGCAGCCAGTGGGGCCTCAATCTGCAATATGCCATCCAGCCCAGCCCGGACGGCCTGGCCCAGGCTTTCATCATCGGTCGTGACTTTGTCGGCAATGGCGACAGCGCACTGGTGCTTGGCGACAACATTTTCTATGGCCACGAGTTTGCCAACGACCTCGGCGCAGCCGGCGCCCAGACCAGCGGCGCCACGGTCTTCGCCTACCACGTGCATGATCCGGAACGTTACGGCGTGGTCGAGTTCGACGCCGCCGGGCAGGCGATCAGCCTGGAAGAGAAGCCGAAGGTGCCGAAGTCGAATTACGCGGTGACCGGCCTTTATTTCTACGACAACCAGGTGCTCGACATCTCCCGCGACCTCAAGCCGTCGCCGCGTGGCGAGCTGGAAATCACTGATGTCAATCGCGTCTATCTCGAGCGCCAGCAGTTGAACGTACAGGTCATGGGTCGCGGCCACGCCTGGCTCGACACCGGCACGCATGAAAGCCTGCTCGACGCCAGCCAGTTCATCGCCACGATCGAAAAACGCCAGGGCCTGAAAGTGGCGTGTCCGGAAGAGATTTCATTCCGCAAGGGCTGGATCGATGCCGGCCAGCTCGAAAAACTGGCCCAGCCGATGATCAAGAACCTTTACGGCCAGTACCTGATGAGCGTGCTAAAGGAACGGGTGTTTTGATGATTGCGATGCCGACTGCAATACCTGATGTGATCGCACTTGCACCCCGGGTTTTTGGCGACGACCGCGGCTTTTTCTATGAGAGCTATAACCAGAAGGTCTTTCAGGAGGCCACCGGGCTGGATGTGACCTTCGTCCAGGACAACCACTCCAAATCCGCCCGCAACGTGCTGCGCGGCCTGCACTATCAAGTGCAACATCCGCAAGGCAAGCTGGTGCGCGTGGTGCAGGGTGAGGTCTACGATGTTGCGGTCGACATCCGCAAGGGCTCAAAAACCTATGGCCAGTGGGTTGGTGAAATCCTCTCGGCGGACAACAAACGCCAGCTGTGGATCCCGCCCGGCCTGGCGCACGGCTTTGTCGTGCTCTCCGAAACGGCTGAGTTTCTCTACAAGACCACCGATTACTACGCACCAGCCCACGAGCGCTGCATCGCGTGGAACGACCCGGATCTGGCGATTGACTGGCAACTCGAAGGCGAACCATTGCTCTCGGCCAAGGATGCGGCGGGGCAGCGGTTTAAGGATGCGGTTGGGGAGTGATTGGGGAGCCCTTCCCTAATACGCCTGGAAACGGATAATTTTACGGTGGTATATACTTGGTATATCAATCGTTGTTGGAGGTGCTCAAATGCAAACTGCAAAATTATTCCAGAATGGTCGTAGCCAGGCGGTTCGGTTGCCCAAGGCCTTCCGTTTTGAAGGAGTGAGCGAGGTGCGCATCGAGCGCGATGGTGATCGGGTTGTCCTCAGTCCGGCATCCCGGCCGTCCATCGAGGGGCTGATTGCGGCGCTGGATGAGTTTGATCGCGAGAACCCGATGCCCGAGCGCGAGCAGGTCGCCGCGCCCGATCAGCGCGAATCCTGGTAACGGGGTTTTCAGCATGCGTTTCATGCTCGATACCAATATTTGCATTTACGCGATCAAGAACCGGCCAGCGGAGGTGCTGCAGGCCTTGCGAACGCATGAGGCGGCTGGCATCGGGGTGTCGAGTATTACGGTGGCAGAGTTGTTTTTTGGTGTCGAAAAAAGTGGCTCGATAAAAAATCGCCTGGCGTTGCAGCATTTTCTGGAGCCGCTGGAGATTGCGGATTTCGATATGACCGCAGCGCAGGTTTATGGTGCGGTAAGGCAGCAACTGGAGCTTGCCGGAACGCCGATTGGCCCACTGGATACGCAAATCGCTGCTCATGCGCTGGCGCTTGGGGTGACCCTGGTGAGCAATAACCTTCGGGAGTTTTCTCGGGTCAAGTCGCTGCAGGTTGAGAATTGGGTTGACGCTTGAATATCCCTTGCTCAACTTAAGCCAGATGATTTCATTTTTAGCCAAAATTTCCGGTTGACCGTAGCAATCAACGTTTTTCATAGGTGCAGATTTTCATGACCAAGATTCTCCCCGTCGTACTCTCCGGTGGTTCCGGCACGCGTCTGTGGCCGCTGTCCCGCGAGAAATACCCGAAGCAGTTGCTGCCGCTGGTCGGTGAACAGTCGATGTTGCAAGCCACGGTAGCCCGCCTCGGTGGCCTGGCCGACATGGCGGGGCCGCTGCTGGTCTGCAACGAGGAGCATCGCTTCGTCGTCGCCGAGCAAATCCGCACCCTTGGCCTGCAAGGCTCGGTCCTGCTCGAACCATTTGGCCGCAACACCGCCCCGGCCCTTGCCCTGGCTGCCCTGTGGGCCGTGCGTGATGGCGAAGATCCGGTCCTCGTCGTCATGCCGGCCGACCACGATATCGCCGACGGCGCCGCCTTCCGTGATGCCGTAGCGCGCGCCGTTACGCTGGCCGCCACCGGCGTCACCGTCACCTTCGGCATCACCCCCGACTGCCCGGAAACCGGCTACGGCTACATCCAGCGCGGCCAGGCCCTGGCCGACGGATCCGGCGCCTACAACCTGAACCGCTTTGTCGAAAAACCTGACCGCCAGACCGCCGAAAGCTACCTCGACTCCGGCGACTACCTCTGGAACAGCGGTATTTTCGTCATGAAGGCCTCGGTCTGGATCGCCGCCCTCGGCCTCTGTCGTCCCGACATTCTGACGGCCTGCCAGCAAGCCCTCGCCGGCGGCAAGACCGATGGCGATTTTGTCCGCGTCGATGTCGACGCCTTCAAAGCCTGCCCCTCCGACTCCATCGACTACGCCGTCATGGAACGCCTGACCACCGGCGGCGCCGGCCTGCCCAAAGCCGCCGTCATTCCGCTTACCGCCGGCTGGTCCGACGTCGGCGCCTGGGATGCCCTGTGGAAGGTATTGCCCAAATGCGGCGAAGGCAACGCCACCCGTGGCGACGTCATGCTCGAAAACTGCCGCGATACTTTGGTCGTCTCGGAAAGTCGCCTCGTCGCCTGTATCGGCGTCAGCAACCTCGTTGTCGTCGAAACCGACGACGCCGTCCTCGTTGTCCATCACGACGCCACACAAGACGTCAAAAAGATTGTCGACCGCCTCAAAGCCGACAAACGCAGCATCGCCCAATGGCACCGCAAGGTCTATCGCCCCTGGGGCTGGTACGACGGCGTCGATTCCGGCGAACGCTTCCAGGTCAAACGCATCGGCGTCAAACCGGGCGGCACCCTGTCACTTCAAATGCACCACCACCGAGCCGAACACTGGATCGTCGTCAGCGGCACCGCTCGCGTGACCAAAGGCGAGGAAACCTTCCTCGTTACCGAAAACCAATCCACCTACATCCCGCTCGGCGTTACCCACCGCCTGGAAAACCCCGGCATCGTGCCGCTCGAGATGATTGAAGTGCAGTCCGGCAGCTACCTGGGCGAGGACGATATCGTACGTTTTGAGGATACCTACGGGCGGAGCTGAGGCGGCGGGTTTGGGTGACTGATCGAAGGGGGCCATAAACCACGCCGGTCCGGAGATTCTGGCCGGACGGTGGTTTTCGACATCGAAAGGTCATGACATTAGTCTGTTCGGACTATTGTTGCGCTGCAATATCGTGACTAACATCCGTCCAACATAATTTTCAATGGAGTTGTCATGAAAAAGACCCTGGTTGCACTGGCCTTGGCCGCAGCTGTTCCGGTCGCGGCTCACGCGACTTCCTACGATATCGAAGAAGTCCTCAAGTTCACTGCGACTTCTGATACCGCCACCTTCCTGCTCTCCTGGGAAGATCTGGTTGCTACCAACACCAAGAAGGGGTGGACGACCGAAGTAGATGGCAAGTACTCCCTGTCTCTGTTCGACACCGTGAGCAAGTCGTTTGTCTTCAAGGACAAAGATTTTGATCTTGGCGACACCAGCGGCGTTCTGTCCGATACCTTCACCCAAACTTTTAGTTCGCTGGTTGCCGGCACCAAGTATCGTTTGAACTTTTCCGGTAGCTGGAATGGCCCGAATGGCGTGAACTGGTCTTCGTCGACGCCGTCGGTCAGCGTGGCCATGGCGCCGGTTCCTGAGCCGCAAAGCTATGCCATGTTCCTGGCTGGTCTCGGCATCATCGGCGCTATCGTTCGCCGCAAGAACATCTGACCGTAAGCATTTAGCATTAGAATGCCGCCTTCGGGCGGCATTTTTTTTGACTGTAGGGGGCAAATAGTAGTGGTAAAGGGAATGATTCTGGCAGCAGGCCAGGGGACGCGGGTTCGTCCATTGACCAAGGATTGGCCGAAGCCGATGGTGCCGATTCTCGGCAAGCCGGTCATGGCCTACCTGATCGAGCATCTGGTGCGCTACGGCATCACCGAGATCATGGTCAATGTGGCGTATCACCACAAAAAGATCGAAGAGTATTTCGGCGACGGCCGGCGCTGGGGCGCCAATATCGGCTAATCCTACGAAGGCGTCGGCGACCACGGCGATATTCTGCCCAGGCCCAAGGGCTCGGCCGGCGGCATGAAGGCGATTCAGGATTTCAGCGGCTTTTTTGACGAAACGACGCTGGTGATCTGCGGCGATGCCATCGTCGATCTCGATCTCGATATCGGGGCGGCATTGTTCGAGCACAAGAGCAAGGGCGCCCTGGCCAGCGTGGTGACGCTGGAGGTGCCGAACGATCAGGTGCAGAACTACGGCATCGTGGTGACTGACGATGATGGCTAGATCGAATCCTTCCAGGAAAAGCCGAAGCCGGCCGAGGCCAGGTCCAATCTGGCGAGTACCGGGATCTATATTTTCGAACCGCAGGTGCTCGATCTCGTGCCGTCGGGTGTCGAGTTCGACATTGGCAGTCAGTTGTTCCCGCTCATGGCGGAAAAGGGCTTCCCGTTCTATGCCCAGAGTCGTTTCTTCAACTGGATCGATATCGGCCGCGTCACGGACTACTGGTCGGTGCTGCAACGAGTGCTGCGCGGCGAGGTGGCCGAGATGGACATGCCGGGCAAGGAAATCAAGCCCGGTGTCTGGGTTGGCCCGAATGTCTCAATCAATTGGGACAGTTCGAAGATCGTCGGGCCGGTCTATATCGGCTCGAGCGTCAGGATCGAGCCAGGCTGCTCGGTCATCGGCCCCGCCTGGATCGGCCACGGTAGCCATCTCCGTCAGGGGGCCAAGGTGATACGCAGCGTGCTCTTCGAATACACACGCATCGGCGAGGGCATGGAGTTCTCCGAGATGATCGTTTCGCCTCGCTATTGCGTCGACCGGGCCGGCGAAACGACCTATGTCGGCGATGACCGCTGCAAATTGCGCTGGGGCGATGCGCGGGGGTGATTTGTAGCAAAGCAGGGCCCATCTCCACCTCTCGAAGCGAGGAAGCAGCGATAATCCTGCCTGTTGGTACTGGGTGTTTTTAGAGGAATGATATGGACGCAGACAGCATGACAACGATTCAGCCTTGGGTACGCAGCCGTTTCTGGCTGGTCGTTGGGCTGCTTGGTGTGTCTGCGCTGTTTGTCCTGGGCGCGCAGCCCTTCGCTGTCGGGATCATCCCTTCGCCGTTTGACAAGCTGGCGCATGCCGTGGTGTTCGGTGGCCTTTTCCTTGTTCTCGATAGCGCACTGGCGTTGCCGCTCTGGCTTCTCCTGACCATTCCCTTGGTGCTTTCGGCGGGCGATGAGTTTCACCAGATATTCCTGCCGGGGCGCCAGCCTGGTCTGGATGACTGGTTGGCGGGCTTGTGCGGCGTCGCGTTGGCCGCCTGCTGGCGTCATTTCCGGCGCAGCTGATTGCTCGGTGTTTCCTATCCGAACTCGTAGCTGGATTCGGGGAGCCCGTTATTGGCGATATCTTCTAGCTTGCCTACGGCCTGGGCGCGATTACTGACGTTGATCTTCTTGAAAATCCGCTGCAGGTGGTTTTTGACCGTAAACGAGCTGATTTCGAGGATCATGCCAATTTCGATATTGGTCTTGCCGTTGCGAACCCATTCGAGAATCTCGATTTCACGGGTACTCAGACCCGATTTGATCAGCGAATTGATCAGCGTCGGCGCGGTAACCTGGTCCGGTTCATGGATCGGCAAGCCATCGGTTTTTCTGACCGCTGCATCGACATGGGGGAGAAGCAACTCGAAAAGCCTTCTTTCCTGCTCGTTAAAACTGCCGTCCCGTCGGAGCAGGATGTACAGGTGATCAGCCTTGAAGCGCGTGTCGGGAATTGCATGGAATAAAATATGTTTCATTTCATGCAATTCGGAGTGAAGGATTGTTACATCAATATTACTGCTACTTACGCTTGACATCGATGCCGAGGTGACTCGACCGCAACCTGCAACCCAATGCAGGTGAATGCCGTTCCTGAATTCGCGGATGGAGTCGTGCAGAGGTTTTGCGCCACGTATTCCCGGTATGCCGGAAACGATATCGTAGTGATAGGTTTCTCCGCCGATCGCGCCGCTGAAGCAAATGATAACGTCATGCTGAATTGCTTCCTGGAAATCGCCCTGAAGCCACAGCAGCAGCTGAAAATGGCTCTGGATCGACAGCGAGTTGTGCATGATCCGAACGATCAGTTCCGGGTCGAATTTTTTATGGACGGATGCCATGTAATTATTTTTTGTCCCTGATTTTGAGTCGCCATTATTACGTTAGTCTTTATTTTGTAATGTCGACTATTTCACGAAAAATTCAAATGCTGCAGTGCGGCATCGTGTTGCACTTGGGATACAATTTGGCTTGGTTAAACAGTCGATAAGTCTCCGGTTAATGCTATGAACATTTTGTCCTCCTCGCGCTTCGGTGGCGTTGCGTCGAATCGCCCGTTTATGGGTATGGAACGGGTTGGCGGGGCATTGTTTCGACTTTTTGAGTCGTTGGTTGATCCCGTTACGGTCCTTTCCACCCTTTTTGGGCTGATGTTGTGGTTTCGCGACGATGAGTATGCTCACTATGCAGTGCTTGGAGTGCTCGTTTTTTCGCTGACCTTTCCGGGCAAGAGCCTGATTCAGGAGACCGTACGAGGCAGCATCCGCGAAGTTCTTATCAGTTGGTTGGGGATAGCTGCACTGCTGATTTTTTTCGGCCTGGCGACTGGGCTTTACACGCTTTTTCCAGAAGAAGTTCTGTTTAATTGGCTCTGGATGGCCCCGGTTGCCCAGTTGGCTGGCCATTTTCTGTTCCGCGTTACCATGCCTGCAGTCCTCGCCGCGAATGGCTTTCCGAAGCGGGCTGTGGTGGTTGGCTGCAACGAATTGGGCCGCCATCTGGCAACCGAGATTGATCGTCACCCGATGCAAGGCATCAAGCTGAGCGGATATTTCGACGATCGCGACGTCGAGCGACTGGACATGGGCACTGGCCGCCTGATCGGCCGTTTTTCCGATGTTGCTGACTACGTCAAGGCCAACAAGGTCGATCTGATCTACCTCGCCTTGCCGATGGCGACGCAGCCGCGAATTCTTTCGCTGCTCGAATCGCTCAACGACACGACGGCTTCGGTTTATTTCGTGCCGGACATATTTGTTACCGACCTGATCCAGGCACGCATGGATGCGGTTGGCCGGATGCCGGTGGTTGCCGTCTGCGATACGCCTTTTTCCGGATTGAACGGTATCGTCAAGCGTTTGAGTGACGTCGTTCTCTCCTCCCTGATCCTGATTTTGATTTCGCCGGTCCTGCTCGTTGTTGCCGGTCTGGTCAAGCTGAGTTCACCCGGCCCGATCATTTTCAAGCAGCGGCGCTATGGCCTCGATGGCGAGGAGATCATGGTCTACAAGTTCCGCTCGATGAGCGTGTGCGAAGATGGTCCGAACGTTCCCCAGGCACGCAAGGGTGATGCCCGCGTGACGCGAATCGGCGGCATTCTTCGCCGGACGTCACTCGACGAGCTGCCGCAGTTCATGAACGTCTTGCAGGGGCGCATGAGCATTGTCGGCCCGCGACCGCATGCCGTCGCTCACAACGAGATGTATCGCAAGCTGATCAAGGGCTACATGGTTCGCCACAAGGTCAAGCCGGGCATCACCGGCTGGGCGCAGGTCAACGGCTACCGTGGCGAAACGGAGACGCTGGACAAGATGCAGGCGCGTATCGATTACGATCTCGAGTATTTGCGCAACTGGTCATTGAATCTCGATCTTTACATCATTTTTCGCACCGTCCTGCTGGTTTTCAAGGACGCGAGCGCCTACTGAGGCGGGGCCGATGACTTTTTCGGCTTCCGGGCAGAGATGTTTGCCGGCTTTGGTTGTGCTGGGCTTGCTTGCCCCCGTGCTCAGCCATTCGGCGGAGGTTGTTGCACGCGGCGATAGCCCGCGCGTAAAGCTTCGGCTGGACAAGCGGCCGGTGGCGCCAAGCCCGTTTCGCCTGGAGATTCAGCGGGCGGACTATCGGCTGAATACGGGTGCGGTGACCGAAACGCTGGCGCCTCAGAGAAAAGGCTCGGCGCTGTCGGCCATGATCGATCGCCACGCCAATGCCAAGGGGCTCGATCCGGCGCTGGTCCATGCGGTGATTCGCGCCGAGTCTGCCTATCGTCCCGATGCGCTGTCGCCGAAGGGGGCAATCGGCTTGATGCAGGTCATGCCGGCGACCGGCAGGCGTTTCGGGGTCAGCGATCTCGAAGTGCCGGAGCGCAATCTGCAAGCCGGCACGACCTATCTTCGGCATTTGCTTGATCGTTTTGACAATGTGTCGCTGGCGCTGGCGGCTTACAACGCGGGCGAAGGGGCGGTGAGCCGCTTTGGCAACAAGATCCCGCCGTATCCGGAGACGCAGGGCTATGTTCAGGGAATTCTTCGCTCGTACCGGAAGGATCTTGGTCTGGATGCCTCCATGCCGACCCTTTATACAGATGGTGTGCGTCTCGCAGCAGACGATCTGGCGCCGTATCGCCTGGTCAATACCGGCCGGTATTGAGGACTGGTTGACCTTCCGGTAATGGTTTGGGGCGGTATTTTCGTCCGGCCGGCGGAATGGTGGTGAGGTCTTTTATAATCGCTCCCTTCCATATCCCATGAATGGCAATCAGACACCGGTTTTGACCCCATGCACATCGGCGGTATTGCGTTGTTGTGGGGCTCGCCTGGTCAATGCAGTCAATGAATTCCGATCCCCATGAAATTCTCGGTGTTTCGCCCGGAGCTGCCCCGGCCGAGCTGAAGCGCGCCTATCGGCGGCTGGCCATGCGCTGGCATCCGGATCGGAGCGATCATCCGCAAGC
Organism: Azonexus sp.; assembly: GCF_049652925.1. Classification (GTDB taxonomy): domain Bacteria; phylum Pseudomonadota; class Gammaproteobacteria; order Burkholderiales; family Rhodocyclaceae; genus Azonexus. The sequence goes on from NZ_JBASFI010000021.1 coordinate 252,257, forward strand.
GACGGAGCGTTTCAAGCAGATCAGTGCGGCGTACGAGCAATTGCTTGCCGTTGATGCCGATGATGTTGAAGAGGCTGTGGCGCCCCAGGCCGAGCCGGATGAGAGCGCGGCGAGGGCAGCGGATATTCGGCTCAACCTCGAGGTCAGTCTGGAAGAGACTGCTTCGGGTTGTCGCAAGACCATCCATTACACGCGTGGCAACGCCTGCCCGACCTGCGAGGGTACGGGCGAACACGGCATGTCCAGGACGCGCTTTTGCACTGCCTGCCATGGCAGTGGCCGGGTGCATGATGCCAAGCGCAATCTCGTGCGTTGCGAGGAGTGTGGCGGGCGCGGGCTGTTTACCGAGCGTATTTGCAAGGATTGTGGCGGCAGCGGCCGCGAACTGGCAGAGGTTAGCCTGGAAATTCGTGTACCGCACGGCATGTTGCCCGGTGACGAACTGCGCCTGGCGGGGCAGGGCGAGCCGGAGGATGAGGAGCTGCTTGCTGGCGATCTTTACTTGACGATTGTCATCCGCACTCATCCGCTTTACCAGTTGCGCGGTCGCGACCTGCATTTCCGGATGCCGGTCAGCGCGCTGGCCATGATGGCCGGTGGCGAAATTGATTTGCCATCACTGGCCGGCGTGATCTGTCATTCGCTGGAGGCCGGCGCGGCTGAGAGCAGGCAGCTACGGCTGGCCGGCAAGGGCTATCCGGGGCGTGGCAAGAGTCACGCGGGTGATCTGGTGGTCGACCTGGAACCGGTCTTTCCGAGGAAGCTCAGCGCCCGGCAACGCAAGCTGCTGTTGCAGGCCAACGCGGCGCTGCTCGACGATGCGGATGAGTCGCTACCGGAAATTGCTGCTTGGCGGAACGCTCACTGCATCGAGTAGGTAGTCCGCTCAGGGTTGCGGATGCGAATTGAAATTAAAGCGTTTTTTCGTGTCGACCGTGGCAATCGACTGTAGCGGCAGGTTCTGCCAGAGGATATCGCCGGTGGCCGTTTCCATCAGGCTTGAAAGCGCCTCATCGCTCGCCGGCTGGCCGTTGCCGTCATGGCATTCGGCGAGAAATTGCGCCAGATCGCGATCATTGAGCAAGCCGATACCTAGCGTCGTTTCGAGCAGGATGCTGCCTTCTTCATCGAGATAAATCGCCTTGATGTCGCCGGCCGGTTCACCGGTATGGCTGACAAAGGACTCGCCTTCGCGGCGGAACACCCACGGGGTATAGGCCAGTTCGACGAACACCCGTTGCGGGCCGTTCTGCAAGAACCAGCAGCCTGACTCGTCACAACCATACTGCCGGTTGATGAAGTTGATCAGGCCGCTGTGCGTCACTCGCTCTCCCTGCAATCGCCAGTCGCCCCGCCGGTCGAGCGACAACCAGTCGTAACAGGCGGGGACGTTGGGCCACTTGGCGATGGCAGAGAGATCGACTGTCATCAGTCTTCGTAGGCAGACATCGGCGGGCAGGCGCAGTTCAGGTTGCGGTCGCCGTACACATCGTCGATGCGATTGACGCTCGGCCAGAACTTGTTGGCAGCCACCCAGGGCAGCGGGAAGACGGCCTGCTCGCGGCTGTACGGATGCTTCCAGTCGCCGTCGATGACGTCCGCCTGCGAATGCGGGGCATTCTTGAGCGGATTGTTGTCGGCTGACCAGACGCCATTTTCGATCTGGCGGATTTCCTCACGAATGCTGACCAGGGCTGCGATGAAGCGGTCCAGTTCGGCCTTCGATTCGGATTCGGTCGGCTCGACCATGATCGTGCCGGCCACCGGGAAGGATACCGTCGGCGCATGGAAACCGTAGTCCATCAGGCGCTTGGCGATGTCGGTTTCGCTGATTCCGGTCGCCGCCTTGAGCGGGCGGATGTCGAAGATGCACTCGTGCGCCACGCGGCCGTTCTTGCCGACGTAGAGCACCGGGTAGTGCGCCTTCAACTGCTGGGCAACATAGTTGGCGTTGAGGATGGCGACTTGCGTCGCCTTCTTGACGCCTTCGCCGCCGAGCATGGCGAGGTACATCCACGAAATGGTCAGAATCGAAGCCGAACCGAACGGGGCGGCAGAGACCGCGCCTTGACCGGCGTTGACGCGATCCGCCGCACCGGTGGCCGCCACCGCGTGGTCGGCCATGAACGGCGCCAGATGGGCCTTGAGGCCGATCGGTCCCATGCCCGGTCCGCCGCCGCCATGCGGGATGGCGAAGGTCTTGTGCAGGTTCATGTGGCTGACGTCGGCGCCGATGAAGCCGGGCGAGGTCAGGCCGACCTGGGCGTTGAGGTTGGCGCCGTCCATGTACACCTGGCCGCCGTTGGCGTGCACGATGGCGCAGATGTCGCGCACTGCTTCCTCGAAGACACCGTGGGTGGACGGGTAGGTGATCATCAGGCAGGCGAGGTCGTCCTTGTGTTCCTCGGTCTTGGCCTTGAGGTCGGCGACATCGACGTTGCCGTTTTCGTCGCAATCAACGACGACGACCTTCATGTTGGCCATCTGGGCCGTAGCCGGGTTGGTGCCGTGGGCCGATTTCGGGATCAGGCAGATGTCGCGATGGCTGTCACCGCGACTGGCGTGGTAACGCGCAATGGCGACCAGGCCGGCGTATTCGCCCTGCGCACCGGAGTTCGGCTGCATGCAGATGGCGTCGAAGCCGGTGACAGTTTTTAGCCATTCGGTCAGACTGGCGATCATTTCAAGGTAGCCAATGGCCTGGTCACGCGGCGCGAAGGGGTGCATGCCACCGAATTCGGGCCAGGTGACCGGAATCATCTCGCTCGTCGCGTTGAGCTTCATGGTGCAGGAACCGAGAGAGATCATCGAATGGTCGAGCGCCAGATCCTTGTTCTGCAGCGACTTGAGGTAGCGCAGCATCTCGTGTTCGGTGTGGTGCGTGTTGAATACCGGGTGCTGGAGCACGGCGTCGCTACGGATCAGCGCGTCGGGCAGGGCGGAGTCGGCGGCGGCGACCTGGGCGTCGATGACGTCCATGTCGAGCGTGACCTGGGTAATCAGCTTGAACAGCGTGGCAACATCGTTGCGCGTCGTCGTTTCGTCGAGCGAAATGCCGAGGACGCCAGCCGAGACGCGGCGCAGGTTGTAGCCGGCGGCCAGTGCGTCGAGGTAGACAGTTTCTGCGCGGGCGCCAAGATCGAAATGAACGGTGTCGTAGAACTGCTTGGTCAGCAGGCTGACGCCTGCGCGCTTGAGGCCTTCGGCAAGAATGGCGGTCAGGCGATGGATACGGCCGGCGATGGTGCGCAAGCCTTCGGCGCCGTGGTAAACGGCGTACATGCCGGCCATGTTGGCCAACAGCACTTGCGAGGTGCAGATGTTGGAATTGGCTTTCTCGCGGCGAATGTGTTGCTCGCGAGTCTGCAACGCCATGCGGTAGGCGGTCTTGCCGCGGGCATCTTTGGACAGACCGATGATGCGGCCCGGCATCGAGCGGACGAAGGCTTCGCGGGTGGCGAAGAAAGCGGCGTGCGGGCCACCGAAGCCCATCGGGATACCGAAACGCTGGCTGGAACCGAGGGCGATGTCGGCACCCATGGCGCCCGGCGATTTAAGCAGGACGAGGGCCATGAGGTCGGAAGCGACGGCAACCGTCGTGCCCTTGGCCTTCAGCGCAGCGATGGTCGCGGTCAGATCGCGGACTTCGCCGTTGTCGCCCGGGTACTGGAGCAGGGCGCCGAAGAAATCTTCACTTTCGATTTTTGGGCCATTTTCCGGGTTGACCGTGGCAATGACCAGTTCGAAGCCGAAATAGCCGGCGCGGGTCTTGACGACGTCTATGGTCTGCGGGAAGCAGTTGGCATCCACCAGGAAGCGGTTGGATTTGGACTTGGAAACGCGGCGTGCCATGGTCATCGCTTCGGCGGCAGCGGTGGCTTCGTCGAGTAGCGAGGCGTTGGCAATCTCCAGCCCGGTCAGGTCGACGACCATCTGCTGGAAATTCATCAGCGCTTCAAGACGGCCCTGGGCGATTTCAGCCTGGTAGGGCGTGTAGGCGGTGTACCAGCCCGGGTTTTCCAGGACATTGCGGACGATGACCTTGGGCGTCAGCGTGTCGTAATAGCCCATGCCGATGCAGGACTTGTTGACGACATTCTTGCTGGCGATGGCCTTGAGGTCGGCCAGCGCTTCATGTTCGCGGCGCGGCGCGGGCAGCGGCAGGTCGTCGGGTAGACGGATGGCAGCGGGGACGGTCTGGTCGATCAGCTGTTCGAGGCTGTCGGCACCGATGGCGGCGAGCATGGCGGCCAATTCGGTCGAGCATGGGCCGATGTGACGGCCGATGAACTCGTCGTGCTGCTCGAGGGCGGAAAGGGGAAGATTCAACGGCATGGGAATCCTTGCATGGAAATACTTGAATACGTCATCCCCGCGCAGGCGGGGATCCCGTGCTTTACTTTTTCTCGGTTCCCGCTAATACGGGAACAACCTGCAGCTTTCAGGCGGCGTCGGCGACGGCCTGGTAGGCAGCAGCGTCGAGCATCTTGTCCAGATCTGCGGCGTTGTCGGGTGTTATCTTGAACAGCCAGGCAGCGTAGGCGTCCTGATTGACCGACTCCGGTGCGTCGGCAGCAGCCTGATTGACTTCGGTGACTGTGCCGGAGATCGGAGCGTACACGTCAGCCGCAGCCTTGACCGATTCAACGACGGCGATTTCCTTCTCGGCATCGAAATGGGCGCCGACTTCCGGCAGTTCGACAAAAACCAGGTCGCCGAGGGCTTCCTGGGCGTGGTCGGTAATGCCGACGGTGACGGAGCCGTCAGCGTTGAGCAGCATCCATTCGTGGGAGGCGGCGTACTTGAGGTTGGCGAGGACGTTGGACATGGTTTTCTCCTGAATGGGTTGAATTAGATGACTGCTTTGCCGTTGCGGGCGAATACGGGTTTGGTGACCTTGGCCTTGAGCGCCTTGCCACGGATATCGACTTCGACTTCGTCGCCGATTTGCACGCCAAGCGGCAGGCGGGCGAGGGCGATGGATTGCTGGAGCGTCGGCGAGAAGCTGCCGGAAGTGATTTCGCCGTCGCCCTGCTTGGTCGTGACTTTCTGATGGCCGCGTAGTACGCCCTTGTCGAGCAGGATGAGGCCGAGAAACTGCTTCTGCTGACCATTGGTGACCAGTGCTGCCTTGCCGACAAAATCGCGGTCGGTGTTGAGCGAAACGGTCCAGGCGAGGCCGGCGTCGAGCGGCGAAACCGTCTCGTCCATATCCTGGCCGTAGAGATTCATGCCTGCTTCCAGACGCAGCGTGTCGCGGGCGCCGAGGCCGCAGGGCGCTACGCCAGCGGCATTGAGCTTGTTCCACAGCGCTTCGGCTTCGCCGGCCGGCAGCATGATTTCGTAGCCGTCTTCACCGGTGTAGCCAGTGCTGGCGATGAAGTACTGATCGACTTCGGCGGCGAAGAAAGCCTTCAGGCCTTCGGTCGCCGCCTTGGCCTGCGGCAGCACTTCCCAGACCTTGGCGCGGGCATTCGGACCCTGCACGGCGATGATGCCGAGGTTGTTGGCGCCATCGCGGCGCTGGGTGATGGTGACATCGAGCTTCCATTCGGCGACCTTGGCCTGCATCCAGGCCAGATCCTTCTCGGCGGTGCCGGCATTGACGACGATACGGAAGCGCGTGTCGGTCAGGAAATAGATGATCAGGTCGTCGATGACGCCACCGGCTTCATTGAGCATGGCGGCGTAAAGCGCTTTGCCCGAAACCTTGAGCTTGGCCACGTCATTGGCGACGAGGCGGGAGAGAAAAGCGCGGCAATCGGCGCCGACGACATCGACCGGGCACATGTGCGAGACATCGAACATGCCGCAGTTTTTGCGGACCGCGTTGTGCTCCTCGATCTGCGAACCGTAGTTGACTGGCATGTCCCAACCACCGAAATCGACCATTCGGGCATTCATTGCGCGATGGGCGGAATTCAAAACCGTTTTCTTCAGCATATCAATCCTTTGCGAGCGTCTATTAACGTCGGTTCTAGAAACGGAAAAAGGGTGAAACGAAAGAATGGTCTTTCGTTTCACCCCTCTGTCCTCGATACCTGAGAGATTTGCCCCATCGGTGGATGTCGGCAACAGCCGCCATCGCTCTCCAGAGTTTTTTGGCTTGCGCCGTGTTCCGCGGTCCTTTTGCCTGAGCGTTTTCGGGTGGATTTGCGCCTTCGGCGGCAGACGGATCTGCGCTCTCCCACGGAACGGGAGGCACTATAACGGGATGCAGCGGTCAGATCAACCTGCTGCACTGCACAAGGGGCTCGGGGCATGGCCTCCTTCATGCTAGAATCTTCGTTTGCCTTCAACTGCTTACCCGTGACGCCAGCCAATTTCGATTTTCATAGCCACTCCATCGTTTCCGACGGCTTTCTGCCACCACAGGTGGTGGCGCGGCGCGCGGCGGGCAACGGGGTTGATCTGTGGGCGCTGACCGATCACGATGATCTTGGCGGTCTGTTCGAAGCACGGGTAGCGGCTGAAGAGGCGGGAATGGGCTTTGTTAACGGCGTCGAAATCTCCATCGAATGGCGCGGCGTGCCGATTCATGTCGTCGGTCTCGGTTTCGATCCGGCAAACCCGGCATTGAGCGGAGGCCTCGACGAACTGCGGGTGGGGCGTATCGAGCGGGCCAAACGGATGGGTGACGCACTCGCCGCCATCGGCATTCCCGGCGTCTATGAAGGCGCACTGTGCTTTGTGACCAATCCGAGCCTGATCTCGCGTGCTCATTTCGCGCGCTACCTCGTGTCCATCGGTATTGCCCGTGACGTGCCGGGCGTATTCCAGCATTACCTGGCGTCGGGCAAACCGGGGTATGTCGATCATCGCTGGGCGACCCTGAATGAAGCCGTCGGCTGGATCAACGGCGCCGGCGGCGTGGCGGTTGTCGCGCACCCGGCGCGCTACAAGATGTCCGGCGCCGACATGCGCCATTTTCTCGATGACTTCAAGGATGTCGGTGGGCAGGGCATCGAAGTGACCTGCGGCAGCCATTCGCCGGATCATGTCATGCATTTCGCCCGTCTGGCCCGGCACTACGCATTTCACGCCTCGCGTGGCTCTGATTTTCACGGGCCGGAAGAAAGTTATGTCGATCTCGGCAAGCTTCCACAATTGCCGGAAGACTTGAAACCGGTTTGGCGCCTGGTGGTTTGAGCATGGCTCGCGTCGTCAATATCCACCCCGAATCGCCGCAGCAGCGCCTGCTCGCTCAGGCCGCCGACTTTATCCGTAAAGGCGCCATCGTCGCCCTGCCGACCGATTCCTGCTACGCCCTCGGCTGCCATCTCGGTGACAAGGAAGCGCTGGATCGCATCCGCCTGATTCGCCAGATGGATGAGCGCCATCATCTGACGCTGATGGTCCGCGATCTTTCCGAAATCGCCCATTTTGCCCGGGTCGACAACGCCCAGTATCGTTTGCTCAAGGCGGCGACGCCGGGCAGCTACACCTTCATTCTCGAAGGCTCCAAGGAGTTGCCGCGCCGGGTCATGCATCCGAAGCGCAAGACCATCGGCCTGCGCGTGCCGGATCATCCAGTGGCGCTGGCTTTGCTCGAAGAGCTGAACGAGCCTTTGCTGACGACGACTCTGCAATTGCCGGGTGACGAGTTTTCGCTGACCGAAGGATGGGAAATACAGGATCGCCTCGATGACCAGCTCGAGCTGATTCTCGACTGCGGTCCTTGTGGTACCGAACCGACGACGGTCATCGACCTGACCGGCGCTGCGCCGGAGCTGATCCGGGCTGGTCGCGGTCCCCTTGAACTGTTCGGACTGGGCTGAGATGCTGGATATCAACGCTATCATCCAGACCATCGCGATTCTTGCACTGCCGCTGGTTTTCGCCATCACCTTGCATGAAGCAGCCCACGGCTACGCAGCGCGCCATTTCGGCGATCCGACTGCCTGGCAGGCCGGGCGGATCAGCCTGAACCCATTGCGTCATATCGATCCGGTCGGCACCATCCTGATTCCCCTGAGCATCCTGCTGTTTTCCGGCGGCAATTTCCTGTTCGGCTACGCCAAGCCGGTGCCGGTTGATTTCAGTCGTTTGCGTGATCCGAAAAAAGACATGTTCTGGGTTGCCGCCGCAGGTCCTGGTGCCAATCTCCTGATGGCCTGCCTGTGGGCGCTGGCCTTCAAACTTTCGTGGCTGCTGCCGCAGTTTTTCAGTACGCCGCTGGCGCGCATGGCCGAGATGGGCATTCAGATCAATTGCGTGCTCATGGTGCTCAATTTGTTCCCCTTGCCACCGCTCGATGGTGGGCGGATCGCCGTCAGCCTGCTGCCGCATTCGTTAGCATGGAAATTCGCCAGGCTTGAGCCCTGGGGCTTTCCGATTTTGCTGGTGCTGCTGTTCACCGGTATCCTCGGCGCAATCATGAATCCGCTGGTCAATGCGTCAGCCTGGGTTATCGCACTCATTTTTGGTCTCTACTAAATAAAATATGTACGCAGAACGTGTTCTCTCCGGCATGCGCCCGACCGGGTCGCTGCATCTTGGCCACTACCATGGTGTTCTCAAAAACTGGATCGAACTCCAGCACGAGTATCCCTGCCTGTTTTTCGTTGCTGACTGGCACGCGCTGACCACGCAGTACGATAATCCGCAGGGTATCGAGAAGGCGTCGATGGACATGGTGGTCGATTGGCTGGCTGCCGGTGTCGATCCCAACCAGGCGACGCTGTTTGTCCAGTCGCGGGTGCCCGAGCACGCCGAACTGCACCTGCTGATGTCGATGATGACGCCGCTCAGCTGGCTCGAGCGCGTGCCGACCTACAAGGACCAGCAGGAAAAGCTGGCTGGCAAGGATTTGACGACCTACGGCTTTCTCGGCTATCCGCTGCTGATGAGCGCCGACATCCTGATCTACCGCGCCGACAAGGTGCCGGTTGGCGAGGACCAGATTCCGCACGTTGAATTCACGCGCGAGCTGGCTCGTCGCTTCAATCACATGTACGGCCGCGAACCGGGCTTCGAGGACAAGGCGCGCGAAGCCGTCAAGAAACTGGGCAGCAAGAAGGCTCGCCTCTATGAAGAGATGCGGACCCGCTTCCAGCAGAACGGCGACCGCGATGCCATCGAACAGGCCAAGGCCGTGCTCGACGAAGTTCAGCACCTGTCGATGGCTGACCGCGAGCGCCTGTTCGGCTACCTCGAAGGTACCGGCAAGATGATTCTGGTTGAGCCGGGCTACCTGCTGACCGAAGCCTCCAAGATGCCGGGGCTGGATGGGCAGAAGATGTCCAAGTCGTACAACAACACGATCACCATGCGCGAGTCGGAAGACTCGGTGTCCAAGAAAGTGCGCAGCATGCCGACCGATCCGGCCCGCGTGCGCCGTACCGATCCGGGCGAGCCGGCCAAGTGCCCGGTTTGGCAGCTACATCTGGTCTATTCGAACGATGGCTGCAAGGAATGGGTGCAGCAGGGCTGCCGCACGGCCGGTATTGGTTGCATCGAGTGCAAGCAGCCGGTGATTGACGCCATCCTCAAGGAACAGGCGCCGATGCGCGAGCGCGCACAGGTCTATCTGGATGATCCGACCCTAGTCAAGAACATCATTGCCGACGGCTGCGAGAAGGCCCGCGAATACGCCCGCGAAACCATGCGCGACGTGCGCGAAGCGATGGGGCTGGAATACCACTGATGTACGGTTATGACTGGGAAACACTGATCTGGCTTGGTATTGGTTTTGGTGGCCAGGCGCTGTTCATGATGCGCTTCGTCATCCAGTGGTGGAGCAGCGAAAAAGCCAAGATGGTCGTCATTCCGGTCTCTTTCTGGTATTTCAGTCTGGCCGGCGGCATCGTGCTGACCATTTACGCCATCCATCGCAAGGATCCGGTCTTCATCTTCGGGCAGGCGCTCAGCCTGGTCATTTACGTCCGCAACCTGCATCTGCATTACAAGGGCAAGGGCCGCCCCGCGGCCTCCTGAGCGCATGAGCGACGTCCTCGAAGTGCTTCCTGTTGGCGAAGTCGAGCCGCTAGCCCGCGTTTACGGTCAGCCGCTGGAGCAGATGCCGCTTGACCTGTACATCCCGCCAGATGCGCTGGCCATCATGCTCGATGCCTTCGAAGGGCCGCTTGACCTCCTGCTTTACATGATTCGCCGCGCCAACATCGATATCCTCGATATCCCGATGGCGCCGCTGACCCGGCAGTATCTTGATTACGTCGAGGCGATGCGGGCGAGCAATCTCGAACTGGCCGCCGATTACCTCGTGATGGCGGCCATGCTCATCGAAATCAAGTCGCGCATGCTGCTACCAAGGCCGAAGCTGGGCGAGGGCGACGAGGCCGAAGATCCGCGCGCCGAGCTGGTTCGCCGGCTCATGGAGTACGAGCAGATGAAGCTCGCCGGCCAGAATCTGAACGCGATGCCGCAGGCCGAGCGCGAGTTTTTCTGGGTCGAGACGTTGGTCGAGAAATCGCTACTGGTCCGCCGGCCGGAAGTCTCGGTCGATGACCTCAAGGAAGCCTGGATGGCGGTTGTTCGCCAAGCCGGGCTGAAAAAGCATCACCAGATCGGGCGCGAAGAGTTGTCGGTGCGCGAGCACATGGGCATCATCCTGCGCGCATTGCAGGCCAAAGGTGGCTTCGTCCAGTTCGAGACCCTGTTCGATCCCGACATGGGGGTGCCGGGTCTGGTCGTCCATTTCATTGCCATGCTTGAACTGGGCCGCGAAAAACTAATCGAAATCACCCAGACCGAAGCCTTTCAACCCATTTACGTCCGAGTGCATCAAGGTGGAACCGAGTCAGGTCAAGAGAGTGCTTGAGGCAGCGCTGCTCGCCGCGCGCGAGCCGATGTCGCCAAGCGATATGAAAAAGATGTTCGACGAGGATTTGTCGACCGATACCCTGCGCAAGCTGCTCGACGAGTTGCGCGAGGAATGGGCCGAGCGTCCGGTCGAACTGATCCAGCTCGCCTCCGGTTGGCGCTTCCGGACGCGTCCGGAATACCTGCCTTATCTTGAGCGCCTGAACCCGGAGCGGCCACCGAAATACTCGCGCGCCGTCCTCGAAACGCTGGCCATCATCGCCTATCGTCAGCCGGTGACGCGCGGCGATATTGAGGAAATCCGCGGCGTCGCAGTCAATACCAATGTTGTCAAAACGCTGGAAGAGCGCGGCTGGATCGACGTTGTCGGTCATCGCGAAACGCCAGGCCGGCCGGCCCTGTTTGCCACCACCAAGCAATTTCTCGATGATCTGGGATTGCGCAGCGTCAGCGAACTGCCGCCGCTGGAACAAATCGCCCAGACACTGGAGCTGAACTATGAAAACCAATAAACGCACACCTCTCCGTTCCGCCAGCAAGCCGGGCGGATTTCAAAAAAGGCCGGAAATTCCGGTTGACCGTGGCAACCCTGCGCCGCGTGGTCGCACCACCCGCAATGCTCGCGAAGAGGTGCCCGAGGCCGAAGAAGTGGTCGAGGCGCCCAAGCCGCGTCGCCGTGCCGCGCTGCCGGCAACCGGCCGGGCCAGTCGGGGCAATATCGCGCGCAATGGCAAGGCGGTCGTCGAAGCCAAACCGGAGCGTCTGCAAAAGATTCTCGCCCAGGCCGGTGTCGGTTCGCGTCGCGAAATGGAAGAGTGGATTGTCGCCGGTAAGGTCACCGTCAATGGTGTCGTGGCGACCATCGGCCAGTCGGTCGTACCGACCGACAAGGTCAAGATTGGCGGCCGGCTGATCAATATCCGCTTCACCGGCAGCACCCGCCCGCCGCGAGTCCTGATGTATCACAAGCCGGAAGGCGAAATCGTTTCGCGTGACGACCCTGATGGCCGTCCGTCAGTTTTTGCCGCGCTGCCCCGTATGCGCGGCGGTCGCTGGATCAATGTCGGCCGTCTCGACTTCAATACCTCAGGTCTGCTTATCTTCACGACGTCCGGCGATCTGGCCAACAAGCTGATGCATCCGAGTTCGGAACTGGTTCGCGAGTATGCCGTTCGCGTGCTCGGTGAACTGACGCTCGAAGCACAGCAGCAATTGCTGCATGGCGTTGAACTTGAGGATGGCCGAGCCAATTTCGGGACCTTGCACGACGGTGGCGGCGAAGGCGCCAACCACTGGTATCGCGTCACCATTTTTGAAGGCCGCAACCGCGAAGTGCGTCGCATGTTCGAGGCGGTCGGTGTTACGGTCAGCCGCCTGATCCGAGTGCGGTACGGCCCGTTTGTTCTGCCGCCGCAATTGAAACGGGGCATGGCGCGCGAGCTCAAAGAGGTAGAAATCAAAATGCTGCTGCGCGACCTTGAAAACAACGCGCCAGCGCCCCGAAAGGGCCCTGAGAGCACCTAAATCGATTGTCGAAGGGGAATAAATCCGTTATAATTCACGGGTTTGTTCCTCCCGTCGTTTTTGGCGGGGCATCTTTTTTTTCATGAGGTGGGCGTTTCGCCCATTTTTTATTTGTGGCTATGGATTTAAACACGCTGCTGGAAACGACTGTTGTCGGTCTGGGTTATGAACTCGTTGATGTCGAGATGTCGCCGCGTGGGCGGACGATTCGTGTCTTCATCGATGCGCCTGGTCGTGCCACGGGGATCGATGTCGAAGATTGTGCCAAGGTCTCCAATCAATTGACGCGCGTTTTTGAGGTCGAAAACTTCGATTTCGACCGTCTTGAAATTTCTTCGCCTGGCCTCGATCGTGTTGTCAAGAAGGCCGAAGACTTCGAGCGCTTCGCTGGTCAGGAAATCCAGATCAAGCTGCGTATACCGCACGGTGGCCGCCGGAACTTCCAAGGCGAGCTGCTGGGCTGCAAGGATGGCAAGGTTGGTCTGCGTCTTGCAAAAGATGATGTGGAACTGGAATTTAATAATATCGAGAAGGCACGACTGGTGCCTCGTTTCGACTGAAGGACTAGGAGGTTTTAGCCCATGAGCCGTGAAATATTGCTGCTGGTTGATGCACTCGCCCGCGAAAAGAATGTCGCCAAGGAAATCGTTTTTGGCGCCCTTGAGCTGGCCCTTGCGTCGGCCACCAAGAAGCGTATCCATGACGAGGCCGACGTTCGCGTCTCGATTGACCGTAACACGGGTAGTTATGAGTCCTTCCGTCGCTGGCAGGTTGTGCCGGACAACGAGTACGTCAACGAGTATCTGCAGATTCCACTGTCGGAAGCCCAGAAGGATGATCTGGACATTGAGTCCGGCGACACGCTCGAAGAAAGCCTTGAGCCGATCGATTTTGGTCGGATCGGCGCTCAGGCCGCCAAGCAGGTTATCCTGCAAAAGATTCGCGATGCCGAGCGTGAGCAGATCCTGTCTGACTTCCTTGATCGCAAGGAGCATGTCGTTTCCGGCACCATCAAGCGCATGGAGCGTGGTAACGCCATTGTCGAAGCAGGCAAGATCGAAGCCCTGCTGCCGCGCGACCAGATGATTCCCAAGGAAAATCTGCGCATCGGCGACCGCATTCGTGCCTATTTGCTGCGTATTGACCGCAATGCCCGCGGTCCTCAGATCATTCTGTCGCGCACCGCCCCTGAATTCATCATCAAGCTGTTCGACATGGAGGTCCCGGAAATTGCCGATGGCCTCATGGAACTGAAGGCCTGTGCCCGCGACCCCGGTCTGCGTGCCAAGATCGCCGTCAAGTCTAATGATCCGCGTGTTGATCCGATCGGTACCTGCGTCGGTCTGCGTGGCTCACGCGTTACCGCTGTGCGTAACGAAATCGGCGGCGAGAATATCGACATCGTGTTGTGGTCGGCTGATCCGGCCCAGTTCGTGATTGGCGCCTTGTCGCCGGCCGAAGTTTCTTCCATCGTTGTTGATGAAGAAAAGCACGCCATGGACGTGGTGGTTGACGAAGATAATTTGGCTATCGCCATCGGTCGCAATGGTCAGAACGTTCGTCTGGCCTCTGAATTGACCGGCTGGACCATCAATCTGATGACCCAGGACGAGTCAGCCAAGAAGTCCGAAGCCGAATATGCCGTGACCCGTGTCACGTTCATGGAAAAGCTGGACATCGACGAAGAGCTGGCCGATCTGCTGATTGAAGAAGGTTTCTCTTCGCTCGAAGAAGTGGCTTATGTTCCGCTGGCCGAAATGCTGGAAATTGAAGGGCTGGACGAGGGGATCGTCAATGAACTCCGCAACCGTGCCCGCAATGTTTTGCTGACGGAAGCGATTGCAACCGAAGAGAAGCTGGAAAATGTTTCCGAAGACCTGATGGGTCTGGAGGGAATGAGCAAGGAATTGGCCGCGAAACTGGCAGGTCACGACGTCAAGACTCGCGATGATCTCGCGGAGCTGGCGGTAGATGAATTGACGGAAATGACCGGCATCGACGACGAGCGTGCCAAGGGACTCATTCTGACGGCACGGGCTCACTGGTTCGAGTGAGCAGGAGGTAGCAAAATATGTCTGCAACAACAGTTTCACAATTTGCCGTTGAACTCAAAATGCCGGTCACGGCCCTGCTCGAGCAATTGAGCAAGGCTGGTGTGGGCAAGGAGAGCGCCAACGACGCGCTGAACGATCAAGACAAGGCCAAACTGCTCGATTATCTGCGCCGGGCACATGGTGACGAGTCGAAGACCAAAATTACGCTGACGCGCAAGTCGACTTCTGAAATCAAAGCGACCGATTCCCATGGTCGTGCCCGCACCGTTCAGGTCGAGGTCCGCAAGAAGCGTGTTCTCGTCAAGCGGGAGCATGGCGAGCATGCCCCTGAGGCAGAACTCGAAGGGCTCGAGCTTGAGTCCGAGTTGCCGGTGGTCGAGCTAGTGCCCGAACCGGAACCTGTTCCTGAGCCCATCCCGGAACCAGTGGTTGAGATTATTCCTGACCCGGTGGTCGAAGTGCCGGTTGAGGTGCCAGTTGAAACGCCGGTCGAACCGGTTGTCGAGAAGACCGGGCCGGTTATTCTGGACCGCGCTTTGATTATTGGCGAGAAGGAGCTGAAGGCCCGCGAGGTCGAATCCCGTCGCTATACGACACTGCGCGAAATTCAGGAACGCGAGCTGCGCCAGAAGCAGGCGCGTGAAGCTGAGCTGGTCCGTATGCGTCAGCAGGCAGAGGTTGCTGCCGCCGCCGCCAAGGTCGCAGAGCAGGCCAAGCAGCAATCAGCTGCTGCAGCCAAGGCGGGCGAAGCTGCTGCTCCGGCTGCCGCTGCCGACAAGGGTACCTTGCACAAGAAGCCGGATGCGCCGGGCAAGAAGGGTGATAAGGGACGTGCTGCCGACGACGGCAAGAAGAAGGGTGGTCTGAAGACCCGCGGTTCCGATATCGGCAACTCTTGGAAGAGCGGTCGTGGCGGTCACAAGAAGTCGCACAAGGATGACGATGGTCAGGGCAGCTTCCAGGCGCCGACCGAACAGGTCATTCGTGAAGTTCATATTCCCGAAACCATTTCCGTCACCGATCTGGCCCACAAAATGGCCATCAAGGCCATCGAAATCATCAAGGTCATGATGAAAATGGGTTCAATGGTTACCATCAACCAGGTTCTGGACCAGGAAACGGCGATGATTGTCGTCGAAGAAATGGGCCACAAGGCGTTCGCCGCCAAGCTGGATGATCCGGATGCCTTCCTCGAAGAGTCGGCTGATCACAAGGATGTGCCGCTTGAGCCGCGTGCTCCGGTGGTGACTGTCATGGGTCACGTCGACCACGGCAAGACCTCGCTACTCGACTACATTCGTCGTGCCAAGGTTGCTGCTGGCGAAGCCGGCGGCATTACCCAGCACATCGGTGCCTACCACGTTGAAACCGATCGTGGCATGGTTACCTTCCTTGATACCCCGGGTCACGAAGCCTTTACGGCCATGCGAGCCCGTGGTGCCAAGGCAACCGATATTGTCATCCTGGTTGTGGCGGCCGACGACGGCGTCATGCCGCAAACCAAGGAAGCGATCCACCATGCCAAGGCGGCCGGTGTGCCGCTGGTGGTTGCGGTCAACAAGATCGACAAGCCGGATGCCAACGCCGATCGCGTCAAGCAGGAACTGGTTGCCGAAGGCGTCATTCCGGAAGAGTACGGCGGCGATTCGCCGTTCATCTCAGTGTCTGCCAAGAAGGGTACCGGTATCGACGAACTGCTCGAACAGGTACTGCTCCAGGCTGAAGTGCTCGAGCTGAAGGCGCAGAAGGATGCGCCGGCCAAGGGCCTGATCATCGAAGCGCGTCTCGACAAGGGGCGTGGTGCCGTGGCAACGATGCTCGTTCAGTCCGGTACGCTCAAGCGCGGCGATGTCGTGCTGGCCGGCCAGGTCTTCGGTCGCGTCCGTGCCATGCTGGACGAGAACGGCAAGCCAATCAATGAAGCAGGTCCATCCATCCCGGTCGAAATTCTCGGTCTGTCAGATGTGCCGGCCGCTGGTGAAGAAGCAATCGTGCTCACCGATGAAAAGAAGGCGCGTGAAATCGCGCTGTTCCGTCAGGGCAAGTACCGAGACGTCAAGCTGGCCAAGCAACAGGCAGCCAAGCTTGAAAACATGTTCGTCCAGATGACGGAAGGCGAGGTCAAGACCCTGCCGCTGATCGTCAAGGCCGATGTGCAGGGTTCGCAAGAAGCCCTGGTCCAGACGCTCGCCAAGCTGTCGAACGAGGAAGTTCGAGTTCAGATCATCCACGGTGCCGTCGGCGCGATCAGCGAATCCGACGTCAATCTGGCGCAAGCTTCCGGGGCGGTCATCATCGGCTTCAACATTCGTGCCGATGCCGGTTCGCGCAAGCTGGCCGAAACCTTCGGCGTCGATATCCGTTACTACAACGTGATTTACGATGCGGTCGATGAGGTCAAGGCAGCGCTGTCAGGCATGTTGTCGCCGGAGAAACGCGAACAGATCACCGGTATGGTCGAAATTCGCCAGGTCTTCCAGGTGTCCAAGGTTGGCGCCATCGCCGGCTGTTACGTGCTGGAAGGCTTCGTCAAGCGCAATTCCCGCGTCCGTCTGCTGCGCAACCACGTTGTTCAGTGGGATGGCGAACTCGACTCGCTCAAGCGCTTCAAGGACGACGTCAAGGAAGTTCGTTCCAACTTTGAATGTGGTCTTTCGCTGCGCGGCAATAACGACATCATCGTTGGCGACCAGCTGGAAGCTTACGAAATTCAGGAAGTGGCACGATCGCTGTAATGAAGAAAAAAGGATTTCAGCGTAGTGATCGGGTCGCGGAGCAGGTACGCCGCGACCTTGCCGATCTGATTCGGACTGAATTGAAGGATCCGCGCGTCGGCATGATTAGCCTGACGGCTGTCGAGCTGACGCCGGATTACGCCCATGCCAAGGTGTTTTACGCGACGCTCAATTCCGAGCATCTGGAAGAGATCGAGCGCGGCCTGAAGCGGGCGTCCGGTTTCCTCCGCCGCGAACTGGGTCGTCGTATCCATATCCATACGTTGCCGGAGTTGCATTTTGTTTACGACAACTCCATCGAGCACGGTGCCAGCATGACCTTGTTGATCAATCAGGCCAACGCGCTGAGCGATCAGACGCCGGAAGACTAAGCATCCCATGCAAGTCAAGAAGACCTGGAAACAGGTCGATGGGGTGCTGTTGCTCGACAAACCCATCGGATTCACCTCCAACGACGCGCTGCAAAAGGCGCGGCGCCTGTACTCGGCTGCCAAGGGTGGCCATACAGGCACGCTTGATCCTCTGGCAACGGGCTTGTTGCCACTGTGTTTTGGCGAGGCGACCAAATTTTCGGCCGACTTGCTTGATGCCGATAAAACCTATGAAGCCGTTCTCAAGCTGGGCGTCACCACCGATTCCGGGGATGCTGAAGGCAAGGTGACGGCGACTTCCACGGTCAACACGGAAAAAGCAGCAATTTTGAAATTGCTGCCGCAATTCACCGGCGATATTCAGCAGATTCCACCGATGCATTCGGCGCTGAAGCGTGATGGTCGCCCACTCTATGAACTGGCGCGCAAAGGTATCGAAGTCGAGCGTGAGGCGAGGGCGGTGACGATTTACACCATTGATCTGCTCGACTTTGCCGGTGACTCGCTGACGCTGCGCGTGGCGTGCAGCAAGGGCACCTACATCCGCGTTCTTGCGGCTGATATCGGTGCGGCACTCGGTTGTGGCGCGCACCTGTCAGCCCTGCGCCGGACCCGCGTCGGCGACCTTGATCTGGATGGCGCCGTGACGCTAGTTGAGCTTGAAGGGTTCGACGAAGCAGAGCGAATGACGCGCCTGAAGCCGGTCGATGCGCTGTTGCACACCTTGCCCATCCTGACTGTCGAAGGCGAGGCGGCGCAGCGTTTCAGTCACGGTAACCCTGTTGACTTGCCGGCCGGCCTGAGCGGCAAGATCCGCGTCTATGAGAACGGCAAGCTGATCGGTATCGGCGAACCAGGCTCGGGGGATCGTTTGTGGCCAAAACGGCTGGTTCAACTTGCTGATTAACTGATATAATCCAACGCTTTCCGTCGCCAACGGAAAATTTTATCCACTGGCGCTGGCTCTATCAAACCGGGGCGGCGTCGTTATCATGAAAGAGAGTTTGAAATGGCATTCACTACTGAAGTCAAAGCCGGCGTTGTCGCCGAATTCCAGCGCGCCAAGGGCGATACCGGTTCTCCGGAAGTCCAGGTCGCTTTGCTGACCGCCCGCATCAATGATCTGACACCGCACTTCAAAGAGCACAAGAAGGATCACCACTCCCGTCGTGGTCTGCTGCGCATGGTCAATCAGCGTCGTAAGCTGCTGGATTACCTCAAGGGCAAGAACATCGATTCTTACCGTACCCTAATTACCAAGCTCGGTCTGCGCAAGTAAGCCAGATCGACGCCACGAAAGAGCGGCCCGGTATATCCCGGCCGCTTTTTTCGTTTTTTGCTGTGCTGTTTGTTGTTGTCTATTGTAAGTTGTTGATAAATCGTTGTTTATTGTGTTGAGAGTGAAAGGAAAATATGTTCAATATCGTGAAAAAAACATTCGCCTATGGTGCCCATCAAGTCACCATCGAAACCGGTGAAGTTGCCCGCCAGGCTGGCGGTGCCGTTCTCGTTTCCATGGAAGAAACTGTAGTTCTGGTTACCGTTGTGGCCGCCAAGAGTGCCAAGCCGGGCCAGGATTTCTTCCCGCTGACCGTTGATTACCAGGAAAAGACCTACGCTGCCGGTCGTATCCCCGGTGGTTTCTTCAAGCGCGAAGGCCGTCCTTCCGAAAAGGAAACCCTGACCTGTCGCCTGATCGATCGTCCGATCCGCCCGCTGTTCCCGGAAGGCTTCTACAACGAAGTCCAGGTCATCGCTACGGTGATGTCGCTGAACCCGGAAATTGACTCCGATATCCCTGCCCTGATCGGTGCCTCTGCTGCCCTGGCCATTTCCGGCGTGCCGTTCAACGGCCCGATCGGTGCCGCCCGCGTCGGTTACATTGACGGCCAGTATGTTCTGTGCCCGACCCTGAGCCAGCTCAAGGGTAGCCAGCTTGACCTCGTCGTTGCTGGTACCGAAGCCGCAGTGCTGATGGTTGAATCCGAAGCCGACCAGCTGTCCGAAGAAGTCATGCTCGGCGCTGTCGTGTTCGGCCATACCGAAATGCAGAAGGCGATCAACGCCATCAACGAACTGGTTGAAGAAGCCGGCAAGCCGGAATGGGAATGGCAAGCTGCACCGAAGGACGAAGCGCTGGTTGCCAGCCTGTCCGCTCTGGTTGCTGCCAAGCTCGAAGAAGCCTACAACATCACCGTCAAGCAAACGCGTAGCCAGGCCGTCAAGGTCATCCGTGCTGAAGCCATTGCCGCGCTGTGCCAGGGTGAGGGTGCTCCGGACGAGAACACCGTCGGCAACCTGTTTCACGAAATCGAAGCTTCCATCGTTCGCGGCCGCATCCTGAGCGGTGCCCCGCGTATCGACGGTCGCGACACGCGTACCGTGCGTCCGATCACCATGCGTTCCGGCGTCCTGCCGCGCACCCATGGCTCGGCCCTGTTCACCCGTGGCGAAACCCAGGCGTTGGCTGTAGCCACGCTGGGCACCAACCGCGACGAACAGATCATCGACGCGCTGGCCGGTGAATACCGTGACCGCTTCATGCTGCACTACAACATGCCCCCGTACGCCACCGGCGAATGCGGTCGCGTCGGTACGCCGAAGCGTCGCGAAATCGGTCACGGTCGTCTGGCCAAGCGCGCGCTGCTAGCCGTGCTGCCGAAGCCGGAAGATTTCTCCTACTCGATGCGTCTGGTTTCGGAAATTACCGAATCCAACGGTTCATCCTCGATGGCTTCCGTTTGCGGTGGCTGTCTGGCCCTGCTGGACGCCGGTGTGCCGCTCAAGGCGCACGTTGCCGGTATCGCCATGGGTCTGATCAAGGACGGCAACCGTTTCGCCGTGCTGACCGACATTCTGGGCGACGAGGATCATCTCGGCGACATGGACTTCAAGGTGGCCGGTTCGACGACCGGTATCACTGCCCTGCAGATGGACATCAAGATCCAGGGCATTACCAAGGAAATCATGCAGGTTGCCCTGGCTCAGGCCAAGGATGCCCGCATCCACATCCTGAACCTGATGCAGGAATCTGCTGCCGGCCCGCGTGAAGAAATGTCGGCCTACGCCCCGCGTCTGTACACGTTCAAGATCAATCCGGAAAAGATCCGCGACGTCATCGGCAAGGGCGGTGCTGTTATCCGCGCCCTGACCGAAGAAACCGGCACCACGATCGACATCCAGGACGACGGTACGATCACCATCGCTTCGAGCAGTGGTGAAGCTGCTGCCGCTGCCCGTGCCCGTATTGATGCGATCACTGCAGAAGTCGAAATCGGCAAGATCTACGAAGGTACCGTGCTCAAGATTCTTGATTTCGGCGCAATCGTTTCCGTACTGCCGGGCAAGGATGGTCTGCTGCACATCTCCCAGATCGCTCAGGAACGTGTCAACAAGGTCGAAGACTACGTCAAGGAAGGCCAGATCGTTCGCGTCAAGGTTCTCGAAACCGACGACCGTGGTCGCGTCAAGCTGTCGATGAAGGCTGCTGCTTCTGAAGAAGGTACTGCGGCTGCCCAGCCGATTGCCGCAGAAGCTGTCGCTCAAGAGCCGCAGCAATAAGCTTCAGCATTAGCTGAACGTACAAAGGGCGCCTTGCGGCGCCCTTTGTTTTTTGGCATTTATTTCCGGTTGACCGTAGCAATGCCAATAAAGGCGAATTACTTCGCCATCTGCTTTTCCTTGAGCTCGTCCAGAGTCTTGCAATCGATGCACAGCGTTGCCGTCGGGCGGGCTTCCAGGCGCTTGATGCCGATTTCGACACCACACTTGTTGCAGAAGCCGTAATCGCCACTTTCGATGCTGGCGAGCGTCTCATCGATCTTTTTGATCAGTTTGCGTTCGCGGTCACGGTTGCGCAATTCGATCGCCATGTCGGTTTCCTGGCTGGCGCGATCATTCGGGTCAGCAAACACCGTAGCTTCGTCCTGCATGGTATGAACCGTGCGGTCGATATCCTCGCCCAACTCCTTTTTGAGCGTCTCGAGAATCTTGCGGAAATGCGACAATTGTTTCGCGCTCATGTAATCCTCGCCAGCTTTGGGCTGGTAGGGAGCGAAGTGTTTGTGGAGCAGTTCTTCTGCCATGTTCTTGTGCGCCTAGTGACCAAAAAAGCGATTAAATATCATGAAGACAGCCTGTGGGCAAGGATTCTTTCTTTCGAAAAGATAGGCTCTTGATCTGGTGCGGTTTTCCGGCCGGTGATAGAATGCCGTCTCTCGTGTCGGGGCGTAGCGCAGCCTGGTAGCGCATCTGCTTTGGGAGCAGAGGGTCGTGAGTT
The DNA here is from genome assembly GCF_049652925.1 of Azonexus sp. Taxonomy (GTDB): domain Bacteria; phylum Pseudomonadota; class Gammaproteobacteria; order Burkholderiales; family Rhodocyclaceae; genus Azonexus. The sequence goes on from NZ_JBASFI010000021.1 coordinate 274,002, forward strand.
CGAATCCCACCGCCCCGACCAATTTTTCTAGATTCACCCTCAAGTGCCCGTAGCTCAACTGGATAGAGCAGCTGCCTTCTAAGCAGCAGGTCGGGGGTTCGAGTCCCTCCGGGCACACCAATAAATTCATTGAAAATCAATGTTTTAAAATGGCATTTTCGAATCTGAGAATGCGGTTTTTGACAATTAATTTTTTGGTTGTGGATCAAGCTTGGCACAAATAATACCGCTGAATACCGGCCTTTCCCGCTTCGTACTTGGTTTTCAGGGATCAAAATTGGTACTTATGCAAGTGCTGATTGTCAATGCATAGGGTATCTGCAGTTCCTGATTATGCACGTGTGCACACAGGCCACTGTTTGCAAACGATCTTTACAAAAGATTTACTTGCAATACCGAAAAATGGTCAATAGAATTGTTGGCAGGTACTAGCAATACCGAAGGTTAACCCTCTCTCCTCCGCTGCACTGGGGACACTGAAAATGCTACGGTGACTCAAAAGGGAAAACCCCAAGCTTAGAGATTGCGTGATGCGCGCGTAAGAGCATCAAAAGAGTAGTGCAGCACTCTTGGTGCAAAAGTCTCTAATGTCCTCTTACGCAAATTTTCCGGCTGCATCAGCCGCAATTCCGTCGGTTCTACCCCACCTGTTAGAAAAGTTTGGCGGCGCGACTCTGGTTTGTTTTTCAGTGGCGTGCTCAATTCTTGGCATCGCTGAGCAAACAGGTCGGAATCTTCACGCTAGGCATAAATTTCCTGTGCCTACTGTTCGCGTTGGTGGTGCTCGCAGGGTTCCGCTTAGCGCACTGGCTGCTTTCGTCGATGCGGCTGCGCGAGGCGCGCGGGTCGACTTTGAGGCGGAACTCGCCACTACTCCAGCCCCCGTCGTTGCTCAAATCAAAAAAACAATTGGACCACGGGGTGGAACTCGAGAAGAGAGGGCCGAGGCCAACGCTATGGGTATCAAGGTTTCGGAGCTTCGTCGGAATAAAGTAGTCGCATCTTCAGAGGAGATGGGACGTGGGTAATAAGACTCTTATCCCGAACCTTACCTCCATTGGCAGGGTCGTGTTGTATCGCACAGTTTCCATCATTGGGCGCCAGTTTGATTTATTTGAAGGGGTATAAATATGAACCCCAATGTTCCCAAGCTACCAGCGGCAGTCAACCTAGTGAAGGCATTCAATGAAACGCCACCAGAGCCTGATTTTGTCTTGCCTGGCCTTGTCGCTGGCACCGTAGGAGCGCTGGTTTCGCCAGGCGCCACGGGCAAAAGTTTCTGGGCGCTTGCTATCGGTGCGACTGTTTCCGGTTGCGTCGACATCCTAGGCATTGGGATTGAAAAAAAGGGGAGGGTATTGGTCGTCTGCGCGGAGGACCCCGAAATCATTTTAGAGGCGCGACTGCACAACCTGGCAAAAAATATCTCGATTGGAGATCGGTTGGCAGTCATCGAGCGATTGGATGTGATGCCGGCTATGGCATTGGGCATCGATTTCTATTCCGATGCCGGCCTTTCGTGGGCGCAAGCAATTATTGAGAGAGGTCGCGACTGCCGACTCATCGTTATTGACACACTCAGTCGCGTTCACTCCGGCGAAGAAAACGACAGAAAGGATGCTGCAAAGGTCATGCGGGTGCTGGAGCGAATCGCAGCAGCAACTGGTGCAGCTGTTGTGTTCTTACACCACATTACCAAGTCAGTTGCCCTTGGCGGTCAGGGTGATCAGCAGCAGGCAGCGCGAGGGTCATCCGTATGGATCGATGAAAGTCGGTGGGCGGGATTTCTAAAGATTATGGATGGAGCTGAAGCTAAAAAATGGTCTGTTGATGAGGAATTGCGGCGCAATTTTGTTCGGTATGGGATCAACAAAGCAAATTACTGTGCCCCGATCATGGATATATGGCTTAGACGAGATGTTGGCGGGGTGCTGGTCCCAGCGGATCTCACAAAAACGACTCCAAGTACCAAGCGAGCTAACAGCACCAAAAAAACGGAGGCCGGTGATGAAAAATCATGGCTATAGCAACAATCCTGTTATCGCACCTGCGATTCTTTCCCGTCTGGCAATTTTTTCCTCATCGTTGCATAACATTCAGGAAAGTGAGGTTGAAATTGAAAATACATGGGGAAAAGTCAAAGTTAGCGGTCGGCTTGGGGGGGTGCATCGTCGAATCCTCGATTCTTCGTTTGCAGTGGCGGAGGATCGGAAAGAGATGCAAACCGGTCAGGTTGCTCTTTTGATCGACCCCTACAAACTGTCGAAAGTTAGCAAGGTAAAACTTAGTTCGACATGGCTGGATAAAATATTTAGGGATATGCGTGTCGCGACAGTGACTGGCCATGGCCGTAACGGTGAACGTTTTGAAGGTGGCATTATTTCTGAATGGAAGGAAGCGAAGAAAAAAGCAAAGCTACCTGGAGGGATGCTGCAGGGCGAGCGTTCCTTCCGTGTTCTGATCGTCTCTGCTGCGTGGATGCGAATCTATGACACTTCTCTGGTCATGCGTTATAAATCGCTACTGCCAACGCTTCACGAGATATCAAATGGTGCAGCTTATTCCTTAGCGCTTTTGGTCATCACCCACCGCGAATTCAACCAGCCGCTGGAAAAAGCTCTCAGGGACATTCGGGCATTGCGAGACGGGATGTCTGATCGTGCCTGTCGGAAAGTAAAAAAAACAGTTCGCGACGAATTGGCAAAGCATTTCGACAGACTTCGAATTGCAATCAACGAAAACGATACGGTGGTTTATAGGCAAATCGATGAAGTTCGATTTTCCAACTTTGCGGAACCTTTGTCGGTGGTGGCGGAACCTTTGTCGGTGGTGGTGGAACCTTTGTTGGCGGTAACGGCACCTTTATCGGTGGACCTTCAAGAGTCTTCAAGAGGCTCTCAAGAGAGGCGTGCCGCTGCCTGACGACGCGGCTCGCCCGCCCTTAACAACTACCCGCGGACCTGCGACCATGACACACACCAACCCCAAAGCTTCCAGCAATAACCCCAACCCCAGTTCCGCCCCATCCGGGGCGGTTTTAGTTCAGCAGCAAGGATGGGAAAGCGACCCCCGCCGACATCGGCTGGGCTGCCGGTTACTCCGTCGTGGTGGCAAAATGAAATTCTCCGATCTGCGACCCCCAAAGCCCAATGAAAGTATTATCGACTGGATGGTTAGGGCAGGGCTGTCGCCCACCCCACAAGTCGCCTGCGAGGGGCTTCTGGTGGCTACCAATATGAAAACAATCAGGGACGATCTCCTAGCAGAGATCAGCGCAAATCCCGACCAGTACAAGGATTTTTCTATCTAATGACCACAGCGCCCCGGATGGGGCGCAACCCACCTCACGGAGTGGAGGGAAGGGTGCCATATTTCTTGCGCCAGTGGTAGAACGTGGCATCCGAGATGCCTATCTTTCTTCAGACTTCTTCAACGGGCGTCCCGACTTCCGCCCTTCCACCTATAGTTACCGTAGCTTCTCTAAACTCTAAAAGCTTGCCACCAAGTGTGTAGATAGCGGTTAGCGTAAGCCTCTTCCAATGCATCCGTCAAAGCTTCTGTACGCAAAGAAATATCGTTCAGAAGACGACTGTCTGCCGATTGTGTATTAAATGCGCTCTGGTCAAAGTTTTTCAGCGTAATACTGCGCCTAAACTGAGTCACAGCCTTTGGTTCGATAGCCAAAACGGATAAGGGCTTGCGTGCGATTGCAGAGCTAACCCGCTCAATTTCTGCTACTAGCGAACGGGCCTCGTCTTGGTTGTGGCCGGGTGCCTGATGAAAAGAGATTGATCGGCTTTCAATTTCCAAGATGCGTTCAACCAGCTTCGATTTGAGTTCTCGAATCTCTTTTTGACGCTCCCTGGTCAGGGTGAGGTAATGAACTGTTACCCATCCCACAACGATGAGCCCCCATGTGACGACCTGTGTTGCCAATTGAGTCTCCTGCAACACTAATCGTCCGGCGAAGGCTCGTTTCCGTGCTCGATGTATTCCTCAATCTCTTCAACAAGACTTCGGTCAGCAGAGTGAAAGGAGATGTACTGGCGAATTTGCTCCGCAGCAAAACCATTGCGAACGAGTCCACCGAAAGCCTCCTCCAAAAAAGAGGAGCCGTAACCACGGACACCGTCCAGTTCTACGACAATAGCTTCTCCCGCCTTCAGTGCTGGAATCAGGATGGCATCACGGAATGCAGCGCCGCTGTATGGGCCATCGTCTACATAGCGCCCTGCTGGGTAACGCGAAAAATCCCGAGCCACGTTAATAACACGTGCAGGCATTAGAACAACTCCCGTTGAATGATCGGAACTTTCCATTGAATCAAGGTGCCCATGATGCTACCTGTGAAGTCTTTAAGCACAACTTTGCCATCGTGGAAAGTATAACAGCCACGGTTGCTGAAGATGCGCAAAGCCCCTCCATTCGTGTCCTGGACAGCCTCCAACAATTGCTTCAATCCCTTTCCACGGTAGCGCTTCCCTGTTCGTGAGACAGAGTCCTCAACAGCCTTCTCGATGATGCTGCTATCGCTACCGGCCTTTCCGGCTGACTTAATGCGTTCCCAGATGCCAGGCTTTTTCGTCGGAAGAGTATTAGGAATGCCTACCCCCAAGTCACAGAACACAACGGTAAGGAAGTCGTCTTTCTCCTGAGAGAACATCCACCAGTTTTTCTGAATATCCTGGTAATCCAATCCATCTGGACGAACGTCGATGTAGGCATGGTGGTGACAGTTCGTCATCGCTTCCGTGATCCCTCGGAACAGGCTACCGAGAAGAGTTTCAGCAACTCGCCCTTCGTACGAGCCGAGGATATTTTCGTATTTCTGCCCCTCGACTTGATGCCCTGAAGCGTAACGCCAATGAATGACATCAGAGAATGAGGTGTTGATCCGCTTGTGGTAGTGCATCAAGTCATAAGCACCGATTTGCTTGAGAACCTGAGCGACCTTCACGTTGCGCGGCGGCTTGCACCGAACCGGCATCTTCCCTCCGAGCAACTCCTTACATCGATGAAGCTCAGAAAGAAATAACAAAGTCCCACCTGACCACATCTTTGCGGTCAGTGAGAAATCAAGCAGAACCTTAGCCTTATCTACAACCAGCAGTTGCCGAAGATTGCCCAGGAACGTTAGTAACTCATGCCTGTTTCCGTTTCCTGAAAGCTCAAAGTGCTTTGGAGCCTGCAATACCTTGAAGCCTGCCAGACCACGTCGAGAAGGCGAAAGGTCTCGCCGAGCCTTTTTCCATTTGAGCCGCAGAATTCGCCTTGCCCGACGAAAAAGGTAGAGCTTTCGCTTGGCACTCAGTCGCTTCACACAGGCTCCATGAACAATGAATTCGTCATTTTCGCATCAAGCGACTGATGTTGCACATACCAACACTAATTCAGGAAAACTATTCAGATTGAATCAGTGAACGTACCGATTTGGTGACGAGACTATCTGGATCAATGCGCTTGCCCTGCTTGAGCATGTCGTAGAGAAAACTGACGTAGCTATCCATTGTTTGTTGATCCTTGAGTAGCAACTTGGCAATGTCACCATGAGAACTCATAGCGCGAACTACAGCTCCCATCACTGCACCAGGCAGACTTCCCTTGAGTGCGTCCGAACGCGGGTTGTTCTGAACTTGAGCCATGACAATCTCGTTATCACTCAAGATAGATAGCGTCTGATCGGCGAAGATTGCTCGATCCTTGAGAGGAGTCGCCTCTCCGAAAAGACTATTGAGCTTCAGAATGATCTCTTGGATGTACACCGGGACACCTCCGGGCTTGGGTGATCCTCCTGGCCCTATAGGCTTGAGGATAAGCTCATCCTCGTCGGGTTCGCTGCCGGATGTAGGGTCTTCCTTGCCCTTGATCTGATAGCCGGTCAGCAGCAGACCATTCAAGTCCACGGCTTCTGGCGCAATTCCATCAAGTCGCTTCGCCAACAGTTTGCTGAAGGCGGCAAAATTCTCCAGCTCCGGGTCGCCGAGATCAATCAGTTGGGCAATATAGGCATAGGTCCGTCCGAATCTGCTGAGCCCAGATTTGAACTCCATCAGGATGCCGATCTGCTCTTTGATCTGTTTGACGGTATGGTCAGCCGCCTTCATCGCGCCTTCATTCCCGGCCGCGTGAGCCTTTTGATAGGCGTTTTCGGCTGCCTGAGCTTCGTCGCGCAGAAATTTCAACTTGGCATTGAAGATGTCCGTTGGCTTTTGCGTGGCCGCATAGAGCGCTTTGTGTTGCGGCTCCTTGGCTCCGGCAATGCTTTTGATGGACTTGAACCGGGCCTCACGGAAGGCACCAACGTTCGAATCATCGTAGATACCCGCTTCATCCAGCCGATCCTTGATCGTATAGATGACGCTGAGGTTTTGAACTGAATCGATCTTTGCTCCGGCGTCGTACTTGGCAAAGGCTGCTCGGATACTCTCGGGGTCATTCACAAAATCGATTACGAAAGTCTGGTCTTTGCCAGGTGCCGTGCGGTTGAGGCGAGACAAGGTTTGGACGATCTCGACTTCGTTAGCTATCTTTTTGTCGAGGTACATTGCGACCAGCTTCGGCTGATCGAAACCAGTCTGGAATTTGTCCGCTACGAGCATCACGCGATATTCCGGGCGGTCAAATGCAATCCTTAGGTCATTGCTCGGCAAGCCCGGATTCATAGAGGTCTCTGTAAATTCCTCGGTCTCATCGATGACGAACTCCTCGCCGGCCAGCAGGGGATCGTCTGCATGAATGACCTGGTTGCCGGTTAGTTTTCCCGAGAACGCCACCAGAGCACGTATGCCTTTATGCTTTGGATTCTTATCAATATAGGCGTCAAAGCCCTTCTTGTAGCGCACAGCAGACGCCCGCGAACTGGTAACGACCATGGCCTTGGCTTTGCCGTCGAGCAAGTGTTCTACGCTCTTGCTGAAATGTTCGATGATGAATTGCACCTTCTGGGTGACGTTTGTCGGATGTAGCGCCATCCACTTAGCAAGCGCCCGCTTGGCTGCATTGCCATCTACCCGCTTTTCATCGACAAGCTGCTTCCCGAGATTGAAGGCAGTTTTGTAGGGAACGTAGCCTTGCAGAACATCCAGGATAAATCCTTCTTCGATGGCCTGGCGCATTGGGTATCGGTGGAACGACTTCGGCAGATTGTCCTTGGACGCCTTTTGCGAAGGATCGGTTGGACGACCAAAGAGCATCAATGTCGAATGCTTGGGGGTCGCGGTAAAAGCGAACTGGCTGACGTTTTTGGGGCGGACGCGAGATTGCTGAATTTCTGTGAGCAGCTCTTCGATGGTCATGTTTTCCATGGCCACCTTCGAAATCATTGCTAGCGTCGCCTGGAGCTTGGATGCCGTGGTGCCGGTTTGCGAGTTATGTGCTTCGTCAATGATGACGGAAAAGTTTTTGTCCTTGAGGGATTTCTCGGTGAGGATCGCCTCCATCGCGTAAGGGAAGGTCTGGATCGTCACTACGATGATCGGTACGCCCTTGAGCAACGCATCTGTGAGCTGCTGGCTCTTCGACTTGGAAGACTTCTCCCGATCAATTGCAGCAATCAGCCCTTTTTGGTGGTCAAGCTGTTGCACTGCGTCCTGTAGCTGGCTATCCAGCACATTCCGGTCGGTCACGATGATCACGTGATCAAAGATTGCCTTGCCGTCGTCGTGTCGTAGCTTGATCAAATCGTGTGCAGTCCAGGCAATCGTACTGGTCTTGCCGGAGCCGGCGCTGTGCTCACACAGATAGGCCATGCCGGGGCCGTTTTCCTTGGCATCGGCAATCATGGCATTGACGGCTGCCCATTGATGGAAGCGAGGAAAGATCAAAGTTTCCTTTTTCGACCAGTTGCCCTTGAGGTCGACAACGTCCTTCTTCTCCACATAGACGAAGTTGTGGAAGATGCGCAGCCAGGCGTCGCGCTTACAAATCTCTTCCCAGAAGTAGCCTACTGGGTATTCGCCGTCCTCGCGATCCGGATTGCCAGCATGGCCGTTCCTACCCTTGTTGAAGGGTAGGAAGAAGGTGTTTTGCCCAGCCAGCTTCGTCGCCATCTGGATTTCAGAATCCGACATCGCAAAATGTACGACTGCGCCCCGCTGGAATGTCAGGAGCGGCTCCTTACGGTTTGTCTTGAGGTCGACTGGCAGCCGGTCAGTTTTATACTGCTCAACAGCAGCATCGGCCGACTGTGTGAAGTCGGTCTTCACCTCAACCGTGGCAACCGGAATCCCATTGATGAAGAACACTAGGTCAATCGCGTACTTGTGTGCAGGGTGATATTTGAGCTGCGGCACAACGCGCAGCCGGTTTGAGGCGTAGCGATGCAGCACGTCAGCGTTGCGCTGGTCCTCCGGGGCTGCTTCGCTCATATCGAGATGTCCGCAACCGGGTATAGCAAACCCTCGGCGCAAGATGTGGGTAGTGCCCTTCTCTTCCAGCGCCTCGGCCAGGCGAGACATCAGCGCACCGGCTGCCTTCTCTCCATAGTTGGCCTTCAGCTTTCCCCATTTTGCCTTCTGGGTGTCCTTAAGCCATGCGACAAGATCGTCTGGGTATAGTGCATGCTCAATGTCGTAGTGGTCAGTGCTTCCTACAAGCCAATCATTCTCCTCCAGCTTCGAGACGATGTAGTTCTCGAAGTGTTTCTCGTGGTGGACTTCGCTCATACAGCCCCCTTAACGTCGATCTTTCCAGTTACAGCTGCTGCGATCAACGCAGAGCGATGCTCTCTAAGAAGTTCGATGCTGCGCTCGGTCTTTTTTAGCAAACCCGCAATCCGCATGGATTGGCCCTCGATATATTTTGAAATCTCGATGCGCTCTTCGATTGATGGGGGAACTGCAATCCTGATATTCATCATCGACTCAATTGTCAGTTTTGGCTGAGTAGCACCACTGATATAGGGAATTAGGTCAATTGCATCTATTCGCTCTGCCCAAAACAGGTCGCACTGATCATGAGGTTTAACAACGTGAGCGTGGTTATTGACCCAATATTTCCCCTTAGCAACGAAGGCAATAGGGTAAGTTCGATAGGTCAGGTTTGCTCCGTCTTCTGATACGAGAACCAAGTCCTCGTCAAAGATGTAACGATTGAGACTGTCAATTACGCCTGAGGCACCGTAATACGGATAACCCCCTTGCATCTCTCCTCGCTCTTCAGCAGTCAAAGGAATACGGCAACCATCTAAGCAGTTAACAAAAACCTTGATCGGTGCAACCAGCCAATGCTCTGGAACCTCTCCAAGCCATTTGTCACCGGAGTCTCTCATTTTTACAGTTGAGACTATTCCTTTCGTTACCGCTCGGGTAACGACAGCCCTGCGTTTTTCCTTCAGAAGTTCAAGAAATTTAGTCTTCTTGGTGACCAGTCTGTCGATTCGTGCAGTTTCTCGGTCAAGGAACTCGCAAATGTCCTTCTGCTCCTCTGGCGGCGGAACGAGTATCTGTAGGCGGCGCAAATCTTCAAACTTGAGAGACTGTCGCATCCCACCGCCCATCGCATAGAAGACCTTGGTCACATCGTAAGCCCGCATCAGGTAACTCATAAATGACGCATTGATGCCCCTGGGCCTGACAGCGATGTAAGCAGAGGTGATGATCCCCCTCTCATGCGAAATGGCAGAACGAAGACTTCTCTGATCGTTTTGCAGATCAGTCATCCGAAAAACGATGTCGTCCTGTTCAATGATCTGGTACGTCTCGAACGATTCAGGTAGGAGCCCCTGATCGCTATTGATGTCCTTCTTGACGATCCGCCCGTAGCTCAGTGACAGCAGATTATTCTCTTTAAGGCCGGTATTTTTGTCGTCGCACTCGTCGGCCACCGCAAGCAACGGTAGGCAATTCCAGTGAGTCGGAATTTTGCTTAACCATGGAATTTTGGTTTCCTTGTAGGACAAATGAGGCCGGGCATGGCTCATTCCGTAACCTCACCAAGAATCTGGGCGATCTCAGCCTCGACTGCTTTCAGTTCGGCGTCGATTACAGTGATGTCGCGAGGAGGCTGATATTCGTAGAAGTAACGGTTGAAGTTGATTTCGTAGCCGACAATTCCGAGTTGGCCATCAGTCTCATCTCGATACGTCTCATCGATGAAAGCGTCCTGTGCATGAGGCAAGACTTCGCTGGCTAAGTAGTCATGAACATTCAACCCAAGCGGCACATTTTCAAAATCGTTCAAATCGTCATCTGTAACCTCATTCCCGTTCTTGTCGAGAACGATCTCGCCTTCTGGGTCACGCACACCAAAGGAGTTGATGATGGCTTTGACAAAGGGTTTCGATAGCTTGCCTAACTCAGGAAAGGCATCGGTAACCTCCTTGGCGAATTCCTCAACCCAAGCATAGGGATGATGATTTTCCATCTCAGCCTTCAGCGCCTCATCCCATATGCCTTGCTGCTCTTCGGTGAGCTTCGCCCATGCCTTTTCTTCCCGGAGCTTCTCTAGCCCCTCATTAGAAATGTGCATGGCCATACGCAGCGGGCGCAATACTCTGATTCGCCGATAACCGAAATCCTTGTAGTCGATCACAAGGCTGTTCTTGGTGCTCTCACAAGCAGCGTAGATTTTTGCGATCTCTTGGATTTGGTCGTCGCTGATACGCTTGCGCTTGTTGCCCTCGCTTTTTCTCATCGCTGTAAAGAATCCAGTCGCATTGATCAGTTGGACTTTGCCATCCCTGTGCGCCGGTTTTTTGTTCGAAAGAATCCAGATGTATGTGGCGATACCCGTCCGGAAAAAGATTTCCGTTGGCAAGGCAATAATGGCCTCAACAAAATTGTTTTCCAGTACGTAGCGCCTGATTTCTGATTCGCCTTGCCCTGCATTGCCATTGAACAGTGGCGAGCCGGAGAGAACGATTGCTGCTCTTCCTCCGCCGTTTTCCGGTCTTTCCATCTTGCTGATCAGGTGTAGAAGGAAAAGCATGGAGCCGTCGCTAATCTTTGGCAGTTTCGGCCCAAATCGACCTTCGAGCTTCTTTTCTCGATGCTCGCGTTCGACGGACTCTTGATCCTTCGTCCACGGTTTTCCGAACGGAGGATTCGAGAGGCAGTAATGGAAGCGCTCGTCAGCCAGCTTATCGTTCGATAGCGTGCTCCCCAACTTGATGTTCTTAGAAAGGTCACGGCCGGGGTCAGCCTCCAGCGTTCGAAGCAGCATGCTGGTTAGGCAGACAGCATGGGTTTCCGGCTCAAGCTCTTGTCCGTAGGGCACAAGGACAGGAGCAACCTTGAAACGGTCTCGCAGAGTGTCAACGTGGTGCATTGCGTCTGAAAGGAAGCCTCCGGTGCCGCAAGTCGGATCGTAGATCGTTCTGATCAAACCGGGGTTCTGCTCGAACAGCTTGTCATCAGGATCAAGCAGCAGCGTCGTTGCCAGATGCACTACATCGCGAGGCGTCATGAAGTCTTCCGCCGCCTCATTGACCTCTGCACCAAATCGACGGATGAGATGCTCGTAGATATTGCTCATTACCCGATCAGGCACAGCATTCGGGTGAAGGTCGATTGCAGCAAAGTTCTGGCAGATTTTGTACAGCAGGCCAGCCTTGTCCAATCGCGCAACGGTGTTATTGAAATCGAACTGCTCGAAGATTATGCGAGCGTTTTCAGAGAACTTGGCGATGTAGTCTTCGAGGTTCTGTCGTGTTCTGGTACCGCCCAGAGAATCGAGGCTGTAATTTGAGGCGTTGTAGAACGGAAAACGTGTGATCTGTCGAAGGATCATATCCAGATCAACGCCACTACCAGCCATACTCTCTAGCGTGGTCTTGACGACATCGCGAGTAGGCTCCAAAACGCACTCAAGACGGCGCAGCAGCGTAAAGGGCAGGATGATCTTGCCAAACTCTGTGTGTCGAAAGTCACCCCACAGATCGTCAGCGTTCTTCCAGATGAAATCCGCCAAGGTTGTGTTTTGAGTCTGCGTTTGTTCTTGATTTGTGTTGACGCCCACTAGGTGCTCCGTCGTAAGGGTAAAGATGCCAAGGGAATGGCACAAAAACACGTAACTTTACGGCAGAACAGCGTCACGATAAATAACGTCATCAAATCAGAAGAATATCGTCGTCGTGGCACGACAACACAGCCAAAGATTTCCGCCACCACGACAATTGGAACACCAATCCAGATGACCAAAGCCTACAGCGTCTGCCTTAGAGCATGAAAGCCCGGCTGTGCAAGATCATCAAGACCCGCGGGCACTTCTGAGTGACGATGCCGCCACGAAGTTGATCTGGCTGGCCTTGCGCAACATCACGGCCAATTGGAGACGAGCAGCCAAGGAGTGGAAGGAGGCACTCTACGCTGAACGTTTTGAAGCCGCATGCGGATAAAATGACTACCGACTTTCCCACCGCGCCGTCGGCCTCCGGTCTGAAGGGACCTGCGGCCAACGTCACCGTGGAAAAGTCGCTTCCTGCCTCACACCCAGAAATTCTGACACTCCCGGTCAAATCGGACGTTCAAAAGTTTTTTGATGTGGTTTGGCGCACATTCAAGTATATGAATGCTTAGAATTTAAGGGCATGCACCACTCGGTTGTAGCACGATCAGTACTAGGCGACTATTAACCATCTGATGATGCCTAATCGTTCCTGTTGAGTGTGTCGTGCTTGATGAAGCACTTTGTGATTACGATCATTTAGCTGCAACCCATGAACAACATGGGGAAAATCGGCGCCAGCCGGCGCCGATTTTCATTGGGAACAACCAATCCGGCCACCTTGCAGTCAAAAATCACCGATTTGGTGTATTGCAGTGCATTCAGCAAGAATTCATTGCTAAACTCAGTCTCGCCAGTAAGCGGATTTTCAACAATGTTAAGTTCCCTGATCGATGAATTGAAGAACATGAGGATTTCTGGTTGCTTTAAAGCTAAAAGGTCTGGCAGATCGGCCAGTTCTGCCTCGTCTAAGGATATTTCTTCCTCAAGGGTTTCGGCTTCTTCCGTTACTTTGGCTATGCAAATCACGTTAAATTTGCGGGGCGAGTATTCAAGGAAATCAATGAATCTCTCTAGGTGTGCGAGTGGATGCTCTGACTCCTTGCCCCTTGTGTCAAAAACGATGGAACAACGATAAATCGGCAGTGCCAAACTAGGATGAGAGTTGATCAAGACTGGGTTGCCAAAACTATTCTTCCTATCCTTCAACACAATGTACTGTGTATCCACGATTAGGCCTCCGCGGTTTTTTTCGGGGTGGCAATCGCACGTTTGATGCTCGTTTCGCTCACTTCCATCCCGCCTTTACCCAACAAATCGGCAATTTCCGCGAGCATCAGGCCGCGCGCTTTTGCGGACTTGATCTCGTCAGACAGTTTCGCCAAGGCTTCGGCGCGAGTAAGAGGGCGCTCTTTGGGTTCGGCTTTACGCAGGGCTTCGGCGATCCTGTAAATCTGCTTCTCGGTGAATTTTTTTAACGTATTTGTATCCTCAAATTAGGTGCGGGAATTTGTCCACCACCAGTGCAACAAGGCCGCCGATCAGGCTGGCAATGGTCGCGACCGAAATCACCCATTTGTGGGTTTCACTGCGGTTGGACGAAAGCTGCTCAGTGGCCCTAATGATCGATTTGTTCAGATTCGAAAGCTCAACCGTCAGGATGCTGCGTACTGCATTTATGGCTGCTTCGTGAATCTCAATTTTCTTCTGCTTGGTGCAAGTGGCGGCATGCTTGTTGAACTCTGCCGTCGATCTGTCCAGTTGCTCAACGAGGCGAGCAATGCCGTCATTCAGAACTTCATTATTGAGCGCGACGATCTCAAAAATCGGATCGTCGGCGGCAATCTTGAGGCGTGTTTTATCGAAGATTACCGTCCTGAGGCGCTCAATCATTTGAGTATCGAGGCTCATTTTGGTTATCCGCCTACAACGATCTCTAGTTGGCCGAATACATCTTTCATGAATCGATCGATGCGGCGTTTTGATGCAAAGGTTGGATTGTCCGAGAGCACATCATTGAGCGTCTGATGGTTCGTTGTGTATTGCTCGAACTCGATGTTGAAGGCATCTGAATCGTTCGTGTGCAAGGTAATAAATCCAGCCATTCGATCCTTCGCATCAGCAACGATTTTGAGATTCTCAATCGGCTGACTGTCGATTTCGACAGGGCCGAAGTGCTCGTTGATCCAAACAACGATTTTGACGTTGGGGTGATTCGGTACTTCGTTCAGGAGGTACGCGAGGCCATCCAACGTGAATTTCTTGGCTTGACCGCCAACGATAATCGTATGCACGAACACCTTTTTATTCAGGTCTTCAGCAAGGCCAGAAAGGATCCGATCCTGGTTCAAGTAGCGCATCAATGAAATGAAGACGGATGCCCCCGAATCGACAACAAAATCAGACTCGTTATCTGCTACGGCATTGATCATGGTATCGAACTTGGTCGGTACGATTTCCTTGCCGTTTTCCGTGACATCAACGAAGCCAACTTCAAGGCTTTTGAACTGCGAGAACGTATTGTTAAGTGGGTCAATATCAACACATATTGTCGGCACTTGTTGATGATCGCGTTTAAATTGACCAACGATAGACGATACCAGTGACTTACCGACGCCGCCCTTTGCTTGGGCGATGATGTGAAACTCATTCATGTCCATTCTCCGAATTGGTTATGCTCAAGTTAGCATCTGGTAAATGCGTCGTCTTGGTTTGTTGGCCAAATAGCGCGGCGCCAGATTTAGAGCTTGAATATTCAACTGTTGCTTTAGTCGGCGTTTGCGCCGGCTTTGCTTCGGGTTTGTGCACGGTTTCGGTCATGCCGCCTGGTATATATCTATTCTCGGCCGTTTTACGCCGCTGTCTGTATAAAATCTGTTCTAACTGTCTAACAGTTACTTCAATTCCTTTTTTGTTCAGGGCTGCAACAATCGCGGAGCGCTTGAAGCCGGCCTGAAGTGCTTCCTCAATATCCTCAATGTGATCTCTAACTTTGCCTGCAAGGGAGCGTGAATCCACTGCTTCGGATTCCTTCAGAAGTGCTAATAGATCGCCTTTTTTCATCGTGAAACTCTGAATTATTGAAGTATGTGATTAATTTATCTGCTTAATGAAGCGATGTAAATATAAACTTGTATAAAAAGTGAAGTGTAGATGAGGTTGATATAAGGAAGTATGATTTGAATAATATTTGTATATGATGTGTTTATTAATTAATTTAGAAGATGGGTGAATTGAATAAGATTTATATATGATGTGTTTATTAATTAATTTAGATGACAGTTGAATCTCATAATGTTATAAATAGGCACGTTATTCCAGTTTGCAATTATCTAACGATAATGGCGAGCTGGATTCGTGCCAAAGGGTTCCCCTTTGAATCCAACGCCGCTAACGCGGCTAAACAACAGGTTTCGTGTGAGGTTTGATTGATGTCTGCCAAGAAGAGTGTTCGCAAGGCTAAGAAAGTGAGCGCAATTGATGTGCAGGCGCCGCAGCGGCCGTATGGTGAGAAGCTGACGAAGACGATTGCATTTCGGGTGACAGAAGTTGAAGCAAATCGTTTCGAGAAACGCTGTGATGAATCAGGTTGGAGCCGCGCAGATTTGTTTCGGGCGACCTTGCTTGGCACGGACACGAAGATCAACTACAAGCCGGTTAAGCCGCAGACGCTTCCTGATTTTCGTGGCGCCGCTTTCCAGATCCGGAAGGCCGGCAACAACCTGAACCAGATTGCGCACTCGCTTAATCGTGCGGCCAAATCGAAGCATATTGATGAACGGTTGGTGGTTGCTGCGCTGGTTCAATTGCGTGCCATCAAGCGTGAATTCATTGCCGCAATTGAGGTGCAAAAGGATGTGCAAAATGATGTCGAGTAAAACTAAATGTTGATCCGAGTCGGCGGCGGGCGGGGTGGCTTCGCGGAATATATGGAGCGGGGCCGAAAAGCGGGGCGCGAAGAAGATCGCGACGACCTTGACCGCCGATTGGTATTGCGTGGCGATCTGGACGAATTCGAGCGCATCGTTGAGTCGATGGAAACGGACGGCGAGAAGTATTTGCACATTACTCTGGCGTTCGGCGAAGACTATATTCCAGATGATGTTCTGCGCCAGATCGATGCTGAATTTCATCAATTCCTGACGGCAGCATTTCCAAATGGCGGGGAAGAAATTTACATCTATGGCGAGGCTCATCAGCCGCGCATCAAGCAAGAGATCAATGCGCAAACAGGCGAGATCGTCAAGGATCGGTTGGCGCATATCCACTACGCCGTTCCCAAGATCAATCTTGTGACTGGCACGCACGAAAACCCGATTGGGATCCACCAAGTCAATTTGCACTGGCTGGAGGCGTTTCAGGAGTACATCAACGAGAAGTACAACCTGCAATCTCCGAAAGACAACCCGCGTGTGTCCGGCGGTAAAGGTGAGGTGCTTGAGCAGCACAAGGGCGACGAATTCCCCTCCTTGCAGCCCACCAAGTCAGTCAAGGAATGGGCTGCGGGTATTGCTCAGAAGGCGGCCAGCTTTGATTCATTTCGTCAGCAGCTTGCCGAGCATGGCGAGGTTCAGGTGCGTAATGCGGGCAAGGCCAATGAGTATCTGTGGCTGAAACCGGCGGGTGCGGAGAAGGGGATCAACTTCCGCGAAAACCACTACCGCGCCGACTACTTCAAGGATGCACCAGGGCAACGCCCGGTGGCCGGCAAAGCGAAGCAATATCGTGACGTTCCCGAGCGCACGACCGGATACGGATTGCAGGCCGAGGGTGAGCAGACCCAGTGGCAGAAGCGCATGGCGGACTGGAACAAATACGGCGCCAAGGAAATGCGTTGGGCCGGATCCGATGATCGGCAGCGCAGATACAAAATCACTAAGGACATGCCGGCCGATGAACGGCTGGCAATTCTGAATGGCCGCGAGGCAAAGTTCTACAAGAAACACGCAGCCCGTTTTGAAGAATTGGAGAATGGTTATGACCAAACAGACAAAATCGAACGAGGACTTCGATATGGAAGCCGCACTGGCGACCTTGGAGATCGATTACCCGACCGAAACCGAGGCGGCGACAGTTTTGCAGACGGAAACAGTGCGGCCAGCCGCGCCCTGGCAAACCGCAGCCAGGATCGTGGAGGCGACGGAACTGGGCCAGTCGTCGGGCCGTTGCCTGACCTGTTACAACCGGGTCATGGCCATGGACGATCAGAATCAGCCAGTGCTCTTTTGCCGAGCGATGTTTCGAGACATCAAGACGCCGATTCGCGAGTGCACGGCCTTCGAGGACGAGGAAACAGCAATCAAGCAGGCGATGCGGGCCTAAACAGCCTCATTTCAAAGCTGAAATCGACGGATATTGAGCAGGTTTCCCATGAATTCGAAGGTGAATCCAGTGAAATCGGGGAGCTTACCCGGTCTTTAATTGAAGACATCCGACAAAAGTCGGCTGCACCACGCATGGCCGAGATCAAGAACGGACTCGATCCGCAGCGTCTATTGGCCTACCTGGCGGAATCCCACTTGTTGAACACGAGGCTGTATAAAGTTGAAGGCCAGCAGATTGTTGCCGGTCGGCGCAGCCTGTCCGTAAATGATTTTCTGACCAAGGAAATGCACCTTGCGTGGCCGCAAGCTGAAGCAATCCTGCACCAGACGTGGGGCCAACAGCAGCGGCAGGAGCCTTTCAAGGAACCCGAACAGGCCCAAGTGACCGACCGGGAACTGTGGGTTCAATTCAAGGGCTGGAAAGGCGAGCAGATTGCCGCCGCCAAAGCCGAGCGCAAAGCAATTTACGACCAGCAGACTGCCGCCTTGCGCGGTATCCGTGCCGAGGCTAAGGCCGAACGGCAGGAGATTAACCAGAATGCGCGGCGGGGCAGGGAAGGTTACGCCGAGCGTCAGCACGCCCTGTCTGTCTCACGCATGGGCCAAATCCTTGCCGAGCAAGAGATTCGTGCGCAGGCCGCACAGAAGCGCAACAGCACTTTCAACAAAGAAATCAGTTTCAGGGAGTTCCTTGTTGAACGTAGCAATGGCGGCGACCTTGTTGCACTTGAGCGTTTGCGCCGAATGGCTCCTGAGCAGGTCAAGGAAGTGGAAGGCAACCGGACGACAGGTGAGCAGCACCAGTCATTCAAGCAGGGTGACAAGGCAATGGAAGTCATGCTGCCGCGTGAAGCACTGGCAAAGCGTGGCATGACCAGCAGCGTCGATCGCAGTGGAAATGTCAGCTACTACCAGGGCGACAAGCTGTTGCTGATCGACCAGCGGCATTCAGTGGTTTCCAAGGTTGAAGATTCGGCCACGATGCAGATGCAACTGGAGTTTGCTACCCGCAAATTCGGCTACGAAAACCTCAAGCTCAATGGCACGGATACCTTCGTGGATTCGATGATCCGCATGGCCGCCGACAAGCACTTTAGCAGGCTGACCTTCGAGGATAAGACACACCAGGCACGTCTCGATCAATATCGGGCCGAATTTACACAACAAGAGAAAAAGTCTGCTCAGCAGCATCCGGCCAAGCAGGATACGGAGGCACGCGAACAGGATCAGACAAAGACGCCAAAGCAAGATCCAGAAAGAGCGAAAGAACCCACACCAAAAAATACAAGGTCAATAAATTAGAACCAGACCGACTCTCCCGGTTCTCAAATGATTACCTAGCCTGAACTACGGCCAACCCATTCCAGTCTGTCGTGTACCCCGGTGACAGATTACCTCGACGCATCTGCCACGCCTTCTCAACACCTTCGGCGGCAAGACGCATCGTGCCCCGACCGTACCTTCCGTTGATACCGTCCAGCACCCCCATCAGTTTTTGCGAACGCTTGTCCACCGCACCACCTGACGCGAACAGCGAGAACTGCTGGTTTGTGGCCGGCACAATGTCCATCAGCGTAATGCCAGCCTTCTGATAGCCAAAGCCAGGCCGGTAGATGCGGCGAAGTACCCGCAGCGCCCAGCGAGTCAGCACTCTCGTATCTGAACTTGCTTCAGGCAGCGGTACCGTGACGGCTCGCTGATATTGGGGCGCTTCTGGCTTGAACACGTTCGTGCGGATGTAGACCTGAACCGCACCAGCTAGCGAATTCTGGTTGCGCAGTTTCTCAGACGCATTGGCAACGTAGCTGGCGACGGCCTCTTCCAGCTCCGCCAGGTCATAGACCAGTTGGCAAAACGACCTGCTGCTCATGATTTGCTGCTTCTCCGGAACGACTTCTTGCAGGTCAAGGCAGGACACGCCTCGCAGCTCACGTACCGTCCGCTCAACCACGACAGAGAACTTGGTGCGCATCAGGTCGGCATCGGCATCTCTCAGATGCTGAACAGTTCGAATCCCCATCGCCTCAAGGCGTGCCTCAATCTTTCGTCCGACGCCCCAGACCTCACCCACTTCAACGCGTTCGAACAAGGCGTCCCGTGCGGCCGGTGACATCGTTGTGAAGTCACATACGCCCTCCGCACCGGCCAGACTCTTCTTCGCTGCATGATTGGCCAGCTTCGCGAGTGTCTTGCTCGACCCTATGCCGACGCACACCGCAAGCCCGAGCCAATCAGCAACACGCTGCCGTATCTCAGCGCCGTAGGCTAGGTAGCCCAGGCGCTCAAAGCCTGAAAGCTCAAGGAAGCTCTCGTCGATGCTGTACACCTCTATGTTCGGGGAGAACATGCTCAGCACCTCAACGACACGGTTACTTAAATCCGCGTAGAGCGAGTAATTCGAGCTGAATGCAACGATGCCGTAACGCTTGGCCTCATCACGAAGCTTGAACCAGGGAACCCCCATGGGGATGCCAAGTGCTTTCACCTCGGCCGACCGGGCAACCACACAACCATCGTTGTTCGAGAGCACAACAACCGGCCGGTCCTTCAGCTTCGGGTCGAATAGTTTCTCGCAACTTGCGTAGAAGTTGTTGCAATCGACCAGGGCGAATACCGCCACATCAGACCCCGAAACGCTTGAATTTGCCGATGACCACGCCCCAAATGAGCAACTCCATGCCCTCCTGAATTTCAAGCGCTGGGTAGCAGGGGTTTTCTGCAATCAGGGCAACGCGGCCGGCGCGGTTATGCAGACGTTTCACCAGCCGCTGACCGTCGATAAAGGCGATGACGATGTGGCCATGGCGGGCTCGTACGCTCTTATCGACCACCAGGATATCGCCGTCGTGAATCTCGGCACCTTCCATCGAATCGCCCTGGACGGGGAAGAAGAAGGTGCTGACCGGGTTCCGGACGAGGTATTCGTTGATATCGAGTCGAGACTCTTCATAGTCAGCGGCAGGCGAAGGAAATCCGGCCGAGACTTTAACTGTATCGAGTGGCAGCGAGAGCTTTGGCGCATAACGGAGAGGGACGAAGATGCCGGGGCCTAAACTGGCCATAGGCTCATGCATGCGCCGACACTTCTTCTGGTTGCTGAGATAGATGCTCATCGACCGGCTCAGTCAGGAGAACCATCGAGCATTCGGGACAGACAAGACTCAGATGCCCGTCAATTGTGGCTTGCTCAAGTTCGGCGCTGGATAATGGGCTGTGACAGCCGGGGCAGACAATGCGAATCATGGCTCGCTCCTTTTGTTGAATACTGTAAGTTTATACAGTAAACAGCAAGGAGCAATACTGTATGCCAAGCGCATCCCAGGAACGCGCTGCACATTCAGATACCAGCTGTTGCAATCGGTTACTTGAGCTTGAGGCGAGGCACCCGTAAATTGCACACATGCGCTGAACCCCAACAGCCTAGGCGGCCACCTCTCCCCCTCCCTGAATTGGCCGCCTTGAAAGCCCCGCACTCCCCCGGCGGGGCTTTCGCCTTTCTGAGTCCCGGATTAGTCGTCATCCCTCCAGATGATTCGACCCTGTCCCGCCTCATTCAGGTGACCAATGAGCGCATCAGCAGCGGTATCGGCCAACGAGAATACGAACTCCACCAGGTCTGCATGCTGGACGTTTTGCAAGATGCCTCCCGCCGCATCAATCTCTCGCCGCAGCATCCCCTCAAAAGCGTAGGGTACGGAACACTGTAGGGTTCTGACCTTGACGATGGGCATTTTGGTCGCGCCCTTGAGGGCCTGGGCAACGCAATCCGTGTAGGCGCGGACCAGGCCACCAGCCCCTAGTTGGATACCACCGTAGTAGCGAACCACGGTAGCCAGAACGCCCTCGAGGTCTTGATGACGAAGCACTTCAAGCATCGGCCGGCCAGCAGTGCCACTGGGCTCGCCATCATCGACCGCCGCTGAATGGCCGCCGGCCATCAACGCCCAACAGACATGCGCGGCACCTGGATGCTGCGCTCGCAGACTGGCAACGATAGCTTGTGCAGCTGCCCGGTCGGGGACGGGTTGGACGCAACCGATGAAGCGGCTTTTCTTGATGAGCAGTTCGCTGAGGACTGCGGATGAAATGCACTGGGCCATGGGTAGCAGGGTAAGTCAGAGCGTGTCTGTTCGCCAATTAACAGTCCGAAACGCTTCTGTCACGTGCCGATACACAGCATTACGTTTCTCCTGACATCCAACCGCTCAGTACTAGCGTTATTCGGCTCATGGCGCTGCAAATGGTTGTCAGCACCTGAAACCGAACAAACAACCTATCTGTTTAGGAGATTCAAAATGCAAGTTTCCAAGATCCTCGTTGCCCTGACCGTTGCTGCTGGTTTTGCGTCTGCTTCCTTTGCCCAGGGCACTGCTGCCCCAGCGCCGCAAGCCGCACCGGCTGCCAAGGTAACGGCACCTGCCCCGGCTGCCACCGAGAAGAAGGTGGAAGCGCCGAAGGCCGCTGAACCGGTCAAGGCTGAAGTCAAGGTCGAAGCAGCCAAGCCTGAAGCAGGTAAGCCGGTGGAAAAGCACGGCAAGGCCCAGAAACATGGCCACAAGGTTGAGAAGAAGGAAGTCACGGCTCCGGCTGCTGCACCTGCCGCCAAGTAACTTCCTTCGTCCCCCGAAACCCTCGGCGTCCAAACCCGAGGGTTTTTTGTTTTTGGTATGCTGGTTTGCATGTGCGCCCACTACGATCCACAAACTGATCCGGCTCGCCTCAAGAGCTTCTTTGGGGTAAGTGACCTGCCCTTGGGGCTGAAGCCCAGCCTGTGGCCGGGATATCACGGCCCTTTCCTGCGCAAACATGAGTTTGCCGACGTCGGTGATGAGGCGGTTCCCTTGCGTGAATTGCTGGTCGGATCATTCGGTCTGATTCCGCACTGGGCCAAGGACACGACCATTGCCCGTAACACCTATAACGCCCGATCAGAGACCGTGCATGAGAAGCCATCCTATCGGGACGCCTGGCGCTTGGCACGGCATTGCATCATTCCGGCAGAAGCCATCTATGAACCCGACTGGCGGAGCGGTCGCGCCGTGCCGACGCGGATTACCCGCGCCGACGGAAAACCGATGGGCATTGCCGGTCTGTGGTCCTCTTGGCGCAATCCGGCAGGGGATGTCACATTCAGCTACACGATGCTGACCATCAATGCCGATCAGCATCCGTTCATGCGCCGGTTCCATAAACCCGATGACGAAAAGCGTTCCGTCGTGATTCTGCACGAGCAGGATTACGATGCCTGGCTTCAGGCGCCATCCCCGGATAGTCGGGCATTTCTGTATCTCTTCCCGGCTGATAATCTGGTGGCCAAAACGCCGCAGCAGCCCTTGCTTTGATAAAGAGCCTTTATCCCCGAAATCTGGGGATAACTCTGTGGGTTGCCACTGGACCTATGCGGCAAGCTACTGACAGGATGAAGGTTTTGATGAGTTGCACAAAATTCGGGCAAATTGCCCTTAGTTGGCTGATGCTTGTGATGTCACCGCTGGCCTTGGCAAAACCTGGAGCGCATCCGCCGTTCGAGGTCACTGGGCAGGTCGTGAAGAATCACGATGGCGACACGATCAAACTGGATACCGCCGAGCGCGGTGTCTTGGTGATTCGTTTGTCGGGGGCTGACACGCCGGAAACCGGGCAAGCCTATTGGAAATCCGCCCGCGGGTTTCTGAAGTCACTGGTTGCGGGCAAGCCAACAACGGCCTGGTGCTACAAATGGGATCGACATGACCGGGAGGTCTGCCATGTTCGGGTGGGCAATCGTGATCTCGGCCAAGCCCTGATTGAGGCTGGGTATGCCTGGTACGCCGAGCAGTTTGCATCCGAGTTATCGGAGGCACAGCGACAGGCTTATTCAGAAGGCGAGCGCCGGGCTCGGGCGCAACGCCTTGGGCTTTGGCAGGATGACGACCCGATGCCGCCATGGGAGTGCCGGAAACTGAAGAAGGCGCGGCAGCATTGCCGTTAGGCATTAGTTGCGGTTGCACTTCTGGCTCATTCGTTTGGCTGGAAATCGGCCATAACGGCCATTGGCCTGAGGCGCTCAATCGGGCAGCAATCCGCCGCTTACCTGCCGTTCCACCTTGAGTGGTCGCGAACGACAGCTTCCATTTCTGGCGAATGCGTACTCCGCGCCCATTGCGGACACCCAGCCTTCTCCAGACCCGACGGTCAGGCAAACCCTGGTTTTACGGACTAGACATCTACAAAGCGGCCGGTCGCGACCACGCCCAACCGGCCATCTGCGGACGGTCCAAGTGGCTATCCAATTTCAATAGTTGCAGCTTTCTCAGAGCTGCTTGTACGACCGGTATTCGGTGAGCAAACATACGACTGCTTGACACGATATCCGCCGAAAATCCCGCGCTTGCAACAAATTTGCAACTCGCCATGTGTAGCAAACGCCACATCGCGGATTGTTTAAGTGAAATCAAATGATTGCGCCCATAACCGAGTAATCTTGTCAGGTATATTCAGGTCAATAATAAGTACTGAGCAGATATTAAGGCCGAGGTTATGAGTAAAGACCCTGTGTTTTTCAAATCTCCCGAGATGGCAAAAAAATTTCCGTTGCATCCTAAACATCCTGAACGGACTTGTTGGGGCTGCGATAAATATTGTTCAGTGAATTCGTTGCAGTGCGGCAATGGTTCTGGTCGTACCCAGCATCCGGCGGAAATGCTCGGAGACGATTGGTACAAGTGGGGCGATTGGGGCATCGACTCGGCGGAAACGCCAGTGATGAGTTCTTGAATATGGCCGGCTCATGGGGTTGCCCACACGAAATTAATGGCTTGTGTCACAAGGTTGGTGGTCAGACTTGTGACCCTGGAATGAAAGGTTGTGTGCTTTATGGTCGCTACGTGTTCGCAAACCCAGCGAAAAATGCACGCATTGTGCAGAAGCAGGGCCGAAGAGATGAAGTCGCCGTAGCGCCGGGCTCAAAAACCAGCAATCACAGCAAAGAATGACAATCCGGTAGATATTGGCGCGAAAACGCTCGTTGGATGTTCTCGCTCCCCGATGCTTGAGCCAAAAAACGACGGAATTTATGTGATCGAATTGTGCAGCGGAGAATTGCGCCACTGGCGCTATCTCGGTCCAGGGGCGCAGTCCAACGCGTGGTGGCTCGATATGGAATCCGGCCTGGAATTCAGTGAAACCAGCGTCATGTATGCATGGCGAATCGTTGGCGTTGGGAGCGAAAAATTTCAGACTGATCTCGAAAATTCAGCTGGCTTAGCTCACGGCAATGGGAGCAGTAACAAAGAGTAGAAATTGCCAGATGGTTTCACAGAAGGCTTGGTGGAACGATTACAGAGTTCAAATTTCTAAGTTGGAAGTAAATTGTTGAGGTAGACCGCTATGGACGGGTATTCGCGAGCAATTTCTTCACTCAGTGATTTAATCCTTGAGCAGACCTCTGATGCGCTCATCTACGCCAATCGAGAGGGTGTGATTGAACGCTGGAACCAAGCTGCAGAATCAATGTTCGGATATACCTTTGCCGAGGCTTACAGCCAAAGCTTGGATCTGATAATTCCTGAACACCTTCGTCCAGCGCACTGGCGAGGTTTTGAGGCTGCGATGGTTAATGGTTCTACACGCCTACATGGCCGCCCCACATTGACACGAGCAGAACGTAGATCCGGAGAGAGAATCTATGTCGAAATGAGCTTTGCTCTGGTAACCGACGAATCCGAAAAGGTCATTGGTTCGGTTGCCATGGCACGAGACGTGACAGAACGTGTTCTTCGGGAAAAAGATGCCGCCATTAGCAAGAATAAGTAGGTAGGGTGCTACGCCGTCTGATACTTGTGCAAGCGGTCAACGCTTGGGATCAGTATCCGCCTTCCTTCAACCTTGATCAGACCAAGCTCACTCAATTCGCGAAGGATGCGAGAAAAGTATTCTTGCGTCTGGTTGAGGCGGGAGGCAATTAGCCCTTTATTTACGTGAAGTTCGAGAACCGTATTTTCGTCATCGAGCCGGCTTTCCGGCAATTCATGCATCAAGTATCCAATGATGCGCTGCTTCCCTGAATACAAGGAATAAGCTTCAACATTGAGCATGAGTTGATGCATGCGCATGGCCATCCCGGCCTGCACTTTTCATACATAGTCGCGATCACGATCCAGTTCGTCGAAGATCACAGACTTGGAGACGTGAAGCAACAGGCAACTGCGCAGCGCTTGTGCAGAGACATCACTGCTATAAAAAACGGAACTACGAAGAGTTCCGCTTATTGGCTCTCGGCTTGTTTTAGTCCAACAACACGAGAAGCTGCTTGCTCGTTGAAGACTGGCGTTTGTTACTTCTGGGAGAGAATCCAGGTAACGAGCTTCTTCGCTTCGTCAGGGGTAACGTTGTTCGGCGGCATCGGGATTTGACCCCAGACGCCCTTGCCACCGGCCTTGACCTTGGCGGCCAGTTTGTCGACCGCGCCGGCATCGCCCTTGTACATGGCGGCGACGTCCTTGTAGGCCGGGCCGACAAGTTTCTTGTCGATGGCATGGCAGGACATGCAGTTCTTGGCCTTGGCCAGTGCCTCGTCGGCCAGTACCTGGCCGGAGATACCGAGACCGGCGGCAAACATCATTGCGATATGGACAGCTTTCATTTGGATGATCCCTTCGTTGAAATAATGCGGGAGCGTAATGTCGCGGTTGGAAAAATTGGCGCTTTGATGGGAATCAAAAGCCTGCCGAAGCCCGTCCGAATCTGACGTTGCTCAATGCGTCGAATTGATGAACATCAAGACTTCGTATCTTCGAGTCGTTGGCGACTCCGCTACTTGGTCAGCCGTTCGAACAACTTGACGGTGGTGTCGACGCTGCGCAGCAGGCGCTCGCCTTCGGCAATGACCAGGCGGGCGTGTTGGGTTCTGGCGGCATGGGAGAGATCCGGACAGAGCGTGTGGATGAATTTCTGCCATTGGCTGGCGACTACCCGAAGCTGGGCGGCGACTTCCGGCGGGATATTCGCCGTTTTTCCCAGGGCCTTCAGGTTGCTGTCGAACTCCAGGCAGGAAGGCGGCGTCAGCACGGCAATTTTTTCGTCCAGACTTGGCCACTCGCGAAACAGGAAGAACTTGCCGATACGCTGCGACAGCATGCGGTTGCGGCCGGCCATGTTGACGTAATGCGCCGCGGGGAGTTCGCCCAGATCAGCCGCATGGCCAGTCAGCGCGTCGGTTGCTTGAAGCAACTTCTCGCTCAGTTCGAATACATCTTCAATTTTTTGTACGGATAACTGGTCGCCATGCATCAGGTATTGATAGCGCGGCCACAAAGCCCTGATCAGCACGAGTTTCTCGGCGAACTCGGCGGCCAGTTCGGACTTTTCTAGACGGGCCAGGTTGCGTTCGAATTCCTTCTCCAGCTGGTTGAGCTTGACCAGTGCCTTGTGTGGGGAAATCGCCGAAACGATCATGCACCAGGCAATAGCCATACGCTGCGAAAGTACGCGCAGGCGGCCGCACATGTTGACCAGCGCGCCAGCCGACAGCGGGGTCTCGGCATCGAGCGCGTTGCCTTTACGTTTGCGGCAGAAACTCAGCCGCTGCCGGTTGTCGCCGCCTACCGTATCGAGCAGGGCAGCATTCTGGATATGAACTTTGCGGCCATCGACGACAAGAACGCCGTTGTCGCTCAGTTCGCGCAGGTTGCGGGAGAAAGACTCCGGCGTCATGCCAATGCGCGCCGCGATCACTTTCTTGCTGGCCTTGAGAACGACGGTGGTCTCACCCGCCAGATTGGCTTTTTCGCCCGCCGATTCAAGCAGGTAGTCGAGCAAGCGCTGGGCGCCGGTCAGGCCATAATGATGACTGGTGACATCGAACTCAATCGCGCATTGACGGCGAGCCAGGGCGGCAATGATGCGCATGCCCAATTCGAGGTGTTTCTCGGTGGCCTCGCGCAGTTTGCGAATATCGATGGCCACCAGCAGGGTCTGCGTGATGCAGCAACAAGTCGAGGCGTAATGTGTGGCGCCGAATAGTTCGCCCAGGCTTAGCAGTTGCTCGCTCTGCACAAGTTCGATGACCTTGGTGGCGCCGCCGGGAATGGTCGTGCTGCGCTTGACGCTGCCGTTGAACAGCAGGTGCGCTTCACGGATCGGATCGCTTGCTTCGTATAGTGTATGGTTGGCCGGCAGTTCGAGCAGGCTGCTCGCCTCGACCAGCTCGTTGAGCAGGGCAGGCGGCAGTCCGGCAAAGAACTTGCTGCCGGAGAGCAGTTCGCGCCGGGCTCGATACGGATCGTTAAAGCGGGCGTTCAATTGGAGAATATTTCCTGAAGTTGTTCCCGAACTCATACTAAGCAAAAAGAAAAGGGGGTGTAACTCCTCTCTCGGAGGAGCCATACCCCCTCTTTAGTCTTAGTAGACGTCGTGCTGCGTGTTGAAGACGTTGAACTTGCCGGTTGGCGTGACCAGTCTCGGATCGCGGATGACAGCCTTCAGCTTGCGCGTCTTGTCATCGACCACCACGATTGCCGATTCCTGGTCCTTGCCGTTCCAGACAGAGAACCACACTTCGTCACCTGCCTTGTTGTATTCCGGCTGGACGATACGCTTCGGGCCATCCTTGATGCCTGACCATTCACCGATCGGAATCAGTTCATTACCCTTTTCGAGGTTGTTGATGTCCCATACCGCTACCGACTGGCTGACTTTCGGTTCCGGATTGAGCGTCGTATCGACCCACAGGTTCTTCGAGTTCGGATGCGTCTTCAGGAACAGCGAACCGCCGCCCAGGCCCTTCAGGCTACGCACGACCTTCCAGGCATTGTCCGGATGCTTCTTCGGGTCGGTCCCGATCAGCGCGATCGTGTCGTCACCGAGGTGACCCGTCGCCCACACCGGGCCGAACTTGGGATCAATGAAGTTGGCGCCACGACCCGGGTGCGGTGTCTTGCCGACTTCGACCAGTTTCTCCAGCTTGCCTTCCTTGGTATCGATGACCGCAATCTTGTTGGAGGCGTTGGCCGCATCCATGAAGTAGCGATGCGTCGACTCAAAGCCGCCGTCATGCAGGAAAGGCGCCGCTTCGATCATCTTGATTTTCAGGTTGTTCAGGTCGCGATAGTCAACCGAATAGACCATCCCGGTTTCCTTCACATTAACGAAGAACTCCGGGTTGAAGTGCGAGGAAACGATGGCGGCAACGCGCGGCTCAGGATGGTAAGCCTGGGTACCGACAGTCATGCCGCGGGTGGCGACGATCTTGCGCGGCTTGAGCGTATCGCCGTCCATGATCACGAACTGTGGCGGCCAGTAGGTGCCGGCAATCGCGTACTTGTCCTCGTAACCCTTCGCCTTCGAGCTTTCGACCGAGCGGGCTTCCATGCCGACCTTGATTTCGGCCACCGTGTCCGGTTTTTCCATCCACAGGTCGATCAGGTTGATCTTGGCGTCGCGGCCAATCACGAACATGTAGCGGCCAGAAGCCGACATGCGCGAGATATGGACGGCGTAGCCAGTGTTCAGAATGCTGACGATCTTCTTGCTGTCGCCGTCGATCAGGGCGATTTCACCGGCATCGCGCAGGGTCACCGAGAACAGGTTCTCAAGATTGAGATTGTTCATCTTCTTTTTCGGACGCTGTTCAACGGGAACGATGACCTTCCACGACGCTTCCATTTCCTTCAGGCCGAATTCCGGCGGTGCTGGCGGCGTCTGCTGGATGTAGCGAGCCATCAGGTCGACTTCATCATCAGTCAGAATACCGGACGTGCCCCAATTCGGCATGCCACCGGCCGAGCCGTACTTGATGAAGACCTTCAGATATTCCAGCCCCTTTTCAATGGTGATATCCGGGGTCAGCGGTTTACCTGTTGCGCCCTTGCGCAGCACCCCGTGACAGCCGGCACAACGTTCGAAGAAGATGCGCTTGGCTTTATCAAACTCGGGTTCCGACATCTTGGGCGCTAGCGGATTGATGTCCTGATGCATCTTCACGTCAGCCAGTGGCGAACCGCCTGCCGCCTGGTAGTCGCGCATCGCGCCGTCGCCGTGCGCGGCCGGTGTTTCGGCAAAGGCAAACTGGACAAGCGCCGCCAGAAGCGGCAATGCCATCAAGCTACTGCGTTTGTATTTTGTTGAAATCATGACTCCCTTTACCCTCTCAAAATTTGAATAAGGATCGGCACTGTCGCAAGCCTTGGCTTTGCTGCTTTGATCAAGATCAAGGGGTAATGAAGGCACCAATTGAGGCTGTCTTCGGAAGAATTTAGTCTTGATAACAATCAAGCTGCGAAGTGAATAGATATTCAACGCCATACCAGAGGCGAAAAAAACGATTCAAGGGAACTGGTGTTGGCCAACGGGCAGCCCAGTATTGAGATATCCAGAACGGCCGCTTCGTAGCATTCCAGCTCGCATAAATTGAGTATGGCTGAACGGCTGTTACCGAGTAGCCACCATGTCGGCAAAACGTCGGTTTGCGACAGTTTGCCTCTTCGAATTCATGGTCGGAAAGCGGTCAGTAAAAACCCAATTCCCGGAAGCGGCCAGTCGCTACTGAGTACTCACGACCCATTGCAGCCGGTTACAGTTCTCAGGCAGCACGGCTGCAATCAAGCACAGACCAGTCATTCAAGCTTGGCTAGACGGCTACAATTAGTGCGATGAATCGACGTAGCCTAATTCTCTTTTCGCTATCAATTGTCCTTGCGTTTAGGACGCTTGCTGCGTCTGCTTCACAAGAGCGCGCAGACTGGTCCAGTTTCTTTACTACAGCCGAGGCGCACGGCACCAT